>NZ_BAAGSQ010000026.1:279601-1449414 GCF_054782355.1 Paraburkholderia jirisanensis | reverse complement strand
GATGCCCACACTTATCGGCTGTGAATTGTTAAAGATCGCGTCACAAAACCGGCTTAAACTGCACAGCAGCCTTTCGCTGCTACCGCCTGTTTCGTGTCTGCCGCTTCAGCAGCAGAGAAGCGAGATTATGCAGACTTTCGCTCACATCGTCAACAGGTTTTTTTAACTTCCTAACCTGCTGCACTCCGCGAAAACCCCCGCCATTACTGGCGCTCCCGCCTTTCGCACCCCGTTTGCCGAAGCGCGAAAGATCGAGATTCTAGACACTCGATGCGCCGCACGCAAGCGCTATTTTCAGAAAGTTTTAGAAAGCAATGTGGGCGTGTGAAGACCCTCTTCACACGCCCACATGTCAAGCTTGCTTTAGCAACGACATCACTAAGCAAAACAACCAAAGCGCTAAAGAAAACGCAAAGCCAGCCTTAAGCAGCCGCGCGCTTTTCCATCACCCGCTCAACCAGCTGCAGATAGTGATCGATCTCCGGCGTCGCCGTATCGGCGACCTTGGCCAGATCGTCCCATCGACGCAAGCGCAACGCGTCTTCCGCATAAGGCTTGCTCAAGAACGCCTGCGCCTCTTCGCTGCTGAACACGCCGCCTTGCAACTGCAGGCTGCGCACCGAATCCGGCGACAGCGTGCCGAAGTAGGTGTCGTCGATCGCGCACAGACAGCGCTTCGCATCCACATGCAGACGAATCGGCTCGAGCACCGCCTCCGGCAGCACCGGCCGCAAGAACGGCAGCGCAAAGAACTGATGCAGATCGTCGACGCCTCGCGCAGTCGGCGTCGGCCCCTTGCGATTCAGCAAATGCCCGATGTCGTGCAGAAACGCCGCGACCACCAGTTCGTCGCTCGCCGCTTCCCGCTCCGCCAGCGCGCCGCACTGCAGCGCATGCTCGCGCTGGCTCACCTGCTCGCCGCCATACGCCAGATTGCCGTGCTCTTCGAACAAACCGCGAATATCGTCCAGACTCAAAGCCACAATGTCACTCCCACGGTAACGAAAACGTCTTCAGGTTGGTGAAGCTCTTCATCGCTTCCTGCACGCCTTCCTTGTATCCCAACCCCGAATCCTTGATGCCGCCGAACGGCGTCAGCTCGACGCGATAGCCCGGCACTTCCCACACATTCACGGTCCCCACGCGCAGCTCGTTGATAAAGCGCAAGATCGCGTCCTGCCGGTTCGTGCAGACGCCGCACGACAAGCCGAACGGCGTGCCGTTGCTGAGCTGGATCGCGTCGTCGAGCGTATCGAACGCGACGATCGGCGAAACCGGCCCGAAGGTTTCCTCGCGAATCAACGTCATCGCGGGGTCGACGCGATCGAGTACGGTCGGCGCGTACAGCGCGCCGTTGCGCTGATTGCCGGTCAACAGCCGTGCGCCTTGCGCGACCGCTTCATTGACGCGCGCCTCGAACAGCCGCGCTGCTGCGGCGTCGATCACGGTGCCCATCCGGTTCGACGGATCGAACGGATCGCCGTAACGCCACGCGCGCGTCTTCTCGACCACCAGTTCCGTAAAGCGCGCCGCTACACTGCGTTGCACCAGCAAACGCTTGACCGCCGTGCAACGCTGCCCGGAGTTCTTGTACGAGCCCTGCACGGCAAGCTCCGCGGCGCGTTCGAGATCGGCATCTTCGAGCACGATCAACGGATCGTTGCCGCCGAGTTCGAGCACCACGCGCCGATAGCCCGCACGCGCCGCAATCTGCTTGCCGATCGCGACGCCGCCGGTGAACGTCACCAGTTCCGCGAGCGGATGCGTGATCAGTTCGTCGGCGATTTCGCGCGGATCGCCGGTCAATACCTGCAGCATCGGCTCGGGCAAGCCGGCTTCGTAAAGCAGATCCGCGAGGTAATACGCGGACAGCGGCACCTTCTCCGACGGCTTCAGCAACACCCGGTTGTTGGTCGCGATGGCCGGCGCAATCTTGTGCGCGACCTGGTTCATCGGATGGTTGAACGGTGTGATCGCAACGATCACCCCCGCCAGCGGCTCGCGCTGCGTGAATACGCGGCGCTTCTTGCCGTGCGGCGTGAGATCGCACGAAAAACTCTGACCGTCGTCGCGCAACGCTTCGATCGAAGCGAACTTGAACACGTCGGCCACGCGACCGATCTCGTAGCGCGAATCCTGCTTCGACAATCCCGATTCCCGCGAAATCAGATCCGACGCCGCTTCCACACGCTCACGCAACAGCGCCGCCGCACGCTCGAGAATCTGCGAACGCTCATAGCGCGTCAGCTGCGCGGTGTAGGCATGCGCATACTCGAACGCGGCGCGCACGTCGTCGACCGACGCGAGCGGCACGCTGCCCACCCGCAACCCGCTATACGGATCGAACACGTCGAGCGTGCGTGAGCGCTCCACATGCTTGCCTTCGAGCCGCAGCGCTTCCGCACGAAACGCCGGATGATCGGTGAGCAGCGCATTCATGATGTGGCCGCCAGATGGTTGAGCGCGACGTCGAACACGTCGAAGTTGCGCAGCCGCCGGCCTGCGGGCCAGCCGTCCAGCGCGCCGTTGAAGATCAGCGGGACCTGCTGCTCGGACAAACCGCCGTGGGAGCGCAGCGGCACCGTCAAGCCGGACAGGTCGTGTTCATCGTGACGCGTACCGAGCACCGTATCGCGCGTGCCGATCACGACGACATCGCCGACGCGATCGTTCGGCAGCTCGAAGCGCTCGCACGCGGCGCGATTATCGAGCACCACTTCGACACCCGGCAGCGCCGCAAGCCGCTCGATGATGGCGCGCACATCGATCTCGCGCGGCAGATAGATCGTTGCGAACGAGCCGAGCGCGCCGTGGTGCACCACGTACGGATCGGTGATCGGCAAGATCACACGGGCCGCGCTCGCGCCGAGCCATTGATCCATCACATCCTGCAGATAGATCACGTTCGGCGCGCCGGTCTGCGGATCGTGCTTGGCATTCATGCCGTGATCCGCGGTGAGGCCGATCGCCCAGCCGAGCTCGTCGAGCTGCGCGAGGTAGCGGTCCATCATCGCGTAGAAGTCGTTCGCGCCTTGTGTGCCTGGGGCGAACTTGTGCTGGATGTAATCGGTGGTGGACAGATACATCAGGTCGAGCTTGCGCGTCTGCGCGAGCCGCACGCCGGCCGCGAACACGAATTCCGACAAGTCCGCGCTGTACACGTCGGGCACCGGCAAGCCGACCAGCTCGAGCACGTCATCGATGCCGTTGTCGTCCATCGTTGCCTGATCCGCTTTTTCCGCGGAGAAGCAGATGCCGTCCATCTGCCAGCCGAGCAGGCGCCGCAGCTTGTCCTTCGCGGTGACGACGGCCACCGCCGCACCCGCGTCGGCCGCCGCGGCGAGCAGCGTGCCGGCGCGCAGATAAGCCGGGTCGTTCATCATCACTTCGCCGCCCGCGCCATCGTTTGCCTGCGGATCCCAGAAGAAATTGCCGCAGATGCCATGTACCGCCGGCGGCACGCCGCAGACGATCGACAGGTTGTTCGGGTTGGTGAACGACGGGATCACGCAATCGGCCTTGAACGCCGCGCCGCCGGCCAGCAGCCGGCCGAGATACGGCGCCGCGCCTGCGGCGACTGCGGCTTCGAGATAGTCGTACTCGCAACCATCGACGCATACGACGACGGTCGGCTGCACCGGCAGCCGGTAACGACGGCCATTGACTTCGATGTGGCGGACGGATTGATTCGACATTGCTTCGATTACCTCATACAGCGATTACACGCTTGTGGATCGTGGACCTCGAGCGTCCGAGGCAAGCTGCCCAAGGCCACGTATCCACGCACCGATCAAATTTCCATATTTTCGGCCATTTTGACACAATTTGCCACATCCGGATGCGCACAACACCACACGAAGCCACACCAATGAAAAATTTAAGGAAAGGCGCGCGTCAGTCCGCGCGCCGCCGCGGCACATGCGCGGCGATCAGCAGCAAGGCTGCCAGCGAAACCAGCAGCAGAATCAGCGCCAGCGCCGAAGCCGGCAGGTAATAGCCGCGCTCGACCTGCCCGACCACGACGATCGGCACGGTCGCAAAGCCCGGCGGATAAACGGTCAGCGTCGCGCCCAGCTCGCCGAGCGACAGCGCGAAACCGAGCGCCAGACTCGCGCGAATCGCCGGCACCAGCTGCGGCAGCACGACGCGCCGCAGCACCATCGAAGGCGGCGCGCCGAGGCTCGCCGCCGCCTCACGCAAGATCGTCAGCTCGGGCCGCAATGCCGCGGCCGCGCATCGATAGCAAAACGGCAGCACTAGCGCGAGCTGCACGAACACGACGATCGCCGCCGAACTCGACAGATCGAGCGGCTTCTTGTGATACGCGATCAGCACCGCCAGCCCGAGCACGACGCTCGGCACGCCGTTGGGCATCATCGCGATCGTATCGACCAGCGCGCCGAGGCCGCGCCGGTCGCGCCCTTCCAGCGCGAGCGCGAGCCACAGCCCGAGCGCGGTGCCGAGCACCGCGACGCCGAAGCCCACTTCGAGACTGGTTGTCACCGCATCGAAATCGCTCGAGCCGAGCCGTTCGAACCAGCGCATGCTGAAGCCGTCGGGCAGAATCGTGCCGGACCAGTGTGAGGCCACGCTCGACAGCGCGACCACGGCCACCGGCAGCACAAACAACCACACGCACAGCAGCGCGGCCAACCCAAGCAGCACGCCGCCCGCGATACGCGCCACGATCCCGCGTTGCACCGGCCGCACGCGGCCATGCAACGCAGGCAGCGCCGGGCGGCTCTTCGGCACGTCCATTAGCGCGCTCCTCCGATCTTGCGCCGGTTCACCCGGCGATACAGCGCATACAGCGAAAGCGACATGGCCAGCATCACGACCGCGCCGGCAGCGGCGGTCGGCAGATCGAGATCGACGGTAGCGGAGCTATAGATCGCCACCGGCAGCGTGATCAGATGCGCGCTGCCAAGCACCAGCAAGATGCCGAATTCGTTCAATGTCAGCAGGAAACACAGGATCGTGCCGGCCGCGATGCCGGGCCACGCGAGCGGCATGATCACGCGCAGCGCGACCATCAGCCCGTTGGCGCCGAGACTGCGCGCGGCTTCGATAAGACGCATGTCGAGCATCGCAAACGATGCGAGCGTCGGCCGCACCACGAACGGCGCGTAGAACACCACTTCGGCGAGAATCACGCCGCCGATGCCGAACAGGAAATCCAGTGGCGGCGTCTGCAGATGGAACAGCCGCTGCAGCCCGATGCTGACCGAGCCTTGCGAGCCGTATAGAAAGATCAGCGTGAACGCGACCAGAAACGAAGGGAACGCAACGAACAGCTCGAGAAAACGCGTCACGAGCCGCGCGCCCGGAAACGGCTTGAAAAACAGCAGCGCCGCGAGCCCGACGCCGAGCAGCGACGCCAGGCCCGCGCTCAAAAAGAGGATCCACAGCGTCGTGCCGATCACGCCGCGCGTTTCCGGATTGCCGAAAAACGTCGCGTACGCGTGCAAGCTGAGCCCTTGGGCACCCGCGCCGCTCAGGCTCAACAACACCAGCCGCACCAGCGGATAGATCACCAGCGGACCGAGTATGACTACCGCGAGAAACAGCAGATGCCACTGCGCCCTGCGCTCGCGGCGACGCTTCGCGGCGGCGTGCGATGCGGCGGTCGCCGCGCGACGCGCATCGGCGGCGCGGTCGCTCGCGCCAGCGTTTGTGTCGAGCGCCTCAGGGCTTGATAAGGACGACATCCGCGGCCTCGTAGTGCAATGAAACACGCGCGCCCTTCTCCGGCGTCATGCTGCTCACGCGCTGCATCGTGACGAGCACCGGCTCGTTGGGCATCGCATCGAGCACGACAGATACCGACAGCACCGCGCCATACCACTCGACCGACGAGATCGTGCCGTGCAGCTGACCTTCGCCGAGCGGCATGATGCGCAGCGTCTCCGGCCGCAGACACGCGACCCGTTCGCGCTCCGCATGACGCGCATCGCCGAGCGGAAACGCGATTTGCGGCGGCAGCAGGTTGGCCGCGCCGAGATAACGCGCGACGAACGCATCGTCGGGCGTGTCGTACAGCTGCTGCGGCGTGCCGAGCTGTGCGATGCGCCCTTCGCGCATCAGCAGCGTACGGTCCGACAGCACCAGCGCGTCGTCCTGATCGTGCGTCACGCAGACGATCGTCAGATTCGGCAGCCGCTCGTGCAGCGCCTTCAGTTCGGAGCGCACCGACGCGCGCAGATTGGCGTCGAGTGCCGACAGCGGTTCGTCGAGCAGCAGCACATCCGGCTCGATTACCAGCGCGCGCGCCAGCGCAACACGCTGCTGCATGCCGCCCGACAGCTGCGCCGGCATCACGTGGCCGGCGTCGCCCAGCTGCACCAGTTTGAGTGCATCGGCGACGCGGCGCGCGATGTCCTTCGACGGCACGCGCCGCGCGCGCAGACCGAACGCGACGTTGTCGAACACCGACAGATGTGGAAACAACGCGTAACTCTGGAACAGCAGTCCCAAGTTGCGCTTGTGAGGCGGCACATGCGTCAGGTCGCGGCCCGCGACCGTCAGCGTGCCGGACAGGCCATCGGCCTCGATAAACCCGGCGATAAAACGCAGCAGCGTGGTCTTGCCACAGCCGCTGCGTCCGAGCACGGTCAACAGTTCGCCGCGCTCGATGGTCAGCGTCAGGTCGTCGAGCACCGTGCGTGCGCCGAAGCGCACGCTCAGGTGATCGATCTGCACGCCGCCTGCCGCATCCGCTCGCGCGACGCCCGACGTTTCCGAAGCGGCGCCGAGCGCGCCGGGGTCAGCAAGACTCGCGGTATTCACCGGGTTTCGTCTCCAGCTTGTAAAACAACTAACAACGCGTACGACGAAGCGCTTATTGCGGCTTCACGACGTCGAGCTTCTTGCCCGAATCGCCGATCACGTCGTTCTTCCAGCGCGTGGTCCAGTCGGCCTTCTTCGCCATCACCTGGGTCCAGTCGACCGAAATCAGCTTCACGCCGCTGATCGCCTGCTTCACCGCCGTGCCGTTCTTGCCGGTCAGCGCCACATCGCTGCGCGCCGGGATACCGAAGATATCCGGCACCTTCGATTGCACGTCCTTCGACATCAGGTAGTCGATCAGCTTCTGACCGCCCGCCGTGTTCGGACCGCCCTTGATCAGGCCGATCGCATACGGCAGCTGGAACGTGGTCGGCTGGCCGCCGGCTTGCGCGGCGAGGAAAATCGGCTTGAGCGTGAGGCCGCCGTTGGCTGCATCGTCGAGGTCCATCTGCAGGTCGCCGTTGGCCACCGAGATTTCGTTGCGCGACAGCAGCACGTCGAGGTAGCCCGTGCCCTTGGTGTGGAACTTGGCGCTTTGTTCGAGCTTCTTCAGATAGTCGAACGCCTTGTCTTCACCCATCAGCGACGTCGTCAGGATAATCACGGCCATGCCGTCGCCGGCGGTCGCCGGGTTCGAATAGGCCACCTTGCCGGTGTAATCCGGGTGCAGCAGGTCGGCGAAGGTCTTCGGCTGGGTCTTCACCACGTCCGGGTTGATCGCGAACGAGAAGTAGTTGTTGACGAAGGTCGCCCATGCGCCGTCCGAAGCCTTGGCGATCGCCGGCACGTTCTTGTAGTTCACGCTCTGGTAGTTCTGCAGCAGGCCGGTTTGCGCGGCTTGCTGGATGAACGGCGGCAGCGTGACCAGCACGTCGGCCTTCGGCGAATCCTTTTCGACGGTTGCACGGTTCACCACTTCGCCGCTGCCGGCCGTGACGATGTTGACCTTCACGCCTTCCTTCTTCTCGAAGGCAGGCAGCACGTCCTTATAGAGGTTTTCGAGGCCGTCGGCGGTGTACAGCACGATCGCGTCTGCGGCATGCGCGGACAGCGAAGCGCCGAATGCCGCGGCGGCGACCAGCGCCGGCAGCAGCTTGCGGATCACGCCCGTCGCGCGAACTTGATTCGTCGTTCTCATGTCGTTTTCTCCAAAAGGCATCGCCTGCATGACGTGCCTGATATCCGTTGTGATTGAGCGGCGAGCGTGTGTCGCGCCGCTTGTACTGGCCCGCTCCGGGCCGCACAGATTGCCAACTACCGTTTGCTGACGACTTTCATGACCGATGCCGCCGAATGCGTCCGAAGGTCTGACGAATCCGCCTTGCTCCGCCCTCCGGCGGGCAGGGGCAAGAATCACAGGTTTCCGTGACAATTCCGTGACTATCGCGAGCAACTCCACAAATTGCCACATTTCGACAATAATGTGCGCATGCAACGACGCTGGCGATGTTTCCATTTACGTCGCGTCGTTTATCGATTTCGGCAGGCGCGCGCCGCTGCGCACTGCCGTCGACAAGGAGCTGCTGTGATTCTCGGAAACGACCCCATCCTGCTGACGCCGGGACCGCTGACCACTTCCCCCGCGACACGCGAAGCGATGTTGCGCGACTGGGGTTCGTGGGACGCCGCCTTCAACCGGATCACGCACAGCGTCTGCGCCGATCTGGTCGGCATCGTACATGGCGAAAAAAACTACGTGTGCGTACCGTTGCAAGGCAGCGGCACCTTCGCCGTGGAGGCCGCGCTCGGCACGCTGGTGCCGAAAAGCGGCCGCGTGCTGGTGCCGAACAACGGCGCGTACTGCGCGCGCCTGATCAAGATCCTGCAGCGCCTTGGCATCGCTTATGTCGAACTGCCGCTGCGCGACGACCAGCCGGTGACCGCAGACATGCTCGCCGACGCATTCGCGCGCGATCCGCAACTGACGCACGTCGCGCAAGTGCATCTGGAAACCAGCGCCGGCCTGCTCAATCCGCTCGACGAACTCGCGGCGGTGTGCAAGCAGCACGGCAAAAGCCTGATCGTCGATGCGATGAGCTCGTTCGGCGCGCTGCCGATCGACTTGCGCCACGGCGGCATCGACGCGCTGGTGTCGGCCAGCGGCAAATGCCTCGAGGGCGTGCCGGGCATGGGCTTCGTGATCGTGCGGCGCAGTGTGCTGGAAGAAGCCGAAGGCCGTTCGCCGTCGCTCGCGCTCGACCTGCACGACCAATACGCCTATATGAAGAAAACCACGCAATGGCGCTTCACGCCGCCGACCCACGTGGTGGCCGCGCTGCGGTGCGCGCTCGATCGTTTCATCGACGAAGGCGGACAGCCGGCGCGCGGCGCACGCTACGCGCGCAATTGCGCGGCGTTGATCGACGGTATGAAAGCACTCGGCTTTACGCCGTTCCTCGCCGCTGACGTGCAGGCGCCGGTGATCGTCACGTTTCATGCGCCACGCGATCCACGCTGGGACTTCGCGGCGTTCTACGCAGCGGTACGCGACGCGGGGTACGTGCTGTATCCGGGCAAGCTGACGCAAGTCGAAACCTTTCGCGTGGGTTGCATCGGCGCAATCGACGTCAATGAGATGCACAACGCGGTGGCGGCGATCGGCAGGACGATTGGGCGGCTCGGCATCGATATGCCGTGACGGGAGCGGGTGCGCGGTGCGGCCTGCCGCGCCTGCGCCGCCGATCCGGGCGATGTGCCGCATGCGGCCAGTCATGCATGGGTAGACGTGTGGCTGGCTGGCCCGGGATGGGTCCCGGTATCGTCCATGCTGCCCGCCGCTTGCTGTTGCGCTACTGCTGCTTACGCCACTTACGCGATCAGGATCTCCGGCCCGCGCGCGGCAATCGCCTTCGCGATACCCCGCTCCGGCGGCGCCTCGGTCACGATGCAGCGCGCGCGTTCGAGGCCGTTGATGCGCACCGGCGTCACGCGGCCGAACTTCGAATGGTCCGCGACCACCACCACGATATTGCCCGCTTCGATCATCTTCGCGCGCACTTCGGCGGCCATCCGCGAGTAATCGGCCAGATGCGCGTCGGGCGTAATCGCACCCGCGCCGACGATCGCGAAGTCGACGTGATACTGCGCGAGCTGGTGAATCGTATCGAGGCCGAACGCGGCGTCTTCGACGTCGGACAGTTCGCCGCCCAACAGCGTGACGCGGTTCTCATTGCGCCGGCCGAGCACGAGCGCGATGCGCCAGTCGTTGGTATAGACCGACAGCCGGTGGCGCGCGGTCAGCGCCCGCGCGACCGCATGCGTGGTGCTGCCGGAATCGAGAATCAGCGACGCGCCGTCGGGCACCAGCTGCGCGGCGCGCTCGCCGATCGCGCGCTTCGCCGCCGCATTGGCGGCTTCGCGCACGTCGAGGTCGGGCTCGCGGCGCTCGCTCGACAGCGCGCCGCCGTGCGTCGTGACGATCAGCCCGCGTTCGGCGAGCGCATTCAGATCGCGCCGGATCGTCTCGCGCGATACGTTCAGCTCGCGCACCAGCTCGGCCACCGATAACGCGCCGTTCTTTGTCACTTGCGACAGGATGTATTGATGACGTTGTTCTGCGAGCATCGCGTTGGAAGCGCCGGCAAGCGGCAAACATGAGTTCAGGAGGCCGGCGTATTGTATTACGCGGCAACACCGGATGCTCCGCTACGTCCTCAACCTGCTAAGCTCATCGGCTTGCCGCACTTCAGTTCACATGCGCCAACGCCATTGCACCAGCGCCCATGCGCCGGCGCGCCCAGCCTTCAACTTGCCGATGCCGCCTCTGTTTCGCCGTTTGCTGCTGCTGTTCCATGCGCTCCGTTTCGGTGTGCGCCTCATCTGGCTTGCCGCGCCGCCCGACCACAAACTGACCTGGATCGTCACGCTGATCCAGCGTGTCCACGCGTCGGAACGCGGCCGCGCGGGCCTGCACGGGCTGCTGCCGCAGCTCGGCCCGCTGGCGAGCGCGTTTGCGCAAACGCTCGCGCAGCGCCCCGAACTGGCCGCCGGCACGCTGCACGACGCGATCGATGCACTTAGCCAGCTGAGCGAGCCGCTGTCGCCCGCGGCCGCCGAACAGGCGCTCACGGCTGCGTTCGGGCGGCCACTGCCGGCGCTGTTCGAAACGGTGGAGTTCGTCGCGGCGTCGAGCGGCTTTGCCGAACAGGTGCATGCGGCACGCCTTGCGGTGCCGCTCGACGGCCATCGCGAAGTCGCCATCAAGCTGTTGCGGGTCGACCAGATGCAGCAGCTCGACGACGATGCCGCGCTGCTGCGCTGGGTGGCGCGCTGGCTCGAAAAGCTGTCGAAGAGCGCGCGGCGCCTGCGCTTGCGCGAGCTGACCGATGCCTTCACGCACGACGTGCTGCGACGTCTGGATCTGCGGGCACAGGCCGCGAGCCAGAGCCAGACCGCGCACCACTTCGCCGACGATGCGCGGGTCCTCGTGCCGGCCGTGATCTGGGATCTGAGCGGCAGCGCGGTGCTCGTCACGCAGCGTATCCGCACGCTGTCGCCGACCGATCTCGCGGGTCTCACTGCTTACCATGTGAAGCTGCCGGCGCTCGCCGCTCATATCGTCGAAGTGGTCACGCACGAGGCCTTCGAGCACGGCTTCTTTCATGCGGCGTTCGACGCGCGGCGGGTGCGCGTCAGCGTCGAGGCAGACACGCTCGGCAAGCTGGTGCTCGCCGATTTCTCGGCGATGTCGAATCTGTCGGGCGACGAGCGCTCGTTCTTCGTGCAAGGCGCGAGCGCCATGTTCGAACAGGATTACGCGCGTCTCGCCGATCTGCATCGCGACGCCGGACATGTGCCGCGGGACACCCGCACCGAGCGCCTCGAGGCGGAACTGCGCACGCGCGCCGAGGCGCATTTCGCCGGCGAGCCGCACGAGCGCTCGGCCGGCGCATTGTTCCATCATCTGCTGCATGCGGTGGCGCCGTTCGATGGCGCTGTTTCGCCGCGCCTCGTCGCCGCGCAACGCTCGTTCGAGCAGGCCGAGGCGCTAGCCAATGCGCTGCATCCGGGCGTCGATACGTGGAATATCGCGCGTACTGTGCTCGCGTCGATCGCACAGCGCGAATTCGATCATCGCGGCTGGTTCAAACACATGTCGCAAGAGTTGCCGCATCTCGCCCATCTCGTGCCGCGCATGCCGCAACTGGCGATCCGCTATCTGCAGCATCAGCACCATCTCGCAACGCACTCGAAGCAGCGTGTGCAACTGACCGGCGAACTGACCCGCGAGTATCGACGCACGCGCACGCTGCTATGGGCCTGCGCGATTTGCGGGGCGTTGCTGGGTGCGTTGACGATCTTGTTGATGGTTTGACGGTTTGATGGGGGCGCGGCGGTTTCGCCGATCGGGCGGAGGTGCCGGCTATCACGTCAGTGCAGCCTCGAACAAGACACTCGCCACTGCTGCCGCGATACTGCGAACTCCAGAATCGTAGCGCTTAGCCCAGTTGCCATGCTTGCCCTTGTCAATGCCGTCGTGTTCGTCGTGCTGTGGTCGACCGGTTTCGTCGTCGCCCGCGCGATCACGCCTTATGCCGATCCCAATCTGTTTCTGCTCGCGCGCTTTGCCGGCACCGCCGCGCTGTTCGCGTGCGCGGCGCTCGCCGCGCGCGTGGCCTGGCCGACAGGGCGCGCGCTCGGCATGCATCTGGTGGCGGGCGCGCTGCTGCAAGGCGTCTATCTGGGAGCGGGTTACTGGGCCGTCGCGCAAGGGATGAGCGCAGGCGTCATGGCGTTGCTCGGCGCATTGCAGCCGTTGCTGACCGCGGCCGTCGCCGCGCCGCTGTTCGGCGAACGTCTGTCGCGGCGCGGCTGGTGCGGTATGGCGCTGGGTCTGGCCGGCGTCGCACTGGTGCTCGAACCGAAACTCGCCGCAGCCGGCCTGCCCTCGGCTGCGGCGCACGGCGCAGCGCCCGCATGGCTGGTGGTCAGCGTGTCGATCCTCGCGGTGGTGGCCATCACCGCCGGTACGCTGATTCAGAAAACCTCGCTGTCGAAGGCCGATATCCGCAGCGCCAGCGCGGTGCAGAACTTTGGCGCGGCGATCGTCGTCGCGGTGTTCGCGCTCGCGCTCGGCGAACATCGCTTCATCCCGTCGCCCACGCTGTGGATCTCGCTCGCCTGGGGCATCGTGATGCTGTCGGGCGTCAGCGTCACGCTGCTGGTGGGGATGGTCCGGCGCGGCGCGGCATCGCGCGCCACCGCGCTGCTGTTTCTCGCGCCGCCGCTGGCCGCGCTCGGAGGCTATGTCGGTTTCGGTGAGACGCTGCTGCCGGTGCAGATCGCCGGCTTCGTGGTGGCGCTGGTTGGTGTGATGCTGGCGCGCTCGTAGGTGGCACGCTTGTGGGGGGCGGTGGAGCTGGTTGTCGTGGCTGGTTGTCGTGGCTGGTTGTTGTGGCTGGTTGTTGTGGCTGGTTGTTGTGGCTGGTTGTTGTGGCTGGTTGTTGTGGCTGGTTGTTGTGGCTGCTCGGCGTAGGCGCTTAATCCGCGGTGTCCGCCTTGTCGGGCATCCGCGTACGCGCGGCGCGGCTGGGCTCGGGCGACCAGCCCGGACGCGTCTTGCGCGCCGAGTCCACCACCACGATATAGCGGCCCGCCCACGGCGTGATCTGGCGGTCCGCATGCAGCACCCACAATGCGCGGCCGTTATCGATCCGTTCTTCGTACTCGGCGTCGAGAATGCCGTAGTGGGCCAGAAACACATCGAGCGATGCCGGGATGCGCACGCAGCCCTTCGAATGCCGGATGCCGAGCAGCGGCTCAAGCTTTTGCGCATCGGTGGCATGCAGCTGCAAGCGCATCTGCGACAGGCCGCCCTTGCCCCAGCCCCGCTCGCCCTGCGCCCAGCCCAGATCGAAAATGCGCAGGTCGTGCGCACCGTAACCGCGAATTCCGTTCTGGTTCATCGTGCCTTCGGCGCGATAGTCCATGTTGTCGGGCGTGTGTTCGAACACGCCGAGCGGCGTGACGAAATGATCCAACTGCCCGGGCCGTCCCGTCGCGACCGGCGCCGCGCCGATCCATTGCCACGTGTCTGCGGGTATCGCGCGGAAATAGACGAACAGCGCCTGCACACGCTCGTTGCGATCGACCAGCACCACGTATTCGCCAGACAGGTTGCCGAGCGTGTGCGCATCGAGCGCGCGCTGCAGCCGTTGGCCATACGCGCGCTGCTCGGCGGCGGGCACGTCCAGACGACGCGTCACGTCGCGCACAAACAGTTCGCGCATTAACAAAGCACGGCGTGGATCGGCACCGCCGGCAGCGTCGCGCATCGCCACCCCAGCAGCGGGTTCGGAGGAGCGCACTGGCGACGACGGCACCGGCGGCAACGACCTTGCAAGCGGCAGGTTCGCCGCCTGCGCAATCGCGCCGCATAACGCGAATAGTCCGAACACCGCAAATACCACGGCCAGACCAAAGCGCGCGATATTGCCGAAGCGGTGCAACGGTTTAAAACGCGTGCCGCCGGAAATACCGTCCCCGCAAACCGCCGTGCAGTGCGCCGGACGGCACGACTTATTGTTGTTCATCGCGATGTACAAATTTGGCCTGCCGGCTGTCGGCCCGGCACGCGGTGGGCGAAGAGGCGGAAATCTGAACACGAGCACCGGCATTGAGCCGACAAAAACAACAAAAAAAACCGCAATAAATTGGTATCGTCCGTTTATCTGCCGTATACGTCAGCCAAATTAAAGCTTCAGACGAACATAATCAAACGCAGTCGACGACATTAAACCAGACTACCTAAAACGCCGCACAATGCGCAGGCTCATCAGGCTCATGTTCGTGCTCACTGACGCGCCGCTCTATAAGACGGCTACGCCACCAACCATTTTCATCGAGGAGATTCGATATGTCCGCTGATGACGACTTCGCCGCCCGCCAGCGGCGCATCGCGCGGGAACTGCACATGGCCGCACAGTTCGACGCCGCTCAGGAAATCGAACGGCGCGTCGGCTTTCTGGCTCACTACCTGCGGGCGAGCGGCCTGTCGACCTACGTGCTCGGCATCAGCGGAGGCGTCGATTCGACCACCGCGGGGCGGCTCGCGCAACTGGCCGTCGAGCGGCTGCGTGCCGCGCAATACGACGCGCGTTTCGTCGCGATGCGGCTGCCTTACGGCACCCAGCACGACGAGGCGGACGCGCAGCAGTCGCTCGCGTTCATTCGCGCGGACGAGTTGCTTACCGTCGACGTGAAGCCCGCCGCCGACGCGATGCTCGCAGCGCTAAGCGCAAGCGGACTGAGCTTTGCCGACGCAGCGCAACAGGATTTCGTCCACGGCAACATCAAGGCGCGGGCGCGGATGATCGCGCAATATGCGGCCGCAAGCGCGCGGCGCGGCGTAGTGATCGGCACAGATCACGCGGCTGAATCGGTGATGGGCTTCTTCACGAAATTCGGCGACGGCGGCGCGGACGTCCTGCCGCTTGCCGGGCTGAACAAGCGCCGGGTGCGCGCCGTCGCGCTGGCGCTGGGCGCCACCGAAGCGGTCGCACACAAGGTGCCGACCGCCGACCTCGAAATGTTGCGCCCGCAACGGCCGGACGAAGACGCGTACGGGATCCGTTACGACGATATCGACGATTTTCTCGAAGGCAAACCGGTTGGCGACGACGTGTACCGCACGGTGTATCGCTTTTACGATGCGACGAAGCACAAGCGTGCGCTGCCCTATACGCCGTTCGACCAGGTGCCGCCGGAAGACGCGTGAGCGCAAGCGGCCGCGCCTGATGCGCCAAGGCGCGCTGCGTACGATACGTATCTCGTGACGTCTCGTACGCGTCAGATGCGACACACGCCGCTTATTTGCGCGGCGGCGCCGGCCTTTCGTCAAACGGTGCCGCGCTCGCCTGCAGCGCAATACCGCACAGCATCTTGCCGTGCACCTGCTGCGCGATGACATCGCCGACGTAGGGCGTGTCCGCATTCAGTTCGACTTGCGCGTACGCATTCGAGGTGCCCTGGTCGAACACGGTGACGTGCTTCGCATAGTGACCGAGCTCGTGCTCGAGAAACTCGCGCACCTGCTGCTCAGAGCAGGTTTCAGGAATATTCCAGACGATCAGGTTCATACGCGCCCCACGGAGTAACGCCGGCCACGCACCAGCCACAGCCGGCGGCAAGTCGAATACCTTCAGGCTGCGTGCGCCGTGCCGGTGTCGTCGGCGCGGTGCAGCAGTGCTTGATGATAGCCAGAGACGCCCTGCGCGGTGCGCGACATCGCGCTCCGTACGGCACTTCCGGGTGCAACCGTCAGTCGGCCGCTACGACGTGGTCTGCGCTGACCCACCACGACATCCGGTCGCGCGGCGCACGCACCAGCACCGCCGACGGATCGTCGACGCCATCGTCTGCGACCTCGCAGACGTTCAGCCCGTCGGGCAGGCGCTGCACCGTGCCCGCGTCCTGGAACAATGCAAGTCGCTTCGCGGACAGCGGATGTAGCTGGCTGAACACATCGTAGCTGATCGCAGCCGGTGCATCGCCACGAATCTGCAAAGCGTTGCCGTGCTTGCAGTTGAGCGGGGCGGCCGGCGCCGCAGCCGCTGCACCGCACAGCGAAATGCTGAGCGCGGTGGCAAGCACACATCGTGAGGATCGGGTCATATTCATTCTCCAGAGGCTCGACATATTCGAGATGCGCAAGATTGTTCCGGTGCGACGGCGCACCGGTGCGTCATGAGCCGTCGTCGCTATCGGTCGTCATACTCGCGTTGCCAGCGTTGCCGTCGTCGCACGAGTGGTGGCGCAGCCGCGCGTATTGCGCGGGCCAGTCGCCTGCGATCGCGGCCTGTGCTTCTGACAGGCTCATCTTGCCGGTGCAGACGCAGCGCTTCAGCTTCGCCGTGAGCAACTCCTTGCGGCGCTCACCACGATGCCCGCCCCATGGCAGCAAGTCGAGGTTGCCGGGCGCATCGGGCGAACCGCCAAGGACAACTGGCACGCGCCGGTCCAGTGCATAGCCCGGGCCGTCTTCCAAACCGATGCCGCGCTGGGCAAGTAGCTGGTTCTTGCGTTCCAGCAATTTGTCCATCGACGGCGACACGGTGTCTGCATACCCGGGCTTGCAGATCGTGTCGGCCACCGAGTTCTGCGTGACGCGCTCGTCCAGCATCGACGCGTCTTGTGCACGCGCGGCTCCGGCTTGCACCGCAGCCCACAGGTACAGCACGGCAAGCATGCCGTGACGCGCACGGTATCGGAGCCGCCGTATGTGTGCGGCTCTGGACGGGCGCGCGAAGCGCGACGCGAGCCAGTCCACCAGGGGATCAGATAACTCAACTGCGTTGTTTCGATGCGCGTTGCCGCGCCTGTCTGCATTGCCTTCGTTCATGGGTCAACGCGCGTTGGGCCGGCGCGGAAGGGTCAATTCGCAGGCCAATTAAAACACACTCGACCGAGGCACTGCGAATTCGATGCTTGCGCAACCTTCACGGCAGCGCCCGACATGGGGTTCCGGATGAAGCTTTGTTGATGCCCGATGCGCGATATGTCATGTGCCACAGGTACGAAACTGAAATTGCCGACAGCACTGCGAACGGACCTGCAGGAGGACCTGCAGGAGGACCTGCAGGAGGACCTGCAGGAGGACCTGCAGGAGGACCTGCAGGAGGACCTGCACGAGGACCTGCACGAGGACCTGCACGAGGACCTGCACGAGGACCTGCACGAGGACCTGCACGAGGACCTGCACGAGGACCTGCACGAGGACCTGCACGTTAGAACCGCGCGTGGGTCCGGATGCGGGCCGGCACATGCTCACGACGCATTTGCAACCCGCTCCATGTTTCAGCACCCGGCGTAACAGCGCGCTATTGCGCGGGGTTCGCCCTGCGTGCCTGCAGCGCGCGAATACGGCCCAGCGCCTCCCGGTTCACGACCGCCGCGTCGTACATGGCCGCAAGATCTGCCTTCAACGCCGTGCGCGAGCCGCCGTCGAGATAGACCATATGTCCGGACGGATAAAAACGCGCGGAAAGATTTTTGCGCACCTCCTCGCTGACGAGCGGCATCCGTTGCAGATCGATGATGGTCTGGTAAAACGGCGTGACGAAATCATAAAAACCGTTTGCGGACAGCACTTTCAGATCAACGTTCAGCGCCATCACCGCGGCGAGGTCGCCCGCGGTATAAAGCATGACGTTGCCCTGCGCATCTTTGCCTTTTTGCGCGCCAGTCGGGTCGATGTGGCCGAAGTTCCAGTTCTGGAACGCCTGATCGTTAAGATCGGTGAACGACGAGTTCGACGTGAACTTCAACTGCTCGTTCAGGTACGTGTTCCACATCGTCGTGTAGACGCCCGTGACCGCGGTCATGGTCGGATCGTTGCCGCCGGAATTGGGATCGATCTGCCCCGCAATGCCGGTTTCGAGTGCGGTCACGCGCCCATCGTATGAACCGAGCGCGAGGCCCTTCGACTTCAGCAGTGTGGTCAGGAACAGCGAGTTGCCGCGGCTGTCGTAAGACGCGATATCGAGGCTCCACGCAAGCAGCGTGGTCTTGTCGATGCCGGTGTAATCGGACAGCTTCTCGACGGTTGCGTCGTCGGTGGTCGGGAACTTGCGCAACGCGTCGAGGTAGTCAGTACGTGCGAACTGTGCGACCTCCTCGGCGAATGTGCCGAGATCGGCGGGCCTGGGCGCGACGCCCAGTTTCTTGTGAAACCATGCATCGGCCGCCGCCGTCGGCAGCGCGCCGACCGGGTTGCCGGACTGCGCATAGTCGAGAATCGACGATTGCAGCGTGATGCCGTTCAGGTCGACGCCATCCTCGTGCAGCCGGTAAGCTAGCACGCAACTCCGCGCGGTGCCGTATGACTCGCCGAACAGGAATTTCGGCGAATTCCAGCGGTTGTTCTTCGTCAGATAGCGCTTGATGAACTGCTTGAGCGAGTCTGCGTCTTCATCGACACCCCAGAAGTCGCGATTCTTGCGCGGCGCGATCGCAGCCGAATAGCCGGTACCGACCGGATTGACGAACACGAGATCACTCTTGTCAAGCAGGCTGTCCGGATTGTCTTCCATCTGATATGGCGCGGGCGGCGTGAAGTTCGGCATCGACGTCTTGATGCGTCGTGGCGCGAATGAACCGAGCAGCACGAACACCGACGACGAGCCCGGCCCGCCGTTATAGAAGAACGTGAGCGGACGCGTTTCTTCTTTCTGGCCGTCCTGTGTAAACGCGACGTAGAACATCTTTGCGTCCGGCTGCGAACTGCTCGGGTCGACTGTGACCAGATGGCCCGCGGTGGCCGTGTAGGCGATTTTCTCGCCACCGATCGTGATCGAATGTTTCGTGATCGCGGCGTTTTCGGTTGAATCCGTTACCGAGTCGTCGGGGCCATTGCCGTACGCGAGCGGGTCGAAAAACGGCACGTCGCCCGCACGATGCGGCACGCTCGCGCCGCTGGACGCCGCGCCGGCCGAAGCCGCATGGGACGAGTGCAGATCGTCGGAAGCCGATTCGTTGTTTGCCATGATCGCTCCATGAAAATGCGTGCACGCGCGATGCGTGACGCGGTGTCGTATTCATCGCCGGGCTCAGTGCGTCGACTGAGTGCGTCGGCTCAGTGCGTCGGCTCAGTGCGTCGCGGCCATCCGTGCAACGTCTATGCAGAATTCAAACCCGCTGGCGGTGGCTTTGCTACAGGGCCGCCGCCACTTTCATGCCGTCGGGGCTGCCCAGACCCGTGCACGCGTCCCAGCCCGGCGCCGCCGCATAACCACCGTTGTTACCCTGGGTGACGTCGTTGCACACGCCCGCCGCCTTGTACAGCTTCGCGTTGACAAACCCCGCCGGCCGCCCTTTGGCGGCATTGATGCGTGCGATCAGCGCGGCCCACAGCGGCGCCACCGCGCTGGTGCCACCGACCACCGTATTGGCGCCGCCGATCACTACGTCGTAGCCGGTTGCCGGCGAGGCATCGCCCGCCACATCGGGCACGCCGCGCCCGGCAAGCGCCACTTTGGCGCCGCGTGAGGTGACGGCCGCGAGTCCTTCCTGCCACGCGGGCGTGCCGAATGCGCCGCTCACGCCACCGCCCGTCGCACCGCCGTCCGCACCATCGTTCCAGACAACTTCGCGCGCGATGGACTGCCCCGACACCTCGACGCGCGTGCCGCCGCACGCGAGCACGTACGGACTCGACGCGGGAAAATCGACGTGTTCGCCGCCGCCAGCGCCATCGCTCGACCCACTGTCGCCCGACGCCGCGCAGACGGTAATGCCGACCGCCATCGCGGACTGCAACACGTCGTTGAAAGCCTGCATCGACTGCGCGGTCCACGTCGACTCCGGTGCGCCCCAACTGATCGAAATGACCGAGGGTTTGTGCGTCTTGTCGTGCACCGCCTGACTGACGGCATCGATAAACCCGGCGTCGCTGTTCGGTGTGAAATACACAGCGAGTGTCGCCCCCGGTGCAATTGCACCGGCAACCTCGATATCGAGCGTAACCTCGCCGTCCGGGCCGTTCGGGTCGCCAGTCGGTGCATTTTCTGCCCCGTCGACACCGACCGCGACGACCTTCGGCGCCTTCACGCCCAGACTCGAAAAATAGGCGTTCAGATCGGCCGTGCGATAACCGCCGCCAAGCTCGACGATCGCGATACATTCGCCGCCGCCATCTCCTTGCGGAAAGCGGTACAGCGAAGCGAGCTGCAATGGCGTGAACGAGACCGCCGGCTGCGCGCGTGCCGGCCTGAACGGCGGCCGGATGCGAAAGTGCGGCCGCGCTTGCGGACGATTATCGAGCCCAAGTACCGCGGTAACGATGCCGTGCAGACTGTCGGGCACGCTGATTGCGCCGCTGCGGCCGCGCCAGGCGCCCATCGAATGATGCTCGAAGTGCTGCAGTTCGACCGCGAATGCCGCCTGAAACTGTGCGACCGTGCCGTTCAGCACGACGCGGCGTGCGGCCTCGTCGTCGCGCACCACAGTGAGGCCGTGCTGCGCGGCGAAGTCTTTCAGCCTGGCGATGTCCGCCGGCGCGGCGCCGAAGCGCTGCTCCAGTTCTTCGCGCGAAATCGGCGTCGCACCAGGGGCGCCCGTTTCGATCCTCCGCACCAGTTGTTCGAACTGCTGTTCGTCCCGGCGCCGCAGCAGAACCACGACTTCGATGCTTTCCGCCGGGTCGCAACCCCCGACGAACGTCGAACCCTCGACAACGGCTCGCTCACTTCCTGGTAATGGATGCATGGCCATGGTATCGACTCTCCTCCATGCGCGGCTCGTGACCGCGCGTTTGCACATGACGCGCACGCGCATGGGCGCTTGTCTCGCACCCCGCATGCCGGCTTCGTTCCAGAGATCACACCATCTGTCCGACAAAACGATTGCAACACAGTTCCGGTATGCACGACAGTCGGCCGATCGGCCAATTGTTGGGAGTTCGGATCACGCGCTATGATTCTGCCGCGGCTTCGAAAGCGCTGTCCTTGCGCATGCAACGCGCACGTTGCCGGTTCGCACGCAAGATAAAAATTCACGGAGAAGTCTCATGACCATTTCGATGTATCAGGCATCGGTACCCACGCTGGTGCGCGGGCTCACGAACTTGCAGGCAATACTTGGCAAAGGCCAGGCGCATGCCGCAGAGAAGCAGATCGATCCGCTGGTGCTCACCAACAACCGGCTGTTTCCGGACATGCTGCCGCTCGCGCGTCAGGTGCATATCGCAACGGATATGGCCAAGGGCTGCGTAGCCCGGCTGGCCGGCGTGGAAGCGCCGAAGTTTGAAGATGTCGAAGTCACGTTCGACGAACTGATCGCCCGCGTGCAGCGCACGATCGTCTACCTGAAGGAGTTCAATGCCACGCAGATCGACGGCAGCGAGAACCGCACGGTCACGATCAAGCTGCGCACCGGCCCGATCGAGTTCAAAGGCGCCGATTACCTGTTCTCGTTCGTGATGCCGAACTTCTACTTCCACAGCGCAACTACGTACAACATCCTGCGGCACAACGGGGTTGAGATCGGCAAGATGGATTATCTGGGCCGGCCGGACCACGGCTAAGGCGTACGCCCACGCCAACGCCGGGATCGAGGCAAAGGCAAAGGCAAAAGTCGAGTCCAAAGCGGGCCGGTGCGCCGCGATCGCGCGGCGCACCGGCTGCCTTTAACCGCGCGGCTGAAATGCGATCACGCTCATTCCGGCCAGCGTCAGTACGGCCCCCGTCAAATCCCAGACGGTCGGCCGCACCTGCTCGACGCTCCACAGCCAGACGATCGCAACAGCCACATACACGCCGCCGTATGCGGCATAGACGCGACCCGCTGCGGCGCCATGAAACGTCAGCAGCCACGCAAACAGCGCGAGGCTAAACGCGCCGGGCACCAGCAGCCACGCGGAGCCACCGTCTTTCAACCAGCGCCAGGGCAGATAGCAGCCAAGGATTTCGGCCACGGCAGTAACGATATAAAGCAACAGGGTCTTCATGGATTGAAATCAAAACGGATCAGGAATGCGACGTGCGACGGCCAAAGACACAGGCAAAGGCCGATCGGCGCCGTGGCCGCAGAGTCTATCGCCTTTATTAAGACAATCACTTTGCCGCGGGCTGCGAGGCCATGCGAAAGTCGGCCCAGCACTTCCCTTCCACTCTTTTGCCACGCAAGATTCCATGAGCGTCAAATCTCCCTGCATCGACATCTGCAAGTTCGACAGCAAGACCGGCTTTTGCGTCGGATGCATGCGCACGCGCGACGAATGCAAGAGCTGGAAGAAGATGAAAGACAAGCATCGCCGCAAGATCATCGACGACACGCCACGTCGCGTGGCAACACTCAAGAAGTGACGGCATCATCGGGGAAATCCTTGAAGATCTCCCCGAAGGCCCTCTGGAGACGCGGCTTCTCAGTCGAGCGACAGCCGCAGCGCAAAGGCTACCAGCGCACTCGAGAACGCCCACCGTTGCACCGTCTGCGCGAGCGGATGGGCGCGCACCCATGTCGAGACGCGCGCGGCGCCCAACGTATAGACCACGTCGAAGCACGCACACACGACAACCAGTACAACACCGAGTTCGATCACCTGCGACCACACCGCGCCCGCTTCCGGCGTAACGAACTGCGGCATCAGTACCGAACAGAACAGCAGCGCCTTCGGGTTCAGCAGATTGGTAAAGAGGCCTTTGAAGAAGTCGGTCCGCAGTGGCCGGGGCGGCGCCGCGCTCGCGCTACCGCTCGCTATTGCAAACGCCGGCGAACGGAAAATCTGCACCGCCACCCACACCAGATAAATCGCGCCGCCGATACGCACGCCGTGATACAGCCACGGCGCATTGTGCAGCAGCGCCGCGACGCCGCATGCGGACAACGTCACGTGCGTCGCGCGCGCCAGCGCGAGACCGGCCGCCGCCGCGAACCCACGGCGCGTGCCGCGCGCGATCGTCGTTTGCAGCACCAGCGCCATATCCGGGCCAGGCAGCGCACAGACCGCTGCCAGCGCAGCGATGTACAGAATCAGCAGATGAGCGGAAATCATGTTTGCCTCGTTTGTCAGAGACTCCATGTTGCCCGCGCGTAATGAGGGAATGCTGGCGTAATGACGCCGCATCAGACAGAATATTGTCGAATTCCACCAAGCAAGCCCAATTCTCCGTGACTTTCCCCCAACCATGGAAAAGCTCGACAAAATCGACCTCGCGATGCTGTCCGCACTGCAGTCCGATGGCCGCATGTCGAACGCACGTCTCGCCGAAACCGTCGGCCTGAGCGAGACACCCTGCGCCCGGCGCCTCAAGCGGCTCGAAAGCGACGGCTACATCAGCCGCTACCGCGCCGTGCTGTCGCGTCCAGCGCTGGGCCTCGGCGTCTATGCCTTCGTCTACGTGCGCTTCGCGGTGCACGACAAGACGCTCGCCACGCGCTTCGAGCGCGAAATTCAGGCTATTCCCCGCATCGTGTCGTGCCACAACGTAGCCGGCTCGGCCGACTACGTGCTGCAAATCGTCGCGCGCGATCTCGACGACTACGGCACCTTTATGCGCGACGAATTGCGCGCACTGCCGGGTGTCACGTCGGTAGAATCCGCGCTTTCGCTGCGCGAGGTCAAGCCGCACAGCGGCTTGCCGCTTCTCTGAAACAAACTGAATGCGCATCAGGCAACGCATGCTTTCATTGTCCGTATAACGGATGGCATAGTGTGCGACGCAGCGCCGCCTTATTTTTACCGGAGCATCCATGACCCCCGAACAGGCTCGAGCCGAAGAGACACGCGCAATGGAGCGCACGCTCAATGCGATGAAGCAGGTGCAAACGGCATTCGCCGGATTGCAGTCGCACTATCCGCCCAACGGCAGCGGCAAGCCTTCGCAGATTGCGCTGCAGACCTTCGATGCCGCGCTGGAAGAGCTCGAAAACGCTCAGGCCGAATTCGACGCATTACTCGGCGACCTGCTTGACGGCAATCGCTGAACGTACTATTCGCTTCCGCCCTGCCGCGCCTTTGCTGGCGCGGCATCCTGTGCCGGTTGACATCGCGCCGCCCGCTCTGCCGCGCCACCTCGAGCGCCATCTCGCGCTAGACCGTTAGTTGCATTTAAAGCGCAACAACGCACCAACCTTGCAGTTGAACTGCTCAGGACTTTATCGACACTCAGCTTCGTGATAGCGGAGGGCGCTTCATACTCACAAGCTCCATCACCTCACGCCGGTCATCTACAGATGAGATCGCAACAGTCAACCATTTCCCGTCGGGGTATGCTCGAGCATCATCGTAGAGCTTCACCAACTGTGGGCTCCAGACATAACGCCGCTCATCAAACTTCTCTCTCTCCGCTTTCCCCAACACCACCAGAACCGAAAACAGTCTGTACGCCGGTATAAGGGTGCAGAACGCCTTAGTTTTTTTGTAGCGCAGCGACCATCCGCGTTTCTTGCCACCAAAGAGCCAATCTGGCTCGAAAACACCGGGGTAAGACGCGTCTATCCAGCTCTCGAGCTCCGCCCAATGCTCGAACGCTTCCGGACCGATCCAGTCTCGGACAGTGCGCTCATCGGGCGGCGCCGATTTGTCACTGATCTTGTCGCCAATCTGCGGGGACTGTTTCATGTTGCTTTCCTTATGCTCTTCGTCGACGGAATGCTTTTCCGCTTGTGCGCGCGCATTTCTGCCAGAGATCGTAGTCTTCATTGCAAGTTACCGGCTTTTACCAATGCTCAACCAACACTTCGCGCAAGGCTGGCCATCACGGGTTCAACCGTCGCTATGAGCGAGCGGCGAGCTTCGATTGCGCGAGCCTCATCGATGAAGGCTGTGGCCTGCAAAGGCAGGTAATGGACTGAATTGAGACCGATGCAGCCGAGTACGGCGGTTAGATACGGTCTAAGAAAATCCGGTTGATTGGCTCGATCGCCAGCAAACACGCCGCCCGAAGCGATACCGACAAATACCGGGCGATCCTTAAGCATTCCAACCTTGCCGGCTGGCGTCGACTTCATCGTGCGACCGACACGCAGGATCTGATCGATCCATGCCTTCAGGACGGACGGCACAGTGAAGTTGTTCATCGGTGTGCCGATGACAACAACATTGGAATGCTCAATTTCCTGAATGAGTTGTTCGGCCAGAAGCACCGAGTCGGCCGATCGACCCGCTGCGGCCAGCGACGCCGGCGTCGCGAGTGCGGCGGCATAGGCGGCGCCGGTATGGGGTATCGGTTCGGATCCCAGATCCCGGCGGCTAATATCCGCGCCGGGGAAGAATGTGAGCAGCTTTTCAACGAGCGCCGCCGACAGCTCTCGGCTATGCGAACCAGGTCGCGGACTGCAATCGATATGCAGGATATTCATACGTCTTTCTTTGGATGCCTCACAAGGTCGACGGTGGCATCGAACACCTGATCGAACCTAGAGCCGCGGTTCTTACGCGGACCGTCGACACACCATCGGTTTTATCCATCATCAAACGAACCCAGGCACATCGGCCACCGCGTGCGTCAGGTATTGCATAACCTTAACGACGTCATGCACATGATTCGCGACTTCTCAAACCTGGCGACCGATCCTCTCTTATGCAAAATCGATGCACTTGCCCCGTGGCACGTTGATCGCATTGTCCTCCGCCATTTAATGCTGTACGGAGCAGGATCGCAATGCCGGACAGGTATCGAGTGGCTATACCTAAGTATCGCGGGTTGTGGCAGATGCAGTGATCGCAATGCGTTGTCTGGTCGATAACATATTGTGAGCGGCAAATATGCATTCCACGGCCCCTCCTCACGCGCACTCAAGCGAGCGTCGCCGCGCCGTTTCGCGTATATCGAGGCGAGCCGGCGATGGGGCTGTACGAACGGCCCTGCTTTCATTGCCACCGAATCCCATCATCGCCTACAAAATGACGTCGCAGCCTTGACGTTCGCATATCGTGCTATTGCGTCGCACTCACTGTCGCAGGATTTAACCCGCGCCTCATTTGACGGTGGTTAGAATCGTCTCCGGTTGATCGAACCGCTCGATTCATCTTCTTACATGCAAAGTGATCCTATGAATATTCATCGAAAAATTTCCACCGAACTTATCGTATCGCTTTGCGGACTCGTCGCACTCTCAGCGCACGCCGAAACCGAACACTATCCAGCGGAACCCATGTGCAAGATGGCCAACTCACAAACCGGGATTGCAGCTTTGGCTCGCGAGCAGATCGCCGATACGCCGCGCGGTCAGATCGGCTATTACAGGCTGGGCAATGGCACCCCGCTCGTGCTGGTGACCGGCTTTCGCGCGACGCTGACCGAATGGGATTCGACCTTTCTCACCGAGCTCGCAAAACAGCACGATGTGATCGTCTTCGACAATCGCGGCTTGGGCCGCACGGAGCCAAACGCAAGCACGTTCTCCATCGATGACATGGCGCGAGATACTGCGGCACTGATCGACACGCTGCACCTGCAGCAGCCGACGGTAGCCGGCTGGTCGATGGGCGGCGCAATCGTTCAGCAGCTCGCAATCGACTCACCTGCTTCGATTGGCAAGATGGTGCTGCTCAGCGCGCCGGCTCCGGGCAGTTCCGGTACGCCGATATCGCCGCAGGTGGACGCGATATTGTCCGGCAAACCTGGCGTTACGCTGCGCGACGTGATGGGTGTACTGTTTCCCACTGCGGACGTCGACGAGGCCTCACGCTGCTTCAAACAGGACATGTTCATGCCGACGGATTACGCCAGGCACCGGGTACCCGCCGCGGTCACCGCCGGACAATCCGAAGCGCTGCGCGACTGGGAAACGAATGACAAAGCGGCCGACGCGCTGCGCAACGTGCACATTCCGGCGCTGGTCATGAGCGGCAATGACGATAGCGTTGTGCTCCAGTCGAATGCTGAAGCGCTAAAGAAGTTGCTACCGAACGCCCGTTTGCTCGTCGTGGATGCCGGAGGACATGCAATGATGTATCAATACCCAACTGCACTCGCGCGCACGATCAGTTCGTTCGCGAGACAGGGGGGGCGCTAAAGGCGCGAATGCCGCCGCGTTGCTAGAGGCGCTTCAGGTCATCGCGGTCGCGTCGGCGCACACCGCGAGCGCCCGGCGCGCCATCGGAATCAGCACGTACCGGCGGTCGCCGAGATCGATACTCAGCGGCTGTCGAGATAAGCCGTGGGCCGTTGGGCAATCCACGAGTAATCACGGTGTCGGCGCTTCCACAGGGATAAAAAGAATATACGAGTAGGGTTTTGTATGTCCTCGACCCAACATCTACTATCTTCCTGCAGCAAAGCCACTCCACAGCGATAAACCCCGCGACAAACGGGATGTGATTTATCGCGCTTCCGGATCAAATTCGTCTACATCGCGCGCGGAGCCTCGGTCCGAAACCCCGTATGGCTTCGAGCGTTCTGCCTTACCTCACCTTATGGTGGCCGGTTGCGAACCATGTCCGCTCCTTGACGACGGGTGTCGAGACCTGCTGCCATTTCACGCAACACCGTGGAGATTCAATATGGAAAAACGTCAGTCGCGTTCTCAGTTCCTGTTTCGCAGTGCCTTCCTCACGTTCGCCCTGTTTGCGGCGGTGGACAACGCAGCAAACGCCGACAGTGATACGGAGCCCGCAGGTGCCGTATATGTTTTATCTAACCAGCCCTCAGGCAACTCCGTCCTCGTCTACTCACGGTCGGAAAACGGCACGCTTCGATTCGAAGCCTCCTACCCGACTGAGGGTAAGGGAGCTGGCACGGGTGGCGACCCTCTAACCTCGCAAGGGTCTCTAACGCTAGGCTCGGGCTACCTTTTCGCGGTGAATGCTGGAAGCAACGATGTGTCGATGTTTGCAATAGCCGGAAAGCGGCTGACGCTTCTCGACCGCAAGCCATCCGGTGGGCAAATGCCCGTAAGCATTGCCATAAACGGATTCAACGCATATGTGCTCAATGCCGGCGGTGCACCGAATATCAATGGATACATCATCGACGCGATCGGAAAGCGCCTCATCCCTCTGCCAAACTCCAGGCGAGAACTAGCTGGCGGAGCTAACGCGCAACCCGCGCAGATAAGCTTCACCCCAGATGGCAACGAGATACTCGTAACCGAGAAGGGAACACAGCTCATTGATACCTTCCACGTCGGCACGCTCGGTTATACGACCGGTCCCGTACCGCATCCTTCGAACGGGGTGACGCCTTTCGGGTTCTCTATCACCAATCGAGGCTATGCCATGGTAGCCGAAGCGGGTTCAGGATCCGCGTCTTCCTACGAAGTCGAAGACAATCGGCACCTCACTTCGATCAGCACGTCTATCCGCTTGACGCAAACCGCTCCGTGCTGGCTTGTTACCACGGGCGATGGCCGTTACGCTTATACGGCAAACGCTGGCAGCCAAACGATCAGCAGCCTCAGAATTGGCGCGGATGGCACGACCCGCCTGGTGAACGCAACTGCCGCTGTGCTGAGTGCACCGTTTGATCTCGCGATTACCAAAAACAGCAAATTTTTATACGTACGCGAAGGAAACGGCGCCATCAGCGGTTTTCGCGTTTCCACTGACGGTACGCTAAGCCCGGTAGGGAGCGCGACTGGAGTACCCGCAGGTGCACAAGGAATTGCGGCACGCTGAATCCGGCACAGCGAAGTGAGCACACCGATCCTCACGCCGCGGTGGCGAACGTTGCGCAACAATTGAAACGCGGCAGATTTGATGGAGGCTCAACCTCTTGGGAAGTGGAGCCATCCCCCATCATAAGGAGTGCGGGTTTGGCTTTTCTTTTAGCCAATATTGCTTGCGCAGATGGATGGATTTAACTGCCGTTGCCACGCAGTCTCTATCGCTTAGCGAGACAGCGCACGAGCACGGCGTTAAGTTGCTCTGTACTCACGTGTCCGTCCGCGTCCGGAAGACGAATGCCGAAAGTATGCTCGAGCACATGACGCAGTTCCGCAACGTCTCTCAGTTCGCGATGCGATGGCGTGGGTGCGTAGTGGCCAAGCTTACTGTTAAGAAGCGTGTGACGCTCGCCCTCAGCGACACGCGCCACCATCAGCTGGTTGACGAACAGCGACTCCGGATGGGCGTTCACGTAGAAGTTCGACACCGCGTAATCCGCATCGTGCTGAGGGGTGAGATCAAAGCGATACACGTCCTGCCAGCGTTCGCCGAGCTGCACCTGCAACAGCCAGTCTCCTCCTTCCAGCAAATTGAGGCGGAAGGTCTCGTGAGGTGTTTCCTGCGCGATGCCCGCTTCGAGCCGCAGCGGCGCCGAAAGCGTGACACCACCGAACCCGACGTCGGCAATCCAACGCGCACCACCCACGTCGACGAGCAACAGCATGTGGTTACGCGGTGGCAACGCGGGTCGCGGCGGCCCCCACAGCACGCGGGCTGCGAGCGGCACGGTCTGAAAGCCGATCGTTTCGAGTGCCGTGCGAAAAAGATGCCCGTGCTCGTAACAATAGCCCCCGCGATGCGCGCCGACGAGCTTCGCCGCAATATCGCCGATATCGAGGCTCACGGTTTGCCCGAGGAGCGGCGTGAGGTTTTCAAAAGGAATCGCATCTGGATGGCGCGCATGGAGTCCGCGCAACGTCTCAAGTGTGGGGGTTCGCGGACCTTCGTAACCGATACGGTCGAGGTAAGCATCGAGATCGAACAAGGCTTCTCCCGTGGAGTGATGTCTCGTCGGTGATTGTAACCATCTTGACTCCTGATTACCTGACTACCTCGCGAAGTCTATACATTCGTATACGGGCTACGACCCCTGGATCAATCCCCGCGGCTTAGCACCTTGAGCATCGCGTCCATCAAACGTTGGTCCGCGCTAACGGAGCCCACACCGCGCCACGCGACATGTGCGTCTGGCCGCACGAGAATGCAACCCGCTTCGTCGATCTCGCGAATGCGCGCCCATTCACCGTACGGATCGTCGAACTGACGGCCCGGACCAATCACGAAGCCTTCAATCGGCACGCCTAATACGTCATGAACGTGCTTGATCGCGCCCATCCATGGATCGCCGCCGATGCCCGTCAGCAATACGAAACGCGTCTTTCCCACCACGTCCAGAGTCGAAACGCGATGACCGCCGCGCGTCAGCCACGCATGCGGCAGGCGTGCGCCGGGCCACGTGGTGGGATGGTAGTAAAGCTCCTGATCACGTTCCCACGCCGGTTCGTCGGTGCCATCGCTGACGATCGCCGCAGAGCGATAGCGCTGGTTCATTTCCACGCCATGGGCGTCGAACTCATACGCCTTGTCTGCGATCGCCTCGCGTAACTTCTGTCGCTGCACGGTGGCAGCCGTACTGTCATGCTGGCGCGCGGCCATATTGGCCTGCATTCTATCGACGTCGGTGGTGTCGAGCAGGCCAAGCGCGTCGAAGATCGGCCCAAACTCCCGAATACTCTGATTCGCGCGCGTGACAATCTGCTTCGCAACGGGCGAACGCTCGACGTCGTAGGTGTCGAGCAGAGGCGGATTCGCGAAGCCTTTTAGCACGGCAGCGAGCTTCCAGCAGAGATTGTAGGCATCTTGAATCGACGTATTGGAGCCAAGACCGTTCGACGGCGGATGACGGTGCACGGCATCGCCCATGCAGAAGACGCGCCCGACCGTGTTTCGCGTCGCATACATATCATTGACGCTCCACAGCGACGTCGAACGAATCTTGACAGCGATGTCAGCATCGCCGACGAGGCGCCGCACGATCGCCGTCGCTGCCGCGTCATCTATCACGGGCGGTGGCTGGTCGATATCGAAACCCCAAATGACCATCCACTGATGCCACGGACGCACCATCCGTATCAGGCCCATGCCGATACCGCCGATGTCCGAGCCGGGTTGCAGCACCCAGTACAGCAAGCTTGGCCGATGCGCGACATAACGCGTCAGATCGGCGTCGAATACGATGTTCATGCTGCCTGCCACCCCCATGCGGCCTTGCATCGGCAAGCCGATATCCTCGGCTACCTTGCTGCGGCCGCCGTCCGCGCCTATCAGATATCGCGCGCGAATCTGGTATTGCAGGCCGCTCAGACGGTCCTGCACAGTCGCCGTCACGCCGTCGGCATCCTGCTCGAGCGACAGGTATTCCGTATCGAAGCGCACGTGCGAGCCGCGTGACGCAGCATTGCCGAGCAGGATGGGTTCGAGCAGGTTTTGTGGGAGATCGCAGCAACTGGACGGACTGCCGAGAGCGTGATCCGCACGGCGTTGCGGATGCGTTCCCCAGGTCTGGATGCGCCCAAGTTCATCGCCGGCGAGGCTGGTGCAGAACACCGTATCGCCCAGCAATTTCTGCGGTGTTGCGCGCGCGATGGCTTCCTGTTCGATGTCAAGGTCGCGGAGTATTTCCATCGTACGTTGATTGGTGAAGTGTGCGCGTGGCGTGTCGGCAAGCCAGCGATATTTCGTCACCACAATGTTCGCGATGCCGTACGTGCTCAGCATCAGTGCGGCAGCGGAGCCGGCTGGGCCGCTTCCTACGATCAAAACGTCGGTATGAATCACACTCTATTCCCTTGATTGCTGTCCTCGCCAAGAGTTGCATTCCGATGATCTTCAGGTAACGACCGTCAACCGTTCGCAAGAGCGAGGACATGGACAGCGCACATTCTATGAACTCCGTCACATGTCGGTTGGCGCAACATTCGCATTAGCAGGCAAGCGTTCGCATAGGCCGTGCGGGTATCCGGAAATTCATCAGCGCTCGTCGCCGATACTTACGTATAGAAAATGTGTACTCCAACGCCGCGAACAACTGGCATCAAGATCTTACAATTGATTGACGGCATCGTTCTCGCGAAACGCTTTGGTATCCATAGGACCCGATGCAAGCGCCTTGGCGGCAGTGCTCGCGCTGATCTCGCTATCGCATTCCCACGACAATGTCTGCGCTGAGGACATCCGTCGAAACACAACCACGATGCAATCTTCTCTTTTTGAACAAACGATATGAGTTTTGACGATACCCCCACTCTGTCGGGCAGCACGTCCGGATGGGCGCGCGAAGCACCCGATAGTTACGACTTCATCGTTTGCGGTGCTGGCCCGGCGGGCTCGGTCATCGCCGCTCGGCTTGCCGACGACCTGAACGTACGCGTACTGTTGATCGAAGCCGGCGACAACGACGCCGCGCCCGAAGTAGCGACGCCCGAGCAATGGCGGGCGAATCTCGGCTCGCCGCGCGACTGGGCGTTTACCGCGCAGCCGAATCCACATCTGAACGGCCGCGCGATTCCGTTGAACATGGGCAGGGTGCTCGGCGGCAGCTCGAGCATCAACGTGGGCGTCTGGGCGCGCGGACATAAGAACGACTGGGAACGTTTCGCCGCCGAGGCCGGCGACCCCGCATGGGGCTACCAGTCCGTGCTTTCGATCTATCGGCGTATCGAAGACTGGCAAGGCGTACAGGATCCACTGCGGCGCGGCGTCGGCGGCCCGGTGCACGTCGAAACGTGCAAAGACCCGATTCCGGCAGCCAATGCCCTGCTTGACGCAGCGCGCGAGCTCGGGTTGCCGACCTTCGACAGTTCAAATGGCGCGATGATGGAAGGTCGTGGCGGCGCCGCTATCACCGAGCTGATCGTACGTCGCGGCCAGCGCCAGTCGATCTTTCGATCCTACATCGGCGACCCGGAAAGCGTCAGTTCGAACCTGACCATCATGACTGGAACGCTCGTCAGCAAGGTGTTGCTTCGTGGTACGACGGCAATCGGCGTCGAGATTATCGCCAATGGCACACGCCGGCGCGTTCTTGCACGACACGAAGTGATCCTGTCGCTCGGTGCGATCCACACGCCGAAGGTATTGATGCAGTCGGGTCTCGGTCCACCAGACGAACTCGAGCGTCACGGCATCCGCGTGATTCAGGCGCTGCACGGGGTTGGGATGAACCATCAGGATCATGTGGCGTTTGGCTGCGTGTTTGAATATCGCGAACCGCAACGCATCGGGAATACAGGTTCCGAAGCGACGCTCTACTGGTCGAGCGACGCGCGCCTTGCCGTGCCTGACATGTTCCACTGCCAACTCGAGTTTCCGATCGCGAGTCACGAGACAGCGGCACGCGGGATGCCGGAACACGGCTGGTCGATGTTTGCCGGCATCGCACATCCAAAAAGCCGCGGGCAAGTGCGACTGTCCGGTGCCGACGTAATCGACCCGGTGCTGATCTACGCGAATACACTGTCCCATCCGGACGACCTTGCGAGCGGCATCGCGACTATCGAACTGTGCCGTGAGCTGGGAAACAGCCAGGCATTCCATGGTCTGGTCAGCCGCGAAAGACTGCCGGGCAAATTGAACGCGTCGGCAATGCTGGACTTTGCGCGCGACGCGGCGCTCACCTTCTGGCATCAGTGCGGAACAGCAAAGATGGGACGCGACGAGATGTCGGTCGTCGACGCGCGACTCAAGGTGTACGGCATCGAGAATTTACGGGTCGCGGACGCGTCGATCATGCCGGAGATTACGAGCGGCAATACGATGGCACCGTGCGTTGTGATTGGTGAGCGGGCGGCAGAGATGATTATCGACGATCACTGCGTCGATGGAGCCTGGCGCCCGCGCTGCTGACGGGCGGAGCTGCTGCAAGCGGGACGGCCGCAGTGCCGTCCGTACGCGGAAAAATATGGTCTTATGTTGCTTTACCCCCCCATGAGTTAGCCGGGCGGCTAGAATCCCGCCAATCCCTGCGGACTGTTGTACGGAATCTCTATTCTCGTGTGCTCTTTCAGAGAACCGTCGTCCTGCACCGCATAGCCAACCAGTACAGAGGCATTGCCGTATATCTGGTAGAGGTGTTTTCCGTCCGGAGACAGCCAGTTGTCGCTTGGGCCGCTGCTTACGAGGCCATTTACTGCGCGGAACGTGCCATCGCCGGATATCGCATCGCTGGCCGGATCTTTCGCGACATGGAGCCCATTGTCTGAAATCCGATAGCTGCTGATGTTGCTATAACCGAAATTCGTCGCGAACACCCACCTGTTATCGGGTGTGATCGCCAACCAGCATAGCTCGGATGGCTTGCCAGCTTCCGTTGCAATCGTGACGAGCTCGCCGACACTAATCCTGCCCTCGCGATCAATCCTGCTCATGACCAGGCCGTCGCCGACCGCCGTGCCATTCAAAAACATCTCGGTACTTCCGTTGAGAAAGGCGATGTAAAACGGCCCGGCACCGCCCGCATCCTGAAAGGATGGTGCACCGAGCTCGCCGCTTGCCGCAACCGGGAAGACTACGACGCCGTCGTGGTCCGGCGCATTCGCCACGATCAGCTGCGTCATACCGTCCGCCGACGTCGTCGGCCTTGCATCGAAAAGAATGTCGACAAGCAGAAACCTGGCGTCCGGCGACAGTACTGCCTGAGTCGGAACCCTGTCCGTCTTGTGACCGACGTTTACCGTATGTCGTTCGCTTCGCAGAGATAAGGCGCCATCCTCATTGACCGAAAAGAGACGTATATGGTCGGGACCGAATGCGTGCAACGCATAGAGCGTGCGACTTGACGCCGCATAAGCAAGCGACTTCACCGTCCCACTTTTTCCTGCCACCTCATTTCCGGTACGCTCGACTCCGATAAGGCGGAGATCGCCATCGCTGCCCACTGCAAAGCTGGAAACACTGTTGTCTCCTCCATTCGTGGCAAAGAGGTACTTGCTGTCTGCCGAGAGAATCACGCTACCGGCGCCTTCGAATGCGTTCGGCGCACTTGCCTGACCGCTGACAGGCTTGAACACACCGGATCCTTTTCCGCCAGTCGCGATGCGCTGCGTCTCTTCCAGGCTACCGGTATGCGCGCGTCGGTAGTGAACGATCGAATTCTGGAGTTCGTTGGTTTGCATGTAGAGGTGGCCGACGCTCGCTGCCTCGCGGTTGGTATCGCTTGTCGGGAGCTTCGTGTGCTGCGACATATTCATGTTTATCTCGGCAAGAAGGGCGTGCGTGCCTCCGGATAGATCAGGTGCGCACTGGTAACAACGATGAACACAACTTTAGGCGGAGTAAGCCTTGGTCGTCAGCGCGCGTAAGTACACTGAAAAATACGAACATATAGCGCAACGCAATGTCCGGCGCACACAGTCACGCGCACAGAACGAAGCCTCATCAGCATCAGTGAAGAAGCGATATACGAATGTATCGACACACATACATCTTTCTGATTGCTGTCGATCGTGGTGTCGACTTAAATTCGCATACGGGATGTGTCACGGCATGCCGCCACATACGCCCCAAGCAAATTGCGCCTAATGAAAACGGGCGCATTCCGATAATCGATCTGATGTTAAGGAGCGCCTATGTTCAGGACACGCATTCCACTCGCTGTGGCAGCAGCTTTGTTAGCTTCATCGGCTCTGCCGGCGCTTGCGCAGTCGCCGTCGACACGAAGCCACGGACAACCCGCGCGCTATCTCCCCGAGTACACGGCCTCCGGAGATCTGAAGCTCCCGAAGAATTTTCACGAATGGATCTATGTCGGATCGCCGCTCACGCCAAATGGGCTCAACAACGGCAAGGCGAATTTTCCGGAATACCATAACGTCTACATCGAGCCGGGCTCCTACGCGATCTACAAGAAAACCGGGCAGTTTCCGGAGGGAACCATCATGTTCAAGGAGCTCCAGCTGACCAAAGACGCGCAATTCCCAGATGGCTCACGCGCCGAGCCGTCGGGCCGCGGGTATTTCCCCGCAGGCTTCAATGGCGCGGACGTAACAGTGAAGGACTCGAAGCGCTTCGCGCTGACCGAGGGTTGGGGCTTCTTCAATTTCAACCATCACGAGCCCAAGGCGATGACCGCGTCGGTCAAGCCGAAAAGCGAGTGCGCTTTCTGCCATATTGCGAGCGCCAAGAAAGACCAGGTCTGGACGCAGTTTTACCGCCTGCTCGACGACGATACGAAGACCCCCTGATCCACTTTTGACGAATGACTGGGCAGCACTCGGACGAGGCAACCGGCGTGCCGGCCGGGCTCTCGTCAATTGCCGGCCGCATGTTCCAGACAATGCCATGGCGTGCGAAATCTTACAGGTCGACCGATAGACAGCGAATGATTTTTAGCGAAGAGCATGAAGCCGATATCGAAAGTATCGTGCAAGCGGGCCCAGCGGGAGCGATTGTCGTCGCAGGCACGGCGACGACAATCGTCATCGCGCTATGGTTTGCCTTCTATTTTTTCGTCTTCCTGCCGCGCGGAGTCATTCAATGAGCGCTCGCGGAACCGGGGCGGCATCGCGCAGCGTCATCGAGCGTATCGAAAGGAAGTGGGCCATCGCGATGAGCACCCTCCTCTTTTTGCTCGTGGCCATCGTGGTCTTTACCGGGCTGCACTGGGCGATGATGCCGCCTTCACGAGTCGAAACCGTTCGACCTGAAACGCTGAACAGCAGTGGTGAATTTGTCGAAGAGAATCTAGGCACCGAGATCACGCCCGACGGGTCGGTCACGGTGCGCATGGTCGCTCAACAGTACTCGTTTACGCCGCAATGCATCCTTGTACCTGCAAACGTGCCGGTCACGTTCCGCGCGACTAGCGCCGACGTGATTCACGGCATGCTGATCACCGATACCAACATCAATTCAATGATAGAACCCGGCTATGTATCGACGTTTCGCACGAAGTTTGCGCATCCCGCCGATCATCTGATGCCGTGTCATGAATTCTGCGGAACCGGGCATCAAGGCATGTGGGCCCACGTGAAAGTGATCGACAAGCAAGCTTTCGACGCTCTCGAACGCAATAGCGCCGGGCGGAGGTTGAGCTGTGCTGGTTAACCGACGACTCATACTCGCTCATTTCTGGCTGGCATTCGCGAGCTTCGCCATCGCAATTGTATTGGGCACGTGGCAGATGTACGCACGCAGCCCGTTGCAGACGCCGCTCGACAACCCAGACCTCTACTACCGGTCGGTAACCGCGCACGGTACGACAATGGGCTACGTGTTCCCCACCCTGGTGGCGATGGCGTTCGGCTACGCGATCACCGAGCTTTCGCTAAAGACTGCGCTCATTGGCGTGCGGTGGGCGTGGACAGGGTTCGCGCTGGTGCTCGGCGGCTTCACGATGGCCGTGATTGCGATCGCCATCGGCACGGCGTCAGTGCTTTATACCTTCTACCCACCCCTGATCGGCAGCGCGCTGTATTACGTAGGCATCGTCCTGATCGTCGCGGGTTCGTGGATCTGGGTGGCGCTGATGTCCGTCAATCTGTTTGTCTGGAAGCGCGCGCATCCGGGTGCGCCCGTTCCGCTCCCCATGTTCGCGAGTGTCGCTAGCGCCTATCTGTGGGGCTGGACGGCGGTCGGCGCAGCGATCGAACTGGTTTTTCAGATACTTCCCGTGGCGCTGGGGTTCAAAACGACTATCGATGCGGGCCTCGCTCGCGTGTTCTTTTCGTGGACCCTGCACGCGATCGTCTACTTCTGGTTGATGCCGGCGTACATCGCGTATTACACGATCGTGCCACGAGCCATTGGTGGCCGCCTTTACAGCGATTCGATGGCGCGCATTTCGTTTGTATTGTTTCTGGTCGTGTCGATGCCGATCGGCATTCATCATCTGTTCGCCGATCCCCAGGTGGGCTCGGGCTTCAAGTTTCTTCACTCCGTGTTCACTGCGCTCGTCGCCGTTCCGACGCTACTGACAGTATTTACGATCTGCGCATCGATCGAGATCGCCGCGCGCATGCGCGGAGGGACCGGCAGGCTAGGTTGGCTCAAGGCGCTGCCGTGGGACAACCCGATGATGCTGGCCATTTGCTTCTCGTTCATCATGCTCGGCCTGGGTGGCGCAGGCGGGCTTATCAACATGAGTTATCAACTCGACTCGACGGTTCACAATACGCAGTGGGTGACCGGACACTTCCATCTGATCTTCGCGGGCGCGGTGGTCATCATGTACTTCGTGATCGCCTACGACCTCTGGCCACATCTGACAGGTCGCGCGCTGCCCTGCTTCCGGCTGATACGCGTGCAGTTGTGGCTATGGTTCATCGGCATGCTCGTGCTGACACTGCCATGGCATCTGACCGGCATTCAGGGCATGCCGCGGCGCATGGCCTATTTCGACTATACGAATAGCGGGATCGCGGCGCAGGCCGTGCCGGTCATCGTATCAGTAGTCGGCGCACTGATCGTGCTTGCTTCGGCGGCGTTGTTTATCGCGATTCTATTGCGCGCGCATACGGCGCCGCGCATCGAACCGGTCGAGTATCGCTTCAGTCTCGCGGTCCATCAAAGCGATGCCGTGCCGGTCGCACTGAACAGTTTCCGGCTGTGGCTCGCGCTGATGATCGGCCTCACGGTGTTCAACTACGGGTATCCGGTGGTGTCGCTGCTCATGCGGACCGGAACTTCCGTACCGGCGATCCCGGTTGCAGGGGAACGCGTCCGTGGATAACGAACCACTCTTCTCGCTGCGCAACCGCTGGTTCGTCGCTTCTGCGGGCGGCATGCTGGCCGTCGCGTTGACCTCGACGCTGATCGGCTTCGTATGGCTCCCCGGAGCGCAGCGCGACCCGCAATTCCAGGGCATCTGGAACGCCATTTGCAGCGCGGCCGGCGTCCCGCATCGCTGGCTTGCGCAGGGCAGCGTGATACCCGATCAGCGCTCGACCAGGAGCACCGTTACGGTGACACCGCAACTGCTACGCGTTCCTGACGAAGAGGCGATAGGCCGCGGCGCGTCGCTCGCGGCACGCTGCGCCGGCTGCCACAACGCAAGCCTTCTGGTTGCGCCGGATCTCGTTGCACAGGACCCCGCTTTCATCTACAAGCAACTGATCGATTTCAAATCCGGGGCACGCTCGAACGTCATCATGACGACGATCGCAGCGGGGCTGACCGAGCGTAACGCGCGCGATCTCGCCACCTACTTCGGCTCGAGAAAAGCCGACGGGCCGCGCCGCTACGGTGACGAACCCACGGCGCCGCCGATCGTCGCACGAGGCTCGCCGACACGCAATATCGTGGCCTGTGCGGCTTGCCACGGAGGTGTAGGTCACAAAGCGGCGGCGCCGTTTTTACAGAGCATGCCGGAAGTCTATCTGCGCGCACAATTGACAGCCTTTGCGACCGGAGAGCGTCACAACGATATCGCCGCGCAGATGCGTAATATCGCTCGAAACATGACCGATGCCGAAATCGCGGCGGCTGCCCGCTTTTTTTCTACCAGCGGACAGCAGCCGGCCCGCAGTCACAAATAATCGCAGCTCGCGGCCGGGACAATGCGAAACCGCGAAGCGCAAAAATCGAATGGTTTGTGGCGGGAGCGCTAGCGTGAGGCAAATATGGGTTTTATAGCCACAGATGAAAAAGCGAAGCCGGGCAGGCCTGCGATTGGCCGTTTTCTGGAGCTCGGCGGTTCGATGCGCTTTGCGATCGCCTTGCTGGTCATACTGGCTGTTGCCAGCACGATCGGCACTGTGGTGGAGCAGGGTGCCCCGTATCCGGACTATGTGAACCAGTTCGGCCCGTTTTGGGCCGAACTGTTTCGAGGGCTCGGCCTTTTCGACATATACGGTGCGTGGTGGTTCGTCCTGATTGTCTGCTTTCTCCTTGTCTCCATCGCATTGTGCGTGTCGAGAAACGGGCCGAAAATTCTCGCCGACATGCTGTCATGGAAAGACCGTGTCCAGGAGCAGGGACTGCGTGCGCACAGGCTTCACTACGAGCGCATGGCGCCCGCTGCAAGGCAGGACGTCGTCACCGCAGTCAACAACATATGTGGCACGCTGGGCTACCGCTTCGTTACGCGCGACATATCGCCACTTGCCACACTGGTCGCAGCAAAGCGCGGTTCGTGGGGCCGGCTGGGCTACCTGTCCTCTCATCTCGCGGTGATCGTCATTTGCCTGGGTGGCCTGCTAGACAGTGAACTGCCCGTCGCCCTACTACGCTGGACGCTGCATAAAACCTGGGTAACACCCGGCACGGCAGACAGTGGAAACCCCGAATCGCACCGGCTCGCGTCGTGGAATCCGGCGTTTCGCGGCTATGCGTGGATTCCCGAAGGACAGCAGGTCGATTCAGCGACGCTGTTCCAGCAAGGTGCGACATTGTTTCAGGCCTTACCGTTCTCGATCCGGCTCGAGCGTTTCAGGATCGAGTATTACACGACCGGTATGCCCAAAGCCTTTCTGAGCGACATTGTCGTAACGGACGCTCGCAGCGGTAAATCGGTTCACGCGTCGGTGTCCGTCAACAAGCCGTTTGCGTACGACGGGGTATCGATTTATCAGTCGAGTTATCAGGATGGTGGCTCGACACTCGATCTGACCGCATGGCCAATGCAAGGCGTCGACGCGCAAGGCTACGCGGCAGTCGGCGTGGTTGGCAGCAGCGACACTGTCGATCCGCGGATTGCCGGCGACACGGGTCAGTCTGTCGAATTCACCGATTTCCGTGCCATCAACGTTGAAGATATAACCGACCCAGGCAGCATTCAATCTGGGTTATCCGGACCCGCGCGTGCGCCGCAGCAAGCGCTTCGCGCGTTGTTAGGGTCTGCCGTGAAATCAGGCGATCGGCCTGACAAGCGGAACGTCGGTCCGTCAATTCAGTACAAGGTGCGTGACGCCGACGGCCAGGCGCGCGAATTCAGGAACTTTATGCTGCCGATGGAGATGGATGGCGCCCGCGTGTTTCTAGCCGGGGTTCGTAGCGAAGAAAGCGCTCCATTCGAGTACATGCGCATTCCCGCCGACGAACACGGTTCGGTTAGCGAATGGATTGCGCTGCGAGCCGCGCTCTCGCAGCCGGCACTGCGCGCCGAGGCCGCGCGCAGCTTTGTCGATCGCACATTGCTGCGCGCATCAGCGACAGAACGCAATGCAGCAGAAAAAGAAGCTCGAAATCTACTGGACCTGTTTGCACAAGGCGACCAGTCGACCCGTCAGGCACAGGGTCGCGTGCGCGGCTTCCGTGCGCTTGCAACTTACCTGGAGGAATCTACCCCCGCCTCAGGGCGGCGCGCGGCGGTGATCTCGACCTTGCGCACCCTGCGCGGTGCAACATGGGACTTGTGGCAACTCGCTCGTGCCCGCAGCGGGCTAAGCCCGCGCGAACATGCAGTCGACGACGATCGTTTCATAGCACTCGCGGTCGACGCCCTGTCGGATAGTGCATCGTATGGCGCACCAGTCTTCTATCAGCTCAACGCGTTTAGACAGGTTCAGGCATCGGTACTGCAATTGACCCGATCCCCAGGTGAGCCCGTCGTTTTTCTTGGCAGCGTGATGCTGGTAATAGGGATCTTCGTGATGTTCTATGTACGCCAACGCCGCCTATGGTTCGTGGTCAAGACAACCGAACGAGGTACGCAGGTGCTGATAGCAATGTCCGCAATCCGTGGCACGCTCGATGTTCAGCGGGAATTCGATGAGTTGCGCGCGCTTGTCGACAGGCGCCTGATAGAGCCTTCCTGAGCCGGTTTCGAATGCATGAATCGGCGAACGACGACGTGTGTTGTCGTGCGGAACCGGAGTCACGGCTCGCGCGTTCGTCGGGTGTCGGATCCAATACAGATTGCGAGGCAATAGCCTCGCGACCGCTCAGCGATTAAGCCTTCTTGACGTAACCCGCGCACCAGCCCTTGCCACTAACCGCTTTGCTACCCAAGAGCGGACACGGTGCGCTCGGCGCGGTCGCTTGCCCCTGATAGAACTGGCAATTCGCGCAAGTCTCGCCAGCCATATATGTGCTGTACTTTGCCCTGTCGACTTTCGTTGCGTCGGCTTTATACCCAAGCGCTTGAGCGGTCGGATCCGACTCGGAAATGGTGCCGTCGTCCGCGTATGCATCGCTTATGAAAGGCAGACCAGATGCAAACCCTGCAAGGGTAGTGACAAATGCGCGGCGAGAGAAAGGCATACTCTTCTCCTATGAGAGATAGCTTTGACCGTTAGAATCGTTTTGATAATAGCGTCATATATCCTGTATTTCCGTATGAAATTGGTATAACTACATATCCATGAATGTCCGGCTAACCCGACGGGGACGCTCGAGACCAGGTGGCGATTATCCGCAGGGGTCAGGGAATCGCCCCCAGAGTCATCCGCGTATTCGCCGGTTCATCGGCGCATAGCCGCAGCTTCCGATGCTAAAAGCTATGCCGGACTGCGTTTCCAGAGAAGCGGCCGCGGCGTAAAGCCGAGTTCCTGCTTGGCACGCCTGTTTGAAGCTCCAGTCAGACGGGTATGGTAGTAGACGGCTTCCTCACCCACTGCCCTTAGCGCATCCTCCACACTCACTCGCGGCGGCTCCGGTGCGTCGACCCAACGGGCGAAAGCCGGAAGCCATTCAGAGACGGGCAGCGGATCGTCGTCGACGATGTTGTAGACGCCAGTTGCCGACTCCAACGATGCAACGGTCGCCGCAATCGCGTCGTCGATATGGACGAAAGACCACACGGCATTGCCTTCACCGATGATAGTTGCTTCGCCATTGCGTACCTGATCCGCGATCGCGCCGTCAGGCCTGTACCAAGTCCCAGGACCATAGAAGAAACCGTAGCGCAGAACAATTCCATCCAACGAAGTGGCGGCGAGCACATTTTCCTCATATTTGCCGATCGCGCGCGCACTGTCGCCAATCTCGCCCGGAGCGTCGTATCGGAGTCTGGCTGCTTCGTCCGCAAGCGCTCCCTCCGGAGCGTCCAGGTAGAATCCGCGAGATTGCATGATATAGCGACTAACGCCAAACTCCTGCGCTGCCGCGAGGAGATTGGCTCCTCCCTCACGATGAAGGCGTGTGTCGTTGGGCATGGCCTTGATAATGTCTGCGGGATTCGCCGGAAGCCAGGTCAACTGGTCGATCACGACGTCCGGCGAGGCCGCGTCGATCGCCGAACGGACCGCCGCAGAGTCGAACGCATCGGCAAAAGAAGGCTTGGCGCCTAGTTCCCGCAACAGGGCAACCCCTGCTCTCGCAGCATCGGATCATTTGACTGGGGTCGTCAGAGCCTTGTCGTTGGTATCTACGACAAACACCGCAAGCAACTTCGCAGGCCTGGTCTTGCTCGCATTGCGGCTCACACGATGCAGCGCACCAGGTTCCTCGAAGAAGCTCTCACCAGCGTGATAGATGTGCTTCGGTCCGTCGCTCACCTGGGACTCGATCGCGCCCGAAACGACATAGGCATAGATGAACGCCGACTTTGCATGCTCATGAGAAGGCGACGCCCCACCGGGAGCATAGTCAACCACCACGGCAGTCAGTGACTTGCCAGGAATATTGGGAATGACGTGATCAAAGTTCGGCGTGACGGTTTCTCCATTGCCGTGCGCAATAGCAGGCGGCGCGATCGTCAATGTTAGAGCTGTGCAGGTCGCGCCGATGACCGAACGGATGTTCATGAATGGTTTCTCCTTGAGAGGAACCTGTATTGTTGTTCCGTTTTGGGTCACTGGGAAGAACCAGGACTCAGTCTTTTTCATGTACTAAGAAGCGAAGATGGCCGCCGGAGATCCGCCTCGGTATCTTGTCGAGGTGAACGCGAGCTCGGGAACCATGTTCTTGGTACACACGAAAATCGCTCATCTTGGTTCTTTCATTTGCACCATCGAAAGCACAGAATATAGCGGTCGAGACGGAGCAAGTTGAGACATGATCATATGTCCGATTCTGACTGCATTTCGCGCGACAGTTGCGACCTTCGCCAAGGTCGGCTTTGCGACGAACGGGTTCGGTGAAAATCGCGAAAGCATCTTCCGAGCAAACCACCTCCGATTTTCCGAACGGATCGCTCGTCGAAATAGACGGTAATTGCCCTCCTGGTGTTGCCTCGCTACGTTCCGTCCTGCGGCGATCGGCGTCAGCGAAGCGCCAGTACGAGTGCACCCGATCGAGATCCTTAATACTGGATCACATTTCGTTTAGCGCACTGAAACGAATATTAGACATACTGATAGTGGCCCGCTAGCCCGCTCCAATTCGTCGCCGGGCATCGGAAAATAATGTTGAGTCTCGCTGGCTTGCGCCAGCTCAAGCGCTCTCGAAGCCACCGACATCGGTGGCGCCGCGGATAGGTCCCGTTACTCCTGCAAGATATGCACAAGCGCTGACTCCAGGCGGTAGGTCATTTCGCTTGCGCCGCCCTCGTGTGACGTGCGCGTTTTCTGGCTGTTTAGCCCCGCTATCACACTTTCCATTTTTATAAGTTGCGCAAAGTTGCGTGCCTTCATTTTTCTCATCAACGTGCGCCGCCCTACCTTGACGGTGATTTCGCTTACACAAAGTCTCGATGCAATCTGCTTGTTCATCAGCCCATCGCCCAACATTCTCAGAACCGCGCGCTCGCGATCTGAAAGAGAACGATAACGCTCCTGCAGACTTTCGCGCGACTCGACGATCTCACGCATCTGCTGGTCATATTTCAGCGCGGCCACAACTGCATCGAGCATGTCCTGGTCGCGAAATGGCTTCGGCAGGAAATCTCTCGCACCAGCCTTCATCGCTTGCACCGTCATTGCAACGTCGCCGAACGCCGACATGAAAATGATCGGCGGAACGCGAGGCCCTTTCACGAGACGGCTTTGCAGATCAAGACCGCCCATTCCGGGCATACGTACGTCGACAATCAGGCAGCTCGCGTGTAAATCAGAGCCGCTCCTGTCGAAATCGAGGAATTCCTGGGCGGTTGCAAAAGCCCTTGAACGGAGGCCGACCGATGACAGCAGTCCTTGAAGAGCCTCTCGAACTGAATCGTCATCGTCGACAACGAAAACCGTCGAAGCAAGCTGATCGCCCGATCCGATTTCAGATGCTGCCACGCTTGGCTCCTATGCGATAGTGTGCGAAGTCACTTCGGCGCCCTGTGTCCACGCCAGGTGGAACCACATGAACGGACAAGAGAGTACGGACGACTTCCAAGTTTATAGAGCAGTTCGAAACAGAAAATCCCAAACAAGTCGCTATTCGTCCATTTTTTGGATTGCGCTCTCTTTAGCCATGGCACCCGACTGAAACTGTTGCTTAAAATGTCGCGCCGGCTAGCAGCATGACAAGCGGCGGCCTTGCGGATACGCCGTAAGGCTGCGTAGTAGCAGTGAAGTATCTAAAATGGAAGAATCAGGAATGATGCAAACGATCAGAGTGCAGTGGTGTTGGCTTCCGGGTTACGGAAAGCCAACCTGTGCAAGCCGCTTCGCGGCAGCTGCGGCTCGGAGCAAAACCAGGATGTGGCAATGACGCGAATTTCCAGAATCTCGACGAACGATCTCGACATCCTGCTTACTCGACTGGATGTGAGATTTGTCGACCTTGCCGAATGCCATGTGAGTTCAGGTTGGCGCCTATCGTTTACTCCTTCGAAAATGCCGGCCTTGCACTACAACCTCGACGGAACCGGCGAACTTGTGGTGGGCGAAAGTGCTCCGATCCGTCTTTCGCCGCACATGTTGATCATCGTGCCGGCTGAGCGCCCGTTCCACATTACCGCTTTCGATCACAACAACCGCGCTCCGATGCTAAAAATGGTGGACCTGCAGGCCATCGAGCCGACTGGCGCTCTGATGCGATACGTGGCGGGAAAGGAGAAACCGGAAGTTATGCTCGTGTGTGGCTATTTTCATGCAACCTATGGCACAACGATCGAGTTATTCTCGGGCCTGACGTCACCGATCGTCGAGCATTTCGAGGCGAAAGACCGGCTCGATCAAAAACTGAAATCGGTGCTTGACGAGCTCGCGGAGCAGCAGATCGGCGTCGGCGCGATGACCACGACACTACTCAAGCAAGTGCTGGTGATGCTTCTGCGCCGTTCGCTCACATCGACTAGCGTGTTAGGCGACCGCTTCTCGATGCTTAGAGACCCGCAGATCGCACGCGCATTCTCGGAGATGGTCAATCGACCCGGCGCGCCACATTCGATCCGCTCGCTCGCGGAGCTGGCCGGGCTCAGCAGATCGTCGTTCATGCTACGGTTTGCCGACCTGATCGGCGAGTCGCCGATCGCCGTACTGCGGCAATTGCGTATGCAACAGGCGGCGGCAATGCTCACCTCGAATGATGAATCCTCGATCGACCAGATTGCGCGGAACGTCGGCTATTCGAGCCGAAGCAGTTTTCTGCGAGCATTCCGCAAGGTTTACGGCATGGACCCCTCTGAATATATGGTTACCGAGCAGCAATAACGTGCGGTAGCCCGATGCTATCGGGACAACGGCTCTCTTTGCTGGCGCCACAGCTAACGTGGCGAATCAGGTATCGATTTCTATACAAAAGTATCAACCAGCGGACACACACTTCACAAGAGACTAAACTGCTTCGGTACGCCATAAACATTTCGCTTCACAGTGCGGTCTCCATGATCTGGTTATTCGCATAACCAACAAATTCCAAACCTGACTGTCTGATGTGTTGAGAATCACATCATCGCTTTGCGGGCGCCACGCGCGTCTCCCGCGGCAGTGCATATCCATATCCATGCCTAACGCATCTCAATGAGATATCGAGTTTCCCAATTTCTATGTCATCGCTTAACGAAGCTGCGGTTCGATACGTGACTGGACTTTCGGCACTATTGAACTGGTCTTCGAAGATTCGCAACGCGACCGATTCGCGAGAAATTATCGATATCCTCATAAGAGGTGCGCTTTCATTGTGCGATGCGCGTCGCGCATTGATCGTTTCGCGTGTGCCTGGCAAGCCGGTCATCCTTTGCCAGGCCAGTCGTATTGCCGACGATGTCATCACGCAAACGCACGACAAAGTCACGGAAGACGATCACGTAGCAGCCGCGTTGGCCCGTCTCGCGCATGTTTTTGCGTGCGTACCCTTTGATGAGGCCGCTGACCGCAGCAGCGGGGCGCAATCCTCGGTGGCGTCCGATGTTCATTGGGTATCGCTCGATGCGGACGAAATCGGCGGAGACCTGTTGTTGATCGGTGATGCGGGTGACAGGTTCGCGCTAACGACTACAGCACGCGCGTTCATTCTCCTGCTCTGCGCACATGCGGACCTCGCGTTGCGCAACATTCGTCTGGGCATGTATGCCGTCCAGGCGGAAAGCGCGAGGCAAGCCGCCGAGCGTGATCTGCTCGCGAGCGAACTTGCGCTCGCGGAAGGGCAAAGAATCAGTCGCACAGGCAGTTGGCGATGGAACGCACGCACCCAACGGATGATCGGATCGAAAGAGTTTTTTCAGATCTACGACCTGCCGGATGAACACGAACTGTCTCACCAGGCCTTTGTCGCGCGCGTGTACGCAGACGACCGACCTCTTTTCGAACAGACATTGGCGGACGCGGCGACGCGATGCAGCGTGTTCAAGCTTGAATACCGGATCCTTGTCGAGGACGGCAGTATCCGCTATCTGAGCGCGGAAGGACATCCCAATCTCGATGCGCAATGCGGCCTGGAGTTCGTGGGCATTGTGATGGACACGACAGAAAGACGGCTCGCGGAAGAGGCCCTGCAGGCGGCGCAGGCCGACCTTGCGCGCTCCCTTAGATTTTCGGCAATGGGCGAACTGGCCGTGTCTATTATCCATGAGATCAATCAACCGCTGACCGCGGTCGTGACGAACTCTGAAACCTGCTTACGCTGGCTCACGCGTTCCAGACCGGATATCGAGCAGGCTCGACAGGCCGCAACCCGTACGACGCGTGATGCGGAACGTGTCGCGAAGGTCGTCACCGGATTGCGCGCGCTCGCATGGAAAACCGGCTTCGTCAAAACGGAAGTGGACGTTGACGATGCGATACGCGAAGTCGCGATGATGTTGCGCAGCGACATCGAGCGCAACATGATCGGCCTGAGATTAGTGCTCGCTGCAAGCCGCCCGGTGCTCGGCGATCGCGTACAACTTCAGCAGGTGCTGCTCAATCTGATGCGCAATGCAATCGAAGCGATGGCTACGAAGGAGGGGCCACGGCGATTGCAGGTGTCGACAGCGGTGATCGGGGATGAAGCGGTGCAAATTACCGTGCACGACAACGGCGTGGGATTCAGCTCCGATCTGAAGGGTAGCGTATTCGAAGCAATGTATTCGACGAAGAAAGACGGAATGGGTATGGGACTGTCGATATCCCGCTCGATCGTCGAAGCTCATGGCGGAAAACTGGCTGTGTGCTCGAGCCCGGAACAAGGGACGTCGTTGCAGTTCGCTGTACCGTTCGCCGCCAATTGAGCGTGGCCGATCATTACGCACGCGTGGATTAGCGAAGTTGAAACAAAGCCGCGCGGTGAAAATAATCATTGCCGGCTAGAATCATGGCGATTCGCGTGATGACAGCGCCCTTTCGATCTCTCCAATCAGCGCGGCACAACTGAAAGGCTTTACCAGATACGCGGCGGCGCCACACGCTCTCGCCTCTCGCATTGCACTTTCGTCGAAATATGCGGTCATCAGAATGACAGGTGCGGGACAACGAATCGCACGGAGATACTTCTGCAACTGCGTACCACTCATTCCCGGCATCTGAATATCCGTTACCACACACCTGACCAGGTCAAAATTGCCTGATGCGATGAATTGCTCAGCGGAACCGTAACTTTTAACTGCAAAGCCCGCGGATGCAATAAGGTTTTCGACGGCCTCACGAACTGAGGGATCGTCGTCTATCACTACGATCATCTTGTGCTCTCGAGAACAGAAAGCGGGATCTGCTTGAACGACAATGTCAGGCTCGGCTTCATTGATTTTTTTCGGCGAGCCCCCTCCCCGCGCAAACCGATCGATGTACAGGACGAAACACGCGGCGTTAGAAGAATATTACGCCAGACCTGACGGACCCTGCTTATACATTCGTATCGACTTTGCCGGTTCCTTTGGCAGGCTGCCGTATGAATATAACCATTCTGGACGAATGTGCAGCACTGACTTAAGTCGCAATCAGGCGTACGCCGTGGACGACGGTATCCCGCCAGCCCGCAATCCAGGACACACCATCGGGGCATCAGATTTTATGGCATTCGAGATATGTCGTGCATGTAATCTCATAGGATCGAAATGAATACCTTGGTCTAATTGTTTAATCTGCCTGACTATGGCGTAATGGGTATGCGGGCTGATTGCCGATATTGGCTGGCGCGACGTAGCGTGGGACGTAGACGCAGACGGGCGGCCATCTGTGAAAGCACCGGCAGGCACATCAGAGGGTACTGCTTTTGAGCGCTAGCTCATGCGTAACCCGGATGCCCGTCGGCCCTCATCGTTGACGCGCGCAACTCATACGTTTCGATTAGTTAGTATGCCTATAGCAGTATAAAAATGGAAAATAAAATGGAATACGCGACTTTCCCAGCGGAGCGGAGTTATTGCAGGGAAACGACCTTCGATGTGCGAGTCGCCATTCTTTCAGCCGTTACGAGGTCACTCATGCATGCAGCAACCAGATAGCCGGGCCCACTGACAGCTTGAAGAACTATCACTGGAGGGAAAGTATGAACCGGATGGGAAAAGATGAAGTCATCGCGCGTGCGCTCGTGGACCTCGTTGTTCAACCAACACAAACCACCCAGGAAATACGCGCGCGAATTCACAAACGATGGGCAAAGATCCGCGTGTGTAGCGCGCTAAACGACGAGACTGACACAGTCAGCGCGGATGCGACAACGCTCAAGGCCGCGATTCTCGACAGGTTGACTTACAGCACAATCGCGGTGCGCTGGAGCGATTCGCAATCGGGTTTCTATGGCGAGCAGATCTGGCGTATAGGGAGGGCTTATCGGCACTCGCATTGTGCAGCCACGGGGCTGCGAATCCAGCCTGGCGATATCGTATTCAAACCAAAGATCAGCCAGTACAAGATGCCATTCAACGGAAGCCGGATGATTCTGGCGTCGGCGGTCGAATCGAACATGATTGGATACGGAGAATAGAGGCCGATATTCCGATCCCGAACGCACCGCGGCGAGCAGATTCCATCTGCTCGCCGCTCCGATCATACTGATCGCATCCCGTTACTCTTCGGCGATGCGCAGAATCGCCTTGAGGGTGGTGCCGTTAGCGCTGTCCTCGGCAGCCTGGTTGATCTGTTCGAATGGGTAGAATCTGACCAGCCGATCGAAGGGAAACCGTCCCTGCTGATACAGTTCGACCAGTTGAGGAATGAACACCTGAGGCACGCTGTCACCCTCCACGATCCCTCGAACGCTGCGCCCGCCCAAGATCAGATTGTTGATGTCGAAGCTTGCCGTGGTCCCCAGTTTCGGCACGCCGACGATACCCAATGTACCCATTCCACCAAGAGCCTCGACGCCAGCTTCGACGACTTCCGGCCGGCCCGTGGATTCAAGTGCGAAATCCGCACCGCCGCCAGTAATCTCCCGGACAGCTTTGACGACGTCGACCTCCCGGCTGTTTATCGTGTGTGTCGCGCCGAGATCGCCGGCGAGCTCCAGCCGGGAATTCACCACATCGACCGCGATGATGGTCGTGGCGCCTGCAATGCGCGCGGCCATCACCGCGCTCAATCCCACTGCGCCCGCGCCATAGGCGACGAAGCTGCTGCCAGGCCGCACCTTCAGCGAATTGATGACAGCGCCTGCGCCAGTCTGGATGCCACAACCCAATGGGCCAAGCAACTCCAGCGGAGCCTCCGCCGGTACTTTGATCGCATTTCTCTCGCGGGCCAGCGCGTAGCTGGCGAACGATGACTGCGAGAAAAAGTGGTCGTGCAGCGGCTCGCCGTCTGCACTTTGCAGGGCGATGTCTCCGTCCAGACCGATACCGCTAAAATTATGGGCGTAGAAGTTATTGCAATACGTTTCATGCCCACTGACACAAGGTGCGCAATGTCCGCAGGCACCGAAGGTCAATACGACATGGTCGCCCACTTCAAGATTCTTGACGTCCGGCCCGATCGCTTCCACCACGCCCGCACCCTCATGGCCGAGCACTGCCGGTAACGGCACGGGATAGTACTGGTCGCGCGCGATCAGGTCCGTGTGACACATGCCTGTGGCCACTATCTTCACCAATACCTCGTCGTTTCGGGCGGTCCGGATATAGGCCCGCTCGATTGTGAATGGCTGCTCTGCGGCTCGCGCCACGGCTACGGTAACCCCACGATGATCGGCGGTTGTGTGCATGAAGACTTCCTCCTCAGATCGGGTAGGCGGGCGCTTCGCCCGTGACGGTAAGCCAATGCCAGCGGGTGAACTCTTCCCAGTTGGCGGGACCTCCGATGCTTGTGCCGTTTCCGGAAGCGCCGACACCTCCGAACGGATTGATTACGTCGTCATTGACCGTCGTGTCGTTGATATGCAGCATCCCGGTGCGCAGTGACTGGCCGAGTTTGAGTGCGCGCCCGACGTCGCGCGAGATAACGGCCATCGACAAACCGTATTCGGTGTCGTTGGCTAGTCTGATGGCGTCGTCATCGGTATCGAAAGGTGTGACCACCGCCACCGGCCCAAAGATTTCTTCACGGAACGCCGGGTTGTTCGAGGTCACTTCGCCAAGCACGGTGGGCGACAGGAACAGTCCGTCATGGTTACCACCGGCGAGCACTGTGGCACCGGCTTCACGCGCCGCATCGATGATCCGCAATGCGTTGTCGCGCTGTTGCTGATTGATCAGCGGACCTATCTGTACGTCTGGGCTGGTCGGATCGCCTACCCTGAGGCTACGGGCCTTGGCCGTGAGCTTGTTCAGGAACCGGTCGTAGATGCGCCGCTGCACCAGTACCCGCCCGGTGGCCATGCAAATCTGCCCTTGATGTAGATAAACACCCCAAGCGGTGTTCGCGATCGCAAGATCCAGGTCGGCGTCGTCGAGAACGATCAACGAATTTTTGCCGCCCAACTCCAACGATACTTTCTTCAGATTTCGACCGGCTGCCTCGCCCACTTTGCGGCCGGCCGCAGTGGAACCGGTGAACTGGATCATCGCGATGTTGGGATCGCTTGTCATGGCAGCACCGGCAGTTCCATCACCGGGCAGAACTTGCAGTACACCGGCCGGTAAACCAGCCAATTCGAACAGACGGGCAATCACGAAACCGCCACATACCGCGGTACGCGGATCGGGCTTCAGTACCACCGCGTTTCCTAGTGCTAGCGCTGGAGCAACCGCGCGCATCGCCAGGTAAAGTGGAAAATTGAAAGGAGAGATTACCCCGACTACGCCGAGCGGACGGCGACATGCCAGACTCAATCGGCCTGGTTGCGACGGCAGAACTTCTCCCGCGCTGCGCGACGGCAGCGACGCCGCCTCGTGCAGCGATTTGGTGGTTATCGCGACCTCAAAGCTGGCTTTCAAATAGACAGAGCCGCTTTCGCGCGCCACCCAATCCGCGATCGCCTCTGCATGCTCTTCGGCAAGTCGTGCGGCTTTACGCATCACTTGTGCGCGTTCGTCATAGGGCAAGGCAGCCCACATTAGCTGGGCGCGCGCAGCTGCTGCCGATTGTTGTGCAACCAGAGCCGCGTCAGCCAGTCCGATTTGACCCAGTTGCTTGCCGGTGGCAGGTTCCGTGACAGAAGCGATATTGGCGCCCTTGCGCCATTGTCCGTCGAACAGGCAGCCATTCCAGATTGCTGCAGGTAAGAAGGGTTCAGGTTGAATCATTGCAACTCCTATAGACGAACATGCCGGATCACAGACCAGAAGCGAAGAATCCAGCGTTAAGACGACCCTCATAGATGTAGCAGCCGGTATGCTCCCTTCGCGCTCCAGGACACCGCCTACTTAACCGGCATCATCAATTCCTTGACGTTGTTGTCAACGAAGCATGCCGCCAACCGTTTTTCTTGTTCAGTTTTCCTTGTGTTCCATCCGACGGCGACCGCCTTGGACGCCGAGCCAACGCTGGTAAAGATCGCAACTGTCGCGCAAAATGCAGTCAGAATCGAACGGATGATCATGGTCGGCGAACCCTGTCTCGATCTCCGCATTCTGTCCTTTCGATGACGGCAACAGAAGACCCAAGACCCCCTACCTTTGTATGTACTAAGAATATGGAATCACGCTTGAAGATTCATCTCGACCGGGCAGCGAAGCAACCCCTGTCGGAACAGATTCGCATGAGCATCGGCAGGGCAATAGAATCGGGCCTGCTTGCACCCGGTACGAGACTGCCCTCCTGGCAAGACCTGGCCGCGCAGCTCGGTGTCTCGCGCGGTACTGTTCAAGCCGCATACGAACGGCTATCCGATTCCAGGATGATCGAAACGTTTGGAGCAAAAGGCACCCGCGTCGCGCCCCTACTCAAAGCAGCCGCCGCCGTTCAAGCAAAAGCGCCTCGGCCCAGCGCCTTCATGAACATTTATCAGGAGATGCACGCCGGGCCGGCTATCTTTCAGCTCGGCATTCCAGCGTACGAAGGATTACCCGAAAGGCTTTTCGCGCGCGCGCGCTCCTCCGGTCTATTGAAGACGGGATCTTTCTCGTCACTGCTCTATCCCGATCCTAGAGGTGAGGTCGAGCTGCGCCAGGAGATCGCGCGCTATCTTTCCCTCTCAAGAAATCTCCACTGTTTCCCGGAGCAGGTTCATATCACTTCCGGATACAGTTCCGGCTTGGGTCTTACACTTCGGGTCTTAGGTTTGGACGGCAAGAAGGCATGGATGGAAGAGCCTGGCTTCCTCTTGACCCGAAAGGGCTTAGAGCTAGCGAACCTGAATATCGCTCCGGTTCCGGTGGACGCCGACGGCCTCAACGTAGGCTACGGAATCGAGCACGCGCCGGACGCCGCGCTAGCCGTCGTGACGCCGGGTCAACAAGCGCCGTTGGGCTCGACTCTGTCTTTGAAGCGCCGACTCCAGTTGCTTGAATGGGCGGTCTCGAGCAACGCCTGGATCATCGAAGATGACTACCTCGGAGAGCTACAACTGGAAGGCAGGGCGGCGCCCGCCCTTGCCTCTTTGGACGACGGAGGACGGGTTATTCACATCGGTTCGTTTAGCAAAACTATCAGCCCCGCGCTGCGACTCGGATTTGTCGTCGCGCCAAACGAACTGTCCGCCGCGTTCTCCGAGGTAGCCGCAACGCTTGCGCCCGCGCCGTCGCCGGTCGTTCAGCTCGCCACCGCTCAATTTATGCACGATGGCCATTACGTCCGGCGCGTGCGCCGGCTCAAGGCGCTATATTGCGCCCAGCGCAATGCGCTATGCGACCATTTGCGCATGTACGACGCAGAGTGGGTGAAGGCAGGCCTGGCAATACTTCTCAGGCTCCCGGATGGCGCACCCGATGTGCAGATCGTTCGTGAAGCCAAAACCTTCGGGATGGCACCATCGCCGTTGTCCGCGTGGTATGCGACTCCATCCTGGGCCTTGCCAGGTCTGTTGCTGGGTGTCGCTACCGCGCCACAAAAGCACCTTGTCACATCATGCCGTCGACTGTTCGACATCATCGACCGCCATTGCTAGCACGCCCCGTGTCACATGAACTATCAGAGGAAGTCTCGGTAGCCCAGGCACATCCTAAAGAAAAACGGCCTGGGATTCGGAACAGTAACCCGGTACAGACGAGGCCAGAATCATTTGATCGCGTCTCGCGGGATGAGCGCTCCGGTTGGACAGCGGACGAAAGACGGCTTCTCCGCGCCGAATCGGTCTCCCGCTCACGGCACAACGAGCGTCGAAGCGCGCACGACCGAGGCGCCAGACTTGCTCACTGTAGCGTCCGGCGCGGGGATCGCTCCAACTTACGCTAAGCGTCTGCGACGACAGCTTTTCAATGATCGAGACACCGCCCACTTCGTTCGGGCCTGCCTCGCAGAGGAAAGTCTTCCGTGAGTCAGGTTCATTTATCAAACGTTCCATCTTGATCGCCTATGTCAATCCGCCAGCTAGTGGTGTCTTGCATCGCTGGCTAAGCTAGTTCAACAAACCCTGATCGCGAACGACTCCGCGTACTCGATCCCTCGCGGTTTCCTTTATTGCCTGGCCGTCACCGGTACTACCGCTTTGCCTCTTTCGGGTCGCTAGCTTTGAGCCACGGCCCCTGCACAGAGGCCCCGAGCAGACACAGTGACGCAGCGAGCAGCACGAGATCCTTAAGAAGAAACTGGCCGGGCGCAGCTGAAATTGCCGGAAATCCACCGGCTGTCGGCTCTGCAACGCCGGGCGTGGTTAGGAAGAAGGTGAGCGTAATCAGATAGGTCATCGCGGACATCGCGGCTCCCAACGCAGAGAAGAAAGGCTTGGCTGCGCCGACGATGAGCGCGACGGCAGTCGACAGCTCAAGGACCCCAATGACTTCACTCGCCCCCCGGACGCCGAACACTGCGTGCAGCCAACTCATGAATGGGCTGTGCGCGATGAATGGTGCGATGCCATTCGCTTCATACGCGGTGAATTTCATCCCTCCAAACCAAAGAAAGACCACGACCAGAGCCCATCTGAGTAGAGCGAAAACAGATAGCGATCCAACGCTCTTTTCCGCGATTTGTAGACGAAGGTGATTTTCTCTATCTGCCATTTTCAATTTCTCATTCAATTACGTTATATGTCTCTATCGGAGGGCGTCTCAGGGTGCAGAAACAAAAAGCAAGGCTAAATGAACAGAGGGAACTGAGACCGCCCATCTGCTCGCTCCGTCAAGAACCAACTCGGGGGTGCCGCCAAACAATTCTAGTGTCATCATGACCTTTGTTCACGGCGCCGGGGGTACAGAGTTTCTATACATAGGTATTGACGACCGGCACGCCGAGAACTCGCTCGGGATTGCGGCGGCAATTCACCCCGGAAGGCCCTGCGTATCGCATACATATACCAAAGGAACGTTGACCTTCATCCGCGGATTTAATCTAATTGAGACTCGGAAGCGATTTTTAGTGAGCTTTGTAGATTCAGCGATGAACACTGATATCCAGACCTCCGAGTATTGCTAACTTCTGGCCATATTATATTTCTCTTGCCTGTTAGCTTACCGCCTATCCGCTTTTTAAAACAAATCGGTCAGCTTTGGTTCATTCCGGCAAGACAATAGATCATGAGTCCGTTAGCGGAATTTTCATGAGATGACTTACCGCATTCAACCCGACAAAGCGGATCAATGGGTCCGCATCCTGATAGACCTGCCGGGTGCCACACAAGAAGCACCATGACCCCTGGCATCAGAGTCGAACGGGCTCCTTCCCTGCAAAATTTCCATCGAAGAGAGCGGAAAAAGTCGCATACCTGAGTATCCCTTTACAGACAGGAATCACCATGAGCAACGCAGTCATCGAATGTATCCTGGGCCGCAGCGCCGCCAAGTACTACGACCCCGCCGCCTCTTTGAGCGACGACCAGATCCGCGAGCTGGTGCGCATCGGCACCAGCGCCCCGACGTCCTTCCACTTGCAGAACTGGCGCTTCATCGCCGTACGCACGCCTGAGGCCAAAGCCCGGCTGAGTCCGATCGCCTGGAACCAGCCCGCCATTACCGAGGCAGCCGTTACCTTCATCGTCTGCGGCCAGCTGGCCGATTCCAGCGTGATACCGGATCGCCTGGCACCGCTGGTAAAAGCGGGCGTCATGCCGGAAAAGATGGTGCCGGAATGGGAAATCCCCGCACGCGACCTGTACATGGCGTTCCCGCAGCGCCGGCGCGACGAGGCCGTACGTACCGCCACTTTCGGGGCGGCAGCGATGATCTATGCGGCCCGCTCGATGGGCCTCGGCTCGACGCCGATGATCGGTTTCGATGCCGAATCGGTACACAGCGAGTTCGGACTGACCAAAGACGAGGTGCCGGTCCTGCTGCTGGCCGTCGGCACAGAGCGCCCGGGCAACTGGGCCCAAAAGCCGCGCCGTCCGGTGGCCGAGGTGCTCGATCTCGTATAGGTGCATCGCCGCGCGACAGTGATCGCGCTGCACCACTGAGGCGAGTGTCGGGGCGGGAGGTCGTCAGCAGACTTCTGCCGATTGATGGCCCGCCCCGCTTCGACCCACGACGCACGACCCGGGCACGCAGCTATCCGAAGAACGACGCCCACCGACGTTCTTCAATTTGTGAACCAGTAACTTACGGAGTTTATGATGGCAAGAACTGCAGCTCTAAAGCCGGAGCAGGTGCCGGCGGATTCAAAGCCGACTCTCGATGCATTCACCAAAAACATCGGGTTCACGCCCAATATGATGGCGACCTTCGCGCAGAGCCCCATCGCGTTCAACGCGTGGGCTTCCCTGCTCGGCTCGCTGAGCAAGGCACTCGACGTGAAGACGCGTGACAGCATCGGCCTCGCCGTCTCCGAAGTGAATGGCTGCAACTACTGCCTGACCGTTCACAGCTTTACGGCCGAGCATATGGCCAAGCTGCCGGCCGACGAAATCATTCTCGCCCGCAAGGGTCATGCCGCCGACCCGAAGCGCGACATCGCCATCCAGTTCGCGCGAAAAGTCATCGTGAGCCGCGGCAAGGTCGCCGACACCGACCTGCAAGCCGTTCGCGATGCCGGCTACACCGATGCCAACATCATGGAGATGGTCGCGCTCGTAGCGATGTACTCCCTGACGAACTTTATCAATAACGTGTTCGATCCCGACAAGGACTTTCCGAACGTCGCGCCGGCGGGCTCGATCTGAACCCAGGCGGTTTGTGCCAGCTTCCCCGGGGGTCCTGGGAGACCCTCGTCTGATGCGGGCGTAACGCCAAACGGCCCGGAACTGACGGAGTACTCTGTTCTTCTTCCTACCAACGGGCCGTTGATCGCTCAGATCGACTTCTTCAACAATTAGCGGGCGAAACATTTTCGGAGCATTCGATGAAATCGGTCGAGATCAAAGTACCTGACGAAAACGACTTTGATATCTGGCTTCCTCTGTGGAAAGGGTATCAGCGATTTTACGAAGTGGACATTCCCGAAGCGGTGACGCTCAAGACCTGGGCGCGTTTTCTGGACCCGGTCGAGCCGATGTATGCCGCACTTGCCATCGTAGACGGACAAGCAAAGGGCCTGGCGCATTCGATCTACCATCGATCATCCTGGTCTGCGGGCAACTACTGCTATCTCGAGGACCTGTTTGTCGCGCACGATGCGCGTGGCAGCGGCGTTGGCCGTGCGTTGATCGCGTATGTCTATGCGGATGCGAAACGTCGTGGAGCATCGCGTGTGCACTGGCTAACGCACGAAACCAACCACAACGCCATGCAGCTCTATGATCGCGTCGCTGAACGCCCGGGCTTCGTCCAGTACCGGGAAATACTCGCCTGAAACACCGGTGCGGATCCTTCGTTATGACTCGAGCCGCGCATTGCTGTTTTCCGCCGTTTCAAGTTGCCGAATTCCTATGCCACAAGTCGACTGGCTGAGCCATCTGCTGCAAACCATCACGATCACCGGCCAGCTGGAGGTTCGCTGTGCCTACGGTGCACCATGGCGTGTCGCCTGGCCCCAGTCTGCGGCGCACGAAATTCCGTACCATGTCGTGCTCAAGGGCCGGGCTATTATTGAGGATCCGAAGACTGAGACGACCAGAGAATTGATGGGCGGCGATATCGTGTTATTGCCTCACGGCTCGGCGCACGTATTGCACGACGGCAGTGGACACACGCCGGGACTCACGTACGAGCGACAAGGTTCCGCAGGATGGACACTCAGCGAAAACGATGGCCAGGGCGAGCATCTGGACATGTTGTGCGGACGGTTTTTCATCAAGCCGCCACATGATCAACTGATTCGAGATTACCTGCCCATTGATCTGGTGGTACGTGCCATGGACGACAATGAAAACGCCATCGAGTCCGCTCCGAATCGTCTCGCCTTTCTCGTCCGGCTGATGCGCATGGAGTCCGCCCGCGATCAACTGGGCGGCTATGCAATCCTCAACGCGCTTAGCGCGGCGCTCTTTACGCTGGTACTGCGCGCGGCGAGCGAATCCGATGAGGCCCCGGCAGGCTTGTTGGCCCTCGCTGGCCATCCACGACTGGCTCCGGCCATTTCAGCAATGCTCGCAGATCCGGCGCGGCCCTGGAACCTGCCTGAGCTTGCGGAATTATGCAGTATGTCGCGCGCCACCTTCATGCGGCACTTTCAAGACAAGCTCGGCCGCTCGGCCGCGGAGCTGTTGACCGATATACGGATGAGTGTGGCCGCCAACGAGCTGAAGAAGCCTGCAATGACCGCCGAGGTCGTCGCCGAATCGGTAGGATATCGATCCGTCTCCGCATTCGGGCGCGTGTTTTCAGACAGAATGGGGATGACCCCGGGACAATGGCGTCGTCAAGCGCGCGAGGGCCAATAAGATGCGTCGCTTTAGGCGCGGCGGGCTTTAGGCGCTGCGGGCTTTAGGCGCGGCCGGCTTTAGGCGCGGCGGGCTTTCGCTGATCAAACCGGCTGGTGATGAATTCCCGCTTGCGGCGCAGGAGCACGTTCAAACATTGCGATTTCGCCGAATTCCACCGGGGCGCTGTCCTCAGTGCCTCGGCAACAGACTATCAATTCCTGAATAAAGCACATGAGCACATCACACAAGGTTGTCGTCGTCACGGGCGCGTCGCAAGGCATCGGTGCCGAAGTCGTCAAGGCTTTTCGCAAACTCGGCTGCCGCATCATCGCGACTGCCCGTTCGATCAAGCCGACGGAAGATCCGAACATCCTGACCGTCGCCGGTGATATTGGTGATCGGGACACCGCTCGCCGCGTTATTTCTGAAGGTATTGCTCGCTTTGGCCGGATCGATACGCTAGTGAACAACGCGGGTATCTACATCGGCAAGCCTTTCACTGAGCATACCGAAGAAGACTATGCTGCAGCCACGAACGTAAATCTGACGGGCTTTTATCACATCACGCAACTCGCCATTGCCGAAATGGAACGGAATTCGGGCGGACACGTAGTTAGCGTGACGGCCAGTGTCGTCGATGGCGCGCGCAGCGGCGTGTATTCCGTATTGGCCGCGCTGACGAAAGGCGGTCTCAACGCCGCGACAAAGTCGCTCGCGATCGAGTACGCCAAAAAGGGGATTCGCGTGAATGCCGTCGCGCCAGGAATCATCAAGTCGCCCATGCACCCGCCGCAAACCCACGAAGCGCTAGGCGCTTTTCATCCGCTCGGGCGCATGGGCGAGATGAGTGATATCGTAGATTCGATTCTGTTCCTTGATTCCGCACCGTTCATCACGGGAGAGATCCTGCACGTCGATGGCGGTCAGAGCGCGGGTCACTAAAGCCCTCGCGCATCGCGAAACGCATAGTCAGTTTCCGCGCTGGAAACGTCACATCGAAGCCACGTAAAGACTCCACGGACCGTGGCATCGCGCGTTGGACAAGGTGCCTGAGCGTTGCAAGCTCGCGAGGTGCCCTTTGTTCATGACGCGGAAAAATCACTAGAAATAAAACTACAGCTGATTTTAAACATCCGCACATAACCAGTGGCCACAATCTGGCTTGGTGAACAGATACTCCTGATGCACGTCTGTCGGAGCAATCACGCTCGTGACTGTGAGCGGGTGTTTTCCGGATACGCTCTGGCATTGTTTAACGATGGACAGAGGCCGTATCGGCTATCTTTTCACTACACGCGTCGTGGCGTTGACGCACCCGCCCTTCCCTCGCTGTGGCGACGTCCGACTGCACTGAAAGGAGAACATCGCATGATCGAAGAACGCTGGACCTTGGCAACGCGCGGATTGCGCGCCGCGGCCGATTTCTGGTCGGTGCGTTTCGTGGACGAACGCACGGACGACCACACGGTGCGCAACGATGTAGCGCTGCCCCCGTGCCACATACGCGAGCGGGGCGCAATGGTCACGGCCTGGGCCGGTGCAGGTGCGGGCTATGCGGCTACCGCCGATCTGTCGGCAGGCGGCGTACAGCGCGCTCTGGAGATAGCGACATCGCGGGCTAAAGCGTGCGCGGCGCACACGTTGATCGACCATCGCGAGATCGCACGGCCCGCGCAAAGCGGCTTTTATGTTTCGCCGAACGCGCAGAGTGCGCTGCCGTCGCGGCGCGAGTGGGTCGAGCGTCTGGCGCGCGAATGTGCGGGTGCCAACCTCGATGCGCGCATCGTTGAGCGTGTCGCGGGCATGCAGGTCACGCATAGCGACCAGCTTTACCTGAGCAGCGACGGCGTACGTATCGAACAGCAGTTCCGCTTTCTGATGCCGAGCTTGTCCGCCGTCGCCCACCATGATGGTGACACGCGGGAGCGCACGCTCAACGGGCACTTCGCCACACTCGCGCAAGGCGGTATTGAAGTTCTGGCGCGCTATGGCTTCGATGGCGCAGGCGCGCGCGTTGCCGACGAAGCGCTGCAACTGCTCGCCGCGCCCAACTGCCCGAGCGGGCGACGCGATCTGCTGTTGATGCCCGATCAGATGATGTTGCAGATCCACGAGTCGATCGGCCACCCGCTCGAACTCGACCGCATTCTGGGCGACGAGCGCAACTTCGCGGGCTCGAGCTTCGTGAAGCCTGAGATGTTCGGCCACTACCAGTACGGCTCCGCACTGCTGAACGTCACGTTCGATCCGGACCTGCGCGAAGAAGCTGCCGCCTATGCGTTCGACGACGATGGTAGCGCGGCCAGCAAGCAATATCTGATTCGCGCAGGCGTGCTGGAACGCGCCCTCGGTGGCGCACTGTCGCAGCAGCGCGCGGGCCAGCCTGGCGTGGCAAACTCGCGCGCGGCTAACTGGAACCGGCCATCCATCGACCGCATGGCCAACCTTAACATCGAACCAGGCGACCAGTCGCTCGAGTCGATGATCGCGGGCATCGAGCATGGCATTCTGATGAAGACGAACACCTCATGGTCGATCGACGACCATCGCAACAAGTTTCAGTTCGGTTGCGAGTTTGGCCAGCTCATTGAGCAAGGCAAGCTCACGCAGGTCGTCAAGCGACCGGGTTACCGCGGCATTTCCGCGAGCTTCTGGCGCAGCCTCACGGCGGTCGGCGATGCATCGACGCGTGAAGTCTACGGCACGCCAATGTGCGGCAAGGGCGAACCCGCTCAGGTGATCCGCGTGGGCCACGCGTCGCCCGCCTGCGTGTTTTCCGACGTCGAAGTATTTGGAGGCGCATGATGGCCGAGATGCATTTTGCGGGCGGCACGGAGGCAATCGACCGTCATGCGCACCTGACCATGCTCGCCGAGGCAATCGAGCGCATGTGCCGTCGTGGCGAAACGATTTTGAGCGTGTTCGCAGGCGAGCAATCCGATTTCATCCGCTTCAATGCCGGCAAGGTGCGTCAGATCGGTCAGGTTGTGCAGGGACGTCTGACCCTCCGTCTTGTGCATGGTGCGCGTCAGGCGTACTCCACCATTGATCTCAGCGGCGACGCGCATGCCGACGTGAGCGACGTGTCCGATGCGCTCTCGGTACTGCGCGAAAGCCTGATTGACGCGCCCGACGATCCGCACCTGCTCCTCGACACCCGTTCGTGGACGCACAGCAGACGCCGCGACGGCAAATTGCCTGATCCGCGGGCACTCGTCGAACTCGTCGCGCGCGCGGCGCACGGGCTGGATTTTGTGGGCTTTTACGCAGGAGGAACGCTTTCGCGAGGCTTCGCATCCACCCATGGCAGCCGCGGCTGGTACGAGGTGGAGAACTTCAATTTCAGCTGGTCGCTCTATCAGCCCGACGGACGGGCGATCAAGACAAACTATGCCGGCGACGCCTGGGACGACGCCGTATTCACCGACAAGGTGCGCGAGGCGGCCGGGCGCCTGCCGGTTCTGTCGCGACCTCCTCGAGTGCTGGCGCCGGGTGGCTATCGCGCCTGGCTAGCGCCGTCGGCGATCGCGGAATTGCTTAAATCGGCGGCGTGGGACGGCTTCTCGGCGCGCGCCCAGGCGTCTTCGACAAGTCCGCTCTACAAACTGAATACCGGCACGGCCGCCCTCGACGAACGTGTGTCGCTCGCGGAGTCGCTCGAACTCGGAATTTCACCGGCGTTCAACGACGACGGCTATCTGCGCACCAGCGTGCCACTGGTCAACGCGGGGCTCGGCGTCGGTCTGCTCACGAGCGCGCGTTCGGCGCGCGAATATGGGCTTGAACCCAACGGCGCGCTACCGCGGGAAATACCCACCTCGCTTGCGATGCCAGGAGGCGATCTTGCACAGGACGACGTGCTCGCGCGGCTCGGTACCGGGCTCTATATCGGCAACCTGTGGTACGTGAACTTTTCGGACCGCATGAATTGCCGGCTGACCGGCATGACACGCTTTGCCACCTTCTGGGTGGAAGGCGGCGAGATCGTCGCGCCCGTGGATGCCATGCGCTTCGACGACAGCCTGTATGGCCTGCTCGGCGATCGGCTCGAAGCACTCGGCGCGCGGCCCGAACTGATGCTCTCCGATTCCACTTGGGGACAACGCGCGACCGGTGGACTGCAATTGCCGGGCGCGCTCGTGAAGTCGTTGGAGTTGGTGCTGTAGTGCGCAAACGCGGCGACGTGTGTGCAGGTGGCGGCACGGACAAGTCCATGTGCGTGCCGCCGTTACCGTGCATCGCTACTACCAGACATCATGCAAAAAACCGTGTGAACATGTAATTCGCGGACATCGTACCGCTGTAGCATGCATTACAAAGAACCCACTATTCCCGCCGTAAACGTATACACACCAATCGGCCTTACTTGCGGCTTTTTTGGGAGCGCCCAGAGCTTTCCTATGACCAAAAGACGCAAAGGAGACAATCGTGGTTATACAAACATCGGATCGGAGCGAATCGAAAACCCGGTCATCGATCGTTTTCGTCGCCGATGACGATCCGCAGACGAGAGAAGCGATCGCGTCGCTGTTGAGATCCATTAACGTCGAGACGCAACTTTTTTCCCAGGCAAACGACCTGCTCGTCAAGCTCGCAAAGCTGACACCTGACTCCCCCGACTTCCCAAACTGTCTGATACTCGATGTGCGGATGCCAGCGATGGGCGGGCTCGAGGCCCAAACACGCCTGGCTCACGCGAAAGTGCATATTCCGATCATTTTTGTCTCCGCCTACGGCGATGTCATTATGAGCGTGCACGCGATGAAGGCCGGCGCGTACGATTTCCTGCCTAAGCCATTCAGAGGGCAGACGCTGCTCGATACCGTGCTATCGGCACTCGCCCTTGACCAACTGTGCCGGGGAGCGAATCGTTTCCGGCGAGAGTTGAGCGACCGTTATGCTTCGTTGACCGTGCGCGAGAAAGCTATTCTGGAGCTGATTGCGCGCGGCTTGCTGAACAAGCAGATCGCCTGGGAACTCGGCGTCAGCGAAATCACCATAAAAGTCAGTCGCGCGCAGCTGATGCGTAAGATGAAGGCGACCTCAATAGCTGAACTGATCAAGATGGAAGACCGTCTCAACGCAAAGGACATGTTTTCTGAGCACTCGATGGAACAGGTCAGTCCATGCGGCGCCCTGCGCCGAATGTAACGCCGGCGAAGACCTGTCTCGGCCTTCTCCGCCTGACATAGGTAACTGTCCGATGAAGGAGATCGGCAGATGAATACGCCGATTCAACTCGACGCGGATGGGGATTGTGGCTGGCGAACGCTGCAGCAGGACAGTGAGCGTGTCCTTCGGCGAGGCTGGGGTCGGGACGCCGCAGGCCACAGAAGCTCTGTGCTGCTGGTTTCGCCTGCCACGGAGCAGCCGTTACGTGGAACCCTCGATCGTCTCGCTCACGAATGCCGGTTAAAGGATGAGCTGGATGGCGCGTGGGCGGTGCGGCCGCTCGAGCTCCGCCGCGCATACGGCCAGACCATGCTGCTGCTCGAGGATCCTGGCGGCGAACCGCTCGATCGACTGGCCGGCGTGCCGATGGCGATGGAAAGCTTCCTGCGTCTGGCGATCGGAACGGCTACGGCTCTAACCGGCATGCACCAGCGCGGACTCATCCACAAGGACATCAAGCCAGCGAATATCTTCGTGAACTGCGCGAACGGAGGGGTCCGGTTGACCGGTTTCGGTATCGCATCGCGATTGGCCCGCGAACGGCAGGCACCCGAACCACCTGAAACCATAGCGGGCAGCCTCGCCTACATGGCGCCCGAGCAGACCGGCCGGATGAACCGCTCGATCGACTCCCGTAGCGATCTCTACTCGTTCGGCGTCACGCTTTATCAGATGCTCACGGGCGAGCTTCCTTTCACGGCCTCCGATCCAATGGAGTGGGTCCACTGCCATATCGCCCGAAAGCCATCGGCGCCGAGCGGGCGGTTCGCAACTGTGCCGGTTCAGGTTTCCAGAATCGTCATGAAGCTCCTCGAAAAGACCGTCGAGGACCGCTACCAGACGGCCGCCGGCGTCGAGCGCGATGTGCGGCGCTGTCTTGCTGAATGGCAGGCCAGACGCAGCATAAGCCCATTTCCTCTGGGCGAACGGGATACGCCGGATCGGCTCGTCATTCCCGAGAAACTGTACGGGCGCGAGAAAGAGGTCGGGATCTTGCTCGCCGCTTTCGATCAGGTCGTCGCCGGGACCAGGCCAGAACTGGTGCTTGTATCCGGATACTCGGGGATTGGTAAATCCTCGGTTGTCAACGAACTTCACAAGCCGCTTGTGCCGCCGCGCGGCCTTTTTGCATCGGGCAAATTCGATCAATACAAGCGCGACATCCCATACGCCACTTTGGCGCAAGCTTTTCAGAGCTTGATACGCCTGCTTCTGAGCAAGAGCGAAACGGAACTGGCCCAATGGCGTGGCGCGCTGCGCGATGCGCTGGGTCTGAACGGCAAGCTCATTGTCGACCTTATCCCGGAGTTGAGTCTCATCATAGGAGAACAGCCGGCTGTCGCCGATCTTCCGTCGCAGGACGCGCAAATCCGATTTCAGCTGGTGTTTCGAAGGTTTATCGCGGTATTCGCGCGGCCGGAACACCCTCTCGCTCTATTCCTTGACGATTTGCAGTGGCTCGACGCGGCGACGCTTGACCTGCTCGAGCATCTGCTGGGCAGCACAGATATGCAACATCTAATGCTGATCGGCGCCTACCGCGACAACGAGGTCAATCCCGCCCATCCGCTGATGCGCAAGCTGGAAGCGATTCGCGAGGCCGGAGGGAAAGTGCACGAGATCGTCCTTGCCCCCTTGACGCATGAAGACCTCGGGCAACTGATCCGGGATTCTATTCGCTGCGATCCGCGCTCTTCCATTTCGCTGGCGCAACTACTGCACGAGAAGACCGGGGGTAATCCATTCTTTGCAATCCAGTTCCTTTCCTCGCTCGCGGAAGAGGGCCTGCTCACCTTCGACCATACCCTGGCCCGGTGGTCATGGGACTTGAAGAGAATCCATGCCAAAGGTTACACCGACAATGTGGTGGACCTGATGATGGCCAAGTTAGGTCGCCTGCCCGTTGAGACACAAACCGCGTTACAACGATTCGCATGCCTGGGGAACAGTGCACCGTTCGCCAGGCTCAGCATGATTTTCCAGAACGGCGACGAGGACATGCACGCCCTGCTCTGGGAAGCAGTTCGAGCCGGGCTCGTGCTCCGTTCGGAAAACTTCTACCAGTTCCTCCATGACCGCGTCCAGCAAGGAGCGTACTCGCTGATCCCCGATGCCTCGCGTGCCAGGACCCATCTCGAGATCGGCCGGTTGCTTGCGACAAGGATCGCTTCGGAAAGGAGACAAGAGGAGATCTTCGAGATCGTCAATCAGCTCAATCTTGGTGTCGAGTTGATCACCTCTGCCGAGGAGCGCGAAAACCTGGCGGAGCTAAACCTGATAGCGGGCAAGCGCGCCAAGGCTTCGACAGCCTATGCGTCAGCATGCAAGTATCTTTCCGCAGCCATGTCTTTGCTCGGCGAACAAAGATGGGACACCCGTTATGAGCTGGCTTTCGCTATATGGCTCGAGCGCGCCGAGTGCGAATTCCTCAATGGGAAATTCGAAGAAGCAGAACGGCTAATCTCGGAGCTTCTCGACAAAAGCGCGTCAAAAATCGACACCGCGTCGGTTTGCCGGCTCAAAATCGATCTCCATGTCGTGAGGTCGGAAAACGCCAAGGCGGTCAGCTGCGCGCTCGAATGCCTGCGTCTGTTCGGTATCGACATTCCGTCACATCCCACTCGCGAAGAGGTGCAGGTCGAATACGAGGAAGTCTGGAAGAACCTCAACGGACGCTCGATCGAGAGCCTGATCGACCTGCCTCTGATGACCGCCCCCGAGATGCTGACTGCGATGAGCGTACTCTCGGCTCTGACTGCACCGGCGATTTTCACCGACGACAATCTGTCGCATCTGCACACCTGCCGGATGGTGAGCCTCAGTTTGTTACATGGCACGAGCGGCGCAGCGACTCATAGCTATGCCGGGTTCGGTACGATGCTCGGGCCACGCTTCCGGCGCTATCCCGAAGGCTATCGATTCGGAAAGCTTGCCTGCGATCTCGCCGAGAAGCATGGCTTTGACGCATATAAAGCGAAAATGTATTTAACGATGGAGATGATCGTGCTCTGGAGCGAGCCGATCGCGACCGCCCTTCACTATATCCGTAAAGCGTTTCGTACCGCGACGGAGACGGGCGACCTCGGACGGGCCTGTTATAGCTGTAACCATACGGTTACCGACCGGCTCGCGCGCGGGGATCCGCTCGACGAAGTGTGGGACGAAACAGAGCGGGCCCTCGATTTCGTCCGCAAGAGCAAATTCCGCGACGTTGCCGATATTCTCGTGAGCCAGCAACGATTTATTTGCGACATGCGGGGAGAAACGACGACCTTTTCGACTTTCAGCGGTGAGGGGTTCGATGAAGCGGCCTTCGAGGCCGGACTGAACGAAGACCGCATGAGCTCGATGGTCTGCTGGTACTGGATACTCAAGCTTCAGGCGCGCTTCCACTCAGGTGACTACGAGGCAGCCATCGCAGCGGCTGAAAAGGCAAAGGAACTGCTCTGGTCGTCCGACGCGCACATCCAGTTGCTCGACTACTACTTCTACAGTTCGCTTGCGGTGGCAGCGGTCTACGAGACCGCGTCGCCAGACAAGCAGATCGTATGGCGCGCTTTCCTCGGCACGCATATGGAGCAACTGCGAGACTGGGCGGAAAGCTGCTCGGTGACGTTTCACGACAAGCACGCGGTGGTATCAGCGGAGATCGCACGTCTGGAAGGCCGCGATCTCGACGCCATGCATCATTACGAAGAGGCCATCCGCCTCGCGCATGCAAACGGCTTTGTCCACCATGAAGCACTGGCGTATGAACTCGCCGCACGTTTTTATGCTGCACGTCGTTTCGACAAGATCGCCGATACGTATTTTCGTGCCGCCCGCTCCTGCTATGTCTATTGGGGAGCCATTGGCAAAGTGAGGCAACTCGACAGCTCATATCCGCATCTCAAGGAGAAAAAGGCGGCTGGCGGAGCAGCGAGCACGATCGGGACAACCGTCGAACAACTGGACCTGGCAACGGTGATCAAGGTCTCGCAGGCGGTGTCGGGGGAGATGATGCTGGACAAGCTGCTCAACACGCTTATGCGCACCGCGATCGAGCAGGCGGGCGCCGGGCGCGGTCTGCTGATGCTTGCCCGCAGCGGCGAGCCGCGCATCCGGGCGCAGGCGTTGACCGACGGCGACACGGTCGCGGTGCAGGTGTGCGACGCACCCGTGACTGCGACGATACTGCCGGAAGCCGTGCTGCACTATGTCATGCGCACCCGAGAAAGCGTTATTCTCGACGACGCGTTGAATCAGGACCCGTTTCGCGCGGATCCTTACGTCAGGCAACATCGCGTCCGCTCCGTGCTAAGCCTGCCGCTGATCAACCAGGGCGAACTCATCGGCGTGCTCTATCTCGAGAACAGTCTGACGCCATCGGTATTCGTGCCGGCCCGGATCGCCGTATTGAAACTGCTGGCTTCTCAAGCCGCGATCACGCTGGAGAATTCCCGTCTGTACGGCGATCTGGCTGAACGGGAAGCAAAGATCCGGCGCCTCGTCGACGCAAATATTGTCGGCATATTTATCTATGATCTCGACGGTCGGATTTCCGAAGCCAACGATGCGTTTCTCCGTATCGTGGGCTACGACCGCGACGATCTCGTCGCGGGCCGTTTGTGCTGGACGGAGTTGACGCCGCCCGAATCGCTCGAACGTGACAGACAGGTGTGGATGCCTCAACTCCTGGCGACGGGGACCTTGCAGCCCTTCGAGAAGGAATACTTTAGAAAGGACGGCAGCCGCGTGCCGGTGTTGGTCGGCGCGGCAAGCCTGGAAGAAGGCGTGAATCAAGGCGTCGCGTTTGTGCTCGATCTGACCGAACGCAAGCGGGCCGAAGCCGAGGCACGCGAGAGCGAGCAGCGGTATCGCGAGGTGCAGATAATGCTGGCGCACGCGAACCGCGTCACGACCATCGGGCACCTCGCGGCCACGATCTGCCATGAAATCAAGCAGCCGATGACCGCGAATGCCATCAACGCGCAGGCGGGTCTATGCTGGCTGAGCGCCCAACCGCCGAATCTTGATGAAGCCCGCCAGGCATTTAACAGGATTATCGAAAGCGCGATGCGGGCCGGCGAGATCACTACCCGCATTCGTGGCCTCGTCAAGAACGTTCCACCGTGCAAGGAGCGGCTGCAGATAAATGAGGCGATTGACGAGGTCATCGCGCTGACGCGCGGTGAGGCCGACAAGCACGGGGTTTCTGTACGGATGCAACTTGCTAGTGATTTGCCGCTCGTCGAGGGCGATCGTGTGCAGCTTCAACAGGTGATGCTAAACCTGGTCGTCAACGCCATCGAGGCGACCAGTACGGTTGATCGGGGGCCGCGGGAACTAACCGTCAGCACCGGCAAGTTTGATTCAGACAGCGTGCTTATCGCGGTGCTCGATTCGGGGCCGGGTGTATCTCCTCAAAACGTCGAGCGCCTGTTCGAGGCATTCTATACGACGAAAGCTTCGGGGATGGGCATGGGGCTGTCCATCTGTCGTTCGATCGTGGAAGCGCACGGTGGACGGATATGGGTAAGCGCGCTCGTGCCTCATGGCGCCGCCTTTCGGTTCACCGTTCCTGTCCAGCAAGGCAACGCACGATGAGCGCGATGCGGTCCTCCGTCGATGCCCGGAGGATTTGCGTGCATTGGGCCGAAGCAAATGCCGGCATAGCTGCCTTCGCGATTTCATCCATCGCTGCGCATGACACCGTATATGCGCATATCAGCGAGCGTCCTCGCAACGCCGAATCGATCCGGAAAGCATAGACATTGGTATATTTTGACATGCTAAGTTCATAATCAACTGAGGACGATAAAAGCTATGATCGATAGTCAGGTTTCTGTTCTCCTGGCTAGTCCCACAGGAAGCGATTAGAAAATAACTGAACCGATAGACGACCACGTGCGGTCACATACCTCCCATTGCAGCCCTGCTTAACCGCCGGAGCAATGATGGACCTGACGCAAACATACTCAGCAATGCGATCCATGAGTGAATTGAAGAAGCCGCCACCGGGCCACCCGGGTGTCGATCCGTTTGATGACGCCACCCTTGCGCACACGGTGTCCAATGCCCTTTGAAGAGATCAGCGACGCCCTTAACGGGGAACTCGTGCGCACAAAGCGGGATGGCTCCGAGCCGTTGTGCGTGCGTCGACTGTCGAAGGGGATGACCAACATTACATCGGAGCGGTAATGGACATTACGGTGGCGAGAAAAGCAAAAACGCAACTACACGATGCACAAAACGAACTGGCCCGGCTGACGCGAGCGCCCTCGCCTGGAGAGTGGAATTCAACGATTGCTCATGAGGTTAGCCAACCCCTTACCGCAATTGCCGCTGATAGTGAAGCCGGGCTACGCTGGCTAAACCGCCTCTCGCCGAATATTGCCGAAGCGACAGCATGCTTCGAGCGGGCCGCCGCGAACGCGCAACGTGCAGCACAAATCATTCACCGGATTTGTCTGCTCGCGACGAAGGGAGTCGTACACGTGGCTCCCCTCGACATACGCGATGTCTTGAGCGACGTCGTGTCCCTTACGCGGCACGAGGTTGCAAGCCATCGCGTGTCGATGCGAGTCGACCTGGCACCATCGTTGCCACCGTTGCTTGGGGACCGGGTTCAGATGCAGCAGGTACTGATCAATCTCGTCATGAATGGCATCCAGTCGATGGAGGCCATCAGCGACCGGCCGCGCGATCTGTTGATAGCGTCACGGCTAGACGAGACCGGGAACGTCATACTTGAAGTGCGGGACTCGGGCACGGGGATCAGTCTGGAAATCGAAGACCGGTTGTTCGAGGCGTTTTTCAGCACCAAGCCGCAAGGCATGGGAATGGGCCTATCGATCTGCCGGTCTATCATCGACGTTCACGGTGGACGAATTCGCGCGTTCAACAACGAAGGACATGGAGCGACTTTTCAGTGCACGTTGCCACCGCTCGGATCGTGCGATGTCGTAAGCCGCTTCAAGCAGGATAGAGCCGTCAACCCTTGAGCGCACATCGCTCAACGCGATCGTTCTCGAGCGAGGACCGTTCAATACGGCTCGCCTGATGTCGCGCCATGCGAAGACCAGGCCACGCAGCGCCTCTCTGATGCGCTTTATCGATGCGGCGAATCTCTTTGAAAGCCTCAGATGTTGCTTGCCTATACCAATGCAACATTGACCTGCATTCCGAGATTTCATTAAATCGAGATGTGGTAGCAACGCTTGAGAGGCAACGGTCGGCATTGTGGGCGACTGGCACTGTACGCAATCCAGAATATATCTCTGACAGGTCTTTCGTTTGAAAGACACCGACGCGCGCCCATCGCCGCAACATTTTCACCAGGGAGAATTTTTCATGAAGGCAATCGTTGTGACAGACGAAGCTGCAGGAAAAGGCGGGATGCGTCTGATGGAGCGGCCGATGCCGCAGGCAGCGATAAATGATGTCGTTGTTCAGGTTCATGCATCGGGATTCACCGGAGATGAGCTGACATGGCCGCCGACCTGGTACGATCGCCTCAACCGCGACCGAACACCGTCGATTCCGGGGCACGAGCTGGCCGGAGTGGTTACCGCTCTCGGCTATGGCACGACGGGGCTGTCAGTCGGACAGCGGGTGTTCGGTCTCACGGACTGGACTCGCGACGGCACGCTGGCAGAGTACGTGGCCGTTGAGGCACGCAACCTCGCGCCGCTGCCGGGCGACGTCGACTTCACAGTTGGGGCAAGCCTGCCGATGCCAGGCCTGACTGCATGGCAGGGACTGTTCGAGCACGGCCGGCTCCGGTCCGGACAGAGCGTCCTCGTGCACGGCGCGGCCGGCGTAGTCGGATCGATGGTGGTCCAGCTTGCACGTGAGTACGGCGCCTACGTCATCGGCACCGGACGCGCCGCGCACCGTCAGACCGCACTCGACTTCGGCGTGCAGGCGTTCGTTGACCTCGAGAATGACGCACTGGAAGACATCGGTGGCGTCGATCTGGTTTTCGATGTCTTCGGTGGAGACATCGCGAAACGGTCTGCGAGCCTGATTCGCGATGGAGGAACGCTGGTGACTATCGCCGGGCCGACCGACGCGCGGCCTGCGCACGGCATCGTGGTCGACTTCGTCGTCGAGTCCGATCGAGCTCAATTGAGCAACATCGTCCAGCGCGTGCGGGACGGACGACTGCGGACGAACATCGGCACGATCTCGACCCTCGATGATGCGATCGCCACCTTCAACGGGACCCGGCGGATCAACGGGAAGACGATCATCCGCGTTCGGCCGTGAACGGCACGCACCTGTCGAATATATCCTGAGCGGCAGCGGGCCGTTCCGGATAGCGGCCCCCAATCGCATTCAACGCATGGGCTACGTCGCGCCGGTGTCCGCGCACACCCTGAGAAACGTTTTCAAAGCCTGCCAGATCCCGGCAAGGACTTCCCCCCGCCGCTACGCCGGCTGGCTCGACCTGAACTGCGTCAGGGTATCAATCTGTATTGTCATTCCGACGTCTGTTCACCGGGCGGATCGCAATGCCCCTGGGCAATGGCGCGCGCTCGCGCGCGAGTCTGTGATGAGCGAATTTTTGCTTTGCCCTATGGGTACAGCCTGGAAGACGCGCTAAAGGCGTCGCCGCAAAGCGACCGCTCATTCGCACAAGCGACTTGATCCTTTTCGACGTTTCATTGAGTAAATCGAGGCTCCAAATCGGTATGACGGAGGCCTACAGTGGAGACTCCTATTCACCCGATGAAAGAGGCGCCACATGAGCCGTATTGCAATTCCCGCCATCGAGTCTGCCACGGGCGTCACCGCTGACATCTATGCACGGGTCAGGTCGATTTCCGGTGGCCGCATCCCGAACACGTACGCCGCGCTGGGCTATCTTCTCCCGACGTCCTTGAATGCGGTGCTCGACGCTCAACGCACATTGGACATCGGCGGCCTGAGCCGGCAAGAGCTCGAAACCATCAAGCTATTGGTCAGTGCGAAAGCGGGTTGCGACGTTTGCGTGGCCGCCCACAGTTTTGTGGGCAAGAAAGTGGGCCTGCCGATCGACGCGTTGCGTGCCATTCGCGCGGGGCAAGCGACGGGTGACGCCAGGCGCGATGCGCTGGTGCGTTTCGTGACCTGCCTGCAGACCACTAGCGGCACGATCGACCAGGACGAGCTTACTGCCATCCGCGCGGCCGGCTACACCGATACCCAATTGGCAGAAATCTCTCTGACCATCGCACTCGGTGTGTTCACCAATACGTTCAATCGTATCAACAGTACCGACATCGACTTTCCACCCGTCGAGTAAGTCACCTTGCCGGGCGCATGGCATCACATGTCCAGTTGCTCCCGGCACCTGAAGGACGTAAAGGAAGCGAATACAAGAGAGCGACTTATGACCACACAAGCCTTCGAATTCGATGGACCACGAGGCTACCGGCTTGCCGGAAGATTGGAACTGCCTGACGGCCAACCACAGGGCTGGGCGATACTCGCCCACTGCTTTACATGCGGCAAGGACAGCCAGGCTGCCACTCGCCTGTCACGCGCCCTGGCCGCGCGTGGCATTGGCGTGTTGCGTTTCGAGTTTTCCAGACTGGGAAATAGCGAAGGAAGCCTGGCCGACGCGACTTTCGCCGCGCATGTGGAAGATCTGGTCGCGGCCGGCGACGCGATGACCAGAGAAGGCAAGTCGCCGTCCATTCTTGTGGGCCATAGCTTGGGTGGCGCGGGCGTCTTGATGGCGGCGGGCGAGATGCCGGGCATTCGCGCAGCGGCCACGCTGGGTGCGCCCTTTAATATCAGCCATGTCCTGCACCGGTTCGACCCGCAAAGCATTCAAGCTAACGGGATGCAGGAGGAAGTCGAGTTATTGCTGGCCGGTAGGCCGTTCTTCGTGCGTAAGAGCTTTGTAGACGATCTGGCGTCGCGGATCGCCCGCTTGCGAATTCCATTGCTGGTCCTGCATTCACCTCTGGATGCGACGGTCGATATCGAGAACGGCGCGCGCATTTTTGCGGTTGCGAAACACGCCACGAGCTTCATTTCCCTGGACAGCGCCGACCACCTGCTTACGCGCCGCACCGATGCAGACTACGCCGCCGCAAGGATATCCACCTGGGCCAGCCGGTATCTGGTTTCCGGACCTTGAATGGTCAATGCAGCTGCTTGAAGCATTCAAACAACGGAAAATCCCACAATGTGGGTATAAAGTTCGCAGATATTTGTTCGGGATTCGTGGCGTCGCAAATACAGGCCTTTTTGCACGCCGACCACAACCGCAACCCTAAAGACAGAATGGCCTTTGGCCATATCGTCAAAATACGATATAAGATTCGGCTCCTGACGATGCAGGTGCGCAGCGCCAGCCGTCAGATGTCCGATTGATCCTGTATCCGCTGTTAGCCGAACCAATGCAGTCCCAATGACGCTCGATATCGACGCGATCCACAAAGCGCTCGCCAACCCGGTGCGCCGCGAGATTCTCGCGAAGCTACGCGACCCTGCCCGGCATTTCGCCGATCAGGAGTTGCCGCTGGATCACGGCGTGTGCGCAGGAAAGATCGACGCGTGCTGCGGCCTGTCGCAGTCGACGGTGTCCGTGCATCTCGCGGCGCTGCAACGCGCCGGGCTCGTCACTGCAAAGCGGGTTGGCCAATGGGTCTTCTTCAAGCGCAACGAAGAAGTGATCAAGGCGTTTCTCGAACAGATGAACTCGGACCTTTGACGGCGGCAGCCGCACCCGCAGCGGCGCCGCACAGCCGTAACACACCAGCCACGGGCGCAAGCCCAACCAGACGAGGTAATCCCGAATGCCGACACTTTTCGATCCGCTACAGATTGGCGATCTCACATTGCCGAACCGCGTCATCATGGCGCCGCTCACGCGCCAACGCGCCGGCGACGTCCGCGTGCCCAATGCGTTGATGGCTGCGTATTACGCGGAGCGCGCCTCTGCCGGGCTGATCCTGTCGGAAGCGACCTCGGTCACGCCGCAAGGCGTCGGCTATGCGGCAACGCCGGGCATCTGGTCGCAAGAACAGGTTGATGGCTGGAAGCTCGTCACCGAAGCGGTGCATGCCGCCGGCGGCAAGATCTTCCTGCAACTGTGGCACGTCGGCCGCGTGTCCGATCCGATCTTCCTCGACGGCGCACTGCCGGTCGCACCGAGCCCGATCGCGCCGGGCGGCCATGTGAGCCTCGTGCGTCCGGAGCGTCCGTTCGTCACGCCGCGCGCGCTGGATCTCGAGGAAATTCCGGGCATCGTCGCGGCTTACCGCAAGGGCGCGGAAAACGCGAAGCTGGCCGGCTTCGACGGCGTCCAGGTGCACGGTGCGAACGGCTATCTGCTCGACCAGTTCCTGCAGGACAGCACCAACAAGCGTACCGATCAGTACGGCGGCCCGATCGAAAACCGCGCGCGCCTGATGCTCGAAGTGGTCGACGCGTGTATCGCCGTGTGGGGCGCGAACCGCGTCGGCATGCACCTCGCGCCGCGCGGCGACTCGCATACGATGGGCGATTCGAACGCGGCTGCGACTTTCGGCTATGTCGCGCGCGAACTCGGCAAGCGCAAGATCGCGTTTATCGCGGCGCGCGAAGCGGTCGGCGACGACCGCATCGGACCGCTGCTGAAGAAGGAATTCGGCGGCCCGTACATCGCCAACGAGAAGTTCACGAAGCAAAGCGCCCAACAGGTGCTCGACGCCGGCGACGCCGACGCGGTGGCCTGGGGCAAGCTGTACATCGCAAATCCGGACCTGGTGCGCCGCTTCGAGCTGAACGCGCCGCTCAACGAGCCGGATGCGTCGACGTTCTACGCAGCAGGCGAGAAGGGCTACACCGACTATCCGTCGCTGGCAGCAGTCTGATCGGCCGCGCAGCCTGTTATCCACGGCTGCGCATGCGAAGATGCGCCCGGACTGGTTCCGGGCGCTTTCGTTTGCAGGGCAGCATAACGCCTGCGGGGCCACGCCCGCTTGACGCCGCGGCCCACACGGCTACACTCGCCGCATCCGCCCGGGTCTTGCGCCGCGCGCTCACGCGAGGCAACCGAAGCAACCGAACCACCTGATGCATCCGACACACCCGGCACACACCATGCGCCGTGTAAACCGCACCACGTCACCCGCCCCCGCCCCATCCGCCGCGGGACACGCCCAACGCCATCACGCCCCGCCCGCACCATGGATCTGATGCACCTGTTGCAGACCGCCCTGCACTTCGACCGCAACCTCGGCAGCCTGATTGCGCAGTACGGCACCGCCGTCTACGCGATGCTGTTCGCGGTCGTGTTCGTCGAGATCGGCTTCCTGCCGCTGTTCTTCCTGCCCGGCGACCCGCTGATCTTCATTTGCGGCGCCTTCGCGGCCACCGGTGCACTGAACGTATGGCTGGTCGTACCGGTGCTGTTCGCCGCGACGGTGGCCGGCAGCATCGTCTGCTATCTGATCGGCCGCGCGCTCGGCGACAAGCTCGGTGACAACATATACAGCGCGCACTACCGATGGCTCGACCGGCGTGCATTGCAGCGCGCGCATACGTTCTACGAAGCACGCGGCGGCCTGACTTTCCTGATTTCGCCGTTCCTCGCGGTAGTGCGGACTTTTGCGCCGTTCGTCGCCGGTGTGGCGGGCATGACGTTCGCACGCTTCGTGGCTTTTGCAACGACCGGCGCGGCGTTGTGGATCGTGTCGCTGGTCGCGGCGGGTTATCTGTTCGGCAACGTGCCGCTGGTGCGCGACCATATGAGTTCGATCGTGCTGCTGGGCGTGGCGCTCGGCGTCGGCTCGCTGGTGCTCGGCGCGCTGTGGCGGCAGGTTCAGGCCTGGCGCCGCAGAGCCTGATGGGCCCGGCCCGCGCGCCACGCCCTATCCGTCACGTTTCGAACAACGCGGTATAGCGGCGCTGCATTTCCTCCGGCGTCAGCGTTTCGAGGTGCCCGCCCAGCAGCCATATATGCCCAAACGGATCGCGCACCGACGCGGTCCGCTCGCCATAGAACTGGTCCTGCAGCGGCCGGATCGCCACCGCACCCGCGCTGAGCGCACGCTCGAACATCTGGTCCACGTTTGCCACGTGCAGATGCAGGCGAAAGCCGATGGCGCCCGACGCCGCCGGCGCATCGATGCCGTATTCCGGAAACGCATCGGCGAGCATGATGGTGGCCGGGCCGATTCTGATCTCGGCGTGACCGATCCGGCCGCTGGGTTCGGTCAGGCGGAACAGTTCGACAGCGCCGAATGCGCGCGCATAGAAATCGATTGCTTCGGCAGTGTTGCGCACGCTCAGGTAAGGGTAGACCTCGTGCACCTCGTTCACTTCGCTCATGGCAACCTCCGTGTGTCGGCAGCGACGTGCCGCGTCAGCTCGAGCGCAAAGTTCAATGCGATTCTGGCCGCGTTTCATCCGATGCCGGGTAGTCACGCACCACGCCGCGCATCACGCATCGCGGGTGAAATCCGTCTGATCACAATAGACTGTATGCGGCACTTTTTCCGCCATCGCTATAATGACCCGTCCCGGCCACCGCTCGCGCGGCCCACTGCAGCATGATCACCGGAGAAGATCCGATGGCCCTATCAGGTTTGCTGGTCTTCGCGCTGGCGCTGGTCGTCGCAGCCGGCTCGCCCGGTCCGAGCATCGCCGCGCTGGTCGCGCGCGTGATGACCGGAGGACTGCGCAGCGTACTGCCCTTCCTTGCCGCGATGTGGCTCGGCGAAGCATTGTGGCTCGGCTGCGCGGTAGCCGGTCTTGCGGTCCTCGCGCATACCTTCGCGCTGGTGTTTACCGTGCTGAAATTTGCCGGCGTCGCGTACCTGCTGTGGCTTGCATGGCGGATGTGGTTCGCCCCGGCCGACGTGCATACCGACGCACTGCCCACCCACCGCTCGCCATGGCGCATGTTCGGCACCGGCCTCGCCATCACGCTCAGCAACCCGAAAATCGGCATGTTCTATCTGGCGCTGGTGCCGACCCTCATCGATCTGTCGCACGTCGGCGTGCTCGCGTGGCTCGAATTGACGCTGACGATGCTTGCCGTCCTGAGCGCAGTCGACCTCGGCTGGGCGCTCGTCGCGCACCGCGCGCGCAAGCTGCTGACGAGCCGGCGCGCCGTGCGCGTCGCGAATCGCACCGGCGCGGCCATGATGGCCGGCGCCGCCGCGGCAATCGCCACGCGTTAACCGCGCGCGCCGCTGCCCGCACCGGAACCGGAGCCGCCCGTTGACCAATTCGCTGCTTTCGTACGTGCAGATCAGCCGCGCGGCATTCGTGTCGCTTGGCCGCGAGCTCGCCGCGTGGAAACCGCCGCTACCGCGTGCGCTGTTCGCCGCCGAAGCAGTGTTGTCGGTGGCCTTGTCGGTGGCGCTCGCGCACTGGCTGAACCTGTCGAACACCTGGTGGGCCGCGATCAGCGGCTTCGCGGTGATGCAGGTGAGTTTCAGCGGCTGTCTCGAACGCGCGATGCACCGCGTGCTCGGCACGCTGCTCGGCGCGCTGCTCGGTGCGGTGATCGGTCCGCTGATCGGCGATCGTCCGTGGCTGTTCATTCCCGTGCTCGGTGTAATCGGCGGCTATTGCGTCTACCGCGCCAACGGCACGGCGTTCACCTACGCATGGGTGCTCGGCGGCATTACGTCGATGATGGTGACCTACGAGGCGCACGCACTCGCTTCGCTGGAAAAAACCGCGTCGTTCGCGGTGCTGCGCGTCGCGGAAGTGCTGGTCGGCACGCTGTGCTGCGTGCTGGTTGCGACGCTCTTTCACTTCGGCATCCGCTGGTATCGGCGCGTACGGCCCGCGGCGCCTTCTGCAACCGCCGCGGCCGCCGCGCAAGCGGCTGCGGCCGCGCCGCCACAGCAGGCGGTACAGGCCGCCCGCGTGCTGCTCGGCGTGCAGTCGGGCCTGGCGATCGCGATCATCGCGTCGCTCACTTATGCGCTGAAACTGCCCGGCTTCCAGCAGGCTCTCGTCACCGCAGTAGCGGTGATGGTGCTGCCGGTCGCGTCGCTCGTCGTACCCGACCAGCGGCCCGTCGTACAGAAGATGGTGCAGCGGCTGATCGGCTGCCTGCTGGCCGGCGCGCTCGGCGTCGCGCTGCTGCCGCTGATGAACGGCCAGATGCTGCTATGCATGGCCGCGCTGTCGTGCGGCATATGTCTCGGCTGCCACGTGCAGACCGGCAGCGCGGGCGCGAGTTACGTGGGGCGGCAGTTCACGATCGCGTTCATCATGGTGTTCGTCCAGGATCACCAATGGTCGGCTGATCCGATGCCGGCGCTGCTGCGGCTGGCCGGCATCCTGATCGGCATCGTGGTGCTGGGCGCGGTCATCCTGGCAAGCGCGAACCTGCCGCCGCTGCGCATGCCGGACGAAGCAAACCCGTAAGCGCAGCGCGCGGCTTTTGCGCTGCTTTTGCGCTACTTGCCGGCCTTTTGCCGCGCCTCTTCTGCCGCGGCCTTGTAGTCGTAGGTCGGATAGAACTCGGTGCGATACCCGCCCCACGCGGTTTCCTCGACCACCCGATTGACCTCGCGCAGACGGTTGGCGGGCACGCGCAGCGTGACCACCTGGCCGATGCCCATCATCACGTACCACGACACCACTTCGACGCCCGCTGGCGGGAACGCCTTGTAAAAACCTTGCCTCGCGAGCTGCTGGTTGATTTCGGGCAGCGTTTTCGACTCGTCGTGCTTGAGGAAGATGGTCAGCAGGAAGGTGCCGTCGCCGACCGGCGTCGCAACCGGCGCGCCGCCGGGGCTCGTTTGCACAGGTTGAGCAGTTTGCGCGATGGCGGGCACGCTGCTCGCGGCCACTGCCAGCAGACTGATCGCCGCGATCAGCTTTCGGACTGAATACATCGATTTCTCCTGGAACATGGATGGGGTGAACAGGCAGCGCTCTTTATACCGGAATCGGATGGGCGTTGCTGCCCCGTTTTCAGCCAAGGTTCGCAGAAGGCAAATCAGGAGGAATGCGCGGAGCGCAGGCGCGTGCGCGCGGGGCACTGACACGGACGCAGCGCGCGCGGCCTGGGCCTGCGCGATGCAGCTGCGCCGTATGAATCAGGCCTTCGGAAAGCAGAAACCGAAGTCCTCGCACCCCGGACAACCCGGCGCGGGTCCCGGCGTGCGCCCTTTGGCAAGCGCAAGCTGTTGCGCGAGAAAGCGCTTCCAGCGCAGGTTGTCGTTGTTACGCGCGACGAGCCGCGGATAGTGCCGCGTGAGGATCTCGGTGACATCCTCGCGGCCCGTCAGGCCGAGGTCGCGCCACAGGTGATCGGGCCGCAGGCACGCAGTCGCGATGATGGTAGCGAGGCACCACGCGTCGATGGCATTGGCGACCGGCGGCCGTTCATGCCGCAACAGCAGCTTGCGCAGGTCGTCGACGAACGGCTGGTGCTGTGCGTCGGCAATCCGTTCGGGGAAAGCTTCGATTTCGACCGCACCGGGGAAGTGGCGCGCGGTGAGCGCGCCAAGCATGTCGCGCGCGAGCCCGAGATGCAGCAGTTCGCCACTCGCGAGCTTCGCACCGATCAGGCGCGCGAAGGCCACCGTATCGGCATCCGTGCGCTTCGGCGCACTATTGAGCAGAATCGTGACGCACGCATCGCGCGGCACCCTGTCGTGTTCGGTCGGCAAGATCGTCATGTTCGAGCACCCCGAAGTGCGGTCGGCGCGTCGTGTGTGCCGGATCGTTCCGGTCCGCGCGCTGACTCGTCTGCACAATACCCCGAAAATGGCTGCCACGCGAATTTTCCAACCTCGCAGGCGCGCTGCCGAGCGCGGGTGTGCGCAATCCGGCCGGCCTCGTACGTACCGTTCGCCGGTCACGAACGATCGCTTTCCAGCCCGATCTGTACCCCAGCCCAGCCACCCGTCACATCTTCTTAACAATATGTGATCTAAATAATTGCAGGGTCGCGTCGATAACCAGTGACGGAGTTATCTAAACGCGGAACCCGACATGCTGAGTTCGTACAATCCTGCGCTGGTCGCCCTTTCGATCGCCGTCGCCACGCTGGCGTCCTACACGGCGCTCGACCTTGCCGGCCGCATTTCGCTGCTGGCGGCGGCGCGCCAGCGTCACCGGTGGCTGGCGGGCGGCGCGGCGGCGATGGGAGTCGGCATCTGGTCGATGCACTTCATCGGCATGCTGGCCTTCTCGCTGCCGATCCCGCTCGGCTACGACCTGCCGATCACCGGCGCGTCGCTCGGCATCGCGATCGTGGTGTCGTATTTCGCGCTGGCGGTCGTCACGCAGCGCGCGCTGACGCCGCGGCGCCTGGTTGGCGGCGGGATCCTGATGGGCTTCGGCATCGCCGGCATGCACTACTGCGGGATGGCCGCGATGCGCATGACGCCCGCGCTCCACTACCATCCGGGCCTGTTCGCGGCGTCGCTGGCGATCGCGATCGGCGCGTCGCTGGCCGCGCTGTGGATCGCCCACACGCTGCGCGATTCGAGCCAGCGCCGCATTCTCGCCAAACGCATCGGCGCCGCCGCGGTGATGGGCGCGGCGATCGCCGGCATGCACTACACCGCGATGGGCGCCGCCGACTTCCCGCCCGGCGCGATCTGCGGCGCCCTCACCGGCGCCGATCCCAGCGTCGCGTCGAGCGCCAACACGCAGTGGCTCGCCACCACGGTGATCCTGTTCACCTTCGGGATTCTGGTGGTCACGCTGGTGCTGTCGCGGCTCGACGTGCGCGCCACCTTTCTGGCCGGCTCGGTAACCACGCTGAACAACCAGATCGTGCGGCTCGCGACCTTCGATACGCTGACCGGCCTGCTGAACCGCGCGTCGCTGACCGAACGCATCGAACGCGCGATCCACGTGTCGCGCGCGCGCAATACGCTGTTCGCGATCCTGTTCATGGATCTCGACGGCTTCAAGACGATCAACGATTCGCTCGGCCACGCGTTCGGCGACGAAGTGCTGAAAGCCTTCGCGCAACATCTGCAGCAATGCGTGCAGGCATCGGACACGGTCGCGCGGCTGGGCGGCGACGAGTTCGTGATCCTCGCCGAAGACCTCGCGACTCCGCAGGACGCGACGCAGCTCGCCGAAACCATCCTCACCCGGATGCGTCACGGCATCGTCGCGGACGGCCAGCCGCTGCAGGTGATGCCGAGCATCGGCGTCGCGCTGTTCCCGCAGGACGGCGAGACAGTCGACACGCTGCTGCGCCACGCCGACGCCGCGATGTACGAAGCCAAGCGCGACGGCCGCAGCACCTATCGGTTTTTCGAAGCGCGCATGAACGAAGCCGCGCTGCGCACGCTGAAGATCCAGCGCGCGCTGCACGAAGGCATCGGCAAGGGCTACTTCTCGCTGCACTTCCAGCCGAAATTCCGCAGCGAGAACGGTGCCGTAGCCGGCGCGGAGGCGCTGATCCGCCTCGATCATCCGGAGATCGGCCAGCTCGCGCCGATGGATTTCATTCCGATCGCGGAGCGCTCCGGCCAGATCGTGCAGATCGGTTACTGGGTGGTGCGCGAGACCTGCCGGCAGATTCGCCGCTGGCGGGCCGCCGGCCTGCCGCCGCTGAAGGTGGCGGTCAACCTGTCGCCGCGCCAGATGCAGCAGCAGGATCTGGTCGACGCGCTGCTCGAGATCGTGCGCTCCGAAAACGTGCCGAGCGAGCAGCTGATGTTCGAGATCACCGAAAGCGTCGCGATGCAGGACGCGCCGAAAACCATCGCGATGATCCGCGAGTTCCAGAAGAACGGCTTCGAGATTTCGATCGACGACTTCGGCACCGGCTATTCGAGCCTCGCGTATCTGCAGCGTTTTCGCGTCAAGCAGCTGAAGATCGACCGCTTCTTCACCAACGGTCTCGACGACAACGGCCACGAGGGCCGCGCAATCGTATCGGCGATCATCGCGCTCGCGCACTCGCTGGAAATGGACGTGGTGGCCGAAGGCGTCGAAACCGAGTCTCAGCTCGACACGTTGCGCGGCATGCAGTGCGACGAAATGCAGGGCTTCCTGCTCGGCCGGCCGCTGACCGCCGACGCGTTCAGCGCACTGATGCTCGAGCAGCTGACCAAGCCCGGCGCGGCGCTGATGAATTAATTTCTTGACTTCGCGCGTCACCGAACTAATATACGCACCGCGTATATCAACCACAAAAAGGTGACCCGAATGACCGTTCCGCAACAAGCCTTCCTGCGCGACGCGATGCGCCGCATGAACCTCACGCGGGACGGCTTCGCCAGCCGCATCGGCGTGTCCCGCCGGGCGCTGGACACATGGCTGCTGCCGGACGACTCGCAGGAATCGCGGGCCATGCCGGAGATCGTCGAGCGCTTTGTGTCGGAAATCGTCGTCCATTCCGATACGCCCGACCGATATACGCAAAGCGTAGACTCCAAGCAGTCGCTCGCCAGCCAGATCCTGTTCGAAGGCAAGCCGCAACTGCTGTCGGTCGACCAGTTCTCGCGCGACTCGGTCGAGGCGCTGTTTCGCGTGGCGGACATCATGCAGCCGATCGCACGGCGCCGCAAAATCTCGCGCGTGCTCGAAGGCGCGGTGCTCGGCAATCTGTTTTTCGAAGCCAGCACGCGCACCCGCGTCAGCTTCGGCGCGGCGTTCTGCCGGCTCGGCGGCTCGGTGTGCGACACCACCGGTTTCACGTTTTCGTCGATGGCCAAGGGCGAATCGATTTACGACACGAGCCGCGTGATGAGCGGCTACGTCGACGCGCTGGTGATCCGCCATCCCGACCAAGGCTCGGTGGCCGAATTCGCGCGCGCCACCAACCTGCCGGTGATCAACGGCGGCGACGGCCCCGGCGAGCACCCGAGCCAGGCGCTGCTCGATCTGTACACGATCCAGCGCGAGTTCTCGCGTCTGGGCAAGATCGTCGACGGCGCGCATGTGGCGCTGGTCGGCGACCTCAAGTACGGACGCACCGTGCATTCGCTGGTCAAGCTGCTGGCGCTGTACCGCGGCATCAAGTTCACGCTGATCTCGCCGCCGACGCTCGAAATGCCCGCCTATATCGTCGAGCAGATTTCCCGCAACGGCCACGTGATCGAGCAGACCCACGACCTGACGAACGGGCTGCGCGGCGCGGACGTCGTCTATGCGACGCGAATCCAGAAGGAACGCTTCAACAACGAATCGTTTGAAGGCTACACGCCGGACTTCCAGATCAACGAGGCGCTGGTCGACACCATGTGCGGCCCGGACACGCTGATCATGCATCCTTTGCCGCGCGACAGCCGGCCGGGCGCGAACGATCTGAGCACCGACCTGAATCACGATGCGCGGCTCGCGATCTTCCGCCAGACCGACAACGGCATTCCGGTGCGCATGGCGGTGTTCGCGGTGCTGCTCGGGGTCGAGAATCTGGTCCAGCATTCGATGCGCGACGCCGCATGGCGGCCGCCGGTCTACCTCGGTCCGGACGATGCGGTGTTTCACGGCATCGACTGATTCACGCAGATACATGCGCGCGCTGCGACGCTCAGCATCGCAACGCGCGCATACCGTTACAGCGCGATATCCGCTTCTTCGCTGATGCTGTACTGCTGCTGCGACTCCGCCATCATTTCGATGACGAAGTCGACAAACGAACGGACTTTCGGCGAAAGCTGCCGCAGCGTCGGATAGATGATATGAATACTGCGGCGCGGCGTGCTGTACTCGCCCAGCACGCGCTCGAGCGCACCATTGCGCAGATGCTCGGCCGCCGCGTAGTGATGCACGTACACGATGCCTGAACCGGCCAGCGCCGCATCGAGCAGCGCATCGCATTGATCGACCACCTGATGCGCGCTGTCGCCGACCCGCACGGTCCAGTCGCGGCTGCCCGACATGAAATGCCAGTCGCGACAGCGCCGCGTTTGCGCCGACATGTAGGCGACGCATTCATGCGCGGCGAGATCTTCAGGAGTGCGCGGCCGGCCGTGTTCTTCGAGGTACGCAGGGCTTGCACATGCGATCCAGTACGCGGCGCCTACTTCGCGAGCGACGAGGCGGCTCGACGGCAGATCCCCGATACGAATCGCAATGTCGTAGCCTTCTTCGATGATGTCCTGCATCGCATCGGAAAAGCTCGCTTCAACCGTGATGTCCGGATAGCGACGCCGAAATTCGACCAGCGCCGGCACCAGCACCGAGCGCCCGAACGCAATCGGCGCGGCGACCCGCAACCTGCCCGACGGCACTTGCGCGGACTGCTGCAACGCTGCTTCGGCATCCTTTAGACCCGTGAGAATTTCGCGGCACCGATCGAAAAAAGTCGCGCCTTCCGCAGTGAGCCCCACACTTCTCGTCGAACGATGCAGTAACATCACACCCGTTTGCGTTTCGAGCCTGGTGACCGCTTTGCTGACGCCCGATGCAGTCAACCCCATTTGTTTGGCTGCGCTGGTAAAGCTCTTCGCTTCTGCGGCGCGCACAAACGCTTCGACGGCGGACAAATCCATCTTAACCTCAATCAATCGATGAAGCCGGCGCACATTTCACAGCGCATCGGCAGTGTTAAGCCGGTCACCACGTCGACGCAAACCGGAATTCTACGGGCAATGAAAAGCCCATAACAATCCGCTTTTGATTCACGACAGAAGTGACCCGCAGTCGTTCGTTACGAGTTGCAACCACTCGCAACGAATAAATCGCTAATACGCTTTAACAGCATGCGCAAAATCTCGCTGCATGCATTGCCAAGCGGAAGTATGCTCACTGGTATAAATGCTCTCAATCCATCCGGCCATGGAGGGTCTCCCAAGGAGTTCACGCATGAACCAGCCAATCGCCAATCAACCGGCGGCCCTTACCGACAGTGCAATCATCTATGTCGTCGACGACGACGAATCGATGCGCGAAGCCGTACGCATGCTGTTGCGCTCGGTCGGCTTTGCGGTCGAAACCTTCGCGAGTGCAGAAGACTTTCTCGCCTTCGAGATGCCCGATATTCCTGCTTGCGTTGTCATGGACGTGCGCCTCAAAGGCCAAAGCGGACTCGTCGTGCAAGAGCGTCTGGGCGCTGACCGCTCGCGGCTGCCGATCATTTTCATGACTGCGCACGGCGACATTGCGATGTCGGTCAGAGCGATGAAAGCCGGCGCGGCCGACTTTCTGACCAAGCCGTTTCGCGATCAGGATCTGCTCGACGCGGTCGCTGACGCGCTCGACACCGATCGCAAGCGCCGCGCACAAGACCGCTCGTTCGACGGTTTGCGCCGCTGCTACGAATTGCTGACGCCACGCGAACGTGAAGTCACCGTGCTGGTGGTCAAGGGCCTGCGCAACAAACAGATCGCCGCTGAAATGAGCCTCAGCGAAATCACCGTGAAGATTCATCGCAACCAGGCGATGAAGAAAATGGAATCGCGCTCGCTGGCCGAATTCGTACTGAAAGCGGGGGTGCTCGGCATCGACCCGACGCTCGCCGTGCCCGCGCAAACCCGACCGGTCCGTAAATAATCGATCGCCGCGTGGCTTTGCCATGCCTCGCACACGCCTATAGCGTTGACTCGAGTAGCTCAATTGCAGCCATTTCATCACCACAACTCCTTAATGCACCGAATTGGCAAGCATTAACTCAATGCCCTGCTATTCCTTTCGCCACGTATATCCAGGCAATTTCACTGTTTTCTCTATTAGCGCTTGATCCACCCAACCAAACAGCGCGCCTTTCCTGAAAACTTACGCCCGCCTGTCACCACGCGCGTCACTGCGGCGCATCCACTACCCGACAAAACGGCGCGTCTGACCGGCTGCGGGCCGCAACGCATTGCGACCCGCGCCTTGTCATTCGTTCATGCGCTTGCTTGACCGCGCTCCTGCGCAAACCACTGGCAACAACACCCCTGACGCTGCGATAACAGCGCGATGAAGTCGCCTCACGATTGGTCTACCTTTGTGCGTGTTCCCGTCGCTGACGGCATGGACTGAACTTTAAGTTCGCGCACTCCATGCGTGAATGGCGGAGAGACTCATCAAATTGCTCAATCGGCTCACGCGCTTTCGGCGCGCCTTGCACGCGCCGTCTGGCCAGAGATTGCGGTGTTGCGCGGCGCCGCCGGTTTGTCTCGAATGCGCATGCGCGCGTGCGGTCAATCCGTGCGCCCCCCCGGTTCAGGCCTGAACCTGGGCTTTGACAGCCCGGGCTGTAACCCCCGGGTCTTAATCCAACAAGCATCGCCGCGTGAACTTTCCCTTTCAATTGCGCAAGACAATGGTGCAGGTATTTACTTTCCGCGGCGTTGCGTGCAACGTGCTGCGTTGATGCATCCTTCGTCGGCCGCTTTCCATACCCATCCTTTCGTTGTGACCGCGCCCGCGTGATGCGGTATCTGACGCGTTGCGCGCGCGGTATCGACCGATCACCGGCGCGGCGGGGTACCGAAATTGCTGTCTGAGCTTGCCGTGACTCGCTGTCGATACGGCTGCACCGCGCAGCTGCACCGCGTCGCCACCTCACGGCAACCCTGCATTGACCTTTCATGGAGCAAGCAGACCATCATGAGTCAGGATCACGTTCGTGACGAACCGGACGACGACGTCGTCACGTCCCCCGCCACCGCTTCCACATCTTCCATCGCCACACCGCCCAACACGTCGCGCCGCCGCTTTCTGCAATCGGCCGCGGCCGCCGCAACGGTCGGCGCCGCGCCGCAATTGCATGCGCAGACCCAGCCCGCCGCGCCGCAGCCCGTCAGCCCACCGGCGCCCGCAGCCGCGCCGGCGCGGCCCGTCACGCTGCAGATCAACGGCCGCGAATACGCACTGCAACTCGAGCCGCGCGTCACGCTGCTCGATGCGCTGCGCGAGTACGCCGGCCTGATGGGCACCAAGAAAGGCTGCGATCGCGGGCAATGCGGCGCATGCACGGTGCTTGCCGATGGCCGGCGCATCAACTCATGCCTGACGCTGGCCGTGATGCACGAAGGCGAAGCAATCACCACCGTCGAAGGGCTCGCGCAAAACGGCGCGCTCAGCCCGTTGCAGCGCGCGTTCATCGAACACGATGCGTTTCAGTGCGGCTACTGCACACCGGGGCAATTGTGTTCGGCCACCGCGTTGCTAGGCGAATTCGCCGCAGGTACGGTCAGCACGGTAAGCGCCGACGTGCGCCGCCACCCGCCGCAACTGGGCGACGACGAAATCCGCGAACGCATGAGCGGCAACCTGTGCCGCTGCGGCGCCTACGCGAACATCGTTGCTGCCGTGCGCGCGGTGCACGGCAGCGCCAATGCCAACGCCAGCCACGCCGGCCCTGCCGGCAACGCCTGAAGGAGCGCCGAGCATGGATGCAATTTCCTACGAACGGGCCGCAGACCTCTCCGGCGCCCTGCGCTCCGGCCAGCAGCCGGGCGCATCGTTCATCGGTGGCGGCACCAACCTGCTGGACCTGATGAAGGGCGGCGTGAGCCGGCCCGTCAAGCTGGTCGACATCACACACGTGGGCGGCGGACTCGATGCGGTCGCCACGCTGCCCGACGGCGGCTTGCGTGTCGGCGCGCTGGTACGCAACAGCGATGCGGCAAACCATGCGCTGGTGCGCGAACGCTATCCGTTGCTGTCGCAAGCCTTGCTGGCCGGCGCATCCGCGCAGTTGCGCAACATGGCCACGGTCGGCGGCAACCTGATGCAACGCACGCGCTGCTCGTACTTCTACGACACCGCATTCGCACAGTGCAACAAGCGTCAGCCGGGCAGCGGCTGTGCGGCACGCGAAGGCTTCAGCCGCACGCATGCGATTCTCGGTGCCAGCCCGCAGTGCATCGCCGTAAACCCATCGGATATGAGCGTCGCGCTCGCGGCCCTCGATGCGGTGGTGCGCGTCACCGGCCCGAACGGCGAGCGCAGCATACCGATCGGCGAGTTTCACCGGCTGCCGGGCGAGCGTCCCGATCTCGACACCACGCTGCAGTTCGGCGAACTGATCACGGCTGTCGATCTGCCGCCACCGCACTATAGCGACCACGCCCATTACGTGAAGGTGCGCGACCGCGCAAGCTACGCATTCGCGCTGGTGTCCGTGGCTGCTGCGCTGCAGATGGACGGGCACACCGTCAGGAGCGCGCGCATCGCGCTGGGCGGCGTCGCGCACAAGCCATGGCGTGCGCATGCGGCCGAGCAGATGCTGGCCGGCCATCCATTAACTGACACCAATGTCAAAAATGCAGCGGCCGCCGCGCTACGCGATGCGCAGCCGCAGCGCGACAACCGCTTCAAGATCGAACTCGCACAGCGCGCGATCGTGCGTGCCGTCAACCAGGCGGCGGGTATGCCGGGAGGTGTCGTATGACCCTGATCGGCCAACCGCTCGACCGTACCGACGGCGTGCTGAAAGTAACCGGTGAGGCGCGCTATGCAGCGGAGTTTCCGGAGGCACGCCTCGCGCACGCGGTGCTGGTGACGAGCACGATTGCACGCGGCACGATTGCGTCGATCGATGCAAGCCGCGCGCAGGCGCTGCCCGGCGTGCTGCTCGTGATGACGTATCTGAATGCGCCGAAGCTGCCGCAAGGCGGCCAGGCGGGTTTCAATCCACCTGCCGGCCGGCGCCTGTCGCTGCTGCAGGACAACCAGGTGCACTACAGCAACGAACCGGTTGCGGTAGTGGTTGCCGACACGCTCGAACATGCAACCGATGCCGCCCGCCAGTTGCGCATCGACTATCGGTCGCAGCCGGCCACGCTGGATTTCCATGCGGAAAAGGTCAACGCGCACGCACCCGACAAGCCGCAAGGCCGCCAAACCGACACGACCCGCGGCGACTATGAAGCCGGCCTGCGCGATGGCCCGGTGCGCATCGATGCGGTCTACACGACGCCGATGGAACATCACAACCCGATGGAGCCGCACGCGACGATGGCCGTCTGGGACGGTCCGCAGCTGACGCTATACGACTCGACGCAAGGCATCAGCGGCGCGAAGAGCGCGGTGGCCAGTACGCTCGGCATCCCGCCGGATCGCGTGCGCGTGATTTCGCCGTTTGTCGGCGGCGGCTTCGGCGGCAAGGGCTCGTCGTGGTCGCACGTGAGCTTGTGTGCGATGGCCGCGAAACAGACCGGCCGCCCGGTGCGGCTCGCGCTCGAGCGGCCGCAGATGTTCGGCCCGGTAGGCGGCCGGCCGTGCACCGAGCAGCACTTCGTGCTCGCTGCGAAACACGACGGCACGTTGACCGCGATGCGCCACGACAGCTTCTCGAACACGTCGACGATCGAAGACTGGACCGAGACCTGCTGCATGGTCACGCGCATGTCGTATGCGGTGCCCAATCAGATCACCACGCACCGCATCGTGCCGCTGAACGTCGGCACGCCGACCTTCATGCGCGCGCCCGGCGAAACCACCGGCTCGTTCGCGCTCGAATCCGCGATGGACGAACTCGCGGTCGAGCTGAAGATGGACCCGCTGCAACTGCGTCTGAAAAACTACGCGGAGGCCGATCCGCAGGAAAACAAGCCGTGGTCCAGCAAGGCGCTGCGCGAATGCTACCGGGTCGGAGCGGAACGCTTCGGCTGGTCGCGCCGCACGCCCGCACCGCGTTCGATGCGCGCCGGCAATACGCTGATCGGCCTCGGCATGGCCACCGCGACCTACCCGGCAAACCGCAGCGAAGCGGCGGCGCTCGCGCGAATCCTGCCGGACGGCACCGCGATGGTTGCATCCGGCACGCAGGATATCGGCACCGGCACGTACACGGTGATGACTCAGGTAGCCGCCGATGCGCTCGGCTTCGCGCCGCAGAACATCCGCTTCGCGCTGGGCGATTCGACGCTGCCGCCCGCACCGGGCTCGGGCGGTTCGCGTTCGGCGGCGAGCGTGTCGCCGGCGGTGCGCGAGGCCGCCACCCAGGTGCGCGACAAGCTGATCGCGCTGGCGCTCGCCGATCGCGCATCGCCGCTGTACGGCACCCCTGTCGCGGATGTCACCGTGCAAGACGGCTGGGTCACGAGCCGCAAGGAGCCGTCCAGACGCGACCCCGCTGCCGCCGTGCTCGCGCGTGCCGGCGGCCAGCCGATCGAAGCAGTCGCGACGGTGAAGTCCGGCGACGAGCTCAAGCGCTACTCGTTCCACTCGTTCGGTGCGGTGTTCGCCGAAGTGCATGTCGACGCGGACTTCAATACGGTTCGCGTCGCGAAGCTCACCGCGGTGTACGGCGTGGGCCGCCTGCTGAACCAGAAGACCGCGCGCAGCCAGCTGATGGGCGGGCTCGTGTGGGGCATCGGCGCGGCGCTCGAGGAAGAGAGCCAGCTCGATCCGCGCTATGGGCGCTTCACGAACATGAACCTCGCCGAGTATCACGTGCCGGTCAATGCCGACGTCAACGCGCTCGACGTGGTGGTGCTCGACGAAGTCGATCCGTACATCAGTTCGCTGGGGGTCAAGGGGATCGGCGAAATCGGCATCACGGGTGTGCCGGCGGCGATCGCCAATGCCGTGTACCACGCGACCGGCGTGCGCGTGCGCGACCTGCCGATCACGCTCGACAAGGTGATGGCGGGCACGCGGGTAAGCGTCGCGTAAGCGTTGCAGCGCGGGCTTGCGCTGCAGCAGGCGGGATGTGTGCGGCGCTGCACGCATTCGGCCTTGGCGCAGGCCCGCGTAAGCACGACACGCCGTGGCGGCGCGCGGCATCCGCCGCGCGCGTTCGCATCTGCAGATCGATTCCTGCTTGCGCCATGCATCAGTTGCACCGCACAATCGGCTTCATTCCCTTCCTTCGGGGCCGCCCATGGCTTATGCGTCGCTCGCCACCGGCGTGCTGCTCGCCGCCGGTTACGGATCGCGTTTCGATCCGGACGGCATTCACAACAAACTGCTCGCGCGTCTGCCCGACGGCACGCCCGTGGCGCACGAGGCCGCGCACCGGCTGCTGCATGTGGTGCCGCGCGTGGTCGCCGTCGTGCGGCCCGGCTCCGACCCGCTCGCGCGTGTGCTCAACGACGCCGGCTGCGACGTGGTGTTCAGCGTCGACGCAGAGCGCGGCATGGGTGCGAGCCTCGCGGCAGGCGTGGCCGCCAGCGACGATGCGGAAAGCTGGATCGTCGCACTCGCCGATATGCCGCGCATCGCCGAGGCCTCCATCGAAGCGATCGCACGCGCGCTGGAAGGCGGCGCCTCGCTGGTCGCGCCGTATTACCGTGGGCAACGCGGTCATCCGGTCGGCTTCGGCGTCGCGCATCGCGATGCTTTGCTGGCGCTCGACGGCGACACCGGTGCACGCGCACTGTTTGCGCTGCATGCGGTGACGCGGCTCGACGTCGACGATCCCGGCGTGCTCAGCGATATCGATACGCCGGAGGATCTGCGCAAGCTTTAGGCGCGTATGGACGGATGTGGGCGCGTATTTCTGTCCTCGCCACAGCCCGCGGTTGCAAGATTGGCCGACGCGCAATCCAGGCGGCATCGCGGCGGGCTCTTCCACGCCGTTTCCGTCACGCGCACATGCACGGCACGCGCACCAGTACCAGGCATATGCCTTGCGCCGCCTCCCGCACGGGCGCCAAAAAACGCGGCACGCTGCGGCGCATTTCCATCTAAGCTGAAGCTGCTAAAACGGAACGCAGCAGTGCGCGCGCCAGCTGTAAAAGCCGCGCCGGCTGCCGTCACCGGACACCGCCGGGCCCCGTCCATACCTCCATGAGTTTATGAGCGAAACCAATCCGCGCCTCTTTGTCGTATCTCCGCATTTCGACGACGCCGTATTCAGTTGCGGCGCATTGCTCGCCAGTCATCCCGATGCCGCAGTCTGCACCGTCTTCGCCGCTCCTCCCGAACACGATATGCGCACCGAATGGGATGAGCGGGCGGGCTTTTCCAGTTCACTTGCCGCGGTACACGCGCGCACGATCGAGGACAACCATGCGCTCGCGGTACTCGATGCGATTCCGCTGCGCATGCCGTTTCGCGACGGCCAGTACCTCGATTCGCCGTCGATCGGCAAGCTGGCCGCCGCGCTCGAGGAAGCCATCTACGGTTCGACGGCCAACACATTGCTGATGCCGCTCGGCCTGCATCACGCCGACCACGCACTGGTGTTCGACGCGTGTTGCGAAATCCTGCCGCGGCTGTTGCATCTGACGTGGTTCGGGTACGAAGAAGCGATCCACCGGACGCAGCCCGGTGTCGTGCAGATGCGGCTTGCCGACCTCGCGCAACGCGGCATTGTCGCGACGCCCGCGCATCCGGCCGCGCAGCACACGATCGACCCCGAGCGCCAGGCGCTGCTCAAGCGCGAAGCGGTAAGCGCGTACGCGAGCCAGTTGCACGCGTTCGGCCCGCACGGCTACGCGGACGTGTTCGGCGCCGAGCGCTACTGGCGGCTCGATGCGCTACGCGGCGCGGCGCAGCGGGCCGCGGATCGGGCGGCAGGCCGCCGTGGGCAGCGCTAGGCCACGGTTAGGACGGTTAGGACGGTTAGGACGATTAGGACGGTTGGGACGGTTGGACGGTTGGGCACGGCCAAGCACGGCTAGGCAACGGCATGCGGCGCAAGCGCCGTCGCATGCGCGTCGCGGCGATCCGAACCCAGCATGACGATCCGCAGGCACACGCGGGATCGCCTACGCTATCTGAAGCAAGCCCACGCGTCTCGGCGTGGCGCGCGCAACCTGCACGCCGCCCGCGGGCGGCCAACGAGGTAATGCCATGATCTGCCGTATCCACACCAGCCCGATTCCCGAGCCGCTCGCCGACCCCACACGCGACCCGGAAGGCGATCCGCTCACGCCGCCGTCCCCGGGCCATCACAACGACGAGCCGCAACGGCCCGAAGGGCCACCGGATAAGGATCCGGTGTAACGGAAGGGTTAGCGTCGAAGGTGGTGCGGCAGTATATGCGCCCCGCGCCGGTATACTCCGGCTTTAAATCCCGCGCGCCTCACGATGCTTGCACTCAAGCTCACGCTGGTTCCGTCGTTCCTGTTGATCGTTTCGATGGCGGGCAAATGGTGGGGGCCCGCGGTCGCCGGCTGGCTTGCCGGTCTGCCTGTAGTGGCCGGGCCGATTCTGTACTTGCTGGTGCTCGCGCATGGCCCGCAATTCGGTGCGCATGCTGCGACGCTGTCGCTCGCCGCGATTCTCGCGTCCGAGGCCTTCAATTTCGGTTATGCGTGGACCTGCCGCACGTCGCGCTGGCCCCGCGCCCTCGCCGCCGCGCTGGCGGTGTGGCTGGCTTGCGCGCTGATGCTTTCGCGGCTACCCGCCTCGCCCATCTGGGCGGCCCTATGCGCGTTGGCCGCGGTGGCGTTCGGCAATGCCTTCTTGCCGCGGAGCTTTGCGCATGCCGCCGGCGCGCCGCTCACGCGTATCGACCTGCTTGGCCGGATGCTCGCCGGCGCCGCGCTCACAGCGCTCGTCACGACCCTGTCCGGGCGGCTCGGCCCCGCGTGGAGCGGCCTTCTTGCAGTGTTTCCGCTGATGAGCCTCGTGCTATCTGTGTCGTCGCATCGCGCGCACGGCCCCGCGTTTGTCATCGCATTGCTGCGCGGCATGGTGGCTGGGCGGTTTTCGTTCGGTGCGTTCTGTCTGCTGCTATCGGTTGCGCTGCCGCGCGTCCCGCCGCTTGCCGCGTTTGCGGCGGCAAGCGCGGCTGCCGTGGTCGTGCAGGGTTTCACCAGACAGTGGGCCGTGGCCGCGCGCGGCATCGCGCCGCAAAAGGCACCGCTACCGCCGGCGCGCGCGTCGACACCAGGCGGCCCCCACGGCGCGGCGGACTAGGAAGGTAATCGCAACAGGCGCCGCGTTGCGAGCCATCGTGCGGGTCGCAGGCAATCCACCGGCAATCCAGCAAGCGCCTCCCCTGACATGGCCGCCGCCACAGCCGACAACTCTGCGCTGATGCCCCGCCCGCTTCAGAACTGATAGTTAATCGACACGTCGCACACCCCATTGGTCTTGGTCTGGATGATCGGGCTATGCGCCGCGCTGCCGAGCAGGCGCTTTAACGCGCCGTCGGCGGTCACGAACCAGTGCTTGTTGACGAACCAGATCATCGTAAGGCCGAAGCCCGCCGACTTCAGGCCGGCGCTCGCGTCGTACTGCCGGTAACCCGACGCGGCCGACTGCGCCGGGTTCACGCCGAACCAGCTGTTCATGTACGTCGAATCGGCAAACGTCACCGAAGGCCCCGCGAACCAGAAGAACGATTCCGAGCTGCCCGGCAGCGGCATATACGCGCCGACATCCGCAAGCCAGCCGTTCGAGCCGCCGATGCTGCGTGTAATCGCGGTACGAAACACCAGCGGAAATTCCTTCGACACCACGTATTCGGCCGCCAGCTTGAGTTCCGGCGCCGGATTGATGTTGCCGAGGCCGTTCAGGTGCTGCGGATCGTCGTGGCCGCGCCGTCCGAGGTCGTACACGGCCGACAGACTCGCGCGCCAGTTCTGCCCTTGCGCGAAGTTCACGCCGAGCCCTTCGCCGGTCGACAGAAACGCCAGATCCTTGTAACGGATATCGAGGCTCGGCCCGGCAAGAATGTGATAACGCGACGAGCCGTCATAACGCGGTTCGAACGTCAAACCAGTACCGATGCGGGTCTCCCAGGTCGGACGCTCGGTCGAGAACATCTTTTCGAGTGGTATGCCCGCCGAGTATTGCCATTCGCCGAGCGGCGACGGCGTTTGCGCATGGGCAGCGGGCGCGGCCAACGCGGTCAGCGCAGTCAGCGCGGCACTGGTCGCGGCGCGGCGGGCCACGCTGCCGGCCTTCGGTGTACAGCACGTTCCGGTATTGCGCCCGGTGCGTTTCGTTGACGCCACAACGCCTCCCATGTTCTGGTTGGTTGATCCGGCTGCGCGTCCGCCGGCCCCGCCGCGGCCAGTATCTGGCGGCGACTGGACGGGCGGCGCGGGCCCTGACGGGTGAGCGAGCATGTCAGCGCGCCTTGATGCGACATCGTGGCCGGGTGGTCCGTCCCGCAAAACCGGCCGCCATCCGTAGAGCAAACCGCGTACCAGCACCTTACATCGGGCGCAAGCGGCCGTGTGTTGTGCTGCGAACCCGCCGGGCACAGCGCACTGCGCGGCTTGCCGCAGGTGGCTCAAAGCAAAGGCGCAAACGATCGGAAAACCGCGTGCAAACAACGCGCACACGGATGCACGAGCCGGCCCGGCAGCGGCCCAGCCGGGAGGCGCGAGAGCGGCACGGCCGGCGACCTGGCGGCCTCATTTTCGGCTCATTCGACGCCGCTACGATGCATCCATCGATACCGCGCAAACGCGCAGCGAGGGGAAAAAAATGGAACGCTCGATGATGACTGCCGCCACCGCGGCCCTGCTTTGCTCCGTCGCCTTGTCGGCCTGCGCGACAGTACCCGCCGGCTCCGCCGACATGTACAGCTCGTTCGATACGCAGCGCGAAGCAAGCGTGCGCATGGGCACGGTCGAAAGCGTGCGCCCGGTGACGATCGACGCGAGCAACGGCCAGCCGGGCGTGTTCGGTGCGATCGGCGGCGGTCTGCTCGGCGCGGTGGCGGGCAGCGCCATCGGCCATGGCCGCGGCTCGCTGTTCAGCGGCATTCTCGGTGGCGTCGCGGGCGCGGTGGCCGGCGACCAGGTGCAAACCCATCTGGAGCGTCATCAAGGCGAAGAAATCACCGTGCGCCTCGACGACGGCGCGCTACGCGCCGTCACGCAAAGTACCGGCGAAGGCCGCTTCTATCCCGGCGAGCGGGTACAGCTCCTGTCTGAAGGCGGCGTCACGCGCGTGACCTACTGAATCGCGTCGCAAGTGCGGACGAGGCGAAAGGCATCGAGGTGGAAAAAATGTTCATGCGCAACGGCGTCAACTACGAGTTTCATCACCTGGGCATCCCGACCCGCACCATCCGCGGGAGCGAACGCTACAGTGCCGCGATGCGGATGTACACGAGCGACAGCGGCTGCGAACTCGCGCGCGTGCAGTTCCATCGCTTTGAGAAGGGGTGCCCGCTGCATCCGCTGCTGCAGAGCGTGCCGCACCTTGCATTCAAGGTCGACAAGCTGGACGAGGCGCTTGAGGGAATGACCGTGCTGCTCCGCCCGTACGAGCCGGTCGCGGGGTTTCGCGTAGCCGCGGTGGAGGACGGCGGCATGCCGGTCGAATTGATCGAGACCACGCTGACCGATGAAGAAATCTGGGGCCGTGCGAAGAGCGGCCGCGAGGCACCGCTGTATGCGGTGCACGCGCGCATCGAATCACGCGCGCCCGCCCGCGGCCTCGCGCCCTGCCTCAAGCCAGCTGAAACACCGACACCGCCCGGCGCAGCGAATGCGCCTGCTCGTCGAGCGCGGCGGCTGCGGCAGCGGCCTGCTCGACCAGCGCCGCATTCTGTTGCGACACCTGGTCCATCTGCGATACCGCGCGGTTGACCTGCTCGATGCCGTCGCGCTGTTCTTCGGAAGCCGCGGCGATCTCAGCCATGATCGACGTCACGTGCCCGATCGACTGGCGCAGCTCTTCCATCGTCTCGCCGGCCGTACCGACGAGACGCGCACCCGCACTGACGCGCTCCACCGAAGCGCCGATCAGTTCCTTGATCTCCTTGGCCGCGACGCCGGCGCGCTGCGCGAGCGAGCGCACTTCGCCCGCCACCACCGCGAAGCCGCGCCCCTGATCCCCAGCACGCGCTGCTTCGACGGCTGCATTCAGCGCGAGGATGTTGGTCTGGAACGCAATGCTTTCGATCACGCCGGTGATGTCGGCAATTTTCTGCGAGCTGTGGTCGATGCTGCCCATCGTCTCCACCACGTCGCCCACCACGCTCGCGCCGCGTCCCGCGATCAGGTTGGCCTTGCCGGCCAGCTCTTGCGCCTGACGCGCGTTGTCGGCGTTCTGTTTGACCGTGGCGGTCAGCTGTTCCATGCTCGCCGCGGTTTCCTGCAGCGATGCGGCCTGCTCTTCGGTACGCTGCGACAGGTCGCCATTGCCCGCTGCGATCTGGCGCGTCGCCGTGACGATCGATTCCGAGCTATGCGTGACCTGGCGCACCGTTTCAGTGAGACCGCCTTGCATCGTCTTCAGGCCTTCGACCAGCTTGCCCATTTCGTCTTGCGAATGGGCGTCGAAGCGGCCGGTCAGATCGCCGCTGGCGATACGCCGCAACTGCTCGAGCACCGTGACGAGCGGCCGCGAGATCGAACGGTTCAGCCCCATCGCGCAGCCGACGCATGCCGCCAGCCCGACCACGATCAGCACCAGCCCGACGATACGCAGCATCCGGAAATTGTCGTGCGCCGAATCGAACGCGCGCTTGCCGCGCTCGAGCTTCCATTGCGCGAGCGCGTCCCACGCTTTCGCGAGCGGCACCGTGTACTTGACGATGCCGCGCATCGCGATGTCGTCGGCAGTGCGCTGGTCGCCCTTTTTGATGGCGTCGATCATCGGCAGCAGCGCCTGCTGCACGATCGCCGTGCGCGCGGCGTTGGCCGCGTCCACCAGTTGCTGCTCTTCCGGCTCGTGCGGCAGCGTGCTGTACTCCTGCCATGCGCGATCCGAAATCGCCAGGTAGTCGAGCGCTTTTTGCAGCAGTTGCGGCACGTCCGGCGATTCCGGGTGCAGCATCGCGCGATCGATCGTGGTGCGCACGATCGTCAGGTTCAGGTTGGATTTGCCGAGTGCGATCGACGAAGCAAGCTGGTTCGAATACGCGTAATCGAGGTCGTCGCTGAGGTCCTGCATGCCGAACTGCGCGAGCAGCCCGAGTGCGACCATCAGAACACCCAGCAGCGCTGTCGTAGCCCACAATCGGGCTGAAATGGAGAGGCGTGAAAACATGATTGGGCAAGAAGGTTGTTGTTTGTATCGGCGGCCCTTGCGCTGACGATAAACGCAAGCGCTTGGTCTTTCACTGATATCAACGGCACCTTCTCACCCAACTTGAGCTTTTCCTGCAAAAAAACGTTTGCGCCGCGTCAAAACGCGGCGCAAACAAGCTCATCTCGTGCTGGTCATGCTGTCGTTATTACCGGCCGCTGGCGGGCTCGGCGTTCAGCGGCAGACTGTCGGGCGTATCGATCGATTCCGGGTCGAGGCGGCCGTCGAGAATCGCCTTCACGCGGACCCGATCGAGCGCACCTTCCCAACGCGCGACAGCGAGTGTCGCGACACCATTGCCGATCAGATTGGTCACTGCGCGCGCTTCGTTCAGGAAACGGTCCACGCCGAGCAGCAACACGAGGCCCGCGACCGGAATGCTGTGCATCGACGACAGCGTCGCCGCCAGCGCCACGAAACCCGCGCCCGCCACCCCCGCCGAACCCTTCGACGTGAACAGCAGCACGCCGAGCACGATCAGCTGGTCTTCGAGCGTCAACGGAATGTTCATCGCCTGCGCGACGAAAATCGCCGCCATCGTCAGATAGATCGACGTGCCGTCGGCATTGAACGTGTAGCCGGTCGGCAGCACCATGCCGACCACCGACTTGCGACAGCCAAGCTGTTCCATCTTGATCAGCATCTGCGGCAGCACCGCTTCAGTCGACGCGGTACCGAACGTGATCAGGATTTCGTCCTTGATGTAGCGCAGGTACTTCCACAGCGACAGCCCGCACATGCGCATGATCGTGCCGAGAATCACGACGATGAACACCACCGAAGTCAGGTACACGCACAGCATCAGTTCGCCGAACTGCTTCAAGGTTCCAATGCCGTACTTGCCGACCGTAAACGCAATGCCGCCGAATGCACCGATCGGCGCGACGTACATCACGATGCGCACCACGCCGAACATGCCGTGCAGGAACGTGTCGAGCATGTCGACGAACGGCTCGGCGCGCTTGCCCATCTTCGCGAGCGCGACGGCGAACAGCACCGAGAAGAAGATGATCGACAGCATATCGCCGTTGGCGAACGCCCCGACGATCGTCGACGGCACGATGTTCATGAAGAAGTCGATCGCGCCGTGTTCTTTCGCGGCATGCGTGAAGGTGGCGATCGACGCGGCATCGATATGCGCGGGATCGACGTTCATGCCGGCGCCCGGCTTCATCACGTTGACCACCACCAGACCGATCGCGAGCGCAAAGGTCGACACGATTTCGAAGTACAACAGCGCTTTCACGCCGACCCGTCCGGCTTCGTGAATGTCGTTCATGCGCGCGATGCCGACCACCACCGATGCAAAAATGATCGGTGCCAGCACCATGCGGATCAGCTTGATGAACAGATCGCCGAGCGGCTTCATCTGCGAGCCGACGTCGGGATTGAAGTGGCCAAGCAGCACGCCGATGATGATGCCGATCAGCACCTGCACATACAGCTTGGAAAGGCTCTGTCTGATACGTTGAACACTCATGCTGGGTCTCCTCTTCCGGCATGTGTGCCGTTAGACCGTACGTGGCTAACGGCACACTGACTCAAGTACTTGACGGTCGTTTTCGCGCGCACCGCTCCCACGGTTGGTTTGCGCGCGGACCGTCGTGATGCGACAAAGCCGCTTGCCCGTTGCGCTTCCCCTCGCACACGGACAGGCGGCTCGACAGAGGCGGCGCGCTTACGCCGACAGTGCCTGCATTTCCTTGAACAGATCGGCCTTGCCTTCGAAGCCGATACCCGGCAGATCCGGCATCGTGATGTAGCCGTTTTCGACCTTCACGCCATCCGGGAAGCCGCCGAACGGCTGGAACAGATCCGGATACGATTCGTTGCCGCCGAGGCCCAGACCCGCCGCGATGTTCAGCGACATCTGATGGCCGCCGTGCGGAATGCAGCGCTTACGCGACCAGCCGTGCTCGTGCAGCATGTCGAGCGTGCGCAGGTATTCGACGAGGCCATACGACAGCGCGCAGTCGAACTGCAGCCAGTCGCGGTCCGAACGCATGCCGCCGTAGCGGATCAGGTTGCGCGCGTCCTGCATCGAGAACAGGTCTTCGCCGGTTGCCATCGGCTTGTCGTAGTAGTTGCGCAGCGTGGCCTGCAGTTCGAAGTCGAGCGGATCGCCCGGCTCTTCGTACCAGAACAGGTCGTATTGCGACAGCGCCTTCGCGTATTGAATCGCGGTGTCCAGATCGAAGCGGCCGTTCGCATCCACGGCGAGCTTCTGGCCGTCCTGCAGCACCGACAGGATCGAATCGATACGGCGCAGATCTTCGTCGAGCGAGCCGCCGCCGATCTTCTTCTTGACCACCGTGTAGCCGCGGTCGATGTAGCTGCGCATCTCGTCCTTCAGCTTGGTGTGGTCCTGGCCCGGATAGTAGTAACCGCCGGCTGCGTACACGAACACCTTGCGGTCCGGCACGCCGTTGCCGTAGCGGTCGGCGAGCAGCTGGAACAGCGGCTTGCCTTCGATCTTCGCCACCGCATCCCACACGGCCATGTCGATCGTGCCGATCGCCACCGAACGCTCGCCGTGACCGCCGGGCTTTTCGTTGGTGAACATGGTCGACCAGATCTTGTGCGGATCGAGGTTCTTGCCGGTCGAATCGACCAGCGATTCCGGGTCGGCTTCCATCACGCGCGGGATGAAACGCTCGCGCATCAGCTTGCCCTGACCGTAACGGCCGTTCGAGTTGAAACCGTAGCCGACCACCGGCTTGCCATCGCGGATCACGTCGGTGATCACGGCGACGAGACTCAAGGTCATCTTGCTGAAGTCGATATACGCATTACGTATCGACGAGCTGATCGGCAGGGTTTTTTCGCGAATCTCAACGATCTTCAAGGGTGTCCTCCAGAAATCCAGGTACGGCACGTTACGGGTGCTTGCGGCGGGTCAAAACCATATTCGACAGGCGCAAGATTACGTCGAGCTACACACGTTAGAATTCAGCAAGATTTAATTGATATTTCACTTTCAGTGAAGACCGACATCAGCTCCGACCTCGAATTTTTCATCCTGCTGGCGCGCCACGAGAGCCTGTCGGCGGCGGCGCGCGCGCTCGACATCACGCCGCCGGCGGCCACCCGGCGGCTCGCGCAGATGGAGGAAAAGCTCGGCGTGCGGCTCGTCAACCGCACCACGCGCACGGTCAGCCTGACCACCGAGGGCGCGATCTATCTGCAGCACGCGTCGCGCATCCTGAGCCAGGTGCAGGAAATGGAAGACGCGGTGTCGATGAGCGGCGCCACGCCGCGCGGCTTGCTGCGCGTGAATGCTTCGCTCGGCTTCGGACGCACGACCATTGCGCCATTGGTTTCGAAATTCGCGAACGCTTACCCGGATGTCGAGGTGCAACTTGAGGTGACCGACCGGCCGATCGACCTGATCGAGCATGGCTTCGATCTCGGCATCCGCTTTGGCGAATTGCCCGATCAGCGTCTGAATGCACGGCGCATCATGTCGAACCGGCGTTTTTTGTGCGCTTCGCCGAAATATCTGGCGCGGCACGGCACGCCGGAACAGGCCGCCGATCTCGCACAGCACCGCTGCATCGTGCACCGGCAGAACGACGATGCGTACGGCATCTGGCGCTTCGTGCGCGACCAGCACAGCGTGGCCATCAAGGTGCACGGCATGCTGTCCAGCAACGACGGCGACATCGTGCTCGGCTGGGCGCTCGACGGCCACGGCATCCTGATCCGCTCCGAATGGGATCTGCAGAAGTACGTGCAAAGCGGCCGGCTGAAGATCGTGCTGCCCGAATTCGGGCTGCCGGATGCGGATCTGTTTGTTTATTACCCGAGCCGGCAGAACCAGGCGGCGCGGGTGCGCGCGTTCATCGACTTTCTGGTCGAGCAGTTCGAGCCGCCGCCGCGCAAGGCGCACGAGGCCAGCTGAGCCTGTGCGGACGCCGTTGAGGGCGTTGAGGCCGTTTTGAAGCCCGCTGAGGCACGCTACGGCCCGCCGAGGCCCGCTGAGCCCCGTTGATCCCGGCGTCACGCGCCGCCGGCATTATTACCGCCGACGCAACTGTCATTTCCGCACGCCTGCCCCGACTATCCGATATATCGGGGAATAACCAACGGCAAAGCGTGTTTGCCCGATGAAAGCCCCCTTGTGCGCAACATTGCGCCGACGGGCTCTGCGCCGTCAGCGGCGGCGCGCAACCCATCGTGGAGAATATGAAAATGATTGTCCCGTTTCTGATTGCCTGGCTCGGCGGGGTGCTGACCATCGTCAGCCCTTGCATCCTGCCGGTTTTGCCCTTTGTGTTTGCCCGCACCGGCCGGCCGTTCGTGCAGAGCAGCCTGCCGCTGCTGGTCGGCATGGCAGTGACGTTCAGCGCGGTGGCCGCGCTGGCAGCCGTCGGCGGCGGCTGGGCAGTCGCCGCGAACCAGTACGGTCGCATCGTCGCGCTGGTCGTGATGGCGCTGTTCGGGCTCACGCTGCTGTTGCCGTCGTTGTCCGACCGGCTCACACGGCCGCTGGTCGCGCTCGGCTCGCGGCTGTCCGAATCGGCGCAAAACGCGCAGCAAGACCGTTCGGTGGTGTGGTCGTCGCTGCTGCTCGGCGTCGCCACCGGCCTGCTGTGGGCACCGTGCGCGGGCCCGATTCTCGGCCTGATCCTGACCGGCGCCGCACTGCAAGGCGCAAGCGTCACCACCTCGCTGTTGCTGCTCGCCTATGCCGCGGGCGCGGCGACCTCGCTCGCCCTCGCCCTGGTGGTCGGCGGCAAGGTGTTCACGACGATGAAAAAGTCGTTGCACGTCAGCGAGTGGGTCAAGCGAGTACTCGGCGTTGCCGTGCTGGGCGGCGTGGCCGCGATCGCGCTGCATGCGGACACCGGATTTTTGACGCAACTGTCGCTGTCCGGCACCAACAACCTCGAACAGCGTGTGCTGGACCGCCTGCATCCGGGCAAGGGCCAGCAGCAAAACCTGCTGACCCATAACGCGGCAGGCGGCGCTTCAGGTGCCGCTGCAGATACGTCGGCGGTTGCGGCCGCTACAGGCAGCACCGCACAAGGCGCCGCCAATGGCCCGCTGCCGGTCGAAGGCACGCTGCCGTCGCTGGACGGCGCGACACAATGGCTGAATTCGCCGCCGCTTACGGCCGCGCAGCTGCGCGGCAAGGTCGTGCTGGTCGACTTCTGGACCTACTCGTGCATCAACTGCCTGCGCACGCTGCCGTACGTGAAGGCATGGGCCGACAAGTATCGTGACTCGGGCCTCGTGGTGATCGGTGTGCACACCCCCGAGTTCGCGTTCGAGAAGGACGTCGGCAACGTGAAGCGCGCGGTCAGCGACCTGAAGGTCGACTACCCGGTCGCGATCGACGACAACTACAAGATCTGGCGCGCGTTCAACAACGAATACTGGCCCGCGGACTATTTAGTCGACGCCAAAGGCCAGATCCGCGCGCACCACTTCGGCGAAGGCGATTACGCCGGCTCCGAACAGGATATCCGCCAGCTGCTGACCGAAGCCGGCGCAAAGGATCTGCCGCCGGGACTCGTGCAGGATAACGGCAAGGGGGCGCAAGCCGCGCCGTCGGTGGGCGATGTCCAGTCGCCGGAAACCTACGTCGGCTATGAACGCGCGCAGGGCTTCGCATCGCCCGGCGACCCGGTGATGGACAAGCCGCACCACTACACGCTCGGCAAGGACCTTGGCCAGAACGAATGGGCGCTCGACGGCAACTGGACGCTCGGCTCCGAGCACACCGACCTGAACCAGGCCGGCGGCGCGATCGCCTACCGCTTTCATGCACGCGATCTGCACCTCGTGCTCGGACCGTCGGCGGACGGCAAGCCGGTACGCTTCCAGGTGACGATCGACGGCGCCGCGCCGGGCGCGAATCACGGCAGCGACACCGACGCGAACGGCAATGGCACGGTCACCGAACAAAGGCTGTATCAGCTGATCCGCCAGAGCGGCCCGATCACCGACCATACCTTCGAGATCCGCTTTCTCGATCCGGGCGTGCGCGCGTATGCGTTCACGTTCGGTTGATCCCTACTTCATCATGGAGGCAAATATGCATAAGGAACCTACCCGCGGCGTGCGCGCCGCGCTGCGCCGCCGGCTGCCGATGCTCGCACTGGTGGCCGCTGCGGCGGCCGGCGTCGGGCTCGTACAGCGCCACGTTTCGGCCGAAGAGTCGCACACGGTGCCGGCGCCGGTGGTCGACGAAAACGCCGCCACGGCGCCGTCGAGCGAAACCGTGGTGCTCGCCGGCGGCTGTTTCTGGGGCGTGCAAGGCGTGTTTCAGCACGTGAAAGGCGTGACGAGCGCCGTGTCCGGCTATACCGGCGGCGCGCGCTCGGCGGCCGAGTACGAGACCGTCAGCACCGGCACCACCGGCCACGCGGAATCGGTGAGCGTGACCTTCGACCCGCATCAGATCAGCTACGGCCGGATCCTGCAGATCTACTTCTCGGTGGCCCACAACCCGACCGAGCTGAACCACCAGGGGCCGGACAGCGGCACGCAATACCGCTCGACGATCTTCCCGGCTACGCCCGAGCAGGCGCGCATCGCGAAGGCGTACATCGCGCAGCTCGGCGGCGCGCACGTGTTTTCCGACAAGATCGTCACGACGATCGAGCCGGACCGCACATTCTATCCGGCCGAGCAGTATCACCAGAACTATCTGACGCTGCATCCGGACTCGCCGTATATCGCGATCAACGACATGCCGAAGATCACCGATCTGAAGCGGCTGTTTCCGACGCAGTATCGCGACACGCCGGTGCTGGTGAAGACGTCGTAACGCGCAGTTGAGCGGCGTGCGGGTGTAGTCAGGTCGAAACAGGTTCCTCCTGCGGCGCGGGCAGCGTAAAGCTGAACACCGCGCCGCGTCTATCCGTGCGTTGCGCTGCGGACAGTTCGCCGTCGTGCGCGGCAACGATGGCGCGGCAGATCGACAGCCCCATGCCGAGGCCACCGTCCTTGGTCGTCACGAACGGCTCGAACAGGCGCGCCGCCAGCGCCGGCTCGACACCGGTACCGCTGTCTTCGACCACCACACGCACCGCGCCGCCGGCCATCGCGTGCGAGCCGACGCTCAGCACACGCGGCCCGTAGTGCACTTCCGCCATCGCCTCGATCGCGTTCAGCACGAGGTTCAGCACCACCTGCTGCAACTGCACGCGGTCGCCGTACACGAAGCACGCGCCGGCCACCGCGCGCTCGTCGAGCGTGACGTCGTGCTCGCGACGCTGGCCGCGCGTCAGCGCGAGCACTTCGCGTATTGCCGCATTCAGGTCGAACTGCGCGAACGCCGGCGGTGCTTTCTTCACCAGCGCGCGCAGGCCGCGCACCACTTCGCGGGCGCGCAACGTGTCGTCGACGATGCCGGTCAGCATCTCGCAGGCTTCGGCCACCTCCGGCACATCTCGCTCGAGCCAGCGCAGCGCCGCGCCCGCCGAGGTGCCCACCGCCGTCAGCGGCTGACTCACTTCGTGCACGATCGACGCCACCAGCTCGCCCATCGTCGTCAGCCGGCTCACGCGCATCAGTTCGTTCTGCACGTCGCGCAGCGCATCGACCGCCTGTTCGCGCTGCTGGGTCTGCTCGACCAGATCCGCATACAGGCGAGCGTTTTCCAGCGAGATCGCCGCCTGCGACGCGAGCACCGCGAGCAATTCGGTGCGCTCGCGGGTGAACGCGCCGCGAATCAGGTTGTTCTCCAGGTACAGCAGGCCGGTGAGCCGCGATTGGCGCGCGAGCGGCATGCATAGCACCGAGCGCGTGCCGCGCCGGCTCAGGTACGGGTCTCGCGCGAACGCGCTGTCGTTGGCCGCATCGTCGAGGACGACGTGTACCGAGGTGCGCAACACGGTCTGCAGCAGCGCGACCGGCAGTTCGTCGGCGAGGGCGCCGTCCGGCTGCAGCGTCACCTGCACATCGTCGCCTTGCACGCTCGCCTGTGCCGCGATGCGCAGATCGTCGCCATGCAGCAGCACCAGCACGCCGCGCTCGGCGCCGGCCAGCTCGAGCGCGGTGCCCATCAGCACGTCGATCAACCGGCTCAACACGATTTCACTCGACAGCGCATGCGACGCCCGCAGCACCGCCTCGACGTCCAGCGGCGCCGCGCTCGCACGCGGCGCCTGCGCCAGCTTCGCCGAGCGCGCCACCTCGCGCAGCAACGGGCACTTCTGGTCCAGTTGCTCGACCTTCGCGAGCGCACCCCAGTGCAAATACGCGTCGCGCGCCTCCCGCCAATGCGCACGCGCGGCGGCTTTCAGGCCGAGCTGCTGACAAAGGCATGCGGCAAGTTCGTTGGCAAGCGCTTCGATCTGCAGGAAGCCGTGCTGCTGCGCCTGCTGCAACGCGCGCTCGTACAGTTGCAGCGCGTCGAGCAGCCGGCCGTCGATGCGGGCGGTCTCCGCTTCGACCAGCGTCAGGCGCGCCGCAAAATTTTCCGGACAACTGGCTGCCACGACGCGCAACCGCGCGGTGTGCTCGGCCAGCGTCGCACGATGCGGGCGGCTGCCTTCGGGCAACCCGGCGCCGGCCGCTGCCGCGTGCGCGAGCGCGCCGAAGAACCAGAACTCCGCAGACTCGATAAACGCGCTCGACGACCAGCTCAGCGCTGCGGCGTGCTGTTCCGCTGCCAGTGCGGCGGGCAGGTCGCAGAGCATCAGGTTCGCCTGCAGCGCATGGGTCCACGCGGAAAACGCGGCGATCGGACGCGACGAACTGCCGCCGCGCGCAAACACCTCGATCCAGTCGCGCTCGTAACCCGCATCGCGCAGCGCGGCCGCGTCGAGCGGCAAGCCGCGCAGTTGCCGGAACATCACGATCTGCGCGAGATGGGAGTCGACTACGAGGCTGAACTCCCGTTCCATCGCAGACGCAAGACCGGCTTCGGCCTCGCGCAGCAACTCGTCGAGCGGCGCGCCGGCGAAAATCAGATGGCTGACGAGATTGCGGCGCGCATAGACGTAAAAGGTCGGATCGCTGCTTTCGGCAGCGGTACGCATCGCGCGGCGCATGAAGGCCTCGCCGGCCAGCGCCGGCTTCACCCACGGCATCACGATGCTGCCGAACACCATCTCGACGCGCGCCTTGTAGCGCGTGAGGCCGCGCACGTCGCACAGATGCATTGCCAGCTCGCCGAAGCGAAAGCCGAGCGCATAGTCGCCGTGCCGCGCACCGACGATGCGCACCAGACCCACGATGCCGTAGCACGACGCATCGCTGTAGCCGTGTTCGAGACTCAGGTTCGCAATGCGCAAGCGGATCAGGTCGTGCAGGTTCAGGTCGGTAAACAGCGCGGCGGGAATCAGGTCGCCGTAGACGGCGAGCGTGCCGCGGCGCACCGGATCGGTGGTCAGCGGCAGGTCGCGCAATGCCTCGATCGGGCGCGTGCCGATCAGCCGGAGCAGACGCTGCAATTCCGCCTCGACCTGAGCGTCGGTGGGGCGCAGCGGCAAATCCTCGCCGACCGCGCGCAGATAGTCGACGCTGACGTCGAACGCGCGATCGGGCTGGTCGAATGTCGTATACAGCGCGGCGCGCAGTCGCGTCAGATCGGCGCGCAGCGGCAGGTCGATCGCGCAGCCGGCCAGTTCGGTGAGCCGTGTCTCGGCCGCCGCCGACGCACCGCTCAAAAATTCGCATTCGGCGCGATGCAGTGCCACCGCATGCCGATGCGCGGCACTCGCGGCATCGCCCGGGAGTTGGGCGGCCACGTCCAGATACGCGAGGGCCGACGTGTAGGCGGTTGCCGCTTTCGCGCGCTGGCCGGCGATCAGATTGAGGTGACCGAAATAGATGCGCTCGTCGCGCGACGTGAGCCCGCCGCTGCCGCGATTAACCTGATTGACCGTCGCAAACAGCAGTTCGGTCGACGGCTCCTCCGGCGCAGCTTCGACCCGGGCGGCCAGGCGCCGGCCGATCTGCAGATGCAGCGCCGCCTGTTCGCTTGCGCTGCTCGCGGCATACACGGCTTCGCTCACGCGGTCGTGCCAGAAGCACCACGCGTCGTCGCGCGGATAGACGAGATCGGCGCGCTGCGCGTCGGCCAGCGCGCTGCGCACTTCGTCTTCGGGCATTGCCGCGGCGCTCGCCAGCAAGCTGGTCGCCGCGTGATTGCCAAGGCAGGCGAGATAGCCGAGCAGGTTGCGGGTGGCCGGCGACAAGGTGCCGAGCTTCGCCAGCAGCAGGTTCGCGACGTTGCCCGCGTCGCCCTGTGCGCGAATCAGCGGCAGCTGCCAGTGCCAGCGCCCGGCTGCGTGGTCGAAGCCGATCAGGCCCTGCTCGGCGAGCGCGGCAATGAACTGGATCGCGAACAGCGGTTCGCCGTGCGTCCTTTGTTCGACCAGTTCGGCAAGCGGCTCTGCTTCGTCGACATCGCAACCCAGCGTATCAGCGATGAAACGCGCGAGGTCGGCGGCGGCCAGCGGCGCCAGCGCGAGATCGAGCGCACGCATCCGCGTGACGCGCGCACTGCCATGCAGCGGATGCTCGGCGCCGACTTCGTCGTCGCGCAGCGCGCCGATCAGCAGCAGATGGCGGATGCCGGCCTCGTTGAGCAGATAGTCGAGTACCGCCTGGGTGCCGGCGTCCATCCATTGCAGGTCGTCGAGAAACAGCACGAGCGGCCGCTGCGGCTGCGCAAATACGCCGACCAGCCGCGCCGCGGCGCGCAGAAAACGCTCCCGTTCCGCTTGCGGCGGCAACTGCGCGAGCGCGGGCGGTTCACCCAGTACCAGCGCAAGCTCGGGAACCAGGCCGGTCAGCAGCCCGGCGCTCAGGCCGAGTGCCTCGGCAAGCCGCGCGCGCGACGCGCGAAACGCTTCCTCCGGTTCGCCGAGAATCGGCCGGACCAGCGCGACGAGCGCCTGCGCGAGACCCGAATACGGAATCGCCTGGGTCACCTGATCGCACTTGCCGGAGGCAAAGCGCTGTGCGCGCTCCCCGAGACGCTCTGCGAAGCCCGCCACCAGCGACGACTTGCCGGACCCCGAACGGCCGGCGAGCCGCACGAACTCGGAGACCCCGCTCGCCGCGACCCGCCCGAACGCAGCGTCAAGGGCGTCGAGTTCCGGCGCGCGGCCGTAGAGCCGCTGCGACGCCTTCACGTAGTAGGCGATATTGTGCAGATCGAGCGGAAACTGCGCGACGGCTTGCCACTCGCGCCATGCGGCCGCACAGTGCCCGAGATCGACGGCAAGGCCCGCGGCCGACTGGTAGCGCTCCTCCGGTGCCTTCGCGAGCAGCTTCATCACGATCGCCGAAACCTGCGCGGGGATGCCGGCCACGTGCGCCGCCGGCAGTACCGGCTGGCGCGCGGCGTGCGAATGCGCCAGCGTCATCGCGTCGGCGGCGACCAGCGGCAACACGCCTGTCAGCATCTCGTAGTAGATGCAGCCGAGCGCGTACAGGTCGGCGCGCTGGTCCACCGTGCGATTGACGAGACCGCTTTGCTCCGGCGCCATGTACGCAAAGCCGCCTGATGCGGAGCTTGTCGCTGCGGACGCTGAACTGCTCGCCGCTGTGGCCGATGCGCCGACCGATGCCGCGGCCGTCGCGCCGCTTTCGGCCGCACGGCCCGCCGCGTGGCCGAAGCCTGTCAGCCAGACTTGTGCGGAAGCTCGTTCGGCGAGGATGTTGCCCGGGTTCAGGTCGCCATGCATCAGCTCGCGCGCGTGCAATTCGCGTATGGCCCGCGCCAGCGCGGCGGCAAACGGCAGGAATTCGTCGATTTTCCACGGCGCGCGGCACAGATCGCTCAGCAACACGCCGCCCGGGTCGGATAGCTGCAGCGCCATGCGGTTGTCGTAGCGGGTCATCATCAGCGGCACGGCGGCCCAGCTGGCGTCCAGCTTCTCGCGCAGCGCGTATTCAGCCTGCAGACAGGTGAGACTCTGCGGCGACGGCTCGGCGGCCGCGGGCACCAGCATCAGGCTGGTACCGCCCCGGCAGGTACGGCGGTAAAGCTGCAGATCGCCGCCGCGCAGCAACGACATCCGGTACTCGGTGGGAACGCTCATCTGGATCGACTTCAAGCTCGGCGGCCCGGGCCGCGTTGATGCGAAAGCGCCGCGCGGGCACGCGGCGCGCCGGGCTGTGCCGTAGCGTGCACAGCGTGTGCGGCGTGGCCCGATGCGATAACCGTGCTGATTCTATAGCGCTTCAGGAACGTGCTTCTGCACAGCTCTGCACCACTGCGACGACGGTTCGCCAGACGGGTTGTATGTGCGTGTGTAGATGCGCGGCGCGCCGCGTGCGTCTCGCAGCTGGACGGATCGCGAACTTACAGCAAGTCGGGGTCGACCTGCGCGATCATTGGCGCGAGGGTGGTGAGGCGCCCGGCCTGTTTCGTGATGAAAGCGGCGATCTGCCGTACCAGTGCGCGCTCGTCGCCGACGTACACATCCGATGCAGCGAGCGTATCGACCGCTGCGGCGGCTGCGCGCGCCATCCGAAGCATCTCGCGCGCGACAAGCTTCGGCCTCGTGCCGGTACGATGCGCGAAGTCGGCCAGTGCGAATGCACTAATCTCTTCAAGGCGAAATACATCGCCGTAGCCCATCGCCATGTCCTGCACGAACGCCGCGCCATACGCGTTGACGCATACCAGGTCGTAAAGCGGTGCCGGCGTCAGGCCGGCGTGACTGACGAAAAAGGACAGGTTCTTGCCGTGCGCATCGCTGTTGCCGATCAGCAATTGCAGGATCGCCCATTGGACCAGCGAGGTTCTGGCACGCGCCGGTTGCACGCAATGCGTGGTCAGCGAGAACAGCTTTTCGTAGCTGACGCCGTCGCGAATATTCTGTACGTCGGGCGCGTCGCCGAGATAGCGCTCGTATTTGAATGCCGACGGCAAATCGAGCGCCTGACAGCCGTCGATGATGTGCTTGCGTCGCACTGAGACGACCTGAGTGGAATCGTGGGGCGCATACGACACGTCGCGATCGAAGCGCTCGATCAGCAGGATCGGCGCGGGGATGCGGCGGATCGAAACCGGCGCGACCGGCAGCCCGATCCGCGCGGCGAGCGTCATGCAGAAGTGTTCGTTGGCGACCATGAACGGCGTGCGTGCGTTCAGCGCTTCAGGCTTCAGGATATGAGTCGAGCTGAGCGCGCCATCCACCAGCGACAGATGTTCGCCTTCGACGAGCACCTGCAGCTTGTCCTGTTGCCCCGCAACCGAGAGCCGCACCTGCCCATCCCAGACCGCAAACGGAACCGCATTGCGCTGCTCGATGCGCTCGGCCAGCTCTTCGGGGCTGATCGCGCGGCGTACCGGCTCCAGAACCTCGGGAGGCTGCGCAGGCGGCGCGCCCGAATCGTCGTCAGCAAAGAAACTGAGCGCGCCCGCCGGTTCCTTGCCAAGCATCCGGATCAGGCCGTACGTGTTGTTTCTGGAGACGTGAAAGAAGCTGGTTGCCACGTCGAGCGCTCGCCCTTCTGGCAACAGGTTCTCGACGAAGCGATGCACCGTGCCCGGTGCGGCAACGGGGCTGTCGACGGGAATATGCGGCGACAGCGGGAAGGCCTGTGTGCGCGCGCGCCATGCTGCGTCGTAGTCGAAGCTGTACAGATCGGCTTCAGCATCGAATGTGACGTGGCCGACGATCGCGCCGTTGGTCGAAACGCCCAGAACATGCGCCATCAGTCACGCTCCAGAGCCGACGCGCCATCTGACGAGTGTGCTGCCGCGCTGTCCAGCACCGCTTTACGCGCGACGGACGTGTGCCACTTCGGCACGATCAGCAGATTCAGGCCGAAGCCGTCGAGAATCAGGAACAGCTTGTCCAGCCCGATCGGGCGGCCGTTTTCGAGCCTCGACAGGACGTCTTTGGAGACGCCCAGCAGATCAGCGGCATCGTTGATCGGCATGCCGTTCTCGGCGCGGTAGTTGCGCACCATCGCGCCGACTGCGGAGATATCCCGCGCGAGCGGATCGGGGTTCGGAACCGGGCGAGGCAGTGGTCGAGTCATCGTGAACGCCTGCGGCGGAGTTGTTCCGCGATACCGGAATTATCTCACAATCAGACGCTGAAAGACCATTAATTCCGGGATGTCGGAAATACAACGCACACCCATATTTCCGATATTCCGGAATTATGGGTGTTTTGTGGCCAAATAATGGGTTAATTCCGGGATGTCGGAAATATGCTTCATGGCGGTAATCGTCCGGATGCGCGACATCGCTCATGCGCAACCCGTACGCCGGCCATGCCGCCGCCTTTCCAGGCCGGCAGCACGCCCCATCGCCGCTACTTCGACAACGCGTCAAAGCTCTGCAGCAAGCGTTCGACGTCCGGCGCATGGATGTCGCCCATCGTCGAGATCCGGAACAGCTCGGCCGACAAACCACCCTGCCCCGCGTAGATCACGAAGCCGCGCGCCTTCAGCGCGTCGTGCAGCCGCGCATAGGTGACGCCGGCCGGCAAGCGGTACGCGCGCAGCACCACCGACGACTCCTGCGCCGGCAACGCACTGCCGATGCCGCGCGCCGCCAGCCCTGCGCGCGCCTGTTCGGCCAGTGCCGCATAACGCGCGTGACGCGCGCTCCAGCCGCCTTCGTCGGTCAGTTCGCGCAAGGCCTCGACCAGCGCGTAGTACGCATGCACCGACGGCGTGAACGGCGTATTGCGCTGCTCCTGCAGACGCGCAAGGCGCCCGAGATCCAGGTAGTACGTGCGGCTCGCCGCCACCGCCAGCGCGTCGCGCCGCACGATCACGAAGGCCGCGCCCGGTACGCCATGCAGGCACTTGTTCGCGGTCGCGGCCACCGCCGCGATGGTCGGATCGGCGAAATCGATCGCTTCGGCGCCGAAGCTGCTGACGCCGTCCACCAGCAGCCGCACGTTGCGCGCGCGGCACAGCGCGGCCAGCGTCTGCAGATCGTTCAGGCGGCCGGTGGTGGTCTCGTGATGAATCACCGCGACGTGCGTGATCGCACGGTCCGCGTCGAGCGCGGCGGAAATCCGCGCCACGTCGGGCGCTTCCATCCACTCGTGCTTCACGACCGTATGCGGGATCCGGTACTGCGTCGCGATCTGCGCGATGCGCTCGCCGTACACGCCGTTTTCGATCACCAGCAGCCGGCCGTTGTCCGGCACCAGCGCCGCCACCATGCTTTCGACGGCGGCCGTGCCCGAGCCGGTCATCAGCACCGCGCTCCACTGCGCCGGATCGAGATCGTAAATTTGCAGAAGACGCGCGCGCGCCTCGTCCTGCAGGTCGAAAAATTCGCTTTCGCGGTGGCACAGGTCGGTTTGCAGCAGGCTGTTGCGCACGCGCGCAGTCAGCGTCACCGGACCCGGATTCAGCAACAGCATCGGAATCTCCTCGTCAGGCTAGCGCGCCGATGTGGCGCATCAGGCGCGTCTTCACATCGGGCGGCGTGATGGTCGGGCGCGGCAGGCCGTCCGGCGTGCCGCGGCGAATCGCAAGCCGCACGAAGCGCGGGCCGGCGAGGCGCGGCGCGGCCAGTTCGGCGTCGAGCACCGCAAGGTCGTCGGTTTCGATCGACGACGCGTAGCCGCAAGCCGCCGCGACGCCCGCGAACGACACCTGCGGCGACACCGTCGCCTGGCCGCCGGTCGAATCGTGCGCGCCGTTGTCGAGCAGCACGTGCGTCAGGTTGCCCGGGCCGTACGCGCCGAGCGTCGCGAACACGCCCATGCGCATCAGCGCGGCACCGTCGCCGTCGAGCGCGACCACCTGCAGGTCCGGACGCGCGAGCGCGAGGCCCAGCGCGAACGGCGTCAGACAACCCATCGAGCCGACCATGTACAGCTGGTTCGGCCGGTCGTCGAGTGCGTACAGTTCGCGGCCGCAGAAGCCGGTCGACGCGAGCACTACCGTGCCTTCGAGCGGCGTGTGCGCGATCACCCGTTGCAGCGCCGCGTTGCGCGTCGCCCGTTCGCCAGGCGCGGTGCCGCGCAGCTGCGACACTGCGGCGGGCGCGGCACGGCGCGCAGCTGCGTCGCCCGCCTTCAGCTCGTATGGCGCAACGCTGCCCTTTTGCATCACCAGCGCGTACGGCCGGCCGGTCTCGTCCATGTACTTGACGGCACGGTCGAGCGCCGGGCCGATCGCGTCGGCTTCCGTCGGAAAGGTCTCCCACGGAATTTCCATCGTATCCAGCATGGCCGGCGTGATCGGGCCCATCAGCGCGTGCTGCGGCTCGTCGGACACGCCCGGCTGGCCACGCCACGTGACGATCAGCAACTGCGGCAGACGGAACGTCCACGTCAGCGAAGTGAGCGGGCTCACCGCGTTGCCGAGCCCGGAGTTCTGCATCATCGTCACGCCGCGCCGGCCGTTGCGCGCGCCGAGCGTGACGCCCGCGATCAGCGCGACCGCATCGCCTTCGTTCGCCGCCGACAGATAGTGCAGCGATGCATCCTGCAGCACGTAATTGATAAACGGCGTCAGATACGAGCACGGCACACCCGCATACCAGTCGAAGCCGCGCTCGCGCGCCGCTTCGACGAATTGTGCGGCTTCGATCATCGTGCACCCTCGTCGACCGAACCGGCCTGCGCGAGCGGCGTTTGCGCATGCGCGAAGTCGCCGGCACGACGGAAGTCTTCCAGATCGTTCACACCGCGCCAGTGGCCGTGCACGAATTGCACTTCGACTTCTTCGCCGGCTTCGATCAGCGCGTTCAGCAGCGCCGGCATATCGAGCGTCGCGAAGTCTGCGCGCGCCTGCAGTTGCGCCATCACCGACTGCAAACGGGCAAGGCCTGCGCCGCGCACGTTCAGCAGACCGACCCAGCGGCCGTGCGGCGCATCGCTGCCGCTGTTGTCCGCCGAGACGCGGCGCAACAGCACCTTGTTGCCGAACAGGCCGCGATCGTCGCCGGCCGAACACCATGCGAAATCGCGCACGCTCTGGTTCGCCGCGTGGGTATCCGATGCATCCGACGAATCCACCACCACGCTGAACGCCGCTTCGCTTTCGACGAGGTCGCGCACGATGTAGCTGCGGAACAGCAGGTCGCCGTACGAAATCACCGTGTCGCCCTGCAGCTTCGGCAGTGCGCACGCGAGCGACGCGAGTTCGCCGGTCTGGTCGTGTTTGTCGTTGACGACCAGCTTGATGCCGGCCGTGTCGATCACGTCGGCACGATAGCCGCCGACCACCGTGATGTCGTTGACGCCCTGCTTCTTGAACGCATCGACCAGCCAGCGCAGCAGCGGCTTGCCGGCGATCGGCAGCATCACCTTCGGACGGTCGGCGGTGACTGCTTCGAGGCCCTTGCCGCGGCTGGCCGCCAGCACGACTGCTGCACCCGCGTTACGCGAGCCGGACAGATAGCGATCTTCGGCTTCCGAATATTCGTCGGCGTCCTGCAGACGGAAAATCTCGTTGACCGTCGCGATGCGGTCTTCGACATTGACCAGCGTCTGGTTTTCGTAGATGTCCTTCACCACCGCCTGCATCGCCGAGGTCGCCGCGCGGATCTGGTGATTCGCCCAGATCACCGTGCTGATGCCCGCCTTGCGGAACACTTCGGTCGGCGTGCTGTAGTACTTGGTCGGCACGATCACCAGCGGACCGCGGCCGGCCCATTCGCGCGCGAAGGTCAGGATTTCGTCGGGCTTCGACAGCTTGCTGTGGATCAGGATCGCATCGGCGCCCGCGAGGCGGTACGCTTCGGCGCGGCGCAGCGCTTCTTCCATGCCCCAGCCGGCGATCAGCGCCTCGACGCGCGCCACGATCGAGAAGTTCTCGTCGAGTTGCGAATCTTTGCCGGCCTTGATCTTGCCGCAGAACTCGTCGACGTCCGCGAGCGGCTGCGCTTCGCCCTTGATGAAGCTATTGGTTTTCGGAAACTGCTTGTCTTCGATACACACGCCGGCGATGCCGCGTTGCTCGAGCTTGCGCACGAGGCGCCGTACGTTGTTGAAGTTGCCGTAGCCGGTGTCGCCGTCGAGCAGGATCGGCAGATCGCTCGCGTCGGCCATGAACTCGAGGTTGTCGACCACCTGGGTCCAGCTCGCTTCGTTGTTGTCGCGCACGCCGAATTGCGCCGAGATCGACAGACCCGACGCCCAGACGCCCTTGAAGCCGGCTTCGCGTACGATCCGCGCCGACAGGCCGTTGTGCGCTTCCATCAGGAATTCGAGTTCGTTGCTCGTCAGCATTTCACGCAGACGGGCGCTGCGTGACGAGACGGAAAAAGAAGGTTCGCGTGCGTTCATTGTGTGGCTCCTGCTCGCCGCTTCAGTTGCGGCAAAACGTCTTTCGTTGCTCGCGCAACGTCGTTTGGAAAATCGATATCAATCCACGGACGCGTGGTTTCGACGTAGTGATTGCCGCTGTGGATTCCAGGGAAATATCGAATTGATTTAATCAGCGGTTATTCGCCTCGGACCGTGTATTACCCGGCCTCCGATGTCTCCGTTTGTCGTGCCGTTCCGGATCGCCAAAGATGGCGACTATATCGGAAATAAAAGCAGAATGCCGCCTACCCTGCGGCGAGTTGGCAATTGATGGAATTAGTTTGAAAAATGTGTAATTTGCGCGCCGTGTCGCGCGATTTAATCCGGCACTCGCGGCGGTTTTCCCCGCGATGTTTATGGAGCGGCGCAACCGCTTGATTAATCAGATGAAACCATTACGCCCATGCGGGTTTCCCCCGCCTGCGCCGCACGCTGCTGCGCGCCGTAAACGCGCTAAAGGCGCCGCATTGCGATACACGCTTGCGGTACACGCATCACCACCCGATATCCGGACATGCAGACGATGACCCTGAACAAGAAACTCGGCTCGATGATCGCCGTGCTGTGGATCGGTTTGATCCTGATCGGCGGCTTCGGCGCGTGGCAAAGCCGCGCATCGATGATCGCGGAGCGTCGCGCGCAACTGACCACGCTAGGCCAGGAAGCCGGCGCCATCGTCAATTATTACTACGCGCTTTCACAGCAACACACGCTCTCCGAAGCGGACGCGAAGAAACAGGCGCTCGCCGCGATCGGCGCGATCCGTTATGCCGCCGACGGCTACTTCTCGATCAACGACTCGAAGCCGACCATGCTGATGCATCCGATGAAGCCGGAACTGGTCGGCAAGGATCTCGAGTCGTTCAAGGATCCGAACGGCACGCGGCTGTTCGTCGAAATCGTCAAGGCCGGCAATCATGCGGGTGGCGACTTTGTCGATTACCTGTGGTCGAAGCCCGGCCACGATACGCCGGTGCCGAAAACCAGCTTCTCGCTGCGCTTCGCGCCATGGGACTGGTATCTCGTGACCGGCATGTACATGGACGACGTGCAGGCGGAATTCGTCGCGAACCTGATGCGCTGGCTCGCGATCACGGTGGCGCTCGGCGCGCTGGCGACGCTCGCGATGGTGCTGGTGCTGCGCAGCGTGCGGCGCACCCTCGGCGGCGATCTGGAAGTGGCGGTGGCCGCCGCGCAGCGCATGGCACGCGGCGATCTTGCGTCGCCGGTGCCGCTGGCCGGCAACGACCATGGCAGCCTGCTGTTCGCGCTCAACACGATGCAGCAGGGCCTCGTCGAAACCGTCACGCGCGTGCGCAGCGGCACCGAGAACATCGACGTCGGCGCGGCCGAGATCGCCGCCGGCAACACCGACCTGTCGCAGCGTACCGAAGAGCAGGCCGCCGCACTGGTACAGACCGCGTCGAGCATGGACGAGATGACCAGCAACGTGAAGCACAACGCAGACAGCGCGGCGCAGGCCGCGCAACTTGCCAACGAAGCAGCCGATGTGGCGAGCCGCGGCAGCCGCGTGGTCGACGACGTGGTGCGCACGATGGGCGACATCACCAGCCGCTCGCGGCAGATCGGCGACATCATCGGCGTGATCGACGGCATCGCGTTCCAGACCAATATCCTCGCGCTCAATGCGGCGGTCGAAGCGGCGCGCGCCGGCGAACAGGGGCGCGGTTTCGCGGTGGTGGCGGCGGAAGTGCGCAGTCTTGCACAACGCTCGGCGGCCGCGGCCAAGGAAATCAAGACGCTGATCGAGGCGTCGACCGGCAGCGTCGACCAAGGCGCATCGCTGGTGGCGAACGCCGGCAAGACGATGGGCGAAATCGTGCTGTCGGTGCGCCGCGTGAACGAGATTCTCGAAGAGATCAGCCGGGCGTCGCGCGAGCAGAGCGCCGGCATCGAGCAGGTGAACCGCGCGGTCGGCGAGATGGATCAGGTGACCCAGCAGAACGCCGCGCTGGTCGAACAGGCAGCCGCGGCCGCGCATTCGCTGAAGGACCAGGTGGGCGTGCTGCGCGAATCGATCGCGGCGTTCGCGCTGCCCGCGTAAGCGGGGTTTGCGTGCGGTGTGTGCCGCACGCGGTGCGGGTTTGGGTCGCGTCTTCGTTTGCTTCGTTTGCTTCGTTTGCTTCGTTTGCTTCGTTTGCTTCGTTTGCTTCGTTTGCTTCGTTTGCTTCGGGCGCGATTGCCGCGGTCCTGCGTTGGGCGCTTGCCCGTGCCCGCAACCGCGCTGCCCATGGTTTGCCGCAGCTCGCTCCGAGGCCCTGCGCGGCCATGACAAATCTTGACAGTCAATTTTCCTGGCGTGCCTAAACTTTCGCGCTCGGGCGTGCAGCCGCTGCTTCGCTGCAGCGGCATCGCCACGCCTGCCGTTTGTCGAAATTTCAGGAGCACACCCATGCCTTTAACAAGACGTCTTGCCGCCGAACTGTTCGGCACCTTCTGGCTCGTGCTCGGAGGGTGCGGCAGCGCCGTCCTCGCAGCGAGCTTCGCCGGTTCCGAGCAAGGGCTCGGCATCGGCTTCGTCGGCGTTTCGCTGGCGTTCGGCCTGACCGTGCTGACCATGGCCTATGCGATCGGCCATATCTCCGGTTGCCATCTGAATCCGGCGGTCAGCGTCGGCCTCGTCGCAGCGGGCCGCTTTCCGGCGCGCGAGCTGATTCCGTATGTGGCCGCGCAGGTGGCCGGCGCGCTGCTCGGCGCCTTCGTGCTGTCGCTGATCGCTACCGGCAAGCCGGGCTTCGATCTGGTCGCGAGCGGCTTCGCCACCAACGGTTATGACGAGCGCTCGCCCGGCCATTATTCGATGGCGGCCGCGTTCATCTGCGAAGCGGTGCTGACGGGCTTCTTCCTGTTCGTGATCCTCGGCGCTACCGACAAGCGTGCGCCCGCAGGCTTCGCGCCGATCGCGATCGGCCTGTGTCTGACGCTGATTCATCTGGTGTCGATTCCGGTCACCAATACGTCGGTCAATCCGGCGCGTTCGACTGGCCCGGCGCTGTTCGTCGGCGGCGCGGCAGTCGACCAGTTGTGGCTGTTCTGGGCCGCGCCGCTGGTCGGCGCGATCGTGGCCGGCCTCGTGTACCCGCTGCTGGCCGGCGCGCCGCAACGGGTGGATACGCCCGCGCAGCGCGTAAGCGTCTAGTTCCGGATGGAGCGTTGCGGGCTGGGCAGTGTGTGGGCAGCCGTCCACACACTGCCGCACAACGCTCGCATTAACATTACGTTTTAATTACAATCGGTGCGGCGCCGGCGAACGGCTGCGTCAGGTGTCCACTCACGTCCGCACCCATGCCCAACAGAAAAGCGCAGTCTCACGCACCGTACGCAAGCGTGGCAAAGAACCCGGTTCTCGCCGCGCGCCTGCCGCCGTGGCGTTCGAAGCTCATCGTGATTGTCGCGTTCGCCGGCTTCGCAGCGCTGCTCGGGCGCGCGTTCTGGGTGCAGATCGTCAATCAGGACTTCTATGTCGAGCAGGGGCAAAAGCGCTATCAGCGCACGCTCGAGCTCGATGCCACGCGCGGGCGCATCGTCGACCGTCATGGCGCGCTGCTGGCCGTCAGCCTCGCCACCTATGAAATCTGGGCGTCGCCAAAGCTGCTCGACGGCGAATCGCTCGCGCCGCTCGCGAAGCTGCTCGCGCTGCCGCTTGCCGAACTGTCGCGGCGCGTTGCCGGCGACAAGACCTTCGTGCTGCTCAAGCGCCAGGTGGACGCCGACACGGCGGCGCGCATCGGCAAACTGGGCATGGCCGGCATCACGCAGATCGCGGATTCGAAACGCTTCTATCCTGAAGGCGAATCGGCCGCGCACGTCGTCGGTTTCACCGATATCGAAGACAACGGCCAGGAAGGCATCGAGCTGGCTGCCGACGAACGGTTGAGCGGCGTGCCCGGCCGGCGCGAAGTGATCCGCGACCGGCTCGGGCGCGTGGTATCCGAAACCCGGCCGCTGTTGCCCGCGCGCAATGGCGCGACCGTGCATCTGACGATCGACCGCCGCATCCAGCAGCTCGCGTACGGACAACTGAAGGCGGCCATCGCGAAACATCGTGCAGAGGCCGGCAGCGTGGTCGTGCTCGATGCGCGCAACGGCGAGATTCTCGCGCTCGCCAATTATCCGAGCTTCGATCCAAACGACCGTGCGCGGCTGACCGGCCGGCAACTGCGCAATCGCGCGGTGGTCGATACCTTCGAGCCGGGCTCGACGATCAAGCCGGTGGTGGTCGCGCTGTCGCTCGATGCGGGCAAGGTGCGGCCGAATACGCTGATCGATACCGCACCCGGTTCGTACAGGATCGGCGCGAACGTGATTCACGACACCTCGGACCATGGCCGCATGACGGTCGCCGAAGCGTTGCAGAAGTCGAGCAATATCGCGCTCGCGAAGCTCGCGCTGAACCTGCCGGCGCAAAAGATCTGGACCACCTATCGCCAATACGGGCTCGGACAGGCTCCTGAGCTCACGTTCCCCGGCGTTGCGGCGGGCAGGCTGCGGCCTTACCACGGCTGGCGGCCGATCGAACAGGCGACCATGGCGTATGGCTATGGTCTGTCGGCGTCGCTGCTGCAGCTCGCGCAGGTTTATACGGTCTATGCCGGCGACGGTACGTTGCGCGAAGCGCATCTGCTGCGCGCACAGCCGACTGTGGCAGGCGAAGCGCCGGCGCAGCCAGCCGTTGCGGGTGCAGCCAGCGACGATGCGGCAGACGGCGCCGCAAGCAGCGTTGCAGGCGGCACGCACGATCGCAGCGGCATACAGCCGGTCAGCACATCGCCCACGCGTGAACCCGCCGCGCAGCCACTCCCGCAGGGCGATGCGCACGCCGACGCGCGGCGCGTCACGACACCCGCCACCGCTGCCGCGATCCGCACGATGCTCGAAATGGCCACCGGCCCGGGCGGCACCGGGCAGGCGGCATCGATCGAGGGCTACCGGGTCGGCGGCAAAACCGGGACCGCGCGCAAGCAGGTCGGCGCGAGCTATGCGAAGAACCGCTATCGCGCGCTGTTCGTCGGCATGGCGCCGATGAGCAACCCGCGGCTGATCGTCGCCGTGATGATCGACGATCCGGGCGGTCGGGCGTTCTATGGCGGCACTGTCGCAGGCCCGGTATTCTCAGGCGTGGCGGGTGGCGCGCTGCAACTGCTCGGTGTACCGCCGGATACGTGAGCGCGGCGTTTAATGGCGGGGGCCGTTGTGCTGTGGCGTTGTGCTGTGCCGTTGTGCTGTGCCGTTGTGCTGTGCCGTTGTGCTGTGGCGTCCCGATGCGCCGTCACATTGCGTCGCCGCATTTCACCGGCACGCTTCGCCGTCACTTCGGCACGAAGTAAGTCGCCGACTCGCTGTCCGTCGTCTTGTATCGATAGGCAATCGGGCCGCCGCGCTCGCCGATCGACGAACCGCGGTCCAGCTTGCCCTTCTCCGCCAGCACGCGCACCGTGACGGCGCCGTTCAGATCCCTCGTGATCACCGCCTCCGCGGTGCCGACCGTGCGTAACGTGCGGTCGTGCTCCGCGTAGTTGAACGTCATCATGTGCCAACGCGCGCCGTGCCGCGGGCCGTACGCATGCCGCGGCACATGCAGGTGCGCGTTCGGCACCGGTTCCGCAGCGCCCGCCACGGCGCCCAGCAGCGCCGACGCGCCAACCAGCGCTTCCGTATTGCCGAGGAAGCGGCCACTGTAGATCAGCGCCGAAAACGGATACTGCCGGCCCATCACGACGAGGTCGCTATTGGTGCCGTGCCATTTGTACTCTCGCTGGGTCGCCGGGCCGATTTTCTGGTGCGCCTTGACGATGCTTTGCGCGCCCTGCTGCGACGTGAACCAGCCCGGCGACACATCCGCCGAACCGGCATGGTATGCATAGAGCGCGCGGCCATCGGAAGCGAACAGCATCGTGCAGCCATTCATCGCGCCGCCGCTCACCACAATGGTCGCACCGGGGCGCAGGTTCGCGAACGGCAGCTTGATCGCGCCGACGCCCTGCCTGCCGTTGCCGAGTTCGAGCACTTCGGCGCCTTGCAGTTGTCCTGCCGGCCCACTGCCCCAGAACTTGCCGGCATTGACCTTCGAATTGGCGACATAGGAGGTCACATGCTCGCCGCCCGCCACCTGCAGCACATCGCGCCGGTCGTCGTAGTCGGTCTTGCGCGCGGGGCGCGGCTGCGTCATCTGAACGTCCTTGTCGTTGCGGTAGAAGAAAAACGGCGCGCCGAACGCCATCACTCGCAGACTGTCGTCGAGCGGCGTCGCTGCCGGGTCGATGCTGATCGGTCCTTTGCCGGCGATACGCTTGAGTTCGGTCGAGGTGACGCTCGGCATCCGGGCGGGCTGCGACGCACTGCGCGGCGGCACCGCAGCCGCGGAACCCGGCGTCTTGCCGCCGCGCTGCCGCGCGCGTGCGCTGCCTGCGCGGTCGCGGCTCGGCCCGGCAACCGGCGGGTTCGCCGGGTTATCCGGCAGATGCGGCGGACGGGTCGGACTCAGCACATAGCCGGTACGGCCGTCCGGCAGCCGCTGCGGCGGATTGAAGCCCGGCTCCGGCTTGCGTACGACCTCGGGAGTTGCCGGGCTATCCGCTTTGAACGGAAAGGGAATCGAGAACTGCGGAAAATCGAACAGGGGCTGCCGGGACGCACCGCGCGGCCCGGTGGTCTTCGCACCGGCGGTCTTCGCACCGGTGGTCTTCGCACCGGTGGTCTTCGCACCGGCGGTCTTCGCACCGGCGGTCTTCGCACCGGCGGTCTTCGCACCGGCAATCTGTGCATCGGCAGTCTGCGCAGGCGCCGAAGCTGCGGTCACGGTAACGCTGCCCCGCCCGCGCGGAGCTTGTTTCCCTCGCTGCGGCGTAATCGCCGGCTGCGGACTGACCACGCCACGGGTGGCCATCACCGGCGCCGCGAGCGTGTCCGGATCCGCGTCCGCATCGCCGGTCAGCGTCTTCACGCCAATCAGCACATCGCCCACCCCCTGCATCGCTCCGCCGACCCTTGTCAGCGACGTGAACGCATCGACGAGGCTCGCATACCGGTAGATATCCTGTTCTTCCTGTGCAGTAAGCGCCTTCCCTTGCACAGCCTTGCTGATCAGATCCCGCGCGCTCGCGACGAACGATGCAAACGGTGCCTTCGCCGCGTTCGCCGTGATGCCCAGCACGTCTCGCAGCGAGTAGTCGGTCCTGATCTTCACGCCGCCGACGTAGCGCACCGCGGACGGCCCGTGATCCGGCGCCGGCGTGGTGTCCTTCGGCACACCGTCGGGTTGCTTGTCCGCCACGCGCGCCGCCGTGTCGGGCGCGCCGGGTTTGCCCAGAAACGCCAGCCGCGCCTGCAGCACGTCGTGCAGATCCAGCGCCGCGCGTTCTTCCGTCGACAGATCGCCGCCGGCGGCTTCGATCTCGCGGATTTCGAGAACGCGTTCGTCGAACGCCAGAAAACGCGCCGTCATTTGCGAGCCGTTCGGATAGCGACGCATCGCCTCGTCTGTGCGAGTGCGGGCAACCACAGCAGGAGCCACGCCGCCAGTCGAGGATATGGCGGCATCGGTAGCGGCAGATGGCTCTGCCACCGGCACGATCGCCGCCGACAAAGACATGCCGCCGCCCGGACCGTGAGATTCCGGTTGCGTCGGCGTCGCTGCGTGCTGAGGTCTGTCGCTGATCTGCATGGTGCGCTCCTCGCTGAAACTGCATTGACGTGTGCAGATTCACCACAGCGTACGGTGCGCAACCAGCGCGTGTGTGGTGATCAGGCATTGCAACGCACCCGGCCGCTCAGATGGGCCGAACCACGCGCGTCACACAACGAAATCTGAACGCAGCCGCGCGATCGGTCGTGAGACGGTCCGGCGAGTGTCTTAAGGCTGGTTTAATTTTCGGCTGTAACGATGACGTCATCCCCTGTTGAGCCGCCGAAGTTCAGGCGGCACTTTTTTATCTGCAGGGGTTCTGCGCTGTCGAGCACGGGGACACAACGAAACACTCGGCGAAACGCAAAGGAGATACTCGATGCTGGAAGAAGAGGTTCTCAGCTACGTCCACGCGCAAAAGAGCGCCGCAGCGGTACAGATCCGCGCGTGCCGCATCTCCGCTGCAATACAGCACACGTGGGGCGCCCCTTACCGCCTCGTCGAATGGACTATCGGCGACCGCGCAATTGCATTCCGGCGCGCGGTGCCTGCGCAAAGCACACCACGCGAAATTGCCAATGCACTGCTGTCTCACGTACCGGGCAGGCTGTTCTGCGAAGCCAGCTAACGGGAGCAGACCGCCGGCACACAGTGCGCATGTGGACAAACGGTCGATCACACCAGGTCGCCGTACACGCGCACTGCGTGCACCGCGCGTTCAGTGCATGACCTTCGCGGCGGGCACTTCGTACGACGACGTCACCCCGTCGAGCAAGCGATAACGAAATCCGACCGACCCGCCATGCAGGTCGAGTGTCTTCATGCTATCGAGCCGCCCTTTCTCGCCGAGCACCGAAACCGTGACGTTGCCATTCAGATCTTTAGTGATGACCGCTTCCGCCGTCCCGACTGTGCGCACATTCGAATCTGGCTGGAAATAGCTGAAAGTCGTCATTTGCCACGGCTGTCCCGCCTTGTTAGTGCCCTGCGCGTGCACCGGCTCGTCAATGCGCGTATCAAGCCTTGCACCGCCCGGCGTGCTCCCATATTCGCCGTTGTAGATCAATGCCGAAAACGGATACTCCTTCGCTGCCGCTACGATATCTTCGCGAACGCCACCCCGCGCGGGGCGTATTTCCGACGCCGGTAACGGATGCATCTGCTCGTGCGCATTCTGGATGGTACGCGCGCCATCTTGCGACACTTTCCACTTCGGATTCAGCGACGATGCATCGGCATGGTACGCATAGAAGCCCTGTTGGTCCGCCGCGAACAACATCGTACTGCCGCGCATCGGACCACCTGTGACAATCGTCGTCGAACCGGGCGCCAGATCGTCGAAGCGCAGCTTGATCGCCGCGGTACCATCCTTGCCGCCGCCGAGCTTCACGATATCGGTGCCGGCAAGCTCCGATCGCCCTTGCCCCGGAACCCATGCCCTGCCGAGATATGCCTTCCCCTCCGGTACATACGAAGTAGCCTGTTCGCCCTTACCGAGCGTCAGGACTCCGCGTCGTTGCTCGAAGGAAGTCGCGTCCGCGTTTGCGGGTTCCGGCATGTCGGCGACATCGACGTCGTTGCGAAAGAAGGTGAAGTCCCGACCGAAGCCCTTAAGACGCGCTGCGTCCTCGTTCGCGGTGAGGGACGGCTCGAGATTGACCGGCCCTTCGCCCTTCAGTCTGCTGAGCGTGGCCGTGCCCTGGCGAACCCCTACCGGCTGATTTGCGCCAGACGCTACGCTCGACTGCTGCGTATCGCCACTCTGCGCGACACCATCCCCACTGCCGTGTGTATCGCCGGACGAAGACAAGCCTTGAAACGAATCGGGATCCAGCTTTTCCTTGCCGCCCGGTGCGTCATCGCGAAGACGCGAGCCGCGCGACCCCGTCGAAACGCCTTTTGCGCTTGTGACAGTCGCGGTCTGGTGAAAGTCGGCCAACATTTCACCCTCAGACTGAGACTCCCCCGTCACCAGCTTCGTCACTGCCTTGATCGCCGTACCGGTAAGTTGCTGCACGCCGCCGATCTGCGTATAGCCGGCCACCTTGTCGATATGTCCGGTAACCAACGCGATAGAGTTGTGCCCATCTTTGGACAATGGCTTGCCCTCAACCAGCATTGAAGCGGTGCCCGCGAACGATTGCACAAAGGACGTAACCGGATTTTTCAATGCATTGGAAGTCGTCAGCAAGACCTCCGTGGTCGTGTAGTGAGACTTGACGAGCACCTTACCGCCGATGTAAACGCTCGTCGGTCCGTCGCTCCCGGGCTTGTGCTCAGGAGGTGGCGGCGGATCCGGCTCGCGCGAACCCACCGCAGGAGGTGCCGCAACGGCCTTCCTTGAAGCCGGCATGGCGCGCGGCTGAGCTTGCTCGGGCGTTACTGGTTCGCCCGGCACGACCTGTTGCAATGAACGAAGCGACGAATCGACTGGTTTCATTTCACATAGCCTCACTAAAAAGCCCATTGCGTTTATGCAAAACGCATGAAAGTGAGTCTAGATTCGAGTGAAACCGTTACGGTAATAACCGCCCTGCACAGTTGTTGACCATCCGCGTTAACACATCGCCTATGCAACGCGTGCGGACTACCACGGATCAGGCGCGTGCCACACGCCAGCCATTCATCGCCGGATGCTCGGCGACCGGCGGAAACACGTTCCACGAACCGTCGGCATGGCGAAAAAACAGGATCGACAACACCCCGCCCGGCCGCGAGGTTTCGACCCGTACGCAGCGATGCCGATATCCGGTGACGCGCGCAGGAATCGCGGCGGTCGGCGCGAGCCACTTGTCGACGGCCCAGTGCAGCGTTTTTCCGGTGGTGTTCATGATGGTCCCCTTCGGTGATGTACAGAGGTCGCGCGTATCTGCCGTTACACGGCAGCCCGTACGGCGACGTATCCGTTCCTGCGTCCGCCGGCCACGAATGCCGTGGCCAGACACACCAGAGCGCGCAGGCCGGCGAGCGGCTGCGTGAGACATGCATGGACCTGTTCGCTGCGGCTTTCGCCGAACAGGCACCATGCGCAGAAGTGTTCGCAGTTGTTGGTCAGCAGGCGGTAATGGTTTTCGCCCAGACGCGAGTGCGCGCGTTGCACGGCCGCCTGGCCGGCGTATTTCGGCAGCGGATGCGGCCGCACCGCGACTGAGTGGCCGGCAGCGAACTGGGCGAGCGTCACTTCGCATACCGGAGCGCGTTGCGTCGAAGTGGCGAAGCCGGCGTAGTGGACCACCTTGCCGTTGCCGGCGTAGATGCCGTGATGTTCGTAGCCGCGCCGTTGCGTCACCAGATGGGCACCGATTGCCGGTTCGTCGTCGAGGCCGACCGCTACGGCATTCGCCACCGCAGATGCGACCCGTTGAGCCGGTTGCCTGTCGATGTCTGCTTGCTGGTGGATGGTGTTCATGGCGCGCCCCGCGGTCCGATTCAGAAGTCCAACACTGTTGCCGAGTCATTTGCATCAACCGGACCAGCATTCGCAAGCCTATGTTTTTAAAAGAAAATCGCACTCAACACCGGCATCGCGGGATGACTTGTGTAGGCAGACAGCCAACACTGCGGACGCAGTTGTGTTGGCAACGGACGATCGCTGGAACCACAGGGCGTGGGGTTTTACTCAGGTCGCACGCGCGCGTGCGTGTTGGCGGTGTTGGGTGTCCCATCGCTTTGGCAGCAGCGGTGTTGGGGGCAGTCAAACCAAACCGGCATGTGACCGCCTCAGACACGCATGGGTATTGCGAGAAGAGGCCGAGAAATCAAGGCGTTACGGCACGATGCGGTGCGCCGCCGCAAACTGGCACACCTGTTGCACTAATGAAGCATCCTATTGGCACCACCGCCGCTGTACGGCGGCTTTTCCGGAGCAAACCATCATGGCCACGATCATCATCGACGACCTCTCGCACAGCCTCGCCCTCGACCGCAAGGCCATGACGGCTATCCGTGGCGGCGGCGGCGCGCCCTGGGTGTTCGGCTGGATCCAGCCGTACGTGCGCAGCACGCCGAGCATGGGGCCGGTGGTCAACCTGTACGAAATCCAGAACAACTTCTATGCTGACCAGATGATCAACCAGTTCCAGACCGTCGACGTGCGCAACAGCGGCGACAACACGCACATTGCCGTCACGCCGGACGCCCGCAGCACCAACCTTGCGTGACCGATGCCGTGACCTGTGCGAGCCACTTCAGGTGGGAATCCGCGGCGCGAACCGACGCCGGGCGGGTGCGCGACATCAATGAGGACGCGTGCCTCGACCTGCCGCTCGACGGCCGCTGGGCGGTCGCCGACGGCATGGGTGGCCACGCGGTCGGCGATCTCGCGAGCCGGCTGGTGATCGACCGGCTGGGCGAGCTAAAACAGTTGCCGGCCGGCACCGGCATGACGCGCAGCCTCGCGTTCGCGCACGCGCAACTGCAACAGGCGAACCGGCAGCTGCGCGACGAAGCCGCGCGCCGTCAAGTCACACGCATCGGCAGCACGGTAGTCGTGCTGATCGCGTGTGACCGTTTCTGCGGCTACCTGTGGGCCGGCGACAGCCGCATCTATCTGTGCCGGCAAGGTCAATTGCGGCAACTGACGCGCGATCACAGCCAGGTCGAGGTGCTGCGTCAGCTCGGCCATCTGACCGAAGACGAAGCGCGCCATCATCCGGCGCATCACATCATCACGCGCGCGGTCGGCGCGACCGATACGCTCGATCTCGACGAAGACATCCTCGAAGTGGTCGACGGCGATGTATTTCTGCTGTGCAGCGACGGTCTGTCGAACGAACTGACCGACGACGAAATCCGCGCCACGTTGACGCAAGCGTCGCCACTCGACTGCCGTCGCGCGACGCAAGCGCTGGTCGACATGGCGCTCGCACGCGGCGGGCGCGACAACGTCACGGTGGTGATTGCGCAGGCTGAAGATCCGCTGGCATCGGACAAGACGCTGTTGAATCCGTCGTGCTAGCGGCTGCTTTCCTGGCGCACATCCGCGTCGCTTTCTTCGTTGTCGTCGACGTTGTTGTTGCCGCTGTCGTTCCGGTAAGCGGCATTGCCGCGCGACGGCGATGGCGGCGGCTGCGCATGACGAAAGTCCTTCGAATGCAGCCCGTGTTTCTTCAACAGCATCTGCAGATGCGAGCGGTTCATGTCGACGCGCCGCGCGAGCTCGGCGACCGTGCCGCCCACTTCGCGCAAACCGCGCTGCAAAAACGCCTTCTCCGCTTCGTCGCTCGCAGCGCGCTTGGCATCGCTTAGCGACAGCAGATTGGTGATGCTGGCGTCGCCGTTCGTTGCTGCCGCCACCGACGCCGCAGCCGATGCCGCGACCGCCGACGGCCCGCTTGCAGCGGGTCGCAAATCGACCGGCAGGTGTTCCACATCGGCGATATCGCCGGCGAGACACGACACCCGGTACAGGATGTTGCGCAACTCGCGGATGTTGCCGGGATAGGCATAGGTCAGCAGAAAATCGCGTAGCCGCGGCGTCATGCGCACCGGCCGGCGCTTGAGCGCGCCGGCGGCCTCGTCGCCGAAATACGAGAACAGCAACGGAATTTCGTCGCGCCGCTCGCGCAGCGGCGGCAGCGTCACGTGAATCACGCTGAGCCGGTAAAACAGGTCTTCGCGAAACGCACCCTGTTCGCTGAGCTTGCGCAGATTGCGATTGGTCGCGGCGACGATGCGCGTATCCACCGCGATCGGTTCGTCCGAACCGACACGCTGGATTTCGTGCGCTTCGAGCACGCGCAGCAGTTTCACCTGGCCCTGCAACGGTAGTTCGCCGATTTCGTCGAGAAAGATCGTGCCGGTATGCGCGCTTTCGAACTTGCCTTTTCGGTCTCCCGAGGCGCCGGTGAACGCACCCTTGCGATGGCCGAACAATTCCGACTCGAGCAGATTGTCTGGAATCGCACCGCAGTTCACTGAGATAAACGGCTTGTCGGCGCGCGCGCCGTTCGCGTGTATCACCTTCGCCATCAGTTCCTTGCCGGTACCGCTTTCGCCGTCGATCAGCACCGGCAGATCGGTCGGCGCAGCCTTCTCAGCCACTTCCAGCGCTTCAAGCAGCTTCGGATTGTCGCCGAACGTGCCTTCGAAAATAAAGCTGCGTGCGAGCAGCGCCTCGCGCCGTGCGCCGCGCGATTGCTCGGCGCGTGTCGGCTCTGCGGCGGCGGCCTGCACAAAGCGCTCCTTGTGCGACAACTGCATCACTTCGTCGCGCAGCACGCTGGCCTGACGCAACAGCTTTTCGATTTCCGCGCGCTCGAGCCGCGACGACCAGCGCAATGTCGAGCGCAGGATTTCGATTTTCTCGATGAGGCCCGCGTAGGAAATGGCCGGGCTGCTGTCTTCGGGCTGGTCGAGTATTTTCATTACGCGCTCAACTGTTTCTGGACGAGCTGGTAATACATGCCCTTCCGGTTGACGAGTTCCTCGTGCCGCCCCTGCTCGACAATCGCGCCTTCATACAACACCAGAATCTTGTCCGCGCGCATGATCGTGCTCAGGCGGTGCGCGATGATCACCGCGGTGCGGCCTTTGAGGATGTCGTGCATGTTGCCGAGAATATTGCTTTCCGACTGCGTATCGAGCGCGGAGGTCGCTTCGTCGAATACCAGCAGCCGTGGGTCGTGATACAGCGCGCGTGCAATGCATAGCCGCTGGATCTGGCCGCCCGACAAGCCGATACCGCGCTCGCCGACCACCTGTTCGTAACCGAGCGGCATCCTGGCAATAAACGCATGTGCGTCGGCCATCTTCGCGACTTCCTCGATACGGCGCCGGTCGGGCGTCTCGTCGCCGCTTGCGATGTTCTCCGCAATCGTGCCGGAGAACAGCAGGTTGGTCTGCATCACGTAGCCGATCTGCGCGCGATAGTAATTCTTGTCGATCACGTTCAGATCGTAGCCGTCGACCGTCATCTTGCCGTCGGTAGGCGCGTAGAAACCGACCAGCAGCTTCGCCAGCGTCGTCTTGCCGGACCCGCTGCGCCCGACGATGGCGACCAGTTCGCCGGGCTTGATATCGAAGCTGATGTTTTCGAGCACGTATGGTGCATCGCCGTCGCCATAGCGGAAATAGACGCCATTCAGGCTGATTTCGCCCTGCAGGTCCGGCAGCATCACGCGCGACTGCAACTGCTCGGGCTTCTGTTCGGGTTCGATGTCGAGCACATCGCCAAGGCGCTCCATTGCCACGCCCGCGTCGTTCAGCATGCTCCACAAGCCAACTAACCCCATCAACGGGCCCAGCACACTGCCCATAAACGCATTGAATGCAATCAGCTGGCCGATGGTCATTTCGCGCGCGAGCACGAGATTCGCGCCGACCCAGAGAATCGCGATCGTCGTCGCCGCGTTCAGCACCTGGCTGCCGAAGCCGACCAGAATATTGAACGCATGCGCGCGGTACTGCACTTCAAGGGCTTTTGCGTATTTCTTCTCCCAGCGCAGCCGCACCGGCCGCTCGATTCCCATGCCCTTGATCGTCTCGATGCCGGACAACGCTTCCATCAGGAAGGCCTTGGAATCGGTGGAAGCCGCGAACACCTCGCGTGCGTAACCCTTGATCTTCGGTGTGGCAATCACGGTCAACGCGATAATCGGAATCACGAATGCGATCAGCGTCAACGTCATCTTCACGTTGTAGAAAAACATGATCGCGAAGTAGATGAACACCATCAGCAGATTCAGCGCGGTGGTGACGGTAGATTCGGTCAGAAACGCGCGAATCGTCTGGTTCTCCTGGAAGCGCGCGAAGATATCGCCAGTCTTGCGCTTCGCAAAGAATGAGAACGGCAGCGACATCGTGTGCCGGAAAAACTGCGACATCATCGCGAAGTCCATGTTGCGCACCATGAAATTCGACAGATACGCGCGGACCGTCGACATCAGCTGCGAAAACACGTTTGAGATGATCAGCCCCATGATTAGCAGATGCAGCAAGCCGACGTTCTGGTGCACGATTACGCCGTCCAGAATGTTCTGGATGATCAACGGCGGAATCACGCCGAGCACCTGGATCACAAAGGTTGCGAGGAACAGATAGCCGAGTATCTTGCGGTATGGCGTCAGATAACCGACAAAGCGCAGCCACGGCGAGCGCGCCGCGGCCATCTGCACCATGTTCGCGCCGGCGGAAAACAGCAGGCAGGTGCCGCTCCAGCCGCGCTCGAAGTCCTCGACGCTGAGCTTTCTGAAACCGAGCGCCGGGTCCGCGAGCCACACGTAGCCGCGCGACACGCCGTACACCACCACATAGTGGTAGCCCTCCCAGTGGATGATGAACGGCAGCTCGAAGCCGCGCAGCGCGTCGAAGGTGCATTGCACGCCGTGCGTCGTGAAGCCGAGCGATTCGCCGGCGCGCGCGAGGCTATCGAGCGTCGCGCCTAGCGTCGTCACGTTGGCGAGTTCGCGCAGCTTGCCGAGCGTCATCGGAATGCCGTAGTGCTTGCAGATCATCGCGAGGCACGCGGCGCCGCAATCCATTTCCTCGGCCTGCTCGACCAGCCCAAAGCGGCGGATCACCCGCTCGCCGAGTTCGGGCTTCGTATGCAGGTCCAGCAGCAGCGGCAGCTTGCGCCGCTGTTCAAGGCGCTTTTGCCGTTCGAGCTCGCGGTCCGAATAGCGGATCCGCTCTTCCAGAACCTCGCGCAATTTCGGGTTGCGCTCGAGAATGAAATGCACGGTGCGCTCGGGGATCACCAGCAAACGCGTGTCGGTGCCCGCGATGACCGACGCGCTTTGCTCCTGGCGCATCAGGCAGGCCTTTTCGCCGAAAATTTCGCCATCGCGTAACGTAGCGATCGTGTAGTCGCGGCCTTCTTCGTGCCGCACGATCCTGACTTCACCCTGACGCACCACATACAGCCTGCGGTCGTCGCGCGCTTCCTGCTTGAGGATTTCCTTGCCGGCGGCCACGCGTTTGACGCCCACGCTGCGCACATACTCTTCGAGCTCTGCCTTGTTCAGCTTGCCGCGCAAATCGAACAGCTGCGCCACGAAGCCGCCCGCCGAACTGATCGCCACATAGCTCGCGACAAACGCATGCGCGGCCTGGTTGGCGATAATCACCGGCTCGATTACCGTGCGCGGTATAAACAGCAGCTCGGTCTTCGCTGAAGAGCGCACCGACGATTCGTGTGCATACGCGCGCAGCATCGCGATCTCACCGAAGATCTCGCCCTGCTTGCGTACGCCCATGCTGATTTCCTTGCCGTGCTCTTCGGTGAAGATTCGCACCGAGCCGGTCTTGATCACGAACAGGCCGTCGGCTGGATCGCCCGCGTTGCACACGGTTTCGCCGAAGCCATAGAAGCGCGATTGCGCGTGCTCGGCAAGACGCTCGAGTTCGTCGCGTGAAAACGGCGAAAGAATCTCGACCGACGCAAGGAAATCGGCGATCAGCGGCGAGGTCTGCGGAGCATCCATGGGCGAGCAATCCGGATAAGCGTGGGGGATGCGCTCAACGCGCTTCGATGATGTGTTCTTGCGCACGGGCCATCAGCCACTCTTCGCGCAACAGACGCTTGATCTCCGACGCCACATCTTCATCGAGCGACGCTGGGTGCTTATCCGTCACGGCGAAAATCTCGAAGCACGAGCGGTCGATCGACGGAAACGGCCCAAGCAGATCGCCGACCGACGCATTGAAAATCTTCGCTTCGATGTCCGCTTTCAGCGAGCCGCGCAACACCTTGCCGATCACCCCGCCGGCGCCGCGCGTATCGGCGATCGAATGCTCGCGCGCCATCTCGGCAAAGCTGTCCGGATCGTCGTGCAGATACGAGATCATCTCTTTCGCCTTGCCCTCGCTGTCCAGCACGATATGGCTGACCTCGATCGCGTCGAACTTCGGCGAATTCAGCGAGAAATATTCCTGCACTGCGCCGTCGTTCGCCACCTGGTCGAGCATCTTCTCCTGATACAGCCCGTCGATGATGAACGCCTCGAACTGGTCGAGCGTGACACCGAGCGTATCGAGGTACTGGTTCGTATCGGCCGCGCGATGCAGGCCGCGCACGCGGCGGAACTGGTCGGCGCGCTGCTGGATTTCCTCGGCGCTGACTTCCACCGCATGCTTGCGCGCCGCATGCACAGTCAGCTTGTCGCGCACCAATTGTTCGATCAGGCTTTCGAACTGGCCGGTGAGTTTCAACAAACGGATGAACTCGGCATCGTCGACGACTTCATCGTCGATTCGTACAATCGCGGTCATCTTGTCCGCTCCTAAGGTTTTGGCTCGCCTGCATCACGCGAGCTTGCGGTTTGTGCCATCGACTACGGCTTGCACTGCTTTGCTTGTGTTGCATGTTCATTCGCGCCAAAGCGGCGGCGACGCTAGCCGGCCAGCTGCCTGAACGGGTCGAGCCCCAGGTCGATCAGGCGGCGCTCGCGCACCACGATCTCCGCGCTAGCAGTCATGCCGTAGCGCAGCGGATAGCGGGTCTCGGCAATCTGGTAATAGTCCTTGTCGAGCGACACGCGACCCTCGTAGACCGGCTGCTTGTCGGCGCCGGACGGCTTGGTCGCGGGCGAGATATAGGTCAACGTACCCTTGACGATCCCATAGCGCTGGTACGGAAATGCATTGAACTTCAGCTTGACCGCCATGCCTTCGTGCAGGAACGCGCGGTCGCGTTCGGCGATTTCGATTTTCAGCACCGGGCGTGCGTCTTTCGGCGCAATGCCGCCAAGCGGCGCATTGGCCTGGATCTTGTCGCCGGTTTGCGTCGACGTGACATCGGTAATCACGCCGGACACTGGCGCCATAATCAGCAGAAAGTTGTCCTTGTCGATGTTCTCGAAGCGGATCCGCGCGGCGGCATCGGACACGAGGCGTGCGGTTTGCAGTTGCAGGCGCAACTTGTCTTCGGTGCTCGTGATTTCACGTACCGCGGCGTCGTACTGCAGCTTCAGATTGGTGGTCTGCTGGCCACTCGTTTCAAGCTGCGCATTCGCTTCGGAAAATTCGTGGCTCAGCCGAAAGTCGAGCTCGGTCAGTTTCGATTGCGCGACACGGTACGCATTTTCGGCTTCGAGGTACGCGTTGCGCTTCGCGTCGACCTGCAGCCCGGCAATACCGCCGCCACCCGGCTGCGAAAACAGGCGCGAAAATTTGTCGTATTCGCTGCGTGTGGTGTCGCGCGTGCGACGTGCATTGTCGAGTGCGCTGCGCGCTTCATCGAGTTGCGCTTTCTGCCCCTCGGCAAGCTTCGACGTGCCCTCGGAAATGCGGTTTTCGTGTAGCCGCTCTTCCACCTCGAGTTGCTCTTTCAGCGCGACCGCCTTGCGCTCCATCAACTGCTTTTTCTCGGGAAACTGTTTCCATTCGCGCTCGGCGTCGTCGAGTTTGAGTCGCGCCTGTAGCGCGTTGGTCGCAGCTTCGATCGCACCGCGTGCGTTGAGCCGCGCGAGCACGTCGCCCTTCGATACCGGCTGGCCTTCGGCGATGTAGAGATCCGCCAGTTCGCCATCGATCGGCGCGTAGATGCGCCGCACGTCCGATTCCGGCGCAAGCGTGCCCTGTGCGGTGACGATCACATCGGCGCGGCCGAAAAACGACCACATCAGGCCTGCTACGACCAGCGCCACCATTACCAGCACCAGTGCCTGCGCAATCCGCACCGGCTCGGCTGTCAGGATCGCAATGCCTTCCGCGCTATGGTCTTCGAGCGCTTCGTAAAGCAGCTTAGGGTGATGGTCGCGCTTCACCGCGGTCTCCTCCGAGTAGCGCGAGCTTGGCCTTCAGCGAGCCCGGCTCGAGCACCATGCGCAGTTCCTGCAGCGAGCGGCGCTGCAGATCGCTTTCGGCGTCGATGTCTTCCTGCAACTGGTCCCACTGCTGCGGATGGTCCGCCTTGAGTTGTGTGTACACCTTCATGCCCTGGTGCGCGGACGCCTGCGCATCGTTGAGCAGGCGCGCCTGGCTGCGAAAGCGCTCCGAAACGCCCGCTTCGAGCCGCTGCGTGCCGCCGATCGAGCCGTTCGCGCGGTACTGGCGCCACAGCGTCTGCGCGCGTTCCAGCTGGTCGTGTGCGCGCGCTAGCGCGCTGTCGCGCAACGCATTGACGTCCGGCGCGACTGCGCGCGCGAACCAGATGTCTTCGGCCGGATCGAGGCTCGCGTAGAAGCTCAGCAAGCGCGCCTCATAATCCTTGCTGCCGCGGGTCTTCTGCAGGTTCGCGAACTGGTCGGCCAAGGTTTTCTTGTGCGCGATATCGGCTGAGATCACGTCTGCCCATGCACCGCCGTCGATCGCCTGCAGGCCGGCAAGTGCCTGCTGGCGGTCGCCGCGCTGCCAGGCAGCGAGCGCTGCGTCGTACTGTTTGACGACTTCGGCAGAAGGCAGACGGCTCGCTTCCAGCTGCCGGTATTGCGCGATAAACGGCGGCGTCGTGAAGCGCACCTTGCCCATCAACGCGACGAGCTGCGTGAGCTTGCGCGCGAGCAGCGCATCGAGCAGCTGCGTGTACTGCTGCAGGTCGTGGCGCACGGCGTCGAGACCGCCCAGACGCGGATAGCGCTGCGCATAATCATCCAGCACCACGGGCAGATCGCCGGGCTTGTCGTGGCCAAGCGCTGTGCCGATCGTCGCATTGAGCCGGTCGAGCGCCGCGACATACACTGAGTCGTCGCTTTGCAGCCTGCGCAGATGGCTCAACGCCAGCGCATAAGGCTCCGTAAACTGCGGTACATACGACGCGATGCGATCGAGCGTGCGCTGATGGCTTTTAGGGTCGTCGTCCCAGTGCTTCAGCAAATCGTTGATACGCGCTTCGTCCACGTAGATGCGGATCGGCGCATCCATGCCACCGCGCCCTGTGACAAAGCGCTCGAGTTCGCCCACCCACTGCAGTTCGTCGATCAGCGGCGCTGCATCCGCATTGCCCGCAGCAGTTGCGCGCATGCCGCCGATCAGCGCCGCCGCGCGATCGAATTGCTGGTGTTGTAATGCGTCGAGCCAGCCGGGCACGCGCGCCTTCATCAATGCTTCGGTTGCAAAGCCTTTGACCGAGTCGGCTAACGGATGTCGCGCCACATAGTCATTCGCCGCTACGACGGCCTGCTCGTTATCGCCGCGTGCCAACAACTGCTTGAGTTCGCGCTCTGCCGCGCCGCGCATGTACAGCATCAGCCCAAATCCAGCCACCACCGCAACCACGATTAGCGCACCAATACCGATGTGCTGCGCGGTCTTGCGCCCGCCGCCGGTAAATGTGCGCGCCAGTTCCGACGCCAGCACCGTCCAGCGGTGACGCGGACGGCGCGTGCGCGCGTCGTCCGCCGGTTGGCCTGCGGCGGCGTGGTGAGGTTGGGCGGCCTCGTTGACCTCGTCTTCGCGCTGCACCGCGCGGTCGACATAGAAGATGTCGAGAAACGAATGTGCTGCGCCGACGAAAGTGGTCTTGTCCATATCGATTTCGGGTTCCGCAGGTGCGGCCGGTAGTAGCTGCACGGCCGCCGTCATTTGCGTGACGGTCGGCTCGATCTCCGGCGCTTTATGCACCTTCACTCCGTAAACGAAATGGTCGCTGCCGAATCCAAGCAGATCGCCGTCTTTAAGCGCGATAGCGGATTCGTCGAGCCGCTTTCCTCCGACGAACGTGCCGTTGGTGCTGCCGAGGTCTTCGATATACGGCTTGCCGCCGCGCAGAAACAGGTGCGCGTGGCGACGCGAAATGTAATTGACCTGATGCGGGTAGCGGTCTTTGTAGCGCGCAAACAGCGCGTCGGTCTTGCTGACGAGAAACGGAAACGCGTGGACGTCGATCGGTTCGAGCGCAAGGTCCGCGCGCTCGGGTATCAGCATCACGCTGATCTGGTGCGCCGCGCGGGCGGCAGCCGGATCGAACGCGCGCGGCTCGATGGCGACCCGATACGTGAGCTCGTTGCCGAAGCACAATTCGTCGCCGGCTCTCACGCGGCTCGGCGACTCGTGCACGCTGACACCGTTGACGCTGGTGCCGTTCTTGCTGTCGAGGTCGGCCACATAGACCGCGCCGTGTTCAGAGAAAATCCGCGCATGGCGGCGCGACAGGCGCGTGGTGACTTCGCGTGGATAGCCCGCGAACGGCGCTTCGCTGCGGCCGATCGCAAACAGGCTGTCGGCAATGCGGATCGCACCGAGCGCCGGATGTGAGACGGGCACCAGCACGACGTCGAACTCCTGGTTCAACGTCGCCCGCATCTCTGCCATCGAAGCTTCGCCGGGGTTCATCTGTCTGCATCACTAAGCGTATACCCGTGCGGGCAGGCGCGAAACCGAAGCGTCAGAGGAATGCCGTCAGAAAGCGCGGCGGAGGGCGCGCAGGCGGCCCGATTTCCTGGGCGGCTGGCACACAGCGATTGTAAGTCACGCATGACAGTAGTCAATTTTCTGCTTCGAGTGGCGTCGGGCTGTTGCGCCTGACGGGTTTTCCCTGCTTGTGCGTTGCATGGCTACTTGTCGGTCACTTGCGTCTGGATGTCGACCGGTGGCCAGCCACCGCCTAGCGCCTTGTATAGCAACACCGTGTCCGACAGGATCTGCTGGTGGTTGGTCAGCAGCTCGAGCTTGGCCTCCAGAAAAGAGCGCTCGGTTTCGAATACGTCGAGCTGGGAAATCACCCCTTCCTTCAGCTGCGAATCGACCTGGTCGGCGACGATCTTCAGCCGGTCGACCTGCTGCTGCAGCTCGACGCGTTGCTGCCGGTGCGCGTTCAGATTGACCAGCGCGGTCTCCACTTCCTCGAATGCGCCCATCACAGTGCGCCGGTATTCCTGCTCCGCCACGGCGGTTTGCGCCTCGGTTGTCTTGACGTGCGCACGCACGCCCGGATCGAGAATCGGAATGTTGAGGCTCGGCATGATGCCAAACGTGAACGACTTCAACAGGTCGGACAGCGCGAAGCTGGCCGTGCCGCCGCGGGCGGTCAGGCTGATGGTGGGCAGCTGCGCGAGCTTCGCCTCGCCGACCAGGTCGTACGCTTCGAGCACACGCAGTTCCGACGCAACGATGTCAGGCCGCCGCGCCAGCAACTGCGACGGCAAGCCGGCAGGCACCGGCGGCAATTGCACGCGTTGCTGCAAATGGCCTGGCGGCACCTTGAATTCGCCGGCCGGCACGCCAATCAGTGTGCAGAGCGCGTTGTTCGACACGTCGCGGGCGCGGCGCAGATCGATCAGATCCTTGGTCAGGCGATTGATTTCCGCCTGCTGGCGCAATACCTGGGTGTGCGGAATCAAACCGCTCTTGTCCATGCCTTCGAAGATCGTCAGGATCTGGCGGTTGGCTTCGACGGTCTTTTGCTGCGTTTCGATCTGGTCGTCGAACTGCAGGATCTGGAAGTACGCGCTGGACACATTCGAAACCAGTTCCAGGTAGCCGGCGCGCCAGTCGGCCTCGGTGGCGTGGAATTCGGCCTTCTGCGCCTGCACGCCCTTTTCGACCTTGCCCCAGATGTCGATGTCCCAGTTCACCTGGGTGCCGACGTTATAAGTGCGCGAGAACGGCTGCCCAGTGGTCTTTTCGAAACTGGCGCCAGCGCCCAGATCCATCGTCGGTAACGCGCCGGCATGCGCCTCGGCAATCTGCGCGCCGGCCACATTGATGCGCGCAGCGAGAATCTTGATGTCGAAGTTGCCGTCGATCGACCGGCTGATCAGCGAGTTCAGGTACGGGTCCTGAAACGCCTTCCACCAGTCCGGCTCGATCGTGTCGGCAGCTGAAATCGTCGTACCGGTGCGATCGGTCCACGATGTCTTGGCAGGCGTATCCGGGCGTTTGTACTCGGGCACGTGTGCGTCGATGCAACCGCCGAGCAGCAGCGCGGCAACTACGCTTACGCAGACAACACGCAGCGTACGGAATCGTGCAGCACGCGACAGATTGCGCGGCGCGGCGCGTGACCCGCGGCAACGCAAACAGGGAAGCAATGAATCAGCCGACGCGAACACGGTTTTCTCCGGGTCGATTGCGCAACTGCCGCGTAGCGCTCCATGCCATTCAAGTAAAGCACGTCCCGCGCGGCATCTCTATCGAGGTGTGCGCGAAATCTGCGAAGTGCAAAGGGGCGGCGGTGGGAATCGTGTGGAAAGGACGATTGGGCAAGGTGCTTTTTGATGCAGAACCACTGAAGCGGCAGCGTTTCCTGCTGCGGCCCGCGGAGACCCGGTCCAGTCTCCGCGGAACCGTCGTGCCTTAATGAACGTTGACGTTGTTCGTCGCAGTCATCGTCGGCGTGACCGTGGTGTGGAAGTTCTGCGCGAACGCGTTGTTGTTGCCGGCCACGACGTTGACGCCGAGTTGCTGGTCGACGAGCTGTTGCGCGCTGACGGTCTTGCTGTCGTCCAGCTTGAACGACAGGCTCGGAAACAGCGGATAGGCGATATAGCCGCCGCGGACGGCCTTCATGGCCTTGCTATCGAGTTGTTCGGTAACGGACAGGTCTTTGATCATCAGCGTGTTCATCACAGTTCTCCTAAGAGGGTGGACGCAGGTATGCGTTTGAAGCTTTCGAGCATTGTTTGTCTGCTCGAGGCTTACTAACGCATAGGCTGTGCCAGTGATGCACGCGATCTTGCTTCGTTACCCGCAAAGCCTTGAAAACAGGGGGCGTCGGCGTTTTCTCGAGAGGGATGGCGCGGATTTTCCGGATCTGCGGCCGCGCTTTGTGCAGGCCTCGAACCAACAGCCCACGCTACTGTGTTGGCTGGCTGACGACAGGCGCCCGCCTACTTCGCGATCACCGTGATCTTCTTCGAGTAGACCGGCGGATCGGTGGGCACATGTTTATCGTCGCCCATCAGCATCTGCAGCGTGTGCTTGCCGGGCGGCAGTTCGATCATGGTTTCGGTTTCACCCGCGCCGAAGTGCAGATGCTGACGGTCGGATGGGATCTCCTGGTCCATCGGCGGCAGATCGGTATCGATCAACAGGTGATGATGGCCGGTGTTCGGATATTTGACGCCCTTGGGCGCCACGCCCATGTAGCGCAATCCGAACCAGACGCGAAACGGCTTGTTCGCCGGCACCACCTGGCCGTCGTTCGGGTAGCCGATGTAGGCGATGGCGTCGCGCGGCGCCGGCGTGGTGCCGGCCCATGCGAGGCCGCTAAGCGCGGCGGCAAGCAATGCCGGGGCAAGAATCCTGTTCATGAGTCGGTTCTCCGTCGTCGCTGACGGCCGCGTCGTGCAGCCGCTTGAGCCGTGCAGGCTTCGCGCGCGCTATTTGACGATGATGGTGATCTTCTTCGAATACACCGGCGGCGAATGCGGCACATGGTTGTAGTCGCCTAGCAGCAGTTGCAGCGTGTGCTTGCCGGGCGGCAGTTCGATGCGCGCATCGGTTTCGCCCGCACCGAAATGCAGGTGCTGACGATCGGACGGAATTTCCTGATCGAGCGGCGGCAGGTCCGTATCGATCAGCAGATGATGATGGCCCGTGTTAGGCACGTTGGCGCCTTTCGGACACACACCCATATTGCGCAGGCCCATGCGCACCCACAGTTTTCCGCCGTAAATCACGGTGCCGTCGGACGGCCAGATGATGTATTCCTGTGCGCCCGGCGGAGAAGGCGTCAGTGCAGCGGCCGCGTGAGCCGTGGGTAAAGCAACCGATGTGACCGACGCAACGAACAGCGTGGCCAGAACGCCCGACATTCTTGTTATTCGCATTGCGCATTCTCCCGAAGGATAGTCAGTGCTTCGCGGTGCTGTTTTAGCTTAGATGCCGGAAACGGAACTTGCCAAAAAGATGCACCACACTCGTTAACGTTCTGACAACGTTCTGACGTTCTGAGGTTCGGACTGCATGCTATCGTTGTTGAAAGAAAGGCCAGAAGCGACGTCTGTCTGGCTGAAGACGGCCTATCACTAACAGGATTTGAATATGTGGCGAACACTCCTGCTGGTTGGCATGATCGGGATCGCGGCAGCGCAGGCGCGCGGCGCCGTTGCTGCTCCCGAACCTCTCTCCGGTCGCGCGACTGCCGCGACTGTGCAGCAACAGTTGCAGTCGCAAGCGCCGGCGGCAGCGCACCGCATCGCGCTGGTGATCGGCAATGGCGACTATCCACGCCATCCGCTGCACAACGCGTGGCGCGATGGCGAGGCCGTCAGTGCAACGCTGCGCTCGCTCGGCTTCGACGTGATCGACGTGCGCGATGCGCACCCGCAGCAGATGAACGAGGCAATTGCCGAATTTGGGCGGCGGCTCGAGGCAGGTGGCGTCGGGTTTTTCTATTTCGCAGGGCACGGTTATCAAACTTCGCGTGCAACGCTGCTTGCACCCGCTGGCGGCGACCCACGTACGCCGGCTGCGCTAGTGCGCGACAGCGTGGACCTCGCCGCGGTACTGCGCGTGATGTCCGTGCCGCGGCCGCAACAGGTGAATGTCGTCGTACTCGATGCGTGTCTCGAGCAGCCGTTCGAATCGTCTGCCGAATCGGGCGAAGCACTGCCTGAGTTGCCGGACCGGACTCTGGTTGCGTATGCGACGGCCCCACGAGGATTCGCAGCAGATGGCGCCGCACATGGCGTTTTTACTGCGGCATGGCTGCGTGAATTGACGCGCGCGCAGAGTCTGGACGTGAGCGCGCAATTGCAGCGTGCCGCGGCGTCGACCACTGCTGTCACCCATGGAAGGCAGACACCGTGGCTTGCCTCGACGCTAACGCGTCCGTTGTTTATTGCGCAGACGAACGAGAGCACGGCTCTCACCGCCGCGGTCGATGCGCAAGACCTGCGAGTCGTCGTTTCGCAAAGCCGCGGCATCATCCCCAAAGACAGCAACGAGCAATATGAACTGACGTTTTGGGATTCGATCAAGGACAGCAACTACGCGAGCGACTACGAGGCCTATCTGAAGGCTTATCCGAATGGGCGCTTTGCGACGCTTGCGCGCGCACGCATCGAACGTTTGAAGACCGCCGCGCCGAAACAGCCTCCAGCTGCGCCGCAAAGCGCACCGGCGCAAGCGCAACAGGCTCAGCCGGCGCCGGCCGCACAGCAACCGCAGGCGCAGCAGCAAAACCCGCGTGCCGTACCTGCCCCGACTCCCGCCCCCGCGCCTGCGCAACCGGTTGCCAAAGCACCCGTCGCCTCCGGCGACAGCAAGGATTGCGCGAACTGCCCGGTAATGGTCTCGCTGCCCGCCGGCTCGTTCACGATGGGTGGCACGTTCGGCGATCCATCTGAGCGGCCCCCGCATCATGTGACGATCGCCGCACCGTTCGCGATCGGCAAATACGAGGTCACCGTCGAGCAGTGGAATGCCTGCGCCGATGCGAATGCATGCCCGCGTCTGTCGCCGGAAAGCAACTCAGTCAAGAATGCACCCGCACGCGACCTGAGCTGGGACGATGCGCAGCTCTACGTCAAATGGCTGGCGAAGACTACCAGTAAGCCATATCGGCTGCCGACCGAAGCCGAATGGGAATATGCAGAGCGTGGCGGCACGACGACGAAGTACTGGTGGGGCGATCAGATGCGCAAGGGCCAGGCAAACTGCAAGGACTGTGGCGACCCGTGGCACAAGGAAGGACCTGAGCCGGTCGGCTCGTTCGCCGCGAATCCGTACGGTCTGTACGACATGAACGGCAGTGTCTGGGAATGGGTCAGCGACTGCTGGCACAACTCATACCAGAACGCGCCGAACGACGGCCATGCGTGGGATGCGCCCAACTGCAATGTGCGCGTGATTCGCGGTGGCTCGTGGCGCGAGGGCAGCGACTACATGCTCGCGACGACGCGTTTCAAGTACAGCCAAAGCGTGCGCCAGTCGCAGGACGGCTTTCGTGTGGCGAAAGATCTGAAATGAAATGAGGCCGCGTCGGCAGCGGTTGCGGTTGCGCAGCATTCGCTGCGGTTGCCGCATTAACGGCTTGTTCGCGCCCGATGCCTAGCGCGCCTTGCTTGAAATCGGCGCAATATCCGCCACGATGTGCTGCGCGCCATACTTCGCCGTAACCTGCTTAAGACGTGCATCGAGCGCACGTAGATAATCGGCGCGCGGCTCGCTCTCGGGCCGCAGGCCATCGAATAGCGGCACCGGCGAAACCAGCAGCACCACCAGTTCCGGTCCGAACGGCTTCGATACGATCCAGTCTCCACTACCGCCGATGGTCGCCGTGTAATTCGGCGGCGCCTGATTGGCCTTCGCGCGCGGCCCCGGCACCATATGCACGACACTGCCGTCAAGCACGTAGTAATCGACATACACGTACGAGTCGTAACCCGGCGTGGTTACGTCGACGATCAGCGGATCGCCTTCAGTCAACTGGCCGCCAGATGCGCGCGTCTGAATGGCGGCCACGTGGCCAGCCTGCCAGTTGCGCGTCCAGTAAGGGGCGTATGCATCGATCACTTCGCATTTGTCGGCGTCGACCGGTCGCACGTCGGTGTAGAGCGCGTCGACGCCCGGCAGCGCGCCGATCGTCTCCTTCAGCTTCGCAGCGCCATCGCGCTGCGGCACGAAACCGCGCACCTGGATCGTGCGATCGTTGATCGTCGCAGCGAGCGCGGAGCATGGCAGTTTGGCTAGTAATGGCGCGACTACCGCGAGCGTGGGCGGTGGTGCAGGTACGGCGCGCGCAGCCGGTGCTGGCTGCGCGGGCGATGCGCCGGAAGCGGCAGCGTCGGCGACGGTCGGTGCCGAAACCGGGGCGCCTTGCGCGGGCATCACCGGTGCCGAAGCAGTCGACGACTCTTCCAGTTGGCCACCCGCTGCACTGCGGTATCGATACACGCCGATGCCTGCCGCGATCAACACCGCCAGCCCCGCGACGCCCGACATCAGTTTCCAGTCGAGCCTGCGTGCAGATTGCGCTGCGCCATTCGTCTTGCCACTAGTCTTGCCGCCAGTCTTACCATTGCCCGGCCGCGCTTCATCCGCGCCGGCGGCAAACTCTTCGACGAACTGCTCAACGCTCGGCGTGCGCGAAGCGCGCTCGAGCGATAGCGCTGCGCGCAACGCACGCCACGGCCGCGCACCAAGATTCTCCGGACGCGCCGGTTGACGCCGCGCGGCACGCGCCTGGGTTGCGGACATCCGGTCGAACGGATGATGCCCCGTTAGCAGCTCATACGTAATGCAGCCGAGCGCATAGATATCGTCGCGCGGATCAGGCTCGAGGTGCTCGAGCATTTCCGGGCTGGCGTAGGCCGGTGTCAATGCGCCGAGACTGCCAGGATCGAACACGGTCGCATCGTTCTCTTCCTCGGTGCGCTGAAAGACTCGCGCAATGCCGAAGTCGATCACCTTCACTTCGCCGTGTTCGGTCAGGAACACATTCGCGGGCTTGAAGTCGCAATGCACGAAGCCGCGCTCATGCGCATAGGCAAGCGCATTCGACATGCCGCGCACGATCGGCAGCGCCGCATTGAGCGGCATGCCCTTGAAATCCTGGGTGCGCAGAATCTGGCTCAGCGGCTTGCCCGACAAGTGCTCCATCGTCAGATAGACGATCGCACCATCGCGATCGAAGTCGTACACCGTGACGATGTTGCGATGCGCCAGCACCTGCGCCTTGCGTGCTTCGCGCTGCAACGCGATCAGCGATTTCGGGTTACCGCGAAACTGCACGTTGAGCACCTTGATCGCGACGTATGGCTTGCGGTCCGATGCTTCAAGCTTGCGCAGATCGAGCGCCTTGTAAACGGTGCCCATGCCGCCTACGCCCAGACACTCTTCGAGCACGAAGCGGTTGTTCAATGTATCGCCAGTGCCCTTCACCTGATCGAAGGCTGCGCCCTGCGCCATTGCGCTGCCGGTGGTACCGGTCGTGCCGGCCGCCACCACAGAGGGCGTGACGGGCTGCCCGGGCACGGTCTGCATGCGCGTCTCTTCGCCGCCCGCTGCGACACTCGATACGGGTAACTGCTCGATCCTGCGACGCACCTCCGCGTACAGGTCAGCCGCCAATGGCAGGCGCGCGTGCGCTTCGCCCAGTATCTGCATGAGCTGCGTCGAACTCGCGCCCTCGGTCGTCAACGTGCTGTCGAGCTGTGCGACAAACGCGTCGTGCGACAGTGCGCCATTCTGGAAATCGCGGATCACGTGCGCAAGGTTAGTCATTTGGGCAGAGCGACGCAGTTCCTGTTGGGCGAAGAAAGATGCTGTCGTAATCAATTACATGCGCTCGTTCGATAGTAGCCCGCACATTTCGCTTTCGCAAACATTGGGCAGATTCGCCCGCATGCCGGTATCAACCCGACCTGTTGCGAAGCGGCCAACAGCATTGGGCGTGCAGTTGGCCTCGAACCGTCATCCGCGGCGCGCCATGCTTGCGTTCGAAGCCGCGTCGCTTGCCTGGCCAAACCCGCAGAGCCTTGCCCTGCAAAGGCGCAGGCGTTTTGTGCCCATTTCAGCCAGCGCATGGCACAGCCTATGCGTTAGTGACACTCGAGCAGACAAGATGCTCAACCAACCGCAAGTCCATCTGATCCTCTTTAGGAGAACTTCCATGAAAGCGCTGACCATCAAAGACCTCGCCGTGACCGAACAACTCGACAGCAAGGCCATGCAAGCCGTACGCGGTGGCTACATTGCCTACCCGGCATTCCCGAGCCTCTCGTTCAAGTTCGATAACAGCAAGACGGTCGACGCACAGCAGCTTGTAAATCAGACCGGCGACATCAGTGCTGTCGCGAACAACAACAACGCCTTCGCGCAGAACATGAACCTGAAGATCACGCCGACGATGACGGGCACCAACAACGTCAACGTCTACTAAAAAGATCACGCGGCTTGCAACGGGGGCCGGGAGCACGCGCAACGTGCTCCCGGCGCAAGGCAAAAGCCGCTCGCGCTGTCTCGTCACCACGCGTCACCGTCTCTCGAACTTCACGATTCCTTGGAGAACATCATGTCGTCCATCATCATTCGCGACCTGTCCGGCACCCGGCTGCTCGAGCGCCGCGCGATGTCCGCCGTATCGGGCGGCGCAGCACCCGGCAATTCATGGCTGGCTGGCCTCGGCCCGGTCGCTAACGTCAACGTCGGCGTGAGCCAGAACATCACGCAGATGCAGTTCGTCAACGTCGAAGCCTTGAACAACATCGGTGTGATCGGGGCCGGCTTTGTGCCGCCGAACCTGAACATCAGCCCCAAACTGTGGGCTAGCACCAATGCGGTGGTCTGAGCGTACGCCGAAGTGGAGGTCCGCGGACCTCCATACTGTGCGCTAGCGCGCGCTGCCGGATACCGGAAGCGCGCGCGATTTCCTATACTGGTTGATCCTGCTGTGCCGCGCCAATGCGGCATTTCATGCGATGCGCTGCAGCGCACGTTCACCCGCTTATGGAACAGCCATGGCCAAGCTCGTCATCAAAGATCTTTCCGCCAGCGTCGAACTCGATCGCGAAGCAATGACCGCGATCGTCGGCGGTGCGCGCAGCGGCGCCCGCTTCGCGGTAACGGCGCAGACCCAGCCGGCGGCGGCGCAAACCGTCGCGCGAGTCGTCGACTATCCGCCTGGATTTCCATCCGCGCAGCCGGTAGCCGACTCGCGTTTTCCGCGGCAAAGCCTGTTGCGCAAGTAGTTAATCTGCGTCGACGATTGAGAAAAGTCGTAACGGCCGCGCGTCAAATCCCGCATCAAGCCAAACGTACGAATACGCCAGCCGTAAAAAAGCCTCTCTACCCGCGTGCGGGTGGAGAGGCCATGAAGCACACTCGACTGCTCACAAAAGAAGGTGACGGATCGCCGGATTGAGGAGTCCGGCATCGCCCCAGCCAGAAGCTAGATCCGTCATGCCTGCGATTATGCGATGAGAGCCGCGCTTCGTCATTGCACAATTTGACAAGACACCCTTACCGGATCGCGCAGAATGCCGTCGCCGCCCTTGCGATATACATTGTGCGGTTTGCGTTCTGCCAACGAATATCGGCGGGTGGCGAGCTAATCACGCGTATCCGTTAACATGACGAATCGGCGCACCGCCCGGCGCGCTCCGCTACCGATTAACCGCCTTGCCAACCTATACGCTGCCAGCCGTACTCGAAGCGGAACTCGAAATCCGCAAAAGCCGTTTTATCGCCTACGCGATTCCGGTTACGGACCGCGATGCCGCTATGACTGAACTGCGCCGTCTGCGCACCGTCCATCCAACGGCAACCCATATATGCTGGGCGTTGCTAGCGGGCGGCCAGTCGGGCATGTCGGATGACGGCGAACCATCGGGCACCGCGGGCCGGCCGATTCTGGAAGTGCTCAGACACCACGACCTGGACGGTGTGCTAGCCGCCGTGGTGCGTTATTACGGTGGTGTCAAACTTGGCGCCGGAGGGCTGGTGCGCGCGTACACGGATGCGATCGCAAGTGCGTTGCAAGACGCGCCGCGGGTAGAACGCATCGCGTTCGCGCAACTGGTGGTGGAAATCGGCTATCCGGATGAAGCGCGCGTGCGCCGCTGGCTGGAGCAGCAGCACTATGCGCTAGAGAAAAGCGCTTATGCGATGAATGTGCAGCTGGTGGTACGCCTGCCGGCTAGCGCACTGGATAGCGCGCGCGCCGCGCTGCGCGACATCACGCAAGGCCGCGCCGGGTTTCCCGATACCTGAGCAGGCCGTGACCTGCTCAGGTCGGCCTGCTTCAGCTTAGCGTGATTGCACCATTGACCCGATCCGGGCCGGCCACATGCGACGACGAAGGCGAAGCCTTTCTCGTGGGACCCGCATGCTTGACGACCACATGCTTGACGACGCCGCTCGAGCCATGCGCAGCTGTCTTTTTGGCTGCAGCCTTTTTGACGGCGGTTTTCTTTGCGGCACCCTTCTTTGCTACCGCTTTCTTTGCCGCGCCAGGTGCTGCCCGCTTCGCTGCGGTCTTCTTCGCTGCGGTTTTCCTGGCAGCCGTCTTCTTCGCAGCCGCGCCCTTCACACCCGCCTTCTTTGCCGCAGTCTTGACAGCGCTCTTTGCCGCAGTCTTGACAGCGCTCTTTGCCGCGCCGGTCTTGCGTGCAGCAGCGCCCTTTGCGGTAGCCTTTTTAGCCGCGGCTTTCTTCGCCGCAGTCTTCCTGCCAGCCGTCTTCGCACTTGCCGCTGCCTGCGCGCCGCCCGCTGCGCTGCCGCCATCGATCAAGAACTTGCTTCTATCTTTCACGTCCTTGATCCATGCCGGCGGCCGTGCATGACCGCTCCAGGTTGCGCCCGTTTTCGGGTCGCGGTACTTCGGCGGCAACTTGCCTTTACTGGCGCTAGCACTGGTTGCCTTGCCGTCGAGACCGAGCCGTTTAGCTTGTGCCCGATCGCGTCTTGCCTTGGCTCGTGTTTCGATGTCATGCGTGGTTAGACCATGCTTGAGCATCAATTCCCGGATCTGATCGAGCGCACCTTGCGCACGCCTGGTGACGAGCGCTTCGGCTTGCTCTTGCAGTTTCTTAATGCGAGCCTGGATCTGCTCCAATTTGGCCATACTGATCTCCCGAGTTAATGACACAAGCGGACTATGCCATGGATAAAGCTCGAAGTGCGATGTTTTGAACGCAAAGTAAGGTAATAACAACAGTATTTCGATCCGCTAAGCGGGTGAAAAGCCGTTCGACAGCAATCGGTTTATGCAAAAGCGTCAGCAACACGGCTTATTACGGTTTTACATGCGCCGGCTTTACACGTGGCAGCACGCCGATCCGTTAGCGATCTTTAACAGAAACAGCGGCAATAGTTGCAACTGTTCATCGCTTGGGCAAGCGTATGCGGCATTTAGTTCAGCCTTTTAGCGAGCCTGCCAGATTTTGATCATTGCGGCGTAAGACCGCGCCATGCAAACCGCACCGTCCTTGCTCTTCGCAAAGCGCAAGAAAACTTCAGCTTCACGCATTGCATGGCGAATGAAAGACCGCGCATACGAACGCTGCACTGCGAATAAAGAGCCGCGCTTGCCCTGCATGCCCCTCCTAACCACCCCCATATGCATGGCCCGCACCGACGCATACCGCCTTCATGCTGTTGTGCGCGCAAGCGTCCATTGCCCTTAGACTGTTAGCTTTCGCCATAGGCTGTCGCGCTGCATCGCGCCGCGCACATGCCTGCGCAACAAACCATATTCACCTGACCATCGGGAGATCTCACATGGAGCACGCGTACGTCCAGTTGCTGCACCTGCTTGCGGGGCACGCTGGATGGACGTATGCCGTCGTCTTTCTGGCAGCATTTCTGGAATCTGTAGCGATCGTCGGCGTCTTCGTGCCGGGCAGTACCGCAATGTTCGTGGCCGGCGCGCTGGTCGGCACCGGCACGCTGAACCTGGGCTGGCTGCTGGTCTGCGCGATCGTGGGCGCAGTGGCCGGCGACGGCATGAGCTACTGGTTCGGTTACCGGTATCGCACGAAGATCGCAGGGATATGGCCGTTTCGCACTCACCCGAAGCTGCTGGAAAGCGGCGAACAGTACTTCAGAAAACACGGTCTGAAGAGTGTCGTGTTCGCCCGTTTTGCCGCGCCGTTGCGCGCCATCGTGCCGGTCGTCGCCGGCATGCTCGAGATGCCGCCGGGCCGCTTCTATGCAATGAACGTGCTGTCCGCCGTGCTATGGGCGCCCGCGCACATTCTGCCCGGCGTCGTGTTCGGCGCATCGATCCAGCTGGCCGGTGCGGTGTCGTTCAGGCTCGTCGCGGCACTTGCCATCGTGGTCGGCGCGATCTGGGCCATCTATGTGGTCACCCGTTTCATCGTGGCGCACGCGCGCAACTGGGCCGTCGCGTCGCAACACCATATCTCCGCCTGGGCACAGCAGCGTGACGGCGCCATCGGCCGCTTTGTGCGGGACCTCGTCGATCCGAGCCGACAGAGCGTCGGCCTGGTGATCGCGATGTCGATCGCGGTGCTGCTGTGCGCCGGCATCTTCTTCGGGGTACTGCAGGACGTCGTGCAAGGCAATCCATTGGTGCAGGTGGATCAGTCGGTCTACCGTTTCATGGAGTCGATCCGCTCGCCATGGATTGCCGATGCGCTGTCGTGCATCGCTGCGCTCGCGTCAGTACCCACGCTGATCGCGCTAAGCGCAACCGGTGTGTTGTGGATGACGTACGAGCGCCGCTGGCGCACCGTCGCCTACTGGCTGATCGCCGTGGCCTTCTCGCAGCTGCTGATTCTCGCGATCCAGTCGATCGTGCAGCGCGTGCCGCCGTGGAGCGCAAGTGGCGGCGACTTCGCCTTTCCCAGCAATCACGTTGCGGCGAGCGTGATCGTCTATGGCTTTCTCGGCTTCATCCTCGTAAGGCGAGCCGGCGTGTTCGTCGGTATCGTCGTGACGACGTTCTGCACCGCGATCCTGCTTGCCGCTGCGTTCGCCGGACTTTATTCGGGCCGCTTCTCGTTCTCGGATGCACTCGGCGGCGCCGCGTTCGCCGCGGTATTGGTCGCACTGGTGGCGCTGATCGCCGTGTGGCGGCATCCGGAAGCGCCGGCGGCGCGTCCGTTCATGCCGATGGTCGCACTATGCGTGCTCGCGGTGAGCGCCGCGCTGCAGTATCACGCGCATCCGTCTTCGATTTCGATGCCCGAGCAGACGAGTCGTGCACCTATCGTCATTAGCGAAGCGCAGTGGACGGATTCGCTATGGAAGACCTTTCCGTGCTATCGCTCCGATTTGACAGGCGATCGGCGCGAACCGATTACCGTGCAATGGAACGCCAGCGCGTCCGATATCGCTGCGCAACTGGAAAATCGCGGCTGGATTACCGGCACGCGTTTTTCGGCGCGCAGCCTGTTTTCGCTGATTTCGCCGGATGTGCCCGCGATGGACCTGCCGGTGCTACCGAAGCTCAACGACGGCGAGCCTTCGCCGCTGGTGTTTGCACGTCAGCGCGAACGCGCCGACGAACGCGACGTGCTGCGCTTCTGGCCGTCCGGCTACGTGGTCCGGCACAAGGCAGGGGCACCGGCCACGCCGATCTGGCTCGGCTCGATGGTGCACGAACGGCTGCTGCGTCCGTCCTGGCCATTCAATGTGCTGCGCACCGACCGTCAGTTCGACCCAATGATCTCCGCTCAAGGCAAGGCTGACTGGCAGGCATTCGAACTTTCCAGTAGTGTCGGCTGCAAGGGCATACCGGTTACGCTGATCGCAACGCTGTCGCATTGAGTGGCCGGCGGGCTTCGCTCATCGGGCTCGCCTGCCACTTCGTTTATTGCCACCACGCTGCGGCGGCCGCGCTTTCCATGCAACAATGCCCGCATCCCGATCGACCGCCGCGGCGCACCGCAAGTCCGCGGCGAATGGCAAGGAGCCCTTCGCGTGATCGAACTTCCGGCTGCCGCAATTGCAACGTGGGGTAGCGCGCTGGTATTTCTCAACGTGCTGATCTCGCGCCTCGGCGTGCCGATTCCGGCCGTGCCGCTGCTGCTGTTTGCCGGCGTCGCGATCGTCGACCACCGCCTGACGTTCGGACACGTGCTGGCGGCAGCGGTGCTCGGCGCGCTGACCGGCGACGGCGTGTGGTTCACGGCCGGGCGCATCCTCGGCCGCCGGCTGATTCATGCGCTCGCACGGCTGTCGGTAACCGTCGAAAAACGAGTCAGAAAGGCGCGGGCACTGTTCGTGCGCTTCGGGCCGGCCATCGTGGCGGTATCCAAATTCGTGCCGGGTCTCGCGATCATCACGCCGCCGCTCATGGGTACGACACGCGTGAGCCCGCTGGTCTTCTTCGCCTGGGACACGCTCGGCGTGACCGCGTGGGCTACCTTCTGGCTGCTCGGCGGCGCGGTATTCGAGCGGCATCTTCGAATGTTCGTCGAAATGGTGCGCGCGCACGGCGCCACGATTCTCGACGTGCTGTTCGTGATCGCCGTCGCGTATCTGGTCTATCGCCTCGTGCTGCGCTGGCGTGCGCAGCCGCCGTTGAAGCTCGTGCGTGTCACCCCCGAGCGCATCGATGCGATGCTGCGCCCCGCGATGCCGCCGATGATTCTCGATGCGCGCGCGGCGCAGGAGCGGCACAACAAGCCATTCCATCTGCCACGCGTGCTGCATATCGAGCGCAATTCGCTGGACGAAGTGGACGTGTCGCTCGTCACGCACAACACCGTTGTTTACTGCGTATGCCCCGATAGTGCGACTGCGCGCACGCTGTCGCAGCAGATGCGCGATAAAGGCTTCAAGCGCGTGCGCGCGCTTAGAGGGGGTCTCGATGCGTGGGAACGGCGCGGCTATGCGGTCGAACCGCTGCCGTCGCAACGCACGCCGTCCGGCGGCGGCCCGCTCGACGCAGCACGCGACGGCGAGCGCTGCGACAACATCACGCTGCGCGGCATCGCACCGCGGCAAGCCGCCTGAACGCCGGGCACGCGGATCGCTGCTGCCCGCGCCCGCACCGCACCGCGCTTCAGATTTTCGCGCTATCGGCGGCCTCCGGCAGCTCGATACCGGCCCCCGCTACGACAATCCGGTCGCGTCCCTGCGCCTTCGCCTGATACAGGCTGCGGTCTGCTTCGATCAGCCAGCGATGATAGTCAGGCATGTCAGGCATCAGTTGCGCGATGCCCGCGCTGATGGTGCACGGGCACGATGCGCCTGCATCTTTTGCCTGCGCGCGCACCTGCACCAGCAAATCGCGCGCGATCGCTTCGGTTTCGCGCAGCGTCGCGCCGGGCAGCACCACGCCGAATTCCTCGCCGCCATAACGGCCAATGCTGTCGCCCGCGCGAAAATGCCGGCGCAGCATCCCGGCGAACGCCACCAGCACCGCATCGCCGGCCGGGTGACCGCGTGTGTCGTTGATGCGCTTGAAGTGATCGAGGTCGATCAGCAGCAGACACGACGCGTAGCGGTTGGCGCGGCAACGCTCGAACTCTTCGGCAAGCCGCCCTTCCCAATGGCGCCGGTTCCATAGTCCCGTCAGCCCATCGGTACGGCTGAGCTGTTCGAGTTCGGCCGTACGCGCGGCCAGCTTGTGCGAAATCCGGTAAGTCGACCAGCCGAGCGCAAGCGGATACACAAGCAGAAACGGCAGGCACGCGAGGATGGTCGTCATGCTCGACATCGGGCTGAATGCAAAGCCGCATAACAACACGCCGAGCGCGAGCCCAACCCCATGCGCGCCCAGGCCGCGTACGAACAGGCGCATGCCGCCCGCCGCAATGTTGTCCATGCCGAGCATCGCGAACACCAGCACGCCGGGCAGCACGTTAAAGCGCATCGCGGCCACCCAGAACGCGCCGAATACCGAATCGACCATCAGGTTGCGACGCTCGCCGCGATACGGCACGTGGCAAGCCAGCGCGGCGCGGCGCGCGACATGCGGCCACAAGAAGCCGTGAAAACCCAGCAGGCTCCACAGCAGGATGCCACGCTGCTGCTCGGCGAATACCGATGCGACGCACAGGAATCCGAGTGCGGAACCGGCCATGCGCATCCGGTAGATGCGCTCGACGAAGCGCTTGCCCCGGCCCGCCGTCTGTTTTGTTTCTGACACCATCTGGCACCTGCGCAATTAACTGCGAAATTCGAAAAGCAACGGTGGGTGCAGCGCCGTGTGTCTGGCGTGTTTAGCGTTCGATCGAACCGCCCTATAGGGGTAAAAATTCTACCAGCTTATTTAAGCAGTTCTTAATCAGCGGCTGATTTTGATCGGGGTGCCTGTTACCGATGCGTATATTTACCCGAGCAATCGGGGCTAACCCGGCTAAATGCGGTGCAAACCGGGTGCAAACGCAGTGCAAACCGGGGCGCCCACCCGTCATCCCCTCGCCTTGATATGCGGCATCGGCCGCGCCTCATTTTCAGCTATCACTCACGGTGATTTGTCTGCATTTTCAGGGGCATATCCGTCATGCGATTGTCATAGTCACGACATACTTGGCCCGCAGGATCAATGGTTCCTTGCGACCATCTTTCTTCGGAGCCACCGCCATGCCCGAACTTTCATTCCCCCAAGCGGGTTCAGCAACCGGGAAAAGCCGCAGCGCCGGCCTAGTTGTGTTCCTGCTGGTGATTCTCGGCGGCGCCGCCTATTGCGCGACTCACCTGATCGGCGATCTGCAGCCGGTGCGTGAATCGTCGTTGTGGCCGTATCTGCTGCTCGGTATTGCCTTGCTGATCGCACTCGGTTTCGAATTCGTCAACGGCTTTCACGATACGGCGAATGCAGTGGCCACTGTTATCTATACGCATTCGTTGTCGCCGAACATCGCGGTCATGTGGTCGGGCATGTGGAATTTCCTGGGCGTGCTGACTTCGACCGGCGCAGTCGCGTTCGGCATCCTGCAGTTGCTGCCGGTCGAGCTGATCCTGCAGGTCGGCAGCAGTTCGGGCTTCGCGATGGTGTTCGCGCTGCTGATCGCCGCGATTGTGTGGAACCTCGGCACCTGGTACTTCGGTTTGCCGTCGTCGAGCTCGCATACGCTGGTCGGCTCGATCATCGGCGTGGGCCTGATGAACCAGCTGATGCAGGGTCCGTCGGGCACCAGCGGCGTCGACTGGAACCAGGCGCTCGGCGTCGGCAAGTCACTGCTGTTTTCGCCGCTGGTCGGCTTTCTGCTGTCAGGGCTGCTGTTGCTCGTGCTGAAGTCCCTCGTGCGCGTACCTGCGCTGTACGCGGAACCGAAGGGCAACGAACCGCCGCCGTTCTGGATTCGCGGCCTGTTGATCCTCACCTGTACCGGCGTGTCGTTTGCGCACGGCTCGAACGATGGTCAGAAAGGCATGGGCCTGATCATGCTGATCCTGATCGGCACGGTGCCGACCGCCTATGCGCTGAACAAGGCCGTCACGCCTGCTGAAACGCAGACCTTCCTCGCCGTTTCGCAGCAGGCCTCCACCATCATCGCCAAGTACGTGCCGGCTGGTGCGCCGCCGTCGGTGGCACCGCGCAGCGATGTCGAGCGCTACGTGCAGACTCGCCAGTTGCAGGCCACCACGCTGCCGGCGCTGGAGCAGCTGACGCAACGCATCGGCGCACAGGTCGGTTCGTCGGGTTCGATGGGCAATGTGCCGCAGGACAAGATCAACAACGTGCGTAACGACATGTACATCGCGTCGGAAGCGATCCGGCTGATGGAAAAAGCCAACAACCCGGCCTTCTCCGTCGACGATAAAAAGGCGATCGACAACTTCAAGAAACAGATGGACAACGCAACCAAATTCATCCCGACGTGGGTGAAGGTGGCCGTGGCGATTGCCCTCGGCCTCGGCACGATGGTCGGCTGGAAGCGTATCGTCGTGACGGTCGGCGAGAAGATCGGCAAGCAGCATCTGACCTACGGCCAGGGCGCGTCGGCGGAACTGGTCGCGATGCTGACGATCGGCGCCGCGGATGCATACGGCCTGCCGGTTTCGACCACGCATGTGCTGTCTTCCGGCGTGGCAGGCACGATGGCCGCGAACGGCTCGGGCCTGCAATGGAACACGGTGCGCAGCCTGCTGCTTGCATGGGTACTGACGCTGCCGGCTTCGATTGCGCTGGCAGCGGGCCTGTACTGGCTGTTCCGTACCGTGAGCTGATTGCGTTGATCGCGGCCGATAAACCACCGGCTTATCGGCCGCTAAGCTGCAGGTAACAAAAAACGCGGCGGAGATTCAATCTCCGCCGCGTTTTTACTTGTCCCGCGATATTGCGCTTAATGCGTCAACACAACGCCATCAATACAGGTCCGGCACGATCATCTGTTCGGGCACCGGCTGGCGGTTATAGTCCGGATGATGCACACGCTCAGGCAGCGTGATCACCGGGTGCTCCACTTCGTTGTATGGCACCTGGCTCAGCAGGTGATGAATGCAGTTCAGCCGCGCGCGCTTCTTGTCGACCGCCTGCACCACCCACCACGGCGCTTCCTCGATGTGCGAGCGCTGCAGCATCACCTCCTTGGCCTGCGTATACGCTTCCCAGCGGCGCCGGCTCTCGAGGTCCATCGGGCTCAGCTTCCACTGCTTGAGCGGGTCCTGAATACGCGCCTGGAAGCGGATTTCCTGCTCCTCGTCGGTGATCGAGAACCAGTACTTGAGAATCTGGATGCCGCTGCGCACCAGCATCTTTTCGAACTCAGGCACCGAGCGGAAAAACTCTTCGTATTCGTCGTCGTTGCAAAAGCCCATCACGCGTTCGACGCCGGCACGGTTGTACCAGCTGCGATCGAACAGCACCATTTCGCCGCCGGCCGGCAGATGGCTCACGTAACGCTGGAAATACCATTGCGTGCGCTCGCGGTTGTTCGGCGCCGGTAGTGCGGCAACGCGGCACACGCGCGGGTTCAGGCGTTGTGTAATGCGCTTGATCGCACCACCCTTGCCTGCTGCATCGCGGCCCTCGAAAATCACCACGACGCGGTGGCCGGTCTGCACGATCCAGTCCTGCAGCTTGACGAGTTCGCCCTGCATCCGGAACAGCTCACGGAAATAGGTCTTGCGCGAATCGCGCTGTTCCTGCGACAACGTACCCGAACCGTCGAGCAGGCGGTCGTCGACCTCCATCTCCAGTTCCTCGTCGTACGCGTCGATGAGGTCTTCCTCGAAACGCTGCTGCCTCGCGGCGAGCGACGCTGCGTCGGTCTCACGGTCAAACTCGTTCATCGCGATTCTCCACGGTTAGGCGCCGCATACCGAAACGGCGACGCCGAATGATCGATTATCGAAGCGCGAAGTGTCAGTCGTGTTACCGGGCTTTCAACAGGACGACATCGCGGCCATTGGCTTTCCCGAGTTTACCAAAGGGCAATGCGCGGACCACGCGAGGCGGCCCGCGCACGCCTTACTGGATCACCCGCGTCACGCCGCGGCCGCGCGGATCCGACATCGGCTCAGGCGTGTCGCCATTGATCTTGATCGCCTGAATATCGCCGTTGAAGTTCTGCGCCTGCAACGTGTAGCCCTTTGCTTCCAATTGTTTCGCGAGCTCCCCGTTGATCGGCAGGTAGGGCTCGTAGAAGATCGTGTTCGGCGGCAGCAACTGGTGATGAAAGCGCATCGCGGCCACGGCGTCCTTCAGCGGCATGTTGAAGTCGTACACGTTGTTGATCACCTGGAAGATCGACGTGAAGATGCGCGAGCCGCCGGGCGTGCCGATCACCAGCGACACCTTGCCGTCCTTCGTCATGATGGTGGGCGTCATCGACGAAAGCGGGCGCTTTTTCGGCTCGATCGCGTTCGCGTCGCTGCCGACCACGCCGAACATGTTCGGCACGCCAGGCTTCGCCGCGAAGTCGTCCATTTCGTCGTTCAGCACGATGCCGGTGCCTTGCGCGACCACACCCGAGCCGAAATAGCCGTTGATCGTGTACGTGTTCGATACCGCGTTGCCCCACCTGTCGACCACCGAGAAATGCGTGGTTTCCGCTTTCTCCGGCATCGATGTGCCGAGGCCCGGCTGGACGCTCTTTGTTTCAGAAGGTGTATCCGGATTGACCTCGGCCGCGCGCTTGGCGAGGTAGGGATCGTCGATCAGCTGTGCGACCGGCACCTTGTAGAAATCCGGGTCGCCGAGATATTGCGCACGGTCCGCGAATACGCGCTTTTCGATCTCCGAGATCAGATGGATGTATTGCGGCGAATTCAGTTCGACATTGTTGAAGTTGGACTTCAGGTCCGCTTTCATTTTCAACAGCTGCACAAGGCCTACACCGCCCGAGCTCGGCGGCGGCGCGGTGATCACGTGGTAGCCGTTCCAGTTCGCTTCGACCGGCTGGCGCCACACCGCCTTGTACTCCTGCAGATCGCGTTTGGTGATCAGCCCATGCCCGTGCATCGATGTGGCGATCAGGTCGGCGGTCTTGCCGTTGTAGAACTCTTTTGCACCGTTGTTTGCAATGCGCGTGAGCACGGCGGCGAGATCCGGCTGCTTGAAGGTCTCGCCTTCTTTCATGCTGCCGAAGTAGGTGTCGAAATTGGTCTTGCCGGAGAATTCTTTGGCTGCGTTATCGCGGCGCTGCTGCAGCAGTTCGTCGACCACGAAGCCATCGCGCGCATATTTGATTGCCGGTTGCAGCACCTGCTTCCACGAAAGCTTGCCGAAGCGCCGCTGCGCTTCCCACATGCCCGCTACTGTGCCCGGCACACCGACTGCGTAATATCCGATCAGGCTCTTGCCCTTGATCACGTTGCCCTGCTCGTCGAGGTACATCGTGCGGGTCGCCGCGAGCGGCGCGCGCTCGCGATAGTCGATGAAGTACGGCTTGCCGTTCACGTACAGCGTCATAAAGCCGCCGCCGCCGATATTACCGGCTTCGGGATAGGTAACCGCGAGGGTGAAGGCTATGGCGACCGCGGCATCGACTGCATTGCCGCCTTGCTTGAAGATCTGTTCAGCGGCGTCGGCGCTGAACTTGTCGGCTACGGCGATTGCGGATGCATCGAGTACCGCTTGCTGTTTTGCGGGCCCTTTCGCATAAGCGGGAGTGGGCTCGAGAAAACCACTCGAAAACGACACGAGCCCAGCGAGCGCCAGAGCCGTGATGGAGAGCTTCGTTCTATTGTTTGCCTTCATTGGCTGTCCCCCATGACAGGTTTACGTGGTTCACGGAAAGTCTGTCATGGGCTTATAACATGTCAATGCGCTGTTGCGAAGCCCGCGGGAAGGGTTAGGTGCTAGCGCAGCTGCGCTCATCAATGCTTACGCCGTGGCTTTGTCAGCCGTGGCCCTGCTAAAACGCACGACTCCTAGAAACCAGCCAATACGGGTTTTCGATCCATTGCCACACCGCGACGTCTACGTCGGACAGATCGAATGTATGTTGAGGGAACAGCGAGCCGGCAATCAGTCGCAGCCGTGTCGCAGGGCGCCTGCGGCCAACACGAAGCCTTCCCTTATCGACACCCCCGCCGATCCCAATGCACCAACGGATACTCAGGCTGACCGGTTCGCCCGGCGGATGGCGCAGCAGATCCTGTTCCGACACGTGCTTCTTCGGACCCCATCGGAACCTCTTCAGAAATTGCAGGCTTCGCGCAGCGATATGCCAACTTGCTGCAATTCCGACAACACCATTCCTGCCCAAAAGCTCCGTGGTATAGAGCTTTCTGCTTTGTTCAGAGCTACATTGATAAATAGTTCACGAGTTTCGTGTGTTACGCAAAGAACACTCCTTCGAGCGCCGAAATCAGAATACCTGGACCGATTTTCCGAAAAAGAAAGCGGTCATACTTCACGCAAAGCCTTTTGCAATAGAACCATTACTGCTCGCATGGAATTCACATAAAAACATAAATCACACCACCTCATCTATAGAAAATTATGTCCACAAACATCAAACATAGTTTCATTGAAAACAAACATTTCATGATGTCGCCGAACTCATACAAACATACCCCTTCACTTATCCCTTTCACTCACCTTGAAATAATTCCATCTATAAGCTACCAATAGACATACACCAATTCAAAGTGACAATCCACGAGGATCTATAACGTCCTGTTGATCTATCGGCCGCCCAAGTTTAGTAAGTGACGCCCGCGTAAGTTATGCCTAAATGGCAGATGTAAAATGTAAAACGGATAGCAAACACTCAGGAGATTCACCATGCTTTCCAAGCGCAGCGCAGCAGATTCCGTTGATCCAACACTGATCGAGTTGAGTATACTTTCAACGGAATCATCTCTTCAAGCGGGTAACCCAGCTTGCGTTTACAGCAATGGCGTAATGACCGCTAAAATCTGGTTAGGTTGGGTTTATAACGATAAAGACAGTACGCTGAATACATCTGATATAGAAAGCTACCTTCAGACCCAACAAAATCTTACATGGGGATATATAGATAGTGCGAATACAGCAGGAGGCTCTTTGGATGAATTGGGCTGGACGGTATCAACAACAGACAACGGTTTCGATCACGACTACTCAACCGCCGTAACAATTGAACCATCAACAACTCCGACATCCGATAACCTTCAAGGCAGTATTCCATATTATGTACTTCCAAACTACAACGCGTCGGATGGAAGAAATATCTATTGCTATTTGACACAATGTAACGACGACCCCACGAATGTGGAAACATACAACAAATATTACAGTACACTAAAACAGCAGTTTCCTTGCAGCGTGACGTGTAAACCTTGGATTTTTTATGTCGACGATTTTGAATTTCGGAACATTCCACAAGACGACGATAACAGCATGATGTTGAAGCAGATTTGCTACAAAAGCGATCCAACGTCGACCGGCCCAACCTTTATTTTGAGAAAATGGACAGATTTTCGTCCACGTACAAATTATTATGACGAACCGTACTCCTATCTCCCGTTTGACTGCGGATACGACGGCCAGCTTTTTGCAATAGTTTACTCTGGAAACGATTCCAACTGGAATAATAACAATACGATATTCCTGATTCAAAAGAACGAAACACTTGCGAAGGAGCTTGCGACTTCCAGAACCTTTAAGTCACGAGACCTCTACTACTACAACTACTCCAATCAATCCGGCACGGTATTTTATGAATGTTCGAACTGCATGTACAACACAGGAATGCCTCACAACTACAAGTGGGATGATGAATTGCCGGGAGTACTCATAGGCGGGTGCTTATATAAATACATTGAATGCACAGAAAATGGCAACGTTAAAATTCAGGTGAACTCCTATCCGAATGAACCAAAATATCATTTTTACGCAAATGCACAGGATAATTTTGGAACAAATGTCGAATTCGGATTACAGCTTGTCACCCAAAAATGGCAGTGCCCGGAAATTGATAGCGTTTCCTCTGTTCAACCAACGTGATTTTATGCCAATTTCGAAAAGCCACAATCATTATTCGCCTTGGACATGAAATTAATCGATTGGCAAGACTATTTTTCCTGGAATGGTGGAATTATGGCGCAATATTCAGCAGCTCGCAATGAAGATGGGTATCTTTCAGGCACACCAGATGCTCGCACCGGTCTTTTTTCCAAAACTCTGACGCTTGGAAAGATTTCTGGCAATTATCATAGTGGCCCTGAATTCTCCGTGAAACTAGGTTTCGACCCACAGACTCCAAGCTCAACATCGACATGGGGCAGTTTCGGGCTCGGCTGGACGCTATCGTTGTGTGCATATACTCCCGACGCGACGGCCCTACCGCTTGTAAAAGGTCATCTGACCTTACTCTCCGGTGGAACGTATTATACAGAGCCAACTACGGGAGAGCTGAAACTCGAAGGCTATTTGCTGAAAGACATGGTCGTAAATTGCACGTCAACACCTGACCTGACTTTTAGCATTGTTCATAAATCCGGTGCGCGAGAGTTATACGAAACTATTCCGATGGATAATACAGGCGCAGCCTATCTTACTCAAATTACCGATAAAACCGGGCGGTCGCTTTATCTGTCCTACCACTGGGATGGCTCGACAAGTCAACTAGTTTCGGTGTCGGATGACACGGAAACCATGTTATTCGAAACTGCACTCGATTCAACTCTTTCAACGATCACGCTTTACCCGGGAGCTGCGGAAGAGAGCTCATTCTCCCTTCAGCTCCAGGGAGGACAGTTGGTACTCTGCACTGGACCGGAAAACTATCAAGCTGAATTCAGCTACACGTTCCCGGCAGTCAACAATCAACTGACGATCGCAAGCGTAACAGACAATCAAGGATTGCAAGAGTTTGTCGATTACGGAATCGGGATAACTCAACCAGGCGGTGTGCTAAGGCAGGCGACAGTTTCCACCTACCGTCGAATAACCGACCCAAAATCTCCGGATAGCGACTATCTGGCAACCTACCTCTTTGACGATAGCGAGGCGAATTATTTGGGGTATCCCGTCATCGGGACGACGGACTCGAATCGCGACAGCTTGCTCAATTACGCCGATGCGTTTTCCTACACAACCAACTACACAGAGAGTCTGGGCTCGAACGGCGAAGTCAAAAAAACGACGACAACCTATAACAAATTCCACTCAATTACCGAACAGGCCGTTAGCTACGGTAGCAGCGGCTGCATAGTTACGAAGACCTGCGAATATAACGTAGACGATACCAAGGCCGTTGATGGCCAGGTGCCGACGTACAAATTGCCCACGAAGCTCACACAAACATGGACAAATACAGCTGACGGCGCGTCGTCTCCATATGCAGAGTCCCACGCGTTCAGTTGGTCCGACGCGGGCAACATCGAACGGATCATTGCGAGCACAGGAGTGGTCACGGATTTCACCTACTACCCTGCTGATAGTAATGAGACCAATTGTCCGCCAGACCCGAATGGATTTGAGGCACACCTCAAGAGCAAGACAGTCACCCCGGCGAAGCCTACCGACGAATCCTTGCCGGTCGCGCCGACACGCGAAACGCTCTACAGCTACGAGCTATTGCCCGTGTATGCCGGTGCCCCTGAAGATGGCGCACAACAATTCATCGTCCAGACACAAAAATCTCTACAGGAAGTGGCGGCAGGTGAAAATCCAACCGCAACTGCTATTTCTACTCAGCATTACACCCATATTAGCGATACTGCCGACCTCCTGTCCCATGGCCGCCTTTGGAAAGTCGCCGACGATGTCTACCATCTTGAAAGCGGGTCCACCGTCGCCTGCACCACACAGCACGAATTCACTTACTTGCCCGTCGACGCAACGACATCAATCCCGCAGCGGCAGGTATTGGTCACAACGACAGGCTATGACGGCGTGACTCAACAGATGTCCTTTAGCCGAAGCTGCCTCACCGGAAAGATCATCCAGATAGCCGATACGACGACGTCGTCTAAATCTGGAGCAGGGTCCGAATTGACCATCGATTTCACCTATGACGGACTTGGGCGATTGACGAGCAAGGTGGCTTGCATGGGCTCTCCTGATTTTAAGTCGGGTCAGACGTACATTTACGATGCCGTCGATTTAAATTCAGATAAACCTTATGCCTGCAAGACCACGATTGATGCCTATGGCGTCGGCACACGAACGTATTATGACGGCTCGAAAAACGTGCTATTCGAGGAGACTCAGGATGCCGACATGGTGGTCAGCGACAATGCATCGGCTTACTACGAAATGAGCCGGACCGAATATAACCCGATTGGACAAACCTTGTCGAAAACACTGACCGACTACCACAGTAGTTGGGCGGGTGCAATTGCAACCAGGACGACATATGAATACGACGACTGGGGCAACCAGTACAAAACCACACACGCTGATGGGCATCAGGAAATTTCTCAGGAGGACCCGCTGACGCAGACAACCACCAGTTGGCTAGTCGTCGATGGAACAAAGGAACAAACTGAGAAAACGGTAAAAGACCTGTTTGGCAATCCCCTGACGATCACACGTCTAAGCAGCGAGGGCAACACGTATTCTGTCGAGAGTTACGTGTACGACGGTTCGGGACGCGAAATCAAACATACTGATGTGCTTGGTGGCGTTACGGTTACCGTCTACGACTGCTTCGATCGTCCATCGCTCGTAACACGCGCAGATGGCAGTCAGACACAATTTGCGTATGCAAATTTCAGCAAAGACCAGTTAGCAACCAAGCTCTCAGCATCGGACGCAGAGAACGCTGACCAATATGACTTCGGTACACGAACGTTTGATGGTTTGGGCCGGCTGACACAATCGATAATAGGGGGACGAACGACCGTTTACGAGTACGACGCAAACGACGCTGCGCCTACTCCCGGTGCGATTACATTGCCGACGGGCGTTAAGCTGACTTATACGTACCAACCGGAAATCAGCTACGCCTTGCTCAGCATCGAGTCGAGTGCCAGCGATGAGCCGACGCAAACTTACGATTACGTTCCCGCGACTGCACTACAGAAGAGCGCAGTTCAGGCAGCAGCGGCGAATGGCGACAAGTCTTCGTGGAGCTATGATTATTTCCTGTCCGGCCGAACGAAAGGGAGGATACTCACCTACGTCGTGGATGGAAAGTCCGCGACTCGAAACGATTTCTACACTTATTCACTTGGCGGTCGACTCGTCGACTACACGGATGTTCAGGGACAAAAACACAGTCATACATACAATTCGTTCGGTCAAGTGACAACCAGCAACCTGGACGCAGGTGCTGTTTCTCAATACGTCTATGACGGCGGCGGAAGATTGAGCAATGCCGTCACGCAGGATATCGAGGGATACACGCTGAGCACAACGCTTACGTACGACGTGCAAGGCCGCGAGGAGACCAGGACGCTGACAGTAACGTCGCCATCGGACAATACGGGCAAAGGACAGACCTTGAACACGCAAAAGCAGACGCTTACGTATAACGTGGCCGACGCGGTTGTGGGAAAGGTGTTGGAGCGCGACGCGAACGTCATTCGAACAGAAAACTATTCATATACATCGATCGGGCAGTTGCAAGAATATCAGTGTAGTGGGACAGAATATCCCGAATCACCAGGCGGGTACAGACTGTTAGATCAGCAATTCGAATTTGATTTCATCGGAAACATAGTGGCTGTGACGTCCAGCGTGCTGGATGCCACTGGCGCAAGTATCGAGAATCGAGCGACCTATCAATATGCGGGCACCGATCGAACTCAATTGACCGGCATTACCAACGACAAAATAGCCGAATGGAATGCCACACTAGAGTATGACAAAAATGGAAATCTGACCAAAGACGAACAAGGACGATTTTTAACCGTCAACAGTCAAAACCAGCTTGTAGAGTTGAGCGATTCGTCGCAGACCTTGCTCGGCAACTATTGGTATGACGCGACCGGTACGTTGCTGGCGGAGAAAGCAGTGTCAGATACGGATGCTACGACGTTGTACTATCAGTCGGGGCAACTGGTCTCCGAACTGCGGGGAACAACGATTGCCACCTATCTCAAAGGATCGGCGCGAGTACTGGCCGATGCCGGAACTAAGACTGTCCAGTTGCTAGGCGCAGATCAACAGGGGTCGATCGTGCAGATTACCGACGAGGGCGAGGTGTCATACCGTGCATACGATCCATATGGCTATTGCAAGTGAAAAATAGGCCCAGGAGCGCATCGCCTGCCGTACGATGCGCATCCACGCTTACGCCGTGCAGTACGCCAGTTTCACAATCGGGCTGGAGGATTTAACGATGAAAAGCGATTTGGATACAGTCTCGCTGGGATATATTTGCCAACGCCGCTCAGCATTGACTGGAACATATCTACTTGGCAATGGCTACCGGAGCTTCAACCCTATCATCCGCCGCTTCAGTGCGTGGGATAGTCTCAGTCCTTTTGGCGATGGGACCGCGCATGGCTATGGATATTGCGCAGGCGATCCGATTAACGCAAGTGACCCTTCAGGACATCTTCCCATAATTAAAGCAATCCGCAAGATAACCGAAGAGTTTGTAATAGAGCGGGTCGTTCGCCGCCGCGGGACGGAAGCAATGGCGCGCGAGGTGAGCCAAGGAGCAGACACAATTGGAAGAGTAGTGACCAACGTCGTGGACCAAGCGGTCACTAGTGCTATGGATTCGCCCTTACTCAGCGCAGCGGATAGTGTTGCTGGTCTCGCAATTCAGGAAGGGGCGCCACGAGGAATTCGCACCATACAGGAGGCATTTGGTCATGCCGGAAGCGCTAAAATCACAAAAGTTGAAAGGTTGTCCAGGCCCCGTGGAGCTGGACGTTATATTAAACACACGGTTCACGACCTTGGCGTCGAATACGGCAATCGATGGCTTGAGCGCATGGAAGGATCCACGAATCTTTCCATGGAAGGTCTTTCAGAGCAAACCACACAACTGTACGGTGTGCCTGAAGGAATGGAGAATAAGACGCCAAGGATGAAAATTAAGGGAAGAGCACAGCGCCCACTGGACAGCAACAGAGTTCGCTACGATGTGATGCCCAGTAGCCGTACTTCAGAGTTCGACGCGGACAATGAAGTTGTCCAGGCGCTCAGCCATGTGCGCCGTTCTTCGTCGATGTCATCGACTGAAGAAGGGGCAATTGAAGAGTTACTTGAATTCACTCATCTTTAAAATTCTGGTGATCTTTGGCGATCGCGCGTGGGGACTGATACGCAGGCCAGCGAATGCGAACGCCGCCATCTTGCGACCGAACCGGCGCCGCTCCGTTGAGTTCTGGCCAGTTAGATAGTTCGTTGGCCCGCATCTCCACCAAGAGTTCCGGATTCGCGCACACTTATGTCGCGCTCGTATGGCGCAATGAATCCGCTGGTCGAAACCCATGAAGCGCCACGCCCATGAGCAGCGGATCGACCGTGCCTTCGCGATCGCAGGATCTACAGATCGAGCGCATCATCATCGGGCGTGATGCGACTTCGACTTGTGCCGTCGCCGTGGTCGATGTCGCCCACAGACGGCCATAGTCTAGATCAGGCATCGCGCATTTTCACGCACTGCCGCGCTTCCCCCGCGCCAACTCATCGCCCGCGCCCTGCGGCAATTTAGCCGTTACCGGAATCGACGCGAACGAGAACAGTCCGACCGCGAGGAACGCCGGCCAGAAGTCCGCGAACACGATCGCCTTGTGCCCCTGCACAGCATGCGAAATCTGCAGCACGATGCCCGCGATCGTCACGCCGAGGCCCAGCGAAAGCTGCTGGATCACGCTAGAAACGCCGGTCGCACGACCGACGTCGCGGCTCTCGATGTCCGCGTAAGCAAGCGAATTCAGCGACGTAAACTGCAGCGACGGAAAAATGCCGCCCACCAGCACGACGCACCAGATCAACCAATGCGGCGTGCCTGGAAAGAACAATCCATACACGGCAATCGCGACACCGGCCAAACCCGCGTTGACCATCAGCACGGTGCGAAAACCAAAACGCGCGAGCACCGGCGACGCGATGGTTTTCATGAAGATTGCACCGAACGCCGATGCACAGGTAATCGAGCCCGACTGAAACGCAGTCATGCCAAGCCCTTCCTGCAACGCAAGCGGCAACAGGAACGGCACTGCGCCAAGACCGATGCGAAACAGCGAACCGCCCACTACGCTCGCGTGAAAACTTGGAATACGCAGCAGCTTTAAATCGAGCACCGGAAATTCGACGCGGCTCGAATAAAACCAGTAAAGCAGCAGCAACGCCACACCGATCGCACACATTGCGAGCGACGTAAAATCGGACACGAACTCGCCGCCTACTAACGAAAGCCCCAGCATAAACAGCGCCGCACCGCTTGCAGACAGCAGGAAACCGAACCAGTCAAGCCGCCCCGGGTGCGCCTCACGCAGGTTCTCGATATGCCGGTTCGTCAGCCAGATGCCGAGAATGCCGATCGGCACATTGATAAAGAAAATCAACCGCCAGTGCAGATACGTCGTGATGAAGCCACCAAGCGGCGGCCCGACCACCGGCCCTAGCAACGCAGGGATCGTCAGATAGTTGACTGCGCGGATGAACTCCGACTTCGGCATCACCCGGAAGATGATGATGCGCCCCACCGGCACCATCAGCGCACCGCCGACACCTTGCACGAAGCGCGCCGCAACCAGCAGCGGCAGCGATGTGGACGCGGCACACATCAACGAGCCCGCGACGAACACGCCGATCGCCGTGCGGAACACCGTGCGCGAACCAAAACGGTCAGCCACCCAGCCGCAGATCGGAATGAACACGCCGAGGCCGATCACATAACTCGTGACGGCCAGTTTCAGTGTGATGGGGTCGGTGCCGAAGTCGCGTGCGATGACGGGCAGCGACGTGACGATAACGGTGGAGTCGACGTTCTCCATGAACATCGCGCACGCGACGATCAACGGAACGATAAAGGCGCCTAACGCAAGGGGCATGACAACGAGATCGCGGCGCAAAAACGCCGACGCAAAACCGCAATTATCGCATCGCGGCGATGACAGTTGAAATTATGCGAAAGCAGGTCGTGCGGATGGCGCCAGTCGTGCATTGAGCACGCCATGCCAATCCGCACGACCTTAGGACTGTTTCAGCGAGACTTAACGCCCTGCCCCGACCAGCGGCTGCAGCACCGGCAGAATCTCGGCGCTGGCGCGCTCGACATCGTTCGGGAAGTCGATTTCGATCCACGGCGCGCCGGTCACGTCGGCCGTTTCGAACTGATGGCTTTGCTCGAGCAGCAGGTCGCGCACCGCTTCTTCGTGCGGCAGATTCGCGCGGTTGCTGTCGATATAGCCCGCGACGATCTCGGCAAAGCGCTGCGCCGCCTCTTCCTTCAAACGGAAAAAGCCGACCGATTCGCCGATCGTGTCGTACTGCAAATTCGCCGCCACCTGCTTGCGCAGTTCCACTGGCACGCCGTCCTTCAGGCACAGCTTGACGGGTTCGTCGCCGGTTTCGAAATCGCGGTCGATCAACAGCCGGTTCGCCGATTCGCCTGCTACCAGCGGCGCCAGAATCCGTTCGTCGTACAGCACGTCGGCGTCCATCAGCAGCACGTCGCCGCCGCGCGTCAGCGCATCGGCCACCGTGTGCACGGTCAGCACGCTGCCGAGGTCGAAGCGCGGATTCAGCATGATCTCGACCTTGTGCGGCCAGTTGATCCGCTGCAGTTCCGCTTCGACCGTTTCCGGCTGGAAACCAAGCGCCAATACGACTTCGGTGACGCCTGCCGCGTCGAGCATCTGCAGATGACGCTCGAGCAGCGTCATGCCGTCAAAGCGCAGCAGGCATTTCGGAAACTGTTCGCCGGCCGGCTGCTGAAGGCGCAGGCCGAGACCCGCGGCAAGAATAATGGCGCGCATTCGCGGTCCTTTCTGTGACTGGGGGTGAATCGGATCAATCGGTGGCGGGCAGGCGCGTAGTGGCGCGCCGGCGTTGCCAGCTTCTTTCGCTGAAATGCATGTACAGAAGGCCCGGCACGCCGAGCAGCAGTTCGCGCGCGCGCTTCACCAGCGACAGCGCAAGTGCCGCTTCCGGCGGCAAGCCAACCAGCGGTGCAAGCAGCAGATAACCGCCTTCCTGCACGCCGAGCGAGCCCGGAATCGCGAACGCAGCGCCACGGATCGCCTGGCCGATGCTTTCGAGCAGCAGCGCATCGACCCAGTCGACCGGATGGCCGAGAAAGCGCAGCGCGAGCCACACTTCTGCGGTACCGACGATCCAGCCCGCGAGGCTCAGCGCGAAGCTCGCGGCGACGCGCGCGCGGTTTTCGTACATCGCGTGCACCGCGGCATCGACGGCGTCGGCGCGGGTGGTCAACGACGACCAGTCGCGCTTGCCGAACAGCTTCGACACGACACGCAGCGACCGCCCGAACAGGCCGCGCCGCTGCGCGATATAAAAACCGACGATCATCGCCGCCAGCACCGCAGTCGCGATGATCGCCGCCGTCTGCAGGTTATGCAATGCGCCGTGCGCCGCGGATGCCCCGAACAGCAGCAAGCCGAGCATCGCGAACACGATCTGCGCGACCGCCTGCATCGTCGTGCTGACGGTGATCGCCGCCGCCGAATCGCGCATCGACATGCCGCGTTGCGCGAGCTGGCGCACCATCATCACCGGGCCGCCAATCTGGCCGGCCGGCAACAGGCTGTTCACCGATTCGCCGATCCAGCGCGCGTACACCGCGTCGCGCTCGGTGAGCGGATCGCGCCGACGGTCGAACAGTACGGAAATTGCGCCGGCATCGAGGGCGAGCGGCACGAGGTGCAGCACGGCGACCAGCGCCACGCCCCAACCTGCCGCCATCAGCGTCGACGCGACCGGGCCGAAGCCCTGCCATGCGAGCAGCGCGACGAACAACCCGCCGCCGATGGTCAGCAGGATCAAGGCTGCCCGGCTCACGCGCGCCCTCCGCCGCCTTTCATGAACTGCTTGAACACCTGACGGAAGCCGAAGTACGCGATCGCATCTTTGAAGTTCGAAATCACGCGGCGCCACGGCCGCATGTTCGGGTTTGTCACGTATTCGAAAGTCAGCGACACGCGGAATTCGTTTTCACCGGCCGGCGAGATGCGGTGGCGCAGCGTGTCGCCATCGAAAAACACCAGGCCGCCCGGCGGAATCTGCACCGAACCCGGCACGTCGGCGACCTCCGGGTTGCGCGTGTGCAGTTCGTAATCGAGGCGGCACGACGATTCGTCGATCACGCCGAGCAACAACGTATAGCGGCGGCCATCGTAATACGACGTGTCGTAGTGCCAGCCGATGTGGTCGCCCGGGCGCGAGTAGTAGTACAGCGCGTAAGCATGCGGGTCGTCGGCGGGCGACACCTGCAGCTTTTCGCCGGTCAGCTGTTCGAGCCAGCCGATCAGCTTCTTCGAGCGGTACAGTTCGGCGATGAACGGCGCGAGCCGGTCGATCGTATGGCGGCTTACGCTGCCACCCTGCTTGTGGCCCGGCAGATAGTTGCGGTTGATTTCGCTGGTCAGCGCACGCGCCGCGGAGACCAACTGCGCTGTGGCGTCGGGCTCGAGAAAGTCGGCGAGATACAGGAACGAGCCCTGGTCGCTGAACTGCTTGCGCAATTGCGAACCGTCGAGGCCGCGCGCATGGCGCGCAATGGCTTCGTTGGGGTTCGAGGCGGCGGTCGTGGGGACGGCAGCGAAATCGGCAGGGTTCGAGGCGGGCGCGTATTGGGGCTCGGCTTGCGTACTCATCGGCTAACCCATGCTTGACTGGTTTCCTGGGCAGGACGGCTGCGGCGCATCACGCGCCAGTAATCGATCACGACCCACGCGGCAAACAGCGGCGCTCCAATCGACGCCGCCACGAGAAACGGCGTGACGCCGCCGAACAGCGTGACGAGCGGCAACAGGTACAACACGTCTTCCGTCTCGAAGCCGGCCATCGAAGCCTGTTTGGTACCCGCCTTGCCTTCCATGTCTTCGATGCGCATGCGCAGGAAGAATATCAGCGCCACCGCAACGCCCGCCACGCAGCCTAACAGGAACGGTGGCACGGCGACGCCGAGCAGCGCCTGCACGTTCGCCGCCTTGATGCCGTAGCCGAGACCGCCGAACAGCAGCACGGTGACGAGCGCATCGCTGGCGAGATCGTAAAAATGACCGATGCGGCTTGACTTGCCGCTGACTCGCGCGAGCTCACCGTCGGTGTGATCGACGAAGTTCGACAGGACGATCAGCAGCGCGCCGATGTTGGTCCACAGATAGCCGCCGCGCGCAAGGTAGATGCCGCCTGCGAGGCCGATCAGCAGGCGAACCGTGGTGAGATGGTTCGGGCTCACGCGGGTGTTCACGAGCGGCATGATGAGCCGTCGCGCGAGCCTTGCATCCCACATTCTGGGTAGTGGAATCGATTTCGGCTCTTTTAGAGGGTGTTCTTGCGAAGTCATAACCCGGAAATATATACGGGATTGCAAGTGTCTGCCTGGAATCACCCTAAATCTGTTGGTTTTCAGGGCTTGAGCGGTTGACCACCGACAGCAGAAATTGACAAATCCCGCTAAAGTGCCGGTCTTGTTACCGAATTGCTGTCATCGAGCTGACCCGCAGCTGACTGCATTTTACTGATCGACCGCCACACGCTACGTGTTTGTATAGTGACCTTCGCGGGGTTCGAAACCCTGCTGTCACGGGGCTAGCAACCGGACATGAAACCGGACATGAAACGTTTTATTTTCGGCGGCATCGCAGCGTTATACGCCGCGCTTCTGCCGCTCGCGGCCAGCGCCGCCGCACTCGACGAGCCGCTCGCCTGCAATCAGTCCGCGCACCGCTTTATCGCCGACCTCTCCGAGCAGCAGTTGATCGACCCGCAGCCGATGCGTGTCGAAAGCAATTCGATCAACGCGTTCCAGCCTTCGCACGGCACACTGTTGACTGCCTTCGGGTTCAACGTGATCGCCGTGGTCGGCTTCGAGCAGGACGATCCGCTGTTCAAGCCGGGCAAGGGTGAACCCATCGGCAAATCCGCGTATGGCGCGGTCGTGCTGGGTCGCACCGAGAAGGTTCAGGCCGCCGTCACGGCGGCGGGCAGCGATGCGATCGTGCATCACGTCGGACCGCTGGTTACTGCGATCTTTTGCAAGCGCAGCTAAAGGGCACATGCGACGCGAACTTCGTGCTCAGTTCGCAGGCAGCACGGCCCTCGCGACTTATCCCCACATTTTGTTCACAACGATGTGGACAACCTGCGCATACCCAACGTAAGTACCGGAGCGCAAACGGATCTCGCCAGCCGCGCGCGCCGCGAGCAACGCGCTTGCCGGCTGCCATGCGAGGCGTCCGCTAGAATGACCGCGGTCACGTCACTCTTCCCTTCTGGAGTCCGCATGAGCGAATACGATCCGCAAAATCCGTTTGCACGCATCCTGCGCGGCGAACTGCCGTCGATCCGCGTGTATGAAGATGAATTCACCGTCGCGCTGATGGACATCATGCCGCAGGCCGACGGCCACGTGCTGATCCTCACGAAGGAACCCGCTGCGGAATTGTTCGAACTGTCCGCCGACGGCGCCGCAGCCTGCATGCGCACCACGCACAGGATTGCGCGCGCGGTGAAGGCTGCACTTGTGCCGGCTGGTGTGCTGGTCGCGCAGTTCAACGGCCACGCGGCAGGACAAACGGTGCCGCACGTGCATTTCCACGTGATTCCGCGCGAAGCGGGCGAAGCGTTGAAGCCGCATGCCGCCGAACCGGCCGACACCGGCAAGCTGCAGGAAATCGCCACGCGCATCAAGGCAGCACTAACTAAAGACGCCTAAGAAGAACGCGTATCGGTGCTCCATCCGGCAAGCGTGCCTGACGAATTGCTCACAACCGATTGAGAATCGGCACGAATGCCGGATATCGCGCAAAGCTGATGCAATTCATACCGTGCATTGCAGGCCGCCGGTAATCCCGGCGTCGGCATCTTTGCTAATTCGCACGAAATTATTTCCCATCGCGATCAGAATCGACGACAATAAATTCGCAATTCGGTTCAATAAGACGCGATGCGAAAAAAAACGCGGCTGGAAAGCCGCGTTGAGAAAGTACAGATAAAAAAGACCACCCTTGGTCAAGGGGCAGACGGATTGTAGGGCCTAGCCGCGCGGCTGACGAGCGCACTGGCGGTAAAACTCAGTTGCAAAAAACCGCTGGAATAAATCCGTAAACGGGTAAAAGCATCGCAAAGCGAGAACGACGATTCCTGTTGCGCGAATGCTCGCGTCGCGCATCAACAACAAATAAACGGTTGACAAGCCCTCTGCGCAAACGCTTCAAAACAAAATTTCCCTTTGTTTAACAGAACTTATGGCGATTAAACGCGCTATTCCGAAATCAGGAACGCATTGTTGCGCGATGCGGGGCTAAAGCCACACACAACCAGAATAAACTTCGCTGCGGATCGTTGGTGAGTCGGACACGAAGCCGCTACGCCACCACTTGACGCGATTCTCACTGTTCGGAGTTTATAAAGCATGAAAAAAACCCTTATCGTTGCGAGCATCATGGGCGCGGCAGCCGCCCCCGCAGTACACGCACAAAGCAGCGTGACCCTGTACGGCACGCTGGACGCCGGCATCGTCTATACGAACAACCAGCAAGGTCATAACAACTTTCAAGAGTCGAGCGGCAACCTGTCGAACACGTACTTCGGCCTGAAAGGCAGCGAAGACCTCGGCGCCGGCCTGCATGCGATTTTCACGTTGGAAAGCGGCTTCAACCTGAATAGCGGGCAATTCCAGCAAAGCAACACGCTGTTCAACCGTCAGGCATTCGTCGGTCTGCAAAGCAACCAGTACGGCACCGTGACGCTGGGCCGTCAATATGATTCGACGGTCGACTACCTGGCACCGCTGTCGGAAGCAGGCGGCGGCTACGGCAACAACCTCGCCGGCCACCCGTTCGACAACGACAACCTCGACAATTCGTTCTCGGTGCAGAACTCGGTCAAGTACCAGAGCCCGAATTACTACGGCCTGCAATTCGGCGGCCTGTATGGCTTCTCGAACACCGCCGGCCAGTTCTCGAACAACCGCGCGTGGAGCGTCGGCGCATCGTATGCGAACGGTCCGCTGAACTTCGCTGCGTCGTATTTGCAGCTGAACCACGCAGGTTCGAACACGTCCGGCGCGGTGTCGGTCACCAACGGCGACGCGAACATCGCTTCGGAACAGCAACGCACGTACGGTGCCGGCGTGAACTATACGTATGGTCCGGCAACCGCAGGCTTCGTGTACACGCACACGCAGCTTGACGGCGTGCAAGGCCTCGCGTCGGGCGGCTTCACGCTGCCGGGCGTCTCGGGCATGAACCTGCACCTCGACAACTACGAAATCAACGGCAAGTACGCGTTCACGCCGGCGTTGAGCCTCGCTGCTGCCTATACGTTCACGGACGGCAAGGTGACGGGCACGGCCAACAACGGCGATCCGAAGTGGCACACGGTTTCGCTGACCGGCGATTACTCGCTGTCCAAGCGCACCGACGTGTACGTCGAAGGCGTGTATCAGCATGCATCGGGCGAACTCGGCAATTTCGGCGCGAACGTCGCGGCGATCAATACGCTGGCTCCGTCGTCGACCGGCAACCAGGTCGCGGCAACGGTGGGTCTGCGTCACCGCTTCTAAGCGATTGCTTCCAGGCTAACTTAAACCCGCTGTCAGGCTTAAGCACGCTGTTTCAGCGGCGCAGCCTGGCGGTGCAAGCTACACCGCCTTGTGCTGCATCAGAAACGCGCGCGTCAGTTCGACGCGCGCGTTTTTTATTGTGCGTGCACTTTGTGCCGATCAATTGCAACGGGTTACCGAATGTAAGCCGTCTTTTCGTGCATGATTTACGCGTGTGACAATCAATCGTTATGCATTTTTGGCGTGAGGCGTTTCACACGCGCTCTCGCCTGGCAGTCACCCCCTTTCCTTACGCGCGCATGTATGAATGCATCGATGCGCGCATCGCAATCCTGACGAGCCCGACTTATGAAAACACTTCTGCTACTCGCGCCGCTTGCCTTTCTCGCCGCTTGCGGCAGCTCGCGCGGCCCCGAAGCGGGCACCGCCGGCGAGCAGATGGTCTACGTGTCGTCAGCGCGCGCGGCCTCCGATATCGCACGCTGTCTCGACAGCCGGCTGTCGCGCGTGCACGTGGCAAAAGGCGACGGCGCGACGCAATTGACCATCGGCTCGTCGTCGAACGCTTCGTACTTCGTTACGTTGACGCCATCCGGGCGTGGCTCGGTGGTCAAAGTGGTGCGAGGCGCGTCGGAAGATCCACCTGAAGAGGAACTGCGCTTCGCGATCGCGCGTTGCACGACCTGAGTGCGATTGCATTTGATCTAAGTTCGACCCGCTCGAAACGCTGAATCACGACAAATCACGCTGAACCGCATTGAACCGCACTAAACAACAAGACGCACGCTAACGCGCGCCCTCCGAATGGCATCGAATCACGCACATCACGCGACCGGCTGGGCGGCCGGCGTAATCGCGGCCGCACTGGTCGCGCATGCGGGCGCAGGTGGGCCCTACCATCTGTGGCTCGCGGCAACGCTTATCGCCGGTATAGCGGGCGGCACGGCACCCGACTGGCTCGAAGTGGCGTGGTGGTCGCGTAAGCGCCGGCTTTGGATCACACATCGCACGGCCACGCATTGGGGCATTGGCTGGCTGCTTTTGCTGGCCGGGTCTTATCACTGGCTCGGTCGTGCGCCGCTCGCCGCGCCGGTCTTCGGCTTCGCCTGCGGCGGCCTGATGCATCTGCTCGCGGACTGGCCCAATCCGCTCGGTGTGCCGTGGATTGCCGCACGCCATTCGCTGAACTGGTGGAATAGCGGGCGCTGCGATCTGCTGGTGGTGGGCGCGTCGTGGCTTGCGGCGTGGTTCGTCGTCGCGCACTTATGGCTGCATGGGACGCATGGCTTGCCGGGTCTGCCGGGTTTCCATTTGCCGGCCATGCCGTGGCTGCACAGGCTGCGATCCGGTTGAGCGCACAACCCTGCTGCCCGATTCGTGTTGCGACGCTCAACATTCAATCGCATCAAGCACTTGCGGCGGTCTTGCGCAGGATGTCCACAGCCTTGTGAACAACAACTGTTGATAACTTGCGCGTCGCGAAGCGTTGCATCGCACGCTGATGCGCCGCGGCGTGCACGGCGATGAATTCATGACGCATCAAGCACTTGCGATGCGCATGCGCAGGATATCCACAGGCTTCTCAACAAAATCTGGGGATAACACGTCCAGTCCGCTTGCCCCACTCGCTAACGCGACGGCGACCGTTGCTCAAACAACATTCTTCTCGATGAACGGCCGGTTCTCGAGCACGCGCTCGAAACCAAGCATCGACAGGTCGAGCGTCGTATAGCGGCCGTACAGAATCAGTTCGCTGACGCCGCGCCCGGTTGCAGGCCCCTGTTGCAAGCCGTGCCCGCTGAAGCCGTTCGCGAAGATACAGTTGTCGACATCCGGATGCTTGCCGATGATCGCGTTCTGATCGAACACGTTGTACTCGTAATACCCGGACCATGCATTGAGCACACGTAGCGCTTCGAATTGCGGCACGCGGTGCGCGAGCGTCGGCCAGATCACGTCGTCGAACAGCGCGTGATCGACTTCGTCTAGCGGCAGATCATCGGGATCGTGGTTCGCAGCGGGCGACGTGCCGCAGATGTAGTGCTGCCCTTCCGGACGAAAGTACACGCCGCTGGGATCGATCAGCAGCGGGCAGCGTTCGAGCCGCGCCGGCGAACTCACGTTGAAGATACTGCGGCGCCGCGCGTATACCGGCAGGTCGATGCCAAGCATCGTCGCGATGCGGCGCGACCACGCACCCGCTGCATTGACGAGCACATCGCATGCATACGTGTCGCCGCTTGAAGTCTGCGCGTGGGTGACGCGCCGGCCGTCGCGTGCGAGCGCGACCACGTCGTCGGCGACATAGTGCGCGCCGAGCGCTTGCGCTTTCTTGCGCAGTGCCTGCACGAGACCATAGCCGTCGAACCAGCCCTCGCCGCTTTCGCCGAAAGCGCCGGCCGCGAGATCGTCGCGGTTCAACCATGGGAAACGGGCAGCGAGCGCATCGGGCTCAAGCAAACTGATCTGCGCGCCAAGCCGGGTCTGCAGCGCGTGATTCTGCCGCAGCGTCGCGACACCCGCCTGCGTAGCGAGAAACAGATAACCGCCCTCGTGCAGATCGATCGACGGCTGCACGCCGTTAACCGCAAGCCGGGCACCGATCGAGCGTAGAAACTCGATGCCGAACAGCGACATCTGCACCGAAAGCGGTGTCGAGAATTGCTGCCGGATCGACGCCGCCGACAGCGCCGACGACGAGCGCGCATAAGTCGGATCGCGCTCGATCACGGTTACGTCGACGCCGGGCTCCGCCAGCCGCAAGAAATACGCAACCGCGCTGCCGATCACACCGCCACCAACAACAACGACTTTCGGGCTCACCTGTGCCGCTCCGACGAGAAAGACGCGCGCCGCGCGTCAGCCGAGATTGAAGTCGATACCCTGCGCAAGCGGCAGCGCCGACGAATAGTTGACCGTGTTGGTCGCGCGCCGCATATACGCTTTCCACGCATCCGAACCCGACTCGCGACCGCCGCCGGTTTCTTTTTCGCCACCGAACGCGCCGCCGATTTCCGCGCCGCTCGGCCCGATGTTCACGTTCGCGATACCGCAATCGCTGCCTGCCGACGACAGAAAGCGCTCGGCCTCGCGCAGATCGGTGGTAAACACGCACGACGACAAACCATGCGCGGCCGCATTGTTGGCGGCCACGGCGTCGGCGAACTCGCGGTAGCGCAGCACGTAAAGAATCGGCGCGAAGGTTTCCTTCAGCACCACGTCCGTCTGCGACGGCATTTCGACCAACGCGGGCCGCACGTAGTAGCCACCCTCGTGGCCTTTCACGGTGATGCGTGCGCCGCCCGTCACCTTGCCGCCCTGGCTCTGCGCATCGCGCAGTGCCCCTTGCATCCGCTCGAACGACGGCTGGTCGATCAGCGGGCCCATCAGCGTGCCCTTTTCGAGCGGGTTGCCGATCGGCACCTTCGCATACAGTTGCTTCAGGCCCGCGACGGTCTCCTCGTACACGCTGTCGTGCACGAACAGTCGACGCAGCGATGTGCAGCGCTGCCCTGCCGTGCCGACTGCCGAAAACAGGATCGCGCGCAGCGCGAGCTCACGGTCCGCGCTCGGCGTGACGATGCCGGCATTGTTGCCGCCCAGCTCGAGCAGCGCGCGGCCGAAGCGCTGCGCGACCTGCGCACCGACCGTGCGGCCCATCGCCGTGCTGCCGGTGGCGCTGACCAGCGACGCGCGCGGATCGGCAACCAGTTGCGCGCCGACTTCGCGGCCGCCGGTGACGAGCGCGGTCAGCCCTGCGGGCGCATCGCCGAACTCCTTCAGTGCGTCGTGCAGGATGTGGTCGACCGCGAGCGCGGACAGCGGGGTTTTCTCGGACGGTTTCCAGATCACCGCATTGCCGCACACCAGCGCGAGCGCTGCGTTCCATGACCACACCGCGACCGGAAAGTTGAACGCCGAGATCACGACACAGGTACCCAGCGGATGCCACGATTCCGCCATCCGGTGGCCTGGGCGCTCGGAAGCGATAGTCAGGCCGTACAGCTGGCGCGACAGGCCGACCGCGAAATCGCAGATGTCGATCATTTCCTGCACTTCGCCGAGGCCTTCCTGCAGGATCTTGCCGGTTTCGAGCGCGACGAGACTGCCGAGCGCCTGCTTGTGCTCGCGCAGACGGTTGCCGAGCAGCCGCACCAATTCGCCGCGGCGCGGCGCGGGCACGTCGCGCCATACGGTGAACGCCTGTTGGGCCGCCGCGAGCGCCGCATCGACGTCCGCAGCCGCATGGCTCGCAACACGGCCGATCAGCTCGCCGTTGATCGGCGAATGCACGGCGAGATCGCCCGCTTGCGCCGCTTCGGCGATGCCCAGATCGGCGAGGATAGTCGAGGCGTTCATCTTGGCTCCTTGAATTTCCAATACGAAACAAAGTCGGTTCGCAGACTATACACGCCGGGTTTTATGGCCGCAAGGAAGATGACAGCGGGTCGCTCCGAGCGCCTTTATTCGCGCGAAAAGGGCCTTAACGAGGGTTTTCCCGCAACGCGCCGCGGCGCTGCGTCATCGGCTTGCCATCATCGCTCGCGCCTGTGCGATCGCGTTTCTTATCGGAAATTCAGAGCACCGGAAGCGCCGCTGCCGCCCTTGGAAAACGCAACTCGAAGCGCACCACGTGCGGCGCCGGGCAGCTCACCGTCGCGATACCGCCGTGCAGGTTCATGATCGCCTTGACGATCGCCAAACCCAGGCCGCTGGATTCGGTCAACCGGCTGCGCGCCGCATCGGCGCGATAGAAGCGGTCGAACAGCCGCCCGAGCAGATCGGACGAAATCTCGCCGTCGTTTTCGACCACCACCGTCGACCCCTGCTCGTCCTGCCGCCCCATCAGCCGCACCACCGAGTCGCTCGCGCCATAGCGCACCGCATTGACCACCAGATTGTTGATCGCGCGCCGGCATAGCATCGGATTGGCCCATAGCGCGCCATGCGCATCGATGTGAAAACGCATGCCGCGCTCATCGGCGATGCCCTCGAAATAATCGGCGATCTTGTGCAGCTCGTCGGCCAGACCGACCGGCTCGCGGTCGATCGTGAGCGCTGCATGATCGGCATGCGCGAGAAACAGCATGTTCTCCGCGAGCTTGCTCAAGCGGTTCAGTTCTTCGAGATTCGATTCGAGCGTCTGCTGGTATTCGTCGACGTCGCGCGTTTTCGCGAGCGTGACCTGGGTTTGTCCGATCAGCACGTTAACAGGTGTGCGGATTTCATGCGCGAGGTCGGCGGAGAACTGCGAAAGCCTTTGATAACCGTCGGCCAGCCGGTCGAGCATCGCGTTGAACGCATCGGTCAGCTGGCGTAATTCGGCTGGCGCCGCGCGGCTGTCGAGCCGCACCGACAGGCTGGTCGGACTGATCTGCGCCGCATGCATCGCAATGTCGCGCACCGGCCGCAGGCCGCGCCGCAACACGACATACGCGAGCAGCGTCGCAGCCAGCGCGCCCGCCAGCAACGCCATCAGGATGCGCAGGCGATCTTCGGCCAGCACGCGCTCTTCGCCGGACAGCGGATGCCCGGCGATCACTTCAACGGGCAAGCCGTCTTCGCGTGCTAGCGCACTCGCATAGGCCCAGTGCACCCGCACGCCGTTGGGCAGCACCGTTTCGACGATATCGGCCAGCGCCGGCTCATGCGGCATCGTGCCGCCGCCGAGCGCGGGCACCGGCACGCGCTCGGGATTCACGTCGATAAACGGTACCTCGCCTTGCCGGCGAAAGATCAGCACGTCCTGCTCCGCGCCGAGCATCGACTCGAACAGCAGCGGCCGCTCCTTCAGTTCGTTGACCGTGTACATCTGCCGCACGAGGCGGCTGAAGTGTTCGACGCGGCTCATCAGTGCGACGTCCGCGCGATGCTCGAGCGACGCGCGCGCCGAGTGGTAGAAGTACATGCCGAGCGCCGCGATCACCGCGCATGCAATCAACGCAAAAGACACCGTCGTGCGCGTGATCAGCGAACGGGACGACCAGAATTTCATAAGCGCTCGTCGAGCGTGTAGCCGATGCTGCGCACTGTATGGATCAGCTTGCGCTCGAACGGATGATCGATCTTCGCGCGCAGCCGCTTGATCGCGACGTCCACTACATTGGTATCGCTGTCGAAATTCATGTCCCATACCTCAGAGGCGATCTGCGTGCGCGACAGCGCTTCGCCCTGGCGCCGCACCAGCAGATGCAGCAGCATGAATTCCTTGTTGGTCAGCGCGATCTCGACGCCGGCGCGGGTCGCCTTGCGACGCAGTACGTCGAGCTTGAGGTCGGCCACTTCGAACACGTCACGTTCACGCGCCACGCCGCGACGCAACAGCGTACGGATGCGCAGCACCAGCTCGGTAAACGAGAACGGCTTGACCAGATAATCGTCCGCGCCCAGTTCGAGGCCGCGGATCCGGTCGCTGACATGATCGCGCGCGGTCAGGAAAATGACCCGCACGTCGCGCTGCGCGCGCAGCGTGCGCATCACTTCCCAACCGTCGATGCCGGGCAGCATCACGTCGAGCACGATCAGGTCGTACGGGTGCTCGAGCGCCATATGCAGACCGTCGCTGCCGGTGCGGGCGAGATCGACCGTATAACCGCTCTCGCGCAGGCCTTTTTTCAGGTAGTCGCCGGTTTTCGGATCGTCTTCGATGACGAGAATGCTCATCTTTACATGCCGCTGTCGTCGGTTGCGTCGTCGCATTCTATGCCGCGGCGCCCGATCGTTCATGACGTTTTTGTCATTCACCGGTCACGCCCGGGAGCCGACGGGCTTGCTACGCTGCTGCCACCCCACCACACGAGAGGCATTCGATGAAGTTCGTTTCAGGCAGTCTGATGCGCAACCTCGCCACGCCGATGCTGGTTGCCGGCGCGCTGCTGGCCGGCCAGGCCGCATTCGCGCAGAACGCGCAGCCCACCGGTGTGCGCGGCACGATCACCGCATTCTCCGGTAACACGTTGAAAGTGCATACGCGCGACGGCAAGGACCTCGACGTGAAGCTCGAGCAGAACACGCCGATCCGCGGTGTCACGCTCGCGAAAATCTCCGAAATCAAGCCCGACAGCTACATCGGCACCGCGGCGATCCCGCAGGCCGACGGCTCGCTGAAGGCGCTCGAAGTGCACGTGTTCCCGGCCAGCCTGCGCGGCAGCGGCGAAGGCCATCGCCCGTGGGACCTCGGCGCGAACAGCTCGATGACCAACGGTACGGTCGGCAGCGTGGTGGTCAGCAACGGCCGCACGATTACCGTCAAGTATCAGGGCGGCGAGAAGAAGGTGCTGGTGCCGGACGACGTGCCGATCGTCGATCTGGAACCGGGCGACCGTTCGCTGCTCGTGCCGGGCGCGAAAGTCGTGCTGTTCGCACACAAGGAAGCTGACGGTTCGATGACGGCGAATTTCATCTCCGCAGGCAAGAACGGCGTCAACCCGCCGATGTAAGCGCGCGGCGCGCGCCGGCTTCATCGTTCGGTTTTGTCACGCTGTGACATATCGCTGAACGCGCCGGCACGCGTTGCCCTTCGATCCAGAATCTCGTCATGGCTGTCAAGAAACCGGGCCGCGCGCCGCGCGTCGTCGTTCATTCGCTGATCGTGCGCATCACGCATTGGATCAATGCGTTCGCGATGGTTTGCATGGTGATGAGCGGTTGGGCGATCTACAACGCATCGCCGATTTTCCCGTTCCGCTTTCCGGCATGGGCAACCGTCGGCGGCTGGCTGGGCGGCTCGATCGCGTGGCATTTCGCGGCGATGTGGCTGCTGGTCGGCAATGGTCTCGTATATCTCGCGCACGGGCTCGCCACGCGCCATTTGCGCCGCCACTTGCTGCCGGTGCGTCCGCGCGAGGTGTTGCGCGACTTCGTGCGCGCGCTGCGCTTTCAATTGCCTCACGAAACCGGTAGCTACAACGCGGTGCAACGGTTGCTGTACGTCGCCGTGCTGCTGCTCGGCGTATTGCTGGTCGCATCGGGGCTGTCGATCTGGAAGCCGGTGCAGTTCTGGTGGCTCACCGCGCTGTTCGGCGGCTTCGATTTCGCGCGGCGCGTGCATTTTGTCGCGATGGCGGGGGTGGTCGGCTTCGTCGTCGTGCATCTCGCGCTGGTCATGCTGGTGCCGCGCACCCTGCCCTCGATGATCACCGGCCGCGCGCGGCAAGCCGTACATGAAGGAAGCGACGCATGAACGCGCCACGCCGCCCGCTCAAAACCGCCGCGCCGCGGACCATACCAACCGAAGGCACGCGCGATAGCCGCGCGCAGCAGATCCGCGAGCGCATCGTGCTCGCCGACCACAAACCGCAGATCGAGCGGCTGCAACGGCGTATGTTCCTGCGCTCGTCGTTGTCGCTGGGCGCGCTGACGATGCTGTCCGGCTGCAACATGCAGGACAATGATTCGGTCGACAAGGTGCTATGGGCGATGTCGCACTGGAACGACCGCGTGCAGGCGTGGCTGTTCAATCGCAACCGGCTGGCGCCGACCTATGCGGCCAGTCAGATCACGAACCCGTTTCCGTTCAACGCGTTCTACCCCGAATACAACGTGCCGGATATCGACGGCTCGGATTACGCGCTCGAAGTGTCAGGTCAGGTCGCGGACAAGAGCGCATGGACGCTCGAGCGCCTGCGCGCGCTGCCGCAGGCCGCGCAGATTACGCGGCATATCTGCATCGAAGGCTGGAGCGCGATCGGAGAATGGCGCGGTGTGCCGTTTCGCACCTTCCTCGAGCGGATCGGCGCGGACACGTCGGCGCGCTACGTCGGCTTCAAATGTGCGGACCACTATTACTCGAGCCTCGACATGGCCACCGCGCTGCATCCGCAGACGCTGCTCGCGCTCGATTTCGGTAGCGAGCCGTTGCCGCCGAAGTACGGCTATCCGCTCAAGCTGCGTGTGCCGACCAAACTCGGCTTCAAGAACCCCAAGCATATCGCGGCGGTTTTCGTCACCAATACGAACCCGGGCGGGTATTGGGAAGATCAGGGATACAACTGGTTCAGCGGGCTCTGACGCGGATCGCGGCGCGGCATACGCGCGCGCCGGAATATTGCTACGCGTCGGGTGTTTCATTTCGCTACACGTCTGTCAAGAATTCGCAGGCTGTGCGTGAACGCCCGCGGTCTGCACCAGGCTCCCGCATTCCCATCACGGCATTCGATGCCATCCAACCCCAGCGAGTTGAACATGTCCGACGTTCTGACCAGGATTATTGCCGTCAAACACGAAGAAATTGCTGCCAACCGGCAGGCAACATCGATCGAAGCCTTGCAGCAGCAGGCACACGCCCACCCGGTGCGCGACTTCGTCGGCGCGCTGCGCGCGAAGCACGCGCAAGGTCTGCCGGCCGTCATCGCGGAAGCCAAAAAGGCGAGCCCGTCGAAAGGCCTGATCCGCGATCCGTTCGAGCCCGCGCAGATTTCGGCTTCGTACCAGAAGCACGGCGCCGCGTGCATGTCGGTGTTGACCGACCGCAATTTCTTTCAGGGCTCGGGCGACGACCTGATCGCCGCGCGCAGCGCCTGCGATCTGCCGGTCTTGCGCAAGGATTTTATCGTCGACCCTTATCAGATTCACGAGGCGCGCGCGATGGGCGCCGACTGCATCCTGCTGATCGCCGCCGCACTCGAGCCCGCGCAGTTGCACGATTTCGAAGCGCTCGCACATCAGTTGCAGATGGCCGTGCTGGTCGAAGTGCATTCGCGCGAAGAACTCGAGGTGGCGCTGACGCTAAACACGCCTCTGGTAGGCATCAATAATCGCAACCTGCGCACCTTCGAAGTGACACTTGACACGACGCTCGGCATGCTTGCCGACGTACCGGGCGATCGCATCGTGGTCACGGAATCGGGCATTCTGAAGCCGGCCGACGTCGAGAAGATGCGCGGCTCGGGCGTCGATACGTTTCTCGTCGGCGAAGCGTTCATGCGCGCGGCCGACCCGGGCGCGGAACTCGCACGGCTGTTCTTTACTGCGTAGAAAATCGGCCAGCGACCACGACTGTACGCGCCGCGATAGCGGCGTGCTGCACGCGCCTTCGCATATGACGTATCGCGCATCGCGAGAACGCGATGAAATAGCCAGCGACGCAGCGCGCAATCGGAGCAACTGCTGCAATCGCTGATGCGGGTCCTTCATGCGACTTTCAAAAGCCTGAGCATCGAGCGGGCAAGTCAATGCGTCACCCAGTCATGACGCTGGCGACTTGCTTGCTGTTTTATTAAATTGTGCCGGCGGCAGTGCAGCAACATACGCGCTCGGCTATACTGGCCCGCTTCTTCGCGTGCCGCCCTGCTGGTTCACGCGAACAGCTCTCGCCGGGCTGCATATCATGGCAAGAACGTTCGATACCCTGAGTAAATGCTTGCGCGCGATAGCGCAGACAGCCTCCTTCCGTCATTCTGTTACGGTTCGCTACGCATCGATCGCCGTTGCGGTCGGCGTGCTTACGTACTCGTTTGCGTGGTCGGCAGGCTGGGTGACGTGGCCGGCGCATCGCGCGCGGCTTTCGGCGGAGCACGTGGTCAACGCTTTCGAATCCAGCGCGGGCGCGCACCCCGGCTTCCGGCGCAATCACGCGAAAGGCATTTGCGTGACAGGCCGCTTCGAAAGCAATGGCGCGGGCGCTGCATTGTCACGCGCGATAGTGTTCGAAAAAGGCGTGGTGCCGGTGGTGGGCCGCTTCTCGGTGCCGGGCACCAACCCGACGCAGACGGACAGCGCCGCGCAACTGCGCAGTCTTGCGCTGCGTCTCACGGCGAACGACGGACAGCAATGGCGCACCGCGATGAATTCGGTCCCGGTGTTTTCGGTGAGGACGCCGGACGAGTTCGTGAAGGAGCTTGGCGCGATGCACGTCGATCAGGCCACCGGCAAGCCCGATCCCGCGCGGCTCGCCGCGTTCGATGCGCAGCACCCCGAAACGCGCACGTTGCGCGATTGGCTCGCGAATCATCCGCCATCGTCAGGGTTCGGCAACGCAACGTATTACAGCATTAGTGCATTCCGCTTCATCGATTCACACGGCGCGGCGCGTTACGTGCGCTGGAGCATGGTGCCTGAAACGCCCTACCGGCCGGTCGGCGATGCGGAAAGGCACGATCCGGATTTTCTCGCGCATCGGCTGGTTACCGGCCTCGACGGCGGCGCCCCGATGCGCTGGCATCTGATGCTGGCGGTTGCCCAACCCGGCGACGCAATCACCGATTCGACCCGCATCTGGCCGCAAACCGCCGATCGCGTGCGGGTGGATGCAGGTACGCTTGTCATCGAGCGCGCGCAGACGCAAATCGACGGCCCGTGCCGCAATATCGATTTCGATCCGCTCGTGTTGCCGGCCGGAATCGAACCGTCGGGCGATCCGCTACTTGCGGCGCGTTCGGCAACTTATATGGAATCTTTTTCGCGTCGCATGGCTGAAGAAGTGCATTTTGCGCGCAGACGTTAGGTCGATTTTTCGAACAATGCTGAGCAGACTTTATTACGAGACGATACACTCGTATATTGCCGAGTCTTCCCAAACCCGGTGGTTTTACGCGCTACAGCCAGCGCGCCTCAATTACTACAAGGGACAAAAGGAACTACGTCGATGACCGACGCAGACGACTTACCCAACCTTCTTCCCGGTATGCTGCCGCGCCTGTGGGCTTTTGCGCTGCGCATTACCGGTGACCAGCACGACGCGGAAGACCTCGTACAGCGCGCGTGCGTCCGCGCGCTCGAGCGGTCGCATCAGTTGAAGCCGGACACCGCGCCGCTCAGCTGGATGTTTTCGATTGTGCATTCGACGTGGATCAACGAGCTTCGGGCACGCAGCGTGCGCAGCCGTTCCAGCATGCAGTGGGACGATGCGCTGCTGGAAACGGTCGCCGATCCGACCATGCTGACGCCCGAACAACAGGTATCGAACGGCCAGGTTATCGATGCGGTGTCGCGCTTGCCCGAAGCGCAACGCGTCGTTATGCTTCTGGTTGCTGTGGAAGGCCTGAGCTATAGCGAGGCGGCAGAAGTCCTCGAAGTGCCTGTCGGAACGGTCATGAGCCGTTTATCGCGGGCACGCCAGGCGATCGGCGCACATTTCGGTGTGCGAGACGGCCAAAAACTGGGCCAAAAGATGAAGAACACGGTAAAGAGCAAGGGTGAAGTCTCATGAAACTAGACGACATCCTATTGATGGCATACGTCGACGGCGAGCTATCGCCGCAGGAACGTCAGCAGGTCGCGCAGCAGATTGCCGCGTCGCCCGATGCGCAAGAACGCATCGAGCATCTGAGCGCGTCGCGCCTGCCTTTCAGGGAAGCATTCGGCAGCCAGAAGCTGCCGCCCGTCCCGGATAGCCTGACGAAAAAGATCGAAGAACTCGCACGTGCGCACAAAGCTGCGGCGGCGAACAGCGCGGCAATCGCGGACGCGGTGAACGGGGCGGTACCGGAGGCGACGGGCGCAATTCCGCTCGCTGCCGTTACCCCGGTTACTCCGGTTACCTCGCTTTCTCCGGTTACTCCAGTCAGCGAGCACAGCGCCAACGACGATCAGATCGAACACAACGCACAGCTGCCGCCATCGGCGCCTGTGCGTTCGCGTTTGCGCTTTGCCCCCGCATGGCTCGCAGTGGCGTTCGTGGCCGGCGCGTTTTGCTTCGGCGCGGTGCTGCGGTTAGCGCCGGGTGCGATTCCGGGCGCAGTCATGACCACTGCCTCCGCCAACCCGTCGCCGTGGATCCGCGCGGTGGTCGATTATCAAAAACTCTATGCGCGCGAAACCGTTGCGCTCGGTATGGTCGACGCTGCGGTGTCTTCGCAGACCGTCGCGCAGATTCGCGACGACGACAAGCTCTCGCTGCGCGTGCCCGACCTGAGTGCGGCCGGCCTGCAGTTCAAGCGCGTCACACGCCTGCGTTTTAATGGCAAGCCGCTGGTGCAGATCGAATATCTGCCGCCGCAAGGGCCGCCGGTGGCGCTGTGTGTGATGAAGGACGTGCGGCCCGACGAAGCCGTGGCGCAGTCGAAGGTGTCGGAAATGGACGTCGTCACGTGGCGGCAGGATGAACTGCATTACGCGTTAGTCGGCGGCAACAAGGCGGTCGATCTGATGTCGCTTGGCAAACAGATCTCCGGGCGCAGCACCGACCAGCTGTTCGGCAAGAATGGCGCAGCCGCGCCGCTTCGCACCATCAGCTGATTCGCCAGAGGCCGTCCGCGTCGCTTTAGCTTTAGTTTGAGCGGCTTGCTGTGCCGGGCGGCACATTGTTTAGCAACTCCGGCTAAACAATCGGCCAAAAAAATTCCAATAGAAATATTTGGTAAATTGCAGCAGCCGTTTTATACGATCAATTGCGGCGCTTTATGTGATTAATCGCGATCGCGTAGAGAGCCGATTGGATTGATGCCGTGTGTCAATGGCGATTGGCCGAATGCAGCATCACGGCCTGAAACGCCGCAATAAAAAATGCCGGTGACGCACTCGCGCATCACCGGCAGACAGGGAAAACACAGAGAAAAATTAGCGCAGCGCGAACCGCTGCTACGGCATCGCAGCCACGCCACCGCTATCGTGCAGCAGCAAGCCCGCATTTTAACGTTTGCGCGGCCGCGCGCAGAGCGCTCAACGGTTTAGCGTATCCGAAGGCGCCTCGTTGAATTCACGCCGGTAGCTGTTCACCAGCGTCGACCGGTTGCTGACGCCCCACTTGTTCGCCGTGGCCAGAATGCCGTTCTCATGCGCACCGTCGGACGTCTGCAGTTCGGCGCGAATGCGCTCCATGCGCAGGCGGCGCACGATTTCACTCGGCGTCGATCCCAGGCTGCTCTTGAATGCGCTTTGCAACGCGCGCTCAGTCACGCCGATTTCCGCGGCGATCTCGCGAATCGACAGATCCTTGCGATCGAGGTTGTCGACCAGATAGCGATACGCGCGTCGATAACGCGCCGGCAGGCGCGCGCCGATATCGTCGAGTTGCTCCGGCACGCGCACGGTGCGCTGCGCGTAACGCGCAAGCGCGCCCGCCTCGTCGCGAATGCAGCGCATCGCGGTGAGTGCGTAACGGGTGTAGACACGCAGCGACTCCGCGTTGCGCTCCTGCTGATGACGCAGCTTCGCGAAGCAATACAGGTATTCGAGCTGCCGGTGGCTTTGCGGCATGCGCACTTCGGAATTGAGCAGCGTCAGGATCGATTCGGCGAGCGCCGGCGCACCACCCGCGAGACTCGCAAGCACGATCTCGATGCGCACCGAGCCCTGGTAGTTGATGATGCCTTGCTTGCCCGCCCATTCCGCGTGTGCGCCGAGCACATGGCCGATGTCGCGCTCGCCGTTGGCGAGTTGCATCAGTTGCTTCAGATACTCGGTGCGGGCGCGCAGCAGCAGCGTCTGCACGGTGTACGTGCTGACGCGCGGCGTGGCGCCTTGCAGCGGCGCGATGCGCGGCGTGCCTTCGCCGGCAAGGCCGGATTGCCAGTACACGTGGTCGCTGAGTTCCGGATGCGAGCGCAGTTCGCTTTGCGTGGCGACGTCGAAGCGCACCGCGGTCAGCAGTTCGCGCCAGCCGCGTGCGTGCTTCAGCGTCGGGCCCGCGTTGTCCAGCAGATCGTCGAGCGCGTCGAGCACGGCGTCCGCATCGCGCAGCCGGCCAAGGCCGAACAGCACGCCGAACATGCCGAAGTAGCCCTCCAGACGCAGCGCCAGTTCGCCACCCGGCTGATCGACGAGGCGCATGAAGCACGACATCGCGGTGCCGTAACGGCAGCGGAACAGCGCCTGCCAGCCCGCGTTGCGGCACGACGCGAAGCGTACCTGCTCTTTCGATGCACGCATCAGCTTCTGCGCTTCGCGATACGACTCTTCGGCGTCGACGTCCATGCCCACGGCCATTTGCAGATCGCCATGCAATTGCAGGAGCCCTGGCAGCAGATCGGGCTCGCATGCGTCGATGTGGCGTGACGTCTGCGCGGCCGCCGCCTGGATCCTGCCCTCGCTGATCAACTCGGATAGCGCGGCAGGGATCGATGTCGACGTAAGCATCGACACGTAAGGGAAATAGAAAGTGGCAAGCATGGTGACGGACTCCGTTGGCGATCCGATGCGAAACGCGGCAAGGCGTTCCAGGCGCTGGGCAGAAACCCAACGCCGTAACGGACCTCAATGTAGCCAAATCGTCGACCGGGGATTCTCAAATCTCCGGCACGTCACATGATTTTGAGCATTGTTGAGAATTGACGGCCACTGGCGTACGCATCGCGCGCACGCTTTCCATTGCCTTACAAGACTCGATAGCCACGCTGCCGGAACGATAAACAAGCGATTAATCGCAAGTTTGACGTGTGATCAGGGAATAGGCCACAGCTATTGCGTGTTGTGTTGATCAAGCACGGCACGAGCGTCGTGCCATACCAATTGATTAGAGACCTGACGGGGTGGGCCGCGACTCACGACCTAACGCGGCGATCGTTACGGAGAAATCATGCAGATTGCCTTTTACACACAGAACGACACATTGTTTCGCGAGATCGACAAGGCATTCGAAGAAGATGGCAGCTACCGCTGCATTCGCTTCACGAGCGAACTGCCGCTGATCCGCTTCCTCGAACGTCACGATGCCGCGCTCGTATTGTTTGACGCGGGCCGCACCTGCGCAGCGGGCCGTGGCCTGCTGTCTTGGCGCGCCTGCCACTTCCGCCGCGACCTGCCGGTGATGATGATCGGCCAGTCGTGGGACAGCGACAGCATCATCGAAGCACTCGATGCCGGCGTCGACGACATCGCGGTGAACGCGCCCAGCGCGAAGGAAGTGTTGGCACGTGCGCGCCGTACGATCGTCAAGAGCGGCAGCGGCGTGAATTCGGACAGCCGCATTGCGCTTGGCGAATACACGATCGATCGCTCGACCAGCGCGATCAGCGTGAACGGCCAGCATATCAAGCTGACGGCGCGCGAGCTGACGCTTGCGTGGCTGCTGTTCGCGAACGCCGGCACCTTGCTGACCCGCGAGCAGATTGCGCGCGCGGTGTGGGGCAAGGAAGCGGGCATTGCGAGCCGCTCGATCGAGCAGCACATCTACAAGCTTCGCAGCAAACTGTCGCTCGATGAGCACAGCAATCTCCAGCTTAAGACCGTCTATTCGATCGGTTATGTGTTCGATCTGGTGCGTGCCCAGCCTGCGCCGCTGCCCGGACTACCCTCGTTGGCATCGCAACAGCCATCGGTCCGGCACGAACATCCTGCTGTGCACGCGGCAGTGCATTCGTACTGAAGCGCCGCCCCTCGCAAGGGCGACCAGGCTGCACAGTTAGACACGCGGATTCCCATAGACGCATTTGTAGCTTATTGAATGCGTCCCGCCTGTCGAACTTGCGAAGGGTCGCGCGTGCGGGCGAACCTCGTTACCCGGGATGCGGTAAGTGACCGAATAGAGGAAGGCTCGCAGCTGGAATGGCGCGAGCCTGTTGCTGCGGTGGCCTTTGATGGGCGACACGCGCTTGCATGAGCGCGCATTGTTTATTCGCTCGAGGGCGACGCGCGATGCGGCCAGGCCGAAGTTGTGATTTCCGATCAGAAACGATGTCGCATGCGCGCCTGGCGCGCTGCGACATCGGCGCAGGCGGGCACGGTACGGCGCTGATGCTATGATCGGAAACCCAATGAAGCGCGGCTGAAAGCGCGCGCCGTCCAGCCTCGCCTCGCCGTCATGCCTGCCAACATGGAAACACCGACCGCCAAATCTGCCGAACCGGGTTCGTCCGATCTCGGCAGGCGCGTGCGCAGCGCGCGGCTTGCGCTCGATCTGACGCTCGAAAACGCGAGCCGCCTGTGCGGGGTGTCGCGCTCGACGCTGTCGAAGATAGAAAACGGCTTGATGTCGCCGACCTTCGACGTGCTGCAGAAAATCGTGCTCGGCCTGCAGATCGATCTGGCCGACCTGTTCGGCACCGCGCATAAAACCACCGCGAGCGGCCGGCGCGCACTAACGCGCAAGGACGCGGGGCAACGTCACGCGTATCGCGGCTATCAGATGGAACTGCTCGCCACCGATCTCGCGCACAAGGCGATGCTGCCGTTTCGCATCCGCATCTCGGCGCACACGCTCGATGCCTTCGACGATTGGGGCCGCCATGAGGGCGAAGAGTTTCTGTATGTGATCAGCGGCAGCGTGTGCCTGTATTCCGAGCTCTATGCGCCGACCCATCTGAATGCGGGCGACAGCCTTTATTTCGATAGCCGTACCGGCCACGCGGCGGTGTCGACCAGCGACGAAGACGCCGAAGTGCTGTGGATGGCGACCGGCGCCGACCTGGTGAAGTCCGGCGCCGGCGAGCCGGCGAAGAAGTGAGCGCAACGCGTACGTGGGCTCGTTAAGCCTCACGCACGCACACTGCCCTCGGCGATCGCCGAATCGCCCGGTCCGCGCACCGTACCCGCCGCCAGCGCGCGCTGCGCCAACTGCGCGATATGCAAGGCCGTACGCCCGGTGCCGTGCTCGATCTGCTCGCGACAGCTAAAGCCGTTGGTCAGCACGATGGTCTGCGGCGCGGCCGCGCGCAGTGCCGGAAACAGCGTGTCCTCGCCGATCTGCTGCGACATCGCATGGTGCTTGTCGTTGAAGCCGAACGAGCCCGCCATCCCACAGCAACCGGTGTCGAGCAGCTTCCACTGCACGCCGAGCCGCTCGAGCAGCGCAGTATCGCCTTGCATGCCAAACAGCGATTTCTGGTGGCAGTGTCCATGCACGATCACTTGCGCATCGAGCTTCGGCCAGTCGAACGGCTCGCGCGCGACAAAATCGGCGAACAGGAAGGTCTGCGCGGACAGCCGGCGCGCGGCCTCGCTGTCCGGCAGCTGCTTGAGCAGCTCGTCCTTGAATACCGACAGGCAGCCCGGCTCCAGGCCCACCAGCGGCACGCCGGCCGCGATGTCGTCGGCGAGATCGTCGAGCACGTTGACCAGCAGTTCGCGGGCACGCTCGAGCAGGCCGTAGTCGTATAGCGGACGGCCGCAGCACAAACGGCGTTTGGGCAACACGACGCGATATCCGAGCTGCGTCAGTACATCGGTGGCTGCCGCGGCGACGTCGGGCGTGAAGTGGTCGTTAAAGGTGTCGACCCACAGGATCACCTTGCGCGATGCCGACGCGGATGCCGATGCCGGGGGCTGCGTCGCCTGCAAGGTTTCTCGCGCGCGCTGCCGCCCCGTGCGACGCGCGAATACCGGCAGGCTGCGCGCCTGCGCCACACCGGCGATCCATTTGCCCAATGGCGCGACGAGCGGCGCGGACGTCAGCAGATTGACGAGCGGTGCAACGCGCGCCGCAAGCGGCGCCCAATCGCCGATACGCCCCATAAACAGCGCCTGGCGCGGGCGCCGATGCGTGTCGTAGTAATGCGACAGGAACTCGGCCTTGTATGACGCCATGTCGGTATGCGTCGGGCAATCGGACCGGCAGCCCTTGCACGCGAGGCACGTGTCGAGCGCGTCCTTCACCGCATCGTTCTGCCAGCCGCCGTCGAGCACTTCGCCTTGCAGCATCTCCCACAACAGATGCGCACGCCCGCGCGTCGAGTACGCTTCTTCGCGCGACGCGCGGTAGCTCGGGCACATCGTGCCCCCTTCCAGCGAGCGGCATTTGCCCATACCGATGCAGCGTTCGACCGCGCGCTGAAAACCGTTGCCTTCGCGGCTCGTGAAATTCAGCTTCGTCTGCAGCGTGACCGGGCGATAGGTCGGGCCGAGCCGCAGGTTCTCGTCGACGCGGTACGGATGCACGACCTTGCCCGGATTGAGCCGGTTGGACGGATCCCAGATCGCCTTGAACTGCTCCATCGCCTGCATCAGTTCCGGGCCGTACATGATCGGCAGAAACTCGGCCTTCGCCTGGCCGTCGCCGTGTTCGCCAGATAGCGAGCCGCCGAATTCGACCACCAGATGCGCGGCTTCGCGCAAAAACGAGCGCCATGTACCGATGCTCTGCGCGGTGCGCAGATCGAAGGTGATACGCGCATGCACGCAGCCGTCGCCGAAGTGACCGTATAGCGAGGTCTGATAGCCGTAGCGGTCCACCAGCGCCTGAAACGCGCGCAGATAGTCGCCCAGACGCAGCGGATCGACCGCGGCGTCTTCCCAGCCGACCACCGGGTCAGGGCTGCCGGGCTCGATCGTCAATGCCACCGCCGAAGCACCGGTCTCGCGAATCGACCACACCTTGTTTTGCAGCGCGCGCGGCTCGACGAGCCGCGTCGAGATGTCAGGACCGGCCTCGCCTGCCGCGAAATAGTGTGCCGCTGCCTGCGCGGCTTCAACCGCCTGCTGCTGCGTATCGGCACCGAATTCGAGCACGACCCACGCATCGCCCTGCGGCAGCAGCGCGATTTCTTCGGCTTTCAGATTGCGCGCCTGCAGGCCGCGGATCATCACACGGTCGAGTCCTTCGATCGCGATCGGCTGAAAGCGCATGAAATGCGGCACCGCATCCGCGGCGGTGTAGATGTCGGTGAAACCGACCACCAGCAGCACCCGCTGCGCGGGGCTATGCACGAGACGCACCTTGGCCTGCAGCGTCACCGCGCAAGTGCCCTCGGTGCCGACCAGCGCACGCGCGACGTTGAAGCCGTTTTCCGGCAGCAGTTGATCGAGGTTGAAGCCGGATACGCGGCGCTTGATCTGCGGAAACTTCGCGCGGATCAGGTCCGCGTACCGGTCGCGCAGCGCTTTCAACGCGGCGTAGATTTCGCCTTGCCGGCCGCCGGCGGCGATGATGCGCGCGAGTTCTTCTTCGGAGGTCGGGCCGACCCAGAAGCGCGCACCGTCATGCGTCAGGACTTCGAGCGCTTCGATGTTCTCGACCGTCTTGCCGGCCATCACCGAGTGCGCGCCGCACGAGTTGTTGCCGATCATGCCGCCGAGCGTGCAGCGGCTGTGCGTGGCGGGATCGGGGGCGAACGTCAGACCGTGCTGCTCGGCCGCATCGCGCAACGTGTCGCAGACCACGCCCGGCTCGACGATCGCGGTGCGCGCGAGCGGGTCCACCGACACGATGCGGTTCACGTACTTGCTTGCGTCCGCCACCACCGCGACGTTCACGCACTGTCCGCTTTGCGAAGTGCCGCCGCCGCGCGGCAGAAACGGCACGTCGTGGCGCCGGCATGCGGCGAGCGTTTCGATCAGGTCGTCGACGTCGCGCGGCACGACGACCGCGATCGGCACCTGGCGGTAGTTCGATGCATCGGCTGCGTACAGTGCCTTCGAACCCTGGTCGAAGCGCACCTCGCCGCGCACGTGCTGCCGCAAATCGGCTTCGAGTTTCGCCAGCAGCGCGGCGCTGGCGTTGAAAGGCACCGCCGCTGCAGGTGCGGCCGCGCCGGGGGTTAAGGTTTCGCTGCGGGTTTCGCTGCGATTCACGCTTACTTCGCTCACGCTGTCTGCCCTGCCGTCATGATGAAAACCTCCTGTGCGATGCCCGTGGCGCCGTGGCCGGCGGCGCGAGCCCTGTTGGACGAAGGATACGCGTAATCGTCGCGCTTTCAGCCAACGATGCGCTTACGGTGATGTGTTGCGGCGCGTGGCATGGCATGCGGGTTTCGTGCTGTTCGTGCTTTGTGCCTTGCTTTGTTTCCTGCTTCTTGCCGCTTCGCGCAGCGCTTCTTGCCACGTGCACGCCGCGCCTCGCCTCGCTCGCGCATTGTCGCGCTGTCCGTCATTTGCCCTTTCCCGCAGGTCGAACGCTGCGCTCGCCAATGCCGTTTGCGCCGCCGCGCTCGTTACGCGCCTTTTGCCCGCTGCCGCGCTGAGACTTTGACTTTGTCTTTGTCTTTGCCTTCGCTGCGGCGGCCTGTTCCAGCCTGAGCCGCCCCGTCGTGCGCATCGCATCGATCAGCGCGCGGCCTGCCGGCGACGGCTGCGTGTCGGTACGCAGGATCAAGCCGACCGGCTCCTCAGTGCCGGCAACCGGAAGTCGCAACGTCACGAGCATCCCGTGTGCAAGCTCGTACTCGACCGCGCTGCGCGGTACGAACCACACCGCATCGTTTTCGAGTGCGAGCGCGCGACCAACCGACACCGACAACGCCTCGACGAAGGTCGCGAGCGGCGGCACGCCCCATGTCGCGAGCAGGCCGTCCGCCGACTGCCGGATCAGCGTGCCGAACGGCGGCAGCACGACCTGGAAGCGCGCGAGCAGCGCCGCGGCCGGCACATCGTCGCCTGCTTCGTTGCTTGTGTCGCTCCGCTTTTCACCGTCTGTTCCACCGCTTTTTCCACCGCGTTTTCCACCACTAGCCAGCGGATGCGCGGCGCGCACCACCGCAACGAGCGGTTCGCTACCCAGTTGCTCGAAGCTCAGGCCAATCATCCGTTCCGGATCGGCCAACCGCCCCACCGCGAATTCGATCGTGCCGGCTTTCAACCGTTCGAGCAGTTCGGTGTTGGCAGCCGTCGCGATGCGCACCACGACGTTCGGCCACGGCCCGGCGAACAGCCGCAGCGCACTCGGCACGAGCGCCGCGGCGACCGTCGGCAGTACGCCGATCTCGAGGGTCGCGGCGGCCTCGCCCTCGGCGCGCGCCAGCAGATCGACGCCTTGCCGCAGCGCGCTGACGCACGCGCTCGCATGCGGCATGAACAGCAGCGCCTCGCGAGTCGGCACCGCGCCGTGCCGGCCGCGCTCGAACAGCCGCACGCCGAGGATCGCCTCGAGTTCGGCGACCGTTTTCGACACCGCCGGCTGGGTGATCGACAGGCTCTGCGCGGCCCTCTGCACGCCGCCGAACTGCGCGACTGCGAGAAAACACTGCAGATGACGAAACTTCACGCGGCTATCCGCGAGGCTGCGTTGCATAACCGGCCGTTATAGGAACAGGGAAAAAAGCTCATTTTCCATAACTTCGGCGATTGTATAAAGTCCCTTCATCGCTTAAGCCCCACACACCCACCAAAAAGGAGACGCAGATGGACGATCCAGTCCTGACGCCGCGCGATTTCCCGCAACATCCCGCTTATGTGCATCCCGCCTATGGTTCGTCGACGAAGCGCGGCCCGCAGCAGCCGCTGATTCCGCTACGCGAGCGCCTGCGCGACCAGCGCGTGCCGGTGTACGGCGCGGAAGATCTCGGCGCGCTCGACCACGACCTGACCCGCAATGCAGTGCGCAATGGCGCGCCGCTCGGCGAACGGATGGTCGTGACCGGCCGCGTGCTCGACGAAGGCGGCCGCCCGGTGCGCAACACCCTCGTTGAAGTGTGGCAAGCCAATGCGGCCGGCCGCTATGTCCACAAGGCCGACCAGCACGACGCACCGCTCGATCCGAACTTCCTCGGCGCAGGCCGCTGCGTGACGGACGCAGAGGGCCGCTACCGCTTCATGACGATCAAGCCGGGCGCTTACCCGTGGGGCAACCATCCGAATGCGTGGCGGCCGAACCATATTCACTTCTCGCTGTTCGGCGACTACTTCGGTTCGCGGCTCGTCACGCAGATGTACTTCCCCGGCGACCCGCTGCTCGCGCTGGATCCCATTTTCCAGGGCACGCCCGCCGATGCGCGCGAACGCCTCGTTTCGCGTTTTTCGCTCGACGTCACCGAGGAAGGCTTCGCGCTCGGCTACGAATTCGATATCGTGCTGCGCGGCCGCGATGCCACTCCGATGGAGCGCTAAACCATGACGACCACGCTCAAGCAAACGCCTTCGCAAACGGTCGGCCCGTACTTCGCGTACGGCCTGTGCCCGCAGCAATACGATTTCGATTTCAAAAGCCTCTTTACGCCGGTACTCGCAGAGCGCGAAGCAGCGGGTGAGCACATCACGATCGTCGGCCAGGTGCTCGACGGCAACGGCGCGCCGGTCGGCGACGCGATGCTCGAAATGTCGCAGGTGGACAGTGCCGGCAACTACCCAACTTCGCGGGCGCAAGCACAGGCGAGCGGCTTTCACGGCTTCGCGCGAGTCGGCACCGGTACGGATCCCGAACTGCGCTTTGTCGTGCAAACGGTGAAGCCGGCAGCTGCCGCGCCTGGCGAAGCGCCGCATATCAACGTCATCGTGATGATGCGCGGCATGCTGCTGCACACCTTCACGCGTATCTATTTCGACGATGAAGCGGCGGCCAACCAGCGCGACCCGGTGCTGTCCACCGTGCCGGCAGAGCGGCGCGCAACGCTGATTGCGCGGCGCGAGGGCGGCCCGGGAAGCACGCGGTACCGCTTCGATATCCGCATGCAGGGGCCTGAAGAGACGGTGTTTTTCGATCTGTGATGGAACTGCAGAAGCTGGCGACGACGGCGCGCAACACATGGATTCATGCGGCGCCGCCGCCGGAATTCACAATCTGTTCACATTGCGGGTTTAAAGTGCGCCTGCGAGTTAATCTCGCAACGAAACTCCTAGCAGTTATTTCGGCCCGCAAAATGCGGGCTTTTTTTTGCTAGCAGCGAAAATGCTCGATGTCCTGCCCCGCGTTGATCGCGCGCGTGAGCCAGTCGGGGCGCTCGCCGGTGCCGTCCCACGAATTGCCGAACGCATCGCGATAGCGCGGCATGGCGGCCTCCGCAGTGAGTGCCGCAGCCAGTGCCTCGACCGAAATACCGTACTCTTCCATACGGTGTCTTATCCAGCGGATCAGCCGCTCGCGCGCTTCGCCGTCGTGGTCGAATAACCGTTGTTCTTCTCGCTGGTTCATGCTGTTCCGGGGAATTGCGGCTGAATGAGCTGACGCTACAAAACACAAAGGTTTCGCCACTTTTCAGCAAAACCTTATGCGGACCTGATGAACGCTGCGGCGCGTGTGATGGTGAAATGTGCCGGCCGTGTTCAGGCTTCTGATTTACCTCGCGGCTCGCAAATGCCCGTTTTACCGGGCGTTGCCGCCGTGTACCTTCGCTGCAATGGCGCCGGACTAACAACCGGCTGCGGTTATTTGCCTGCGATTCTAGCACTCCTTTTACGCAGCGCCAGCGTTATCCTTATCGTGCGCTGCAACGATAAAGGCGAATAAGCGGTCAATTACGCCGCATGGTTATTTCTCGCGAATTAGTAATGCTATTACGCACCGCTTCAGGGCGAAGCCTAATTCGCCGTGTTAAGGTGCCGATCTGAACGGCTATAGCCGCGCAGCGCGGTGCAACCAATCTTCAGGAGGAAACGCGGATGACACCCCAAGCCGCACTAGCCGCCATTCTCGGCGCATTGTTGATCGGCGCAATGAGCCCCGGTCCCAGCTTTCTGGTGGTCGCACGCAATTCGATCGGCCTGTCGCGCAGCGATGGTCTCGCCACCGCGCTCGGCATGGGCATCGGCGGCGTATTCTTCAGCGCCGTTGCACTGCTCGGCCTTTATACGGTGCTCGCAGCCGTTCAATGGTTATATGTGAGCCTCAAGATCGCGGGCGGCCTGTATCTGATCTATATCGCGTTCAGGATCTGGCGCGGCGCCAAGGCGCCGCTTGCCTTCGAAGTGCAGCAGAACAACGGGCGCAGCGGCGTGCGCCGTTCATTCTGGGTGGGCTTGTCCACGCAGTTGAGCAATCCGAAGACGGCAATTTTTTATGGCAGCATCTTTGCGGCTCTATTGCCGCAGCATCCGCCGGCATGGTGTTACGCGGTGTTGCCGCCTGCCGTGTTCGCGATCGAAGCAGGATGGTATACGGTGGTTGCGCTGTTTTTCTCGAGCCGTCATGCGCGCGATCTGTACAGCAAGGCCAAAACCACGATCGATCGTATCGCTGCCTCCGCTATTGCCGCGCTCGGTTTGCGGCTGATCTTTACTGCGCATCGTGCGGGAATCTAGTTTTCAGGCTTTAGCTATTCTCAGGCGCTGCGTTCGGCTTGACCCGCGCACGCAGCTCGAATTTCTGGATCTTGCCGGTCGCCGTTTTCGGCAACTCGCAGAACACCACTGCCTTGGGTAACTTGAAGCCCGCGAGCCACGCGCGGCAGTGCTCGACGATCTGTTCCGCCGACACCTGCGCGCCCTCCTTCAGTTCGATAAACGCACACGGCACTTCGCCCCACTTCGCATCCGGCATCGCGACCACCGCCGCTACCGATACGGCCGGATGCCGGTACAGCGCATCTTCCACTTCGATGCTCGAAATGTTCTCGCCGCCCGAGATGATGATGTCCTTGCTGCGGTCCGTGATGCGCAAGTAACCGTCCGGCATCAGCACGCCAAGATCGCCGGTGTGGAACCAGCCGCCGCGAAACGCTGCAGCGGTGGCGTGCGGGTTCTTCAGATAGCCCTTCATACAGATGTTGCCGCGGAACATGACCTCGCCAAGCGTTTCGCCGTCGCACGGTACCGGCTCGAGCGTATCGGGGTCGAGCACCGCGGCCGCAGCCTGCAGGTGATAGCGCACGCCCTGCCGTGCGTTCAGGCGCGCGCATTCGTCGTCGTCGAGTGCGTCCCATTGCTGCTGTTTTGCGCATACGGACGCCGGTCCATACACTTCGGTCAATCCGTAGACATGGGTCAGATCGAAACCGATCGCCTTCATGTGCGCGATCAACGCAGGCGACGGCGGCGCGCCCGCGACCATCGTCGATACGCGATGCCCGATGCCTTCGCGCCACTGCGCCGGCGCGTTCGCGAGCGCGCCCTGTACGATCGGCGCGCCGCAATAGTGCGTCACCCGTTCATCGCGAATCAGGTCGAACACCGTCTTCGCATCGAACTTCCGCAGGCATACGTTGACGCCCGCGCGAGCTGCAATGGTCCACGGAAAACACCAGCCGTTGCAGTGAAACAGCGGCAGCGTCCACAGATAAACTGGGTGCTTCGGCATATCCCATTCGAGGATGTTGCTTAGCGCATTCAGATACGCGCCGCGATGGTGGTACACCGCGCCCTTCGGCTCACCCGTCGTGCCTGATGTGTAATTCAGCGCGATGGCGTCCCATTCGTCGGCGGGCGGTGTCCAGACGAACTGCGGGTCGCCACTCGCAAGGAATGCTTCGTAATCGGTCGCGCCGGGGAAGCTCTGCGGATCGGCCGGCAACACGTCGCTGACGCTGACGATGCGCAGTGCCGGTATCTCGCGGGCCGCGTGCTGTGCCAGCTCCGCGTATTCGGTATCGACGATCAGCAGCTTCGCTTCGCCATGCCGCAGCATGTACAGAATCGAAGCGGCATCCAGACGCGTGTTGATCGTGTTCAACACGGCGCCCGCCATCGGTACGCCGAAATGGGCTTCGATCATCTGCGGCAGGTTCGGCAGCAGGACGGCTACCGTGTCGCCGCGCGCAATGCCGCATTGCTCCAGCGCGCTCGCGAGGCGGCGCGTGCGCTGATACGTTTCGTCCCATGTGCGGCGCACATCGTGATAGATCACCGCGAGGCGCTCGCCATAAACTTGCGCGGCACGCGCGATGAAATCGAGTGGTGTCAGCGCGACATGATTCGCGTCGCGGCGTTCGAGACCTTCATCAAACAGGTGAGCCATCGCGGGTCTCCTCAGTGAGATGCGGTCGCGGGCACGCCGCGCGTGCGCACCGCCGACGTGCGGCCGTTGCCGCACGCCGCCCCCGGCGCAATGTCGTGAAGGATCGGGTCGTCAGACCCTGGGAAGATCGTCGATGAATTTTTCGACGTGCCCGTCCGGCACGTCCGTATCGATACCGTCGAGACCGTCGGCGTGAGCCACCGTCTTGATCTTGGGTCCCAGCAGATTCATCCCGCCAAGCGTGAAAAACGACCAGACGGCATTCCCGCCGTGAATGGCGGTGACGACGTCAGAAATGGCCACGATCTCATGTGGCGACAGCCACTCGTTCGTCTTCGGATTGACGAGCGCCCAGCGGACGTGGGTGACGCGGTCGGTCGTGGGGTTAATGCGTACGGCATCGATAGCGTAAGTAGCCATTTCCACCTCCATCATCGTCGTCAGGGCATCGTAGCACTTCTGCGATGCAGAACGAACTGGTCTGAACGATAGGGGAAAAACCGGATGCCGATAAAACGGAGTACTGTGCGCTGCGCTAGCTGGAGCGTCTCGCGAGCGCACGGCCGTGCAGATCAGAAAAACGGCGCTGGACGATTTGCAGCCACCCGCGTGCCGACGAACGGTGCTGCTGCGAGCTGCTCGCGCGCTGCGCCTGTTACGCGCTCGAAAGTGAAACGCTGCTCTGCGGTGAGCGGTGGCGCATAGTTGCGCTCGGTGAGCGCGAGTGGATCGACTGGCTGATCATTCCTCCGCACTTCGAAATGTAGATGCGGGCCGGTTGCCACGCCAGTGCTCCCCACCGAGCCGATCCGCTGACCTTGCGCGACCTGATCGCCCGGCCGCAAACCATGCATGAAGCGCGACAGATGCGCGTACCACGTCGTATAGCCGTCGCCATGATTGATCACGACGTTACGGCCATAGCCGGACATTGCGCCGACGAATTCGACCGTTCCCGCCGCCGCGGCAAACACCGGCGCGCCGCTATGCGCGGTCAGATCGACACCCGTATGAAAACGCTCTTCGCCGCTGACCGGATGCAGGCGTTCGCCGAATGGAGAACTGATGCGCTCGTAATCGAGTGGCATTGCAAAGACTTCGCCGGGCAGCAGCTGGCCGTCGAAAGCGTAGTACTCGCCGCGCGCACTGCCTGGCGCGACAAACCACACCGCGCTGTAAGTGCGCTCGCCGAGGTGAATCTCCGCAGCGCTCACGCGCGGATGGCGCGTCACCGCATCGGTCTGGTCACCGTTTTCATAGATGATGCGAAAGGCGTCGTCGGGTAGTGCCGTCATGCTCGCGACAAGCCGTCCGGCAAACAACCGGTCGAGCTGCGCGACAACATCAGGCGGCACATCGGCCTCAGTCAGCGCGTCGTGCACATCATGCTCGATGTGGCCGGCGCGCGCGACGTAGCGGGCGTCTTCGACGGGTGCGGACATCGTCCACGGTACCGCGCCGGCGAGCGACGGGCGGGCGGCGCCAGCATCGCTTGCGGCCGTGCCCATGCCCGCGCCCATGCCTGTTGCTGCGAGCGCTGCGTCTGCATCGTTGGCAGCATCGAGCAGTGCCTCCGGCACGCACAGCACGATCGCCGCGCGGCACATCGACGCGAGAATCGGTGCACCGTAGCGCAGCGTCGTGTCGGCCGGCTCCGGCGTATCGACGCGACTCGCCCACAACGCGCCGTCAGCATCGAAGGCCAGCCGCAGCGACGGCATACCTGCGAAATCGCGCAATGCGGGCGCGCCGGAATCGCGCAACCTTGCATCGCCCGCAACGAATGATCGGGAGGACTGATCGCTATGTGGCGCATTTTGTGCGGCCGTGCCGGTGAGCGTGGTCGGCCACGCCGCACCACTTGGCGTGAGCCCAGGTGCGCAATACGCGACGGGCGTCGCGTAACCGGCAGCAAGGCCGACCATGAGTGCCGCACGCGCAGCGGCGATGAACGATGAAGAGCTTTTAATCGGCGCAGGGACTGCAGTCTTGCCAGACATACGGGGTCCGTGCGCGAAGAATGAACGTAGGCGAACCGTCACGTGGAAAATTCTCGCAGTCGGAAACAGAAGGCTGCGGGGCGTGGGCGGCAGTGCAGGAACACACAGCAGCGGCGCGACGTTCTACGAATGGAGTAACTCGACTATCGACTGATGAATAGCCACCTCAATCGCGCCGCGCGGCCCGGCAAATGAAGCATCAGTTTATGGGTTTGCGCATGTTACAGGAATAGGACAATTCCTGAGTGCGTAATCGCACATGCATGCCCCCTCCATTCGTACGATCGATGCATGGGTAATGGCGGCAATTTGTCGATATCGCGAAGCCGATGATTTGCGCTTCGTTGCGTTCGGCGCGCGAGATTTCTTTTGCTCGAGCAGTACGTGCGACATGCAGGCGGAGCATCACTCATCACTCATACGTGCCGCTCCACAACGCGAATTTCACTGCGATCGGCATCAGTGTTTGTGCGGGGGCGGCGCCCGAGGGCTGCCGCGCCAAAAGCCGCAAAGCCTTACCAGGCGTAATCCATAAACGATTGCTAATGCTTTTTTCGATAAACTTTAACTGTCCTCAATCATAGCCTGCCCCTATGCTGACACAATCGCCCGCCACGGCTGGGCCGCAGCGGCGCGCGCCATCGCGCGACGCAAGTGAGGTGCGGTGCACGGCGCACGATGTCGGTAACGGCATCGAAGATTGCGGGCAAGCGGGTTTTCAATGTCATTGAGGCGAACATCATGAAGATCTGTGTTTTCGGGGCAGGAGCGATCGGCGCCCTGATGGGCGTGCAGCTGGCGCGTGCCGGGGCGGATGTCAGCTTCGTCGCGCGCGGCCCGCACCTGGCTGCCATGCGCGAGAACGGCGTACGCATTCTCGGCAACGATGGTGAAGAGGTTTCCGCAAAGGTACGCTGCACGTCCGATCCGAGCGAGCTCGGTGTGCAGGACTACGTGCTGATCACGCTGAAGGCGCATTCCGTGCCGGGCGTCGTCGAAGCGATGCAGCCGCTGCTGGGCAAACATACGGCGGTCATCACCGGCGTCAACGGTATTCCCTACTGGTACTTCCACAAGCATGGCGGCGAGTTTGCCGGCACGCAGCTCGCGAGCATCGATCCGGATGGCACGCAGTGGAACCGGCTCGGACCGGAACGCGCGATCGGTTGCGTGCTGTACCCTGCCGCCGAAATCATCGAGCCGGGTGTGATCAAGCACGTGTACGGCAAGAAGTTTCCGATCGGCGAGCCAAGCGGCGAACGTACGCCACGCATTCAGGCGCTGCACGAAATGATGACCGCAGCCGGCTTCGATGCGCCGATTCGCGACAACATCCGCGATGAGATCTGGCTGAAGCTGTGGGGCAATCTGTGCTTCAACCCGATCAGTGCGCTCACGCATGGCACGCTCGATCTGCTGGCCGGCGATGCGGGCACCCGCAATGTGTGCCGCACCATGATGGCCGAAGCACAACGCATCGCCGAGCCGCTCGGCGTGCACTTTCGCGTCGATATCGAACGGCGCATCGATGGTGCGGGCTCAGTCGGCGCGCACAAGACGTCGACGCTGGTCGACCTCGAACATCGCCGGCCGATGGAAATCGATCCGCTGCTGACTGTGGTTCAGGAGATGGGGCGCCTCGTCGGCGAGCCGACTCCGACCATCGACGTCGTGCTTGCGCTCGTGAAGATGCGCGAACGGATGGCGCTGCAAGCGGCCTGAAGCATGCGGGCGTGACGGCGTGGCGACGCGCGCAAACCTGGCGCGGCCGCGCGTCGCGTTGTCGCATGGAGCGCCAGGCCGTCAGTGATCGATCGTAAGCCAGACTGTCTTCGGCGTGAATTTGCGATTGCGGCTGCGATGTGCTCGCGCCCGAAGCCCCAGTCTCCCACCCCACCCCACGGCAGCCGAACATCGGTGTAGCCGTTCGTATTGATCCATACAGCGCCCGACTTCAACGCATGCGACTCGCGCTGCACGCGTTCAATCCCGGCGCTCCACAAGCGCCTGGATGCAAGGCGGTGTAGCGCGCCTATTGGCGAGCCGCGCTGCATATGCGTCGTCATCGCCAGCGTCCCCCACAGGTCCATCGTCATACTCCCTGCATGATGGATCCGACGGCCAACCGGACTGGCAAGCCTGACGCGGCTAGCGTCAGGCTCGCTGCAAGGCTCGCGACGGGACCGCAGAGGGACAGGACAGGCTCAGGCCTGACGAGGCTCGCACAGCGGCGCTGCGCCGCCGGGCAGGGCCGGCAACGGCTCGTGGATCGCCTGCTGGATACGAGCCGCCGGTACGTCAGCAGACCCAGTCGCCCGGCCTGGCGTGCGTCCGCGATCGCTGAACAGCGACCACACGGCCTGCGCATTGGGTCGTAGCGTCCGGTTGCGATGCCTGACCAGCATCGTCGTCAACGTTACTTCCGGTAGCAGCGGACGTGCAACGAGGCGCGCCGAAGGCGCCGGCCAATGCGCGCCAACCGGCAGCACACCGATGCCAAGCCCCAGTTCGATCATGCGCATAACCGCCGCGACGTGCCCGCATTCCTGCACGCGACGGCTCGGCACACGGTGCGCCGCAAGCGCACGCTCGACGCATGCGCGACTACCCGCGTCGGCGTTCAGCGTGACGAGCGGTGCATCGGAAAGCGCGCTCCACATCAGCGTCGTGCCGCGCGCAAGGGAATGCGAATCGGGCAGCACAGCGCACAGCGGCGTCGTGAACAATGGTTGCACGTGCAACGAGTCGGCGGTCGCGGCATCGAAGTCCGACACCAGCCCGAAGTCGACGTCGCCCTGCTCGACGCTCGCCAGTACCGCGTCTTGCGGCTGGTCCTTCACGTCGATGGAAAGCCCTGGGAACAGCGCGATACAGCGCGCGATGCACTCGGGCACCCAGCGTGACGAGAGCACCGCGTTGCTCGCAATCGTCACGATACCGGTGTGGCCATGATGCGCCGCGCGTTCCTCGCGCAAGGTCAGGTCGATCTCATCGAGCAACTGCCCGATGCGGCGCGCGAGGCTCGCGCCGGCCAGCGTCAGTTCGACGTTACGCGTAGTACGGTCGAACAGCCGCAGCGAGATCGCCTCTTCCAGTTCGCGTACGCAGCGGCTGACCGCCGACTGCGTCAGATCGAATTCGCGCGCCGCGCGCGTGAAGCTGCGCTGGCGCGCGACGGCGACAAACACCTTGAGCTGCTGCAATGAGACGTTCATGTCGCCATTCGACTCCTTGCGGACTTCATTCGCCGGTTTGCTCCGGCCACGTGCTCAGTCGCGACGGGGTGCCGCCCTGGCTTTTGTTGTCGAGTTCAAGCGAATTGCTCTGCGCGATCCAGCGAGCCCGCATCGGCGCGAGGACAAACTTGGCCGAGATGCCGGCTGCGATCGTGATCACCGCCGCAGCGATAAACACCGCATTCCAGCCGCCGGTTGCCGCGAGTACCGAAGCGACCGGCACCAGCAACGCGGCCGTGCCCTTTGCGGTGTACAGCGTGCCCGCATTCGCCGCTGCGTACTTGCTGCCGAACGTGTCTGCGCAGATCGCCGGGAAGATCGAGAAAATTTCGCCCCAGAACAGGAAGATCAGCGCCGCAAACGTCATGAACGCATACGGGTTCTGGCCGTATTCCATCAGCCCGAGCAACGCGAGACCTTCACCGATGAAAATCGCGAACATGGTGTTTTCGCGGCCGATCTTGTCGGATACGAAGCCGCACAGCGGACGCGTAAAGCCGTTGCAGATGTTGTCGATCGACAGCGTCATCGTCAACAGCGGCAGCGTCGCGCCGAAGATCGTCATCGGCAGCTTGGCGAGGCCCCAGTCTTTCGCGATCGGTCCGATCTGCGCCGTGGCCATCAGGCCGCCCGCCGCAACCGCGACGAAGCACACGTAGATCACCCAGAACACCGGCGCCTTGATCATCTGACCCGGCGTGTAATCGGCATTCGTCACCGCGAACTTGCGTTTCGCAGCGGGTAGCTTCTTACCGTCCGGCTTCATCAGGAACAGCGCGAGAATGAAGATCGACACACCCTGCAGAATGCCGAAGAACAGGAACGTGTGTTCATAGCCCTTCGCGGTGATCATGTTTGCGATCGGAATCACCGTCACCGCCGCGCCCGCGCCGAAACCCGCTGCCGTCAAACCGGCTGCGAGACCGCGGCGATCCGGGAACAGTTTCAGCGCATTGCCGACGCACGTGCCGTACACGCCGCCTGCGCCGATACCTGCGATGACCGACGCGGCGTACAACTCCGGCAGCGTCGTTGCGTACGAATTCATCACCCACGCGAGGCCTGCGCACAACGCGCCGACTGCCACCACCGGACGCGGTCCGAAGCGGTCGACGAGATAGCCTTCGAGCGGCACGAGCCACGTTTCAGTCAGGATGAAGATCGAGAAAGCAAGCTGGATCGAAGCCTGCCCCCAGTGGTGCGCCGTATTCATCGGCGCGACGAAGAGCGTCCATGCATATTGCAGATTGGCAACCAGCGCCATGCAGAGGATGCCGACGAACAGTTGGAACCAGCGATTGCGCCATACAACGGGCGCCGGCGCCTGCCGGGTGATGTCGTTCATGTGCTTTGTCTCCGATATCTATTAGTGCAACCGGCCGGATTGCCGGTTTACATACATGCCACCTTATTTTTATCCCCGAAACGACCAGCTTTCAGGTTTTAAAGCGCGACGCTGAACGAATTGCATTGATCCAGATGGCTGCGGGTTAATCCCGATTCCTTCAGTCATATAAATCAGCAATCGGCGCCGTAAAACATGTATTCAGGTTCGCCCAACCCCTTTATCTACGCGTAAACCCCTATATTTCAAGGGTTTTCCGCTACCTTACGAATTACTCATTAATGCATGCTAGGGACATTGCTTGATTACGGATAATTAAAGTTTGTTACTATGTCGATTCATATTTGCTTATACATCAACCATGACAATGAGGAACGCAACGCTGCGCCAGCTGAAGGTTTTTGAAACCGTGGCGCGGCACCTCAGCTTTTCGCGCGCGGCCGAGGAATTGCACCTGACACAGCCCGCCGTTTCCACCCAGGTCCGGCAACTTGAAGAGCATGCGGGGTTGCCGCTGTTCGAACAGCTCGGCAAGAAAATCTACCTGACGCCCGCCGGCACCGAGATGCTTTATTACAGCCGCGCGATCATCCAGCAGTTCCACGAAGTGGATGAAGCGATGGGCCAGCTCAAGGGCATTTCGGGCGGCAAGCTCAACGTCGCGGTCATCAGCGCAGGCGACTACTTCTTTCCACGGCTGCTCGGCGAATTCACGCAGCGCTATACGGGCGTCGTATTGAACCTTGCGGTGCACAATCGCGAAGAGCTGCTGCATCAGCTGGCGACGAACCAGACGGATCTTGCGGTGATGGTGCGCCCGCCGCACGAGGCCGATTCCGTCAACGAAGCGTTCGCGCCGCATCCGTACGTGATCGTCGCGGCACCGAACCATCCGCTCGCAGGCAAGCACAATATCAAGTTTGCGCAGCTCGCCGACGAGGCGTTCATCGTGCGCGAGCGAGGCTCCGATACGTGGAACTCGATGGAAGAAGGCTTTGCGGGCCGGCTGACGAACCTGAAGATCGCGATGGAGATCAAGAGCACCGAGACCATCAAGCAGGCGGTGATCGCCGGCATGGGCATCGCTTTTCTGTCCGCGCATACGATCAGCCTCGAACTGCAGGTCGGCAATCTCGTCGTGCTCGACGTCGAGAGCTTCCCGGTGATGCTCAACTGGTACGTCGTGCACCGCAGGAACAAGCGCCTGCCGCCGGTTGCGGAAGCGTTCAAGCATTTCCTGCTCGACGAAGGCGCGGGCCAGATCGAGCAGATCACGCATGTTTCCCGGTTGATCAACCATAAGTAGTTCTTTATGAATTTCCAATAAAACTTTAACTATTGCAAATCCATCAGGGCCCCTATGCTTGAGTCGAGTCTCATCACTCGTCTGCCAAGGAGTCCTGCCATGAATCACGCTTCGGTCCTCGCTCATTTCGATTCGCCCGCCGCGCGCGGCGCCACCCCCGTAGACGCGACCCTGTGCGCGTACAACTCGGCATTCAGCGATCTTGGCCTGCGCTTTCGCTGGGACCACGATACGCTCGACGTGCTGATGGAAGAATTCAACACGGAACTCGCGCGCATTACCGGTTATATCGAGCGTTTCCATTCGCACCTGCTGAAAGCCTACGATGCCGATTTCCTCGCAGAACTGATCTTCCAGAAGAAGACCGAGTTCTACCGTGCGGCTTCCGCCGCTTGAGGCCATGTCTGCGCGGCTGCGCCTGCCGGTTTTTCACCGGGCAGGCGTGCCTTGTTGCTCGTACCTTGTTGAAATCAATACCGTTCGTCTTTCTGCCCGTTTCTAGACGCGTGCACGTGCCACGCGTGCATTGATGTTGCGGCTACGCCCGCGCGTTGCCACCGCCCTGCTGCTGCGCTGTCTGCTCTGTGTAGATGCAACGCTGACGGTCCAGCGCTGCGTAAAGTCGTCGCCTGGGCGTATGTCCATCGCGTCGTCACGCCACTCGAACTGCACCTGCAACGCGTGCCGCTGCGGCATGCCGCAATGCACGCCGGAAATCCGCCGCCCGGAGGCCGTGGCCCACACGGGGCCGCCAAACCAGCCGTAACGCTGGTCAATCGTGATGGTCAGATGCGCGCCGAGAGCCGCAGCAAGGCCACCCGCCGCGAGCAGCACAGCGAGGCCCAGCATCGGCGCTGCATCGGTGACGAATCCATAACCGAGCCACACGCACAGCAGCAATGCGACGAAATCGACGAGCGCGCAACCGGGACAGGCCGCGACATGGGCACGCACCGCGGCGCGCACCGCATGGCGCAATCTGAAGAACGCGAGTGCGGAAGTGGCCAGCAGCAGCGCACCGGCGCACACCGCTAGATAAAGGCCGATACGCTCGGCACTGCCGTTCGTCGCCGCCGAAAGATAGCGGACGAAAGCGGCGATCAATGCGGCAAGGCCCACGGCACTGCACGCGATCGTTGCAAACACAACATACTTGCGACGGCGCCCGCCAACGGCGGCGCGCGCGGCGTTGCCGCCACGCCCTACCCCCGTCGCGATGCTGAGCCACGCCGCCGCTACCAGCACGACGGCGGCACACGCTGCGCCGGCCGCTACGTTAGGCATGCGCTTTCCTTGATGCTGAGTATCGTGTTGTGGCGTTCATGCCTGATCGATCATGCGGTGCCTGCGACGGCCGCGGATGCAGCCTGCGCTGCTTCGTCCGTTGCCGCAAGCATATTGCTCAAAACGCCGATGCCTTCGATCGTGATCGAAACAGTAGCACCGTCCTTGATCGAACCGACACCGATCGACGTACCGCATGCGATCACGTCGCCAGGCTCGAGCGTCATATCCTGCGAAATCATGCTGACCTGTTCTGCCGGCGTAAACACCATGTCCGAAATCGGATAGTTCTGTCGCTCGACACCGTCGACCGTCGTCACCACGCGTGCCGATTGCCAGTCGAAATTCGACGCAATCGCCGGCCCGATACAGCAGAAAGTATCGAAGCCCTTCGCTCTGCACCATTGAGGAAAGTGCGGATTTTCGTTGAGCAGCTCCGCCGCCGTCACATCGTTGACGATCGTGTAGCCGAATATCGACGCGGCCGCTTCTTCGACGCTCGCGTTGCGGCAGCGTTGCCCGATCACGATGCCGAGTTCGCCCTCGTACGCGATCTTGCCCGCATAGTGTTTCGGTCGCACGATCGGTTCGTCGGCGCCGATCACCGATTCGGCCGGCTTCAGCAGAAACAGCGGGTGCGCAGGCACCGGCTTGTCGAGCTTCGCCGCCAGCGCGTGGAAGTTGTTCCACAGCGCGATCACCTTGCGCGGTGCGCACGGCGCAAGCGCCTTCAACGCACGCGCCGGCAACACCGCGCCGGTCGGCACCGGGTGCTCGAGGCTCAGGTGCTCGTGCAGATATCCGTTCTCAAGCTTGCCGAACACGACCCGGCCATCGTTCGACAAAAACCGCATCCACGTTTCCATATGTACTCCGTTGCACGGCGGACCTTCATGCTGTCGCGAACCTGGCGCGAAACCTACATGAAGCACGCCGCCGTTGATTGCAGACACAACTATCTAGCTGACACTGACGAGCATATGCACAGATCGTGCATATGCTGCGTCTTCTCGCATGCTCAGATTGCACCCGCAGTGCGCAGCAGCGCGACCTGTTCCGGCGAATAACCGAGTTCCGCCATCACTTCGTCAGTGTGTTCGCCAAGCAGCGGCGAACGCGTCACTTCGGTCGGGCTGTCCGATAACTTGATCGGATTGCCAACCGTCAGGTACTTGCCGCGCACCGGATGATCGACTTCGACGATCGTACCGGTCTTGCGCAGCGACTCGTCTTCCGCGATTTCCTTCATCGACAGGATCGGACCGCACGGAATGTCGTACTTGTTGAGGATATCCATCGCCTCGAACTTGGTCTTCGTCATCGTCCAGCGTTCGACTTCGTCGAAGATGTCTTTCAGATGCGGCAGACGGGCTTCAGCGGTGGCGTAGCTCGGATCGGTCGCCCACTCTTCCCTGCCGATCACGTTGCAGATCTTGGCCCACACCGGCGCCTGCGTAATGAAGTAGATGTACGCATTCGGATCGCCTTCCCAGCCCTTGCACTTCAGGATCCAGCCCGGCTGGCCGCCGCCCGACGCATTGCCGGCGCGCGGCACCGCTTCGCCGAACGTGCCGTTCGGATATTGCGGATATTCCTTCATTACGCCGGTGCGCTCGAGGCGCTGCTGGTCGCGCAGCTTCACGCGGCACAGATTCAGCACACCGTCCTGCATCGCGGCGAGCACCTTCTGGCCGCGGCCGGTCATCGTGCGCTGATACAGCGCGGCGACAATGCCCAGCGCCAGATGCAGGCCGGTGCCGCTATCGCCGATCTGCGCGCCAGTCACCACCGGCGGGCCGTCGTCGAAGCCGGTCGTCGATGCAGAGCCGCCGACGCATTGCGCGACGTTCTCGTACACCTTGCAGTCTTCGTAGGGACCGGGACCGAAGCCCTTCACCGATGCGACGATCATCCGCGGATTGATCGCGTGGATGTGCTCCCACGTGAAGCCCATCCGGTCGAGCGCGCCCGGCGCGAAGTTTTCGACCAGCACGTCGCATTTGCGAATCAGCTCATCGAGAACCTTCTTGCCCTCAGGATTCTTCGCATCGACCGTTACCGAGCGCTTGTTGTGGTTGAGCATCGTGAAGTACAGGCTGTCCGCGCCGGGGATGTCGCGCAACTGGTCGCGCGTGACATCGCCGGAACCGGCCTTCTCCACCTTGATCACGTCCGCACCAAACCACGCGAGCAGCTGCGTGCAGGTCGGTCCAGATTGAACGTGCGTGAAATCAAGAATGCGCACACCGTCGAGTGCCTTGCTCATGATCTGTCTCCTACGTGTGCGTTACAGATGCTGCGCGCGGTTGCGGGTCACGCGCGTGCGCTGGCGCGACGCGTTGCTATCAAGGCCAGACGCGACGCTCGCGCACTGCGGCACGCGAGCGGTGGGGATCAAAAGCCATGCGGACATAGTCGTCTCCTGGTCAATCGTTATTAATGGATATCGATGGACGTGGCCGGTTCGATGGCGCCGCGGTGTGACAAGCATCTCGTTGCCCCGTCCAATACGGTATGTGATATATCAGAAGCGATCAAGACCAATTTCAGGCCTTGGTGGATACCCTTCGATTGGCCACATAACCTTTACCAGTATGGCTTTGTGGGTGAAAACGACCCGTCTTTTGAGGCCGTCTCAGAGCCCAACCGAGGGAAAACACCGACCAGCTATTGTCTCTTGCGCTGACGTGATATATCACATACCATATTTCAAACGACGTCAACTGGTCTTTCCCCGAATCGCGCTGCGGCGCATGGATTTGTGGTGAACGAGGGAGCGAACGAGGGTGTCGATGTACCGGCAGCAGGTCGGGCGCGTTCCGACGAAGCGGTGCGGCGCGGGCATGGCGGCACAGCAGGCACGCGATACGACGCGCCTGCTATCTAATTAGAAGGTGGTAAAGCGGGTTCGCACAGGCAGCAGGTAGTACAGGCAACAAAAAAGCCAGCGGGTCAGCCCCGCTGGCTTTTCCATACTCATCTGCCCTGCCGCACTATGCCGACAAGCGCATCAATCCAGAAAGTCGCAATTCGCCTCGACGAAGTCCGCCAGATCCAGCGAGTGCTGCCGCACTAGCCGCTCGGCGAGTTCGGTATCGCGCTCCTCGAGCGCCTCGATGATGCGCAGATGATCGACGATCGACCGCGATGCGCGGTCGCTTTGCGAAATCGTCATGCGCCGGATCGCCCGCACGTGGATGAAGATATTCTTGATCGTCTCAAGAATGATCTGCGACCGCGATAGCTCGACGATCGCCTGGTGGAACGCGATGTTCGCATCCGAATACTCGGCGATATGTTCAGCGGGTGTGGCATCGCGAAAGCTGTCGAACATATGGCGCAACCGGGCAATTTCAGCATCGGTTGCATGCAGCGTGGCAAGGCGCGCGGCCATACTCTCGAGCGCCGCCCACATCTGGATCATTTCGACGATTTCACGCTTGCTCTTGCGCACGATATAGATGCCGCGGCGCGGCACCATGCGCAAAAAACCTTCCTGCTCGAGCAGCGTCATCGCTTCCCGAACCGGTGTGCGGCTCACGCCCAGCGTCTCGCTCAACAGACGCTCGTCGAGCCGGATCTCTTCCTTCGACTGATAGATGTCTGCGTCGGCGATCGCCTGACGCAGCATTGCATAAGCCTGGTCACGCAGGCTGGCGCTGGCATTGATGGGCTGCAGCGACAGCGTAAGCGGCGAGGCCGCTGCAGGTTCAGTTTGAAGTTCTGACGACATTCATCGCCTCTTTGTTAGCGGGTGTGCGATACGGCACTTCGAGAACCGGATCGCCAATGCCGCCGGCAAGACCCGCGAAACGCCCATGCTGCGCTGCGCGCGCGGCGATGTGTTGCGGAATCATACCGGTCAGCAGAACGGTTGCGGCTGCGCCGAGGCCAACAAAACCAACGGCAAGCAAGGCCAGAGATACGAAATCCATTTGCAGCTCCACATGACTGAGTGATCGAATGACTCAATCATATGCTGCGCCGCCACATACGTCAATACTTTGTATGTGATATATCAGAGACGCGGTGTTTTTCAACAACGTTGCAAAAAGGTAACACGGCTGTTGTGGAAGCGGCTGCGTGGCATACGAAATACATTATATGTATAGCGAATCTTGCGTGCGCCGCAATCGCATCGCGTCTTTCGTTGCAATGCCGCACAAGTTTGCTAAGCTCGCGGACCCCGTCGCCTTACAGCAAGCAAGGGCGCTGTATCGCGATGCGTCATAGACAACCCCTTCTGCATATGCACAACTGCGACATATTGCCACCCGCACAGGGTGGCTATATCGTCTCGCAATTGCGGATTCGGCGTCCTGAGTGCGATGGCTTGATATGCAATCGCACTACATATAGCCGGCCGCTCGGTCTCTTCCAGGACGAGCGTCGGCGGCGCCAGAACCTCAAGTTTCGGTTCTAAACGACCGATAACGAACCAGACGCACCCCACTGGAGACCGACCACATGAGCAGTATTACAAAGCCCGGCGACAACTCCGGCGCACCTTTCTTTTCCAAGCAGGCGACTGTCGCCGGCCCAGGCTTTTCGCGCTGGATGGTGCCCCCGGCAGCCCTCGCCGTGCACCTGTGCATCGGCCAGGCTTATGCATTTTCCGTATTTAACGGTCCGCTGACGAAAGTCATCGGTATCACGCAATCGGCACCGGACGACTGGTCGCTGACCACGCTCGGCTGGATCTTCTCGCTGGCGATCGTGTTTCTAGGCCTGTCGGCGGCGTTCGCCGGCAAGTGGCTCGAACACGTCGGTCCGCGTCGCACGATGTTTACTGCGGCGTGCTGTTTCGGCGGCGGCTTCGTCGTGTCGGCGATCGGCGTGTGGACTCACCAGATCGCCCTGCTCTATCTAGGTTATGGCGTGATCGGCGGCATCGGTCTTGGCCTCGGCTACGTGTCGCCGGTGTCGACGCTGATCCGCTGGTTCCCGGACCGCCGCGGCATGGCGACCGGCATGGCGATCATGGGCTTCGGCGGCGGCGCAATGATCGCCGCGCCGCTGTCGGTGGCACTGATGAACCACTTCAAGAGCGCTACCAGCATCGGTGTGGCTGAAACCTTCATCGTGCTCGGCATTGCATACTTCATCTCGATGTCGATCGGCGCACTTGCGATCCGCGTGCCGCCGGCAGACTGGAAGCCGGCCGGCTGGACGCCGCCCACCGCCAGCACCACGAAGATGATCACGCGCAATCACGTGCACATCGACCAGGCGCTGAAAACCCCGCAGTTCTATCTGATCTGGCTGGTGCTGTTCCTGAACGTGACGGCCGGCATCGGCGTGCTCGGACAGGCTTCGCTGATGATTCAGGAAAGCTTCAAGAGCACGGTCACGGCTGCGGCCGCCGCGGGCTTCGTCGGGCTGCTGTCGCTGTTCAACATGGGCGGCCGTTTCCTGTGGGCCTCGTCGTCGGATTACGTGGGTCGCAAGAATACGTACTTCATCTTCTTCGTGCTCGGCGCGATCCTGTACTACTTCGTGCCGACCTTCGCGGACTCCGGCAACATCGCGCTGTTCGTGCTGTCGTACTGCGTGATCCTGTCGATGTACGGCGGCGGCTTCTCGACCGTGCCGGCATATCTGGCCGACATGTTCGGCACTGCGTTCGTCGGTGGTATTCACGGGCGTCTGCTGACCGCGTGGGCCGCGGCAGGCGTGGCGGGCCCGGTGCTCGTCAACTACATCCGTGCGTACGAAGTTGCACACGGCGTCGCGAAAGCGGACGCATACACGCTGACCGTGCACCTGATGGCCGTGCTGCTCGTGATCGGTTTCATCTGCAATCTGCTGGTGAAGCGCGTCGACGAAAAGCACCACATGACCGAAGCCCAACTGGCCACCGGGAAATAAGGAGATTCACATGCAAACCACCACTCAGGCACATCCGACCAATAAAGGCCTGCTGGCTGTTTTCTGGCTATACGTGTTGATTCCGCTGGTTTGGGGCGTGACCAACACGCTGCTGCAGGCGGTCAAGCTGTTTCACTGATTCAGCTGAACGTGGCGACGTGTGCCGGGGCAGTGAGCTGGTACACGCGGCACGCTGACACCAAAGGCCGGGCTCGATTAGCCCGGCCTTTTGTTTTTGCTGCAGGCAACGGCAGCGAAAACAAAAGCAGCAACGGGGTCAAACGCCACAGCAAACGAAGCGCGGCACTCAAACCTGCCGCGCGAGCGATCACTCCGTACCGTTGTCGAGCTGCAACGGAAACGTAATCTCGAACGTCGTGCCCCTGCCCTCAAGCGACGCGAAGCGCATCTGCCCCTGCAACAGCCGGCACAATTCGCGGACGATCGCGAGCCCAAGGCCGGCACCCGGCACATCGTCCTGATTCGCCCGCTCGAAGGCTTCGAACACGCGCTCGCGATCCGCCTCGCCGATGCCCACGCCGGTGTCGGATACGCGCAGGCACCACGCGTTAGCGTCGCACTCGCTCATCTCGAACTGCACTTCCCCCGCCTTTGTATATTTGACTGCGTTAGTCAGCAGATTCAGCGCGACCTGCTTGAGCTTCAGACGATTCGATGTAATGGTCGACAGCTTGCCATCGAATCTGCTGACGAGCCGCAGGCCCTTGCTTTCGATCGACGGCCGGCACGATGCGACCAGCTCATCGAACAGGCCACGCAAATCGAACGATTCGGCGGCGAACGGATTGGTATCGCCAAGCACGATCGAATATTCGACCAGCTCGTCGACCAGCGTTTTCATATCGGCGGCCTGCCGGTTCGCCAGCGCAAGCGCCGCGTCGAGCTTGGCCGGCGCACGTGCAATCAGCTGCAGCGCCATCGAGAACACATTGAGAAAATTGCGCAGATCGTGCACGACGCTGCGCGTGATCTGCATGCGCGATTCGTACAGTTCATTGACCACACGCTCCTTGAGCGCCAGTTCATGATTCGCGCGTTCGAGCCGGCCGGTGTATTCGTCGATCTTGCGCTCGCGCGCGGTGACCGCCTCGCGAATCGACGTCAGCGTGACGAAGCTCACCGCTTCGTCGATGAATTGCCTCGCGCGCTCTTCATGGCGCCGCGTAAACGGCGCATGCTCTTCAGCAAAGCGCGTAATCGCGCCCATCAGCACCTGGCGCAGCAAATCGAGCTCGCGCACGACTTCGTCGATCCGGTAGCCCTGCCGCCAGCGCATTTTGCCGTGCTGCCGCGCGTCGTGTTCGATGGCGGGCTCGATCTGGTCGAGATCCTGATTCTCGAGCGCACCGCAAATTTCCTCGAGCATCGCCGGCACGTGGTCGGCCAGTTGATCGTAGGTCAGACGATCGGCCTCGGAGAGGTCCGCGTCGTTGAACACGGCCTTCATCCAGCGTTCGATCAACTCGACGCGCTGCTGGCGCAGACGCTCCGCAAACGCGTGTAGCGGGCGCGACGGCTGACTTGCCATGGCAATGGACCTCCATACGAAGGATCGCGTGCATGGGCCGCCGGTCAGCGAGATCTGCTGCCGCGCACGCGGCAAAAGTCCATCGTACTACGACTTCATCCGGTAGCCGGTCTTGAAGATCCACGCGATCACGCCAAGAAAGATCACGAGGAACAGTGCGGTCATCCCAAGGCTGATGCCGACGCCGACATCCGCGAGCCCAAAGAAGCTCCAGCGAAAACCGCTCACCAGATAGACGATCGGATTGAACAACGCGACCACGCGCCAGCCGGGCGGCAGCATCGCAACCGAATAGAAGCTGCCGCCGAGAAACGTCAGCGGCGTGACGATCAACAGCGGCACGAGCTGTAGCTTCTCGAAGTTGTCAGCCCAGATGCCGACAATAAAACCAAGCAGGCTGAAGGTAACCGAGGTCAGCACCAGAAACGCCAGCATCCATAACGGATGCTGGATCTGCAACGGCACGAACAGCCCCGCGGTAGCGAGAATGATCAGGCCGAGCACGATCGATTTGGTTGCGGCCGCACCCACATAGCTGATCACGATTTCGAGGTACGACACCGGCGCCGAAAGCACTTCGTAAATCGTGCCGGTAAAGCGTGGAAAGTAGATGCCGAACGACGCGTTCGAAATGCTCTGCGACAACACCGACAGCATGATCAAACCCGGCACGATGAACGAGCCATAGCTGATCCCTTCGACCTCGCGAATCCGCGAGCCGATTGCCGCGCCGAACACGACGAAATAGAGCGAGGTCGAAATCACCGGCGCGATCACGCTTTGCATCAGCGTGCGGCCGGTACGCGCCATTTCGAACCGGTAGATCGCCCGGATTGCATGAATATTCATCAATTGCCTCTCACCAGGCTCACGAAGATGTCTTCAAGCGAGCTTTGTGACGTCTGCAGGTCTTTAAAGCGAATGCCTGCGCGGTTCAGATCGTTGAGCAGCGCGACGATGCCCGCGCGCTCGCGTTGCGCATCGTAGGTGAAGATCAGCTCGGTGCCGCCGTTGCCGATTTCGAGCCCGTATTCGGCCAGCTCGGCCGGCACCGCGCCGAGCGGTTCTTCCAGATGCAGCAGCAACTGCTTCTTGCCAAGCTTGCGCATCAGCTCGGCTTTATCTTCGACCAGCACGATCTCGCCAGCATTGATCACGCCGATGCGATCGGCCATCTCTTCCGCTTCTTCAATGTAGTGCGTGGTCAGCACGACCGTCACGCCGTTCGCGGTCAACGAGCGCACGAGGCGCCACATGTCGCGGCGCAACTCCACGTCGACACCGGCAGTCGGCTCGTCGAGAAACAGCACGCGCGGCTCGTGCGACAGCGCCTTGGCGATCAGCACGCGACGCTTCATGCCGCCTGACAGCGTCATGATCTTGTTGTTGCGCTTGTCCCATAACGACAGATCGCGCAGCACCTTTTCGATGTAGGCGGGATTTTTGGGTTTGCCGAACAAGCCGCGGCTAAACGAAACCGTCGCCCAGACGGTTTCGAATGCATCGGTGGTGAGTTCCTGCGGCACGAGGCCAATCAGCTCGCGCGCGGCGCGATAGTCGGTCTGGATATCGTGGCCATCGACGGACACGGTGCCGGTGCTAGCCCTGACGATCCCGCAGACGATGCTGATCAGCGTCGTCTTGCCCGCGCCGTTCGGCCCGAGCAACGCGAAGATTTCACCGCGGCGGATCGACAGATCGATTCCTTTGAGCGCGTGGAAACCCGATGCGTAGGTTTTTGACAGGTTGGATAGGGATATGATCGGTTGCATGCCCGCGACGATAGCAGATACGGCCCTGCTTTGCGCGACGCTCGCGTGACAGTGCAGATGCACAACCGACGTGCGGCGATGCACGGGCGGCGCGCAGTTCTCCGGACATTTGCGCTTTGGTCGCGCCGCCTGGCGCTTCTAGTCAGGACAGCGCGGCATGGCGCTCGTGCAGCAACCCGAGCGCCATCCCATCGTCAAGCCGGCACCGACTCCGCGGCCTCCGCACGCGACCACACGCGATGCTGGCCAGCCGCTTCAACGAACGCCTTCAACACTGCGTCGACCTCGTTATCGTCGCCGGTCGCGACACCGTCCGCATGATCGGGCAGATGCGCGGCGCGCAACACATCGCGCCCCGCGCCGAGCGCCGCGATCGCCTTCAGATGCTTGAACGCTTCGAGCACGAAATGCCGGGCATCGCCCGACTGCGCCAGCAGTTTTGCGCCCGCTTCGCCACCGCACAGTATCAACGCATCGAACATGATCGACGGCATGCCGGCTACCGTTGCATCGGGTTGCACAGCGCCGATCGGCGCCAGCGTCGGGGCAATCACCAGCGGTGCGGCGCCCTCTTCCGCAAGTTTCTTGCGCAACGTCTTAAGCGTGGTCTCGTCCGAGCCTGGCGCTGCCAGCAGCGCGATCTTGCGCGTCTTGATGCCGGGCTTCACACGGTTGAGTAGACTCAGCGCCGGCGAAACCTGTTGCTTGCCGACCGCGCGCGACCCTCGCTGCGGTTTCGGCATCCCGAGCCCCGCCGCAACGGTCTGCGCAAGGCCAATATCGTAGTTCGCCAGAATCTCATTGACGACACGAGCCCGGATCTCCGGCTGTCTGACCTTGCCAAGCTCGAACTGATACGCAGCGGCGATATGCTGCTGCTCGATTTCGCTCATGCTCTGATAGAACAATGCGGCCTGCGAGAAATGATCGGCAAACGATTCGCTGCGCACGCGGATCTTCGTTCCCTCCATCGGCTCGGGGTAGCTTTCGTAACCGCCATCACGCGGCGCGGGATCGGTCTCCTTCGGCCACGCATCGCTTAACGAATTAGGCTCATACGACGCCTGCCCAACGTTGATTGTCTGCCGATGCATGCCATCGCGCTGATTGTTCTGATACGGCGCGAGCGGCCGGTTGATTGGAATCTCGTGGAAATTCGGGCCGCCCAGCCGGCTCAATTGCGTATCGGTGTACGAAAAGAGCCGCCCCTGCAACAGCGGATCGTTCGAGAAATCGATCCCCGGCACCACGTGCCCAGGGTGAAACGCAGCCTGCTCCGTCTCCGCAAAGAAATTGTCCGGGTTGCGGTTCAGCGTCATCTTGCCGATCATTTTCAGCGGCACGCGCTCTTCAGGGATCAGCTTGGTCGGGTCAAGCAGATCGAAGCCGAACGCATGCTGATCCTTTTCTTCGACGATCTGCACACCGAGCTCGAACTCGGGAAAATCGCCGCGCGCGATGGCGTCCCACAAGTCGCGCCGGTGAAAGTCCGGATCTTTGCCGGCGATCTTCTGCGCTTCGTCCCACAGCAGCGAGTACGACCCCAGCACCGGCCGCCAGTGAAACTTCACGAAGCGCGACACGCCTTGCGCATTGACGAAACGGAACGTGTGCACGCCGAAGCCTTCCATCGTACGCAGGCTGCGCGGGATCGCGCGGTCCGACATCGTCCACAGCACCATGTGCGTCGTTTCCGGCACCAGCGACACAAAATCCCAGAATGTGTCGTGCGCGGACCCACCGGTCGGCATTTCATCGGGCGCCTCGGGTTTCACCGCATGCACGAAGTCGGGAAACTTGATCGCATCCTGAATGAAGAACACCGGCATATTGTTGCCGACCAGATCGTAGTTGCCTTCGGTGGTGTAGAACTTCACGGCAAAGCCGCGCACGTCGCGCACGGTATCTGCGGAGCCGCGCGGCCCCTGTACCGTCGAAAACCGCACGAATACCGGCGTTTGCACCGATGTATCCTGCAGGAAAGCCGCCTTGGTCAATTCAGTCTGCGGCTCGTACACCTGAAACACGCCGTGGGCGGCCGAGCCGCGTGCATGGACGATCCGCTCCGGAATGCGTTCATGGTCGAAGTGCGTGATTTTTTCACGCATAATGAAATCTTCGAGCAACGACGGGCCGCGCGGCCCTGCGCGCAGCGAGTTCTGATTGTCGGCGATCTTCACGCCCTGATTGGTACGCAGCGCCTCGCCGGCTGGCCGCACGCGCGACGCCTCAAGTGCCTGCGACTTCGCGTCTTCCGATGGCGCGCCGGACGGACGGTTGCGTGGTTTGCTTGCCATTGTGGGAACTCCTTGCTGGGAACGGCGCGGACGCGAGACGCGCCGCGCAACGTCAGACAGTGGCGCAAACGTCGTTCCAGCGCGGTTTTTCTCCCCGCTTTAAGCGCGATGCCTGGCGGCAGTACAAATCGCCCACACACATCTGGTTGCGCGCGCATCCATCTGGCTGCAACGCCCGATGCAAGCACGCGCGGCACGCGGTTTGCGCTAGTCGATGGGCAGGCGAGCTCAACTCGCTCGTGTTCCTGAACCCTCTCGGAGAAACGACGATGAAACGCACAATGAAGACGATCCTGGCCTCGGCACTCGTGATGGCACTGTCTGGCGGCGTCTACGCGCAAGCGGGCGGCGGCGCAGGTGGTGCGGGTGGTGCAGGCGGCGGTAGCGCGGGCGGCGGCAGTTCGTCTGGCAACGGCGTGGGTGCCGGCGGCGGTACGACCGGCGGCGCAGGTGGCGTGGCCACGCCCGGCACTGGCGCGAACCGCGGCATGAACCGTCCCGGCACCAATGCCGATGGCGGCTATGGCACCCCGGGCGTGACCGGCACGGGTGGCGGCATGGGCACCGGCACTGGCGCCGCGCCCGCACCGGCAAACCGCGGCATGGCGCCCGCGCCGGGCACCACGGGCAATTCGATGCAGAACGGTCAGTAAGAGGTGGCAGAGGAAGTAACCAGCAAGCCGGCCAGGCGCCGGCGGCCGCTATACGAAGCGCGATGAAGCCGCCCGGTTTTCATCGCGCGACAATCGCGTACGATGCTGCCGGACAGCCGACACGTAAGCGACCCGGCGGCAGCATGCTCCTGCACCGAACGACGCAAGCAACCCATCACTGCCGCGCAACCGCACTGCAGTTACGCCGCGGTTAAACTGAACAACATCTGAACGCACCGCCCTGTCACGGAGAAAGACCCTTGGCGAGCACAGCGGATCTGATCGTCGCGCGCGCAGAAGGCCTGTATTGCCCGCCCGGCGATTTCTACATCGACCCATGGCAGCCCGTCGAGCGCGCTGTCATTACTCACGCGCATTCCGATCACGCACGCTCCGGCCATCGTCACTATCTCGCTGCCGCGCCCGGGGCGGACGTGCTGCGCACGCGCCTGCCCGACATCGATCTGCAAACCGCGGCATACGGCGAGCGCATCGCGATCGGTGGTGTCGACATCTCACTGCATCCCGCCGGGCACGTGCTCGGTTCCGCGCAAGTGCGTGTCGCGTACCGCGGCGAGGTGTGGGTCGCGTCGGGCGACTACAAGCTGGACCCGGACCCAACCTGCACCGCATTTGAAGCGGTCGAGTGCGATACCTTCATCACCGAATCGACGTTCGGCTTGCCGATCTATCGATGGGACGCGCCGCGCGCGATCTTCGACAGCATCGATGCATGGTGGCGACACAATGCCGCGAACGGGCGCGCATCGGTGCTGTTCTGCTATGCGTTCGGCAAGGCGCAGCGCGTTCTTGCCAGCGTCGATGCGGGGATCGGCCCGATCTTCTGTCACGGCGCAGTCGAACCGCTGAACCGCGCCTATCGCGCCGCGGGCATCGCCTTGCCCGACACGCACAACGCGTCCGAGGTCCCTGGCCGAAACAAGGAAGCGTTCAGGCAGGCGCTGATCGTCGCGCCGCCTTCCGCACAAGGCAGCGCGTGGCTGCGCCGCTTCGGCGATTACAGCGATGCATTCGCGTCGGGCTGGATGCGCCTGCGCGGCACACGGCGGCGGCGCGGCGTCGATCGCGGCTTCGTGCTGTCCGATCATGCGGATTGGCCCGGCCTGCAAAACGCGATAGCCGCGACGGGCGCGAGCCGCGTCATCGTCACGCATGGCCAGCTCGAACCGATGGTGCGCTGGCTGCGCGAGCAGGGTCTCGATGCCGGCTCGTTCGCTACGGAATACGGCGGTGACAACGTCGAGGCGGACGCACCGGCGGCGCAACAGGAGACCGCAACGTCCGTGGACGCATCCGGATCTGAATCCGGGTCCACAGCCGGCCACGAGGCGCGCACCTGATGAAGCGCTTCGCCGCTCTCTACACCGCGCTCGACGCGACCACCTCGACGCGCGACAAACTCGATGCGCTGACAACCTATTTTTCCGCCGCGCCGCCGGAAGACGCAGCGTGGGCGTCGTACTTCCTTGCCGGCGGCAAACCACGTCAGGCAGTGCCGACGCGGCTGCTCAGCGATATCGCTCGCACTCGCGCCGGCTTGCCCGAATGGCTATTCGACGAGTCGTACCAGGCGGTCGGCGACCTTGCCGAAACCATCGCACACGTACTGCCGCCGGCGTCGCGTACCTCCGAACTCGGCCTCACACAGTGGATCGAACAACGCGTGCTGACCTTGCGCGGCGCAGCGCCTGACGAGTTGCGCACGCGTCTGGTCGAGTATTGGGACGAACTCGACTGGAGCGGCCGCTTCCTGCTGACCAAGCTGATCGGCGGCGGCTTTCGCGTCGGCGTCGCGCGGCAGCTGGTGGTGCGCGCGCTCGCCGACGTTGCGGGCGTCGACCACAAGCTGATCGCGCAACGCATGGTCGGCTGGACCGATGCACGACAGGCGCCCGACGCGGCGCGCTATCTGCGCCTGATCGCACCGCAAACCACCGACGATGCAGAAGCTGCGACCGACAGCGAGCGCGCGCTGCCTTACCCGTTTTTTCTCGCCCATCCGCTGCAAGCCGATCCACACACGCTCGGCGATCCCGCACACTGGCTGATCGAATGGAAGTGGGACGGCATCCGCGCACAAGTGGTCAAGCGCGACGGCCGCGTGTGGATCTGGTCGCGCGGCGAAGACCTGATCACCGAGCGCTTTCCCGAAGTGCAAGCGCTCGGCGACACATTGCCCGACGGTTTCGTGCTCGATGGCGAAATCCTCGCGTGGCAGCCGGGCGCGCAGGCGCCGCTGCCATTTGCGCGGCTGCAGCCGCGCATCACGCGCAAATCGCTAACGAAGAAAGTGCTCGCCGATTCGCCTGCCACGTTTCTTGCCTACGACCTGCTCGAAGCAAACGGTACCGATCTGCGCACCACGGCGCTGGCACAGCGGCGAGCGCAGCTCGACACGCTCGCGGCCACGCTCGGCGACACCTTTGCGCGCGACCTGCTGCGCATTTCGCCGCTGGTCGACGCCGCGTCATGGTCCGCACTTGCGGAACTGCGTGGCGAAAGCCGCACGCGCGGCGTCGAAGGGCTGATGCTGAAAGAACGCCAGTCGATGTACGGCGTCGGCCGCACGAAAGCATCGGGCACCTGGTGGAAATGGAAAATCGACCCGTACGCGATCGATGCGGTACTGGTCTATGCGCAGCGCGGCCACGGCCGGCGCGCGAGCCTGTACACGGATTTCACCTTCGCCGTCTGGGACGAAAGCGACGGTGTACGCACCCTGGTTCCATTCGCCAAAGCCTATTCGGGCCTCACCGATGAAGAAATGCGCGAAGTCGATGCAATCGTGCGCAAGACTACCGTGGAGAAGTTCGGCCCGGTGCGCAGCGTCACGCCGACGCTGGTGTTCGAAATCGGCTTCGAAGGCATTCAGGCCAGCCCCCGGCACAAATCCGGCGTTGCCGTGCGCTTTCCGCGCATGCTGCGCTGGCGCACCGACAAGCACATCGACGATGCAGACACGCTAGCAATGCTCAAGGGCTTTACCGACCCCACACCGGCATGATCCGCGCGGCGCGGTACCGTCACGCTCCGGTAAACTGGAAAGGCAAGCTAAATATCGGGTTTGCAAAATCCGCTTTGCGCATCTTCGCCAATGATGTCAAAATACGCCACCCAGACTTTCTACGAAGAGGCCCAGTCATGGCGGGAGTTCGGCAATTCGATGAAGACAGCGCCTTTACACAGGCACTAGATGTTTTCTGGCGCAAAGGCTTTCGCGCAACGTCGATGCTCGATCTGGCCGAGGCCACCGGCGTGCAGCGCGGCTCGTTGTACAACGCGTATGGCGACAAGGAAGAAATTTTCGTCCGCGTGTTCGAGCGCTACACGGGGCGTTTCATTGCCGATGCGCGCAAGGCGCTCGACAAGGCCGATCTGCGCGATGCATTGAATGCGTTCTTCGCGTTCGCCATCCGCTCGATCACGCAAGGCTCGCCCGCACGCGGCTGCCTGTCTACCAAGACCGCCATCGAGGTGGATGCGGAAGCACCGCGCCTGCGCGAAGCCGTACAGGGCATGCTGGACGAGCTCGAAGCCGCGTTGCTCGACGTGCTGAACACGAAGGAAGCACGCGCGCAGCTGTCGGTGCCGCCGCAACAGGCAGCCAGCATCATCGTGACGATGACGCGCGGCATCGCGGTGATGGAGCGCGTGTCCGACGACACGAAGCGCCTGAAGCAAACCGCCGCCGCCCTGGTCGACGCGCTGACGCCCAAGCGCTAGTTCCGCCGTTGCGCGGCACGGCGCCGCGCAACAGGCAAAAAAAGAGACCCGCTTGTACAGCGGGCCAGAAAATCGCCGGACGCGGGGATCGCGTCCGGAATACTGCATTGAGCACCCATCGCGCAGTGCGTGGCGCGGCGTGCGTGCGATCTACCTGCTTCCTACTTACGACCGCCTGCCGCATGCGTTGCGGTTGCGCTTGCCTGCGCGCGCTGCGCCGCACCCGCCACGACGTTCATACCCGACTCCGCCGTTTCTACAGCCTGACGGGCGGTCTTGTACAGCGTGTCGTACCACGAGTTGGTCGCGCTGATCATTGAATGCAAGGCCGCCACCGCGGCTTCCGAACCGGCGGGACCACTTTTCGCTGCGTCGTCGATGCCGGTCTGCACCTTGTGCGCCTGCTGCTGATACTGTGCGCCGGCCTGCTCCGCCAGCGCCGCCTGCGCGTTCATCCAGATCCCAAAGAGCTGCCGATGGTAAGCGGCAACCCGCTCGGCAAACGGCGGCACACCCGGAGGCGGCTCGAAAAACGCAAGTGGGCCCTTGCCGGACAGCGCATTGAGCCAACGCGCCTCACTGGCCTCGAGCGACGCTCTTGCAGTTTGCATATTCAATTGCACGACCTTCTCGACACTGCTAAACCAGCCAGTAGCGAAACGGTACAGCGCGTCGGTATTGGCCTGCTGAGTTTGCATAAGCTGCTCGGTCGAAAAATAACTCATCTGACGAAACCCCCGGAAAAGTTTCAGGTTGCGCCGCAGCGCTAGCGCATTACGTGAAGCCGAGCCAGCAATGCATGACCGCGATCGGTCACGCGCGGTGGCTGGGTTACGCCTGCGGCGTCGAATTCGACCAGCTTCCGGTCGAGCAGCGTGCGAAGGTCCGACTGATCGAAGTCGGCAGTTTGTTCGGCATGCTTGACAAGCATGAGCGTAGCGAACTCATGTGGACTGAGCATACATGTCTCCTGATTTGCGAACGGCGGCCCGCTTCCTTGTGAGAAGCGCAGCAGCGGTTTAATCTGACTATTCCCCGTGCTTGCTCAAGGCGTTGCACCTCGACGGGGACCCCATCCTAATGCGGCATCACACTTATTTCAATCAGTATGCGTCCTGCTTTACCGATTTTTTTGTGTAGCCGCAAAGTGCCGGGAAGTCTTGCATGCGATTTTAAGTGTGATCGGCAATTCCTCCCTCCACCGCGCATTAGGCGCTTACCGATTTAGTTTGCATTCCAATCGATCTTAAGCGCATGCACCACATGCGCATCGGGCGGCCCAAGCTTTGCTGAACTGACAGCCGTGTTTGACATGGAGGTGACATATGGAACAGCTAGCGCATACAACTGAAGTTCAGCAAGGCGGTTGCGCATGCGGTGCCGTGCGGTTTCGCACGTCTGCCGCGCCGCGGCGCGTGGGCATCTGTCATTGCATGACGTGCCGCCGCATTCACGGCTCCGCATTCGGCACGTATGCCGTATTCGCGCGCGACGACGTGCACTTCTCCGGTACAACCCAGGTATGGCGCAGCTCCGAATTGGGCCGCCGCCACTTTTGCCCAGTCTGCGGATCGACTGCGTTCATGGAGTACGGCGACGAGCCCGAGATCGACGTGCCGTTAGGCGCATTCGATCGCACCGGCGTGTACGAGCCGAGCTACGAGTTATGGTGCAGCCGCCGCGAGCCGTGGTTGCCGCGCGGCGTGCGTACCGAGTTTGCGCAGGACCGCAGTTGAGCCGCGCGCGCCGGCTCACACTGCACGGCGACGTCGCGCGCGGGCGGCGCGCCACGTCGCGCCTTACCGGTCACTTGTCGCTTTTGCGTGGAATCCTGGCGCCTGACTTGCGCGCCTGGTTCAGCGCAATTGCCACGGCCTGTTTCTGCGGCTTGCCATGGCGCTTCTCCGTCTTGATGTTGTCACTGACGGTTTGCTTCGAGGTTCCTCGTTTCAGCGGCATGATGTGCTCCTGTCGCGCAACGCGCGCGGGTTGGTACAGTGTGGCCTGGTGCGCCGGCCGGCGGATCGATGCAAAGCAACGCGCATAGCGTACTCAGCTGTTTCGCATCGCGCCGGACACAGTCGACGCAATGCGCATTCAGCATCTGCTGTACCCGTTGCTATTCCAGTCGGTTTGCATCGGGATCGCCGTGCCACGGCATCCCACACAGGAGACAACCGTGTTCGATAAAGGCGAATGGCTGAATGAACCCGCGCAGTGGACACTCGATGACAACCGCCTGCACGTGATCACAGATCGCGCCACCGACTTCTGGCGCGAAACGCATTACGGCTTTACACGCGATTCCGGACATTGCTATGGCGTGCGCACGGCCGGCGACTTCAGCGCGCAGGTGCGCATCGACGGCCGCTTCGAGACCTTGTACGACCAGGCCGGGCTGATGGTACGCATCGACGACACGCAATGGGTAAAGGCCGGGGTCGAATTCACCGACGGCGTGCTGCTGCTCAGCAGCGTGCTGAGCGTCGGCCAATCCGACTGGGCGATCGGCTCGCGGATCGACGCCGCCGGCTTCTGGATACGTGCGAGCGTCACGCAACGCGTACTGCGCCTGCAATACTCGACCGATGGCAAACATTGGCCGCTACTGCGGCTCGCGCCGTTTCCGCACGCTGCGAGCTACTTCGTCGGGCCGATCTGTTGCACGCCGGAGCGCGGCGGTCTTGCGGTCGAATTCAGCGAATTCCGCGTTGGCGCACCGAACGGTAAGGCACTGCACGACCTCACGTAAGGGCATCGCGCGACAGGCTTTCCGCGGCCCTGTAGGCAGGGTGTCCGTGCACGCCTCGTTGCGCTGCGCGGCGACGCCGCGACCGGCATTGTTACATCGCGGCGCGCGACCCCTTGCCCGGCGCCGCGAGCTCGAGCTAGTCCGCGCCGATCCACGCCAATCCGCGCCACGTATGGTCGAGGCTCCGCCCGCCGCCTAGTCCGCCTCATACGGCCGGATCAATTCCGCAAAGCGGTCCGCCAGTGTCGGCCGCGCGCGAGCCGGCCAGATCGCGCTCAGTTCGAAGCGCGGCAGCGTATCCCCGTCGACGATTTCGCGCAGCCGCACACCGCTGAACTGCAGCGTGCGCACCGAGCGCGGCAGCAGCGACACGCCGCAGCCCGCGGCCACGCACGCGAGCACCGTCAGCGAGCGGTTCGCGTCCTGCACGATTTCGACGTCGCAGCCGGCCTGGCGAAATGCGCTCAGAATTCCCGCGCGGATCACCGGTAGATGATCGTGAGGAAACCACACCAACCCGTGCGGCGCGAGATCGCGCAGCGCCAGCGGCGCGTCGCCGTCGTGCGCGAAGGAAGCAGGCAGCACCGCTAGCAGCCGCTCGCGCGCAATCAGCTTTTCCTTCATCCGACCACCCACTGCCACCGGCGTATGCAGCAGGCCAAGGTCGATCTCGCCCTTCTCGAGCGCGTTCACCTGCTCGGCGTTGCTCATCTCGCGCAGCACCAGTTCGACGCCCGGCACGTCTTCGCGTAACGCCGCGATCGTGCGCGGCAGCACGCCGAACAGCGCCGCCGACGCGAAGCCGATCGCCAGCCGCCCGGCGCGCTCCGCGCCGATCGCGCGAGCGCGCAGCGCGGCCGCGTCGATGCGCGCGACCGACAGCCGCAGGTCGTCGACGATCGCGAGGCCGGCTGGCGTCAGCGCCGCCCCGCGCCGGCTGCGCTCGAAGAGTTTGACGCCCCACTCCTTTTCCATACGCGTCAGCGCCTGGCTCAACGCCGGCTGTGCGACGCCGAGCCGCTCGGCGGCGCGGGTCACGCTGCCGGCGTCGGCGATCGCCAGGAAATAGCGGAGACTGCGAGTTTCCATATCAATGTGTGATGAATATTGATTGATTTCATAATACAACGCTATCCATCGAGTCCCTAGAATGCCTTTTCATGGGAAGCGCCGCGCGGCAGCCTGCATGCCGCGTGCGACGTTTCGAACCACGGCAGGCCCGCGCTCGCGCAAATACACGGCCGCACAACAATGGAGACCGCAATGAACTGGTATCGGGAAATCTCGCCGATCGAGAAGCGCACGTTATGGAGCTGCTTCGGCGGCTGGGCCCTCGATGCGGTCGACACGCAGGCCTTCAGCCTGGTGATCCCGACACTGATCGCGAGCTTCGGCATCGGCAAAGGCCAGGCCGGCCTGATCGGCGGCGCGACGCTGGTGGCGGGCGCGCTGGGCGGTCTGTTCGCCGGCATGCTGTCGGACCGCTTCGGCCGCGTGCGCGCGTTGCAGATCACCGTGCTGTGGTTTTCGCTGTTCACGCTGCTGAGCGCCTTCGCGCAGAACTTCGAGCAGTTGCTGGTGCTTAAATCGCTGCAAGGGCTCGGCTTCGGCGGCGAATGGACCGCCGGCTCGGTCCTGCTCAGCGAGACGATCCGCGCCAGACATCGCGGCAAGGCGCTGGGCATCGTGCAAAGCGCGTGGGGCTTCGGCTGGGCCGGCGCGGTGCTGCTGTACGCGGTGGTGTTCTCGTACGTGTCGCCGGAATGGGCGTGGCGTGTGCTGTTCGCGCTGGGTGCGGTGCCGGCGCTGCTGGTGCTGTACGTGCGCCGCAACGTGCCGGAACCGGCGCGCGAGCCAGGTGCGCAAGCGGGCGCACAGCCGGGCACACAGCCGGGCACACAGCCGGGCGCACAACCGGGCACACAGCGGGGCACACAGCGGGACGCAACAGCGCAGCCGGTCGTCAGCATCTTCGACCGCTCGGTGCTACGCACCACCCTCGTCGGCGGGTTGATCGGTCTCGGCGCGCACGGCGGCTATCACGCGATCACGACATGGCTGCCGACCTATCTGAAGACCGAACGGCATCTGTCGGTGCTTGGCACCGGCGGCTATCTGGCGATGGTGATCGTCGCATTCATCTGCGGCTGCTTTGTCAGCGCGTGGCTGCAGGACCGGATCGGCCGCCGCAAGAACCTGATCCTGTTCGCGGTGTGCTGCGCCGTGACGGTCAACCTGTACGTGTTCCTGCCGATCGGCGATAGCGCGATGCTGGCCCTGTCGTTTCCGCTCGGCCTGTTCTCCGCCGGCATTCCGGCGACGCTCGGTGCGCTGTTCAACGAGCTGTACCCACAAGGCGTACGCGGCACCGGTGTCGGCTTTTGCTACAACTTCGGACGCATCGTCGCGGCGGGCTTTCCGGTGCTGGTAGGCCATATGGGCAACTCGATGCCGATCGGCTCGGCGCTCGGCATCGACGCGGGCATCGCGTATGGGCTCGTCGTGCTGGCCGCGCTGATGTTGCCCGAAACGCGCGGCCGGCGTATTGCCGCGGGCGCGGCTGACGAAGGCAAGCGTAGCGGCGAAACAAACGTCGATGCGAACGGCAAAACCGCGCAGGCACAGCGCATGTGACGCAATTGATGCACTCCGTGCAGCCACCACGGCAAGCAAAGCTACACGCACATGGCCACGCGTACCACACAGCGTCAGGCACGCAGCTCAGGCGCACAGCCACAGGCACAGGCACAGGCACAAGTGAACGCGCAGCTCGCACCGCTGACGGTACGCGGCGCACGGAAGCACGCTGTCCAGCCGCCAACCACCAACCGCCGACAGCCCGTAGCCGCGCGGCTCGTCGAACCCATCAACCTTCTCAACTCATGAACAGCAAAGCGATCGCATCCGGCTCGAGCCATCCCGAACTGCAGCAGCCGGACTCCGCTCCGGCACCGCATGCCAACGCTGCTGCGCCCACCCGCACGCTGCATGATTGGCTCGACGCGCCCCATCCGCCGCTGATCGCCGTCGATACCCACGCGCACGTATTCATACGCGGCCTGCCGCTCGCCGCGCAACGGCGCCATGCACCCGACTACGACGCAACCGTCGAGCAATTCGCCGGTTACCTGCAGCCCAACGGCCTGTCGCACGCGGTGCTCGTGCAGCCGAGCTTTCTCGGCACCGACAACCGCTTTTTCGTCGACGTGCTGCGGCGCTACCCTGCGCGCTTTCGCGGCGTCGCCGTGATCGAGCCCGGCATCACCGACGCTGCGCTCGATGCACTCGCGCAAGCGGGTGTGGTTGGCATGCGGCTGAATCTGGTCGGCCTGCCGAACCCGGATCTCACGCAGCCCGAGTGGCGGCATCTGCTCGCACGCGTAAACGCGCTGCGCTGGCATGTCGAAGTGCATCGCGAAGCGGCTGCGCTGCCGGCGCTGCTCGGCGCACTGCTGGAGCAGGATTGCACGGTGGTCGTCGACCACTTCGGCCGGCCCGCGCCCGACCTCGGCGAACGCGATGCGGGCTTTCGCTTCCTGCTGACGACGGCGCCGACCCAGCGCGTCTGGGTCAAACTGTCCGGCGCGTACCGCAACGCCCCCGCCGGAACGGGCGACGGCGCCGAATCTGGCGCACACCTCGCCGCGCCGCTGCTCGCCGCATTCTCGCCGGCCCGGCTGCTGTGGGGCAGCGACTGGCCGCATACACAACATCGACCGTGGGTCGACTACGACGCGACGCGTCGCGCGCTCGAGCGCTGGGTGCCCGATGCTGCAGCGCGCGACACGATCCTCAAGAGCTCGGCGCAAGCCTTATATCGCTTCACGAGCGCGCACTGATGACGGCCAGAGCAGCCTGCAACGCGACGGAACCCTGGCCGATCCACCCTTTTCTGTCGCACCCCGCACACTGCACTTGCACACGCGATTTGCGCACTAGAATCAATTTACCCAGTGCCGCGCACGGCACCTCGCCGCCTCTCTCCGCGCGCGCCGTCATCTGCCCAACTCACGTTGCGGAGGTTTGCCATGCCTACCTACGAATACCGCTGCGAAAGCTGCGGCGAGAAGTTCGAGCACACTGAACACCTGACCGAACACCAGAGCGCCCAGCCGCCCTGCCCGAAATGCGGTAGCGAAAAAGTGCAGCACATGCCGACACCATTCGTCGCGCACACCTCTCGCAAAAGCTGACGCAAAGGCACACACAAAGTCCCCTCGGCAGAGCCTGCGGCAGACCCCCGCGAGCACGGCTCAAAGCCTTACCCATCAAGACTCTCGCGCCCCTGACATAGCGCGACATAATTGCTCGATAGCCTGTGCGCCGCGCGTCGACCATACTCGCTTCGCGTGCCGGCCTTGTGAAGCGTAAAGCCCAACAGAAACAGGCGAGTCACGCAACCGTGACATCGCCGAATCGTCGGACGATACGTACCAACTCTCAAGCACAGGGTCAGCCATGTTCAACTCGCTCAACACCTTCAAGTCTGTCGGCCGCAAAACCGCACGTCATGCATCGGCCGCGCTACTGTTCAGCAGCATTCTGCTGACCGGCTGCGCAAGCGGCATCACCAACGTCGCGAATGCCAGCCAGAACATCGCACCGACCGCGACCACCGCCACCCAGCAAGTGCGTCCGGACAACATCTACGTGTACACGTTCGCAAGCAACGCGAACGACGTGAAGCTCGATAACGGCGGCGTCGCCCACAAGCTGATGACACGCTTCACCGGCGACACGTCGGCCTCGCAGCAGTCGGCGGATGCCACCGAGGCGAGCGAGGAAGTCGCCAACGAAATCGTCCATAAGCTGCAGTCGATGGGCTTGCGCGCGATCCGTTCGGACGTGCCGCCGCCCGCCGGCCAGAACGTGCTGCTGGTGCAAGGCAACTTCGATACGATCGATGCCGGCAATCGCCGCCGCCGCACCTTGATTGGTCTGGGCGCCGGCAAGAGCGACGTGGGCACCACCGTGCAGATCCTGTACAAGCCGGCCGGCGGCGACGTGACGCTGGTGCAGAGCTTCGACGCGAATGCGGATAGCGGGAAGATGCCCGGTGTGGTCGAAACGGCGGGTGTGGGCGCGGCGGCCGGCCACGTCGCCACGTCAGCGGCGATGGGCGGCAGCCTGCATGCGGTCGGCGAAACGAAGCACGACACCGTATCGCAGGACGCAAAGCGGCTCGGCGATTCAATCGCGAAGCAGATTGCGCAAATCGGCGTATCGCAAGGCTGGTTGTCGGGCAGCGTGGTCAGGTAACGCGGCGCTGCGATAGAGCGGCGGGCGCAACCGACCCATGCGCCGCGCCGCTCTCCCTACCTTTGCCGCACGCTCAGCCGTTCAGGTCCGGATTGCCTTGTGCCAGTTCATTGACCCAACCGGTAAACGCACGCAGCCGCGAGCTCAGATTGCGGCGATGCGGATAGATGATCGACAGCGGTGTAGACGGGCTCTCGTAGTCGCTGAGGATTTCCGTCAACACGCCTTTCTCGATCAGGTCGGTCACCATGTAGCGCGACGGCTGAATGATGCCGTGCCCGAGCACCGAGGCGCCGATATAGACGCTGCCGTCGTTGACGCCAAGCACACCCTTCATCTGCACCTTCACGGTCTCGCCATTCACCAGGTATTCGAACGGAAACGTCTTGCCGGTGCGCGCGGAAATATAGTTGACTGCGCGATGCTCGGCGAGCTGTTCGAGGTTTTTCGGCGTGCCGTGTTCAGCGAGATACGCCGGCGCTGCGCAGGTAACCAGGCGCGCATTGCCGATGCGGCGCGCCACGAGGCTCGATTCTTCCAGATGCCCCATGCGGATCACGCAATCGACGCCATCCTGGATCAAATCAATGTTGCGATCGGCTAGCCCGAGACGCAGGTCGATCTGCGGAAACTTCGCGTAGAAATCGTCGAGCGCCGGCAACAACAGCGCGCGCGCCAGCGTGCCCGACGTATCGCAGCGGATCGTGCCAGCCGGCGTCTCGCGCTTGCTCGACAGCGACGACTCCGCATCGGAGACGTCGGCGAGAATACGTACGCAGCGCTCGTAAAACAGCGCACCGTCTTCGGTCACATTCACCTGGCGCGTCGAGCGGTTCAACAGCCGCACACCGACATGTTCTTCGAGCGCCTGGATGGTTCTGCTGACCTTGGCACGCGGCAAGTCGAGCGATTCCGATACTTTAGAAAAGCTGTTCGCTTCGACCACGCGCGTGAATATCTCCATTGCCTCCAAGCGGTCCATTTATCGTGCCCTATTGTGAATTCGCGCTAAACGCAGGTATTAATCGGGAAATGCGGGATACTCGACGAAAATTCCTCGCGCCCGACCAAGGCGGAGGGAAATCAACTCTCGTACAACGCAAGATCTTACGCTAGGGCAATAAAAATCTCACTCGCCACGGCGCGCGCCCTGATACGGGCGCCTGCGAGTGCTGGAGGGAAGGAACTGAAGATCTAACGGAATCTGACGGATCGGACCGACATCCGGCATTGCGCCGGACCGCCGCACGCGCTTATGAACGCTGCCAGCGGCCCCATGCCGCCAGCCCCGAGTGGCGCAGCAGCGCGACGATCGCGAGCGACTTCAGCGTGCACTCGGCGGCCGACAGCACGAACGCGATCTGGTCGTAGCGGAATTCGCCGGGCAACGCCGGCACCACCGCCAGCACACTCGCGCCGCACACAAACAGCGCGATCAGACGCGCCAGCGAAGAGCGGCCACACGCGAAAAAAATCAGCAGCGCCAACAGCAGTTTCGAGCACACCACCGCAACGGCCTGCGCGCCGCTCGATGAAGCGGCCACCTCAAACGGCGCTTCGATCAGCGAGCAGACCAGCACCGCACCCAACGCCGCCTTCAGCAACGGAGTCGCGCTGCGATGGCCATCGTCATTCAAAGTCAGAATCATGACAGCGCCTCCAGATTATTTTGCTAACGCGCGCATTGCAGCTCGCGATCGTAGGACCTTCTGTGTGGATCCCATGCGCATCACAGTAAGACGAGATAGCCTGCCGCGCTTTTTCACCTGTACAAGGTCTTCACGATTCGCACGGCAATCAGGGCCGACGACGTGGTAGGTAAACCCGCGGCAGGTTCAGCATAAACATCTGTGCGCAGCACAAAAGAGCACACATCCGCTTTCGTCGGACCAGCACAGCGCCATGCTGCGCGACGCCGAAAAAACCTGCGAGGCGGCACGGCATTTTCGAAACCACCCCTTCGTTTGCGCAACGGCGCCGCACCGCGCAGAGGCACGATGCATAGGTGGGCTGTTCACGCAGTTGCGCATCGGGCGCGTCTGTCTCGATGGCGCGGCCCGCAGCGGAGACGGATATGGACATTCTGAAGATGGCGAAGGACGCCGGCATGCAGGTCGTGCTGGACGCGCGGATCGGCAACGCCGAATACCACAGCGTGCACGGCACGGTTGCGGCACTGGTCAAGTTTGCGCGCGCGTTGATCGAAGCACAGGTGCGCTGCGAGGATTTACCCGCGGCACCGGGCGACGCCGAACCTCGCCCCTGTGAGTCGGCGCAAACCGAGGATCGCTAAAGCGCAGTCGCGCTGCGCGTGCAACGGGTTCGCAACACGCAGCGACGGCCATCCATACACTACAGGCTATCGTAAACAACAAAAGCATTAACTGTCATATTTACGTTGACGCCCTACGCTGAAGTCATCGCCATCGCTGTTCTGCCTTGCCGGCCCGGCGCCGGCGCAGTTGCGGCGGCCAGTGCGACTGACGGACGGAGGCCTTCATGAACAGCAGCGCGACATCCTTGCATCTGCTCGTCGACAAGTGGCTCGCGCCGGCAACCGTATTGCACGTACGCGTGATCCGCTCAGGCCGCATGCCGCGCCAGCGCGCCCGCTTCATCTACGTCGAAACACATACGCCGGAAGGCCCGCGCGGCATGTTCTTCTTCCGGCACGAGGACCGTTGCTGGCACGTGTTTCCGCCGCACGACGCGCGGCCGACGCTGTGCTTGCACGCGCTTGCGGCATGAGCGCGCCGCGGCTTGCCGCGCGTTGCCGTGATGTGCGGCGAGCCGCCCGGTGCAAAACTCAAAGCAATCGTGCTGGACTGCAAAACCCGAATCGGCGTGCGGACCATACTGAAAGCATGAAAACGGCTTCGGCAAGCGCGGCGCACACCACGCCGGCGGTTCGGGTCCGTCTGCTGGAGCGCATCATGCAAACACACCCGTCCGCCTGGGTTCGACGCGCACTGCTGATCAGCGCGGCCGGCTGTCTGTCGATCAGCGTCTACACGGGTGTGCCGGCAGGGCTCGCCGATGCGCTCGACAAGGTGGGCAACGCAGCGCAATTGCCGCTGGAAACGCTCGCGATCGAACAGGTGACGGATGCGCGCGATGCTGCACTCGCCGGGCAGCAGATGCCGGCCGCATCGGTATGGCAATCGCGCGACTCCGCGACGATTCGCCGGGACGTGCGCGCCGCGCACGAACGCGCGCCCGGTGTAGTGCACTCGATCCGCTTCGAAGACTTCAAGCACTGGACCTGACTCGCGCGCAGCGCCCGCTGACGCGGGTCCACCTCCCCCCTAAACAGACACGGCGCGCACGATCGCAGCATCATCGTGCTGCGATCGTGCGCGCCGCGCGGCCTGATACCGCGGCTCACGCAATCGATTTACATCCAGCACCCAGGCGGCGGCGCCGGCATCAACGTATTCACCGCGCTGGCCAGCATCATCGCCTGCGAATTGGTCGGCATCAGCTTGGCCGCGCGCGGCCGGAAGATCGTGTCGCCGTAGGAGATCGTCGCTCCGCTCAGCGCGCACACGCCGTCGCGGCGCGCGATCGCGATCACCCACGGCTGGTCCGGATAGCAGCACGAGGTCGGGTCGCTCCAGCTGACCGTCAGCAGACGCTCGCCCACCCGCTCGACCAGCCGCGCCGTGCCGGTGCACGAGCCGGCCTGCCCCTTGGCGCCGCCGCAGCGCGTACGCGGCGCGCGCACCCGGCCGGAGGCTTTGGTCGACAACGAAGACAGAAGAACCAACGTCTGGGACCAAGCGTCACAACGAGTAGCAACGTCTGACATTTCAATGCTCCTGAGGGGCGGCCGCGTGGCGGCGGCGTGTCGGGTCTGATCGGAAGGAAAGGGACGGCAGGCCTTTTTCGCGGGTCGCCGCCTTCGCACCGGTGCACAGGAAACACCGGCAACGTGCGCGCGACACTGCGTCAGGCGCGCAAAACCGCACGCGCGGCGGCGGGCGGACCGCGCTCTGCACCGCAGTGACGGACCTCATGCGTCAGCATGCTGGTTGTCCCTCCAGCGCTTGGGCGTCGAGCCGACGACCCGCTTGAATACCGTCGTGAAGTGCGCCTGCGAGCGGAAGCCCGCCAGTTGCGCGGCGTCGAGCAGCGAATACTCGTCGTCGGCGAGCAGCTGCTGCGCGCATTCGATGCGCCGCCGCAGCAGGTACTCATGCGGCCGCAGCCCGGTCGCCGCACGGAACTGCGCGGCGAAGTGCATACGGGTGAGGCCGGCGGCCTGCGCCACATCTTCGAGACCGATCGAGTCGGCCAGATGTGCATCGATATATTCGACGGCGCGCTTGAGGCGCCACTTCGGCAGCGCCGAGCGCCGCTCCTGAGCGGGCTGCAGCGGCACGCGCAGCCGCAGTTCGAGCAGGCGGCTCACCAGCGCGAGGTTGATGCTGTCGACGTACATCTGACCAAACGACGTAAAGCTCTCGTCGGCGAACAGCAACGCCTGGCTCAGACGCTCGATGCACGGATCGCGGCTCACCGACGGGTCTTCGATCATCACGCTCGAAGCAGGCTCGACGCCCATCGCTTCGCGATGGCACGTATCGAGCACGGTCTGCGGCACGAACAGATGCAACACGTCGCATGACGAATGAAACACCGCGCGCGCCGCATGCCCTGGCGCCGTCACCTGGAACATGCCGGGCATCATGCGGCCTTCGTAGCCGAGCCGGCCGTCGTGCAGAAACGTGATGTCGGTCGAGCGCAGGCACACGCCCACCGTATAGATGCCGTCGCCCGCAACCGCCGATACCTCGGCCGGATCCGCACCGCTCTGGCTCCAGCGCGCGAGCTTCAGACCCGCGCGCGCGCCATCGGCTGCATGGTCGGTTTGCGCCGGCAGCCGCCACGCATCTTCATTGCGTATGTAGGACTTGAGAAGATCCGCGGATAGCATGTCGCTACCGCGAAAAGATGACGTTTGCATGACCCACGCTCCTTGCTCTCCGATGCTTCGAATGCATTGGCCGGACGACGCTTTGCTCATCGCGGCGCTGTATGCTCAAAGGTAGTGGAGAAAAGCGTGGCGCTCTATCGTACAAAGGTTCCCTGCAACGGTGTATAGGTGTCATCTACCTATACTTTGGTACCATTCGACGCAACGGAAGCAGGGGTTACGCGGGTATCCCTGCGGGAATACCGCTACTCGCCGCCGGATCGGGCGCGCAACCTGGCAGCACGAAACTCAGCGTCGCACCCTGCCCTTCACGAGCATAAGCACGAATCCTGCCGCCGTGTGATTCGACGATCGATCGGCAAATCGACAAGCCCATGCCCATGCCGTCCTCGCGTGTCGTGAAGAACGGCTGGAACAGGCGCTGCAAGTCGGTTTCGGCAATTCCGGGCCCGCTATCGGCCACGCTCACGCGCGCCTCGCGCACTTCGTTGCCGTCCTGTACGCCGCGTACCTCGCAGGCGGAACGCACCGTCAGCCGGCGTGGCACACCGAGCGTGCCGGCCATTGCCTGGATCGCGTTCATTATCAGGTTGATCACCACCTGCTGCAGTTGCACGCGATCGCCGACGATCGTCAGGCTGCCGGCTGCGAGTTGCAGATCGAGGGTGACGGCATGCACGCCGATCTCGCGCTGCACCAGCACCACCGATTCCTCGATCAATGCATTGAGGTCGAACGGAACACGATTTGGCACGCTCTTCTTCGCCAGCGCGCGGATGCGCTGCACGATCCCGCCTGCGCGTTGCGCGTCGCGCAACATGTTCTGCAGCGCTTCACGTACTTCGCCCATCTGCGGCGGATCGCGTTCCAGCCAGCGCAGGCCGGCTTCGGCGTTAGTCATGATGGCGGCAATCGGCTGGCTGACTTCATGCGCGATCGATGCGCTCAATTCGCCGAGCGTCGTGATGCGCGTGACGTGCGCGAGCTCGGCAAGCGAACGGTGCAACGCATCCTGCACGTTGCGCGCCTCGGTCACGTCCATCAATGCGCCACGATAGCCGTACGCCTCGCCGGTGTCGATTGCATGCGCGACCAGATGCACCTGCCTGACCACGTCGCCGGGCATCTGCAGCCGATATTCGACATCGATGTCGTGCAAGTCGGTCGCCGCCATTTGCAGCAGCGCGGCGACGCGCGCGTGATCGTCGGGATGCACACGGGCGAGCATGCGCTCGAGCGATGGCTCGAGCGACTCCGGATATTCGAAGATCCGGTAAGCCTGCTTCGACCAGAACATGTTGAAGTCCGGCAGCGCAAAGCCGATGCTGCCGGTCTGGCTCAGGGTTTCCGCTTCGGCCAGAAAGGACTCGCTACGCGCCAGCGCTTCGGCCGCACGCCGGCGTTCTTCGATGTCGGCGTTTGCACCATACCAGCGCACGATCTGGCCGTCTTCGCTGGTGAACGGCGCGGCGCGCAGCAGCATCCAGCGATACGAGCCGTCGCCGCGCCGGATGCGCGATTCGTTTTCGAACGCGCCGCCGCTTTCGAGCGCGCGCAACCAGTCGTGCCGCAACTGTGGCAGGTCGTCCGGATGCACGAACTCGAACCAGTTCGAACCGCTCTCGTCGAGCGCAAGGTTCAGCTCCGACCAGCGCTCATTGACGAACATCGTGCCGCCATCGGTCGACGCGATCCATACCATGGCCGGAATCGCGTCGATCGCCGCGCGGATCTCCTGCTGCTGCCGCTCGATCTCGCGCTCCATCCGCTTGCGCTGCGTGATGTCGTTGTTCGTGACCAGCACTGACATCGGCTGGCCCTGGGTGTCGCGCCGCAGCGACCAGCGGCTCGCGACATCCACCTGGCTGCCGTCGCGCCGGGATTGCGTGAGTTCGCCTTCCCAGCGGCCGGTGCGCAGCAGTTGCGCCTCGATCTGCGCGAGCGGCACCGGAAACCTGGTCTGCACCAGGTCGTGCGTCGCGCGGCCAAGCGCTTCTTCGGCCGTGAAACCGTATAGCGCCTGCGCGCCGCGGTTCCAGTAACCGATCACGCGCTGCATGTCGAACGCGACGATCGCGTCGCTGGTCAGGTCGAGCAGCAGCACCTGCTCGCGCAGCACCTCGGTGGCCGCCATGTTCTTCAGCGTCAGAAAACCGGTGATGCCGATCGCCGCGAGACTGACGATGCAGCGCCCGACCGGCGCGGGCAGATAGGTACTGCCGTGCGACATCATGAACGCGGTGACGGTAAGCAGCATCAGCGTGCAGCACAGTGCCAGCACGCTGCGCTGCGAACAGACCGGCGCAGCAACCAGGATAACCACCACGTAGAGCACCGCGACTGCGATATCGAAGGTGGTGAGTGCGTCGACCGCGAAGATCGCCAGCGCGATCGCCAGCGCGCTGCCGATGCGCCATAGGCGCGTCCGGCTGGAGCTCGGCGCGGCCTCAGCCGCGCGCAGATTGGCGGCGCGGGCGCGGCGCTGTGCGCCCCGCGCGCCGCCGGGCGAGGGGCGGTTCGGGAAGGTCTGCGCGGTGGAACTGCCGTGGCTGGGGCCGGGTCCCGCAGCGGACTCTGCGGTCGATTCTATTGCGGCCCCCGCTGTGGGCTCTGCCTCGGCAGGCCCGGGTTGAACCGCAGCCGCCGTACGAGCTTCAGTCGAATCGGCGCCCACGGCGGGGCGGCGGTTCAGATCAGACATATCAGCGCCTTAACTTTATCGGGCATAGCGGCAAAATCGGCTGGAAGTCGCATCGCATGGGCATCCTTTGCTGCGCGTGACGCTCAGAACATGCGAAGATAATGCAGTTGTCAGTTTTCGCCTGTTTCTTTCCCACAACATGCGGCAAGAGCCGCAGACGGGGCGTCCGTGCAGCAACGGCGCCGCGACTTGCCCGATCAATTATGGACCATGTCCCGTACGATTCCGGCCGTGACGATGAACCTGTCGTCTTCGTCGTCGACGACGACGATTCGTTTCGCAACGCCCTGGTGAATCTGCTGCGCTCGGTCGGCATGCAAGTCGAGGCCTTCGCATCGGCCCAGGGCCTGATGACCGCCCAATGGCCCGAGGCACCCGCGTGTATCGTGCTCGACGTGCGCCTGAAAGCGGACAGCGGGCTCGCGGTGCAGAACGAGCTGGCACGCGCCGGCGTCGAACTGCCGATCATCTTTATGACCGGCTACGGCGACATCCCGATGACGGTTCAGGCCATGAAAGCCGGCGCCGTCGATTTCCTCACCAAACCGTTTCGCGACCAGGATCTGCTCGATGCGGTCACGCGCGCGGTGAACGGCGACCGCACACGCCGTGAAGCGCAGAAGTCGCTATTACAACTCAAGCAACGCTTCCAGACACTGTCGTCGCGCGAGCAGCAGGTGATGACGCTGGTCGCCAAAGGCCTGCTCAACAAGCAGATCGCAGCGGAACTGGGCTTGAGCGAAATCACCGTCAAGGTCCATCGCGGCCAGGCGATGAAAAAGATGGGCGCGCGCACGCTTGCCGATCTGCTGCATCAGGCGGTGATGTTGAAAATCCGCGAAGAGCACGCGTAACGCGCCGCGCTGCGGCGCACGCACGCTGCCCGTTCCTTATACCTATATATAGTTGTGAACTCGGGTGCCTCCGGTAACCTGTGATCAACCGTTGCCTCTGCAACGGCTTTATTTTGTGATCCAGGTTCGCAATGCCGAGTTTGCTTCCCTTTCAGGTCGTGTCGATCATCGACGACGACGAGTCGGTACGCCTCGCCACCGCTAACCTTCTCCGGTCCTTCGGCGTGCAAAGCTGCACTTTCATCTCAGTGGAAGCGTTTCTTGCGTCCGAATACATCGACCGCACCGCCTGCGTGATCTCCGACATGCAGTTGCCCGGCATGAACGGTGTCGAACTGCAAGCCACCTTACGCGAGATGCAGCGGCCGATCCCGATGGTGTTCATCACCGCGTTTCCAGACCACGCGTTGCGCAGCGTCGCGCGGGCGAATGGCGCCACGTGCTTTCTGACCAAGCCGGTCGACGGCAACACGATTCTCTCCTGCATCGATCGCGCAATCCGCGGCAGTGCGTGCGACGAGTGCGCGCCGGAAGAGCACGAGTAGCCGCACCGTGTTACGCGGCGCCGCATGCCGTGTAATGTGAAGCGGCCGCTATACATTCGTATAAACGTAAGCGTTCGCGATCGGGCAAACAAGCTCGCGTGTCTCGCATGCGTTTGTCGAGGCGCCCTGGCCGCCCGGGATATAACGTGTGTGCGTCATTCTCAAATCCGCATGAGGCTTGTTCGATATCTGCGGCGCGCCATCGATACCGGCGCGGCCGCGCAATCGGCCTTCACTGAAATTCATCAGTTATCCGTGCGATTTCGATACGCCGACGTAGGCTTGCGATTCGGTTAGACTGGCAGCCATTTCAATCCGGCTCGACAACCACAAACCGCCGTGGACAGAACCCGTGCGTTGACCCTCTTTCTCGCGGTGGCGCGTGCGGGAAGCTTCAGCCGCGCCGCCATCGAGGCGGGCCTCACGCCGCAGGCGATGAGCAAATCGGTGCGCCAGCTCGAAGCGCACCTGAACGTGCGACTGCTGCATCGCACGACGCGCAAGCTCAGCATGACCGACGAGGGCAAGCGTCTGTTCGAGCTGGCCGACCCCGGCATGCGTATGCTCGACGATGCGCTTGAACAGGTCCACGCGAGCCGCGAGGAAGCGGGTGGCCTGATACGTGTGGTCGCGCCGCCATCGCTCGGCGCGAAGTTACTGGTGCCGCTGATTCGCGCATTCCAGCAGCAGCATCCGTCGGCGCGTTTCGACGTGCTGCTTGAAGACCGCAATACGGATCTCGTCGAAGCGCGCATCGACGTCGGCTTTCGGGTAGGCACGTCTGCCGAACGCAATGTGGTTGCGCGTCGGCTGCGCGACGTGCAACTCGTGATCTGTGCCGCGCCCGCCTACCTCGCCGAGCATGGCGAACCGGCCACCCTCGCACAATTGCTCAAGCACCGTTGCACCGGCTTTCGCCACCCGAATACCGGCAAGACGGTGCCGTGGGAGTTCGCGAAGGACGGCACGATCGTCTATCAGGAAGTGCCCGCGGTCGCGACCTTCAACGACGTGAACACCGAAATCGAAGCGGTACGCCGCGGCATCGGCATCGGGCAATTGCAGGCTTACATGATCCAGCAGGAACTCGACGACGGCAGCTTGATTGGGTTGTTACCGCAACTATCGAGCGCGCGGCTCAGCGTGTTCATGTACTACCCGCAGCGCACACAGATGCCGTCGCGCGTGCGGCGCTTCGTCGATTTCGTGGTTGAAGCGAACCGGCGCGGTGCGTGAAAATCGCATGCCATCTGGCTGCTTGCACATGATTCCACTGCCGGGTTATTATTGAGCCCGCACTCATTAATACCCTGCCCAACTCGTCCATGGCCCGTCCACGCAGCGAAGACAAACGCAACGCCATTCTTGCCGCCGCGCTCGAAGTGATCGCCGAGCAAGGCGTGGCGGCGCCTACCGCGCGCATCGCGAAGCTCGCGGGGGTCGCGGAAGGCACGCTGTTCACATACTTCGACACCAAAGACGAATTGCTCAACCAGTTGTACCTCGAGATCAAGGGCGAATTGCGCGAGGTGATGATGGCGCAGTATCCGAAGGCCGGCACGCTGCAGGCGCGCGCGCGCCACGTGTGGATGAAATATGTCGACTGGGGCGTCGCGCAGCCCGCGAAGCGCCGCGCGATGGTCCAGCTCGGGGTATCCGAGCGCGTCTCCGAACAGGCGAAGCACGCGGGCATGCAAGCCTTCGCGGACGTCAATCTGCTGGTGCAGGAAAGCATTGCGAAAGGCGTGCTGCGCGATCATCCACCGGCCTTCGTATCGGCGATCATGGGCGCACTCGCGGAAACGACGATGGACTTCATGATGCGCGACCCGGGCCATGCGGACCGTTACCGCAGCGCGGGCTTCGACGCATTCTGGAACGCGATCTCCAAAGCGTGATGATGGAATCGCGCTTTTTTTCGACGCTTTAAATGAGTGAGTACACATTCATAACGTACTAAAACAGGAGTTTCTGCAATGGCTAAAGTCTGGCTGGTTACTGGCAGTGCGCGTGGTCTCGGGCGCGCGATCGTCGAAGCGGCGCTCGCCGCTGGGGAACAGGTCGTGGCCGGCGCGCGCGATCCGGGCGCGCTTGTCGAACTGAGCGCGCAGTACGGCAAACAACTGCGCACCGTCTCGCTCGACGTGACAGATGCCGACGCGGCACAACGTGCAGTGCAGGTTGCACTCGATTCATTCGGCAAACTGGACGTGGTTGTCAATAATGCGGGGTACGGCCACATCGCGCCGTTCGAGCAAACCTCCGAGGACGATTTCCGCGAGCAGATCGACACCAATTTCTACGGCGTCGTCAATGTGACGCGCGCGGCGCTACCGGTACTACGCCGGCAGCGCGCAGGGCACATTTTCCAGATTTCGTCGGTCGGCGGACGCATCGGTACCGCTGGGCTCGCCGCCTACCAGGCAGCGAAGTGGGCGGTCGGTGGCTTCACCGAGGTGTTGCGCGACGAGCTTGCGCCGTTCGGCGTGCACATCACAGCGCTCGAGCCCGGCGGCATGAAGACCGGTTGGGGTCACGAAGCCGGCCGCGCGGTACCGGAATTGCTCGCAGACTATGAACCGTCGGTCGGCGCGCTGCTGCAGTTGCTGAAGCAACATGTCGGCCAGGAAACCAGCGACCCGGCGAAAGTCGCGAAATTGATCGTGCGGCTCGCCTATCACGATGCGTTGCCGCCGCATCTGCTGCTCGGTGCCGATGCACTGCATTACTGCGGCGCGGTGGAAAATGTGCGCAGCGAGCAGGCACAGCGCTGGCGCGAGGTCAGCCTGTCGACCGGCTTTGCGTCCGATGCGGCAGAACCCGCATTGCCGGCGCACCCGTAACCCGCTGAAGCAACGAGGAGGAACACCATGCGTATCCTGATGTTCGGCGCGACCGGGATGGTCGGCCAGGGCGTCCTGCGCGAATGCCTGCGCGCACCGGACGTCGAATACGTGCAGACGGTCGGGCGCACGCCGAGTGGCCAGCTCGATCCGCGTCTGTACGAAGTGATGCATCGCGACTTCAACGACTACCGGTCGATCGAAGGCTCGCTGATGGGCTTCGATGCGTGCTTCTTTTGTCTCGGCGTGTCGTCGGCGGGAATGCGCGAAGCGGACTATACGCGGCTCACGTACGACGCGACGCTCGCCGCCGCGCAAACGCTCGCGCGCCTTAATCCGCGTATGACGTTCATCTATGTGAGCGGCGCCGGCACCGACAGCACCGAACAGGACTCGACGATGTGGGCGCGTGTGAAGGGACGCACTGAGAATGCGCTGCGGCGTCTGCCGTTCAAGGCGGTGTATCTGTTCCGGCCGGGCGTGATCCAGCCGCTCCATGGCGCGCGCTCGAAGACGCGTGCGTATCGCGTGTTCTACGCGCTCGCCAAGCCGCTGCTGACGCCGCTGCGCCTGCTGCTGCCGAACCACGTGCTATCGACCGAGGATATCGGTATCGCGATGCTGGCGCTGGCGCGTGAAGGGATCGATCGGGCGGTGCTCGAGACGCACGATATTCGTGCGGTGTGTCGCGCGGCAGCGCATCGGACGGCAGCGCTTGCGTGAGCGGTGAGCGGTGAGCGGTGAGCGGTGAGCGGTCGGCGGTCGGCGGTCGGCGGTCGGCGGTCGGCGGTCGGCGACGTTAGCCCTTGACTCAGTAGCCGTGCCGCAAGCTGCCGTCACCGCGCACAACACGGTGCTACCATCGCCAGACATCGACCGCCGCCCAGGTTCGATGCACCTCCGCCCAACTCGCCCAACTCCGCGATGCCCGTTCACGAAGCCCCGTTCGCGCCGCACGAACCGATTGAAGCGCGCGTGTTCCGCGCCGATCAACTGTCGATCGGTCTCACATTGCCGCTGCTGCCCGCTGGGCAAATCGTCGCGGACTTCAACGAACAGATCGAGCTCGCACGCCATGCCGATTCGCTTGGCTTTCGCGCGCTGTGGGTTCGCGACGTGCCGCTCAACAGCGCCGACTATCCCGATCCGGTTGGACATCTCGACCCGTGGGTACTGCTCGGCGCGCTCGCAACGCACACGCGGCAGATCGCGCTGATAAGCGGCGCGATCGTGCTGACGTTGCGGCATCCGCTGCATATCGCCAAGGCGGCGATCTCGGTACAGACACTATCGCGCGGCCGCTTCATTCTCGGCCTCGGCTCGGGCGACCGGCCGCCCGAATACGCAGCGTTCGGCGCAGACGGCGACGCTCGTCGCGAGTTGTATCGGCGCCACTGGGAAACGGTAGCCGCCGCGCTCGCGCCGCAGCCGCGCGTGATTCCGGATGAAGCGCCAGACGGCGCGCCGGAGTTTTCGCTGTTGCCGCAGCCGCCGCTTCCAGTGCCGATGCTGGCGGTCGGCTCAGGCGGTCAAAGCGTCGACTGGATCGCGCGTCATGCGCTCGGCTGGATGACCTACCACCGCGAGCCGGACGCACAGCAGGCGCGGCACAGCATGTGGCGCGCGGCCGTCGGGCGCGCTGCGCCGGGCGCGTTTCGCGCATTCGGCGCGGCACTACGGCTCGAGCTAGGTGCCGATCCGGACGAACCCGCGACGCCCGTCACGCTCGGCTACCGGACCGGACGGCACGCACTCATCGCGCTGCTGCAGGCGATGCGCGAGCAAGGCATGCATCACGTGTCGTTCAATTTGCCGGCATCGGAGCGTGCGCCACGCGAGGCGATCGAAGAACTCGCGCGATACGTGCTGCCGGAATTTCATCGCGACGCGTGATCGATATCGACGCGCCACAAACGCACCAGCGGCCCATCGTGCCCGCCCAACGGATCCGACGCAGGAAACCCCACCTGCCGCATTTTCTGCAACCCTTCGGCCGATAAGCTGACGCGGCTGATGCCGGTGTCCTGATCCGGCGGATACGCACCCACCACCAGAAAATCCGCGGTCGCTTCCAGCTTGCAATGACCGGTGCCCGCCGGCAGCACGACGACGTCGCCTGCCTGCACGGTCACTTCGCGGCCAACCGGCACGGGACCGCCGAGCACGAGTCGCGCGCTGCCACTGGCGAAGCCAAGCACTTCATGCGTAGCTGGATGGAAGTGATGAAAGCTGTAGACGCCATTGCGCCACAGCGGCGGCCAGCCGTTGCGCGAGAACGCTGCTTCGAAACGCGCTGCGGGGTCACGCGCATCGAGCGGCACAGCCGCGCGATAGATCAGCACGGGCAAGCGCGGGTTGTTCGGAATCCAGCCGTTGGGTGCGAAGCTAAGGGTTTCGGGCTGTACCGGTGCATGACCGGTTGCCGCAGCGTCCACAGCTTCGCTGAATGCCGCTGGTAGCAATCCGCCTGCGGCACCTGCCGCACTGACGTGTCGGCGCTTGCTGTCCGTCATCGAAGTTCTCCGTGCTCGCTCGGGTTGGTTCAGCTTAGACGAAATCAATCGCGCGCATATGGCAGCGCGGCAGTGCATCGGCACGTGCATTCGCTCACGCTCGCGGTGCACGATCAGGCAAACGAATACGCCCTTACAGTGCATCGCTCGTGCCCAAGGCTTGCGGCCGCCAGACCAGACCACGCCCCGCAGAAACACTCGCAGACCGGCACGCATCATGCTTGAAGAAAATGATTCAAGTCGCTTGAACTGCGTTCACTATGCTTAATTCGCGCCCCATTCGAGACACGTGCGAGTTACGTCGAGCAAACCATCACCTGTCGATCCAACCCTTTCCTTCGCGCCGCATGGAAACACGATGACCGCCACCCCCGCCCCCACCACCGACGCCCTAAGCGCCGCCCACCACGTCGACCCCACCCGCCTGCTCCAGTCCATCGCCGCGCTCGCCACCATCGGCGCGCGCAGCGACGGCGGTGTTGACCGCCCCACGCTATCCGCACTCGATCTCGAAGCGCGGCGCGGCCTGATCGAGCGCGCCCACGCGCTTGGCTGCACCGTCGAAACCGACGCCTGCGCCAACCTGTTCTTCCGTCGCGCCGGCCGCGAAGACCTGCCACCTGTTCTGACCGGCAGCCACATCGACACCCAGCCGACCGGCGGCCGCCTCGACGGTGCGTACGGGGTGCTGGCCGGCTTCGAATGCCTCGCGGCACTCGCCGCGGCAGACATCGTTACGCGCCGGCCGCTCGAAGTGGTGATCTGGACCAACGAGGAAGGCTCGCGCTTCCAGCCCGGCGCGATGGGTTCGAGCAGCTTCGTCGAACCAGAGCGGCTGGCGGCCTATCGCGCCGTAGCGGATGCCGCCGGCACCACCGTCGGCGCCGCTCTCGACGCGCATCGCAGCGCGTTCCCCGCGCTCGCGACGCGCGCCCCCGCCGCTGCGCATGCCTTCATCGAACTGCATATCGAACAGGGCCCACTGCTCGAACTGTCCGCCACACCGCTTGGCGTGGTGACCGGCATCCAGGGTGTGCGCTGGCACTCGGTGCGCTGCGACGGCGCAGCCGCCCACGCGGGCACTACGCCGATGCACGCACGCCGCGATGCGATGACGCTAGCCGTCAACGTGCGCGCACAGATCGAAGCCTTCGCGCTGGAACTCGGCGGCGACGCGGCGCGCATCACGTTCGGCAGCTGGAGCATCGCGCCGAACTCGATCAATACGATTCCATCGCGCGTGATCTTCACAGTCGATTTCCGTCATCCCGATCCCGCGGTGCTCGCGCGCTTCGATGCGGCGCTTGCCGAATGCATCGCCAGCCACGGCGCCGCGGTGCAGATCGAAGCACTGTTTTCGCACGCGCCGGTGCAATTCGCCGAGCGCGCCGTCGCGCACGTCCGCGCGGCCTGCAACGCACTCGAAGCGCGCTCGCAGCCGATCGTGTCCGGCGCCTTCCACGACGCGCTGCATCTGGCGAAGCAGTGCCCTACCGCCATGTTGTTCGTGCCGAGCCGCGGCGGCATCAGCCACAACCCGGCGGAAGCCACCGACGACGATCATCTCGTACTGGGCACGCGCGCGCTCGCGCATTGCCTCGTCGAGCTTTGCAACGAAACGCCCTGAGCTCGCCAGGCCAGGACCCAGACTAACAACGCCTCTCCGACCCATCAAGGAACCACCGATGAACACCCCTCACGCGCATTCTCACACGCACGACGACAACGGCACCGCACACGGCGAAAACGCGACGCTGCACGAACCGATCTCGGCCGACGGCACGCCCGAACTGGGCCATACCTATACGGTGCCGGCGCGTTGCGGCCGCGCGGTCCGCCTGCAGGCCGGCCAGACCATTCGCATCGCGAACCCGCACGGCACGCAGGTCTGCGATACGTGGATCTTCAATGCGGAGCACCTGAGCGAATTTCTGTCGTTCGAGCACACGCGCGCGTTTATCGACAAGCTGATTCCGCAGGTCGGCGACCCGCTGATGACCAACCAGCGCCGCCCGATCGCGGAACTGGTGGCAGACACCTCGCCCGGCGTGCACGACACGCTGATCGCGGCGTGCGATCTGTTCCGCTACAAGACGCTCGGCGTGACGGGTTATCACGACAACTGCGCGGACAATATGCGGCTCGCGCTGAAGGCGATCGGTTTGCGCGCACGCGAAGTGCCGCAGCCGTTCAACCTGTGGATGAACATTCCGGTGAAGCCCGACTACTCGATCGAATGGCTCGCGCCGGTTTCCAAGGCAGGCGATCACGTCGACATCAAGGCGACGATGGATTGCGTGGTGGTGCTGTCTGCGTGCCCGCAGGACATCGTACCGATCAACGCACTGAACCCGCTCGAAGTCGAGTTCACGGTATTGGCCTAAGCGTGCAGCAACGCGACGGTGGTGATGGTGGCGATATAAAGCTTTTTCGGAACGTGCCAATCAGACATGAGTAAAAACAAAACCGCACCGCTTGCCACCGCAGCAACGGCCGCGCCGGTACCGGTGCGTGCCGCGCGCACCCCACGCGCGCGCCCGAAGGCAGCCACAAACGGCAGCGCAGCTGCACCGGCGCGCGCAGCACCCACGCCTGTGTCCGCATCGCCTGCGCCATCGCGGCACACCACGTCCACGAACCCCGCCGATGCACTGGGCGTGCGCCTCAAACACGCGCGCATGGTGCGCAAGCTGACGCTAAAGGCGCTAGCCGACACCGTCGGCTGCTCGGAAAGCCTGCTGTCGAAACTCGAACGGGGCCACGCGAGCCCCTCGCTTGCGACGCTGCACAAGATCGCGCAAGCACTCGATACGCACATCGGCGCCCTGGTTGCCGGGCCCGCGGTCAACACGTCGCCCGTGCAGCGCGCGGAGCAGCGGCCAGCCGCCAGTTTTCCGTCGGCGGACCCGCGTGCGGCGATTCTGCTCGAGCGCGTGATCGTGCCGGCGCCCGGCCAGCTTCTGCAAAGCGATATCCACGTGATCGAGCCGAACGCGAACAGCGACGAGCAGATCAGCCACGCCGGCGAAGAGCTCGGCTATGTGATCGAAGGCGAACTGGAATTGACGCTCGACAACCGGCTCTACCGGTTGAAAAGCGGCGACACGTTCTATTTCCCGAGCACCGTGCCGCATAGTTATCGCAACCCGGGCACGACCGCCGCGCGCGTGTTGTGGGTCAACACACCGCCGACGTTCTAAGCCGAGGTTCTAACGCAGCCTCAGCCGCAGTCGCGCGCAATCAGCCGCGTACCGCGGCAAGCCCGACGCCCACCCCCCACTCACTCCTGCGGCAACCGGAACGGCACCACGCTGTCCTCGTTATTCGCCTCGACGAGCCGGATCATCTGCAGCATGAACAGGTCGCGCTCCGCCGGCGGCAGATGTTCGATCGTGCGGTCGTGCGCGCGCTGCACCGCGGGCGCCATCTTCAGCACCAGCCGCTTGCCTTGGCGCGTCAGCTTGACGAGCTTCACGCGCTTGTCGTATTCCGCCTGGCGGCGGTCGATCAAACCGCGCGCCTGCAGCCGCGGCATCACTTCGGCCACACTCGAGCGTTCCAGCCCGACTTCCAGCGCGAGGGTGTTCTGATCGAGTTCGCCCATTGCGTCGAGCGCGGTCAGCAAGCTGTATTGCACCGGCGTGATGCTGAATTCGGCGGTTTCCTCGGCGAACAGAAAACCGTGGATCTGATGCATGCGGCGGATCAGAAAGCCCGGCCGGTTGAACAGCGGCGAGCGCGCCTGGCACGCCTCGAGTTCTTCGCGCACCGAGCGGGTGGCGGTTTCGTCGTTGATCGTAGTCGACATCGGGTTCATTCCATCGATACGCGCGGCAGCCGCGAGGCCGCTCCCGCAATGACCTGCATTCTAATTCGAAGCGTGCACCGGGACCAACATCGGGGTACACCACGCAATTCACCATAATCATGCGCAACGCCTTGATACGGTGCGTCGCACTGCCGTGCACGCCTTGATGCTGTGCATGGCGGTCACGCCGCAGGCTGCCGGCGCGGACCGCCGCAAGCCAGCGCAAAGCTCATGCCGACGCGCCCCGGCCGCGCATCGCCAGCGCTCGCGCACCAGCCCACGCACGACCGGCACACTATTTGCGGTACACCACGCATTTTCCACTCGTGCCCTTGAGCCCGTTACCGCATATGACCCAGGTTCTACTGAAAGGCGGCCACGTCATCGATCCCGCAGCCGGCCTCGATGCGACGCTCGACATTCTCGTCGAAGACCAACGTATCGCCGCCATCGGCCCGGACCTGGGCGCCAGCGCCCCCGGCGCCGAGACGATCGACTGCCGCGGGCGGCTCGTGCTGCCCGGCCTGATCGACACGCACGCCCACGTGTACCAGTACGTGACCGGCCGCTTCGGCCTGAACGCCGATATGTGCGGCGTACGCTCCGGCGTCACGACGCTGGTGGACCAGGGCGGTGCGAGCTGCATCACGATTCCGGGCTTTCGCCATTTCGTTGCCGAGCCGGCCGCCACGCGCGTGCTGTCGTTTATCTCCGCGTATATCGTCGGCGGCCTCGAAGGCCACTACTACCCCGACCTGTATCGCCCCGAGTGTCTCGATGCGGCCGCCACGGTGAAATCCGCGGCCGCCAACGCCGACCTCGTGCGCGGCGTGAAAGCGCATGCCGAGATCGGCGGCTTCGCGCGCTGGGGCCTCTCCGTGATGAAGATCGCGTCGCAGATCGGCCGCGACGCGCAGTTGCCGGTGTACATCCACTTCGGTCAGCTGTGGCCGAAGCCGGAGAGCGGCGGCCTGCCGGTCAATCCGGATTCGATCTTCAACCAGGTGGTCGATACGCTAAAGCCCGGCGACATCCTCGCGCATCCGTTCAGCCGCCATCCGGGCGGCTTCGTCGAAGAAAACGGCAAGCTGCATCCGCTGGTGCCGGAAGCGATTGCGCGCGGCCTGAAGATCGATGTCGGCCACGGTTCGCATTTCAGCTTCAAGACCGCGCGCATCGTGCTCGACGCGGGCGTGATGCCCGATACGCTCGGCGCCGACATGCACGGCTACAACACGCACGTGCCCGCCCCTGCCGGCACGCCTGACAGCCATCCGGACGAAGAGCACTCGTTCCTCGGCCGCACGCAGTTCAGCCTCGTCAGCGCGATGACCAGCATGCTCGCGCTCGGCCTGCCGCTCGCGCAGGTCGTGCGGATGACCACGTCCAACGCGGCAAAGATGATCGGCATGGAAGGCGAACTCGGCACGCTGAAAGTAGGCGGCGTGGCCGATATCAGCGTGCTCGAAGATCGCCGCGGCCGCTGGGTACTCGAAGACAACGAAGGCACCCAGCTCGTGACCGACCGGATGCTGACGCCGCTGCTGTGCCTGCGCGATGGCGTGCGCTACGAAGCCGATGCGCCGAGCCTGCCGCTCGCGCGCGCCGCCTGAGCGGTACCGAGCAAGGAACCCGATACATGATCAAACGCCCGTCGAAACAACTACCGCCGAATCGGCCTTCACCCCAGCGCCCGCAAGGCATCGGCGCATCGCTCACGCGCAAGGAAGACGCGCGCTTCATGCACGGGCGCGGCGAATACGTCGGCAATATCCGCATGGTCGGCATGCTCGACGTCGCGTTCGTGCGCAGCCCGATTGCGCATGGGCACATCGTCGGCATCGAAAAACCGGCGGGTCTCGAGCACGCGGTTTATACGCTTACGGACCTCGAAGGCGTTGCGCCGATCGTCGCGAACTCCGGCTTGCCGGGCTTCAAGAATTCCGAGCAGCCGGTGCTCGCGCACGGCAAGGTGCGCCAGGTCGGCGAGATGATCGCGATGTGCGTGGCCGACACGCGCGCGCAGGCCGAAGATATCGCCGCGCAGGTGTTCGTCGACTTCGAGGAACTGCCGGCCGTGGTCGACATGCTCGATGCGCGCCGTGAAGGCAGCGCGCTGGTGCATGAGCACTGGGGCGACAACGTCTTTCTGGAAACCTTCGTCGATGCCTACAACGAACTCGATCTCGACGAGATCCGCCAGCATGCGCCGATCCGCGTGCAGCGCAAGCTGCGCACGGCCCGCCAGAGCATGGCGCCGATGGAAGGCCGCGGCGTGGTGGTGCACTGGGACCGGCGGCTCGCGCAGCTGATCGTGCACACTTCCGCGCAGATGCCGCACATCACGCGCACGGGTCTTGCCCAATGCCTCGGCCTCGATGAAGGCCAGGTGCGCGTGATCGCACCGGACGTCGGCGGCGGCTTCGGCTACAAGGGCATTCTGCTACCCGAAGAAGTGTGCTGTAGCTGGCTGGCGATGCAGCTGGAGCGCCCCATCCGCTGGATCGAAGACCGCCGCGAGCAGCTCACTGCCAACGCGAACTGCCGCGAGCACGACTACGACATCACCGCCTACGCAGACCGCGACGGCCGCCTGATCGCGATCGACTGCGAAGCCACCGTCGATTCGGGCGCGTATTCGTCGTATCCGTTTTCCGCGTGTCTCGAAGCGGCGCAGGTCGGCAGCATTCTGCCGGGCCCGTACAAAATGGACCGCTACCGCTGCCGGACGTGGTCGGTCGCGACCAACAAGCCGCCGATCCTGCCGTACCGTGGCGTCGCGCGGACCGGCGTGTGCTACGCGATCGAAACGATGATGGACGCGATCGCCGTGCAAGCCGGGCTCGAACCGCACGAAGTCCGCTTGCGCAATCTGGTCGAGCCGCACGAAATGCCGTTCGACAACATCACCAACAAGCACTTCGACAGCGGCAACTATCCGGAAGCGGTGCGCCGCGCGGTCGCCGCGATCGATCTGCCTGCGGTGCGTGCACGGCAACAGCGTGGCGAACCGGACGGACGGCGCATCGGCTTCGGCCTCGCGGTGTTCTGCGAGCAAGGCGCACACGGCACCTCCGTGTATCACGGCTGGGGCATTCCGATGGTGCCGGGCCGCGAGCCCGCGGTGCTGCGTCTGACACCGGACGGTGTGCTCGAAGTGCGCGCCGGTGTGCATTCGCACGGCCAGAGCATGGAGACCACGCTCGCGCAGATCGCGCACGACGTGTTGGGCATCGACACCGACCGCGTGCGTATCGTCCTCGGCGATACGGGTGTTACGCCCTATTCCACCGGCACGTGGGGCTCGCGCTCGATCGTGATGGCCGGCGGCGCCGTCGGCCAGGCCGCAAAGGAACTGAAGGAGCGCATGCTGAAGATCGGCGCATGGCTGCTGAAGGAACCCGTCGATCAGGTGCGCTGGGAACCGGGTGCGGTGGTCGGCGCAAACGGCACCTGCCCGCTCGAACAGATCGCGCACACGTGGTACCTGAAACCGCAACTGCTGCCGCCGGATGTCGACCCGCGCGGTCTCGAAGTCGCCACCACGTACCAGGCCAAACGCGACACCGGCACCTTCAGTTACGCGTGCCACGCCGTGGTGATCGCACTCGATACCGCACTCGGCCAGACCGAGATTCTCGACTATGTGATCGTCGAAGACGGCGGCGTGCTGATCAACCCGATGGTGGTCGACGGTCAGGTGTACGGCGGCGCTGCGCAAGGCATCGGCACCGCGCTGTACGAAGCGATGCCGTACAGCGAAGACGGCCAGCCGCTCGCGTCGACGCTTGCCGACTATCTGCTGCCCGGCGCGACCGAAGTGCCGCCGATCCGCATCGAGCATATGGAAACGCCCGCACCGTACACCGAGTTCGGTCAGAAAGGCATTGGCGAATCCGGCGCGATCGGTTCGACCGCGGCCATCGCCAACGCGGTCAACGACGCGCTGCGTGCGCTCGGCGCCGAAGTGACGTGCCTGCCGATCTCGCCGCGCGTGGTGCTCGAAGCGCTCGCGCAAGCGGGCGCGCGCCAACCCGCCACGCAAGGAGTGCCCGCATGAAAGCCGCCATGTTCGATTATGAAAAGCCGCAGCACAGCGACGAAGCGGTACGCCTCGTCGCCGCGAGCGGCGGCATCGGCAAGTACGTGGCCGGCAGCCAGTCGCTCGGGCCGATGATGAATCTGCGTTTCGCGCAACCGGAACTGCTGGTCGACGTGCGCGGCATCGCCGCGCTGCGCGAGTGCCGCGACGAAGGCACACACGGCGTACTCGGCGCGGGTATCACGCACGCGCAGATCGAAGACCGCGCGGTCGACGATTACACGCAAGGCTTGATGGCCTACGTCGCGCGCGGCATCGCGTATCGCGCGGTGCGCAATCGCGGCACGCTCGGCGGCAGTCTCGCGCATGCGGACCCGGCGGCCGACTGGATCAACGTGATGAGCGGCCTCGACGCCGAGTTCCTGATCGCCGGCCCGCAAGGCGCGCGCACCGTGACAAGCGCGGACTGGATGATCGGCGCATTCACCACCGCGCTCGAACCGGAAGACATGCTGACCGGTGTACGCATCCGCAAGCTGAGCGCGACCGCGCGCTGGAGCTACTACAAGTTCAACCGCAAGCCGGGCGAATTCGCCGAGGCGATTGCGCTTGTGATAGACGATGCCGCAGCCGGCGTGTGCCGCGCGCTGATCGGCGCGCTCGACGGCGCACCGCATCTGATCGCCGATGCGCGCGCACTGGTGGCCGATGCGTCCGCGGCTGCACTGGAACCGCATCTGCTCGACGCCGGCCTCGAAACCGGCAGCTACGAATATCAGGTGCATCGCGTCGCGCTTGAACGCGCGATCGCGACGCTCCGCACGCATGGCAGGAACCCGCAATGAGCGATACGCTGAAAAAACCGCTGCAATTGACTGTGAATGCCGCGCCCGTCGCTGCGTTTGTCGAACCGCGCACGCATCTGGCCGACTTCCTGCGCGAAACGCAAATGCTGACCGGTACCAATATCGGCTGCGAACAGGGCGTGTGCGGCGCATGCACGGTGATGGTCGACGGCGCGCCGGCCCGTTCGTGCATCACGCCGGCCATCGCCTGCGCAGGTGCCCAGGTACGCACCATCGAAGGCTTCGACGAAGACACGCTGATGAACGAGCTACGCACCGCGTTCAGCGCCGAGCACGCGTTGCAATGCGGCTATTGCACGCCGGGCATGCTGGTCACCGCGCGCGACATCGTCACGCGGCTGCCCGACGCCGACGATGCGCGTGTACGCGTCGAGTTGTCCGGCAATCTGTGCCGCTGTACCGGCTATGTCGGCATCGTGCGCGCAATCCGCCGCGTGCTCGATGCGCGGCGCGCGGCGGCAGCGCAAGCGCTCGCCGTTGCGTCGGCCACCGCAGCCGCCTGAAACCTTCTGCTTCTAACGCTCCTTCGCCCGCGAGACTCAATGGAAATCGAACAAAGCTTTAGCGTCGCCTATCCGCTCGACGACGTGTGGGCGTCGTTTCACGACACGCCTGGCATCGTCGCGTGCCTGCCTGGGGCTTCGCTCGCGGCGCCGCCCGATAACGGCCAACTCAAGCTGATGATGACCGTCAAGCTCGGCCCGATCGTCGCGAACTTCGCCGGCGACGGCGAGATGACGCTCGACGAAGCCGCGAAGTGCGGCAGCGTTAGTGGCGGCGGCGTGGACCGCAAGAGCTCGTCGCGCGTGAAAGGCGTCGCGGCATTCGCGCTGCACGCGGTCGCGCCGCGCGAAACGCGCGTCGACGTGACGGTCGATTACACAATCGCCGGCACGCTTGCGCAGTTTTCGCGCGGCGGCATCGTCAAGGAACTCGCGACGCGGATGACCGAAGCGTTTGCGCAGAATCTGAAGGTGAAGCTTGACGCTGCGCAGGGTGCGCCGGTGCCTCGCGGCGACGACGTTGCTGTCGCTGTGGACACCACCGCTGCGCCCGCTCATACGCAGCCGGTATCGACTGCCGCAGCGCAGAGTGCACCGCCTGCCGTTGGCGACGTACAAACCGATAGCGTGCTCGCACAGCCCGCAGCGGCCCCCGGCGGCGTTGGGCACGCAACCATTGGCATGTCGTCCGACGCGTCGGCTACGCCGGTTTCAGATACACCGCGGACGAGCACCGCAATGCAAGCGGACGCTGCAAGCGTGTTGCCCGTTGCAGTAGCAGAACATTCGGCCAGCACGCGTGGCGAGCCGGTGGCAAACGATCGATCGTTGCCCGCCGACGATGCAGCGGAACCCCTCACCTCTGTGCAGCAACCGGCGCCTGCGGTTCCTTCAGGCGCCGCCGCGCAATCGGCGGCGATCGAACCGACGCGCCAGCAGATCATGCAAAGCATCGCCGCGGCCCAGACCGCACCCGCGTCCGCGGCTGGGACGACGCCAAAGTCGGCGCCCGCTGCAAACGCCGCGCATGGCGCAACACGCGCGCCGCAAACGTCTTCTCCCGCACCGATGCCGCAGAACGCCCCGCTCGATCTCGGCAACCTGTTCTGGAAAATGCTGTGGGCGCGGGTGCGCGGCTGGCTGGGTTTCGGCGCGAGTTCCCGATGAGCGCGGCCGCTGCAAACCACGCGGCGCTGGAGCGCCTGTACGCCGTGCGTCCGCATTGGCAGCGCGTGGTGCGCGCGCGCGACGCACTCAACCTGCCCGACTACACGCTGCTGCACGCCGGCCCGCCTTATGAGGATCCGCGCGATCCGGCCGCGCCGGTGTTGTCGTCGGCGGTGCTGTCCTGCCTGTACGAAAAGTGGGCCGCGACCGAGGCCGAAGCCGAACGGTTGATCGCCAATGGCTGGGTGCGCCTCGTCAGCGCGCAATCGTACGGCGTCGTCACGCCGCTCGCTGCGGTTGTGTCGCCTTCCGCGATGCTAGTCGAGGTGGCAGACCCGGTCGCATCGGCGCGCCGCGCTTGGTCGCTGCTCGGCAGCGGCGCCGGCCCGCAGATCCGTTTCGGCAGTCGTAACCCCGCAGTGCTTGCGCGGCTCGAGTGGCGCGACACGGTGCTCGCGCGCGAACTGGCCACCGTGCTCGAAGCGGGTCCGCTCGATCTGCTCGCACTCGCCGCTGCTGGCGTTGCCGGTGGCGACGATCTGCATGCGCGCACCAGCGCCGCCACCGCGGCCTTGCTCGCGCACATCGCGCCGCGTCTGCGCGAGCCGTCGGTTGCCGCGATGCTTGCGGATACGCCGCTGTTTTTCCTCACGCTGTGGATGGCCGCATGCCATCTGATGATGGGTGCTGCCGCAGAATCCGTCGCAGTGCCTGAACCCGACGCGGTGCCGAAACGGACTGCCCAGACCGGATCCACTGCGGCACCCAAACGCACTGCGGCGACCCAATCGACCGCTCAGACCAAACCCGCCGCTGTATCCAACCCCGCCGCCGCGACCGAACCGCCCCATCCTGCCGATCGCACATCACATCCCGCATCGACACTCGTCATCGCGCTGGCCGGCAATGGCCGCGAAGTCGGTATCCGCCTGGCAGGCAACCCTTCGGTGTGGACCACCCGTCCAACCGCCGCGCCCGCCGGCCCGCGTCTCGACCCCACGGCACAGCATGCGGTGGCGCCGCTCACCGGCGATAGCGGCGTAATCGATGCCGCGGGCTTCGGCGCGCAGGCGTTCGCGCTGGCCCCCGAACCGGCCAGCGCACTCGCCGCGTGGTTGCCGCCACGGTGGCGCGACACGCAGCCCGCACTGCTCGCCGGCCGCCACCCCGGCTTCGCCACATTGCGCTGCGCGCTCGACGCGGCCGCGATCACGCAGCACAATATCGAACCGCTAGCCGCAATCGCGATGATCGGCGCCGACGGACGCACCGGGCTACTTGGCCGCGGCGTCTATGCGGCTCCGGTCGAACTGTTCGCCGCCGCGCTGAATATCCTGAACGCGCGCTGAGCATGCGCGGCACACGCAACACGCGGTGAACCGCACCATGCAACCGCCCGCTCTTTTGTTCCGTTCTTACCGTACCCGATGCTGATCAACGACCCCGCCACCTTCGCCGCCGTATCCGCTGCCTTCGACGCTTACGAGAAAGCGCTGACGAGCAACGACGTCGCGATGCTCGACACGCTGTTCTGGAACAGCCCGCACACGCTGCGCTACGGCGCCACCGAGAACCTGCAAGGCTACGATGCGATTCGCGCGTTCCGCGCGCAGCGGCCCGGCAAGGGCTTGATGCGCACCGTGGTGGACCGCTCGATCACGACCTTCGGTTACGACCATGCGGTCGCCAATATCACCTTCACGCGTGACGGCGAACCTCGCATCGGCCGGCAATCGCAGAGCTGGGCAAAAATCGACGGCGACTGGCGCGTGGTCGCCGCTCACGTGAGCTGGATGGACACATGAACACCTCGACTGAATCGACCCACTCCACCAACCCGACCAACCCGACCGACTCGACCGACCGCAGCGTGCAGAACCCGCTGTTGCAACCGGGGTTGGACGGCGCTTACGTGCGCGATGGTTTTGGTGCGTTGCCCGCCGCATATGCGGAAAAACTCGCGGAAAAACTCGCCGCGCAGCGCGCCTCATCCAGCAACGCCCCCCTCGCTGGCCGCACGCTCGCCGTCAAGGATGTATTCGACGTCGAAGGTCTGCGCACGGGCAGCGGTAATCCGCTGTGGGCCGCGCAGCAGCCGCTCGCCGCGCACACCGCACCACCCGTACGCGTGCTGCTCGAAGCGGGCGCGCAATGGACCGGCAAGACCGTCACCGACGAACTGACCTACAGCCTCGCCGGCATCAACGCGCACTACGGCACACCGCGCAACCCGGCGGATCCGCAACGGCTGCCTGGCGGCTCGTCGTCAGGCTCGGTGGTGGCGGTCGCGGCCGGCCATGCGGACATCGGCCTGGGCACCGACTGCGGCGGCTCGATCCGGCTGCCGGCGAGCTACTGCGGCATCTGGGGCATCCGGCCTACTCATGGCCGCATCGCCGCCAACGGCTGCTTCACGCTCGCGCACAGCTTCGACACGGTCGGCTGGTTCACGCGCGACGGCGCGCTGCTCGCCGAAGTATTCGCCTTGCTCGCGCATAGCGAAGTGGCGCCGCTGCCGGAGCGCGTCACGCTGTGCATACCCGACGACATCGTGCCGCTGTTGCAAGGCCACGTGCGCGGCGCGTTCGCGGCTGCGGTCGCCGCGCTGTCGGACCGCTTCACGACCAATCTGCTCGCGTCGGGTAGTCTCGCGCCGCACAAGTGGGCCCAAAGCTTCCGTGTACTGCAGGCCGCCGAAATCGCACAGCAGCATGGCGCCTGGGCGCTCGAGCATCTGGACAGCTTCGGCGCGGACGTAGGCGCACGCATGAATGCCGCCGTCACTATCGGCGCGGCGCAGGTGCACGACGAACAACGCACGCGCAGCGATGCGATCCGGCGTCTCGCGGGCATTTTCGACGACGCGCCCACCTATCTCGTGATGCCCACGCTGCCGTGGATCGCGCCGCGTATCGACGCGTCGCGCGACGAAGTCGACGACGTGCGCGCCCGTTCGCAACAGATGCTGTGCATTGCAGGGCTCGCGGGCTTGCCGCAAGTCAACCTGCCGTGGCTGACGTTCGACGGCGCACCGCTCGGCATGTCGGTGGTCGGCGCGCGCGGCGACGACGAAAACGTGCTTGCGGTCGCACGCGCGGTACACGACGCACTCGCGTCAGCCGCCGTCTGAATCTGCCTGTTTTGCTCGCGCGCCGTGCCGACGGCCCGGCAGGATCGGCGTGCGGCTCAATTCGTTGTTGGTCTCGACGAGCTTCAGCAGGTACGTCATGAACTGCTTGCGGTCTTTCGCCGGCAGCGCGGCCAGCGTGCGCTCGTGTGCGCGCTCGACGCCCACTTCGAGCCGCGTCAGCAGTGCGCGCCCGACGTCGGTCAGCTCGGCGAGCTTCTTGCGCTTGTCGGTACGCGAGCCGCGCCGCTGGATAAAGCGCCGCTCGGCGAGCCGCCCGATCACATCGGCGGTATTCGCGCGATCGAGCCCGACCGCGCGCGACAGCACGATCTGCTCGGACGGCCCTAACTGGTCCAGCGCGGTCAGAATGCTGTATTGCACCGGCGTGATGCCCTCCGGCGCGCACTCCTCGATAAACAGCGCCACGTGAATCTGATGCAGCCGGCGAATCAGAAAGCCGGGCCGCGCTTCGAGCGCGATGTGCCGCCACTCGGAGGAATCGTCGTCGGCGACGTCTGCGGCGGCGGCCTCATCCGATGCAGCGGACGCGTTGGAAGCATTGGACGCAGCCGATACAGCTGCGTTGCCGCTGCGCTTGCGCGCCACGCGGGCCGTGGTCATGGTGCGGATACACCGACAGCTGCGGATGCGGTAGCGGGCGCAACCGCAGGCGCGGGCCACACCGTCACTTCAATCGGCGTTGGCCGGAAACCGGACGACGGGTTGTTCTGCTGCGGGCAATTCGACAACACCGCAAGCACCGGCATTTCAGCTTGCAGCAGCACGTAATCGCCCGCCTTCGACGTACTCGGCGCGATCTCGACCTGGCCATCGGCATCAAAGGTCACGCGCATGAAGAAGTTGATGTTCGACACGATCTCCGAAGGCGACAGCGACCACTTCGCCAGCTCCGCCACGAAGTTGCTGCGGCAGGACAGCGTCTTGACGACGCCATAACGCAGATGGTCCATCTCGTTGCTACAGCAGCCGGCCAGCGTATCGTGCAGGCCGCAGGTGTCTTCGAGCACCGTGAACATCTTGCGCGCGCGATCGGACCATAGCGTCTTGCCTTTGGTCACATACAGCGAGCGGTTCAGCTTGACGGTGTTCGGCACGTTGAGCCGGTCGAGCGGCAGCTCGGCCGAATAGCACAGGAAATCGACTGCCTGCTGCCCTTCGAGATCGACGATCTTAAGCCGCTCGCCAGGTTCGAGACGGCGCGACCAGCGGCCGCCCGGCGCAATCGTTTCGGTATAAGACGGCGCGGCAACCGTGCCTTGCGCGTATGGCTCGCTCATCGTCGGATCTCCTTGTATTCGCGATATCGTTAGTACACATCGTATCAGGAAGAAATCCGCCGCGTGACACTGATTCATCACGCTGTCCGAACGTTTCAGAGGTTGCCGAAGCGCCGCTGCCGTGCGTGCACGCGCACTGCGTCCAAACGATCCAAACCAGTGCAAAACACGCTGTGCAGCGTGCATTGGCGTGACGCTTTGGTGCGCCGCGCCGGTGCAGCCGCGATGCAGTGCGGCGCGACCCACCGTCGCACGAAGCGCATCTTGTCATGCGCTTCGTTGGCATGCCCCTTGCATTGTCAAAACCGAAACTCGTAAGTGTGCATACAAATATCGCTGTTCGCAGCGACGACTCATCGACCGGCACGCACGCCATACGCTACGCACCGGTTTTAACCGCAAAGGGGTAATGCCATGTCGTCCCGTCTCACTCGCGTCACCGCCCTCCCGACTCACGCGCGCACGGCCGGCCGGCGCGCCGCGCTCGTCATGCTGCTCACCGCGGTGGCCGCGGTCGGCACCGGCATCGGTCACATCAAGTCCGCGAACGCGGCGAGCGCCGACGAGATCAAGGCGCGCGGCTATCTGAGCGTAGCGACCGAAGACGACTTCAAGCCGTTCGAGTTCGTCGACAACGGCACGCCGACCGGCTACGACAACGAGATGCTCGCGCTGGTGAAGAAGAAGCTGCCGATCGAAGTGCGCCAGCAGATCATGCCGTGGCCGGGCATTCTGCCGGGCGTGACCACCGGCAAGTACGACATGGCGGTGACCGCGGTGCTAGTCACGCCGGAGCGCAAGAACACCTTCGATTTCACCACGCCGCTGGTCGAATCGACCACCTTCTACGCGACGAAAAAAGGTTCGAGCATCAAGTCGGCTGACGATCTGCTCGGCAAGGTGGTCGGCGTGCAGACTGGCAGCGCGATGCTGGCCGACGTGAAGGCCTACGACGAAGCACTGAAGAAGAAGCACGGTGGCCAAGGCATCAAGCAGATCGTCGAATACCAGTCGTATCCGGAAGCGTACCAGGACCTGGGTGTCGGCCGCCTGGATGCTGTGGCAAACACGCAGATCAATCTGAACTCGCTGATCAAGACGCGCCCCGACACCTTCGTGCTCGGTCAGGCGATCGGCCAGCCGGTGTATATCGCGTGGGCCGTGAAGAAGGGCAATGCCGCTGCACTGCAGATGATCAACGCCGTACTGTTCGATCTGCGCAAGAGCGGCGAAATGTACGCAATGCAGAAGAAGTGGTTCGGCGCGAGCTTCGAATCGATGCCGCAGTCGATCAACTGATGTTCGTAGACGAGCCCGCCTGATGACCGCATTCGACTACTGGAGCATTACCCGTGGCGCGCTCGCGACGATCTCGCTGTCGCTCGCGAGCATCGTGCTCGGCGTGCCGCTCGGCCTCGGGCTCGCGCTGATCCGCTGGGCGCGCGTGCCGGTGCTGGACCGTATCGTGTATTCGTACGTCAGCATCGTGCGTTCGTGCCCGACCGTCACACTGACGCTGCTGATCTTCTTCGCGCTGCCGCAATTCGGGCTGTCGCTCGACCCGATCCCGGCCGCGATCGTGGCGCTGACGGTCAGCACGTCCGCGTTCAATTGCGAGGTGTGGCGCGGCGCGTTGATTGCGTTTCCGCGCGATCAGTATGACGCGGCATTGTCGTTCGCGATGCCGCGTGCCACGCGGATGCGCCGCATCGTGCTGCCGCAGGTATGGCGCGCGAGCCTGCCGGGCCTCGTCAACGAAATGACGCTGCAGATCAAGTCGACCCCAGCGGTTGCGGTGATCGGCATTGTCGAGATCACGCGTGCGGCGCTGCGGGTCGGCTCGAATACGTATGAGCCGCTGCCGCCGTTCGTGTTCGCGCTGGTGCTGTACAGCGTGATCGTCTATGCGCTGTTGCGTCTGCAAAAAATGATCGAGTTGCGCATGCGGCATGGAGCGCTCGCATGATCCATGACTTCGCCATCATCTGGGCCCAACGCGCCGACGTGCTGGCCGGCCTGCTGAACACGGTGATCCTGCTGGTCGGCTCGGCAATCGCGTCGCTGGTGCTCGGTGCGCTGCTCACGCCGATGTTGATGAGCAAGCGCCGCGCGATCGCACGCGCCGCCACCGCCTATGTCGACGCGATGCGTTGCGCGCCGTTCCTGTTGTTCGTCTACCTGATCTATTTCGGATTGCCGACGCTTGGCATCAGCCTGTCGAACTGGTGGTCCGGTGCGATTGCGCTGATCCTGTACAACACCGCATATATGGCGGAACTGCTGCGCGGCGCGTGGCACGAACTGCCGGAAACGCTGATCGAGTCGGGCAAGGCATTCGGCTTTTCCGGCTTCACGCTGCTGCGCCGGATCATCCTGCCGCCGATCTTCCTGCGCGCGTTGCCGATGATCGGCAACCAGATCATCCAGATCGTCAAGGACAGTGCGTTTCTGACCGTGATCGCAGTCAACGAACTGACGCACGAGATGACCGGCATCCAGTCCACCTATTTCATTCCATTCGCTGCCTTCGTCACGGCAGTGCTGCTTTACTGGTGCGTGTGCCTTGCAATCGAGGCCGGCACCGGCGTGCTGAACCAATACGCTGAGGACCGCCGCTCGTGAACTCCCCTATCGATTGGGCTGCCGCTCAGACCGCCACACCGGCCGCACAAGCCGCCGCCACCGCGCACGACAGCGTGCGTCCGGTGGTGATGCTAAGCGGCATCTCGAAGTCGTTCGGCACGAACCAGGTGCTGCGCGACGTGTCGTTGCAGGTCGCGCCCGGCGAAACCATCTGTCTGCTCGGGCCGTCCGGCTGCGGCAAATCCACGTTGCTTCGCTGCATCAACTGGCTCGAGACGCCCGACGCGGGCAGCATCCATATCTCCGGCAAGCGGATGGGCGTGCGCGACAACACCCGCATCAAGATGAGCGATACGGATCTCGCGCAGATGCGCGCGAAGATCGGCATGGTGTTTCAGCATTTCGCGCTGTGGCCGCATCTGACGGTGATCGAAAACGTGATGGAAGCGCCGCTGCATGTGTTGAAGCGCGACCGCGCCGAAGTGCGCGCGGAAGCCGAAGCGCTGCTCGCGCGCGTGGGCCTGTCCGACAAGCACGACCAGTTTCCGTCGCGGCTGTCGGGTGGCCAGAAGCAGCGCGTCGGCATTGCCCGCGCGCTGGCGATGAAGCCCGATGTGCTGCTGTTCGACGAGCCGACCAGCGCGCTCGATCCGGAACTGGTCGGCGAAGTGCTGGCGGTGATGAAGGCGCTCGCCAGCGAAGGCGCGACGATGATCATCGTCACGCACGAGATGGAGTTTGCGCGCCAGGTCGCATCGCGCATCGTGTTTATGGATGGCGGCGTGGTGGCGGAGACCGCGCCGCCTGAAGCGTTCTTCAGCGCGCCGAAGTCGCCGCGCGCGCAGCAGTTTCTGTCGCGCTTTAACAAGAACTGAGCGCAGCAGCCGGCCGCGGCGTTGCGGCGTGTTTTCGGCTGCTGCCGCAGCCAGCGCTCGCGGTTACTCGCGGCCCAGATAAATCTGGTCGAGGCAGCCGGCGGTGCGATGCGCTGCTGCCCCGCGCGGCTGCGCGTACGCGCTCGCCGTTACTTGCGCCCCGCGTAGATCTGATCGAACGTGCCGCCATCGGCGAAATGCACCTTCTGCGCGTTCTGCCAGTTGCCGAACATCTGTTCGACGGTGAAGGTCTTGATCGGTTTGAACTCGGCCGAATGCTTCGCGAGCACCGCTGCATCGGTTGGCCGCAGGTGGTGTTTCGCGAAGATCTCCTGCCCGGCCGGCGAATACAGAAAGTCGAGAAACGCCTGCGATTCCTTGCGCGTGCCACGCTTGTCCACCACCTTGTCGATCAGCGCCACCGGCGGTGCCGCGACGATACTCACCGACGGATACACCGCCTCGTATTTGTCGCCGCCGCCCACGCCGCTATCCATCAGCGCCACTTCGTTCTCGAAGGTCACCAGCACGTCGCCGATACCGCGCTGCGTAAAGGTAGTGGTTGCGCCACGGCCGCCCGTATCGAGCACCGGCACGTTGGCGAAGATCGCCTTCTCGAAGTCGAGCGCCTGCGCATCGGTTGCGCCGTGCTGCTTCTTGTAGCCCCACGCAGCCAGATACGTGTAGCGGCCGTTGCCGGCCGTCTTCGGATTCGGAATGACCACCTGCACGCCAGGCTTCGCCAGGTCGTCCCAGTCCTTGATGTGTTTCGGGTTGCCCTTCTTCACGAGGAACACCATCGTGGTCGTATACGGCGCGCTGTCGTTCGGCAGCCGCGTGCGCCAGTTTTCCGGCAGCAGATGCCCTTGCTGCGCAAGCAGATCGATGTCGTTCGGCTGGTTCATCGTCACCACGTCGGCGGGCAGCCCCTGCAGCACCGACAACGCCTGCGCGCTCGATGCGCCATGCGACTGGTTCACCGTCACGGTCTCGCCGGTCTTCTGCTTATAGGCCGCGATAAAGGCCGGATCGATATCCTTGTAGAGTTCGCGAGCAACGTCATACGACACGTTGAGGATCGTCGTGTCAGCCTGCGCGCGTTGCGGCGCGGCTTGCCACAGCGCGAGCGCCGCGGCAGTCGCAAACAGTGCGCGGGCCAGCGCCGGCCGGCGCGATCGGATCGTGTTGGTTGTCAATTCTGTTCTCCGTTGAATGTCCCGTTGGGTGTGTCCCATTGCAGCCGGTGCGCGCTGCCCGCGTCATGCGCGGACCGCGGCACCGGAGCGCTATTATCGCGAAAGTGCGGGCACGGGCTTACGGATGCTGCGAAAGTGGCTGACCTTGCGCGCCGGCATAGAACACGATCAGCGTGACCGGGCTGTCGCCGGTCACGCCGCGATGCACGCTGCCCACCGTTTCGGGCAGCACCTGGCCCGCCTTGACGGTCATCTTTTCGCCGCTCGGTTTTTCGACGGTGATCTCACCGGATTGCACGTAGCCGGCGTTCGGAATCGGATGCTTGTGCCACGGCAACTCGGAGTGCGCGGGAATCTCGATCTTCAGCACCGTCAGTTGCGGCTGGCCCGACGGATAGGACTCGTAGCGCGTGCCATCCCACGAGCTGTCGGTTTTCAGCAGCGTTTCGATGTGGATACCGGCGGGCGGCTGCTGCGCAAAAACGGCGCCGCTCAATGCCGCGCCGATGGCGAGCGCGGCCAGTTGGCGCGACAGACGACGGCGGGTGGTGGCGAGGGTATACATGGTTGGATCGCTCCTGAGAAACTCGAATAAAAAAACGGCGGGCTCGAAGCGCCGGAAATTGTCTTGAACAGACACTTACCAGGACACCTGAACCCGCCGCTTCATTCCATTATCGAGTCTGCGCGCAATGCGCCACGACCCTCGAGCCGCGTCCCACGCCGTGTCGCGCGCGGGAGGCGGCTCGACTCACCGGGCTCAGCCCAGCGACGTCCAGCGCTCGCCGAGGCCACCGATGATCGACGCTTCGTCGAACCGGTAAGCCATCAGCGCGGCAAAGCCACGACGGCCATCGATCGAGGCCGGCGCGCTGGTGAAGCCGTGCTTGGCCATCAGTGCGGCTTCGATCGCGTCGGCGGCAGCCTTGCCGGTTTCGATTGCAGCAAGCGTGTCGCCGGCGTTGTGCGCGAGGCCTGCGGCCTGCGTCGCGGCGATACCCAGTGCGTGGCGCGTACGCGTTTCGTCGAGCTTCAACAGACGCGCGACGGCCAGCACCGCGCCGAGCACGCCCAGCGACGATGCCACGTTCCAGCGCGTGCGGAACTCGTCGCTATCGACTGCGGCGAGAATCCGCGCCGCTGCTTCGATACCGATCGCAGCAGCCGCTGCAATGTCTGCTTCCGACGACGACAACAACTCGCCCGTCGCGATCACGGCAGCCAGCACCGGCGTGGCGCTGCTTGCCTTCTGCGTCGACAGTGCGGCGCCGAGAGCCCACGCACGCACACGTGCGTCGTGCGGGCCACTGCCTTGTTGTGCGAGCAGCGCGGCAACTTTCTTGCCGGCATCGTCGAGGGCGGCGAAGCTCGCGCGCGCCTGGGCGAGCGCACCCGCCGCGGCGTCGGCTGCGTGCGCGCCGGCGGCCTGAAGCGAGCTCGTCGCGAACTTCACGAGCGCATCGGATACGGCGGATTGGGCGGCGGGATTATGCATGTTGAGTGTCCTTTTTCGGGGCGCAAAGCGCGAAAAGCGTATCGAGGTTCGGCGCATCGGCCAGGCCGTCAACCACAGTGGCGAGCTGCGCTGCAACGCCTTCGCCCAGCAGCGGATCGATCAGCAGGCGCACCTTGTCCATCAGTTCTTCGTCGGTCAGCGGGCGTGCCAGCGAACCGCGCGCGTGTTCGACGTGATGTTTGACAACGCTGCCATCCTTCAGGCGCGCTTCGATAAACACTTCGTCGCGGTTCACGGTCGCGTCCGGCGCGAGCGTGGTTTTCGCGCGCATGGCCGTGACGTCGGCCTTGACGACGCGTTCGTCCTCGTACTGCGCGAGGCCGACCACCTTGTCGCACAGCGCGGCTGCGACCCCGTGAATCGCCGAGAAACGCGCCTGCAGGCCGTCCTTCGGCTGCGGGTTGCCCATCAGTTCCGGCACCAGCGGATGGCAGCGCAGCGTGATCGCTTCGACGTCGTCCGCATTGGGGATCTTCTGCGACAGCGACAGGCCGCCGTCGATTGCCGGGTGCGCGACGATGCCGCACGGGAACGGCTTGTACGTGTTGAACAGCAGTTCCCAACGCTCGCCGAACGCGCCGTTCATCAGATCGAAATCGACCTTGGTCGACATCGAATGCGAATAGCCGCCCTGCGCTTCGAAGATGTCTTCTTTCGCGCGTTGACCTTGCTGCGCAAGACGCGCGGCGGCGATGCCGTTCGACGCGGCCTTGCCCGGGTGATACGGCTTGGTCATCGTGCCGAACGCTTCGCGCATGCCGACGAACATCGAAGCGGCGATCGACACGGCTTCGGCCAGTTGTTCGGTGGTGAGGTCGAGCAGCAGGCCCGCCGTCACGGCGCAGCCGATCACGCCGCAGGTGCCGGTGATGTGCCAGCCGCGGTCATAGTGCTCCGGCGAAATCGACACGCCGACGCGCAGTTGCGACTCGCAGCCGAGCGCGAACGCCATCAGCGCCTTCGCGCCGCTCGGCTTGGTCTCGGGCGTGAGCGCGGTCAGCACCGCGAGAATCGACGCCGCCGGGTGAATCACGGTGGCGAGGTGAGTGTCGTCGAAGTCGTCGAGGTGACCGGCGAACCCGGTGGCCAGCGCCGAAAAGTGCACATCGACGCGCTCGGTGCGGCCCGGCACGGGCGCCAGCGCCGCGACGCCCAGATCGCGTGCGGTGCCGAGGATCGCGTCGACGCCGGGGTGCAGTGACGCCCCGATCGACGTTCCAACCACATTGATGAACGAACGCCTGGCCTCCCGCTCTACCTCGGCGGGCAGCGGACGCTGCGCGAGCGCATGGAGGCCCTGCGCAAATGCGGCGGCGACAAAACTCATTGAGACAACTCCTCGAGACGAACGCCGTTGGTTTTCGGCCCGAACAGGCCGACCATCACGACGATCACTAACATGGCTGACGAAATCAGCACGAATACGGCGGCCACGCCCGACTGCTTGAGCAGCGCCGCCACCCAGAACCCTACGAAAATCGAACTGACGCGGCTCCAGCTGAACACGAAGCCGACCGCGCGGGCGCGGATGCGGGTCGGGTACAGCTCAGCCTGGTATGTATGGAAAATGCCGATCAGCCAGTTGTTGGCGATCGTCACCGCGCTGCCGCACAACAGGATCATCGCCGGCTCGCGCGCGCTGCCGAACACGAGGCCCGCGCCCGCCACCACCAGCGCGCAGCCGACCAGCTGCCACTTGCGCTCGACGCGCTCCGCGAAGGTCATCGCGCCGATTGCGCCGAGCGGCGTCGCGAATGCGATCACCATCGTATAAAGCAGCGAATGCGTGACCGTGATGCCCTTCGAAAACAGCAGCACCGGCACCCACGAGCCAAAGCCATACACGCCGAAAGTCTGGAAGAAATTGAAGAACGACAGCATGATCGTGCGCGGCAGATAGCGGCCCTTCCACATCTCCGACCACGAGCCTTGCGCGGCACCCGTCGCGTGATGCGCGTTCTGCGCAGCCACCTCATCGACTAGCGGCGCTTCGAGCTCGCGGCCAGTTTCTGCCACCACGCGTGCCTCGATCTGATCGACGATCGCGCGCGCTTCGGCAATCCGCCCCTTGCTTTCGAGCCAGCGCGGCGATTCCGGCAGGCCGCGCCGTACGAACCAGATCGCGATCGCGCCGGCCGAACCGATGATCATCACCCAGCGCCAGCCTTCGAGCCCGAACACCACTTGCGGCACCAGCATGTACGCGAGCACCGCGACCACCGGCACCGACGTGAGGATCACCAGGATGCTGAACGCCATGTACTTGCCGCGCGTGCGAAACGGCGTCAGCTCGGAAATGTAAGTGTCGACAGTCAAAAGCTGCACGCCGATCCCCGCGCCGGCGACGAAGCGCCACACGTCGAGTGCTTCCGGCGAATGCTGGAACGCGGCCACGAAGGTCGCGATCGAGTAGATCACCATCGCGCCGGTAAATACCGCGCGCCGCCCGTAGCGGTCCGTGATGCCGCCGAGCGCTACCGTGCCGACGAACATGCCGGCAAAGAACGAGCCGAGAAAGCTCGCGAAACCGTTGATGTCGAACAGGCCCGCTGTGGTGGTGCGGTACAGCCCGCTGTGAATCAAACCCAACGACACATACGCCGCCATGAACAGCTCATAAAACTCGAACCAGCCGCCAACCGCGATGCGCGCGACCAGCCCGCGGAAATAACGGGTGGGCGGCAGGCGGTCGAGCCGCGCCGAGACGCTCGCTTGCGCTAACGCCTGCGTAGCGAGCTCCTTTTCCATATACATATCGTCTCCTGTTTCCCCGGCAATGCGGTACTCAAATTTCTTTAGTGTCGACACTTTGAGGCAGTATAGCGACCAAATTGCAGTAGACTCAAGCAGAAAATGGCCAAGTGTGCACACTTTGGTGACTTGTCATACCAGTGCGTCAGGGCTGGCCATGCTGTTTTGCTAGAATCTGGCCTCGCGAACCGCGCAGGCAACGAGGTCGAGAGGAGATGCGATGGACAAGGAAGGACAAACAAGCGCGGCGGTAGAAGAAAACGACTCGCCCAACGACTCGCCGCGCGTCGCGGAGGTGGTCGACTGGGTGGCGCGCGGCATCATCGAGGGGCGGCTGCAGCCGGGCGACGACCTGAACTCGGTCGACCTCGCAAAACGCTTCAGCCTGAGCCGCACGCCGGTGCGCGAAGCGCTGTTCGTGCTGTCGCGCGAGGGGCTGGTGGACTGGTCGCCGCGCCGCCGGCCGCGCGTGTCGACGCTCGACATCAAGAATGTGCGCGAGCTGTACCAACTGCGCGCGATGTTGTATGCGCAGGTGTCGCACGCGATCGTCGAGCATGCCACCGCGGACGACATCGCCGCGCTATGGCGCGCGCACGCAAAGCTTGCCGAAGTAGCCGCGCGCGGCGACGTAGATGGCTATTTCTGGGCCAACGTCGCGTTTCGCGACGAAGAACTGCGTGTGAGCCGCAACGGCATCTTCAAGGAAGTGCTCGATACGCTGAGGTTGCGCACCAACCGGCTGCGGCATCTGAGTACGTCGCTGCCCGGGCGTCTGCAGCGCTCGTGCGCGGATCATCAGCGGCTGTGCGAAGCGTATGAAGAGCGCGACGGCACGCTCGCCGCAGCGTTGAACCGCTCGATCGTGCTCGGCGCGCTGCATGCGATCGAACAGGCGTGGCAACACGAGCCGGGAAAGTTCTGAGGGCGTAAGGTCGAAAAGCCCTGCTTCCTGTACCACCTCGCACGGCCCGTTTTTGCGTTAATACGTTCATGCGCTGCACTGTCGTCCCGCGATATACAGCACACGCAGTGCACCTCCAATCACGCAGACGAGGTTCAGCATGAACGTATTTCGCTTCGCTGAAGCACCCTGGCACGCTTCGGAAGGCCGGCTGCCCGCCGCCGTGGAGCCGGCGCCTGCCGCCTTGCGCGGCGAACCGCCACGCGGGTCTGCCTATGCGGGAGCACCAATCGTATCCGCCATCGTCGGCCGGCAGGCCTTCACATCTGCGCAACGCTCGCCTCTGTTGCCGCTGTCCCATCACGCCGGTATCGCGTCGACACAACGCGGCACGTACGCCGGCGTGCGCATACCGGTGCCGGAAATCCGCACAGGACAGCACGACATGACCACCGGCCAAACCGGCGTGCGTCTGCTCGAAAGCATTCGCGGCCGCAGCGCAGCGCAAGCTCGCACACGCGACGGCATCGAAACCGGTTTGCGTGGCGGCAGCCCGGGCGACCGGCTTGAAGCCGGACATCAGGATCTGCTGCAAAAGCGCGACGCGCAATACCGGATGCTCGCGGACCTGGCGAGCAGCGAACGCGACATACAGGTGGAACTGGAACGGATGGAATTGGACATCCCGGGTCTGCAGGCGGAGATAGCAGCGCTACGCGAGCGCGGAGAAGACCCCGGCGCACACGAGCGCATGCTGGCCTTGACGCAAGATCGGCTGACCCAGTGGCAGAACCTCTTGCGAGACGCGCGCACCGCGCAACGTGCAACCATGAGCGAGCTGCGCGACACCCAGCGCAATCTCGAAGTGTTGGCGCAGTTGCGCCAGCAGAACGCCGCGGGGCCATCCGGAGCCGGCCGCAGCTAGGCCGCGACCAACGTCGCACAAGCACGCCGCGCAGGCAAGTCGCGCAACCAACGTAGGCAACGCAGACAGCTGAAGCTGCTCGACTAACTCACGCGACCGAAACAACCCAGGCCACTCGATCCACGCCACCGCCACGGCGGCGCGATCCGTCGTTACTGCTGCACCACCTGACGCAGCAGCGCCGGCACCTGCTGCAACGGCGCGAGCAGTTGCGCATCGACGCCATAGGCGGGCAGCGTCTTCGTCACATCCTGATAGTCGATGAACACATGCTGCGCATCGTCCTGCCACACCACCGCGCGCAGCGGCAGTTCGAGCGCCGCATGCGGATTCGCGGCCATCACCGGCGTGCCGCCCTTCGGATTGCCGAACAGGAACAGCCGCGTCGGGCGCAGCGGCATACCGACTTGCGCGGCTGCCTCGCTCTGATCGATGTCGGCGAATAGCGTCACGTGGTGCGTGACGAGCGCTTCTTTCAGCCGCGCGACCGTGGTGGCGAAATCGTAAGGGCTCGGCAGCGTGACGAGTGCAGCGAGGCTCGCAGCGGATGCGTGACTCACGCGCGATGCGTCGGGCGCTTCGGGTGCATCGGATGCAGTGGCGGCTCGGACAGTCATGACGGCTCCAGTCATCGAAAGAATGAATACGATCAGCGGCGCAGCGTACCGCAGGCGTGCTGCGCGGCCAGCTAGACGTAACGTCGTTGCAGCGGGTTCCCGGCGCATCATCGCGCAGCCTCCGGCGCCTGCTGCGGGTACAGTTGTTCGAGCGCCTGCTGGAAGGTCGCCGCCGAAAACGGCCCGAGATGCGAGGCGACCAGATGCCCCTGCGCATCGTAGAACAACGTCGTCGGATACCCTGCCGCGCCCACCGCGCGCGCCACTTCGAGCCTTGGGTCGAGCAGCGAATTGGCGATGCGGATGTCGTGCGTCTGCAGAAAATTTTCGATGGTGCCGGCCGTCTCGCCCTGATTGACGAACACCATGTCGATGCCCGCGTGCTCGGCCTGGGCTCGCGCCAACGCCGGCATCTCTGCCTGACACGGCGGACACCACGTCGCCCACAGATTGACCACCAGCGGCTTGCCGTCGTGCCGCGCGAGCGTCTGCCACTGTCCGCCGCCATCCGCCAGCCGCACGCCCGGCACCGTCTGCGGCGTCCGTGCATGTTCGGCCGCGGCGGTGGCCACACTCCAGGTCGCCACGCCGGCCACCAGCGCCGCTACCAGCGGCTTGCGCACCGCGCGGCGGCGCAGCAGCGCCCACGCCGCCACGGCCGCACCCGCGACCACGCCGGCCAGACCATCGAAGCCCAGATCGCGGAAATCGAGCATCTTCAGCAGGTTGCCTTCATACGCGGGCAGATAGCGTCCGACAAATACCAGCCGCGCCGCCACGAGGCCAACCAGCAACGCGGTGAAAACGGTCTGGTCCACGTTTGCCGCGGCCTTGCCGGCGAAGCGTGCGGCCAGCAGCGCTGCGATCACGCTGGCGAACAGGATCAACGGGGTGATGGGCAGAGAAAAAAATCCGAGATTCATCCGGGGTTCGTCCGAGGTGCGTCGATCAGCACGTGCCACGTGCATCAGGAAAAAGACACTTTCTGGCGCCAGTGTAGCCGTGCGAGCCGCCCGGGCGCATGCTCGAACGTCTCAAGCCTATGCCTGTTCGGCTCGACTCGCGCACGCACGGCCGCCGCTGCCGACAGCCGCCAACAGCGGCCGCCACCGCCACTGGCTGCAAGGGTCGCACGGCGATCATTCTCGTTACGAGAAGAATCCTTTGGGCGCGCCGCGTATTCAGTGATGCGCCGTGCTTGCCTACACTGCGAAGCAGGGGCACGGATCGTCCGGCGCCCACCAGCATATGAGACCGATATCACCATGAAGCTCTACTACCACCCGCTTTCCGGCCATTCGCATCGCGCCCGCCTGCTGCTGTCGCTATTGGGTGTCGACCACGAACTGATCGAAGTCGATCTGTCCGCCAACATGCAGAAGTCGCCGGAGTTCCTGAAGCTGAACCGTTTCGGGCAGGTGCCGGTGCTGGTCGACGGCGACCTCGTGATCGCCGATTCGAACGCGATCCTCGTGTACCTCACGCGCAAGCTGGGCAAGACCGACTGGTTGCCGGATACGCCGGCGGCCGAAGCGGCCGTGCAGCGCTGGCTGTCGGTGGCGGCCGGCGAGATCGCCTACGGCCCGGCGGCTGCACGCCTGATTACCGTGTTCAAGAGCGATTACCGCGCGCCTGAAGTGATTGCCCGCGCGCACCGGATTCTCAGTCTGCTCGAAACCGAACTCGCCGAGCGCGCGTTTATCGTCGGCGCGAAGCCGACCATCGCGGACGTCGCGCTGTACAGCTACATCGCGCGCGCTCCGGAAGGCAACGTCGACCTGTCGGGCTACCCGCACGTGCTGGCGTGGCTCGCGCGTATCGAAGCACTGCCGGGCTTCGTGTCGTTCGTCAACACGCCGGTCGGGCTCGCGGCCTGACCTTGGAAGACATCGGCTGTAGCACCACATGACGAACAGGCCCGGCATGAGCCGGGCCGCAGGAGTGCAAGCATGGACGCGATCTCCCCCGCCGTACGCGACAAAACCGACACCACGCCGTGGCACAAGGGCGAGGTGGAACTGCAGCAGCGCGTCGGCGTCGCCGAGCGGATGGCCGAGATCGGCACGCGGGTAGTGCGCACGTTCATGCCCGACCAGCACCGCACGTTTTTCGCGCAACTGCCGTTCGTCGCGTTCGGCGCGGTGGACGACGACGGCGACGTGTGGGCCACGATGCTCGCCGGGCGGCCTGGCTTCATGCAGTCGCCGAACCCGCACGCGCTCGACGTCAGCGCACTGCCCGACCCACGCGATCCGGCTTACGCCGGCGTGCATGACGGCGCAGCAGTCGGCCTGCTCGGCATCGAGCTGCACACGCGGCGCCGCAATCGCATGAACGGCGTGGTGCGCGGGCGTTCGGCGAGCGGCTTTTCGATCGGCGTCGACCAGAGCTTCGGCAATTGCCCGCAGTACATCCAGCTGCGCAGCTTCGAATTCGTGCGCGAGCCGATGCAGTGGGCCGATGACGCGCCGCAGTACAGCAACACGCTGAACGCTCGCGCCCGCGCGATGATCGAAGGCGCCGACACGTTCTTCGTGGCGTCGTATGTGGATCGCGACGACGGCCGCCAGGTCGACGTATCGCATCGCGGCGGCAACACCGGTTTTGTTCGGATCGGTGCGGACGGCGTGCTGACGGTGCCGGACTTCGCCGGCAATCTGTTCTTCGCGACGCTCGGCAATTTCCTGATCAACCCGCGCGCGGGGCTGGTGTTCGTCGATTTCGCCAGCGGCGACGTGCTGCAAATGACCGGTGACGCGACGGTCGATCTCGACTCCGCGGAAATCGCCGCGTTTCAGGGCGCGGAGCGCCTGTGGCACTTTACGCCACGGCGCATCGTGTATCGCGCCGGCGCGCTGCCGCTGCGCTGGAGTTTCAAGCAGGACGGCTGGTCGATCAACTCGCTGATGACCGGCAACTGGCGCGAAGCGGCGAGCCGCGTGAAAGCAAGCGAGCTTGCCAATGCGTGGCGGCCGTTTCGCGTGGCGCAGATCGTCGACGAGAGCAGCACGATCCGCTCGTTTCATCTGGAGCCGATGGACGGCGCGGGGCTGGTGCCGCATCAGGCGGGCCAGTATTTGCCGATTCGTGTGACGCTGGCGGATGGGGCTGATACTGCGGGGGATGGTGCTACAGCCGGTGGTGCTGCACACGGAGATGACGCCGCTGCCGATAGTGCCGTGCCCGCGCAAGCCGGCGGCACCATCGTGCGCCGAACCTACACGCTGTCGTCGGGCCCCGCGGACAGCGCATACCGGATCAGCGTCAAGCGCGAAGGCCGCGTGTCGCGCCATCTGCATGACACGCTGCAAGTGGGCAGCGTCCTCGAAGCGCGTGCACCGGCGGGGCACTTCACGCTCGATGCGCACGAGCGGCGCCCGGCGGTGCTGCTGGCCGCGGGCGTCGGCATCACGCCGATGGTCGCGATGCTGCGCGATATCGTCTACGAAGGGATGCGCACGCGGCGCATGCGGCCGACGTGGCTGTTTCAGTCGTCGCGCACGCTGGCCGAGCGCGCGTTCGGCGAAGAGTTGAACTATCTGGAGCAAACCTCGGACGGCGCGATACAGGTGGTGCGCGCGCTATCAGACCGGCGCGGCGCACAGTCCGGCAAGGACTACGACCACGAAGGCCGGATCGACATCGAACTGCTGCGCGACACGCTGCCGTTCGATGACTACGACTTTTATCTGTGCGGGCCGGCCGGGTTCATGCAGTCGCTGTACGACGGCTTGCGCGATCTGAACATCGCCGACGAGCGGATTCATGCGGAAGCGTTCGGGCCTGCGTCGATGCAGCGCCGGCGCGCGGAGCAGGCTGAGGATGCGAGGCCGGCACTCCTGCCGCCCGCGGAGCAGCCGACGCCGGTGATCTTCGCGAAGTCCGCGAAGGAAGCGCGCTGGGCGCCGGGCAGCGGCTCGCTGCTGGAATTGGCGGAAGCACGCGGCCTCGCGCCTGAATTCAGCTGCCGCGCCGGCAGTTGCGGCAGTTGCCGCACGCGGATCGTCGAAGGTGCGGTGAGCTATGCCAATCAGCCGGAGTTCAAGACGGCTGACAACGAAGCGCTGATCTGCTGCTCGGTGCCGGCGAAACAGGAAGACGGCGTAATGAAGCCGCTGGTGCTGGATTTGTGAGCAAGGCGCGCTGCGAGGAAGGCGCTGCTGGCGCTGCTGGCGCTGCTGGCGAAGCTGCGAGCAAGCGCTCCGGGCAACGCGTTGCGCGTAAAGCTGTGAGCAAGCGCTCCGAGCAAGGCGCTCTGAGCAACGCGCCGCGAGCAAAGCTGCGAACAAGGCGAGCCTGGCAACGCGCCATGAGCACGACGCGGCGACGCCGCCCGCGCCAGCTCAAAACGTCAGATTATGCAGCTTGCGCACGCCGTCGACCAGCCACTGAAACAGCGAATGTTCCTGATTGCCGTTGACCGGCGCCGCGGCGGACAGCTTGAGCAGCGTGTCCTTGCGCCGCGCCACCAGTTCGCACATCTGCCGCGCCACCTCCGGCCTGCGCTTGAGCACCGGCGTCAGATGTTCCTTGCCTAACTGGAACACGATCACGCGGGTCAAGGCCGACACTGTCACACGCATCGGCTTGCCCGACAGCAGCCCGATTTCGCCGAGCGTATCGCCGGGGCCAAGACGCGACACTTCGACTTCACCGTCGGTGGAATCGACGACCGTGACGCGCAGAATGCCCGATTCGACGATCGTCAGCCGGTCGGGCACCTGCTCGGGCGTCAACAGCACCGCGCCCATTTCATATTCTTCGCGCGTCAGGAGCGGCGCGAGTTCATGCACCTCGTCGCGGTCCAGCGCGGTGAACAGGTCGACGCGCCGCACCAGCGCCTCGCGCGGGTCTTCGCGCAACGAGGGCACCGCCGGCACGCCGAGCGGCCGCATGTCGACCCCCGCCGCAGCCAGATGCCGGTAACACAGGTCATACAGATCGTTGCCCACAGGCGTCTTCTTGCCCATCTCGTTGACGAACACGGTCACCTCGTAAAGGATCGAGTTCATCGAGCTGCGCTTGGCCTGCACGTAAGGCGCGGGGTCGGTCATGATCGACGTCAGGCTGCCGTAGGCGCGTTCGAGCGCGCCGATCACAGTGGCCGGGCGCTCCTGCGGCGACAGTTCGAGCCCCACCGTCACGCCATGCAGCGCGCCGGGCCGGCTCTTGTTGGTAATGTTGGTTTTCGCGGCCACCGCGTTGGGCACGATCACGACATTGCCCTGCGAAGTGAGCAGATGGGTGGCGCGCCAGTTCATCTCGACCACCCGCCCTTCGACGTCGGACATCTCGACCCAGTCGCCCACTTCATACGGCTCGGTCGTGTTGATCACGATGCCGGCGAACACGTCGCTCAGCGTGCTCTGGATCGCCAGACCGACTACGATCGCCAACGCGCCGGAAGTCGCGACCAGCCCGCGCACCGGCAGTTCGAGCACGAAGCCGAGCGAAGCGACCACCGAGGCCAGAAACACCACCGCGCCGAACACATCCTGGAACAGACGCTGGCGGCGCCAGCGGCGCGGCAGCAGCAGCGTATCGAGCGCGAGACTCAACAGGCGCGCGCCGTTCAGCCACCAGACGATTTCCAGCACCTGGCCGAGCAGATGCAGCGGCATCGCGCCGAAACCGGGCGCCTGCGAAAACGGGCTGAGCCCGGAGTCGAACAGGATGTAGCTGAGAATCGTGAATAGCAGCAGCCGCACGAACAGTCGCGCGACTTCGTTTTGCGGCCGGCCGAAGCGCCACACGGCAAGATCGGCGGCCAGCGTCAGAAAGCCGAGCAGCAACGGATGATCCAAGGCATCTCCATGCGAAGAAAGTCGCGCGGCAGCGTGCCGCGGCGCCGGATCATCATGCTGGGCGCGACACGAGAGCGCAGGCGCTCACAGTACCATGCAGTGCAAGAAGCTTGCCGCAGAGGTCCCGCGCGCGCGGCGGCATGCACCGCGGCACGCGGGCAAGCGCTTTACTTGACGATGCCGAGCAGTTCGACTTCGAAGGTCAGGTCGCTGTTGGCCGGAATCGTGCCGACCGCGCGCGAACCGTAGGCGGTTGCCGCCGGGCACGTGAGTTTGGCCTTTTCGCCGACCTTCATGGTCGCCACGCCTTGCGTCCAGCACGGGATCACGCGGTTCAGCGGGAACGTAGCCGGGCCGCCGTGCTTGGCGGACGCATCGAACTCGGTGCCGTCGGCGAGCGTGCCGCGATAGTTCACCTTGACGACGTCGGTAGCCGCCGGTTGCGCGCCGCTGCCGGCCGTCAGATGCTGGACGACCACGCCGGACGGCAGCTTCTCGGTGCTGCCTGCGGCGTAGGCGCTGCTGGCAACGGTTGCGACGAGCGCCGCGGCAAGCGCGAACAGTGCATGTTTCATGGATATCTCCTTGTGAATGGGCGGCGCTATTGTAGCGAATCGCTTCTGCAGCGAAATGTCATTCACGTTGGGAGAAGGAGCGGCGCGAAACGCCGGGGCGACCGGGGTGTGCTTCGCGCCGCTGCTTTGTGCTGCCTGGGCTACTCGTTGCGCTGCTCCTGGCGCTGCCGCTTCGTACCGATGGGTTCTGGTTCGCGCCGCCGGCGCATCGACTTCGAGGCATTGCACCGGCGGCGGCACCCGACGCGCTACTTGACGCTGCGCGCCGGCACGTTGCCCAGCAGCGGCCCGAGCCCTTCCGCATAGGTCAGATGCGAAATCACCGCGTCGCGCAGCTTCGTGTACGGCAGGTCCGCCAGCATCGCCGTCTGCATCGCCGCCATCACTTCGCCGGATTCCGCGCCGAGCATCGTGAAACCGAGAATGCGATCGTCGTCGGCTGCCACCAGCACTTTCATGAAGCCGAGCGTTTCGTCGGTCGCTTCGCCGCGCAATACGTGGGTCATCGGCAGCCTGGCCACGCGCACCGCAATCTGCTGGCGCGCCGCTTCGCGTTCGTTGAGCCCGACGTGCGCGAGCGGCGGGTCGGTGAACATGCAGTACGGCACCAGCCGATCCTGCGTGCTGCGGCTGCCGCCCGCCATGTTGTCGCGCACGATGCGAAAGTCGTCGACCGACACGTGCGTGAATTGCGGGCTGCCCGCGCATTCGCCGATTGCCCAGCTATCCGGCGCGCTCGCCTGCAGTTTTTCGTTGACGCGCACGAAACCGCGCTCGTCGAGCTCGATGCCCGCCTTGTCGAGGCCGATGCCGGCAGTGTTCGGAATGCGCCCTGCCGCGACCAGCAGATGGCTGCCTTCGACGCCCTGTTCACCGCCGCTGGTACGCACCGTGAGGCGCACGGTCTGGCCGGATTGCCCGCTGACCTGGGTGGTCTGCGCACCCAGTATCACCTCCACGCCTTCGTCACGCAGAATGCGCAGCACTTCCTCGGCGATGTCCGGATCCTCGCGATGCATCAGCTGCGGATTGTGATCGACGATCGTCACGCGGCTGCCGAAACGCCGGAACGCCTGCGCAAGTTCGATGCCGATGTAGCCGCCGCCGAGCACGATCAGATGGGCCGGCTGCTGGTTGATTTCGAGCGCTTCGATATGCGTCAGCGGTTTGGCGTCGGCGAGACCCGCGATGTCCGGAATCGCCGCATGCGAGCCGACGTTGATGACCAGCTGCGTGCCCGTCAAGGTACGCGTGCCGCCATGGTTGAGCGTGACTTCGATGGTTTTCGGCGCGATCAGGCGGCCGCTGCCCATCACCAGTTCGGCGCCACTCGACTCGTAGAACTGCAGGTGTGCTTCGACTTCGCGTTGCACCATGTCGCGCTTGCGCTGCAAGACCTTCGACAGGTCGGTGCTGACCGGGCCGGTCTGCGTGCCGAAGTCCCCGGCGTGATGCGCGAGGTGCGCAATGCGCGCGCTCCAGATTTCGTTCTTGGTCGGCAGACACGCCACTGCGGGGCAGGACCCGCCGACCCATTGGCGCTCCACCACGGCTACGCGTTGCCCGCTGCGCCCCAGATGCCATGCGAGCAGCTTGCCGCCCTGACCGCTGCCGAGAATCAGGGTGTCGAAATGTTCGGGATTGGCCATTCACTCTCTCCGTCGTGATTGCCGTGATCTCATGAAATCGCCCGTGCGATTTCACAAAAGGCGCGGACATTGTCACGGTCCGGGTCGCGGCCGGTTTAGCAGAATGCGCAAGCCTTAGCGAGTTCGCACGGGCGCGGATCGGGCGATACCCAGGCGGATCCGGGCGGATACACGCGGGCAGAGGCGGAGTCTGCGTTGCTAACTTTGCGCTCATTGTGTGCCGCTACGATGCCCTTCATCCGAGCCGCACCGCATTGTTCGCCGCACCGGCAAAGGCAAAAGCAGGCTCTTGTTCAGGAGACACTGATGAACTTCTACCCGTCACTCTCGCTGTTTTTTGCAGTCGGTATTGCAATGGCCTCGCTGGCCTGCCTGCTGGCGGTGGCCGTGCGCGAAATCGACGAACGGCTGATGAAGCGCGCCTGCGAAAAAGCACTCGCGGCACATGAAGCCCGGCGAGCGCAGTATTCGCCGCGCATGCGCACCGCGTTCGAAACCACCGATGCGCCGATGCACGGAGCCACACGCGAAGCGGCGTAAATCTCAGGCCAGAACGTGCCCGTTCAGCCTTTCGCTTCGACCAGCTTCTGATGCATCTCGCGCGTCAGCATTTCGATGCGTTCGCTCAGTTGCCGCGTGGTTTCGGTGAGTTCGGTGTTCTGGCGCAGCAGCGCGGATAGCTGCGCAGTCTGCTCGGCCATCTGCGTCTCGCGCATTTCAGCGGCGTGAGCGAGCGCCTCGCGATGCTGCGCGTCCGCTTCTGCCGCGGCCTTGTCGCGATCGGCCTGACGCGTCTGCGCCAGCAGAATCAGCGGCGCCGCATAAGCAGACTGCAAGCTGAACGCAAGATTGAGCAGGATGAACGGATAGACGTCGAACTTGACGAGGCCCACTACATTGATCAGCACCCACACGGTCACGATCGCCGTTTGTGTGAGGAGAAAGGTCGGCGTGCCGAAGAAACGCGCGAACGCTTCCGCTTTCAGTGCGAACCACGCATCGCCGAACGGCGAAGCAAGATGCGCATGCCCGACGTGAAAGCGCAACGGATGACGCTCGGGCGCGGTGGGAGGCGTTGCCTGCGGGGAAGATGGATCGAAGCTGGGCATGTTGGCGAAACCGGCTGCGCGCGCACGGCGCATGGTGCAAAGCGGAAAATGTACTACAGCCACGCGCGGTCGCGGCGCGCGTCCCGCTCGGCCTTGCGGTGCGGGCGACTGCGCTTAGGTGGATGGTGTCGCGGGCGGTGTTGCTGGCGGCTGTGGCTGTGGCTGTGGCTGTGGTTGAATCTGTGGCTGCAGCAGCGCTGGCGCGACGCGCACGCCCGGCAAACGGGCAAGCTGAGGCATCGCGTCGCGCACGAACTGCAGCATCGTGGCGGCTGCCGGCGACAACGATTTACCCTGGCGGCGCAACACACCCACGGTGCGCTTCAGTTCGGGCTGCGATAGAAGGCGCAATTGCAGCCGGTCGAGCGGCGCACGCTGCGCGGCAAGCGCCGACATGATCGACACCCCCACGCCGCGCGCCACCAGCGTTTCGATCGTCGCCGTGTTCGACACCCGATAGCGCGGTTCGCGTACCTCTTCGCTCAAACCCGGCGTGCGGCTCAACTGGTGCTGCATGCCGAGATCGGGGCTAAAGCCGATCACGCGATAGTTCGACACGTGCTCCCACGTGAGTTCGCCATCGATACTCGCCAACGCGTGATGCGGCGCGAACACCACGCCATACGAATCTTCGAAGAGCGGCTCGAACACCAGTTCCGGATCGTGCTCCCACGGGCTGCAGATGCCGAAGTCGACGTCGCCGCTCACGATGCGCTGCTGCACCGATTCGGAATTGTCTTCGCGCAGATAGATGTCGATGTTCGGATAAGCCCCGATATAGGCGGCCACCGCTTCGGGCAGCAGCAGCGCCATCACCGAAGGCACCGCCGCGACGCCCACCCTGCCGCGTTCGCGCTTGCCGAGCGCGCGCATCGCGCGGATCGACGAATCGAAATCCTGCAAAAGCCTTTCAGCGGCCGGCAAAAACTCGTGCCCGGCCTGGGTGAGTTCGATGCGCCGCGTCGAACGATCGAACAGCGCGACGCCCAGATCGTCCTCCAGATGGCCAATCGTCAGACTAAGCGCCGATTGCGTAACGAACAGCGATTCCGCCGCGCGCGTCAGGCTGCGATGCGCAGCCACTTCGACGAACGCGCGCACATGACGGATCGAAAGCCGTTTGGAAGATTTCTCACTCATCAGTTTTACTCGTGAATCAAGCGATTTATATCGATTGTAGCGGGGTATCACTCGCCACTAGACTCGCGGCACGGATTGTCCAAAGGAGACTTCGATGTTGGTGGATTTGCGCCGTTACACGATCGTGCCGGGCCAGTTGAAGGCCTATCTGGCGCTGTACGAAAAGTTCGGCCTGCCGGTGCAGCGCCGGCACGTAGGCGACCCGCTCGGGTATTTCATTTCGGAAGTCGGCACGCTGAACCAGGTCGTGCATCTGTGGGGCTACGAAAGTTTCGAAGATCGTCAGCGCCGCCGTGCGGCCATGGAAGCCGACCCGGACTGGACTGAGTACAAGAAGATGACGGCGCAAGGGTTTATCCAGCGCCAGGAAAACCAGCTGGTGCAGTCCGCACCGTGGTCGAAGATCTGAAGCAGAGACCGATACGATGAAAGTCATTATTTCCGACGACTATCAGGATTGCGTACGCACGCTCGACTGCTATCCGAAGCTCGCGGAGCAGTTCGACGTGGAGATTCACAACGACACGCTCGAAGATATCGATGCACAGGCACAGCGTTTCGCCGATGCGGATGCACTGCTGCTGGTGCGTGAACGTACGCCGGTCGGCGCCGAACTGCTTGGGCGCCTGCCGAAGCTGAAGTTCATCAGCCAGACCGGGCGCGCTGCGAATCACGTCGATCTGGCCGCCTGCACCGCGCGCGGCATTCCGGTTTCCTCTGAAGGCTCGGCCACTACCGCGGCTGCAGAACTGACGTGGGCGCTGGTGATGGCATCGATGCGCAAGGTGCACGTCGAAGCCAACCGCCTGAAAGCGGGCCTGTGGCAAGGTCATCTCGGTATGGGCCTGAAAGGCCGCACGCTCGGCATCGCAGGCTACGGCAAGATCGGCAGCGTGGTCGGCGGTTACGGGCGCGCGTTCGGCATGCGCGTGGTCGCGCTCGGCGATCACGAAACGTCGCGTGCGGCCGCAGCGGCCGATGGCGTCGAAACCGAAAACGACCGTCATGCGTTCTTCGCACAGGCCGATGTGGTGTGCTGCCATTTGCGCTTGCTGCCCGCTACGCGCGACTCGATCACGCTGCAGGATCTGGCCGCGATGAAGCCGTCCGCGCTGTTCGTCAACACGAGCCGCAGCGAAGTGATCGCGCCGGGTGCGCTCGAAGCAGCGCTCAACGGCGGCCGGCCCGGCTTTGCCGCGATCGATGTGTACGAACACGAACCGATCTACGGCGCCGACCATCCGCTGCTCAAGTTCGACAACGTGCTCGCGACGCCGCATATCGGCTACGTCGAGAAAGACACCTACGAGCATTACTTCGGCATTGCGATCGAGCAGCTGCTTGCGTGGAAGGCGGGGCAGCCGATCAACCTGCTCAATCCGCAAGCGGTCAACGCAGCAGCGGGCTAAATCAGACCAGGCGCGCACGCACGCGAATGACCTACGACGGCGCGGCCCTGTAACGGCCGCGCCAGCATCAGGAGACAGACTTGAACCACACACTCGAAACATCTACGGTAAGCCGCGTTTACCGGCGGCTCGTGCCGCTGCTGTTCGTGCTGCTCATCATCAATTACATGGACCGCGTCAACGTCGGCTTCGCCGCGCTGCGCATGAACCATGAGCTCGGCTTCAGCGCTTCCGTGTTCGGCCTCGGCGCAGGCATCTTCTTTATCGGCTATGCGCTGTTCGAGGTGCCGAGCAATATCGCGTTGCATCGCTTCGGCGCGCGCATGTGGATCGCACGGATCATGATCACGTGGGGGCTGATTTCGGGCGCGCTCGCGTTCGTGCATTCGCAGACCTCGTTCTATGTGCTGCGCTTTCTGCTCGGCGTGGCGGAAGCGGGCTTCATTCCGGGCGTGGTCGCTTATCTCGCGTTCTGGTTTCCGGTGCGCTACCGTTCGCGCGCGAATGCCGGCGTGATCATGGCCACCGCGATCGCCTCGGCGATCGGCTCGCCGCTGTCGGGCATCCTGATGCATGCGCTAGACGGCGTACACGGCTATTCCGGCTGGCGCTGGATGCTGCTGCTCGAAGCAGCGCCCGCGGTGGTGCTCGGCTTTTTCGTGCTGTACTGGCTGACCGATCGGCCGCAGAACGCGACGTGGCTGCGCGACGATCAGCGCGCGTGGCTGGTCGCCGAACTCGCCGGCGAAGCGGGCAAGCTCGAAAAGACCGCCAGCCTGCCGTTCTCGAAGATCGCGGTGATGCCGCGTGTGTGGAGCCTGTCGCTGCTGTTCGTGTGCTTTCTGACCGCGTTCTATGGCGTGCTGCTGTGGCTGCCGCAGATCGTCAAGAACATGGGCTCGCTGACCGATTTGCAAGTGGGCTTCGTCAGCGGGCTGCCGTTCTGCTGCGCGGCGGTTTCGATGTATCTGGTTGCGCGCCGCTCGGACCGGGTCGGCGAACGCAAAATGCACATTGCCGTGTGCATGACGGTCGGCGGCCTTGCGTTGCTGGCGTGCGCATTCGTGTCGCAGCCGCTTATCGGTCTGGTGCTGCTGTGTATTGCCGCGGCCGGCATCTGGGGCTGCCTCGCGGTGTTCTGGACGCTGACCGGTGAATTCCTGACCGGCGCCGCGGCTGCGATCGGGATCGCGCTGATCAACACCATCGGCCAGTTCGGCGGCCTGCTCGGGCCGTGGCTGGTCGGCATCATCAAGGACTTTACCGGTCACTTCGGCGTGGCGCTGATCGCGCTGGCGGTAGCGGCGTTCCTGGCTGCGCTGATCGCGTTCATGTTGCCGGAGCGTGCGCCGGTGCGCGACGATGAAGAAGTGCTGACGGGTTCGAGCACGGTGCAATGATGAATGGGCTTGCCGCGGCGGTGTAAGCGGCAAGTCGTGTAAAGTCGCGGCGAGTACGGCCGGCGCTGCGTTCAGGGCGTCAGGTTATGCTCGCCGTTTTTCGTTGCCCGCAATCCGAAACCTCATGACTACACCCCCTGTTCTCGACTTCGCCGCGCTCACCGAACTCGCCACCGCTTCGGAGCGTGTTTCAATCGACTGCACGTGCGTCGCCACACCGACCGACGGCTGGCAAACCCTGCCGCTATCGATGCCCGTCGCGCAACTGCACGAAGTGGGCACGCTCGTCACCGGTGACGAAGACGAGCCGAGCTTCGCCGAGTATCACCCGCACGGCACGCGTTACTGGGCCGCAGAGGCACCGATCGCGCCGCGTTATTTTCCGTACAACCGCTGCAGCGTCTCCGAATGCACAGTGTGCGGCCGCTGCTATCTGCGCTATACCGAAGGCGGCGGCTACTTTGTCGATCAGCGAATCCGTTTGCTGAAGGCGTCCTTGCTCGCCGACGCTGCGCTGTAGAGGTCACGCGCGCCGCGCTCGCGTATGGGTCGAACGCTGCTGCGGCGTATTCGCGGCCTTGCCCGACAGCGATGAATTGACCGGATTCCTGATCCTAGCTACAGTGGCCCGTGCAAAACACCGTATTCACGGTGCATGTTGCGCTGTCTGCCGGTGCGCACAGTCACGCGCAATCGCACCCCGGCGCACACCGCACTCTCCGCCACGATAAGAGCTGCACGAGCAGCAGGAGCACGAGCCGATGTCCTTTTCTCCCATCGTTCCGCCACCACGCTTTCGACTCTCCGACGCGGTTTGCGACCAGCTCGAGCAGTTGATTGTCGACGGAACGCTGCGGGCGGGCGAAGCCCTGCCGTCCGAGCGGGATCTCGCGCAAAAGCTGAACGTATCGCGGCCTTCGCTGCGCGAAGCGCTGCTGCGGCTCGAGGGCAGCAAGCTGATCCAGTCGAAGACCGGCGGCGGCTACGTGGTGGCCAATTCGTCCGCGCCGATGATCGCAGACCCGCTCGCGCACCTGATGGCGCGGCACCGCAAGGCGGCCGGCGATATTCTGGAAATGCGCGAAGGGCTCGAAGCGATCGCCGTCGAGCTCGCTGCGGTGCGGGCGACCAAAACCGATCTGCAGAACATCAAGGAAGCGCTTGCCGCGCTGGAGACAGCCTTCAGCAAGGATCATCCGTACGACATCGCGGACGGCGAAGTCTCGCTGCCGCAGCTCGACGGCGCGTTTCACCTGCGGATTGCCGACGCCACGCACAACATCGTGCTCGTGCACGTGATGCACGGGATTCACAACCTGGTGCAGAAGTCGATCGAAGAAACTTACGCGACGTTCAGGAAGCGCAATGCCGACCTGTTCTATCTGGTGCAGCAGCATCGCACGATCTATGAAGCGATTCGCAAGCATGATCCGGCCGCGGCGCGCGCCGCGCTGGGCACACACCTCGAGTTCATTCGCGAGAACGCGTCGCGGTAGCGGTGGGTTGCGGACGCCCTACCTCACGCGCCGCCAAGCGCCTCTTCGACAATCTCGATCCAATGACGCACCGGCGTGCGCCCCGCGCCGGCCAGATGCGTCTGGCAACCGATGTTCGCGGTCGCAATCAGCTCAGGCTTGCCGCTCTCCAGTGCCGCGAGCTTGTTGTCGCGCAGCTGCTTCGAAAGCTCCGGCTGCGTGATCGAATACGTGCCCGCCGAACCGCAGCACAAGTGCCCGTCGGGCACGGCGGTCAACTCGAAGCCGCAGCGCTGCAACACGCGCTCCACCGCGCCGCCCAGCTTCTGCGCATGCTGCAGCGTGCACGGACAATGAAACGCAAGGCGCTGCTGGCTTTTCACCTTCAGCGAGTCGATATCTTCATTGGCGAGCACCTCGACCAGGTCGCGCGTCAATTCGCTGATCCGCTGCGCCTTCGCCGCATAACGCGGATCGTCGCGCAACAGTTCGCCATACTCCTTGACGAACGCGCCGCAGCCGCTTGCGGTCTGCACGATCGCTTCGATGCCCGCTTCGACCGCGGGCCACCATGCATCGATATTGCGGCGCGCGCGCTCGAGCCCCGCTTGCTGCGCATTCAGGTGATACTCGGTCGACCCGCAGCAGCCCGCCTGCGGCACGTGCACGATGCTGATGCCGAGACGGTCCAGCACGCGCGCGGTCGCGGCATTCGTATTCGGCGACAGCGACGGCTGCACGCAACCTTCGAGCATCAACATGCGCCGCGTGTGCCGCGCGGCAGGACGCGGCTTGGCAGGAATGTGGGGCGCCGGAATCTTGTCGCTCAAGGCCTGCGGCAACAGCGGCCGCACCGCGCGTCCAGCCTTCAGCAGCGCGCCGAATACGTTGGTGCGCGGCACCACATGCTGCAGGCCGCGGCGCAAAACGCGCTCGCGCATCGGCCGCTCGAGCTGACGTTCGAGTTCGGCACGCCCGATGTCGAGCAACGAGTGATAGCGCACGCCGGACGGGCACGTGGTTTCGCAATTGCGGCAGGTCAGGCAGCGGTCGAGATGAAGCTGGGTCTTCTCGGTCGCGGTCTCGCCTTCCAGCAGTTGCTTGATCAGGTAGATGCGGCCGCGCGGTCCGTCGAGCTCGTTACCGAGCAACTGATAGGTCGGGCATGTCGCATTGCAGAAGCCGCAATGCACGCATGAGCGCAGGATTTCGTCGGCTTCCTCGGCACGCGGCAGGCTGCGTGCGTGAGCGGAAAGATTGGTCTGCATGCTGTGCCTTTACTTCAATGAGCTTCAATGAGCTTCAATACGCGTCACAGGTCCGCATACATGCGGCCGGGGTTGAAGATGCCGTGCGGATCCAGCCGCTGTTTCAGTTGCCGGTGCAGGCGCATCACCGGCGCGGCAAGCGGATGAAACGGCTCGACGCCGGCTGCCGGCGTGAAACACGTCGCATGGCCGCCGGCCGCCTGCGCGATGCCGCGAATCTGCACCGCGCTCGCGCTGCTCTTTAGCCAGCGTTGCGCGCCACCCCAGTCGAGCATCGTGGTGCCGGGCAAGGCTTCCATCTGCGAGCGGGTTTGCCCGACATCGGGCACCGACACGCGCCACAGGCACTCGGGCCCCGCGAAGAACGGCAAACGCTGCTCGCGCAGATCGGTCCAGAACGACGCATCGATTTCGCTGCCGCCAATGCTGCGCGCCGCGTTTTCCACCGAAGACGTACCGCCTTCGAGCCGCACATGCAGCGCGTCGCCGAGATGGCAGGCGCCGCTGATCGGCAGGCCCGCCCTGCGCCATTCGACGCTGCGCGCAAGCGCTTCGGTTGCGCTCGCTACGATGCGCAGGCTGCGCTGCGCGCGCGGTTTCGGCAGCACCTTCAACGACACTTCGGCGATCACGCCGAGACAGCCGAAACTGCCCGCCATCAGACGCGACACGTCGAAGCCCGCGACGTTCTTCATCACCTCGCCGCCAAAACGCACGTACTTGCCTTCGCTCGTGATCAGCCGGCAGCCGAGCACGTAGTCGCGCAGCGCACCGGCCCACGGTCGGCGCGGACCGGACAGGCCGCTGGCAACCGCGCCGCCGATCGTCGCCGCACCGCCGAAGGCCGCCGGCTCGCACGGCAGCATCTGGCCGGCGGCGTCGAGCACCGCGTCCATCTCCGCGACCGGCGTACCGGCGCGCAGCGTGATGATCAGTTCGGTCGGATCGTAGTGCACGACGCCGCGATGCGCGCGCATATCGAGCGTCTCGCCGTCGACCGGCCGGCCGAGTGCTGCCTTGCTGTCGCCGCCGCGAATGCGCAGCGGCATGCGCCGCGTCGCTGCGTCGCGCACCTGTTCGATCAACTGGATGCTGTGATCGCTCGCTTCGAAGTCGCGCTGCATCAGAATCGCTCCAGTTCGGGAAAGGGCAACGCGCCGCGATGTATGTGCATCGCGCCGAATTCGGCGCAACGATGCAGCGTCGGTACGTTCTTGCCCGGGTTCAGCAGGCCCTTGGCATCGAAGGCCGCTTTCACCGCATGAAACACCGTCAGTTCGTCGCTGTTGAACTGCGAGCACATCTGGTTGATCTTTTCGCGGCCCACACCGTGTTCGCCGGTAATGCTGCCGCCCACTTCGACGCACAGCTCCAGAATGCGGCCGCCGAGCGCTTCGGCGCGGTCCATTTCGCCGGGCACGTTTGCATCGAACAGGATCAGCGGATGCATATTGCCGTCGCCCGCGTGGAACACGTTCGCGACACGCAGGCCGTATTCGGTGGACAACTGCGCGATGCCATTCAGCACACGCGGCAATTCGCGGCGCGGAATCGTGCCGTCCATGCAGTAGTAGTCGGGCGAAATGCGGCCGACTGCGGGAAAGGCATTCTTGCGGCCCGCCCAGAAGCGCTGACGCTGCGCTTCGTCCTGCGCGAGGCGCACTTCGGTCGCGCCCGCTTCGCGCAGAATCGCATCGACGCACGCGATATCTTCGTCGACGTCGGACTCGGCGCCGTCGAGTTCGCACAGCAGGATTGCTTCCGCATCGATCGGGTAGCCGGCCTTGACGAAATCTTCCACGGCGCGAATCGCGAGGTTGTCCATCATTTCGAGGCCGCCCGGAATCACGCCCGCGCCGATGATCTTCGCCACCGCACCGCCCGCTTTTTCGACGTCGTCGAAACTGGCGAGCAGCACCTTCGCGGTTTGCGGTTTGGTCAGCAGCTTGACCGTCACTTCGGTGACCACACCGAGCATGCCTTCCGAACCCGTGAATAGCGCAAGCAGATCGAAGCCCGGGCTGTCGAGCGCCTCGGAGCCGAGCGTCACGCGCTCGCCTTCGATCGTCACCATCTCGACGCGCAGGATGTTGTGCACCGTCAGGCCGTATTTCAGGCAATGCACGCCGCCGGCGTTTTCGGCGACGTTGCCGCCGATCGAGCAGGCAATCTGCGACGACGGATCCGGCGCGTAGTACAGACCGTATGGCGCTGCCGCATGCGAAATGGCGAGGTTGCGCACGCCGGGCTGCACGCGTGCGAGGCCGGCATCGGCGTCGATCTCGAGAATCCGGCTGAAGCGCGCCATCACCAGCAGAATGCCCTTTTCCAGCGGCATCGCGCCGCCCGACAGGCCGGTACCGGCGCCGCGCGCGACCACCGGAATCTGCTGTTCGTGCGCGTATTTCAGCAGCGCCTGCACCTGCTCGACCCGCTCCGGCAGCGCGACCAGCAGCGGCGTGGTGCGGTACGCAGACAAGCCGTCGCATTCGAACGGCCGTAATTCTTCGCGTGAATCCAGCAATTGCAGGTCGGGCACCAGCCGCCGCAGCGCGTCGGCGACGCTCGCGCGGTCGTGCGATACGAGCGCTCCGTCGAGCTTCTCGTCATACAGGTAGCTCATCGTGTTTCCTTTGCACCTTTCTGCGGCGGGTGGTCAACTGGTCGACCACCCGACCAGCGGTCATGCTAGGGATCGGATCGGTGCCCGGATACCGGTGAAAACCCTGGTGAGGGGCGCGGTCGTGGTGGCTCAGTCCGCTTCTGCAGTCAGCATGTCGACCAGTTCGCGCGAGAACTGCGGCAAGTCCTTCACGCTGCGCACGCAGATCTTCAGCTTGCGCTCCGACCACGCGTCGTTCAGCCGCACGATGCGGATGTTCATCGTGTTCGCGTGACGCAGCGCGACCGATTCCGGCACGATGCCAATGCCGACGCCCGCCGCGATCATCCGGCACGCGGCTTCGAAATTGCCGACCTGGATGCGCAGCTTCACGCGCCGTCCAAGCGCATCGGCGGCGATATTGATAAACGAATGGATCGCACTGGAGGTAGGCAGCCCGATGAAATCTTCATCGAGCGTTTCGGCGAAATCCGCCGATTCGCGCTGCGCGAGCGGATGCTCGGGCGCCGTGACCAATACGAGGCGGTCGTCGCGATACGGCAGCATTTCCAGATGCCCGATGTCGACATTGCCCGCAACGATGCCGATATCGGTCGCGCCCTCCGCCAGACCTTTGACGATCTCGCCGCTCAGCACTTCGCGCAATTCGATGTTGACGTCCTGATGTTCGCGCAGAAAGCGGCTGAGCGCCGCCGGCAGAAATTCGCTGATCGCCGTCGTGTTGGCCCACACGCGCACATGGCCTTTGATGCCTTCGCCATAATCCTGCATGTCGGCAGCGAGCCGCTCGATCTGCTCCAGCACGAGGCGCGCGTGGCGCACGAAGCTTTCGCCGGCCGGCGTCAGCGTCATGCCCTGGCTGGTGCGATACAGCAGGCGAAAACCCAGCCCCTCTTCGAGATTCTTGACACGGTTGCTCGCGGCCGGCGCGGACAGATGGCAACGGCTCGCGGCGCGCGCGAGATTCTTCGTATCGGCAAGGGACGCCATCAGGCTCAGATCAACGAAGTCGAAATGCATGGAACAGACCAACGGTAGCGCGGAGCCTGCATGGTACCGCGACCGGGCCCGTATCGACGTTTGCGTGCCGCGACCTTTCCGGCACGCGCCGGGAGGCGCTGCCAGTGCATTGGCTACCTTAGCGGCTGCACTGACGCACGCCCATCGGAAACACGCTATTTGCTTCGAGCGAGCGTTTTTGCCGCATCGCTGACAGGTTGAAACCCATACGCCGCAAATGTCGCCTGCGCTCCCGGCGTCAGAACGAACAGCGCGAAGCGCAACGCAGCCGCCTGCCGCGATGCGTTGAGAACGACCAGCCCGTAGTCAGCCTCGACTTCGAGTCCGGCGGGCAACGCTACCTTCTCGACGTCATCGGCGCGCGAGCGCGACTGTGCGCTGCAGTAGCCGACAAACATATCGGCTTCATGCTGCCTGAAGAAATATCGGACGGCATCCTGTCCAGCCGGTACCGCCGGACTCTGCGGGCCGCCTACCAGTTGCCGCGCTTTTCCACTTAGCGTCGCAAACGAACCGCTGCGCAGGCCATCCGCGCGGGAAAACATCTCCCACGTATAGTCGCCTCCCGGGTCGGACTTCGGCGTGGACGTGCCGAGCTTGAGAGCCGGGTCCAGCATTTTGTCCAGTACGTTCGAGGTTGTCAGCCCGAGTCCGGCTCTTCCCGTCACGCATAGCTGGTTGCGTGCAAACACGACCGGCGGCAACGCTTTCCCTGCAGTTGCCAGACGCTGCGGATGCTCAAAGTTCGCTGAGAAAAACAGGTCAGGGTCTGCACCGTTTTCGATCCTCTTCGCGAGGCCGCCGGCGGGTCCATAGACGGTTTTGAAAGTCACACCATAGCGCTCGGTGTATTGCTGCTCGATCTCCTGCATTGCGCCACGCAAGCTGCCTGCGGAAAATACCGTTAGCTCGGTCGAATCAGGCTGTGCTGGAGACGCTGCCCATGCACTGGACAGACTCAGGACAACAGGTAGAACAACAAATCGCGCTGGGAATCTCATGGTCTGCTGGGCTCGATGAAATTTGTGGAAGTTGCGCGTGCGCGGCACGCACGCTTCGAGGTTGGCTTCGTCAGGCATCGCATCAATAGTCGAACTCGAGCGCCGCCATGAACGTTCGCGGTGTGCCAAGGTATGCGGTGTTTGCGCCGGGACTTCCGACGATATTGCCGTCAGCGATCGACGAGTAGTATTGCTTGTTGGTCAGGTTGATCACCTGGAAGCGAAAGGTGGCGTGGTGACCCAGCACGCCATTTGAATATCGCATGCCGACGTCAAACGTCGCATAGGCCGGCGCGAACGAGTTATTCGTATTGGTCGCAGCGCGCTCGGTTTCGAAATGGACGGCACCCGTAAAGGCCAGGCCGTATGCAAAGGCCGGGTGATAGTCCGCGGCGAGATCGCCCTTGAACTTCGGAACGCCCACCACCAGCTTGTCGTTCGTCGACGCGCGGCCGGTATCCTGCAGCCTGGCGTCAATGTAGGTGACGCCGCCGAACAGACTGAGATCGGATGTTGCATCTCCCTGAACGAACAGTTCTACACCCGCGTTTCGCTGTGTGCCGACCACCGAGAAAACGTTGGTCACGGCATCGGTGCTCGCGAGAGGACGGGTCATCCAGAATGCCGCGGTACTCACGAGGAAGCTTTCATTGAGCGCGTACTTTGCGCCCACTTCGTACTGACGATCGCGGTACGGCGACAGGAACTGATTCACGTTAGCCGATCCGGCCGGCGCCTGTTCTCCCTCTTCCACGCTGTTGGAGTAAGTGGCGTACGTGGTCAGCGCCGAGGTGGGCTTGTAGATGATGCTGACGGTCGGACTCAGCACGCGATTTTGCGCATCGGTGCTGGTTTCCTTGCCCGCTGCGTTAAAGCTTTTCTGATGGATGAACGAGGTGCTCAACACACCTTGAACCGCCCACTGGCTATTCAGGTGCAGCGTATCGCCCACCACAATGCTTTGCTCGAACAACGTCGCCGAGCGGAACTGCCCGCCGTTCGCCGGCACCGGCGGCGCGGAAAACACCACCGGGTTCGCGAGGTTGGCATTGCCGAGTGTCGTGGCAATCGAGTTGCGGTACGAGTATTGCCCGTTGACGAAGCCATTGGTGCCAATGGTCAGGTCGTTCATCATCCCCAGAACGGCGAAGTGCCCGTTGAGCGCAGCGGTATTGCTGAGAATCGAAAAATGCGGAACCGCGTTGAAGTTTTTCGTGACCGTATAGTTGCCGTGGTCATCGATCAGCGCATTGGTGATGCCGAACAGACCTCGCTCAGCGTTCTGATACAGGCCGCCGATTTCAAAATTCCACTGGTCGTTGATGGCATGTTTCAGCTTGACCGAGGCCGTGTTCGTCTCGAGGTCCGTGCCGGCGCCGGGCTGCCCATAGCCGAGCCGTGTGGCGTCGACAGCGGGCGGCAGGAACGTGCTCTTGCCGCTGTCGTAGGTAATGCTGCCGGGCAGCCCGGTCACCTTGGTTGAATAGTGGCTGAAATCGGTCTCGATGACGGTATCGCGATCGATATGAAAGTCCAGCCCTGCGCTCAGCAAGGTGCGGTTGCTGTTGCTTTCGGGCGCCCAGCTTTGCCCTTCACCGTGCACGAGATTGAAGCGGTAACCGACATTCCCTGCAGGGCCGATGCGTCCGCCGATATCGGCCTGCTCGGTAAACACGCTGTCGGAATCGTAACCCTCGATAAAACGGAACAGCGGCTGATCGGTCGGACGCTTCGATATGTAGTTGAATGTGCCTGCAGGGGTCTGCGGTCCGTATAACGAACCGGCCAGACCATTGAGCACCTGCACTTCCTGCAGATTCTCCGCGGCAATGGCCGTTGTGCCGATCACATTGAAACCGTCGAGCCGGGTGTTCTGGACGATCGATCCCTGGAAGCCTCGCGATTGCGGGCGCGATACCTCGTAGCCTTGCTGGTTGCGGATCATGACGGAAGGCAGATAGCGCAGGGTCTCGTTGACCGTCGACAGTTGCAGGTTCGTTATCAGGTCCTGCGGCACCACGGTCACCGAGGCGGGCGTGTCGCGGATCGCGCGTGTGCCAAGCGGGCCGAGATCCGCGCCGCTGCTGAAGTAGCGAGGCGTCGCCGCGTAACCGCCCTGGTCCGCCGGCGCCGTCACCGTGACCGGAGGTAACTCGACGGCAGACGATGCTTCCTGCGCATGGCTTGTCCCGATCGACGAAGCCAGAACCGCGGATCCCAACACCCATTCCCTAGCATTCATTTGCCACAAATCCCTGTTTGAGTTTTTGATGAAACAGCAAAAGTTGTTTCGATATATACAACTGAATATAACGAGGTGAAAAAAAATGGACCGCCCCGATAGCGGTCCTCTGTTCGTAGCAGTGGAGTCAGGTCAGGCCATCGAACAACCATACGCTCACCGGTTCGCCGGCCCTGACCGAACCCTGGTCATGCGCGAGCACGATGAGGCCGTTGGCCTCGGTCATGCTGCGCAGGATGCCGGCCCCTTGCGAGCCGATAGTGCGAACTTCGTATTCGCCGGTGCTGCCGCGGTATACGTAGCCGCGCTGAAATTCAGTGCGCCCCGGCCTTTTGCGTATCGCGGACACGCTCCTCGCGTTCAGCACAGGCATCGGTTCCGATCTTGCACCCGCGAGCCTGAGCAAGGCTTCCCGTGCGAACACGTAGAACGTGACCAGCGAAGCCACCGGGTTGCCGGGCAACGCAAACAGCCATGCCTCACGTCCAGTATCGGTGCGCAGGCGGCCAAAAGCGACCGGACGGCCAGGGCGCATCGCAACCTTCCAGAAGCTCACCTCGCCCATCTGCGCCATCACATCCCGTGTGTAATCGGCATCACCCGCACTGACACCACCGCTCGTCACAACGGCGTCGGCCTGCTCCACAGCGGTCTGAAGCGCTGCCCTCAATGCATCGCGATTGTCGGGTAACAGCCCCAGGTCGATCGGCTCCATGCCGAGGCGCTGCAACGCAGCGATCAGCACGTACCGATTGCTGTCGTAAATGCAGTTCGGTGGAAGCGGCTGCCCCGGCGACACGACTTCATCGCCGGTCGAGAACACGGCGACGCGCAGCTTGCGCATCACGTCGATATGCGTCATTCCGAGCGACGCGAGCAGCCCGATGTCCGCGGGTCTTAGAACGCGCCCGGCAGGCAACGCGGGCTGGCCGCATGCAAGGTCTTCGCCGCGCCGTCGACGATTTTCACCGGCCTTGACTACGCCTGCCGGAATCGAAATCTGGTCGCCTGCAACCTCGCACAGTTCGAACGGCACCACGGTGTCGAGACCCGGCGGCATCACGGCGCCCGTCATGATGCGCACGCATTCGCCCACACCCACGCCATCTACCGGCGCGCCGCCTGCGAACACCGTCGCCGTCGATCGCAGCGTGTGAGGGCCATCGATGGACAACGCTGCACCGTCAAAGGCATAACCGTCCATCGCAGAATTGTCGTGCGCCGGCACGTCGATTGGCGATATCACGTCGGCCGACGTGATCCGGTTGATTGCCTGAGTAAGCGGAACGCTCTCGGTTTGCGCGAGCGGCCGGAGCACCGCGTGAATCGACGCTTGCGCTTCGTCCACGCTGATATTGTCTTCCCAGCGGCAAGCGGGTTCGGTCCCGGATTGGCCGAAGCAGTCGAATCTTTAGGGGATGTCATTTCGCAGTCCGCGCAGTCGTCATCGATGCGATGCCAAGCGCTTCAATGTTTGATCAATAGGCAACGCAAGTGCCAGCGCGAGGTCCGCAATCGCAGGAATGTCATCGATATGCGCGTGCGGAAGCGGCGGCTCCACGCCCTGCGCGTCGCTCACCACGCCCACGATATGGCGGTCGTTGGCCCATATCCATGGCTTGCCATTCGCTACGCGGTGCACCTCGATCCGGGCGTGTGCTTCAGCCTTGTACCCTTCGACCACGACAAGATCCACCGGGCTGAGGTGAGGCAGCAGGTCGACGAGCGCCGGCTCCGGCGCGCCTCGCAGTTCGTGCATGATGGCCCAACGGCTGCCTGAAGCCACCAGAACTTCAGTCGCGCCCGCCTCGCGATGGGCATACGAGTCCTTGCCCGGCTGGTCGAAATCGAACGCATGATGCGCGTGCTTCAGCGTCGATACGCTGAGCCCCCGGCTTTTCAGCACGGGGATCAGCTTCGCGATGAGTGTCGTCTTGCCGGCTCCGCTCCAGCCCACGAACCCTATGACGCGCATCAACCAACGGTGCTGGCAACGTCTGCACGTTCAGCCCGTACCGCACAGAACTTGAACTCCGGAATCTTGCCCGACGGGTCCAGTGCCGGATTGGTCAGCAGGTTTGCCGCAGCTTCCGCGTAGCAGAAAGGCATGAAGATCATGTTCTCAGGTACGTCCCGATCGGAACGCACCTTGATCTCGATCGCGCCACGCCGGGTGAACAGCCGGGCAAACTCGCCGGGCTGCAACTGCAGGCGGCGCATATCCTTCGGCGACATCAGCGCGACGGCTTCCGGTTCGATGCCATCGAGCACGTTGGAACGCCGGGTCATGGAGCCGGTGTGCCAGTGTTCCAGCACGCGGCCGGTAGAAAGCACCATCGGATAGTCTGCGTCAGGAATTTCGTCTGGTGGCCGGATATGGGCAGGCACGATCCGCGCGCGGCCATTGGCCGTCGGAAATCCGCCCGAGAAAATAATGTCGTTGCCGGGCACGCTGGGGCCATCCACCGGATAGGTCACCGCGCCTTCCCGCTCCAGTCGCTCCCACGTGATGTGGTTCAGCGACGGCATAACCTGCGTCATCTCGGCGAACACGTCGGCGGGACCCTGATAGCTCCAGTCGAGGCCCATGCGCTGCGCGATCTGCTGGATGATCCAGAGGTCCTGACGCGCATCGCCGGGTGGTTCGATCACTTGCCGCGCCAGTTGAACGCGTCGATCCGTATTGGTGAAGGTCCCCACTTTTTCCGCGAACGCCGAGGCCGGCAAGATCACGTCCGCATGAAAAGCCGTCTCCGTGACGAACAGATCCTGCACCACGAGGAACTGGAGTTTGGCCAATGCCTGCCGGGCATGCTGCAGATCCGGATCGGACATCGCAGGATTCTCGCCTTCGATGTACATGCCGGTGATCGTTCCCGCGTGTATCGCGCCCATGATCTCGACGACGGTCAGGCCCGCCTGCGGATCGACTTCCTGTTGCCAGACCTGCTCGAAGGGCTCGCGCAGATCGGTGCGCGCGACCGACTGATAGTCCGGCAGGAACATCGGAATCAAGCCCGCGTCCGACGCGCCCTGCACGTTGTTCTGCCCTCGCAGCGGATGCAGCCCTGTGCCCGGACGGCCGACCTGGCCGGTGACGAGCGCCAGTGCAATCAGGCAACGGGCGTTGTCCGTGCCATGCACGTGCTGGCTGATGCCCATGCCCCAGAAAATAATCGAAGCCTTCGAGGTGGCGTAAAGCCGCGCGACCTCGCGCAGCGTCTGCGCCGGAACGCCGCAGATCGGCTCCATCTTCTCAGGCGAGAACGCGAGAATGCGTTCCTTCAGGTCCTCGTAGCCTTCCGTGTGGTCTGCGATGTACCGCTCGTCGGTCAGGCCTTCCGTGATGATCGTGTGCAGCATTGCGTTGAGCATCGCGACATCGCTGCCAGGCTTGAACGCAAGATGCATGTGCGCATGCCGCGACAGGGTTTGCCGGCGCGGATCCATCACGATCAGTTTGGCGCCGCGTCGCGCCGCATTCTTGAGGAACGTCGCCGCAACCGGGTGGTTCACCGTCGGGTTGGCGCCAATCACGACGATGACTTCTGCGTCCAGCGCTGCTTCAAACGGCGCCGAAACCGCGCCCGAGTTCAGCCCTTCCATCAGCGCCGCAACCGACGACGCGTGACACAACCGCGTGCAGTGGTCGACGTTGTTCGAGCCGAAGCCGGTACGCACCAGTTTCTGGAACAGGTACGCTTCTTCATTGGAGCCCTTCGCCGAACCGAAGCCGGCGAGCGCCTTGACGCCCTGTGTATCGCGGATCGTCGCAAGCCCGCGTGCCGCGACGTCGAGTGCTTCCTCCCATGTCGCCTCGCGGAAATGGGTGTACGGATTGGCGGGGTCGACCTGATCGGTCCAGTCCTTCTTCGCGTTCGGCAGGCGGATCAGCGGCGTCGTCAAACGATGCGGATGGTGGATGTAGTCGAAGCCGAAACGCCCTTTCACACACAGGCGGTTGTGATTGGCCGGGCCGTCCTTGCCGTCCGCGTACAGGATCTTGTTGTCCTTCACCTGATACGTGACCTGGCAACCGACGCCGCAGAACGGGCACAGCGAATCGACCTGTTTGTCCGGATAGTTGACGCGCGTCTGCTGATCGTCGAGCAGCGACGCGGGCATCAGCGCGCCAGTCGGACACGCCTGCACGCACTCTCCGCACGCGACGCAGGTTGACTCGCCCATCGGATCGTCGAAGTCGAACACGACCTTCGCCTGGTGGCCCCGATACGCCATGCCGATCACGTCGTTTGCCTGAACTTCGCGACACCCGCGCACGCACAGGCCACATTGAATGCAAGCGTCGAGATTGACGCGCATCGCGGTGTGACTCGCATCCCCTTCCCAGCGCTGCGCGGCGGGAAAGCGGCTCGAGTTCACGCCGGTTTTGTCGGCCCAGCGCCAGAATTTCGAGTCTGGGTCGTGCGAGGTGGCGCGCGCCGGCTGATCGGCGACCAGCAGTTCCATCACCATTCTTCGCGCCGACTCCGCACGGGCGCTCGCCGACTTCACCTTCATTCCCACTGCCGGCGTGCGCTTGCAGGAAGCAGCCAGCACGCGCTCGCCTTCGATCTCGACCATACACGCGCGACAGTTGCCGTCGGCGCGATAGTCCGGTTCAGGCGAGTAGCACAGGTGCGGGATCTCGGTGCCGAGCCGTTTGGCCACCTGCCAGATCGTTTCGCCAGGCGCGGCTTCAACCGTCTGTCCGTCGAGTTCAAACTGGATGGAATTCATTGCGTGAGCTCCCGGGCCGGAAACAGTTCGGTGAAGTACTTGATGACGGTCGCCAACGGATTCGATGCGGCCTGACCCAGGCCACAGATCGACGCGTCGCGCATCGCCTGACTCAGTTCGCCGAGCAGTTCCTCATCCCATACCTCCTCGGCCATCAGCTGTGCGGCTTTCTGCGTTCCCACGCGGCACGGCGTGCACTGGCCGCAGCTTTCGTCTTCAAAGAAGCGCATCAGATTGAGCGCAGCCTGCTTGACGTCGTCCTGGTCCGAAAGCACCACGACGGCAGCCGAGCCGATAAAGCACCCGTATTTTTCGAGCGTTCCGAAGTCGAGCGGAATATCGTCCATCGCAGCCGGCAGGATGCCGCCCGATGCGCCGCCCGGCAGATATGCGCGGAAACGGTGTCCGTCAGCCATTCCGCCGCAGAACTCTTCGATCAGTTCGCGAATGGTGACGCCGGCGGGCGCCAGTTTGACGCCCGGGTGCTTCACGCGTCCCGACACCGAATAACTGCGCAAGCCGACACGCTCGTTGCGGCCATGCGCCTTCCACCAGTCCGCGCCTTTCTCGACGATGTCGCGCACCCAGAACACGGTTTCGACGTTGTTGATCAGCGTGGGGCGACCGAACAGACCCACCTGGAACGGATAGGGTGGCTTGTGCCGCGGATAGCCGCGCTTGCCTTCGATGCTTTCCAGCAGAGAGGATTCTTCGCCGCAGATGTAGGCGCCGGCACCGCGCCGCAGGTGCAGCACCGGGCCGCCCGGCGGAAGCTTGTCGATCTCGCGCGCAAGAATTTCGCGCACGGCCGGATACTCGTCACGGATATAGATGTAGACCTCCGGCGCTTCGACAACATGAGCACCGATCAGCGTGCCCTCCAGGAAGCGGTGAGGATCGCGCTCGAGGTAGTAGCGGTCCTTGAAGGTTCCGGGTTCGCCCTCGTCACCGTTGATCGCCATCAGACGCGGCCCCGGCACGCCCAAAACGGAGCGCCATTTGCGGGCAGTCGGAAATCCCGCCCCGCCCAGACCGCGCAGGCTCGAATCGTCGAGCGCTTTCAGCAGGTCTTCCGTTGCCAGTGCGCCCGAGCGCAAGCGTTGCAGCAGCTGGTAACCGCCGCCCGCCACGTAGTCCTCGTATTCGACATATTGCGGCAGGTGAGCATGGGTATCGTTGCGCTGCGCGGTATCCAGCACGGCTTGCGCCGTCGCGTGATCGACAAAATTGTGGCCGACTTCGGCTACCGGCGCGGTGTCGCAGCGGCCGACACACGGCGCGCGAACCACCCGCACGCCCGGACCCGCGGTTTCCTGCAGCTGCGCCAGCAGTTTTTCGGCGCCGAGCATCGCGCAGGTCAGGGAGTCGCACACGCGGATAGTCAGCGGCGGGATCGCCGGGTCGCCCTCCTTGACGACATCGAAGTGTGCGTAAAAGGTCGCCGTCTCGAACACCTCGGAGAACGCCAGCTTCATCTCGTCGGCAAGCGCCGCCAGATGCGCGGCAGAGATCTGGCCGTACGTGTCCTGAACCAGATGAAGATGCTCGATCAGCAGGTCGCGTTGCCGCGGCCGGCTGCCGAGCAGTGTCTCGATCTCATGAGCCGCCTGCGGATCGATCATCCGCCCCTTCGGCGTGGCTTTGGCCTTGCGCCGTCCCGCACCGGGATGCTCGAAGATCCGGATCGTCTGTTCGTGCTGACTCATGGTTTACGTCTCCGATACCGCACCAGCGCGACAGGACCTCAGCGCCGTCGCCGCGAATTCTCGCGCGGGCCGCCCGCCTGTCCGCGGGCTGTGTAGCCAGCGGGGCACTTATGCAGTCTGTTTTCAGGTATTGCGGGTAATGGGCAAACGCCCAGCTTTCGAGCCTCGCCACCGGGAGGTGGCAAGCAGCCACGATTGTCGGTCGCGTTTTCGATATGTTTTCCAGACTATATCGAACCTCGACAGGTCGGAAAATATGAAATTTGACTACCGGAGTTAGCGTTATGTAATGTCGCGGCTATGGCGAGCAAGCGCTGGCAAGTGCGCCTGGACCACGCGATCGACCTCTTCCTGCAACAACCGGTATTGCGCGAGAACCGTTTCGCCCAGTTCGGTGATCCTCGCGCCACCGCCACCCGAGCCGCCTTTGTTCGCCTCGACGAGCGGCGACCGGAAACACTGGTTCATGGTCTCGACCAGCAGCCACGCACGCTTGTAACTCATGCCGAGACGACGGCCGGCCGCCGAGATCGAGCCGGTTTCCTTGATGGCCGTCAGCAGATCGGCCTTCCCCGGCCCCATGGCGATATCGGTTGCCAGCAACAGCCGGATCTGAACGTCGTAGGTGAATGTCGTGCGGTTGCCCGCACCGCACCCGGCCGCGCCGGATACCTCTGAAACCGGGCTCTGGGCTGCGTCGACTCGCGTCTCGACGGCGCCTCGCGTCGCAGCCGACACATCGGGTGATGAGGTCGCGCTCATGCCTCAAGCAGCATGTCGAAGTTGCGTGCGTCCTTTTCGACGCTCAGGCGCAATGCTGGAACTGCGTTGATCTTGCTCATCACCCTCTTCCAATGTCATCCGAGTTCAATGATATGGCCTGCGGGCACGGCAGTCGATTCGAGATACCGTTTTTGGCGTAGGGGTTGAAGCCGTAAACGGAAAAAGGGTTACAGGCAAGAACCTGCAACCCTTCGACACACACCGCTATGGGTGGGCGAGCGTCATGAAGACTGATTCGCCACCACCTCCATCCGCTGGCTTTCTGCCCCAGCGCCGGCCAGTGTTTCCGGCGCAATCGCCTCGAGCGTCTGGCGGCTCGTTTCGATACGCAGTGCAAGAATCGCCGCGCTCATCAGCAGCAACACCGCGCTCACCATCGACACCACGCCCGTCACACCGAACTGCGTGTACAGCACGATCGCCACATAAGGTGTCGACATCGAAGCCGCGCGCCCGCAGGTGCCGGCCACGCCGGTGCCGCGCAGCCGGTGCGTGGTCGGGAACAGCTCCGGGATATAACCGAACAGCCCGAGCGTGCACACCGTATAAATGGTCGTCACCAGCGCGAAGCCGACGATCGAAATCGCCGCGGCATCGCGCATATGCACGTACACGTAGCCGAGCACCACCGTCAGCACCGAGAACAGCACCAGCCCGTTGCGGCGCCCCAGGCGGTCCGCGGTGAAGTAGCCGACCACCGCGCCCGCCGGTGCGCCAAACGACATCAGCAGCACGAAGCCGAGCGACTGCACGATCGTCAGCCCCTCCTTGACGAAGAAGGTCGGCAACCACGCCACGAAGCCGTACAGCGACATGTTGATCGCCATGCAGGTCAGCGCGGCCACCAGCGTGCGCCCGAGCATGCCGCGCTCGAACAGCGCGGAAAACGGCGTGCGCGGCGCTTCGTGATCGAACACGTGCGCGACCGGCGGCAGCTTGCCGACCTTCGCCGCCACTTCGCGCTCGATCGCGGCGACCGTCGCTTCCGCTTCCTGCAGGCGGCCGACCGTTTCGAGCCAGCGCGGCGATTCCGGCATCCGGTGCCGCAACACCCACACGATCATCGCGCCGATGCCCGCAATGCCGAACATATAGCGCCAGCCCAGATGCGGAATCACCCAGTAGCCGATTGCAGTCGCACCGAGCAGCCCCGAATTCGTAATCAGCGCGAGCAGCGAAATCCAGCGGCCGCGCGTGCCCGGCGGCACGAATTCGCTGAGCGTGCCGGCCGCCACCACCAGTTCCGCGCCGAGGCCGATGCCCATCACCAGCCGCAGGAAAATCAGCCAGTAGATGTTCGGCGCAAACGCCGCGGCAATCGAAGCCAGCCCGAAGATGGCCAGATTCGCCTGATACGAATAGCGACGTCCGAAGCGGTCGCCCAGATAGCCCGACAAGCCGGCGCCGAGCATCATGCCGAGAAAGGTCGCCGAAATGAAGAACGAGCCGACGTGCAGATCGGTAAAGCCGCTCTTCACCATCGCGGCGAGCGAACCGTTCGCGAGATAAATGTCGAACGCGTCGAGGAAAGCACCGGCGCTGATCAGGCCGAGAATCTTCCAGTGAAAGGTCGAAATGGGCAGGCGGTCGAGCCGAGCGCCCGAATTGACGATAGCCAATTCAGTCTCCAATGTGAATTTGTTCGTAGCCGCATTCGCCCGGTGCTTTCTGTAGGTGCACTTGCCGGGTTGAAGCTAAAGCTAAAGCTCAATCTCAAGCGATGGTTATCGCTTGAGATCGAGCGAATGGCGGACGCGCCTTAGGTGCGTGCGTAAAGCGTGCCTTTATAAGGGCCGTGAAGCAATTTGCATTTTCCAAAGGCGGCCTTCAGCAAAATCGAATGCGTCATGCGGGGCGCCGTGGCGTAGCGGCAATGCGCTCGGCCTTCAGGATCACCGGGGCGTCGACCATCTTGCCGTCCACTGCAACCGCTGCGCCGCCGCTTGCGCGGACTGCTTCCAGCACGCGCTTCGCCCAGTCGTACTCGGCTTCGCTCCATGCATAGGCGCGATGCACGGCGGCGAGCTGCTTCGGGTGAATGCACAGCTTGCCGCCAAAGCCCAAGCGCCGCCCGAGGCGCGCATCGGCTTCGATCGAAGCGGCATCGTCGAGCACGGTCGATACGCCGTCTACGGGAGCCGCAAGCCCCGCGAGTCGCGATGCGAGCACGATGCCCGAGCGGAACACGATCAACTCGTCTTCGTTGGCCTCCATGCCGAGATCGAACTGGAAATCGAGCGTGCCGAACAGCAAACGGTCTACGCCAGGCGCGCCGCATAGTTCGTTTAACCGTGTGTAGCCGAGCGCCGATTCGATGATCGGCGATACCGTCAAGGCCGCATGCGCACGCTCGCGGATCGTAGCGATCGACGCAGTTTCCTCGGCCTTCGGCAAGACGAGGCCGGCTACGCCGGGGTGCGCGGCTAGCGCGGCGACGTCGTCAGCGAACCATTCGGTTTGCGCGCCGTTGATGCGCACGTAAACCGGTGCGGCTGCGTCGAGTCCATTCGCTATCGCGGCGCGCGCCAGTGCTTTTTCAGCGGGCTGCACGGCATCTTCGAGATCGAAGATCACGGCATCCGCGCCGGCCGCACGCGCCTTGACGAACCGTTCGGGGCGGTTGCCCGGCACGAACAGATACGAGCAGTGCGGCGCGCTCATGCGGCCGCTGCCGTCAAGCTGCCAAGCAACGAGCCGACGCGCGGCTGCGTGGTGACGTGCCATGCGCTGTCGAGTAGTTGCGTGGCCTGAACCTCGTCCAAAGCGCCGGAAAATTTCACCAGTTGCTTCAGCTTGATCGAAATCTCGTCGCGCGACAGCGTGTTGCCGGGGTCGCCCTTCGGTTCGTCGACGCGTCCTTGCAGCACGCGTCCATCGGTGGTGTAGACGGTGACCTTGCCGATCCAGCGTGCGGGATATGCGTGGTCCACTTCCTCGTCGTACTCCATTTCCACCTTGCCGCGAAACGCGACCACCGGGTCCGCGAGGAAATGCTGCTCGAACTCGTTGACGCCCGCAAAACCGTAATGGCCGACCAGCGCGAGCACGGTGCCCATGTTGAACTTCGCCTGATGAACTGTTTTCGGTTCGACCACCGCGCCCAGCACGTCGATGGCGCCCTGGTGTACGTGCGTTACGACACGCGCAATGTCCTGCGCGCGGATCTGATGTTTGACAAGCACGTCGATCAACGCATCCGCTGCCGGATGCGTATGACGGCATGCCGCGTGATACTTGAACGAAGTCTCGACGGTGGCCCAGCGTTCGCCGAGGCGGTCGAGCAGTTTCGCCGGATCGGCGTCGCTCGACATACCGGCCGCCATGCCCTTGCTGCCTTCAAGGATGCGCTTCGCACCCTTGAAGCCGTCGGCGGCCAACTCCGCGGCCATCAGGCCGTTCGCTGCCGCCATTGCGGTGTGCAGCTGCTTCGAATCGGCCGCATCGCGCAGAAATTCCCACAGTCCCGCGGCCTGCGTGCCGGCAGAACCAAACGCGTCGAGCATCGCCTGCGGCGACAACTTCAGCATGCGTCCCGCAGCGGCAGCGGCCGCCACCGTACCCGCGGTGCCCGTGGTGTGAAACACCTTGTAGTGCGAACGCCCGAGAAACTCGCCGACCCGGATCCCCACTTCATAACCCACCACCGCAGCCGTGATCATGTCGCGGCCCGATGCGTTCAACTGCTGCGCCAGCGCCAGCACCACCGGAAACACCACCGCGGCCGGATGAAACACCGAGCCGTTGTGCACGTCGTCCTGCTCGACGAAATGCGACGCCGCGCCGTTCACCATCGCCGCGAAAAACGGCGTGGTGCGGCTGCCGTCGATCAGCACTTCGGCGGGACCGTCGTCCGGCCCCATCGTGCGTGCGAAGCGCGCAATGCTTTCGACCGGCCGCGCCCCCTTGCCGCCCAGCGCCGAGCCGAGCCAGTCGACATACAGGTTGACGGTGCGCTCGACGACCGAAGCCGGGATCGCATCGAATGCGAGATTGGCCGCGAAGGCGGCGAGCGCCTCGCTCTGGTTGCCTTCGATATGCAAGGTGGTGGTTGTCATGGGTGTCGTCTCCGGAATGCTTGAACAGGCTGCGTATGTTTGAGGTGTTTGCCCGCGGGCAGGAATGCCGTGCATTGCCGCTCAGACCGCGCCGGCGCTGCGCAATGCATCGATACGTGCCGCGTCGTAGCCGAGCTCGCGCAAGATCGCATCGGTGTGCGCGCCGAGCGCGGGCACCGCGTCCATGCGCGGCGCAAAGTTATCGCCGAGACCCGGCGGCAGCAGCGCCGGCACCATGCCCGCTGCCGTGCTCACTTCCCGCCAGCGCTCGCGCGCCTTCAATTGCGGATGCGCCCATACGTCGTGCATCGAATTCATCTGCGCATTGGCAATGCCGACCTTGTCCAGACGCTCGACCACTTGCGCCGCGCTCAGGTTCGCAAACGCCTGCACGATGATCTCGCGCAACGCATCGCGCGCTGCGCTGCGTTTCGAGTTCGTCGAGAAGCGTTCGTCGGTAGCCAAAGCGGGCTGCTCGAGCACCTCGTCGCAGAACAGCTTCCATTCGCGCTCGTTTTGCAGGCCCATCATCACGATGCGGCCGTCACCCGCCGCAAACGGACCATACGGATAGATCGTGGCGTGAGCCGCGCCTGCCAGCGCCGGCGGCTTTTGCCCGTCGAACGCGTAGTACATCGGATAGCCCATCCACTCGACCATGCTCTCCAGCATCGACACGTCGATGCGGCAGCCCTTGCCGGTGCGGCCACGCAGCAGCAGCGCGCTCAGGATGTTCGAATACGCGTACATGCCCGCGGCGATGTCGGCAATCGAGCAGCCCGCTTTGGCAGGTGCATCCGGCGAACCCGTGACCGATAGAAAACCGGCTTCGCTCTGGATCAGCAGGTCGTACGCTTTCTTGTCGCGATACGGGCCGTCTTCGCCGTAGCCCGAGATATTGCAAACGATCAATTGCGGATGCTTTGCGCTCAGCGCTTCGTAACCGAGCCCGAGTCGCTCGGCCGCGCCCGGCGCGAGGTTTTGCACCAGCACGTCCGCATCGGCGATCAGCGCGGCGAGAATCTGCGCCGCTTCAGGCTGCTTCACATCGAGCGTGAGGCTTTCTTTCGAGCGGTTGGTCCATACGAAATGCGACGACAGCCCATGCACGCGTTCGTCGTAACCGCGCGCGAAGTCGCCGGCGCCGGGACGCTCGACCTTGATTACGCGCGCGCCGAGATCCGCCAGCTGGCGGGTGCAGAACGGCGCGGCAATCGCGTGTTCGAGCGTGACTACCTTGATCCCGTCCAAAGGTCTGATCGACATCGCACAGCCTCCTTAGAACGAACGCGGCAGGCCGAGGATGTGCTCGGCCACGTACGACAGGATCAGGTTCGTCGAAATCGGCGCGACCTGATACAGCCGCGTTTCGCGGAACTTGCGCTCGACGTCGTACTCGCACGCGAAGCCGAAGCCGCCGTGAAACTGCAGGCACGCATTGGCCGCTTCCCACGATGCATCGGCTGCGAGCAGCTTCGCCATATTAGCCTGCGCGCCGCACGGCTCGTGCGCATCGAAACGGCGCGCCGCGTCGAAGCGCATCAGGCTCGCGGCCTCGACGTTGACGAACGCGCGCGCGATCGGAAACTGCACGCCCTGGTTCTGCCCGATCGGACGGCCGAATACGATGCGTTCTTTCGCGTACTGCGTCACCTTGTCGATAAACCAATAGCCGTCGCCGATACATTCGGCCGCGATCAGCGCGCGCTCGGCGTTCAGACCGTCGAGAATGTACTTGAAGCCCTTGCCCTCTTCGCCGATCAGGTTTTCAGCCGGAATCTCGAGGTTGTCGAAGAACAGCTCGTTGGTCTCGTGATTGACCATGTTCGCGATCGGCTGCACCGACATGCCGTGCCCGATCGCCTCACGCAGATCGACGATAAAGATCGACATGCCTTCCGATTTGCGCTGCACGTCCGCGAGCGGCGTGGTGCGCGCGAGCAGAATCATCAGGTCCGAATGCTGGATGCGCGAAATCCACACTTTCTGCCCGTTGATCACGTAACGGTCGCCGCGCTTGACCGCGGTGGTCTTGATCTTCGTCGTATCGGTGCCGGTGGTCGGCTCGGTGACGCCCATCGACTGCAGCCGCAGTTCGCCGCTCGCGATCTTCGGCAAGTAGCGCTGCTTCTGCTCGGCCGAGCCGTGGCGCAGCAGCGTACCCATGTTGTACATCTGCCCGTGGCACGCACCTGAATTGCCGCCCGCGCGATTGATCTCTTCCATGATCACCGACGCCTCGGTAAGGCCGAGCCCCGAGCCGCCATATTCCTGCGGAATCAGCGCGGCCAGCCAGCCGGCTTCGGTCAGCGCGTTGACGAACTCCTCGGGGTAGCCGCGCGCTTCGTCGATCTTGCGGAAGTACTCGCCCGGAAACTGCAGGCACAGGTCACGCACCGCTTCGCGGATGTCGATGAAGGTATCTGAATGGCTCGTTTGCATGTTCGAAAGCGAATGGGGTACGGGGTTACGTTGCTGGTACGTCGGGCGTCAGGCGAGCGTTGCGCTCGCGTGCATCGTCAGATAGCCGTCGTGGTCTTGCGCCCACAACGCGATCGTCTTGCCGTCTTCGGACGGTTTGCCGCACACGGCGAACGGACGGTTCGCAAAGGTCGGGCGCACCGCGCGGAATTCGAAACCGCGCAGCAGCGCGTGTGGCAACTCGCGATGCACGAGGTCGACCAGCAAGGTGGCGATCAGCGGACCATGCACGACAAGGTCCGGATAACCTTCTTCCTGCGTCACGTACGGGTAATCGTAATGAATGCGGTGGCTGTTGAAAGTCAGCGCCGAATAGCGGAACAGCAGAACCGGGTCGGGATGGATCGCGCGGCTCCATGTGGCGTCGCCGGGGGCGCGCTCCGGCACCTTGTCGGCTTCTGCGGGCGAAGGCGGGTCGCGATACGCGATGTCCTGCTGCTCTTCGATCGCCACCCGGCCGTCTTGCGTGATGCGGTGCGACACCGTGACGAACACCAGCTTGCCGGTACGGCCTTCTTTTTCGCGGATGGTCTCGATCTTCGAGATGCGGGTGGCAGGGCCGCCTACGTTGAGCGGTGCATCGAACGACAGCCGTCCACCGGCCCACATGCGGCGCGGCAGCGCCACCGGCGGCAGAAAGCCGCCACGCTGCGGATGGCCGTCGGCACCGGTTTCGGCTAACGGCGAGACCGGCAGGAAGTACAGCCAGTGCCACAGCGCCGGCACGATTTGCGGCGGTGCGGGACGGTCGAGGGTTGCGGCTAGCGCGCTGATGGGGAACGGCGCGAGGTAGTCATCCTGGGATGCTGTGCGGCCAACCCATGCCTCGAGCGGCTGACTGGTTTCGGTCATGTGTGCGTGTCTCCGGCAGATTGGCTATTTGACAGCCATCATGCACTGGACGCGCGGCTTGAAGAAGTTGTTATTGCTTAAGGGGGTGTTCGGATCTGGTTAACACCGGAGCGGTCGGAGCACCGTGGCTGAGCGCGAACTGGACGATTGGCACCTCGCCATTTCCACGATTTCCCCGTGTTCAGAACCATACGCAAGTAGCGTATAGTTTTGCTTCTGGATGCTTTCTTTGTTGAATTGCCAATATTCGAATCGGCGCGCAAAACCCACCTGGACGATGACGAACTCAAATGAGCAAAAAGCCAAGCCCATTGTTTGAAATCCTGCAGAACGGATTCGACGCGTTGGCTGCCGAGCGCGCAGGAAAAGTTACGCTACGCAAAACTCAGGCGGCGTTGCTCGACCCAGTCGAAGTCTCTGCCGACGAGATCAAGGCCGTGCGCGAATCGTCGCACGCTTCTCAGGCCGTGATGGCCCATCGCCTGCGCACTAACCCGCGCACATATCAAAATTGGGAACAAGGTAAGGCGAAGCCGAACGCGCAAGCGGCTCTGCTGATCAAGCTGGTGAAAAAATACCCGGACATGGTCGAGCGCCTCGAATCGCTCTGATTTCCATGTCTCTATAGGAATGGCACTAGCCGGTAGTCGCGTACCACCGCGAACAGCGGCGATGGCACGCGTGAAATGAAGCATGCGCAGACGGTGCTATACCGCCCGCGCGCCGCGCATCAGAACTTATGAATAATCCCCACACCAACCGCCACCATACTGCGCGACGAAGCCGGCGTACCGTTCTGCCCGTCGCCGACATCCGCCGTCGCGTTGATGATGCTGACGCCGTCCGTACCAAGCGTCTGGCCACCGGCGCGCTGATACGCCTCGACTGCATACAAACCGGTGCGCTTGGACAGCGAGTAAAACTGCGACAGGTTGAACTGCTGATACGACGCCGTACTCGAGATGCCGTTGGCCGAAGTCGCGCGCGTATAGCTGTAGCCCGCGGCCAGATCGAACACCGGTGACGGCTTGAAGTGCAGCACCGCGCCGCCGGTATTGAAGATCGCCTCCTGATGGAACTTCGAGTTGATGCCCGCGATGTACTGCACGTTCGAATACGAGAACGACACGTCCCACTGCGAACTGAACGCGTAACCGCCGGTCACCGCAATACGCTGCTGTGCCTGCGCGGTCTGGTAGCCGTTGTTGATGGCCGATACGCCCGGCTGCGCGCCGCCGTTCGACATCGTGGAGTTGGCGCCCCATGCGCCGCCGCCCGGCGTCGAGTTGTTGACGCGCTGGAAGCCCGCGGCAATGCCGAACGGCCCATTCAGATACTGCAGCGCGGCGCTATACGTCGAACCCGCGTTGGTGCTGCCGGCCACGCCACCCACCGAATACGACACGCTGCCCGTCAGCCCGTAGATGCTCGGCGACGTATAGACCAGCGAGTTGTTCGCGCGATACAGCGTATCCATCGAATCGAGATCGCCCGGGTGCGCGCCATACGCGCCGGTCAGCCACGTGGTCGGGCTATACGGCGACAGCAGCAGATAGTACGGCGTGTACTGACGGCCCGCAGTGAACGAACCGTACTTCGTATCGGTAATGCCGACATAAGCCTGCCGGTTGAACATCAGGCCCGACACGCCCATCGCGCCATTCGAGCTGTTAAAGCCCTCTTCCAGCTGGAAGATCGCCTTGGTGCCGCCGCCCAGATCTTCTGCGCCTTTAAAGCCGAAACGGCTGCCCGCCCACACGCCGTTGACCATCTTGACCGCCGAGCGGCCGCCGCTCGTCGCACCGAGCGTCGAGACCTGGCTGCTTTGATATCCGATCCCCGTATCGACGATGCCGTACAAGGTCACGCTGCTTTGTGCATGTGCGCCGAGCGCGACAAGGCCAAGCGCTGAGCTTGCCAGTGCTTTTTTCATTCTTCAATCTCCAAGGGTTTGTTATTCGTTTGCGCTTTTTGTTCTGGTGCTCCAACCGGCGTTTATCGTTGCTTGTTTGTCTCCGTTCAGTAGACCGGGTGGCCGTTGATCAGGCTCGGCAACCACGTCGAAAACAGCGGCACGTAGGTCACGATGTTGATCGCGCTGAAAATGGCGAGGTAATACGGCCATGCGACCTTGGTGGTTTCGCCGATCGACACGTTGCCGATCGCGCAGCCGATGAACTGCACCGAGCCGATCGGCGGGTGCACCAGACCCAGCGCGCAATTGAGCAGGATCATGATGCCGAACTGCACTGGCCCGACGCCGGCGTGCATCGCCATCGGCAGAAACAGCGGCGTGGTGATCAGGATGTGCGCCGCCATATCGACGAAGGTGCCGAGGAAAATCTGGATCAGGTTGATGTACAGCAGCATCAGCCACGGGTAGCGGGTGGCGCCGTCGAGCATGTGCTCGATCGCATCCGGAATCTCCAGATACGCCATCTGGTAGCGCAGCATGTTCGAGACGCCGATCAGCAGCAGCACCACGCCGGTGGTCTTGGCCGCTTTCGCCAGCGCATGGCCGAGCTTTCTCAGCGACATCGACCGGTACACAACCATCGTCAGCACCAGCGAATAGGCCACTGCGATAGCCGCGGCCTCGGTCGCGGTGGCAATGCCCTTGGCCACGCAGACCAGAATGATCGCGATCACCATCAGGCCCGGCAGCGCACCGAAGAACGTGCGTACCACGGCGAGCCAGCCCGGAAAGCGCTGCAGCCCGGTCGAACCGTCGGCGCGGCGCGGATAGCCGTAGCGCACGGCCTGCCAGTACGCGGCGATCAGCACGAGGCCCATCACCCACAGCACCGGCAGCAGGCCCGAGAACAGCAGATCGCCGATCGATACGCCGCTCAGTTGCTGGCCGTGCAAGGTGCCGGTGATGCCCTGCGCCGCGAATGCGTAGATGATCATGTTGGTCGAGGTCGGCATCAGCGCGCCGGCCAGCGACGAGTGGGTCGTCACGTTGACCGCGTAAGCCGCGCTATAGCCTTCGCGTTTCATCAACGGAATCACCACGCCGCCCATCGCCGAAGTATCCGCGGTGGGCGAGCCCGATACGCCGCCGAACAGCGTGCAGGCCACCACGTTGGCCATGCCGAGGCCGCCGCGAAAATGGCCGACGGTGGCCTGCGCGAAACGCAGGATGCGGTCGGCAATCCCGCCGTGCAGCATCAGCTCGCCGGAGAAAATAAAGAACGGCACCGCGAGAAACGAGAAGGCGTTCATGCCGGAGATCATCGACTGCATCGCGGTAGCCGCCGGCAGACCTTCGTACAGATAGGTCAGCACGCACGACAGCCCCAGCGCAAACGAAACCGGCACGCCAAGCACCAGAAAGACCAGAAAACTGACGGAGAGAAGAGCAAGTTCCATGACGGGTTCTATTTGTGTTTCTGGGCGAAAAGCGCCAGCAGGTTCTCGAGCGAGAACAGCGCAATGCACACGCTCGCCACCACCGGAATGCAGTAGCGCAACGCTTCGGGCAAGCCGAGAATCGGGATGCGGTCGTCTATCGTGGTTTCGGCCATCTGCAAACAGCCGAAGAAAATCGCCACCGCCAGCGCGATCAGGCACAGGTGCTGGAACACCATCGCGGCGCGCTGGCCTTGCGGCGGCAGTTTGGTGACGAACGAATCGAGCCCGATATGGCCGCCCTCGCGCACTTTCAGCGCGGCGCCGAACATCGCAATCAGGATCACCAGCAGCAGCGCAATCGGTTCGACGAAATCCGGCGCATCGTTGAACACATAGCGCATCACGACGCTGTAGATCACCAGCAGGCTCAATACGGCTAGCCCCAGCGAAGCGGCCACCACCAGCAAACGGAACAGCAGATCGTTCGGCCGTTTCAGGAATTGCATTGCCGGCTTCCTCGCATACATCTGGGGTTCATGGGTATTCGCCTGTCACTACACGCTTCACGCGCAGCAGCACATGCGGTGACGCGCGCGGCGACCTGGGGTCGCGCGCGCGGCGTGCCTCTACGGCGTTCTGATTGCTGAAACGTGGGCCTTACTTGACCGCTTCGATCTCATCGACGATCTGCTTCATCTGCGGGGTTTTTTCGTACTTCGTCCACACCGGCTGCATCGCCTTGACGAACGCCGCGCGATCGATCTGCGAAGCCGCGACGATGGTCGCGCCGCCCTTCGTGACGGTCTTTTGCGCCTCGGCTTCGCGCGCCGTCCACAGCTTCTGGTAGTACGGCACCGAATCGGCCGCGGCCTTGCGGATGATGTCCTGCTCCTGCGGGCTGAGCGTATCCCACACCTTCTTCGAGAACACCAGCACTTCCGGCGTCATCGAATGTTCGGTTTCCGAATAAACCTGCGCGACTTCGAAGTGTTTGGTCTCTTCGTACGAAGGCAGGTTGTTTTCAGCTGCGTCCACCAGCCCGGTCTTCAGGCCCGTGTAGACCTCGGCGAACGGCATCGGCGTCGGCGTGCCGCCCATCGCCCGGATTTCGTCGACCATCAGTTCGGATGGCTGCACGCGCACCTTGAGGCCCTTCATGTCGGCCGGCGAATGGATCGGCCGCTTCGTGTAGATCGAACGCGCGCCGCTTTCGTAGAAGGTCAACGCGATCATGCCTTTCGCCTTGAACGCGTCGAGAATCTTCTGCCCTTCGGGGCCGTACATCACCTTGCGGAAATGGTCGATGTCGCGAAACAGGAACGGCAGCGACGGAATCATCGATTCGGGCACGATCTCGTTGAAGGCCGCGCCGTTGGCGCGCGCCATGTCCAGCGCACCGATGCGCACCTGATCAATGGTGTCGTTTTCCGAGCCCAGCGCGCTGTTGCCGAATACCTTGACCGAATCCTTGCCGTTGGTCGCCTTGTTGATCTGCTCGCCCATGTACTTGACGGCCATGTTGGTCGGATAGGTGTCGCCATGCACATCCGACACGCGAAACACGCGCGCCTGCGCCGACATCGTGCCGAAGGCCAGCAGCGCGGCCGCGACGATCGTCGAAACACGGGAAGACAGATAAGGGTGATTCATCGTGACATTCCTTGAAAATGGGCCAGCGTGGCGATCGATTGCGGATGTCGGGTTTGCCGCGCGTGTGGCGCGACGTTAGCCTCTCGCCGGCGGTGACGGTGATCACCGCCGGACGGGCATGCCGAAATCCTGGAATTTGCGAAAGAGGAATTCTTTTAGTCTTATACGTTGTACGACAACGTATGAAGAATATTGAACGTAAGGTGAGCTGTACAGACAGTATTTACCCGCAGCGCGGCGACGTAATTTACTGGGATTGCTAAGCAATATGGATATTTAGCGCGATATTCGCGCGCTGGCATGCAGCAGATCGCCACATTGTGGGAATTTTAAATCTGCATCCCAACTATTATGTTGTACGATGAGTGACGAATAAAGCCGGGCTTAAACGCTGGACGTCCCGGGCGCTTTATAGCGCCGTCGCGTACTCAGGCTCAGGCAGCCCTGCCACACCAGGGCGCAGCGCGAACAGATGTCCATCGTGTTCGCTGGCGTTTGCCGCCGGGCGAATCGTCGTGACGAACAAGGTATCCAGATCGCGCCCGCCGAACGCGCACATCGACGGCTTGGTGGCCGGCACCGCAATCTGCCGGTCCAGCTTGCCGGCAGGCGTGAAGCGCAGCAGCAGGCCCGCGTCATTCGCACAGGTCCAGTAGCAGCCGTCGGCATCGACCGCGGCACCGTCGGGCCGGCCCGCATAGTGGTTCAGATCGGCGAACACGCGCCGGTTGTGCGGCGTGCCGGCTTCGACGTCGTAGTCGAAGGCCCAGATCTGCCGGCGCGAAGGATGCGAATCGGACAGATACATCGTCGTGCCATCCGGCGACCACGCAAGGCCGTTTTGCGTGATCAGCGAGTCGACCACCGGCGCGGACAGCACGCCGTGTTCGTCGAACCGGTATAGCGCGCCGGCCGGGTTGGCGGCCGCCATGTCCATCACCATCGTGCCGGACCAGAAGCGCCCCTGCCGGTCGCAACGGCCATCGTTAAAGCGCATGCCTTCGGATGGGAACAGCGGCGCAGCGAGCTGGCGTGTGGTGGCGGCAACCGGCTGCGCGCCCGAACCCGGCTCGCTCAGCGCGATCGCGAACAGGCCGCTTTCGCAGCCGGCCAGCACGGTGCCGTTGCGATCGAACGCGATGCATGCCACCTGCTCCGGCAGCAGCCACGCGGCGCGCTCGGCGGTGTCTAGCTGCAGCCGCGCGATCTGGCGTGCCGGAATGTCCACCCAGTACAGCGCCTGCTCGGCCACGCGCCATACCGGGCTTTCGCCGACTGATGCCGGCAATCGCCCCGCCGCTTCGACCCGCTCGACCCGCACGCCGGCCGCGCCGCTCACGCCTTCGGCTCCATCGGGCCGGCCAGCACGAACGGGCCGCCCTGGAAGCGCTGGGTCGGGTCGTCGAGTTCCGCGGTGGGCGCGCCGACTGGGAACAGGTGCTCGAATTCAGCGGAACTGTCCTGCGGACGAAAACCGAGGAACGCCGCCTTGGTGTTGTCCACCCATTTGGTGCGGTTATCCGATACGCCGTAGACGATCGCGTGCCCGACGCGGTTCGTGAACAGCGAACAGCGCACCAGTTCGATCAGGTCGCGAAAACTGAGATAGGTGACCAGCATGCGCGGATTCTTCGGCTGCTCGAACGACGAGCCGATACGCAGGCACACCGTCTCCAGTCCGAAGCGGTCGAAGTAGTAGCGCGACAGCGATTCGCCAAAACACTTGGTCACGCCGTACAGGCTGTCGGGGCGCAGCGGCGCGTCGATGTCGAGCACTTCCGTCACCGGATGAAACCCCACCGCGTGATTCGAGCTCGCGTAGACGATGCGCTTCACGCCGTGCTTCTGCGCGGCCGAATACAGGTTGTACAGGCCGCGAATATTCGCTTCGAGCAGATCTTCGAACGGCGCCTCGACCGAAATGCCGCCGAGATGAACCACCGCATCCACCCCTTCCAGCAACTGATGAACCGCTGCCTTGTCGGCCAGATCGACGCTCGCCGCTTCTTCGTGCGCCGCCGTTTCGCCGAGCGGCGCGACGTCGCTCAGACGCACGACGTCGGCCCATTGCGCCAGCGCGCCGCGCAACTGTTTGCCGAGGTTGCCTGCCGCGCCGGTCAGCAGCAGACGATGGAACGGTTTGCGTGCCGCGGCGCGGTCACGATTCGAATCGGTCATAAGCGTATTGATCTGGTTGTGAATGCATCGAAACCGGGTGGCTAGGCGCAGCGCTGTGACACTACAGCACGCGGCCCGTCAGGTTACCGGCGCCGGATTGAAAAGCACTAGCGCGTTGTGCAGTTTCAGCTTTTCCGCGCACGTGGGTTGGCGGCCGCTCGCCACCTCGAGCATCAGGTGAAACATCTGCCAGCCCACCTGTTCGATGCTCGCAGAACCCGTAGCAATGGTGCCGGCGTCGATGTCCATCAGGTCGTGCCAACGGCGCGCGAGGTCCGAACGCGTCGCGACCTTGATCACCGGCACTTCGGCGAGGCTATACGGCGTACCGCGGCCGGTGGTGAACACGTGCAGGTTGATGCCCGCCGCCACCTGCAACGTGCCGCAGATGAAATCGCTGGCCGGCGTGGCCGCGTAGATCAACCCTTTCTGGCGGACCTTTTCCCCCGGCGCAAGCACACCGGAGATCGCCGAGTTGCCCGATTTGATGATCGAGCCCATCGCCTTTTCGACGATGTTCGACAAGCCGCCCTTCTTGTTGCCCGGCGTGGTGTTCGCACTGCGGTCGGCGCCGCCGCGCTTCAGGTATGCGTCGTACCACTGCATCTCGCGGATGATCGCCGCGGCCACTTCAGGGTTGGCTGCGCGTGCGGTCAACTGGTCGACGCCGTCGCGCACTTCGGTGACTTCCGAGAACATCACGGTAGCGCCCGCGCGCACCAGCAAGTCGGTTGCGAAGCCCACCGCCGGATTGGCGGTCAGGCCGGAAAACGCATCGCTGCCGCCGCATTGCACGCCCACCACCAGGTCGGCCGCGGAACAGGTCTCGCGGCGCCGCTGGTCGAGCCGCCGCAAATGGCCTTCCGCCATTCTGATGATCGAGTCGAGCATCGACTGAAAGCCGACGTGCGCTTCGTCCTGCAGTACGACGACGTCGCCGTTGGCGGTGTCGGCATCGGCTGCCTGCGTTGAACCTTCCGCTGCCTTGCCCGACGCCGCAGCAATCGGAATCGTGCCCGGCGGCATCAGACGTTCGGGCTGCAGCTTCTCGCAGCCGAGGCTGACCATCATCACCTCGCCGCCGAAATTCGGATTCAGCGCGATGTTGCGCACGGTGCGGATCGGCACCATCGCATCGGGCGCGTCGATCGCCACGCCGCAGCCGTAGGTGTGACCGAGGGTGACGACGTCGTCGACGTGCGGGTATTTCGGCAGCAGTTCGGCTTTGATGCGCGTGACCGCATGCTGCACGACGTCCGCCACGCATTGCACGGTCGTCGTGATCGCCAGGATGTTGCGCGTGCCGACCGAGCCGTCGGTATTGCGATAGCCTTCGAACGTGAAGCCATCGAGCGGCGCCATGGCGGGCGCCTTGATCGTGGCGATCGGCAGATCTTCGAGGCCGGGCGGCTCCGGCATGCGGATCACGTGTTCATTGATCCAGCTGCCCTTCGGCAAGGCCTGCAGCGCGTAACCGATCACCACGTTGTAGCGGATCACTTCGTCGCCGGCGGCCAGGTCGCTCAGCGCGACCTTGTGGCCCTGCGGCACGCGCTCGCGCAGCACGAGACCATCGGGAAACACGGCACCCTCGCCCAGGCCGCCGTCGTTGACGACGATCGCGACGTTGTCGTTCGGGTGCACGCGAATGTAGTGCGGGGGTTGTTGCATTGCTTGAATCCTCGTGACGCGTCATGACGACTCGTGAAAACGATGGCCCGATCCGTCAAGATTTCGGGCCGTCATTTATACGTCATCCTACAACATGGGATACGGGCAAATTCGCAGTATTTACCCTGAAAACCCGTATTATGCCGCGAAATCCGGTTGAGCCATGACATTTGTTGTCGTACGATGACATATAAGAAAACCTCTCCGATCACCACACCATGACCACTCCGCAGGAACTTAAGCAGATCGTCTCCGCCGGCCTGCTGTCCTTCCCCATCACCGATTTCGACGAAGCCGGCGAGTTCCGCGCCGACACTTATGCGGCGCGCCTCGAATGGCTTGCGCCGTACGGCGCTTCGGCGCTGTTCGTGGCGGGCGGCACCGGCGAATTTTTCTCGCTGACGCACGACGATTATGCGCAGGTCGTACGCACGGCCGCCGCGACCTGCAAGGGCAAGGTGCCGATCATCGCCGGCGCCGGCGGCCCGACCCGTGTTGCGATTGCCTACGCGCAGGAAGCGCAGCGCCAGGGCGCGAACGGCATCCTGCTGATGCCGCACTATCTGACCGAAGCCAGCCAGCAAGGCATCGCCGCGCATGCCGAAGCGGTCTGCAAGTCGGTGCCGGAGATGGGCGTGATCATCTACAACCGGGCGAACTCGCGGCTCACCGCCGACACGCTCGAACCACTGGCCGAGCGCTGCCCGAACCTGATCGGTTTCAAGGACGGCGTGGGCGAGATCGAAAACATGGTGACCATTCGCCGCCGCATGGGCGAGCGCTTTTCGTATCTCGGCGGCTTGCCGACCGCGGAAGTCTATGCCGAGGCCTACAGGGCGATGGGCGTGCCGGTGTATTCGTCGGCGGTGTTCAATTTCATTCCGAAGACTGCGATGCAGTTCTATCGCGCGGTCGCCGCGAACGACCGCGTGACCACCGGCAAGCTGCTCGACGAATTCTTCCTGCCGTATCTCGCGATCCGCAATCGCCGCGCGGGCTACGCGGTCAGCATCATCAAGGCGGGCGCGAAGCTGGTGGGACGCAGCGCCGGACCGGTGCGCACGCCGCTCACCGACCTGACCGAAGAAGAGATGGGCGCGCTCGACGCGCTGATCAAAACGCTCGGGGCGCAGTGACGGGGGTGGCTGGCGGCACGCGGTAGCGGCGAACCGTCGTGCTGTGCGGCCGCGCGTCGCGCAAGCGTCGTCGCAGCGCCGCGTGCCCGGTTCAGGCATCGGCGTATGGCAACCAGACCACGTCGACCTGCCCGCCGATCGCGTTTGCGCCTGCGCCATCGCGCACCTCCACCATCACGCTGACACGGCCTTTGCGCCGGCCCTGCAATGCGCAAGGCGCGTCGCCGTCGAAGCGTGCCTCCGCGAAGATTGCGCCAGCCAGCGGTCGTTTGAAGTCGAAGCGCACGCGCCGTACAACCACTTGCACGGCACGCCGATCGACATGCTGCGCGACCAGAAAACCCGCGGCATATTCGCATGCGAGACTCGCAACCATCACGTGCAGGCTGCCCGTGCGGCTGCGCAAACGCCGGCGCTCGCGCACCTGCAAGCGGACTGCATCCGGTGCAATTGCATCGACCTCGATGCCGCAGGTCCTGAAAAAAGGGCTGTGCCGGCCAAAGATCGCACCGGCAATCGCATAGCGCCACGATAACGGCAGCCAGCTGCCGCGCCGTTGCACGAAGTCGATCAGGTCCATCACCGACATCGCAACCGCTTTCGCCTCAGCATGGCGTCAGCGCACCGTATGCGTCGATCTTCGCAACACATCGCTGCCGGACATGCTCGAGCAACGCGGGAACGCCGGCGAAAAACGGATCCCCGCCATCGCGGCCGGCAAGATGCCGCGCGTGCAGAAACTGCGCGACTGTCGCGTAGTAAAACAGGCCGAGCACTTCGTAGTATCCCCATTGCGCGATCGGATACGGCCCGTGCTGCGCGTAGAACGCGAGGATTTCCGCGCGGCTCAGCATGCCGGGCGCCAGCACCGGTTGATACAGATAGCGCCTGAAAATAGCGGCGTCGTCCGCTTGCGGCCACAGTGCGAGCAACAACGCGAGGTCGATCAGCGGGTCGCCGGGTGCGGCGGATTCCCAGTCGAGCACGCCGAGCACGCGCAGTTCATCGTCGTCGCTGAACACGATGTTGTCGAATTTCCAGTCGTTGTGCGTGAGGCAGCGCGGCGTGGGTGCGGGCGCATGGGCAATCAGCCACGCGTACACGTCGTCGAGCGCCGGCGTATCGCCGGTAGCGAAGCGCAGATAGCGGCGGTACCAGTAGCGCACCAGCGCGGCGGCACAGGCCACGCGGTGCTCGCCGAACACCGGCAGCAACGGCTCGAGCGGCAGCCGGTGAAGTTCGATCACGCGCTCGAGCATGCGTATGCATAGCAAACGGTTCTGCGCGGCCGTGAAGCGCCCGGGCGCCGCACTGCTGCGATCGATGTTGATACCGCTGACATGTTGCATCGCGTAGAAAGGCACGCCTGCGACGTCGAGGTTGTCGCATAGCGCGAACATTGCCGGCACCGGAAAAGAGCCGGCCAGAAAGTGCTGTAGCTGATATTCGCGGCGCATCTGCCGCAGCGCGCCGGCATGCAATGGAAAACGCAGCACCATGTCGCGGTTGATAAAGCGCAGCCGGTAGGTTCTGCAGGACAAGCCATTGTGATATTGCGTCAGGCGAGGCTCGCCGTGCATCGGCTGCCCCTGGCGCCTCAACCACTGGGTAATCGCCGCTACGTCGATCTGCTCGCCGCTTTTAACCGCGCCTTCCATCATATGCCCCGCCTATTGCGCGCATGATGGTTTTTAAAAGGATGCTCATGCGCATGTTTAAATCGATCATACGCGCGCCAGGCTGATTTTACGGTTTTGCATTTCTAAACTTTTTTGAACTTCCCGCCCTGCATACCGGGGCATTGAACCAATGTCCGATCCGGCCATAACCGCTTGATAACAAGGCCTTACGATTCACCATCGAAAATTATCGATATGAAACATTGAGCATTCCCGCTTATCCATTCTCAATGAATTTTTATTTGCGATTAGATACAGCGGATAAAGACATTTTAAAATCCGTATCCGCGTTCGAACGCGAGCGGCAGATCGGTCAGCTCGACGCTCCGCTTTTGCCCGCTTTGCCGCGCGTGCCGGCGGCAGCTTTCTTCTTCAGCTTGCGTTGATTGAGCTCGATCGCCGCGCGCACCAGGTTCTTCAGTGCGCGCACGTTGATCGCATCGCCCTCGAAATAATCGATCGCGCGCCGCTCGTTGCCTTCAAGACCCGCATTGAACAGCTTGTCCGGGTCCGGCAGCTCAGCGCCGTGCGCGAATGTAAGCTTCACCTTGCCTTTGTGTGCGTTGCCAACCGCGATCATGCCGTCGCGGTACCACACCGGGCTACCCATGTACTTCCATTGCTCGACGATCTGCGCATCGGCCTCGAGGATGCACTTGCGCACGGCGGCGAAGATCTCGCCGCGCCAGTCCGTCAGGTCCGCGATCAGTTGGTCGATCTGTTCGCAGGCGGTCATCGCTTGATCTCCTCGCGTTCACGCAGCGCCTGTGACGCGTCGGCCTCGCCGATACGCAGTACGTCGCCTTGCATGTTGGTCATGGTTGTCAAAGCAGTCTCCCCCGAACGGTTCGATTGCGCCGGATACGAAGTCTCGATTCTTGCACAACCACGCCCGCAATCCTTTCGATCTGTAATAAATTTCAATGTCCATTCACTTTCCAAATGATAGTTATTCGCATTAATATGGCCGCCATTTACGGATGGCATAACGTAGGCCATGTGCTGTGTGACGGTCGCTCTGCGAGGAGGTCACGATGAACCTGGGGAAACGGAATGATCGAAGGCCGACTGAGCGGGCATCTCCCGGCTCGGACGAAAACGCGCTGGATGAGCGTCGTATTGGCGACCAGCCTGGCCGGCAGCGTCGCGCAGGCAGCGGATCTGTCCGCCACGGAAGCCGGCTCCGGCAAGCAGAACACTGATCCGACGACGAGCGCCGCGGATGCGCCGCAGCTCGCGCCGGTCAAGGTCGTCAGCCAGAAAACGCAGGGCTTCGCGCCTACCTCGGTCGAAACCGGCCCATACAAAGGTCTCGATGCGCTCGATGTACCCGCTACCATCAACGTCGTCACGCGCAGCGTAATGGACGCGCAAGGCGATACCGGCCTGTACGACGCGCTGCGCAACGTCCCCGGCGTGGTGCGTCAGCAACTGAACGGGCTTGCTTACGACAACCTGTCGGTGCGCGGTATCCCGCTCGACAACCGCTCGAGCTTTTTGATCGACGGCGTACTGCCGATCGACAACAACATCTGGATGCCGATGGAGGACAAGGAGCGCGTCGAAGTGCTCAAGGGTGCTTCCGCGCTGTACTACGGCTTCACGGTGCCGGCCGGCATCGTCAACATGGTGATGAAGCGCGCCGGCAGCGAGCCGGTGACGAGCATCACCGCACTCGGCGATTCGCATGGCTCGATCGGCGCGGCGGTGGATATCGCGCGGCGCTTCGGCAACGACAATCAGTTCGGCATCCGCGTCAACGCAATGGACGAACACGTCGAAACGCCGATCGACGGCGATCGCGGCTATCGCAAGTTCATCAGCGCGGCGCTCGACTGGAAAGTGACGAGCCGGCTGAAGCTGCAGTACGACCTCGAACACATCGAGACGCGCGTCGTCGAGCAGGCCGGCATCGCGCCGCTCGCGGCCGGCAAGAACGGCACGATTTCGCTGCCGGGCATGCCCGATCCGTCGAAGCTGCTGTCCAGCAACGCGCATCCGACCAACGCTACCGCGACCTCGCAACTGGTGCGCGCCGACTACGCGATCTCGGACAACTGGAGCGCGAACTTCACGCTCGGCCAGTCGATCACGCGGCGCGACCGCTGGGCATGGGTGTTCCAGAAGTACAACGTGGCGACCGGCGCCGGCACGCTGCAGGCAAGCGAGCAGAACGGCCAGATGTACGAGAACAAGAACGTGCGCCTCGAAGTAAACGGCGCGTTCAGGACCGGGCCGTTCGCGCATACGCTGACGCTCGGGCTCACGCAGGACTGGTTGTTCCAGCCGGACTTCACGACCTTCTTCTTCAACGCGCCACAGAATCTGTACAACCCGGTGCCGGTGACGGCCTTCACGTCGGGTGGCGCGCCCAAGCAGTTCTTCGCGCAGCACATCCGCAATGGTGGCGCGTATGCGTTCGACCAGATCGATCTGACGTCGAGGTTGCAGCTGCTCGCGGGCGTGCGCCGCTCGGAGTTCGTGGCGTCGCAGCAAGGCACGCCGAATCAGGACATCAGCCGCACCTCGCCGGCCGGCAGCCTGACCTACCGGATCACGCCGAACACGAGCGTCTATGCAAGCTATGTCGAAGCGCTCGAATCAGCTGGCAGCGCGCCGGCCACCGCGGCTAATGCCAACCAGATCCTGCCGGCGGCCGTCAGCCATCAGGAAGAAGTCGGCGTGCGGACGCGCTTCGCCGATCGCGTGCTGGTGTCGCTGGCACTGTTCAATCTGCGGCAGCCGGCCGCCGAGACCAATGCGGACAACGTATTTGCGCTCGACGGCAACGCGCGTTATCGCGGCGTCGAATTCTCGGTGCAGGGCGATATTACGAAGGACGTGTCGCTGATCGCTTCGGCCGTGTATCTGAACGCGAAGCAGGTCGATTCGTCGGATCCGACGCTGATCGGCAAGACGCCGGAAAACACGCCGCACGTCACGGCCAGCCTGTTTGCCGAATATCGCGTGCCGCTGGTTGCGGGCCTCGCGGTCAATGCGGGCGTGTACTACGTCGGACCGCGCCCGGTGAATAGCGCCGATCAGGCCACCATCGGCGGCTACACGCTGCTCACCGCGGGTGCGCGCTATGCCACGCGCGTGTACGGCAAACGTGTGTCGTTCCAGGCCAATCTCGAGAATGCTGCCAACCGGCGCTACTGGAGCGCCGCCGGATCGAATCAGCTCGGCGTCGGTCTCGGGCGCACGCTCGAACTGTCGTCGACTCTCGAGTTCTGATTAACAGGGAAGATCCATGAATACTTCAACCACGCGCGTCACCACCGCAGAAGAAAGCGCTACGGCACGCGCCAGCGCCAGTTCGACGCGCTCGCGGCGCAGCCAGTTCCTGAAGTGGCTGCGCAAGATCCACGGCTGGGTCGGCCTGTGGGGCGCCGTACTCGGTCTGATGTTCGGCGTGACGGGCTTTCTGCAGAATCATCGGGCCACGATGAAGATCAAGGCCGGTGCACCGGAAGTGTCGACCGTGCAATTGCCGGTGGCCGCCGATGCCTTTCATTCGCCGCGCGATCTGTCGAAGTGGGTGCACGACCAACTGAAACTCGACCGGCCCGCGACCCGCGTTCAACGCGAGCCGGCCAAGCCGGTCACGTGGGGCGACGAATCGATGACGCAGCCCGAGCACTGGACCGCGCGCTTCATCACGCCACGCTATCTGGTCGACGCCGACTACTGGAAAGGCGGCACCTTCGTGCGCGTCGAGCGGCGCGAACAGGGCGTGATCGGCGTGCTCGAAGCGATGCATCGCTCGCAAGGCGCGAATGTCGGCTGGATTCTGCTGGCCGATTCGATCGCGGGCAGCCTCGTGCTGCTGTCGCTGACCGGCGTGCTGCTGTGGACCGAGCTGAACCGCAGGCGCACGGTCGGCGCGATTATTTTTATGGCGTCGGTGGCTGCGATTCTCGTGCTGGCGGTCGATTCGATTAGTTGAGCGTGCAACGCTTCGCTTAACGTACGCCTAGTACGCCTAGTACGCCTTGCACGCCTTGCACGCCTGAAGCGCTAAACGCGAAAACGCGCCGGCGCCCAATCCGCTTTGCGCGCCAGCGCGACGAAGGCACTCAGATAATCGATGCCGTCGTCCGCTTCGCGCGTGCCGAGAAAGATCTGCTTGGCGATTCCCTTCTTGCCGAGGCGCAACGGCGTGAGCTGCATCCAGCTGCCGTACTCCTCGGCCAGCCAGCGCGGCAGCGCGGCCACGCCGCGGCCGCTTGCAACCATCTGCAACATGATGTCGGTGGTTTCTATCACTTTGTGACGTTTCGGCACCACGTTGGCCGGCGTCAGAAACTGCGTGTAGATGTCGAGCCGGTCGGTCTCGACCGGATACGTGATCAGAATTTCATCGGCCAGCTGGGCCGGCGTTACATAAGGCTCGTTGGCGAGCGCATGCGCGTCGGCCACCACCAGCACCTGTTCGTAGTCGAACACCGGTGCAAAGTGCAGCCCCGGCTTGTTTAACGGATCGGGCGTCACCAGCACGTCGATGTCGTAGCCGAACAGCGCGCCGATGCCGCCGAACTGAAAGCGCTGCTTGACGTCGACATCGACGTCGGGCCAACGCGCCAGATAAGGCGACACGACCTTCAGCAGCCACTGGTAGCACGGATGGCATTCCATGCCGATGCGCAGCGTGCCGCGCTCGCCTTGCGCATACTGCCTGATGCGCTCTTCGGCGTGCTCGAACTGCGGCAGCAGCCGGTTGCCCAGTCCCAGCAGATACTGCCCTGCCTGCGTGAGACGCATCGAGCGGCCTTCGCGTATCCACAGCGGCGTGCCGAGCTGCTGCTCCAGTTTCTTCACCGTATGGCTCAACGCCGATTGCGTGATGTTCAGCACGTCGGCAGCGGCCGTCAGCGACCCTTGCCGCTCGATCTCCCTGACCACCATCAGATGACTGCGTTCGAGCACGTCTGCCTCCATGAACATAAATAATCGATGTATGAAATAAATCAATTTTTATTCATACATCGAAAATTCTATCATCGCTGCCAGACACTTTCCTCTACGCAGACAAACCATGGTCACCACACACAATCTGGGCTTTCCGCGCATCGGCGCACAACGCGAACTGAAGTTCGCGCTCGAGCGCTACTGGAAGAGTCAATCGTCGCGCGACGAGCTGAAAGCGCTCGGTGCGCAATTGCGCGCACGTCACTGGCAGGATCAGGCGCGCCTGTCGTTCGCGCCGGTCGGCGACTTCGCGTTCTATGACCAGGTGCTCGATATGAGCTTCACGCTCGGCAACTTGCCCGAGCGTGTGCGTGGCTTTCACGGCGATGCGCTCGACAACGCTTTTCGCGTCGCACGCGGCCGTTCCGCACAAGGCGCCGACGAACATGCCGCATGCTGCGGCGGCGTGGCGGCGGGCGAGATGACCAAGTGGTTCGATACCAACTACCACTACATCGTCCCCGAGTTCGATGCGAACACGCAGTTCGCGCTGGATCCTTCGCGTCTGGTCGAGCAACTCGGCGAAGCGCGTGCGCTGGGCATCAACGCGAAGCCGGTGATCATCGGACCAGTGACCTATCTGTGGCTCGGCAAGGCAAAAGACGATTCCGACAAGCTCGCGCTGCTGCCGCGTCTGCTGCCGGTCTATGCGGCACTGCTCGACTACTTCACCGCGCTCGGCATCGAATGGGTGCAGATCGACGAACCGGTGCTCGTCACCGAACTGACGCCGCAATGGCGCGACGCATTGACCACCGCATACGCGGCGCTCGAAGCACGCCGGGTCAAACTGCTGCTCACCACCTACTTCGGCCCGTTGCGCGAAAACCTCGACCTGGCGTGCAAACTGCCGGTGGACGGGCTGCATATCGATGCGATCAATGCACGCGACGAAGTCGCGCAAGTGGCGGCGCAACTGCCTGCTTCGTCGGTGCTATCGGTTGGCGCGATCAACGGCCGCAACATCTGGAAGACCGATCTGAATGCGGTATTGCAATGGCTCGAACCGCTGCATCGGTCGCTCGGCGAACGCCTGTGGCTGGCACCGTCGTGCTCGCTGCTGCACGCACCGGTCGATCTGAACAGCGAACAGAAGCTCGATGCCGAGATCCGCGCGTGGCTCGCTTTCGCGCTGCAAAAGCTCGACGAACTGACGGTGCTGGCCCGCGCGTTAAGCGACGGCCGTGCGTCAGTGGCCGCCGAGCTCGATGCGAATGCCGCCGCCGTCGAAAGCCGCCGTGTTTCGCCGCGCGTGCACAATCCGGCCGTCAAGGCTGCGCTTGCGCGTGTCGATACCGCCCTTGGCAAGCGCACGAGCGCATATGCACAGCGCGCGCAAAAGCAGGCTGCACGGCTCAAACTGCCGGCCTTTCCGACCACCACGATCGGCTCGTTCCCGCAGACCGGAGAGATCCGCCAGGCACGCAGCCAGTTCAAAAGCGGCGCACTCGATGCAGCGGACTATCGCGCAACCATGGAACGCGAAATCACGCGCGCGGTACGTGAACAGGAAGCGCTCGGGCTCGACGTGCTGGTGCATGGCGAAGCCGAACGCAACGACATGGTCGAATACTTCGGCGAACAACTCGACGGCTATGCGTTCAGCCAGTTCGGCTGGGTGCAATCGTATGGCTCGCGCTGCGTAAAGCCACCGATCCTGTTCGGCGACATCAGCCGGCCGCGTGCGATGACGGTCGAATGGATCCGCTACGCGCAGTCGCAAACCGCGAAGCCGATGAAGGGCATGCTGACCGGTCCGGTGACGATCCTGAACTGGTCGTTCGTGCGCGACGACCAGCCGCGTTCGGTGTCGTGTTACCAGCTGGCGCTGGCGATTCGCGAAGAGGTGCTCGACCTCGAACAGGCCGGCGTGCGCGTGATCCAGATCGACGAAGCCGCGTTGCGCGAAGGACTGCCGCTGCGCCGCGCGCAATGGCACGAGTATCTGCAATGGGCGGTGGAGTCGTTCCGCATCGCCGCGAACGGTGTGCGGGACGAAACGCAGATTCACACGCATATGTGCTATTCGGAATTCAACGACATCATCGCGTCGATCGCCGGTATGGATGCGGACGTGATCACGATCGAGACGTCGCGCTCGGATATGGAACTGCTCGATGCGTTCGACCACTTCGACTACCCGAACCAGATCGGGCCTGGCGTGTACGACATTCATTCGCCGAACATCCCGAGCCAGCAGCACATCATAGATCTGATGAAGAAAGCTGCCGAGCGCATTCCGGCGGAGCGTTTGTGGGTGAACCCCGACTGCGGGTTGAAAACGCGCACGTGGGATGAAGTGATTCCGGCGCTGCAAAACATGGTTGCGGCTGCGCATGCGCTAAGGCAAGGCGTTTAAGCACGGCCCGCACGCTCCGGCACACGATGGGAACCGTGCCGGAGCGCCGTATCGCAACCGATGCTGCAGTGCGCTGCTGCGCCGGATGCAGCGCCATCCCGCCGCTGCCTGCCCGCACACGCCGCCATCGTTTTGCGTAAAATCGGCGAACCGATCGTTCCCGAATCCGCCATGCCGCGCCTGTCCACCGCTCCCGCTCCCGTGCCGCTCACCCTCGATGCAGCCCGCCGCATCTGGCTGCATGCGCAACGGCTCGACACCGACGAGCCGTTCGGCGGCGACGCGCAGGCCACGCGCGCGGCCATCGAGCATCTCGGCTATGTGCAGATCGATACGATCAACGTGATCGAGCGCTGCCATCATCACATCCTGTGGACGCGTATTCCGCAGTACCAGCGCGCGCATCTGCGCCAGGCGCAAACCATCGACAAGTCCGTCTTCGAGTATTGGACGCACGCGCTGTCGTATGTGCCGACCCGCGACCTGAAGTACTTCATCGCGGACATGAAGATGCATCAGAAGTCGCCGAAAAGCTGGTTCGACTCGGTCACGCCAGCCGACCTGCGCAAGGTGATCGCGCGCATCCGCGAGCACGGTGCGCTGTCGATCCGCGATATCGACGACGACGTCCCGGTCGAAAAAGATCATCCGTGGGCGAGCCGCAAGCCGTCAAAGCGCGCGCTGCAGTTCGCGTTCTTTATCGGCAAGCTGACGGTGAGCGAGCGCGCCGGCATGTTGAAGACCTACGAGCTGATGGAGCGCCATTTCAGCTGGGAACGGTCGCCGCGCGGCGCCTCCGAGAAAGAATCCACCGCTTACCTGCTCGAGCGCGGCCTGCGCTCGCAGGGCCTCGTGAGCCTCGATTCGATCTGCCATCTGAATGCAAAGCGCAAACCGCTGGTGCGCGCCGCCATCGACGCGCGCGTGCGCGAAGGCTTGCTGGTGCCGGTGGCCGTCGAAGGCGCAGGCAAGTCCGAACATTGGGCCGAGCCGCAGACGCTCGCCGCTGCGCCTGAAGCGGCGCATGGCGTGCATATCCTGTCGCCGTTCGATCCACTCGTGATCCAGCGCAAGCGGCTGCAGTTGTTCTTCAATTATGAGCACCGCTTCGAAGCGTATCTGCCGAAGGAAAAACGCCTGTACGGGTACTTCGGTTTGCCGGTGCTGGTCGACGAACAGATTGTCGCGGTCGTCGATCTGAAGGCCGACCGCGAACGCCGCGAATTGCAAGTGCAGCAGTGGCATTGGCTCGTACGCGGCAAGCGTGCGGCGTTGAAAGCCGCGATCGAAAGCAAGCTGCACGCGTTCGAGCAGTTTCAGTTTGCGCCTTGAGCGGTGTGGGCATCGGGCTATACGATTGCGTATGATGCGGGCAAGGCGCTGCATGAAGCGGCGCCGCCTGTTCGCGCGGCCAAGCCCCCGGGAGCCCCGATATGCAAAGAAAATTCGACGATCTCCTGTTGGGCAGCATCGAGCTGTTCTGCATGGCCGCCGAACTGGGCAGTTTCACACTCGCCGCCACCGCTGCGAGCGTCACGCCCGCGGCCGTGAGCCGCTCGATCGCGCGGCTCGAAGAGCGCCTGAACGTGCGGCTCTTCGTGCGAACCACCCGGCAGATCCGCCTGACCGACTCCGGCCGCCGCTACTTCGAACAATGCCGCGAGGCGCTGAACCAGCTGGCCGATGCCGAACGCGAAGCGACCGGCCAGCAGACTACGCCGAGCGGCGTGCTGCGCATCAGCATGCCGACGCCGTATGGACACTATCGCGTGCTGCCGGTGCTCGCCGAGTTCCGCAAGCTCTATCCGGACGTGCAGGTCGAAACGCATCTGAGCAACCGCAACATCGATTTCGCCGACGAAGGCTTCGACCTCGCGATTCGCGGCAAGACACCGGCCGACTCGAACCTCGTCGCGCGCAAGCTGGAGGATGCGGAACTGGTGGTGGTTGCGTCGCCCGCTTATTTGAAGCATGCCGGCACACCGCGCACGGTTGAAGCGCTACAGGCGCACGCTTGCATCCAGTATGAAATCCCCAGTAGCGGCCGCTCGCTGCCATGGGTGTTTACCGAAGGCGGCGAGGAAATCGAACTGACGATACCTATCGGCTATGGCACGTCGGGCGACGTGCTGGCCGGCGTCACGCTGGCGCGCAACCACGCGGGCCTGTTTCAGACCTACCGCTTCTGCGTCGAACAGGATCTGCGCGACGGGCGCCTCGTCGAACTGCTCGCCGACAAGGGCGGCTGCACGCGGCCGTTCATCCTGTTGTATCCGCATGCGCGGCATCTGTCGTCGCGCGTGCGCGCGTTTGTCGATTTTCTCGTGGAGCGGCTAGCCGGCGGGCACGCCGCTGCGCCTGCGCCGCGCGTGCCGCCTGCTGCAGCGCAAGCGTGACGTCGTGAGCGCCGCCGGCGCCCGCTATCTGGCCAGACGAAGGCGCGTGGACAACACCGTGTTGTCGCTGCGGTCGATCAGCCACACTTCTTCCACATCGACGTGCAGCGTCGACGTGCGGGTCGTGATGTCGGTCGGTTCCTCGTCGCTGGGCTCGTGGTGCTCGTGCTCGTCGGTCAGGTATGGCGGCGTGAGCCGGCATAGCAAGGCGATCGCGAAGTCGCCGTTGGCCGCCTCGAACGCGCTCTGCGACAGGCGCAGACTGCCATGCGCGGTGGTACGGCGGCCCGTCGCATCGAGATCGATGCGGTCGATGTTTTGCACGTAGCCCTTGGCCTTCGCATCCGGCGCGATCACGAGGCGCCGGCCGCTCATACCCTTCACGGTTTTCTGCAGCGCGATGTAGCCGGGACGGTCGTCGTCGGCGAGCGGTACGTCCACTTTCAGCAGACGCGTTTTCGCCTGGTACAGGATGCCGATCGGCGCGTCGACGATGAACAGATAGTTGCGCTCGCGCAGCGCCTGCGCGGCCAACGCGCCCTGCGTCGCGCTCACGCCATGCGGAAACCGGGCGAGCAGGTCTTGGAAGCGGCTGCGCAGGGTGCTCGGCGCGGCATCTTCAGGCTTGCCGGACAACATCGCGCGCACCGCGACCGGATCGTCGCTCTGGAATGCCGCCTTCGGCTTTTGTTCGGCGTGAGCCACGCCCGCCCCGCATGCGAGCGTCAACGCAACCAGCGCCGCACTACCCCAGCGCCCCATATGAATCGAACCTGCCACTGATCCCCCGCCCTCGTCGTGTCACACCTTTGAAACAGGCGCATCGCCACACCGCGGCCACACCGCGGTATGGGAGACGACCTGTGCGGCGGCCATGCAGGCTCCGCCTGCGCGCCGTTGCCGCTGCGCACAGTCTATTGGAAGCCGTCCGGTTTTGCAGCGTTGACAGTGTGCACGATGAGACAAGCGAGCCCGGGGTCAGCCGTCCAGCAACGGTGACCAGCGCCGGCACACCGGCAGGCTGCTTTGCGCGCGCCAGACGAGCGGCGACAACGCCCGGTGCTGTGCGCCTCGCGCGGCGTCCCGATCGCGGTGCGCGTGGCGCGCAATCCTTTGCAGACGCCTGCCTGAGCGCCGCTGGCGGCCGGCGGCCGCGCGCGCCCCTCGCAAGCCGGCGGCGCGCACCGTTGCATCGGCGGGCACATGCCGGGTGATAGAGGGTTTGATCGTGCACAGGTGCGTCATGGCAGCATTCCGTCGAAAGTCAGGCAGGCGAAGCCGGCATTGGGGGCACGGGCCGCGCGGCTGCTCATAGCAGCGTGATGCAGCTTAATTCGACGGTTCTGCGATAGATGTTCTTGTTGAGCCACGGCACGAATGTGTACTCGTCGTACGCATTGCTGCCGAGAAAAATCCAGTGATGCAGAACGTTCAGCATGACAGCTCCCACCGACCCGCAAATCCGATCCGCGTACGCGCCGCGGCTGCAGGCGTTTGCGGTGATTTCAGCTTAGACGTCTGGTTCAAACAAAACTATTGTCGAAGAGTGTCGTGCGACCGTGCGTGCGCATGAGCCACCCATACGTGGGTATAACGCGGCTGCGGCGTATCCGGATGACATGTGTGGCGTTTTCTGTGCGTGAGGTGCAATACGCGAGGCGCGAAGACGGGACGCTCTGCATCGCGAAGCAATCGAGCGGCGCTCAGGCACCCACTCCTTGCATCGTGTGCGATGGAGGAGGCGTACGGCGCGTTCGCGCTTCAGATGCTGCGACTGCGGCCATCAGTACGGCCAACAGTAGGGCCATAAACGCGGCGAAAAGCGCGGCGAAAAACGTGGCCGCGTTTGTGGCCGCGAAAGACATTAGAGAACGCACAGCCGCCAATGTTGCAGCGCACTCGCCTCTTCTGCGGCGAGCGCGCCGGGCAGCCGTGCGGTTACCCCGTTACTTGCCGAAGCCCTCGAGCACGATCTTGCCCTGCGTGCGCTGGCTTTCGAGCAACTGATGCGCACGGCGCAGGTTGTCTGCGTTGATCTTGCCGAAGTGCTCGCCCACCGTGCTGCGCAACTCGCCTGCGTCCACCATGTCGGCGACCTTGCACAGCACCTCGTGCTGGCGGATCACATCAGGCGTGTCGAACAGCGAGCGCGTGTACATCAGCTCCCAGTGCAGCGACGCGCTCTTGCGCTTGAGCAGGCGCACGTCGATCGCCTCCGGATCGTCGATCAGCCCGAGGCGGCCTTGCGGCGCGAGTGCCTCGACAATCTGCTCGAAATGGCGGTCGGTGTGTGTCAGCGACGCGACGTACTGCGCATGGCCGACGCCGATCCGCTTCATTTCTTCGGCAAGCGGTTGCGTGTGATCGATAACGTGCTGCGCGCCGAGTTCGGTGACCCACTGCCGCGTCTGCGGACGCGATGCGGTGGCCACTACGTTCAGCGCGGTCAACTTGCGCGCGAGCTGAATCATGATCGAACCGACGCCGCCAGCCGCGCCGACGATCAGCAGCGTTTTCGCCGCCGGGCCGCCGGGCTGCGACTGCCCGATCTGCAGGCGGTCGAACAGCAGTTCCCACGCGGTCAGCGCGGTTAGCGGCAGCGCCGCGGCCGCCGCGAAGTCGAGGCTCGCCGGCATGCGTCCGACGATGCGCTCGTCGACCGCATGCAGTTCGGCGTTGGTACCGGGCCGCACGAGGCTGCCTGCGTACCACACGCGGTCGCCCGGCTTGAACAGCGTGACCTTCGCGCCCACGCTACGCACTACGCCCGCCGCGTCCCAGCCGAGCACCACCGGCACGCCGCCTTCGGCCTTGCGGCTCTTGCGTATCTTGGTGTCGACCGGATTGACCGACACCGCCCGCACTTCGACGATCAGATCGCGCTCGCCCGCCACCGGCTCGGGCAACTCGACGTCGATCAGCGCGTTTGCTTCGGTAATCGCAAGGGGTTCGTAATAGCCGACTGCTTTCATGTTTTGCTTCTCCGTGAATCAGGTTGTCTGTGCCGATGATGATGACGAGCGCCAGTGCGCGAGTGTGACAAATGCGTGCGGACGCGGACTACCGCCGCAAACGCGAAAACAGTTTCAGGATTTCGTTGAAAGCACGCGTGGCGGGCTCACGCGGCGTTCGACCGCGCCGCGGCATGCCGCGCGCGCCGCCGCACGGGCTACGTGCCGCGCGCCGGCGGCTGCGGGTTGTGCGCCGGGTTCGTGTCGAAGCGCGAGATGCCTTTTATCTGCGCGGCGTCGACCAGCGGCGCAAGACCGGCTTCGAGCGAGTCGGCCACGGTTTTGTCGTAGATCGCTTCGCCATCGACATAGATGGTAAAGGTTTCGAGGTACTTTGCCTTCTTGGCCGGGTTTTCGATCGTGTCGCGGGTCCACTGGTACAGCGGGTAATTTTCGGGGCCGAACCTTTGCGCTTCGTTTACATACTCGGCAAATGCGTCGTACTGGCACATCATCGACGCCTGGTGCAGGGACAACACATAGTGCAGCCCTTCGTGCGCGCGGCACGCGGGGTCGCCGCGCAAGCGCTGCGCCAGTTGCGCCGACACGTTGACCCGCAGCTGAAACTTCCAATTGCCTTCCATGTTCGCCTCGTGCTCCCCACTGCGCTTACCGATATCTGGCCGTACGACAGGCCCCTCGCCCGGCCTGTCATTCTAGCCGACACCAATTTCGCCAGCAGGACAGTGGCGCACAGCCCGCATGCGGATGGGCCGGCCTGCGCCGCTGCTGTTTTGCTTACACCTTCACATCGGGATATCTGACGATACGTAGGATGCCGTAGCAGGACGCAGACCTTCATGGAATAACCGCGGACCGGCAGGTGTTAGGACAGGAGCCGACCGGTTCGCCGCATCGCGAGCCGGTTCGACACCCAATACGGAGCCGTATGAAAAAGCCTTATGCAGACAAACGAGCGTTTGTAATCGGTGCAGGACTCGGCGGGCTTTCGGCCGCAGCTGCGCTGGCCGGGCATTTCGGGCAAGTCGTCGTGGTCGAGCGCGACCCGTTGCCCAGCGGCATTCGCGTACGTCCCGGCACCACGCAGGACAGACTGCCGCATGCGCTGCTGGCGGGCGGCTTCGCGGCACTGGCCGAACTGTTTCCCGGTCTTGCTGAAGATCTGCGGCAAGCCGGCGCGCGAATGTCGGATGCCGGCCTTGACGGCGTGATCGAGCTGGCCAACGGTGCGGCGCTGCCGCGCCGCGAACTGTGCATTAACACATATCTACAGTCCCGGCCGCTGCTTGAAGCGGTGCTACGCACGCGGTTGCGTCAGCTCGACAACGTCGTGCTGCGCGACGCCAACCGCGTGCTCGAGATCGTCGCGGACCGCGCCGGGCAGGTGGCCGGCGTCTGCGTCGAAACGCGCGAAGGCAAACGCGACGTGCTGTCCGGCTGCCTTGTCGTCGATGCATCGGGGCGCGGCCTGCCCACGCTCGAATTTCTGAAGACGCACGGGCGGCCGCTACCCGACGAAACGACGCTGCGCGTCGATCTGACCTACGGCAGCGTGCTTTACTCGTTTGCGCCCGGCTTCGAGCCCGACTTCAAACTGGCGATTACCCATCCGGATGCACCGCAAGGCACGCGCGGCGGCATGCTGCTCATGCGCGAGCACGGGCTGTGGGACGTGCTGCTCGCAAGCCGCGGCGACGACCTCGCGCCGCTCGACGAGCCCGCGTTCCTCGACTGGGCGCGCAGCCTCAACACGCCGACCCTCTACGACGCCGTGCGCCTGGGGCGCCGCGAAAGCAAGGTGGTCCGCTTTGGTTTCGCCGAAAGCCGGCGGCGCCATTTCACGCGTATCCGCGATTTTCCGGCCGGCCTGCTGCCGTTGGGCGATGCGATCTGCCATTTCAACCCGGTGTACGGCCAGGGCATGACAGTCGCCGCGCAGCAGGCGCTGCTGCTGCGCAGCCTGCTCGACGGACCGACCGGCGCCGACGGTTCGCTTACCGAGCTGGGCATGACCTTTCTCGCCGGCAGCGACGAACTGGTCGATACGCCGTGGTCGCTGGGCGAAGCGGCAGACCTCGTCTATCCGCAAACGCGTGGCCCGCGGCCAGCCGATCTGCAGCAGCGCGTCAGGTATCACGCGGGCCTGAACAGCCTCGCCGTGCATGATCCGGGCGTGCAGAAGCTGCTCGTCGAAGTGAGGCACCTGCTGAAGCCGGACAGCGCGCTGCACACGCCCGAACTGAAGCGACGCGTAAACGAGGCGTTGCACCGGCAACAGGCGCAGCAGCAGCCACAGCTCGTTCTATAAGCGAGGCACGCGAAGCGACGCTCATGCGGCGCGTTTGCCTGCACGCTGCATGGCGCTTCATATGCGGCACTTCAACCCCGCCCCCCGTTCGCCTGCTGCGCGAACATCGACATACGCTGCAAGATCCAGTCGAGCAGCTCCTGTGCCGCAGCCGTCAGCGGCCGTCCCGCCTTGACGAGCGCGCGCGCCCTGGTACCGCGAAACAGCGGATGATCGATCGGCACAATCGCGAGATCGCCTGATGCGATTTCGCGATACGCAGCGAATTCCCCGATCAGCGTAACGAAATTCTCGTGTGCAACGAATCGCTTGAGCGCGCTCAACGAATTGGTGGTGAGCGTCGGGCGGATCTGGATGTTTTCCGCGAATGCCAAGAGCCGCGCCGCCTGGCCGATGCCGAAGCTTGCGGGCATCAGCGCGAGCGGCCACGCCAGCAGGTCGGCGACGCTCGCCGGCGTGCCGCGCAGCGCCAGCGGATGCGTGGCCCGCACCAACAGCACGACCGGCTGCGCGCAATCCGCCACGAACTCGATACGCTCGTGCGGCGGCGGATTGTACGCAAGACCGATGTGCGCGCGGCCCTCGGCCACTTCCTCTAGTACGTTGTCGACCGGCAGCACGTCGATGCCGACGTCGAGCGCCGGATAGCGCGCGCAGAACGGCGCCATGACTTCATCGATCAGCATGTCGATGTAGCCCTCGCTGATCGCCAGCTGGATATGGCCTTGCTGCAGCCCGCGCAGCGCTTGCAGGCGATCTTCGAACTGCTCCTGGTGGGAGCGGCAGCCGCGCCAGTATTCGAGCAGATGCGCAGCCGCCTCGGTCGGCCGCACGCCGCGCGCCTCGCGATAGAACAGCGCCGCGCCGATTTCGTCCTCGAGCAGCTTGATCTGCCGCGCAATCACCGAAGGCGATGTGTTGATGCTGTCCGCCGCGCCGCGAATCGTGCCGTGGATCAGCACTTCGTGGAAGTAGCGCAGCCGCTGCTGGTTGATCTCTCTCATCTTTTGCTGTTTCGCCTGCGGGCATTGACCCACGCGGAGTACCGGGCATTGCCGGGTGTCGGCGTTGCTCATAAAGCAACGATACGTGAACTTAGTTGCTCTTGCTCGTTCTTTCTGCGTCTACCAACATTCGATCAACCCCGATCGACCCGAACGAAGGTCACGCACACCAGCCTCAAGGAGACAACCGCCATGCCGACGATGCAGCTTCAGCAAGCCTCCTCCAGCGCCGACGCCGCAGACCGCGAACGCCTTGCCGTCGTTTACCGCACGGTGAACTGGCGGTTGTTGCCGTTTCTGCTGTGCTGCTACCTGTTTGCCTATCTCGACCGCGTCAACGTCGGCTTCGCCAAGCTGCAGATGCAGACCGACCTCGGATTTTCGGATGCGGCTTACGGCGTCGGCGCGGGCATTTTCTTCATCGGCTACGTGCTGTTCGAGTTGCCGAGCAACCTGCTGCTGCCGCGCATCGGCGCACGCAGAACCTTCAGCCGCATCATGGTGCTGTGGGGCATCACGTCGGCGTGCATGCTGTTCGTGCACAGCGTGACGGCCTTCTATGCGATGCGCTTTCTGCTCGGCGTATTCGAAGCCGGTTTTGCGCCGGGCATGATCTACTACCTGTCGCGCTGGTACGGACCTTCGCGGATGGCACGCGCGATCGCGATCGTGTTTCTCGCCGGGCCGATCGGCGGCATTGTCGGCGGGCCGCTGTCCGCGTGGCTGATCACCGCGTTTCACGGCACGCACGGCCTCGCCGGCTGGCAGTGGATGTTCCTGCTCGAAGGGCTGCCCTGTATCGCGCTTGGCGTCATCACCTTGTTCTTTCTTGCCGACGAGCCCACGCAGGCCCGCTGGCTTTCGTCTGACGACAAAGCCTTGCTCGCCGGCGAGACGCGCCCCGAGCGTGCCGCGCATCATTCGTTCGGCACGGTGTTGCGCGACCTGCGGGTGTATCGCCTCGCGTTCGCGTACTTCTGCATCATCTGCTCGATCTACGCGATCAGTTTCTGGCTGCCTACGTTGATCCGCGAGCAAGGCGTGACCGATACGCTGCAGCTCGGCTGGTATGCGGCGATTCCGTACGTAGCAGCGGCGTTCGGCATGTTTTTCGGCGGCCGCCGCTCGGACCGCGTCGGCGAGCGGCGCTTTCACAGCGCGCTGCCGGCGCTGGCCGGCGGCGCCGCGCTTGCCTGCACGGTATTTACCGACGGTCAGCTGTTCGCCACGCTGGCACTCGTCACCTTCGCTACCGCGATGATGTGGATCGCCTACACGGTGTTCTGGGCGATTCCGTCCGAATGCATGCTTGGCTCCGCCGCCGCGGGCGGCATTGCGCTGATCAATACGATCGGGCTGTCCGGCGGCTTCTGGGGGCCGGCCGTGATCGGCTGGACCAAGACCGCGACCGGCAGCCTGCACGCCGGGTTGCTGGCAATGGCGGGCCTGCTGGCGCTAGCGTCACTGTTGCTTCTGATGTACCGGCCACCTGCGCGGCAGGGGGTTGCCGCGTCAGGTTCGCCCCTTACGTCTCTTACGTCTCTTGCAGCCGCTTCGCCCGCAGAAGCAGCCGGCACCGCTCACCCCACCTCCAACCAGGGAACGCTCCCGACATGAAGATCCTGATCGCAGGTTTCCAGCACGAAACCAATACCTTCGCGCCGACCAAGGCCACTTACCAGAACTTCCTGCAAGGCGAAGGCTTCCCGCCCCTCACGCGTGGCGCTGGCGTATTGAGCCTGCGCGACGTAAACGTGCCGATCGGCGGCTTTATCCGCCGCGCCGAAGCCGCAGGCCATGCGCTGATTCCAGTGATCTGGGCCGGCGCCAGCGCTTCGGCCCACGTCACCGAAGATGCCTACGAGCGCATCGCCGGCGAGATCGTCGATGCGATCGAACATGGCGGCTTCGATGCGATCTATCTCGATCTGCACGGCGCCATGGTCACCGAGCATCTGGACGACGGCGAAGGCGAACTGCTGCGGCGAGTACGCGCACGCGTCGGCCCGCAGATGCCGCTCGTCGTGTCGCTCGACCTGCATGCGAACGTCACGCAGCAAATGCTGCAGCACGCGGACGCAATGGTGGCGTACCGCACCTATCCGCACGTCGACATGGCCGAGACCGGCGAACAGGCCGCGCGCCTGCTCGCCGAACTGCTTGCGGCGCAGCGCCCGTTCGTGCGCGTCGCGCGGCGCATACCGTTCCTGATTCCGGTGAACGGCATGTGCACGCTGGTGCAGCCGGCACGCGGGCTGTACGACCGGCTGGCAGCGCTCGAACAGGGCAGCGTCCGTTCGCTGTCGTTTGCACCGGGCTTTCCTGCTTCCGACTTCCCCGAATGCGGGCCGATGATCTGGGGCTACGGCCTCGACGCAGCGGAGCTCGAGGCGGCCGTCGACGAACTGGCCGCCAGCATGGTGCAACAAGAAGCGCAATGGGACGTGCCGTTTCTGGCGCCGAACGAAGCCGTCATCGAAGCGATGCGTCTTGCGCGCAAGGCGCACCAGCCGGTGATCATCGCCGATACGCAGGACAACCCCGGGGTAGGTGGCGATTCGAACACGATGGGCATGGTCCGCGCGCTGCTCGATAACGGTGCAACTGACGCGGCGGTCGGCCTGATCTGGGACGAGCGGGCTGCGGCGGCCGCGCACTGCGCCGGAGTCGGCGCGCGGATCGAACTCGCGCTCGCCGGGCGTTCCGGCGTGCCTGGCGATGAACCGCTCTCCGGCATTTTCGAAGTCGAGCATCTGTCCGACGGGCACTATCGCTTCGACGGCCCGATGATGCACGGCGTGGAAGGCGAGCTCGGGCCGGTTGCGTGCCTGCGCATCGGCGGCGTCAGGATCGGCGTGAGCTCGATCAAGATGCAGATGTTCGACCGCAATCTGTATCGCACCGCGGGCATCGAGCCCGAACGGATGAAGATTCTCGTCAACAAGAGTTCGGTGCATTTCCGGGCCGATTTCCAGCAGATTGCGAGCGCCGTGCTGGTCGCGAAAGCGCCCGGCCCGATGGCCGCCGACCCGGCCGATCTCGACTGGCAGCGGCTCGATCCGTCGCTGCGGCTGCGTCCGCACGGTCGCACGCTCGAAGAGCTGCGAGCGGCCGCAGAGGCGGCTTCGCAGGTGGCCGGGCAAGTAGCCTGAGAGGCCCGCCGGCACGACTGTACAGGCGTTCTGAAAAATTTCGGGAATAAAGGAAGCGCGCGTCTTGTTCGCCCTGATGTAGCACGCAGACAAACGCGAGCGAAAGCAAGCGGGAATAAATTCGGACGATGCGGTGTTTTGCCTGTCGTAACGCTCTTGCAAAACACTTGTTGCAAAACACCGCACAAAACCCGGAATAAACCGACGGACCGCAGTGTTTGCACCTCTGACAACGCCAGCTTCCTTTTAACCTGATTAGGATTTCCAAATGAACGCCAAATCGCTTATCGGCCTTTCCCTGATTGCCCTCTCGTCATTCGGTTTCGTGACCGCCGCATCCGCACAAGGCCTGACGCGTGCTGAAGTTCGTGCGGAACTGGTTCAGGCGGAAAACAACGGCTCGCGCTTTGTCGCCGATGCTTCGTACCCGGACGTCAGCCCGATCTTCACGCAACAGGTAGCGCGCCTGAAGAAGCAGCACAGCGACAGCGACGTCGGCGGCACTTCGCAAGGCACGACGCAGTCGGGTATGCGCAGCGCAATGACCAGCGTAAGCATGAGCAACGCATGCGTCGGCCCGCGCAGCTACTGCGATCTGTACGCAGGCAGCTGAGCCGCTCGCTGAACACGAAGCCAGCGCGTCACACGACGCGCACCGAATCGACACTCAATCAATTTTTCAGGAAAGCCATCATGAAGACCATCGCCTCCCTCGTTATCGCTGCTGCCGCTCTCGCCGCTCCGGTTCTCAGCTTCGCGCAAAGCGCGGACCAGGGCCTCACTCGTGCACAGGTGCATGCGGAACTGGTGCAAGTCGAACGCGCGGGTTACAGCCCGTCCAGCGGCGACGACACGCAGTACCCTGCCGACATTCAGGCAGCCGAAGCCAAGGTGACTGCCGCCAACGATGCGCAGGCAAGCCGCGATGCGGTTGGCGGTATGCCGATGAACGGCACGTCGCAGATGGGCAAGTCGCATATGCCGATGAAGTCTGCGCAGAACTGTGTCGGACCGGTGAGCTTCTGCAATATCTATTTCGGCAGCTGAGCGGTGACGGCGACTGCCACGCGGCCGCCCAGCTCACAAGACGGCCGCAAAAAAATCATGCCCGCAGTGCCTCGACGGCTGCGGGCATATTTGTTTCAGGAAGCGCGGTTTTGACGGGCCGCACGGGTTGGAGCGATTCGCTCAACCAAACGTAAACACATAGGCATCGACTCCCGGTTCATCGAATTCAATGCTGAACGTGTGATCGACGATCTTGCCGTTCTGCCGCACCAGCTGATACAGGCGCTGTTGCGTCACGACACCGGTGCCATCCGCCGCTACGTCCGAACCGTGGGCCTCGCCAGGCGGCGCGCCATCAATGCTGATACGAAACTTCACCGGCTTGCCATCGCGGCTCGGTCCGAGCACGAGGTGCAGATCGCGCGCATGGAAACGGTAGACGATCCCCGCGCGTGCATCGTTCGAGCTTGCGAACTCGCGGCCGAGCGTCCATGCACCCGTTAGCGCCCAGTGGTTGAGCGGCAGCGTATCGGGCGCGCTGTAGCGCTGCAGCCGGTCGAGCAGCGGTGCAGTGGCCGAAGCGAAATTAGTCGCCTGCTCGTAGCCGATGTAGGTCTCCGGCGACTTCATCGCGCCGGCGTCGGCCGCGAGCCCGATACCTTGCGATGGCGCCGCGACGAGCTGCTTGTCGATGTGACCGGCGTCATGGCCCGCGCCACGCTCGGCGAGCAGCTGCTGGATCGCGCGCTCGGTCTCCCGATAGTTGCCCTCGCCGAAATGTTGATAGCGTAGGCGGCCTTGCGCATCGGCAACATACAACGCGGGCCAGTACTGGTTGCGATACGTACGCCAGATGCCGTAGTTGCTATCGAGCGCTACCGGGTAGTCGATGCCGAGCCGCCCGATGGCCTTTTTCACGTTGTCGGCGCTACGCTCGAAAGCGAACTCCGGCGTGTGCACACCGATGACGACCAGCCCCTCTTCGCGGTATTTTTTCGCCCATGCGCTGTAGTACGGCAACACGCGCAGACAGTTGATGCACGAGTACGTCCAGAAGTTGACGAGCACGACCTTGCCGCGCAGCGCCTCCGGTGTGAGCGGCGGCGAGTTGAACCATTGCACCGCGCCCGAGAACGGCGGCAGCGCGATCGATGCGGCCGGCACGGACAAATCTGCATCCGCGGATTGCGCGAAGGCGCTGGTGCCGAAGCTCATCGCAACGGCAAGCAACGCGCCGAGGCCGCGCCGCACGAATCGATGCACACGCAACGAGTGGAGCGACCGGACGCGCAACCCATTGAATACACCGCCGACGTTAGCGAAATTCACCGACGACATCAAATGACACTCCTGCCAGGGAACAAAAAAACAATCGATATAAATCCGCGGAGCCACACGCACGCACGCATGCGTGCAGTGCGCTCTACGCAAGCGCTCAGGACGCCTTTTCCAGAATCAGCCGGGCCTCGAGCCCACCACCCTCGCGATTCTTCAGTTCGAGCGTCGCGTTCATCGCCAGCGCCAGTTGTCTCGCGATCGCAAGGCCCAGCCCGTTGCCGCCCTTGCCGCGCTCGCGCGACGTGTCGAGCCGGAAGAACGGCTGAAACACCGCGTCGAGCTGATCGGCCGGAATGCCCGGGCCGCGATCGGACACGCTGATCGCGATGCGCCGGTCCTCCGACACCTCGGCGGTCAGTTCGCCAGCACCCGAAAACTTGATCGCGTTATCGAGCAGGTTGGCGAGAATGCGCCGCAGCGCCACCGGCCGCGTGACGATCGGCACGCCGATCCCACCGGACAGCATGACGTGCGCGCCCGCGTCTTCGTAGTCGGACACGAGGCTTTCGAGCAACGCGTCCGGATCGATGCGACGCGGCGCTTCCGCGGTGCCATGCAAGGTTCTGCCATATGCGACACCCTCGCGCACCAGCGACTCCATTTCGAGCAGGTCTTGCTGGAACCTCGCGCGCTCGGTTTCGTCGTCGAGCAGATCGGTACGGATGCGCATGCGCGTGATCGGCGTCTGCAAGTCGTGCGAGATCGCCGCGAGAATCTGGATGCGCTCCTTCATGTACATGCGGATGCGGTCCTGCATCGCATTGAACGCCTTCGCCGCGCGCGCGACTTCGGTCGGGCCGGTCTCGCGCAGGCGCGTTGCGGTCATGTCGGGCCCCAGTGTTTCCGCCGCGTGCGCGAGCCGGTTGAGCGGCCGCGTCGCAAGACTCACCGCGATCCAGCAGCACACGGCCAGCAGCACGAACTGCACGCCGAGCACCAGCGGCAGCCACGCCGACAGCGGCATCTTCGCGACCGGCCGGATGTCGATGGTCAGCGGCGCGCCATCCGACAGCTTCAGATGCGCCTGCAGATGCTCGCCCGCACCGGGCACCGCGTTCACCACCACCGGGTAGCGCTGGCCGATGCTCTGTTCGATTGCCGTGCCGATCTCGGCGGACAGCTTCTGGTCCGGCGGCTCACCGCTCACGCCGGAGCCGAGGATAAAGCCGTAATTGCGCCGCGCCAGACGCGGCACCCAGTCGGGACGCTCGGCGGCCGGCACCCGGTCGAGCAGCGCGACGGCCGATGCGATCTCGCGCTGGATGTTGCTGATCATGAACGTGGTCTGAACCTCGTTGCGTTCAGCCATCGTCGCGTAGAACGTCAGATACTGCGCTGCCACGAGACCCGCGAAGAAAATCAGCGTGACGCGCAGAAACAGCGTTCGCGGTCCTTTGAGCAAGCTTGAAACGTTCACTGGTTGCCTTCCTGCGGTGTTACTGCAGCCGAAAACACATAGCCTTCGTTGCGCAATGTCTTGATGTAGCGTGGATCTTTCGCGCCGTCGTTGAGCCGCTGGCGCAAGCGGCTCACGAGCAGGTCGATCGACCGGTCGAACGGCTCGGTTTGCCGGCCTTGCGTCAGGCTCAGCAACTGGTCGCGTGTCAGCACCCGCTGCGGATGATCGACGAACACGCGCAGCAACCGGTACTCGGCACCGCTTAGCGCAACCATCGTCCCCTCGCAGTCGATCAGATGACGCCCGACCGTATCGAGCTTCCAGTCGCCGAACAGCAGAAACGGCGGCGCTTCCGGGCGCTCGAAGCCTTGCGGCACCATGCGCGCGCGGCGCAGGATCGCGCGAATCCGCGCGAGCAGCTCGCGCACGGCGAACGGCTTGATCAGATAATCGTCCGCACCGACTTCGAGGCCGACCACCCGGTCGGTCTCGTCGCTCAACGCGGTCAGCATCAGGATCGGTATCGTGCGCCATTGCCCGGCGCGCAGTTCGCGGCACAACGCCAGCCCGTTCTCGCCAGGCAGCGTGATATCCAGAACGATGATGTCCGGCGGCTCGGTGGCCAGCACCGCCCACATTTCGCGGCCGCCCGACGCCTTCGAAACCCTCGCGCCGTTCTTCTGCAGATACGTGCCGATCAGTTCGCGGATGTCCCGGTCGTCATCGACGATCAATACGTGCTCGACCTTTTCCATCTAACCGCCTCTCCCTTTTTGCGGCGCTCGGTTTGCGTGAACCCGCACGAGCAACTGAGAGGACGGACCAGTTCGGCGAAGGTCAGGCCGAAAATCACGCATAGCGCGGCGAAGATGCGGTTCATGCGTCGTTGACCACGCTAAGACTTGCACCGTCGCTGACGGACGACTCGAGGGCATAAGGATCTACTCCGTGCAGACAGCCGACATTGGCTCGCCACAGACCCCGGTCTTTTCGCGTCTGATGAAACGGATAGATGCCACAAGTGCGGCAGAACCAATGCCGCGCGACACGTGTGTTGAACTGATAGACGGCGAGGTCGTCGCTACCGCTGATTATACGGAGATTGTCCTGAGTAAATGCCGGCGTCATCAGCGCGCCCTTGCGCCGGCACAGGCTGCAGTTGCAGCGCACCGCCGGCATGATCGGAGAATCGATTTCGAACTGCACCTTGCCGCAATGGCAAGAGCCTTTGTACACGTGACCCGTCACTTCGCACTCCGGTTAGTTGCCGGGCAGTGTCACATGGGCGCGTGTGACGCTTGTGTCGCAACGTAGCGGATGTGTATCAGAACGTAGGCGCCGAGGTGGGATGAGCCCCGCGTTCAACGGACTGCCGGGCCTGGTGTATAAATCGCACATTTGATCGCACAGGTATTTCTTTCGGCCTTTGATGAAAACCTTGCTCCGCTTACGGCTGCTGCGGCGCCTTGCCACTACCTTCATCGTGCCCGGCATCGCGTTCGGTGTGTTCATGCTGGCCGCATGTGCAGTACGTGCCACACCGGAAGCCGCCGCGCCCGCTTCCGCCGGGCCGGCGCAAGAGCGCCTGTTTGCGCACGCACCGCGCGAAGGCGCGCACTTCGGCAACAACGATGGTCCGCTGCCGCGCGCGTCGTTTCTGAAATGGCAGTGGGAACGGCTCACGCACGGGCTGCCGCCGAAACCGGCTAACGGGTACCGGTTTCCGGTCGATCATCCGGACATTGCATGGATCAGGACGAACCGCAGTGCCGACACGATGACATGGATCGGGCATGCAACCGCGTTGCTGCAGATCGACGGCGTCAACATCCTGACCGATCCCATGTTTTCGGAGCGCGCATCGCCGTTTTCGTTTATCGGACCGAAACGCAAGGTGCCGCCTGGACTCGCACTCGATCAGTTACCGCATATCGACGCGGTACTGATTTCACATAGCCACTACGACCATCTGGATGCGCCGAGCGTCGCGGCATTGAACCGCCAGCCAGGCGGCCCGCCCGTCTTTCTGGTGCCGCTCGGCGTGAAGCAGTGGCTCGCCAGCGAGGGCATCGACCATGCGCAGGAATTCGACTGGGGCGATCATACGCAGGTCGGCGGCCTGGACTTCTGGTTCGTGCCGGCACAGCACTGGTCGGCGCGCACGCTGACCGATCGCAACGAAACCCTATGGGGCGGTTGGGTCGTCAAGACACCCGCTGGCGCCGCGCAGCCGCGATCGGTGTATTTTGCCGGCGATACGGGTTACTCGAACGACTTCCGCAAGATCGGTGCGGCATTCGGCTGCTTCGATCTCGCGTTGATCCCGATTGGCGCCTATGCGCCGCGCTGGTTCATGCGCGGCCAGCACGTCGATCCGCAACAGGCCGTGCAGATCTTCGAAGACATTCACGCGAAGCGCGCCATCGGCATTCACTGGGGCACCTTCGAACTGAGCGACGAGCCGATCGATGAGCCGCCGCGGCTGCTCGACGAAGCGGCTCGCGCAGCGCGGCTCGCACCTGGGGTATTCACAGTGTTGCATCACGGTCAATTGATCCGGCTCGACGACGACAAGGCGCCGCACTGCTAGCGCGAGGCGAATTGTCTGCACTGTGCGAACGGGTTATCCATGCAGCGCAAGCTGCGGATTCGATTCGCGCCGGCGTATGCGAGGTTCGTACATGCAACTGCGAAGACCAGCACATTGACTAGAGTGGGAGTTCAGGGCACGTTCGTGCCGCCGCTCTTCTCGTGGCACCGCTTGTGTCACGCCACCGACCTCAATCATGACCGCACCCACGCCATTCTCGATTCTCGACTTCGCGCCGCTGCGCGCCGGCGACAGCGCACGCGACGCGCTGCTGCAAACCGTAAAGATGGCACGCACCGCCGAAGAATTCGGCTTTGCGCGCTATTGGCTCCCCGAGCACCATGGCGTGCGTGCCTTCGCCAGCGCCGCGACGTCGGTCCTGATCGCGCACATCGCCGCACAAACGTCGACGATCCGCGTCGGCGCCGGTGGCGTGATGCTGCCGAATCATCCGCCGCTGGCCATCGCCGAACAGTTCGGCACACTCGAATCGCTATACCCTGGGCGTATCGATCTCGGGGTCGGCCGTGCTTCGGGCTGCGAAAACGACGATGTCGCACTGGCCCTGGGTTCGACCCAGCAAACGCGCGATCGCTTTCCGGACGACCTGCGGCAACTGCTGTCGCTGTTTGGCAAGGCGCAGGCCGATCAAAAGGTCTGTGCGATGCCCGGCGCAGGCCTTCACGTGCCGGTCTGGGTACTGGCCTCGTCCACATATTCCGCACAGCAGGCTGCGCAACTTGGGTTGCCGCTCGCGTTCGCATCGCACATCGGTGCCGCTGCATGCGACGCGGCGATCGCCGCGTATCGCAGCGGCTTCCAGCCATCTGCCGTGCTGGCGAAGCCGCACGTGATGATCGCGACGTTCATCACCGCGGCCGATACCGATGCCGATGCGCAGCGCCTGTTCACGTCTGTGCAACAGATGACCCTCAGCCGCCTGCGCGGCGCGCTGCTTCCCCATTTGCCGGAACCCGTCGCCGACTTCGACGCGCTCGCGAGCGCAGAGGAACGGCAACGCACCGACGCTGCGGCACGCGCGGCAATCTACGGATCGGCACAGAGCCTCGAAACGCAGTTGATGGAGATGCTCGAAAAAACCGGCGCAGACGAAATCATGGCGCTGTCGTTTATCCACGACCTCGATGCGCGGCGGCGCTCGCTGGACATCATTGCGCAGGTGCGTGAGCGCGTTCACGCGCGACAGCGCTAGGCCACGCGCTGGTCGCACATCGCGCATCGCGTTAGACTAGCCAGCACGATCCAATGCGACCGCTGCGTCGCCGGAGGTTGATGATGGCTCAGACAAAACTCACGGCCCACCTGCCGACAGTCGACGTCGAAATCACGCGGCGCGATCTGCCCGAGCAGAATGCACAAGCCGTGACGATCCACATTACCGCCACGCCGTCGTTCGATGCGGCGGCGAACTGGCTGATGCAGCCGCAATGGTTCATGCCGTTGTCGATGTTCCCGGCGCCGCTGATGATGTGGGCGGACATGATGCGGGTATGGCAGCCGTGGCTGCCTTCGTTCGCGCCGGTATTTGCGCTGCCGCGACCGGATTGAGCGGTTCGCGGCCCACACGGCACGCGCTGTGCCGCGTTGCCGTGCTGGCAGTCAATGATCGCGCCTGCCGCGCGCGCGTTTGGCGCTGGTAATCACGGCAAGCCCGACCATGATGACTACGACGATCGCCACCGTGTGCTCGGACACGTGCAACGTGACGAGCGCCCATGCCACCCCGCCAATCAGAATCAGCCATCCAACCAGGTAAATGATGAGCGACATCGGATTCTCCGCGAATCTCCGTAGGGTTGCCAAAACGCCACTGCGGCACATCTCGACGCGCAGCCGTTGCAAGGTTTAGCAAATTCGATACCCGCTGCCTCGCAGCAACCTCACACCGCGCTGCGAAGCAGCGTTCAGTGCCGGCGCGCGTTGCGCCGGCGGATCCACTCGGCGAAGGCTTCATCCTCGATGCGATAGTCGCCGACTGCCATACGCGTCACCACGTTTTGCGCCTGCAGACGGCGTAGCGCCTGCGCCGCCGTATTCTTGGTTGCCGGTTTGCCCAGACGCACCGACAGGCGGCTCAAGCCCGCCGCGCTGTGCAAGTCCATCGAGCCACGCGCCAGCAGCGCGATGACGGCCTGATCGGCCGGGCTCATGCTGCTCCACTGCTTGAGAAAACTTTCGTCAGAGAACACGGATGCCTTGGTATGCGCAAGGGCAGCCTCGACGCCCTGCACCTGGTACAGCATGTATCGCTCGATAAACCGCTTGAAGAACTCCGGTGTGCGATGCAGTTCTTCGAACGCGTGCTTGCCCTGCTCGAGCGTCAGCCGGTTGCGCGCCATGCGGTTCATCAGTTTGACGGTGAACGCCACGAACTCGTCGCCCAGCAGCGGAAACGGTTCGAGCGCTGCCCAGTTGTAAAACGGCTCGGACGCGCGTGCGAACATTTCGCGCAGCGTGGTCTCGGAACTGCCGGCGAAAATGACCTTGATGCGCTCCTTGCGCACATCGAGCCCTGCGCGCAACGCATGCGCAAAGTCGGCATGCTCCACGCGCGCGAGCACCTGCGCCTCGTCGATAACCAGCAGCAGAGGCTTTTTCTGGCGATCCAGCTGCTTCAGCACCTCGCGCAGCGCAGCTGTGCGGTCCAGTTCGGGCGCCGATAGCTCCGCCTCGAGCGAACCTTCCACGCCGCCCGGAATTTTTGCGCTGGCCCTGACCCTGCGCACCGGCCGGCCAAGCTTTGCGAGCACCGCCTTGACACCCTGAGGCTCCAAAGCATCGGTCAGCGCCGCTACGAGCGCCGAATCGGGCGACGAGCGGCTGTCCCACAAATTCGTATAGGCAACGAGATAGTCCCTCTGTTGGGCCGCAGGCAGCAAATCCCTTCTCAGGAATTCGGTCTTGCCCATACGCCGGCGGGCAAACAGGCCCCGGGCCGACGAAAGCTTCAGATCGAATGCTTCAAGATAGATATCGGCCAGCTCGGGCCGAGCGAAATGCCAGGGATCGGGCTGCAGGGTTTCATGAAGTTTCATGCGAAATGAGAAGTTTCAAAACCGATGAAACTCCATGATACCGGCGTTGGGAAACCACGCAAATACGAGCGCCTTCAGATAGGCCAGCGCCTTGAAGACGGCGCAGGCGCTCGTGCCAAAGCGTGCCGAAGCGCACCCAGGCGTGCGGGACCTAGCTGGCCTCGACCCGGATCGCGTCGACGCGATCCGGATAAAACGCAAGATAGTCCTTGATTTCACGCACGGCGTCGTATGGCGCTTCGTACGTCCATACCGCGTTGGTCGCGCGCTCGCCGCCTGCCGGGACGCTGTAGTAGCTGCAATCGCCCTTGTATGGGCAGTAGGTGGCGTGCGCGGTGCGTTCGAGCTGTGCCATGTCGACGTCCTGGCGCGGAATGTACAGCGTTTCAGGGTACGTCGATTCGCGCAACGCGAGCGCGCGCCGCGTATCCGCAATCGTCTTGCCGGCCACCACCACGGTTACGTGCGAAGCGCTTTTCGTCACGGTAATTGGATGATCGGGGCCGGGGATCTTCACTGTCTTCTGCATAGGTGAACTCCTGTCGGAAATGGCGCGGCGCGCCGCAGACAGGCCATCATATGCCGATTGGAAAACCAGCGTGCGCGTGGCGCGATCGGTATTGCGGAACGACGCGCGCACCGCATGCAGTGCGTAGCGCGCAACGTGTATTGCGAAACGCGTGCGGAGCAGGTGCGAATCGCGCCCGCGCGCGTCGCGTCGAGTCAGCGTTAGCGTCAGCGATCGGCCAGCGCCGGACGCGAGCGACGGTCCGCAACCAGTTGCACCAGCACCGATGCAGCGCAAAAGCCAAGCCCTGTCACGCACACGCCGGGCCATTGCCACACGCTCCATGCATAGGTGCCGACCGCCGTGCCGAGCGCGCCACCCGCAAAGCGGATCGTCATGTACAGCGTATTGGTGCGGTTCATCGCGCCGGCCTGAATGCCCATATTGCGCGCCATGTTCGCGACGTGTCCGGTCTGCAGCCCGAGGTCGAGCAAAATCACACCGGCGACGAGACCCGCAATCGTATGACCCACCATCGCATAGACGAGATATGAGGCGACCAGCAGCAGGCTGCCCGCCAGCACGACATAGCGCGCGTCGCGCGAATCGGTCCATTTTCCTGAGAACGTCGCAGCGCTCGCGCCCACTACGCCGACCAGCCCGAACAGGCCCGCTGCCTCGCTGCCGTAGCGGGTATCGATTGCGTGCAGGTGGAAAGCAAGCGTGCTCCAGAACGCGCTGAATGCGGCGAACTGCAGTGCCGCGATGCACGACGTCTGGCGGATCAGCGGCTCGTTGCGCAGCAGCGTCCACAACGAGGCCATCAGTTCGGGCCAACTGCCCTTGAAGCTCGGTTCCGCGCGCGGCACGATTGCCAGCAGCAGCCCAACCACGGCGACCATTGCGACCGCGGCCACGTAATACACCGCGCGCCAGCCGAGCGCCGCGGCCAGCACACCGGAGATGGTGCGCGACAGCAGCACGCCGCACAGCAGGCCGAACATCACGATACCCACCGCCCTGCCACGCTGCTGCGGTCCGGCCAGTTGTGCGGCAAGCGGCGTCAATAATTGCGGGGTCACGCTGGTAAGACTCGTGATGAAACTCGCGACGACGAGCCACGCAAGCGTCGGCGCGAGTGCAGTCGCAATCAGCGACGCCGCGGCGGCAAGCAGCGTGACGGTAAACAGCGTGGTGCGCCGGACCATATCGCCGAGCGGCACGAACAGCAGCAGGCCGAGCGCATAGCCGGTCTGCGCAGCAACCGAAGCGGCGCCGGCCGAACGCTCCGTCACACCGAACGTGTGCGCGAAATCGACTAGCAGCGGCTGGTTATAGTAGTTGTTTGCGACGACAAGGCCGGCGGCCAGCGCCATCGCCCAGTAGATCGACCGGTTCATCGGTTAACGACTCCTGCGTATTTGATTGGCACGCGTCGCGACACCCGGCCGCAAGCACGCGATGGTGCCGCCGCGCAACGCGCCTGCCGCACAAAATACGCAAGGATAGTCGAAGGCGCGGCGGCCTGGGTAAAGCGCTGTGTAGCGGTCTTGCCGAAAATCTTCTTTTAGCCCCTTTTAGCCTTTGCGTACAGGCGCGCTTCATAGAGCCGCTTCACAACCCGCTTCACAGTTGTTTTCACAGCCAGCTTCACCCCGCGCACCAACGCCCTTTCGACACACTTTCAAAGCACGTGAAATGCCACGCAAATGTGACTTCCGTAGCGCTGGCGAAAGCCTCGCAATGCAGTAAATGCAAGCCTCTCAAGCCATTGCGCAAAACCGCTATTGCATCGCGCATAAAACGATTTATGGCCCACGCAAACGTTCAACATATGGCCTATACTCAGTCCCGCCAAGTGCGTCTGAAGGATCCTCTTAATTCGTCAACGCATCATGCTGCCGCCGGTTTCGCACCCGGCAACGGGTACGCCCGCTCGCGTATCCGCATAAGCGATTCGAGGAGACAGGTGCTGCGACAAGGCATCGTTTGCGCTGCGAGAGCAATCTACCGTTGCCCGCTTCATCCGGCTGCACGGATGGAAAGCAGCAGCATCTAACGAGGCCATGCCGCGTGTCGCCGCACCATGCCCGCCCCCGCGCCCTTTTGGCGTACTTCGCGCCCTTTCCGCTTGCAAACCGTTTGAAGGAGATCGCTCAATGCGCGTCAGGTATGCGTCATCGCTTCGTTCCCTCGTGCGGCTCGCCGGTGCGGCAGGCCTGGCCGCCGCATCGCTCGCACTCGCCCCCGATGTCCATGTCGTGCAGCCGGCCCATGCGGCCGAAGGCACGGCCACGACCTGCAACAACGAAGCAACCGGTATTACGCTTCCCCCCGGCTTTTGCGCCACCGTCTTCGCCGACAATCTTGGTCACGCGCGTCAAATGACCGTCGCGCCGGACGGCACGCTTTACGTGAACATGTGGAGCGGCCGCTACTACAAGACAAACACGCCTCCCGACGGCGGCTATCTGGTCGCCTTGAAAGACACGAACGGCGACGGCAAGGCCGATACGATCCAGCACTTCGGCGAAACCGCCGCCGACGGCGGTCATGGCGGCACCGGCATTGCGCTGTACAACAATGCGATCTACGCGGAAAGCAACGACCGCATCATGCGTTACGCGCTCAAGCCAGGCGAGATTGCACCGTCGGGTAAAGGCGAAGTGGTGGTATCGGGCATGCCGGTAACAGGCGACCACCCGATGCACCCATTCCTGATCACGCCGCAAGGCGACCTGCTGGTCGATCTGGGTTCCGCCACCAACGCCTGCGAAAAGCAGAACCGCACCCCCCATTCGACCGGCAACCAGCCTTGCACCGAAAAGGAAACACGTGCCGGCATCTGGCGCTACGACGCCAACAAGACCGACCAGAAGTTCTCGCCGGCCGAACGCTACATCAGCGGCCTGCGCAACGGCGAAGGCATCGCGATGGACAGCGCGGGCCGCATCTTCTCGACGCAGCACGGCCGCGATCAGTTGCATGAAGACTGGCCGGACAAGTTCACCGCGAAGCAGGGGCAGGAGTTGCCTGCGGAAGAAATCGTCGAGTTGAAGAAAGGCGGCGATTACGGCTGGCCGGAATGCTACTTCGACGAAACGCAGAAGAAGCTCGTGCTTGCGCCCGAGTATGGCGGCGACGGCAAGAAGGTCGGCCTGTGTGCGCAGCGTAGCGCGCCGGTGGCATGGTTCCCGGGCCACTGGGCGCCGAACGACCTCGTGTTTTACGAGGCGAAAAGCGGCTTTCCGAAAGCGTACGACGGCGCTGCATTGATCGCGTTCCACGGTTCATGGAATCGCGCACCCGGTCCGCAAGGCGGTTATGACGTCGTGCTGCAGCCGTTCCACAACGGCAAGGCATCCGGCAAATACCTGAAGTTCGCGGACGGCTTTGCGGCCGGCGTGCTGGAGCCGGGCGGCGCAGCGTTCCGTCCTTCGGGTCTTGCGGTGGCTGCGGATGGTGCGCTGTTCATTTCCGACGACATCCACGGGCGCATCTGGCGCGTCACGTATCAAGGCGGCAATGCCAGTGCGAAGATCGCCGCGGCAGCCGTGCCGCCGGGCAAACCGGCCATGTCGTCGAGCAACGAACTGCCGCCGGAAGGCATTCATCCGGATGCCGGGCGTCAGGTGAACAATGCGTTGCCGGTGCCGCCGAATTCGTCGAAGCAGCAGGTCGCGCTCGGCGAACGCGTGTTCCATGGCGAAGTGGGCGGTGCAACCTGCGCCGGCTGCCACGGCTCGAACGGCACCGGTTCCGGCGTCGGCGCGGATCTCACCGCCGGCAAATGGCTGTGGAGCGACGGTAGCCTGTCCGGACTACAGAAAACCATCGAGCAAGGCGTGGCAGAGCCGAAAGAGCATAGCGGCGTGATGCCGCCTGAAGGCGGCGTCAAGCTGTCGCAGGAACAACTGCTGGCCGTAACCGCCTATGTGTGGGCGCTGGGGCACCAGCAGCAGGCGCATTGATCGCGCAGCATTGATGCCATAGCCGTAGCAGCGGCGCGCGCGGAACGTGAGTTCCACACGCGCCGCTGCGGCAGAACGCGAGCACCGCATTGAACCGCACCAGATAAAACTAAAGCACGTACGCCTGCGACAGCGCGCGCGCCGACCTGATCAGATCGTCCAGCATCGCCGCGCGTTTGTGCGAATCGGTATCGCGGCCAGTCATGAAGCACAGCGCCGCAATCGCCAGCCCGCCGCGGTCGCGAATCGGCGCGGCCATGCAAAAACGAAACGTCTGCGACAAACCTTCCGTACAGCAATAACCCTGTTCCGCCGCATGCTCGACATCGCGCAAAAAATCTGCGAAGTCGACCCGCTTGCCGTTGTCGAGCACGAAATCTTCGTCGGGAATCAGCGTGCGAATCTCGTCGGCGTTCAGGTGCGCCAGCAGCAAACGGCCCGACGCAGTCCACGGAATCGGCACCTTCACGCCGATGTCGGAGCTGATATTGAATGGCCGCGAACTGTTCTCCGACAACACCACCGTGTATTTGTTGCCCTCCAGCATGCACAACTGCGCGGTTTCGTCGTGATGTTTGACAAGCGTGAGAATCGTCTGGTGCGCGCGGCTGATCAGATCGTTGTGCAACGCATAGTCGCAGCCGTAGTAATGCATCTCGCGGCCGAAAAATACGCTGCCGTCCGGCCGCATTTCGAGCCAGCCCGCATCGGCGAGGATCGTCACCAGTTCGTAGACGCTCGAGCGCGGCGCGCCAGTCGATTCGATCAGCTCGCGCATCGTCAGCGGCCGCCGCGCGCCATGCAACTGCTTCAACAGCGTGACCACGCGCTCGACGCCGCGGGCGCGCGGCGAGGCGGAAGCTTCGTTACTCAAGGTGGCATTCACGCAGGCACTCAATGGTCTAGCACGCGGTGCAGGAACTGCCGCGTGCGTTCGTTCTGCGGGTTCACGAAAATCTGCTCGGGCGCGCCCTGTTCGGCAATCACGCCTTTGTCCATGAACACCACGCGGTCGGCGGTCTTGCGCGCAAAGCCCATTTCATGCGTGACGACCACCATCGTCATGCCGTCGCGCGCAAGTGTACGCATTACTTCGGTCACTTCGCCGACCAGTTCCGGATCGAGTGCGGAGGTGGCTTCGTCGAAGAACATGATGCCGGGCTCGACTGCCAGTGCGCGCGCAATCGCGACCCGCTGCTGCTGGCCGCCCGACAACTGGCCCGGATAGTGTTCGGCCCGATCGGCAAGGCCGACGCGATCGAGCGTTTCCAGCGCGCGCTTGCGCGCATCCGCAGCGCTCATCTTGCGCGCCTTGATCAGCGCAAGCGTCACATTGCCAAGCGCACTCTTGTGCGGAAACAGATTGAATTGCTGGAACACCATCCCGACGTGGCCGCGGATTTCCTTCGCACGCCGCGCATCGTGCAGCGGCACGTGGTTGACCCACACTTCGCCCGCATCCGCGGTTTCGAGGCCGCTCATGATGCGCAGCACCGTGCTCTTGCCCGACCCGGACGCGCCGATCAACACCAGCACTTCGCCGGGCTGCACGTCGAGATTCACGTCGCGCAACACCTGGGTTGCGCCAAACGACTTGCTGACGCCGCTCAGATTGATGATCGGTTTGCCGGCGTTGTCCGTGCTCATTGCAATACGCTCCTTCTGCGATCGTGACGGCGCACCCACTGCGACAGCGGAAAGCACACGATGAAATACAGCACCGCAACCAGCCCGTAAATCTCGACCGGTTTGCCGACCCGGTCGACGATCGCCTGCCCACCGTGCATCAATTCCGACATGCCGATCATGCTGACGATCGACGTGTCCTTGATCAGCGACAGATACTGGCCGACCAGCGGCGGCAGCACGATCTTGCCGGTCTGCGGCAGGATCACCGAAAAGAACGTCTGCCATTTGCTCAAGCCGAGAATCTGCGCAACCTCCCATTGGCCTTTCGGCACCGCCTCGATACCGGAACGGAACACTTCGGCGATATAGGCGCCCTGATACACGCTCAAACCGACCACCCCGGCTGCGAACACATCGATTGCGTAGCCGAAGTACGACACCCCGAAGTAAATGAACAGCAGTGTGATCAGCACCGGCGTGCCACGAAACAGTTCCGTGTAGAGCGTCGCAAGATAGCGCGTGCCGGCCGGTCCGAACGAACGCAGCACAGCAGCAAGCAGTCCGATTACGGTGCCACCTGCAATCGCGGCGACCGATAGCAACAAGGTGGCCAACAGTCCTTGCAACAGGATCGACAGGCTCGTGTACAACAGTTCGCTCGTCATGGGCTGGTTGACTCTCCGTGCGTTCTGCGTAGTCGCCTATTCATGCAAGCGCTCAGGTGCGGTTCGCGCGACGCGCAAACAGGACCAGCCGGCGCGCGCGCTTTTGCATCACGAGCGGCGGATGAAAGATGCGCGCGCCCAGTTGCGCCGCAAGCCATGAAAGCACGTTGCTCAACACCAGATAGGCAATCAGCGTAATCGTGAACGTCTGCACGTAGAGCAGCGTGCGCGCGTTGATCACGGTCGCCGTGCCGCTCAGTTCCGGCAGCGCGATCGCCGACAGCAGCGACGTGCCGAGCAGCAGCTGGATCAGGTTGTTGACGATCGCCGGGTACACAGCGCGTGCTGCCTGCGGCAACACTACATCGACGAATATCTGTGCGCGCGACAAACCGAGAATCGATGCGGCCTCGAGTTGCCCGCGCGGCACCGACTGGATGCCCGCGCGAAACACTTCAGCCAGATACGCACCGACGTTCACGCCCAATGCGATCACGCCGGCCGTATACGCATCGAGCGTGATGCCGAGTGTGGGCAGACCGAAGAACACGATAAAGATCTGCAGCAGCACCGGCGTATTGCGGATCGCCTCGATATACACGCTTGCCGCGCCGCGCAACAACAGGTTGCGCGATGCGCCGGCCAGCGCCGCCGCCAGGCCGAGCACCAGTGCAAGTGCGAACGCGAGCAGCGTGATCTGCAACGTGAGCCACCCCGCACGCACGAAGTCGTGCAGATACCCGGCGAGCGTCAGCCATTGATAGCTCATGGTTCCTCCAGCCGCGCCGCGGCCAACTGCCTGCAGCGCGTCAGAACTGCGGGTTCAGCGAATAGTGCGGTTCGACGCCGAACCACTTCTTGTACAGCTGCGCATTGAGCTTCGACGCATTGATCTGGAACAGGAACAGGTTCAGATAATTGAGCCACACCTGATCGCCGGCCTTCACACCGAATGCGTTGTATTCGAGCGGCACCAGCGCTTCGTCAGTGACGGCGAGTTCCGGATCGAGCTTGGCCTGGTACGCAAGAAAGTTGTTGTCTTCGACCATCGCATCGGCCTGGCCTTGTTTCACCGCCAGAATCGCCGCCTGTGAGCTGTCGAACTCCTGAATCTTCACCTGCATGTTCAGCGCGCGCACCTCGTCGCCGTTGGTCGAACCCTTGACCGTGGCAATCGTGCGATTCGTCATGTCCTTCACCGACTTGATACCGCTGCTCTTTTTAACCAGCAGTGCCTCGCTTGCGACCACATACGGATTCGTAAAGCCGATTTCCTTCGCCCGCTCGAGGTTGCGCGTGAAATTGCAGAACACTACGTCGACCTTGCTGGTCTGCAGGTTCGGAATGCGGTTCGCGCTGGTCGTATTGACCATTTCGAGCTTCACGCCCATCTGTCTGGCGAGTTCTTTCGCGAGATCGACGTCGTAGCCGTCGGGCGCGCCGGCCTGATCGTAGAAGCCGAACGGTGCAAAGCTCAGGCAGTCGCCGACGCGCAGCGTACCGCGCTGCAGAACCTGTTTCAGCACTGAATCGGCGGCGCCGTCCTGCGCGGGCGTAGCGACCTTCGTGCAGCCGGCGAGCGTCAAAAGAGCGGCGACGGCGAACCAGCAGAATAGTTTTGTTCCTGGTTTGGCGAGCTTCATGATTTGGCGTCCCGGTCTCGAACAGACAGTCCGTGCATCACAGCGAACGGCCCACACGCGTTGATGCCGCTTGCGTGCAGGAGCAAAGTTTCGATCTGGCTGGTCGCCACCGCGAGTAGCCGGGCGGCTGTCCGGTATATCGGAATCACGTCCGACACAGCAGATGGATGCGAGTGTTTCACGGACAGAAAGCTATGCGCATCAGGGAAAACGCGGAGAGGCTGCGCACACGGGACGGAGTGGCTCGACCGACTATTCGCCGCCGCCGGTAGTCGTCGCGGCGCGACGTTCCTGGCGCAGCAGCACGTCGCGATAGATGCCCGCACGCTTTGACAGCTCCGCTGGCGAGCCGTCGTCGACCAGGCGTCCGTGCTGGATCACGACGATCCGGTCGAAGTTGCGCAGCGTCGACAGCCGGTGCGCGATCGCGATGACGGTACGCTCGCGCATCAGCCGGTCCAGCGCAAGCTGGATCGCGGCTTCGGATTCGCTGTCGAGCGCCGAGGTCGCTTCGTCGAGCAGCAGGATCGGCGCGTTCTTCAGAAAAGCACGCGCAATCGCGATGCGTTGACGCTGGCCACCGGACAGACGCGCGCCGCGCTCGCCCACCAGAGTGTCGAGACCGTCCGGCAGCGAGCGCACCAGATCGGCACAGTTCGCGTGCGCACAAGCCTCCAGCACTTCCTCGCGGGTTGCGTCGGGCCTGCCGTAGCGCAGATTGTCCAGCAGCGTGCGGTTGAACAGCGAAATGTCCTGCGGCACGACGGCGATCGCGTCTTTCACACTGGCAAGGCTGACATCGCGTAACCGCTGGCCGGAAATCGTTACAGCGCCGCATCCCTTCGATGGATCGAACGAACGCTGCAACAGCGCGAGCACCGTACTCTTGCCCGCGCCCGATGGGCCGACCAGACCGACTCGCTGGCCCGCGTCGATATGCAGGCTGAAGTGATCAAGCACGGGGCGCCTGCCCGCATACGCGAACGTGATGTTTTCGAAATCGATGTTGGCATCGCGAATCTGCAGCGCCGGCGCGCCTGATGCGTCCTCCATATCGCGCGGCACCAGCAGCGTCTGCGCGGCTTCGGCGAGCCGCGCCACATGCTGCGTCAGGTCGACCAGCGACACAGCGAGGTCGCGCGTGCCGTGCAGGATCGCAAAGCCAAGCGAACTGACCAGCACCACGTCGCCGGTGGTCGCGCGGCCTTGCTCCCATAGCCAAAGCACCCAGCCGAGCAAACCCGCAGAAAGCAGCGCAGTGACGACTGCATGCAGCAGCCGCAGCTTCTCGAGGTAGCGCAGACTGGTCTGGCGCGACACGATTTCGCCCTGCACGAACGCATCGAGCCTTTCGCTTTCGCGGCGCGTGGCGATGAACATCCTGACCGTCGCCATATTGCCGATCACATCCACCAGTTCGCCGTCCACGGATGCCGCATCCGCGGCAAAGCGCATGTGTTTGCTATTGCCCTTGCCCGCGAGCCAGAACAGAAACGAAGCCATGCAGACCGACACGAACAGCAGCGAGAGTGCCATCAGCGCGTTGACCGATACCAGCATGCCAATCGCGCCAAGCACCGAAAGCAGCGGCGGCAGCGCAGTCCACGCGCAGGTGTTCTCGATGGCGAAGACGGCGTTTGCGGTGGCCGACACACGCCCGGCAAGCGTGCCGGGCCGCAGGTCCGAGAAATAAGTGGAGGAATGCCCGAGCAGATAGCCGAACAGTTGGCGCCGCACGTCGCCGGTTACCGTAACGAACGTGCGCACACTGATGCGGCCGGCAACGCGCCAGAACAGGTTGTCGGCGAACAGCAGTACCACGATCACCAGATACGCCGTGACGACGGCCGCGCGATGCTGGCGGCCACCGGACAATGCGTCGATCAGGTCTTTGATCGCGAACTGCGCGGCGAGCGAACAGCCCACGGCAGCCACGATCCCGAGCAGCACGAAAACATGCGCAAACGGATGGCGGCCGATGAAATGCATCAGCAGCCGCAGCGGTTTGTCTACATAGTTCTCGAGCGTTTCGACGCGCCGCCGACGAGCGCGCGGCGCGCCCTCGTCATCCAACGCGTGTGAAGCTACGCTGTTCATCCTGGTGCGCCCCGGCTAGGTGTGTCGTCTGACGATCCTGACAGCCGCGTGCTGGCTGCTTGCGCCGGAAAAAGTGCAGCGCGCCAGAGCGGCTGCGTCGCGAACACCCCGGCGGCTGAAAAGCATGCGCGCCGCAAACTTAAGCAAGACGCTCGCCTGCTCCACTTCGCGGGCATCGCGTGACGTACGGGGATTGCTGGCTAGCTCGGCCAGGTGCTCGTTGCAAATTTGACGTTGGGCGTGACCGGCTTTGCAAAACTGACCGTATTAGCGTTACGTGACGCTTTTCGTCGATGAACTGGGGACGCGATCCGTTGAAGAGCCATTGGCTGCTACGCGTGGGCAATGCGTGATCAACCGGCTGTCCCCACGCGTTCGCGGCGCTGTGCGTCTCAGAAGCCGTACAAGGCAGCGGGCGTCGTAACGAGAATCCGCTTGCGCAACTCGGGCTCCGGCACCCAATGCGACAACTGGTTCAGCACCGTAACATCGTCGACCTTGCGAAACGGGCTGACTTCGGTAGGCCCTTTGCCCGGCGCACGGTCCGTGTGCGGCCAGTCGCTCGCCCATACGATGCGCGACGGATTCGCTTCGACGAAACGCCGCGCGAGCGGCCGGACATCGTCGTAATGCGGCACATCGTGCGAGATCCGATAGGGCGCCGACAGCTTGACGTAAGCATGACCGCTGCGCACCAGTTCGACGATCGGCTGCAGATCCGGTTGCGTCATGCCTTTGGCAGGCTGAACCATCGCGAAGTGATCGAGAACGACCGGCACGTCGAGTGCCGCAATCGCTTCCGCCGACGCTGCGATGACGTGCGACGCCGCGTAGATCTGGATGTGCCAGCCGAGCGGCGCGATGCGCGCGGCCAGTGCGCTCAACGCGCGCCGCGCAGCAGCCGGATCGTTGACACCGCCCGATTCGAGATTCACGCGCACGCCCTTCACGCCGTTCGCGGCCAGCGCGTGCAGGGTTTCATCGGGCGTCTTGTCGTCGATCACAGCAATCCCGCGTGCGATGCCGCCTAGCGCCTGCAGCGCATCGACAAGGCACGCGTTATCGGTACCATAGAAACTCGGCTGGATCAGCACCACGCGCGACATTTTCAGCAACGCGAGATGCGCACGCAAATCGGCCACACTCGATTCCGGCGGCGTATACGCGCGATCCGGCAGCATCGGATAGTGGCTTTGCGGTCCGATGATGTGCACATGGCAATCGCAGGCGCCGGGGGGCACGGCGAACAGCGTGTCGTGCCGCATGGATGCCGCCTCGGCAGCATGACCCGTCATGCCGAGCGAAGCGCCCGCAAGACAGGCAGCGGCGGACTGCAATACGAAGCTTCTTCTAGTGGTCAAATCTGTCTCCGCAGATAAATTGAAATATAGGGGGCGCACGGCGAGGCGCGTGACGCGCCGGCCTCGTTACGACTGCGGCACGAGCCGCAGCGATGCGGCCAGCAATGCCGACAGAATCAGAAAGCCCGCCATGCCGATCAGGCCCGCATCGAAGCTGCCCTGCCAGTCCTTCAGCACGCCGATCATCGAAGGCCCGACAAAACCGCCGATCGTCCCCACCGAATTGATGAACGCAAAGCCGCCGGCCGCTGCGGCACCGGTCAGGAATCGCGCCGGAATCGCCCAGAAAATCGCGCGCGCCGCGTTGATGCCGACCAGCGCGAGCGTGATACCCAGCATCGACAGCAGGAAGGATGAGCTTTCAAGCGACAGCAGCAGGCCGAGCGCGGCCAGCGCGGAACCCGCCGCGACACTGCCGACCTTGTTGTCCTTGCGGTCCGACCATGCGGCCCATGCGATCGGTGCAAAAGTGGCGAACAGATACGGAATCGCTGCAATCCAGCTGACGAGATGATTGTCGTGCACGTGTGTCTTGACGATCTGCGGCAGCCACACGCCGATCCCATACGAGCCGACGATCAGCCCGAATTGCGAAGCGGCGAGGATCAGCACGCGCCGGTCACGCAATGCAGCGCCAAGGCTGGTTTTATGGGCGACCCGCGTTTCTGCCGCCAGCATCGCCTCGAGCGTGACGCGCTCTTCGTTCGACAGCCATCGCGCGTCGCGCGGCGAATCGGCCAGCACGAAGGGAAACAGACAGCCGAGCAGCACCGCCGGCACGCTGACCAATACGAACATCCACTTCCATCCGGCGAGGCCCGCGTAGCCGTTCAGATCGAGCAGCATACCGGCGATCGGTGTGCCGATCAGCGACGACGCGGGAATCGCGAGCAGGAACCAGGCAAGAATGCGCGCGCGATAAACCTTTGGGAACCAGCAGGACAGGAAATACGCGACGCCCGGAAAAAAGCCCGCCTCCGCGGCGCCCAGCAGAAAGCGCACGATGTAGAAGCTGACCGGCCCCGACACCCACGCGGTACACGCCGAGACGATGCCCCACGTGACGATGATGCGGGTCAGCCAGATCTTCGCGCCGTAGCGGTACAGCGCGAGGTTGCTGGGCACTTCGAACAGGCAATAGCCGACAAAGAAGATCCCGGCTGCATAGCCGAACTCGGTCGCGCTCAGATGCAGATCGTGATTCATCGTCAGCGCAGCGACACCGAGGCTCGTGCGGTCCAGATAATTGACGATGTAAGCGATGATCAGAAGCGGCAGGAAGCGCCATGCGACCTTGCGCAGCACGGCCTTTTCCATGTCGGACATCGGTGTCTCCGGTTCTTTTCGGCGACCGCTTCGAAGCGGTCGCTCATCATGCGTGTGTTCGTTTCGGTTGCGCACACAACGAACCATGCGCAACCGTGCAGCACGCCGCCGTGCTATGTGCTAGCGCGCGTGTGCCTGCAAGCGTCTGGCGAACGCTTCGCCGGTCTCGCGCGTGCCGAGCGCACCGCCGACGTCGCGCGTGGCCTCCTTCGCGGCGATCGCCGCAGCCGTGGTCTGCTCGATCGCGTTGGCGGCTTGCAGGAATGCGGTGCGAGACGACTTTTGCCCGAACCAGCGCAGCAGCAACGCCGCAGAAAGAATCAACGAGAACGGATTCGCGACGTTCTTGCCGGCGATGTCCGGTGCGGAGCCGTGCGCGGCCTGCGCCATCGCGTGCGTGCTGCCCGCATTCAGCGAGCCCGCCAGACCGAGGCTGCCCGACAGCTCCGAGGTCAGGTCGGACAGGATATCGCCAAACATGTTGGTGGTGACGATCACGTCGAAGCGTTGCGGCGCGCGCACCAGGTGGGCAGTCATCGCATCGACGATGAAATCGTCCACGCTCACTTCGGGAAACTCGCGGGCCACGTCGTGGCACACGTCGATGAACATGCCGTCGCCGATCTTCAGCACGTTCGCCTTGTGCACGATGCTCACGTGCTTCGAGCGTTGCATCGCCAGTTCGAATGCACTGCGCGCGATCCGTTCGCAGCACTGTCGCGTGATGCGGCGCAGTGAGATCGCGACGTCCGGCGTAACGAGAATCTCGCCGCTGCCCTGCTCCATATTGCGGTCCGCATAGAAGCCCTCGGTGTTTTCGCGCACCACGATCAGATCGAACTCGCCGACCGGCGACTTCAAACCGTCATAAGTGCGCGCCGGACGCACATTCGCGTACAGGTCGAGACTCTTGCGAAAAAACTTCGATGGGTTGATCTCGCCCTTCGCTTCGTCCTTGAAGTCGTAGGTGGACATCGGGCCAAGCACGAGGCCGTCGGCGGCCTTGACCCGCTCCAGCAACTGCGGCGTCACCGTCGCGCCGTGCCGCGCCAGGCTCGCGTGGCCGGCTACATCGTTGATGAACTCCAGACCGAGGTCGAAACGGTCTGAAGCGGCTTTCATGACCGACGCCGTCGCCTCGGTGATTTCCGGGCCGATACCGTCGCCCGGCAGCAAAACGATCCGCACGCGCTTCTCCTGAATGTTCGAATGGCAGGCTTGAATACCGATGTATACTATTGAACACTTGAGGATACAGTCAACCGCAAAGACACGAAACGCGTGGTCCGCGCGAGGTGGGCAGTCGTAATGAAAGCAATGAGTGAAAGCAATGAGCGGAAGCAATCGGAAAGCAATGCGCGTTGAGGAACGTATGGAGAGTGCTGAGTCGGCACAGCCCGCGCTGGATCTGGGCACCGAGGCTTACGAACGCCTGAAGGGGGCAATTCGCAAAGGCGAATTGCTGGCGGGCGACCGCCTCGTCGAGAAAGACATTACCGAGCGCTTCGGCATGTCGCGCACGCCGGTGCGCGAAGCGCTAAAGCGTCTGGAGGCAGAAAGCCTGCTGACGTACGAGCCGCGTCGCGGGCTGACCGTCACGCGGCCCACGCATCAGATGATCATGGAGTTGTATTCGATGCGCGAAGCGCTCGAAGCCAAGGCGGCCGCCCTCGCTGCGCAGCACGCGTCCGACATCGAGATTGCGGCGTTGAGCGCACTGGTCGACGAGGAAACGCGATTCTTCAACGATCCTCCACGGCTATCGGAAATCAATCAACGCTTCCACGCGATGATGCATCTGGCCGCACACAACCGTTATCTGCTGCGCAGCCTGCAGACGATGAACGACACGATGGCGCTGCTGCCCACCATGCTCGGCGATCCGGCACGCGCGCGCGAAGCGCATCGGGAGCATCTGGAGATCATCCGGCATATCGTCGCGCGCAACTCGGCGGCGAGCGGTCAGGCCGCGGAGGCGCATATTCGCAGCGCGCAAAAGCGGCGCGTGCAGTGGCTGCTTGAAAGCGGCAGCCTGGATCACAAGCGTCTCTACGTTTGATGTTTCCCTTACGCGCAGCCTGCATCCGCTGCGCCGCCCAGACACGCACTAGCCCTATGCGCGTGCGCTTGCATGTATCCGCACGCATGCCTAAGTGGCGCGCACACGCATGCGCGCACCACGCTTTCGATACCCGCTCCCATACCGAACCGGCATAGCATCCGATCACCCAAAGGTTTTTTACAAACCTGGGGCGATGCCGCAAAGTGCTGAAAATTCGCGCGAAATACGCGTCGCATAACAGAACCACTTTGGGAGACGCCTCAATGAAAGCGGGCCGGATTGTCATATACCTGCTGCTGTTTACCGGATGCTCGATCAACTACGTCGATCGCGTCGTGCTGTCGGTCGCCGCGCATCCGATTGCACAGGAGTTCGGCCTGTCGACCGTGCAACTCGGCTATCTGTTCTCCGCGTTTCTGTGGACCTATCTGATCTTCGTGCTGCCGTGGGGCATGCTGGTCGATCGCATCGGCACGCGCCGCTCGACTGCATCGGGTATGGCGATCTGGTCGTTCGCCACGGTGCTGACCGGACTATGTGGCGGCTTTACGTCGGCCATTCTGTCGCGCCTGCTGATGGGCTTCGGCGAAGCGTCTACCTACCCTGCGGGCGCCAAGACCATCCGCGAATGGATACCGGCACGTGAACGCGGGTTCGCGACCACCGTGTTCAATTGCGGCGGCTATGCAGGGCCCGCTCTCGGTTCGGTGTTGATGGGTTCGCTGGTCAGCGCGATCGGCTGGCGCGGTGGATTCTTCGCTTCGGCGGCGATCGGCTTTCTGTGGATCGCGATCTGGCTCGTCGTGTATCGCTCGCCGGAACGCGCGCGCTATATCGGCGCGAGCGAGCGGGCCATGATCCTCGCGCAGCGCGGCGGCGAGGCAGACCCCGGCAGCAGCGCGCCGCTCTCTGCGCTGCTGCGTTGTACGAGCCTGTGGGGCCTGTTCATCGTGCAGGGCTGCGCGGTCTATACGGTGTACCTGTTTCTCAGCTGGCTGCCGAGCTACCTGCAGGCAGCTCACGGCCTCACTGTGCTGAAGACGGGCTTCTATACCGCCGTCCCCTACGCGGTGGCGGTGCCCGGCACGATCTTCATGGGCTGGCTGAGCGACCGCCTGTTGCGCAATGCGCCGGTGAATTCGGGCCGTCGCCGCAACATGGTTGCCGTATTGCTGTTGTGTTCGGCGTGCATTCTCGTCACGCCGCTCGTGAAGAACACCGCTGTCGTGCTCGCGCTGTTTTCGTTTTCGCTGACAAGCATCGGCAGCACGGTCGGTCTCAACATCGCATTGCTGAGCGACCTGTTGACTAATCCTGCGAATACCGGCCGCGCCCATGGTTTCCTCGTGACCGGCGGCAATCTGTTCGGCGTGCTCGCGCCGATCGCAACCGGCTATGTGGTGTCGTTCACCGGCAGTTACAACGCCGCGTTCGTGATTGCCGGCGCGCTGCTGGTTGTGGGCGCAACGGTCTGCCTGACAATGACACGCGCGCCGATCTCGCCACCCGCGCCGGTTGGTGCCGTGCAAGTCGAATCCGCTTCGGGAGTCAAAGCATGAGTACCGCAGACGACAAGGATGCCATCCGTGAACTGCTCGCACGCTACTGCTTTTTGCTCGACGACTACCAGTTACCGGAATTCGCCGCACTGTTTACCGCGGACGGCCGCTGGATTTCGCGCAACGGCGCAGCGACCGGGCCGCAAGAAATCGAGCGCCTGTTGCGCGGCCTCGTGCCAGTGCCGGGCCCAGGCACGCGCCGCCGGCATCTGACCACCAATGTACTGATCGAGTTGCAAGGCGATATCGCAACGGTCCGCTCGTATTTCATGGTGGTGCGCGACACCCCCGACGGCCCGGCAATCGCGGTGGCCGGTCGTTACGAAGACGAAGTCGTGCGCCACGACGAAGGCTGGCTGTTCAGATCACGCAGGCTGTCGCACGACATCGCCGGTGAGAGCGGGCTGCTTTCAGGCACGAAACATTAGGCCTGTGCACCCGATCGCTTGAGGCTACGTGCATCGAGCGCTGCCTGAGCACCGCTGCATCAACCAGAAACAACCGCATGCCCACGCGTGCCGGCCTCGCCCGGCATGCTGGCCGGCGTTCGCGCGCGCTCGCGGTTCGTACCCGTGCACGCGCTGCTTTGCGCAATACCCAAAACAAAGACCAGACAACAACACGAGACACCGCCATGAAATCCGCCCCGTTCAATCGAAAAACCGCCTGTGCAGTGGTGCTCGGCGCAACCGGCCTGTTGGCCATTTGCCACGAAGCAGAAGCCAGCGACGCAGTCACGCTATACGGCATTCTTGATAACGGTTTCACCTATACGAATAGCGCAGCAGGCCATTCGTCGATCGTGCAGCAGGACGGCAACAACACCGGAGCCCAGGGTAGCCGCTTCGGTCTGCGCGGCAACGAAGACCTGGGCGGCGGTCTCAGCGCAATCTTCACGCTCGAGAACGGCTATACGTTGCCTAATGGCGGACTTCAGCAAGGCGGCCTGCTATTCGGCCGGCAGGCGTACGTCGGGCTCGACAGCCGGCTCGGCACGCTGACCCTTGGACGGCAATACGATTCTCTGTCCGACTATCTGCAACCGCTTTCGGCTGCCGCACAATGGGGCGGCTATATGACGGGCCACGCCGACGAGGTCGACAACATCGTCGATACGAACCGGCTCAATAATTCAGTGAAGTTCAACACGCAGCGCTATGCGGGCTTTCGCGTGGGCGGCATCTACAGCTTCGGCGGCGTGCCCGGCGACGTAACACGCAACCAGACCTTCGCACTCGGCGCGGACTATGCAAGCGGTCCGCTGGTGATCGCTGCAGCCTACCTGAACGCGAAGGACCCGAACTTCGGCTTCTTCGGCGGCAACGGCAATGCGCTGACACCCAGTTCAGTGGGCGCAAACGGCGCGTCGAATACCAACAACATCGGCAGCACGAGGCCGGCCTATTCCGGCTTCGCTTCGGCGGGCAGCGAGCAGATCGCTGCACTCGGCACCGCGTATGCATTCGGCAAGGCGCGCGTCGGCCTGATCTATTCGAACGTGCGCTTTCACGATCTGGGCGCCGTGGCCGTATCGGGAACCTCAGCGTTTTTCGCCGGCAGCAGCGCGGCATTCAACAGCATCGAAATCAACTTCAAGTATCAACTCACGCCGGTGCTGCTGGTCGGTGCAGCGTACAACTGGGTAAACGGCAGTTCCGTCACCACCACGAACGGTGTTGCTATCGGCGCAACGTATAGCCAGTTCGAAAGCGGCATCGACTACTTTTTCAGCAAGCGCACCGACGTCTACTTCGTCGGCGTTTATCAGCATGCAAGCGGCACCGATTCCACCGGCTCCGTTGCACATGCATCGATCGACGGTCTGACGCCCTCTTCGACCAGCAATCAGCTGGGCTTGCGGGTTGCATTGCGCACGCGCTTCTAGGGCGCTGGCGCTTTTCGCGTCCTGGCGCCTGGCGCGTTTGACAACAGCGTTGCTGCAATGGCAGCCTATACCGGATCAGCATGGCCGCTGCGGCCAGCCAATCTCCGGGAGACCAGCATCGACATTCGCGAGCTACGCTATTTCGTGCAGATCGCGCGGGCCGGCAGTTTTAGCCGGGCCGCGGCCGAACTGTATATCGCGCAACCGGCGTTGAGCCGCCAGATCACCAAACTCGAACAGGAACTCGGCGTCGACCTGTTCGTGCGGCACGGCCGCGGCGTCAAGCTGACCAACGCGGGCGCGGTGCTGCTCGAGCGCGCGGAGTTGATCACGCACTACGTGCGCCAGGCCGGCGACCAGGTACGCGCGGCCGGCGGCGGCTTGAGCGGGCACATCACGATCGGCATGCCGCCTGCCATCGGCGTGCCGCTATTGCCGCGTGTCGTCGAATCGTTTGCCGCGAACTGGCCGAGCGTGTCGATCCACGTACGCGAGGGCCTGAGCAACTCGCTGCAGGAATGGCTGATCGACCGGCGTGTGGATGTCGCGATCGTCTATAACCAGCCGCCGCTCGACGCGCTCGACATCACGCCGATGTTCAGCGAGCCGATGGTGGTGGTCGGTCCGCCCGACGCACAGGATGCGCCGGTAGCCGAGCAGTTGCGCATCCGCGATCTGGCCGATCTACCGTTGATCTTGCCGGGGCTGCCGCATGCGAACCGGCGCATTATCGAACGCGCTGCGGTCCAGCACGACGTGCATCTGCGCATCGTGCTCGAAGTGGATAGCGTGCCGCTCACCCGATCGCTGGTAGCGAACGGCTTCGGCTATTCGCTGCTGACCTATACCGCCGTGCAGGATGATGTCGCATGCGGCCGCTTGCGCGCGTTCTCGATCGAACGCCCGTCGATCCGCTCGACCGTATCGATCGCGACGTTGCGCGACCTGCGCAAGTCGCCGATCGTCGATGCGATGTGTGAAGTCGTTTCGGAGAAACTATACGAGCTGGTCGTCAGCGATGGCTGGCAGGGGCAGGTGTCGTGGGTCGGGAACGAGCCGGCGGCTCACGAGTAGCGTAAGCCGCCGGCCACGTGCTGCACGTCAACCCATGCCGACACTTGAACCGACCGCGGCAATGTCGTGCTGCGACATCCGCTCGAGCACGTTGCAAAGCGCGGCGTGGTCGAGTTCGTCGAGCCCTGCGGCAACGCCGGCATTCATCAGTTGCTGCGCCATCGCCGTATTGGGCAAGCCGATCTGCAGCGCACGCGCACCCTCGGTCGCGAGCCCGAGGTCTTTCAGATGCAATCCAATCTTGAAGCCCGGCTTGAAGGTGCGTTTGATCATCCGTTCGCCATGCACGTCGAGCACGCGCGATGCTGCGAAGCCGCCCATCAGCGCTTCGCGCACCCGCGCCGGATCGGCGCCCGCTTTCGACGCGAACAGCAGTGCCTCGGCCACCGCCTGAATATTCAGCGCGACGATGATCTGATTCGCGACCTTGGTGGTTTGCCCGTCGCCATTGCCGCCGACTAGCGTGATGTTTTTTCCCATCAGCGCAAAGAGCGGTTTGACCGCGTCGAATGCGCGTTGCGTGCCGCCCACCATGATCGTCAGCGACGCCGCTTTTGCGCCGACTTCGCCGCCGGAAACAGGTGCATCCAGGTACGCGCAACCCAGTTCGTTGATACGCGCCGCGAATGCCTTGGTCGAGATCGGCGAAATCGAGCTCATGTCGACGACGGTCTTGCCCGCCGTCAGCGCCGCTGCGACACCATGTTCGCCGAACAACACGGCTTCCACATGCGGTGTATCCGGCACCATCAGAAAGATCACATCGGTTGCGCGCGCAACTTCCGCAGCCGATGCACACGCCTTTCCGCCTGCAGCAAGCAATGTTTCCGGCACACCGGAGCGGCTATGCAAGAACAGCGTATGCCCGCCTTTCAGCAGGTTTTCCGCCATCGGTGCGCCCATGATGCCGAGCCCGATAAATCCAAGATTGGCCATAAGGTCCTCAATATTTGTTCGTCGCGAAACGGATCAGTCGATCAGCAACAGCCCATCGACAGCCGCCACGCCTTTTTCGCCAAGCTTCAGCGGATTGATTTCGAACGTGAAGCTGCGCCACGGCGCGCCGGCAACCAATGCCGAGAAACGGGCAATGAATTCGGCCGCCTGCTGCCGCTGCATATCGGAGATGAATTTCGGAAAGCGCTTCGCCGTGCGCAGCGTACCGATCAGGTCGAATGCACCGTCGAGGTCGAGTGGCGCGCGCGCGAATACGACGTCGTCGACGATTTCCGTCATGCCGCCACCGATGCCGACACCGAGCATCACGCCGAACTCCGCATCGCGTAACGCGGTGACCAGCAGTTCCTGCGAACCGGCAAACATGTGCTGCACCCACACGCCGTCGAGCGTCACGCCGCGCGCCGCGGCACGTTCGCGAAACAGCTGTTCGGTAGCACGCACCGCTTCGTTCGCATCGATGTTCAATGCCACGAGTCCTGCCGCAGCCCGGTGCGTAATCGCCGGCGAGATACCTTTGATCGCGACCGGATAGCCCACTTCACGCGCCATCCGCACCGCTTCATCCGCAGATCTTGCAATACGCCCACGTGCAACCGGCAGACCCGCGTCCTCGAGTATGCCCGCCACGAGGTTTTCCGAAATCACATGCGGATCCGCGCTCTGCGCGACATACGCTTGCCAGTCGAACGACAGCGCAGGCGCATCGATGCGCCGAATCCGGTGCTGCCGGTTTTCAGCGAAGCGCACCAGATGGCCGAGCGTGCGCACTGCGCGGCCGTGCTCGGTGAAGGCATAAATGCCGCGCGCCGCCAGATTGCCAGCCAGCCCTTTGGGCATCGATTGCCACGTCAGCAACACGGGCTTGCTCGACGTCTTGCGCAACGTGTCGTATTTCTCCGCGAGTTCCGGCGCCTTGTCGCCGAAGCCCGATGCCATGAACAGCCACGCGTCGGTCTCGTCGGTGTCGGCCAGCGCGTGCATTGCATCGGGCAGGTTCGCGCGATGCCGGTCGTTGGTCATCATGCCCGGCGTCAGGTCGATCGGATTGAGCGTCGAGCTCAACGGCGTCAGCAACGGCGCGACGCGCTGCTGCGCTGCGTGGCTCAGCGCCGGCACGTCGAGGCCTTCGCGGCCGCATTGGTCGGTGCAGATCACGCCGCTACCGCCGCCGAACGTGGAAATCAGCACACGCCGCCCGTTGGCCAACTGGTCGCCGCGCATCGATGCGAGCTGCAGACACACGTCCAGCATCTCCTCCTGCGAGTACACGCGAATCACGCCGAACTCGCGGAAGATTGCTTCATATGTACGGTCGGAGCCTGCAAGACGACCTGTGTGCGCCATCGCGGCGCGGCCGCTCGCTTCGGTTGCGCCGCCCTTCAGCACGACCACCGGCTTGTTGCGGCGGCGTGCTTGCGCAAGCGCATCGATAAACGCATCCGGGTCCGACAAGCCTTCGGTGTAAACCGCAATCACGCGCGTGCCGTCGTCCTGCGCGAGCACGCGCATGAAATCGGCGACACCGAGCGCGGCTTCGTTGCCGCAGCTGATCGTCACGCGAAAGCCGAGCCCTAACTGTTGCGCACGCGAATGCGTGTTCACCGCAATGCCACCACTCTGGCTCACCATCGACACGCAGCCCGGCGTCAACGCATCGTGTTCGAGCAGCATCGAGCTGAACGACGCGGTCATGCCGATCGATGTGTTGATAATGCCGATGCAGTTCGGCCCGCACAATTTGATGCCACGTTGCGCGCACAACGTTTCCAGTTCGCGCTGCCGTGCCTTGCCTTCGTCGCCCTGCTCGGCGAATCCGCCGGCCCAGACCACTGCAGCCGCAATGCCGGCATCCGCGCAGTCGCGCACGACGTCGAACACGGCGTCGGCCGGCACCGCGACGATCGCGAGATCCGGCGTGCCGGGCAGATCGGCTAGCGATGTATAGCAACGCAGTTCCGCGACGCTCGTACGCCCGGCATTGACCGGCCACACATCGCCGGCATAGCGGAATTTGCGCAGGTAGCTAACGGCGATGCCGCCGAGATTGCCTGGGCGGTCCGACGCACCGATCACCGCGATCGAACGCGGCGCGATCAACGGTGTGAGTTCGCCGAACGGCCGATGCTCGGCTTGCACTTGCGCGGCAGAAGAAGGAGAAGACGGGTAAGCAGCACTAGCGGCTGAAGTCATGGGCATTCCAGAGTCGAACGAAAACACAGCAAGCTGAAAACTTAAGCAAGACACCGGCGCCGCACACACACACGCACACGCCGGCAACGCGCGCCTAGCGCATCTTCCACACCGGTTTTCTCTTCTCCTTGAACGCACGCACGCCCTCGATGCCGTCCTCGCTTTCCCCCGTCACCTTGTCCTGTTGCTGCGCATACGCGACCAGCGCAGGCGGAAACGCAGCGCTCAAGCGGTACAGTCGCACGACTGCCTGCGAGGCGAGCGGCGAACCCGCGCACACCTTTTCTGCAAGCTCTTCCGCAGCGGCCATCAACTGGTCAGCCGGCACGACGCGATTGACGATGCCTAACCGGTAGCACTCTTGCGCGTCCAGGCGGCCGTTGCACAGCGTCAGATACGCCGCGGCGGTGCGCGGCAGCGCTTCGTACAGGTTGTGCGGCGAGCCGACCCGGCCGATCTTCGTATGCGTGTCGCCGATCCACGCGTCTTCCGACATCACGCGCAACTGGCACTGCAGCGCGAGACTGAGGCCGACACCAATCGCAAGCCCATTGATCGCAGCGATCAGCGGCTTTTCGAGGTTTGCATCGCTCGGCTGCCCGCCGCCGCCCCAGTGATAGGTCGCGCTGCCCGGATCCTCGTGCGGCGTGCGCTTGCCTGCCGCCTGATGCTCGGCGAGAAACTTCACATCACGGCCGGAACTGAACGCTTTCGCTTCGGGCACACCGCTTACGATGCCGCAGTAGATCTCTGGATCGAGCCCGATGTCGCGCCAGCACGCGCGCAGTTCTGCGTAAGCCTCCGAATGCAGCGCGTTGCGCGTTTCCGGACGGTTGATGATCACGTACGCCACATGACCTTTTTTCTCGTAGATGATGTGCTTGAGGTCTTGCGGCGCCATGGAAGGCGTGTACGTGCTTTGATAGATCGACATGCTGCGCTTCTCCTGCAGTGGGTGAATGGGCGCGATCTGCGCGAAACGGCAAGCGCGGTAGCGACGCGCAAGCGAGTGGCGGACGTGGCCGGCGGTACCGGCAACGCGCGAGCGGAGGGTCGAGCGCGGGTTGCAGCAGGACACGGCGCGCGGCGTGCGGTGACCAAAGGCGTCTCATTTGGTTGAAATGTTCTCACAGCGCACACAAGTGCGTTGGATGAGCACAATATCGGCTCGTGTTCGGGATGTCAACGCTGGGTGGCGGTTGCGGCACGCGCGCAACATGCCCGCGTCCGTCGGCTGGCGTGGGTCATCAAAAAAATTTCTGATAAGCACAGCGTCAATGCGGTGCAAAATACCGCTCGACGAATTCAATATTCGCGCGCGATTTCTGCTCGACGTTAATTACCCGATACTAAAATCGGGGATAATCGGAGATGGCGGCCAACATTAAAACCCGGCATTAATGGCTGCATACCGAAAGCAAAGCCGGCCGGCCACACCCGGCAACCCGCCGGTATCGGCGCGCGGATGTGGTATATGTAGCGACCTGACGGCCGCCCTGGAGCGTAACCGGCTGCCGCTGCAGGCGCGCGCTCCCGCGCCCGGCCTCGCGGCAACGGCCTATTCCGACAGCAATCCTTGATGAACGACAGACCAAAGACCAAACAAACCGACGACGAGATCGACAGTACTGAGTCTCAAGGTTCCAGCAGCAACTACCTGCAATCCTTCGCACGGGGGTTGAGCGTACTGCGCTGCTTCGACGCCGACGCGCCGGCGCAAACCGTCTCCGAAGTCGCGCAGCGCACCAGCATGACCCGCGCCGGCGCGCGGCGCATCCTGCTGACGCTGCTGCAGCTCGGCTACGTCGCGCAAGACGGCCGCTACTTCAGCCTGACGCCGAAAGTGCTCGATCTCGGCTTCGCGTATCTGGCTTCGCAGCCGGTGTGGCGGCTCGCGCAGCCAGTGCTGGAGCGCTTTAGCGCGAACACGGGTCAGCCGAGTTCGATGGCGGTGCTCGACGGCGACGAGATCGTCTGTGTGCTGCGCATCGCGGCGCCAAACCGGCTGATGACCATCGACCTGACCGTCGGGCGCCGCTTTCCCGCCTATTGCACGGCGCTCGGCCGCGTGCTGCTTGCCGGACTGCCGACAGCGCAGGCGGCCGAACGGCTGTCGTCCACGCCGCTCGAGCGGCACACGTCGAATACCGTCACCGACCGCGACCGCTTGCTCGAAATCGTCGACAGCGCGCGCCAGCATGGCTGGAGCATGATCAAGGACGAACTCGAGCCGGGTCTGATCGCAATTGCCGCGCCGGTGCGCGACCGCAGCGGCAAGGTGGTCGCGGCGATCAGCGCGCACTGCCACGGCGGCGATCCGATGGCGCAGAGCCCGGCCGAGAATCTGCTGCCGCCGCTGCAGGCCGCGGCTGCCAGCATCAGTCTGATCCTGCAGACGCAAGGTTGAGCAACCGGCGACGCAGGCTATGCGATGCCTGAAACCGAATAAAGACATGCCGGCGTAATTTTAAAGCCGGCATCCGCTATCCGATTCCCGCATTATTCAATCGAAGCTCAAGTACGCGAAAGCGGATAACCGGCGATTACCGGTTATCCGCTTTTTCATTTCCACGCTGCCAGTTTCTTCCGCGCTTTTCACTGACGCCAATCTTGCGCCGGTTCGCCCATCTCTCGCTGCAACGCACAATAAATTCGCGTTGACAGTCCTGCGCACGGTCAGTAACGTGTGCATCCAACGCACTCATGTGCGCTGAACGAACAAATTTGCCGTAGACCGGCAACGAATCCCGGAATCAAAGGCTAGATAAAGGCTATTCATGCGCGTTATCGCGGAGGATCTGTGGTTTCCTGAAGGGCCGGTCTGGCTCGGCGACGGAAGTTTACTGGTAGTAGAAATTCGCCGGCAAACCTTGACGCGCATCTGGCTCGACGGCCGCAAGTCGATCGTCGCGAAGCTAGGCGGCGGCCCGAACGGCGCCGCGCTCGGACCGGACGGTGCGTGCTACGTCTGCAACAACGGCGGCTTCGACTGGAGCCGCAACGAAGCCGGTGCGTATACGACGGCAGGCGCCGCGCCGGACTATAGCGGCGGCCGCATCGAACGGGTCGACCTCGAGACCGGCACATTCTCGGTACTGTACAGCCACGCGCATGACGAACCGCTGCGCGGCCCCAACGATCTGGTGTTCGATACGCATGGCGGCTTTTATTTCACCGATACCGGCAAGACGCGCCACCGCACCGTCGAACGTGGCTCGGTGTACTACGCAAAAGCAGACGGCTCGTCGATCGAAGAACTCATCTTCCCGATCAGCCGGCCCAACGGCATCGGGCTGTCGGCCGATGGCGGCACTCTGTATGTATCGGAAACGGAAACCGCGCGCGTATGGGCCTGGCCGCTCGCCGCGCCCGGCACGCTCGGCGTGCCGGTCAAGGCGAGCCCCGCGTCGCCGCATGGCGGGCGTCTGGTGCATGCGGCGCCGGCATACATGCGCTTCGATTCGCTCGCGGTCGACGCAAATGGCGACATCTGCGTGGCTACGCTGGACCGCGGCGGCATTACCGTGTGCAAACCGGATGGCAGCGGCAGCCGCTTCGTCGCCGTGCCGGGCGACACGCACGCCACCAACCTCTGCTTCGCCGGCACGAACCCGACGCGGGCCTACGTGACGCAAGCCTACGCGGGCCGCCTCGTCGAGATCGAGTGGCCGGTGCCCGGCTTACCGCTCAACGGCACGTACCGGCCGCAGCACGCCACACTGCTAAAACCGGACTGACGCTGCGCTGGTTCGCAGCATGCAGATCGATAGCTAAAGGAGACAACGCATGTTCCGCTTTATCAAACGTATCGCCACTGCCGCACTGGTCGCCGCGGCGGTGACGCCTGCTGCACCGGTGCACGCCGCGGCCTTTCCGTCGCGACAGATCCGCCTGATCGTGCCGTTCGCGCCCGGCGGCGCGAGCGACGTGATCGCGCGGATCATCGGCAAGAAACTCACGCAGGTGCTCGGCCAGCCGGTGGTCGTGTTCAACCGGCCCGGCGCAGGCGGCACGATCGGCGTGGATTTCACCGCGCGCGCGCCTGCCGACGGCTACACGATCACCCTCGTCAACGCGATCCAGCAGACTACCAGCAAGGAGATGTACCCGAACCTCACGTACGACCCGGTCAAAAGCTTCCGGCCGCTGGCGACGATCGGCTCGGTGCATTACGTGCTGGTCGTGAACCCGTCGTTTCCCGCGAAAGACTATGCATCGTTCGTGAACACCGTCAAAGGGCAGCCGGGCAAGTACAGCTACGCGTCGCCCGGCATCGGCAGCGCGCCGAACCTCGTGATGGAGCAGTTCAAGCAGGCCGCCGGGCTCAATATCGTGCACGTGCCCTATCTCGGCAGCGGCCCCGCGCTGAACGACGTGATTGCGAACCACGTACCGGTTTCGATGGACAACGTCGCAGCGATTCCGCTGATCAAGTCCGGCATGCTGCGCGCGATCGCAACCACCGGCGACACCCGCTCGCCCGCGTTGCCCGACGTGCCGACCTTCGCTCAGGCAGGCCTCGGCAGCTTCAACGTGGCGGGCGTATGGGGCTTTCTCGCACCGGCCGGCATCCCGGACGAAGCCGCTGCGACGCTGAACAACGCGATTCGCACTGCGTTGCAGGATCCGCAGGTCAAGCAAGGGCTGGCCAACCAGGGGCTCGATCCGGCCTACGGCAGCGCGGACCAGTTCGGCGCGACGCTTGCCGCAGAAACCACCCGCTGGGCCGCGTTGTTCGCGGCAGGCAAGATCAAGCGGTAGAACCTGCTGCCAGTCGCCGCTGCGCGCCAGACCGGCAATGCGCGTAGCGGCCCGCTTTACCGCCAGCTCCACAGCTTTCGTTTTCCGTTCATCTATTAGCACAACAAATGTCTGAGCATTTGTTGCGTAGAGCCATGCCCAAAAACAACACAAGGAGACTCGCATGTTCAGGAAAGCCGCCGCCGCGGCCGCCGCATTATCGGCTTGCGCCACGCTGGCGCACGCGCAATCGAGCGTGATGCTCTATGGCATCGTCGATTCGACGATACGTTACAGCACGCATGAAAACCCGCAGGGCAACGACCGCTTCACAGTCGGTGACGGCGCGGTGACCGGCAGCCGCTTCGGCTTGCGCGGCAGCGAAGATCTGGGCGGCTCGATGAAGGCCGTGTTCTGGCTCGAGAACGGTTTCAATCCGGCATCGGGCACCGCGAACCAGAGCGGCCGCCTGTTCGGACGGATTTCGTACGTCGGGCTCGAAAGCGAATACGGCAACCTTTATCTAGGGCGCCAGTACACCATCGCACACGTCGCGATCGCCAAGTGGGACGTGTTCCAGCTCGCCAACAACGCACTGCTGTCATTCGAAGGCGGCAACATCACCGCACTGCGAAACGACAGCATGGTCAAGTACACGAAGTCGTTCGGCGGCTTGACGATCAGCGGGCAATACACGTTCGGCGGCGTGGCAGGCGACGTCAACGCGAACTCGGTGCGCGGTGCGAGTGTCATCTATGAAGGCGCGAGCTTCGGCGCCGGTGCGTTCGTCCAGTCTTCGGACGACGTGAGCGCCGCGTACTACGGCGCAGTGCCGGCCGCGCTCGCGAGCCGCCAGCTGGTGTGGGGCCTTGGCGGCACGTATCTGGTGGGGCCGGTAAAACTCTACGCACACTATGAAAACAGTCAGCTCGACATCGCGCGTTATCGCAACCAGACGTTTTCGCTCGGCGCGGCCTACACGATCACGCCGACGTGGCAGCTGCTTGGCCAGACGTATCTTGACAAGCTAAAGCATCCTGGCGCAAATGGCGACGGCACACGCTTTACCGCAGGGCTCGTGCTCGACTACTTCCTGAGCAAGTCGACCGATGTCTATACGGAGCTCGATTACACGAAGCTAAGCGGCGGCTGGATCAATCTGGCGAACAACACCGCACTCGGCACTGCCAGCCTGTACGGCAACGCGAGCCGGCTCGGCGTGATGCTCGGGATGCGGCACCGGTTCTGATCACGCCGTCGAAGCAGGCGGTTCCGACCACGCAAAGGAGCAAGCATGAACGGACAACCAGCGGGCAGCAGCCATGCACCCGCGGCACGCGGCTTCAACCGCGACTATTACGGCGGCGCGCTGCTGATGCTGCTGGGGCTGTATGCGACCGTACAAGGCCGTCAATACAGCATCGGCACGCTCGAGGCGATGGGGCCGGGCTTCTTCCCGGTCGTGCTCGGCGTGCTGCTCGCGGCACTCGGCATGATCGTCGCGTTGCAAGGCGCGCGCCGCGGCAGTGTGCGCAGCAACAGCGGCAGCGGCGGCAGCGGCAATGCCCACGCCGCACCGCTCGAATGGCGCGGCTGGGCCTGCATCGTGGCGAGCATCGTCGCCTTCGTCGCGCTCGCCCGCTATGGCGGTTTCGTGCCGGCCACCTTCGCGATCGTGTTCATCTCGGCAATGGGCGATCGGCGCAATTCATGGCGCGACGCCGCGCTGCTTGCCGCCGCGATCTGCGTGGTGTGCGTGGTCGTGTTCTGGTGGGCGCTGCAGTTGCAATTTCCGTTATTCGCGTGGGGTTGAGCAGTGATTGCACATTCGCTATTGGATCTCTGGCAGGGCTTCGGCGTCGCACTCACGCCGCACAACCTGATGTGGTCGTTCTTCGGCGTGCTGGTCGGCAACCTGATCGGCGTGCTGCCCGGCATGGGCGCGCTATCCGCCATCTCGATGCTGTTGCCGCTCACCTATACGATGCAGCCGGTCGCGGCGATCCTGATGCTGGCCGGGATCTTCTACGGCTCGCAGTACGGCGGTGCAATCGGCGCGATTCTGCTGAATCTGCCGTGCCATCCGCCGCATGCGGTGACCTGCCTCGACGGCTATCCGATGACCAAAGCCGGGCGCGGCGGCACGGCACTCGGTATCACGATGATGTCGTCGTTTTTCGCGGCGTCGGTGGGCATTGTCGTGATGGTGTTCGCTTCGCCGCTGCTGGTTAGCGTGTCGTTCAAATTCGGGCCGCCCGAGCTGTTTTCGATCATGCTGCTGGGGCTCGTCGCAGGCGGCACGCTGTCGCGCGGTTCGGCGGTGAAAGGCGTCGCGATGACGGTGTTCGGCTTGCTGATCGGTCTGGTCGGCACCGATGTGAACAGCGGTGTGCAACGCTTCACGTTCGGTCTGGCAGAACTGTCGGATCGCGTCGAACTGGTCGCGCTGGCGCTTGGGCTATTCGGCGTAGCGGAATTCCTGCGCAACGTGAACGGCATGAGCGTGATCGGCAAACCGAAGCTGCGGTTTCGCGACATGCGGCCTAGCCGCGCCGAAATCAAACAGTCGTTCTGGCCGATGGTGCGCGGCACGCTGGTGGGCACGCTGTTCGGTGCGATGCCGGGCACTGGTCCGACCGTCACGACCTTCGTTGCTTACGCGCTGGAAAAGAAGGTGTCGAAGCGCGGCAAGTACTTCGGCCAGGGCGAGCTGGCAGGGGTGGCAAGCCCGGAAGCTGCATCGCATTCGAAAACCCAGGTCGACTTTATCCCGACCATGAGTCTTGGCATTCCCGGCGATTCGGTGATGGCGCTGATTCTCGGCGCACTGCTGATTCAGGGCATTCAGCCCGGGCCGCTGCTGATCACCGAGCACGCGGATCTGTTCTGGGGCTTGATTGCGAGCTTCTGGATCGGCAACCTGATTCTGGTTGGGCTGAACCTGCCGCTGATCGGCGTATGGGTACGCCTGCTGCAGATTCCTTACCGGCTGATGTACCCGGCCGCATTGTTCTTTATAGCGGTAGGCGTGTACAGCACGAACAACAGCCTGTTCGAAGTTGGAGAAGTGCTGGTGTTTGGTCTGATCGGCGTGGTGTTCTCCGTGCTGGAGTTTTCGGTGGCGCCGATCATGCTCGGCTATGTGCTGGGACCGATGGTCGAAGAGAACTTCAGGCGCACGCTACTGCTGTCGCGCGGCGACCTGACGGTGTTCGTCGAGCATCCGATCAGCGCAGCATTTCTCGGCATATCGGCGCTGCTGATCGTCGCGCAAGTGGCATTTGCGATCTGGCGTGCCTGCCGGGCGCGGCAAACCGGTGAAACCACACCGCGCTTCGACGACCTCGGCAATCCCGCCGTGCATTTGGACGATTAGGCTCGACATGCCAATCAACCCGTTTCATAGCGTACAACCGCCCTACGACAAAACGCTGCACGACACGCATGAAGTGCTGGCGATGCTCGACGTCGAGCGCGTCGCGCCGCTGCAGTTTCGCGGCCGCGCCGATGCCGAACGGCCGCGCCTGTTCGGCGGCCTGCTGGTAGCGCAGGCACTGGTGGCGGCAGCGCGCACGACGGCACGCCGTCCGCACGCGCTGCATGCGATCTTTGTCGATGGCGGCAAACAACAGCCGGTCGACTACGCAGTGGAAGTACTGCGCGACGGCGGCACATTCAGTTCGCGGCGCGTGGCTGCGACACAAAACGGCCGGCCGATCTTCCAGATGTTCGTATCGTTCCAGGACGATGAAGACGGTCTCTCGCATCAAGATCCGTTTCCGCTCGACGACGCCGCGCGCAACACCGAACTGATAGCGTGGGGACCACGCTGGAAAGCCGAGGCTCAGCGCATCGGCACCGAGTTCTATCGCGCGCCCCTCGAGTTCTACACCGCGGGCTGGGATCCTTACGAAAATGAAACCCGCGCGGCCGCGCGGCATATCTGGGTGCGTGCCCCCGCGCCGCTCGACCTCGAACGCGGCATGCACGAAGCACTATTCGCGTACGCCTCCGATTACTGCCTGCTGTTCAGCGCATTACAGCCACATGGCGTCGGCCGCTCCGAGCCACGCCTGCAACGCGCCAGCCTCGATCATTCGATCTGGTTTCACCGCGCGTTTCGCACCGATGCATGGCTGCTGCTCGATATGTCGAGCCCGAGCGCATCGGGCGCGCGCGGCCTGAGCGAATCGGCGGTCTACGACCTTGCCGGCGCGCGCGTCGCGACCGTCATGCAGGAAGCGCTAATCCGCCTGCGCTGAGCTAAACTGCCCGGGCGCCGCACCCCCTTCAACTGCACGAGAACGACCATGCCTCGCTTCGCCGCCAATCTCACGATGATGTTTCCTGAAGTGCCGTTCCTCGACCGCTTCGCAGCCGCCGCCAAGGCCGGCTTCAAGGCCGTCGAGTTTCAGTTTCCTTATGCGTTTGCTGCGAGCGACATCAAGCAGCGTCTGGACGACAACGGGCTGACCGCGATTCTGCACAACTTCCCCGCCGGCGACTGGACCGCGGGCGAACGTGGCCTGCCGAGCTTGCCGTCGCGCGCGGCGGATTTCCGCGCGGGCGTGGCAAAAGCGCTCGAGTACGCGACGTATCTTGGAGTCGACCGCCTGAACTGTCTGTCGGGCATTCCGCCCGCGGACGCGGAGCCCGCACTGGTGTGGCGCACGCTGACCGAAAACCTGCGCTATGCCGCGGATGAAGCGGCCAAGGCGAACGTCCGCGTGATGGTGGAAGCATGCAATCGCTACGACATCCCCGGTTTTCTGCTGAACACGTCGGCCACCACGATCAAGGCCATCGACGATGCCGGCGGCACCAATCTCTGGCTGCAGTACGACATCTATCACATGCAACGCAGCGAAGGCGAGCTGGCGGCGACGATCGAACGCCTGCTGCCGCGCATCGGACACATTCAGATTGCCGACAACCCGGGGCGACATCAGCCTGGCACGGGGGAAATCAATTACCCGTTCCTGTTCGCTACGCTCGATCGTATCGGTTACAGCGGATGGGTGGCTGGCGAATATAATCCGCAAGGCGCGACGGAAAGTGGGCTGGGCTGGCTGCACGGGCGCTAGAACGCGCAAGCGTCGCCCCAATCGGAGCGACGTGTGCTGGCGGCCGAAGCGCACACGCGCCAGCACACCCAAAGACCAATCTATCGACTTGCACACCAGATGCAAATACAGGCGGAATCGGGTCACCCCGGGGAATGGGTTGAAAGAATCGTAGCCAGCCTTCTTTCCGCCAACGACAAACACAGCCGAATCGGCGCTGCGCTGCGCATTTTTCTCGCGTTCGGCATCAAGCAGGCATGGGTCTGCCTGTTCGGCGGTCTGATGGTCGCGCTGCTGATCGCCACGCACTTCTGGTATCCGGCGAGTGCGACGCTGCCTCGTTACGATGCGCTGACTATCTCGGCAATCCTGATTCAAATACTGTTGATCGCGTTGCGCCTCGAAACTTGGGATGAAGTTGCGGTCATTCTGCTGTTCCATCTTGCCGGTACCTGCATGGAGCTGTTCAAGACGGCGGTCGGCTCATGGGTGTACCCGGAATTCGCATACCTGCGCATCGGCGGTGTGCCGCTTTTCACCGGCTTTATGTATGCGTCGGTCGGCAGCTACATCACGCGCGCGTGCCGGGGCTTCGATCTGCAGTTTTCCCATCACCCGGGGTTGGCCGCGACCGCGGCGTTATCGGTCGCTATCTACGCCAACTTCTTTTTGCATCACTATCTGCCGGATTTTCGCTATGTGTTGATGGGCTGCACGGCGCTCGCCTTTCGCCGCTGCTGGGTATTTTTCCTGATTGGCCGCACGTATCACCGCATGCCGATGTTGCTGGCCTTCGTGCTGATTGCCACGTTTATCTGGCTAGCAGAGAACGTCGGCACGTTTAGCCATGCGTGGCTGTATCCGAGTCAGCTGCAAGGGTGGGCGATGGTGTCGGTCGCCAAGCTCGGTTCGTGGTTCCTGCTGACCATCATGAGTTACGTGATGGTGACGCTGGTCAATCGACCGCGTGAAATGTAAGACATGCTGCCGGCGGAATCTTGCCTGCCTCCCAGCGTAGCTAAGGTGTCGGCCACTGCGCTCTGGACTCGCTGCATGTCTGATCGAGGATGCTTTGCTTCGGCTCTCCTTGCTGCTTCACCGGGTAATTGAACGGCACGACCGTGTATCTACGCTTTGAGCCGACGGGCAACGGGTCAGTATCGCTTTCCGTATGATCCTTGCGCCACGCGCCAACCGATCTTCCTCCTATAGCGGACACGCTTTTCCCCTTCAGGCTCCCCAACCAGATCGTAAAGGCTTCCGCGTCATCGACCGACTGGAATCCGAGCTGCTCCATTCCCTGACCGGTGTTGACCGCCAGTACTCTCTCCCCGTCAAGGAACACTCTCCAGATCGGGATCCGAGACTCGTCGACGCCGGTCAGCCACGCATGCCTCGCGATTGTCCGCGATGCAACGTACGTCGCGTCGTCGTCATCTTCACGATACGTTTGCTCACCCGTCCCTCCGACATGACGAAGCTCGTAGGTCAAACACGTCGTCGCGCCGAAGCGGATTCCTTTTAGCCCGCTGGCGATGCCTAGCTCGAGGCTCGCGGCTTCGGGCTTGAGTGGTCCGCTTGCCACATCTGTAAGTTTCTGAGTCGTTACAACGAAGGCCTGTGTCAAGTTCCCTGCGTTATCTGCACTCGGAGACAGCTTCAGCTTGACCACCGTCGTTCCGTAGAGCGAGATACCTCTCGCGCCGACTGCAACCACGGATAGATTGCCGTTCATCAAATTTGCCGTCGGCGCCAGAAAGGGCTCGACATTGGTGGACTTCACGTCTGTCTGGTGAGTGGAACTGACCGGCCCCTTCGCGGAACCTTGTACATAACCCGCCAGCGTCAGGTCGAGTTCAGGTTGAAACTGGTTTGTGGTGGATACATCGAGCGTGTCGATGGTCTGGGTGCCCCACGTGGTGGAAGCAGCAGTAATCCCACTGAAAGTCACACCGATATCGGGAATGACCTTGATTGTATAGAACACTACGCGATCCGCAGGATGATATGACGTAGGGTATAGCGTGAAAATCAATGACCTCGATAGACTGGTATGGTCGATTGAGGATCCGGATGGCTTCACATCCTTGCTCAACTCGGCATGAAGCTCGGCCGCCGATTTGGTTTTAGCTGCCAGTGCGCGTATATAGGCCGCTTCCGCGCGTTCGGGTAAATCCTTCATCGCGACACTACCAGCACTGTCTGATGCCGCAGTAGTTGAAGAAACGTCGAGATTGATGGACGGCATGTCGTCCGAGAGTCCACGCTGAGTTGCGTAGCGCCGGTCGGGGGAATTGGCACAAGCCGTCAATGCGGCCACAGCCAACAAACCGATCGCTCGAGTAACTGAAACGCGATTCATTGTTTAGCCCCGGTATATCGCAGCAGGTACGGACGGGTTACCGGGAGCAGACAGATTGGTTAATTGGAGTCTTTTGACAAGCGTGAGTTGCCCAGGATTGATTACCTGCTTGAGCGACACCAGTCTAAAGCTTCGCTGGGCAGCTAGCGCGTCGACACTGTCACTCTCGTTGACTACCTGCATCAATGGTTTTCCGCATGGAAGATCTGAATCGAGAATCAGATAACATGCCATTTCGCCCCCTCTTTATGCTCGGCGTTTTTATGCACCACCCATTTTTCGGCCACTGAAACCGAACAACACTCATTTTGTTACACAGATGGATATTAGATGTTTTTCTTCGCATCAACAATGGGATATTTATATCCACCCCAAGCAATATGAAAGAATACACGAAACGTTTATTCATTCAATGCATAAACCACCATTCTGCGTGTTGACACAAATTTTTAAACCGAATTTACAGACAACCTTCCGCGATGGCTACGCCATTCAGTTACCTACGCTTTAAAAGTGCATATGGTCCGACTGGAATGCGCTGTACATTTTATGCACGATCGACGACCACGCCATGTGTCCTTCATCTGAAGCCCAAAAACCTCGCCGGATTGTCGACCAGCAGTTTGTGCCGCAGCCCTTCATCCGGCACGATGTCCGCAATCAGGTCCGTCAGATCGCCATCGTCAGGCATGGGCCCATGCAGATTCACGTGCGGCCAGTCGCTGCCCCACAGCACGCGTTCGGGTGCATGCGCAGCGACACTGCGCGCGATCGGCAGCGCATCGTGAAACGGCGCGCCCGTTTTCGACAAGCGGTCGGCTCCGCTCAACTTTACCCATACGCGTCCGGTGTCGAGCAGCGCGCGCAGCGCCGCGATTGCCGCGCCATCCGGACCAGCCGCCAGATCGGGTCGCGCCATATGATCGATCACCACCGGCACATCGAGCGTGCGGATGAACGCCGCATACTCGACGATGTCGTTGCCCGCCACATGCAACGCGAGATGCCAGCCGAATGGCTTGATACGCGCCGCAACCGCGCGAATCACGTCGAGATCCGGCGCGCCGCCCAGGTGCGCCAGAAAATGAAAGCGTGCGCCACGCACCCCCGCTTCGTGATATTCGGCGATCGTCTCATCGCTATCCGCCGCACGCACCAACGCCACGCCTCGATAGCGCCCGGCGCCGCCGCGTAGCGCATCGAGCAGCGGCCGGTGATCGTATCCATGCCCCTGGCTTTGCACGATCACACAGCGTTCGAAACCAAAGCGTTGATGCCAGCGGCGCAACGCACTTTCCGGCGCCAGCGGCGGCGTAAAGCTTCGATCATCCGGCAACGGATAGCGGTCGAACGGACCAAAGATATGGCAATGTGCATCGCAGCTGCCCGCCGGCAAACGCAGTGACGGCGTACGCGGATGCTCGAGCGGCGGCGCGGAGATTTTCAGGTTGATCGTCATGTCGTGTTCCTTCATTAACCGCAGCGCACGGTCATGCCGCCGTCGACGACCACTTCCGTGCCCGTCACGAAACGCGCTTCATCCGACGCCAGATATAGCGCGGCATTCGCGGTATCGCGGCCATCGCCCATAAAACCAAGCGGAATACGCGCCAGCCGCTGCGCGAGCAATGCATCGACATCGCCGCCGGCGCGCTGCCCAGCGAGGCGCGCTTCGACCATCGGCGTATGGAGTTGCCCCGGCACCACAGTGTTCACGCGAATCCCCTTCGCTGCATATTCAACCGCCACCACACGCGACAACTGGATCACGCCAGCCTTCGACGCCGCATACGCCACCTGCGCGGCACCGGTAAAGCGGATACCCGACGTCGACGCGGTATTGACGATCGCGCCGCCGCCCTGCCGCTCCATTACCGGCAGCACGTGCTTGCAGGTCAGGTACACACTCTTCAGGTTCAGCGCGATCTGCGCATCCCAATGTTCTTCGTCGAGTTCGACCGGGCCACCTCGCGCCGAGCCACCGACGTTGTTGACAAGGATGTCAACGCGACCGTACCGCGCTACACATTCATCGACCATACGCGCGACGGACGCACTATCGGTCACGTCGCACACGGCAGTCGCAATGTCGCCGCCCAGCGTGCGCACGCGTTCGACGGTTTCCTCCATCGCCGCCAGATCGCGATCTACTGCATAGATTTTCGCGCCCTCTTCGGCAAACCGCACCGCAACGGCGCGGCCATTGCCCCAGCCGGGCCCGACGCAGCCCGCGCCGGTGACGATCGCCACCTTGTTGTCGAGTCTTTTGCTTGCAGTCGCGCTCACCGTCACGCTCCGAGTTCGCTTGCCGCACCGGCGGGCGGCGCAACCTGAAAGACGTTGATCGTCATCGAGATCAACGTGTAATAGCCGGCCACGCCAGTCAGATCGATCACGCCCGCTTCGCCCAGTTGTTTGACCGCGTCGGCATAGGTCGCATCCGACACCTTGCGATCGCGGTGCAGTTCGGTGAGGAATCGATAAACAGCTGCTTCGTCTTCATGCGCGAAGGCCGGCACCGCATGCGTGCGGATCGCTTCTGCGACATCCGCGCTAACGCCCGCCTGCAGCGCGATCGGTTTATGTGCGTACCACTCGTATTCCGAGCCCCAGATGCGCGCGATGACCAGAATCGCGAGTTCCGACAGCCGCGGTTCGAGCGACGTCTCGTAGCGGCAATACCGTCCAAGCGCCTGTGCGTTCTGCGCCAGTTGCGGACGGTGCAGCCAGACCGCCAGCGGGCCGCGCACGCCTTGGCGAGGCCCGCTGGCGATCGTGTCGTAGACGCTGCGTTGGTCAGGCGTCATCTGCCCGGGGTCGAGATCGGCGATTCTTTTCATCGGTGTTTCCCTGTTACATGACGATAGTCGTGGTGCGCCGCGTGAAACCCTGGACGCTGCGCGCCGGCGACGCTATTTCGAAGAAGACTCATGCGAAGCGAGCGCCGCATGTGAAGCGGTAGCATGCACAGTCGCTGCGTGCTCGCCAACTGCAAGCGCATGCGGCTCGTTCTGCCCTTTAACGTAAGCACGGAATCGCGCAGCATCGAACGCCCCTTCCCAGCGCGCCAGCGCAAATACCGCAACCGTGTTGCCGATAATATTGGTCCACGCAGTCACTGGCGCCATCAAACGATCGATGCCAAACATCAGCGCCAGCCCGGAAAGCGGCAGCACGCGCAGCGATTCCATCGTCGCAGCGAGTTTGATGAACGCACCGCCTGCCACCGTCGTGCCGCCCTTCGACGTCAGCATCAGCACGCCGATTAGCGCGATTTGCTGCATCAGCGAAAACGGCGTGTCGGTGGCCTGTGCGATAAAGCCAACCGACATCGCCATATAAATACCGGTGCCGTCCAGATTGAAGCTGTAGCCAGCCGGCAGCACGAAGCCCACCACCATTTCATCGCAGCCCGCGTACTGCAGCTTCTGCACGAGGCGCGGAAACACCACCTCGCCGGACGCGGTGCCGAGCACCAGCAGCATCTCTTCGCGGATCATGCGCAGCACCGCGAAAATCGAAATGCCGCAGCTTGCGCAGATGCCTCCGAACACGATCAGCACAAACGCAACCGACCCTGCGTAATAGAGCAACACCAGCTTCAACAGATACAGCAGCGTCTCGCCGCCATAACTGCCAACAGCGGCTGCCATCGCGCCAAACGCACCGAGCGGCGCGAGACGCATGATGAAGCCGAGAATCGTGAACAGCACGCGCTGCGCTTCGCCGACGCCGCGCAGCAGCAACGAATCACGTCCCACCGCGAGGTTCAGCGCGATGCCCGACAAAATCGCGATCAGCAGCACCTGCAGGATGTTGCCGCTCGCAAACGGACCGATCAGCGTGGGCGGCACGATGCCCAGCAGAAAGTCGGCCACGTTCATATGCGCGGCGCTTTGCGCATACTGCGTAATCCGCGCGTTGCCCGCCAGATGGGTGGCGTGCAAACCGAGGCCCGGCTTGAACAGATTGACGAGCAGCAAGCCGGCCATGAAGCCGAGTGTGCTGACCACTTCGAAATAAAGCAGCGTCTTCGCGCCCAGCCTGCCGAGCCGTTTCATGTCCTGCGCATGCGACAGGCCATGCACTACCGTACAAAAAACGATCGGCGCGAGCAGCATGCGCAGCAGGCCGATGAACCCATCGCCGAGCGGCTTCAACGAAACGGCCACGCCAGGCGCCCAGCAGCCGAGCATCACCGCGAGGATCAGTGCGATCAGCACCTGCACGTGAAGCTTCCTGAGTTGCCTCATCGATGTCTCCACCTGTCCGGTTCGTTTTATACCGCGCAGTGCAGCGCTGCGCTGTGCGGTCGTTGCGCGCTCAACCACGCATACATCAAGCCTTCAATAACCGCTGCGCTGGTACGGCGCGTACAGATTGAAATTCGCAATGCTGGCGCCGCCTGGCCGGCCGATCGATGCAGCAAGCTCAGCAGCGCTCACGGGTGCGGCGAATGCGGCGCACGTCCACAGCGCGCCGCTGGATTCGACGAACGACCGTAGTTGCAGCAGATCTTCACGCCTGGCAAGCGACTCGCGCAACGCAGCGGCAATGCCACGCGCTCGTGTCAGATCGTGCGTCGGTTCTGTACCGATCACCAGCAAACGGCATGTCTCGGATGCAGCGTGCTGTTCGCGCGCCTGTTCCGCATCGACGGCGAGCGCCACCACCCGCGTGCGCCCTACCGTGCGCGGCAGAATGCGACGGCTCCACGGCGTTGCATGCGCGCCGGATACCGCGCGATACGCATCGCTTTGCAGCGCGTGGATCGTTTCGAGGTCGTAAAGCGCCATCCAGCGCGGCCAGCCGTCGAGACACACCCAGCGCGAGCCGCTGCGAAAACCGGGTAGCGCGCAACGCTGCGGGAAATGCTCGGTGTCGTACCAGTCGTTGAATTCCTCTTCGAGCGACGCCGGCGGCTCCATCGACACCATCAGCATGGCGGCTTCGTCAGATGCACTCATACGCTGTGCTCCGCAATGAAGGCGGCGATGCGCGCAGCCACCGCGGCGGGCTGTTGTACCGCGAGCAGATGGCCGGCCGATGCGACTACTTCGAATGTCGCGCCATGCACCTGCTGTGCCTGCGCGGCAATTCGCGCGGGTGGGCGTTGCACGTCGAACTCGCCGGCAAGGAACAGACAAGGGCAAACAATCGACCGCAACCCAGGCAACAGATCGATGCTACCCAGCGCGCGGTTCGCATACGCATAACCATGCGGATCGCTGGCGACAAAGCGCGCGCGATAAGCATCGAAGGCTGCCTGATTGCCGTTGCGCAAATGCGCGGGCCACGAGTTGCCGAGCGTCGTATCGGCAATCGCCGTCATGCCGTCGCGCACCGCGGTTTCGGAGCGCTCGAGCAGATAGTGCAGGCGCGCCGGGTCCACATCGAGAGCCGGCGCGCATAACACGAGGCCCGCCACGCGCTGCGGATAGCGCATTGCAAAATCGACCGCCACGGCCGCGCCCGCCGCCGCCGCGACCAGCCAGCAGGCACGCGGCCATTCGAGCGCAGCGAGCAACCCGCCCAGATCGTCGACCTGCTCGGCGAGCGTATAAGGCTCGCGCACCGGCGGCGCCGCGCCTTGACCACGCTGGTCGTAGCGCAGCACGCGCAGCGCCGGCGCCAGCCGCAGCGCGACTTCGTCCCAGCTCGCGAGGCTGCCGCCCAGTTCGTGAATCAGCACCGCGTGCGCCGTGCCAGCGCCTTCGAGGCGGTAACGCATACCGCCGGGTACACCGTCGTGCCATGCCGGATCGCTATCTGTGAGCGCCGGCGTGTCGATACCATTGGACAATGAGTTCAAGTAAGCCTGTCTCCGTTTCCCGATACTTTGCGCGCCGCCGCCCAGGTTTGACAAAAACCTTTTTTCGATGGGAATCGATGCCGCCGCGGCATACGAGAGCCGGCACGCCGATCGTTTCATGCTGCTCACCAGACTTTTACATTTAATCGCACACGATCTAATCGAGAGCGCTTGACAGCATCCGGCGATCACGTATTATTCGGCTCATGCGATTACATCGCATCCGATACAAACCGTAGCCACCCGGCACTTGCCGGAACGCAACACAACCGCAGATCGGCCTGCTCCGTGTGCGACGCGCCGATACATCGACACCTTTTCAGGAGATTTAAAAATGAGCAAACGTCTGATCGCCGCCGCCCTCGTCGCTATCGGTGCAGCAGTTGCAGCGCCCGCGTTCGCCAGCGGCTACGGCCCCGCGCCGGCCTATCGTCCGGACGCCGGCGCGCCGGCTTCGCAACGCGGCCAGAGCGCTGCAACGCTGCAAGCGGACAACGACGCTACCGATGCCAACGCAAGCAACGGCGCAGTAGGCGGCGTGCACGACAATTCATCGCAAGCGGGCACCCGCGTGCAGTTCGGCACGAGCCACACGATCTTCGCGCATCACTGAACGCCGCGCGCGCCTATCGGGCGCGCCGGGCCTCACTGAACCTGATATCTGCAAACTGGAGCTCACGATGTCCCAATCCGACAAGACGCTTTACACCGGCAAAACCCGCACGACCGGCGGCCGCGATGGCGCTTCGCGCAGCACTGATGGTCTGCTCGACATCAAGCTGTCGCCGCCGGGCAGCCATGCCGGCGGCACCAACCCCGAGCAGTTGTTCGCGGCAGGCTGGTCTGCGTGTTTCATCGGAGCGCTGGGGCTGGCTGCTGCCGACAAGAAGATCAAGCTGCCGGCGGACACCGCGGTAGACGCCGAGATCGATCTGAACAAGGACGACAGCGGTTACTTCCTGCAAGCGCGGTTGAATGTGAGCCTGCCGGGCGTGGCACGCGATGTCGCGCAACAGCTGGTGGAAGCCGCGCATCAGACTTGCCCGTATTCGAAGGCAACACGCGGCAATATCAGCGTGCAGATCGCGCTGGTTTGAAGCACATTGCAGGCGCACTGCCGAGCCGCGTACGCACGCACGCTCCACGCTGCACGCTCCGGCAGTGCGCCGGCGCTGCCCTCGAGCAACGTCGAAGCTACGCGATGCGCTGCATATAAGCCGGCAGTTCCGGCTCGGGCAATACCGCCATCACTTTCAGGCGCTGCAGCGTGCGCTTCTGCCCCGCGCGCAGATGATCGGCCAGCAACTGCGCGGCGGCATCGATATCGCCGCGTAATAACTGCTCGAGCACCGCGCGGTGTTCGAGCAGCATCGCGCGTTCGGGGTGCAACTTGAACGCCTCGTAAAACGCATGATTGACCGTCAACGGCAAATGCGCGCGGCCGATCGTCTCGAGCAGTTTGCGGTTCGGCGCGTAATGCAGGAAATCCGCATGCAGCGTCATCTCGAGCCGATAGAGGGCGGCCGCATCGATGGAATCGGGATCGGCAATCGCCTGCTCCAGTTCGACGCTCGCCGCTTGCAGATGCGCGTCAGGCAACACGCGCGCCGCCGCTGTCAGCGCGGCCGGCTCGAGCAGGATGCGCAGCTCGTAGTCTTCGCCGACTGCACGCGCGGTCAATGGCCCACACAGCCAGTGCGAATACGCGGACTTCTCGACCAGCCCAAGATCGCGCAAGCGACTCAAGGCCTCGCGCACGGTACCGCGGCTCACACCGAAGCTCTGCGCCGCATGGCTTTCGTCGATACGGAAATGGCCAAACACGATGCCAAGCGAAATGGCGGCTTCGAGTTCTTCGTAAATGCGCTCACTATGCGAGCGCGTATCGAGCGGTTGCGGCGGCTCTTCAAAACCGAGCGCAGCCTCCGATAGCGGCAAGCGCACCGGCGCCGCCGCGCTGCCATCAGGTCGCGCCGCAAGATAGCCGCGCCCGTCGAAGGTATGCAGCAAACCGCCCGCATGCAGCATCTCGAAGGCCTTGCGCACCGGCTCGCGGCTCGTGCCGAAAATGCGTGCCACCGGCCCTTCGAGCAGCACGAGGCCTGGCGTGATGCGCCCCAGCGCAATCGCACTCTTCAATTGATCGTGAATCAGCCGGTAGCGCAGCCGCGCGTCGCTGCCGGCCAGACTCTGCTGTGCACGGCCGGCCGCCGCGGCTTTGACTACAGGGGTGGCGCTTGCGCGTCTTGTCATCGTCATGGCAACGGTACGCTCAGGACCGCATGAATTCGGTCCAGCGGCGCACCAGGTAGTTGTGCTCGTCCATCACCGAATTCCATACGGCAATCCGGCTCATGCGTGAGGTGTAGCTGCCGCCGTCGCGCTGCTGGCCGACATGCACCAGATGCTTGCGCGTCGGTCCCGGCAGTTCGGCCGGAGCGGGCGCACCATCGTACCAGTACGCCCATTCGGCGTCGCTCATGCAGGCCCGCGTGCGTTCCGGGTTCGCGATGTAGTAGCCCTGGCGCGCCATCGTCGCGCCGGCCCAGCCGTCCATCCACCAGTTCAGATATTCATAGGCCGCATCCAGTACGCGGCCGTGCGCGAGCCGCGAAATCGACATGCCGCCGAACCACGCGCGATAGCCCTCCTTCGGGCAAGCCAGCCTGAAACGCAGGCCCGCGCGCTCCAGTTCGACTGCGGCCGGCGACCAGATGCTCTGGATCACCACACGTTGTGCAATCGCCAGTTGCGCGGCATCGGCGAAGCTCGACCAGAAGCCGGCGAAATGGCCGCGCCGCTTGAATTCGATCAACGTGCCGATCAGCGCGTCGATTTCCTCGATGCTCAGGTTGCCGATGTCGGCGAAGCTCATCAACCCGCTGGCCTGCACCGCGAGCGCGGCATCGATTGCGCCGATCGCTGCGTCCGCCTGCAGCGCGACGCGGCCCGCGAGTTCGGGCGCGAGCAGCCAGGCCCAGCTTTCTTCGCCTGACAGCAGCGTGTCGGGCAGTTCGTCGGGCAGGTACACGAAGCTGTCCGCGTTGTGCGTGAGCGGCAGCATGCTGATCAACTCGCCCGGGGCACTGCCGAGCGAGCCGTCTGCCTGTACGTAAAGGCGTTCTGCCGGGACGCTGCCGGCGTTCATGCTCGCACCGCTACCGATCGGTCCGCGGCGTCCGGTGCGCGGTAACGCGTTGACTTCGTCCCAGCGCGCAATGCGCCGCACGTCGATCGGCTGCAAGGCGCGCGCCGGCCATAGACAGTCGATGCTGTGAAACCACTGGTCGTAGAGGTCGTAGCTATCCGGCCGCATCACGCCGTCACGCTGCACGTCGGAGCCGTCCGCGACGATAAAGCGCAGGCGGATGCCGAGATCGTGCTCGGCCTGCTTGCGGATATGCTCCTGCAACGTGACCGACGTACCGAGCACGCGCAACTCGACCTTCGAGCGATGCACGGACGGCGCTTGCGGCGCGCTTGCGTTGCGCTCGGCGGTACGCTGGATGGAACGCGTGGAATTCAACGGGCGGATTCGGCTGGTTGAAGAGTTCGGCAAAAGCGCTGCCATGAACGGGCCACTGCAGCACGCGTCAGACCGGACGTGATGAATACGAGGCGCGCGGTGCGGTTCGCATCCGGCCAGGCGTCCAGATGCAGCACCGGATGAACCAGATGATGCACCGCGTGCACGACCACCGGCTGCTGAGTGCCGACAATCGCCAGCAGGCCTTTCACGCGCAGGATGTTATCACCGTGACGGTTCAGCAGTAGCGTGAACCATAGCGTGAAAACCGGCCATTCCACCGGAGCATCGAATTCGATGCAGAAGGAGGCGATGTTGTCGAGATGGTGGGCATCGCCCGGTGGCGGCACCGCAAGTGGCGCGGCATGAACCGCGCGCTGTTGCGATTGCGTGCGCGCCTGCCCAGCTTCAGCTTCAAACCGGCGCGCCGCGTTGCCTGCCCGCGTAGCGATCGTGCCGAGATCGGGCACCGTCTGCGCTGCAGCGAACAGGTGCGCCGCATCGTCTGCGGCACTACGCAGCGCGATCTGCGCAGCCGGGTTGATCTGCAGCAACTGCGCGTGCAATTCATCCAATGCCGCGGCGTCGGCCAGATCCGCCTTGCTGATCACGATACGATCCGCCGCGCTCACCTGCGCGAGCCACTCCGGATGACGCACACGTTGATAGTCCGCCTGTACCGCATCGACCACCGTCACGGTCGCATTCAGCACATAGTGATGGGCGACCAGCGGATCGGCGAGCAGCGTCGCGATGATCGGCGCGGGCGTCGCGAGCCCTGTGGTTTCCAGCACGACGCGCGAAAACGGCGGCAGTTCGCCACGCGCGCGGCGCGAGAACAGCGACGCAAGCGCGTCCTTCAGATCGGAGCGGATCGCACAGCACACGCAGCCGTTGTCGAGCAGCACGGTCTGCGCATCGATTGCGCCAAGCAGCAGATGATCGAGCCCGACCTCGCCGAACTCGTTGACGAGCACCGCCGTATCGCGCGCCGCGGCGCCATGCAGCACATCCGCAAGCAGCGTCGATTTACCGCTGCCGAGAAAACCCGTGACGATGGTCACCGGAATCACGTCGTACGCGAGGCTCATGAGCGGGCCTGCGCGTTTGCACCCGCATTTGCACCATCTATCGCGCCCTCAGCGCCTTCATCTTCATCGATGAACAGCGTCAACGGATCGAGCGGCCGGCCGAGCATTTTTTCCGCGGCCTGCCAGACCTGCATCAGGTCGCCCGCCATCTCACGCGCGCCGGTCGGCGACGACACCACGAACGACTGTCCGTGGAAATCGTCCAGGCGCAAGCGAAACAACCCCAGCACCCGGTTCGCATGCGCGACCTGCACGAGACGCTGCCTGCGCGCATTGGCGCCCGCACCGGGCGCGACCGTGTTGGACCAATGGCGTCCGCCACCGAGCAAGCCGCACATGCCGCACATATTCCACCTCTTCGTTCAGGGCATCACATCGCCCGAGTTCGGCCCGAGCGTCTGGCCGACGAACAGATTGCCGCCCGGATCGGACGCGAGCAGCAACGCCGTAGGCGCAACTTCTTCCGCAAGACCGAAGCGGCGCAGCGGCAGTTCCGCCGACTTCGCCGCCTTCCACTCGGCGCTGATACCGTCGACCAGCGGCGTTTCGATCGGGCCGGGCGCAATCGCATTGACCAGCACATTGTGCGGCGCGGCCTCGAGCGCCAGCGACTTGGTAAAGCCTATCACCCCGGCCTTCGCCGCCGAGTAATGGCACAACTCCGCGCCGCCCTTGATACCCAGTTGCGACGCGATATTGATCACCCTGCCCCAGCGCTGCGCGATCATCGAAGGCAGCGCGCGGCGCGTACACAAGAATACGCTGCGCAGATCGACGCGCATCATCTCGTCCCACATCTGGGTGGTCAGTTCGGTGCAGCGTGCCTGGGTCAGCATACCCGCATTGTTGACCAGCACGTCGATCCCGCCGAAGCTGTCGATACAGCGCGCGACGATCGCATCGGCCCCCGCTTCTTCGCCGACGTCCGCCTGCACGGTTTCCACCACGACGCCGAGCGCACGGCATGCGTCGGCCTGTTGCGCGAGACGCCCGGCGTGCAGATCGGCGAGCACCAGACGCGCGCCGGCAGCCGCATAGGCCAGCGCAATCGCCGCGCCGATACCGCTCGCAGCACCCGTGACGACCGCACGGCGGCCGTCGAGCGAAAACGGTGAAGTCATTTTGTCGTTCCTGTCATGAATTCACGATTGCATGGTCGCGCGATCGTGCCGTGCGTCAACTCGGCCAGCGCACCGTCAGCCCGCCATCGGCGATGATCGACTGGCCGGTGATGTACGAGGCTTCGTCGCTGGTCAGAAAGCGGATCAGCGCTGCGATTTCGTCCGGGCGCCCGACACGTTGTAGCGGAATGCTGCGCGCTGCGTCGCGCAGGCCTTGCGGCCCGAGCGAATTGACCGCGTCGAGCGACTGCGGCGTTTCGATCAGCCCGGGAATCACCGCGTTACAGCGGATATTGCGCGGCGCAAGTTCCATCGCTACGGCGCGGCACAAACCAGGCACGCCTGCTTTCGCAGCCGAATAGTGCGTATGGTTCTCCCAGCCATAGACGCCGCCTGCAATCGACGACACCGCCACCAGCGCGCCGCCGTCCTTCATCAGGCGCGCGGCCGCGCGAAACGTGCGCATCACGCCGGACAGATCGACGTCGAGCATCTCGTGCCATTGCTCGTCGCGCATTTCGGTGAGCGGCGCGGCGCGCAGCAGCCCCGCATTCGCCACCGCGTAATCGATGCTGCCGAAGCGTTCGATGGCCACCTGTGCGAATGCATCGACCTGTACCGCCGATGTCACATCGACCGGCTGCATTACACATTGCCCACCCGCCTCGCGCACCGCGCGTTCGGTTATGGCGGGATCGTGCGGGTCGCCCGGCAGAAATCCGCCGACTATCGCGATGCCGCTCTTCGCATACGCAACGGCAAGCGCCTGCCCGATACCGCTGGCCGCGCCGGTCACGATGGCTACTTTCATGGCTCAATCACTCCTCGAATTATTTGACCGCGGCCGGATCGACGTGCTTTGCAAAGAAGATCAGCACGCCGGACAGAAAGCACGGCAGCGCGCCGAACCACAACCCTGCATGCATCCAGTCGCTACCGCTATTGAGCATCGATGTCACGCCGACACCGGCCAGAATCGCGCCGATCGGACCCATCGCATGCACGATCGAACTGCCAGTGCCGCGAATTGCAGTCGGATAGCTCTCGCCGATAAAGAACAGCGCCGCCGAATAAGGTCCGATCAGAAAGAACAGGCCAAGGCTGTACAGCGCGACCACCACACCCTGACTGCTAGGTCCGTACAGCATCGCGGCAAATGCGGCGCCGCCGAGCATCCAGCCGAGTGCGAGCGTGTTGCGGCGGCCGATCTTGTCGCCGATCCAGCCGTGGCACAGATAGCCGCAATAGCCGATCACATTGGACAGCACCAGAATCAGCAGCGAGCTTTCGAACGACACGTTATGCACGCGCGTGAGCACCGTCGTGCCAAGCACGCTGAACACCTGGATTGCCGACCAGTTCAGCAGGATGCCACCGCCCAGCACCAGCGTCGCGCGCAGCGCACTGCCGCGAAATGCTTCACCGAGGCCCGCACGGCTATGTTCTTCGTAGTCGACTTGATGCTCGCCCGCCAGCGAGCGCGCCTCGCCATGATTGCCCGCCTCGCGCAGTTCCTTGATGCGTTTGTGCAGCAGGAACTGCGGGCTTTCCTTCAGGCGCCGCGTCATGAAGAAAATCACGATCGCGGGAAACGTCGCGAAGATAAAGCAGCCCTGCCAGCCGATACGAGGCAGCAGCAATGCCGTCAAACCCGATGCAAGCAGTGCGCCGATTGGCCAGCCGCCTTGCACGAGGCTATAAATAAAGCCCTTGTTGCGGTTCAGCTTCGGATCGTTGGCGGCGGAATAGAGTTCGTTCAGATAGGTCGCGTTGACCGTTTCCTCCGCATAACCGAGCCCCGACAGCGAGCGGATCAGCACCAGCGGCCACTGGCCGAGCGCGCCACCCGCCACCGTCAGACCGGAGCAGATGGCCGCGCCGGCCACGGTCCACAGCAGACCCGCGCGGCGGCCGAGCCGGTCGAGCAGCGGTCCGATCGCAAACGCGATCACCGCGGTGCCGATCGCGACGAAGGTTGCAATCTCCGCCTGCGCGGCGGCATCCCAGTTGTAGCGCTTGCCGATTTCAGGCAGCAACGTACCGAACAAAATGAAATCGTAGACGGCGAATACCCACGCGAAGAAAGCGACGATGGTCGCGCGCTTCACATCGGCCGGCAGGATTTTTTCGAGCTTGAGGCCGGCGGTGGACAGCGGATTCTGTTGCATCGTTGCGCTCCTTCACGGGGCAGGCTGGGGGGCTGGATGACGGCGGACCGGCTTGGAAAACGGTGCTCAGGCAAGCGTACTCAGACAGACTTTGGATGACGGCGCAGGAAGTCGTCGGCGATTTCGTCGCAGGTGCAAAAACGCACGCCTTCATGGCCGCGGAAATGCGCGATCAAACGCTCGAGCATCAACAGCACCTGCGGACGCCCGGACACATCGGGGTGAATCGTGATCGGGAACACCGCATAGTCGTGCTCGCGATAGACCCAGTCGAACTGGTCGCGCCACATCTGCTCGATGTCGCGCGGATTGACGAAACCGTGGCTATTCGGCGCCTTCTTGATGAACATCATCGGCGGCAGGTCGTCGAGGTACCAGTTCGCAGGGATTTCGACGAGCCCGGTTTCCTTGCCGCGCGTGAGCGGTTTCATCCACGTATCGGGGTGCTTGCTGTAGTCGATCGTGGTCCACGCGTCGCCGACGCGCACGTAGTACGGATGGAAATCGTTGTGCATCAGGCTGTGGTCGTACTTGATGCCGCGCGCGACCAGCAGTTCGTTGGTCACCGTGCTGAACTCCCACCACGGCGCGACATAACCGGTCGGCCGGCGGCCCGACAGTTGCGTCACCAGTTCGATGCTGCGATCAAGCACGGTCTCTTCCTGCTCGCGCGTCATCGCGATCGGGTTCTCGTGGCTGTAGCCGTGAATGCCGATTTCGTGGCCGGCATCGGCGACCGCTTTCATCTGCGTGGGAAAAGTCTCGATCGAGTGCCCGGGAATAAACCATGTGGTGCGAATCTTTTCGCGTTCGAACAGTTTCAGCAGACGCATCGAGCCGACTTCGCCGGCAAACAGACCGCGCGAGATGTCGTCGGGCGAGTCTTCACCGCCGTACGAGCCAAGCCAGCCGGCAACCGCGTCTACGTCGATGCCGAAGGCAACCAGAATCTCTTTAGCCATGCGTGTCTCCTTGGATAAGACCTGTGTCGTGCGTTGTCCGCGCTGCCGTATAAATGCATTTCGTTGACAACATACGTTTACACTGCGCATGCCAAAAACATTGGCATATAAGGGTTTTCCAGTAGAAAACGAAAATGGCGCGGAAGTGCGCCGAGGACAACTGAAGGACGGGAGACGAATGGGTATGGCGCACTGTTCGCGCCATTGAGCGGTTCAGGAAGACGGCTCCGAGTGGTCCGACTGGGTTGCGACAGGCAGCGTCATGCGTATGCGTGGCACCGCCTGCACGCGCCTTTGTGCTATCGCCGGCCCTGCTTCCACCAGTTCGCGAGCCATGCGTCGTTGCCGCCGCATGCGACGAGTTCGCGCAATGCGTCTGGCAGCGCGGGCGCCTGCATTGTGGTTTGCCGGGTATGGTTGACGACGCGTCCCGTTTGAAAATCCACTTCGAGATCGTCGCCATGTGCGCAGAAAGCGTCGATACCGGTACACGGTGCGAGCACGCGCAGTCCGGCATTGATTGCGCCGCGATACCCTTGTGCAGGCATCGATTCGCACAGCAGGCCAAGCCCCAGCGCCTGCATCCCGATGTAGCCGGTGCTTTTCTGTCCGACGCCGAAATTGCGTCCTGCAACGACGATGTCGCCCGGCCTGCTGCACTGCGCGAAACCCGGATCGGTCATCGCGAACAGATGTTCGGCAAGCACGGCCGGGTCCGTCTCGCGCTGCGTGATAAAGCGCGCGGGAATCACGCCATCGGCGTGCGGAACGTCGTCACCGAGTTTGTAGCAACGCCCCCTCAGGGTCCACTCGAAGTCACGCATAGGCGGCGCTCCGTCGTGCATAAAGGGCCTCGTCAAGCGCAAGCGCACGCGGATCCGAGATGGCACCCGCTACCGCGGAGGCGGCAACGGTCAGCGGATTGCCGAGAAACAGGCGCGCCTCACGCGAACCGAAGCGGCCGGCGATATTGCTCGCCGCAGTCGAGATCGACGTCTCGCCATCGGCCAATGGGCCCACCACCGCATCGTTGCAGGGCCCGCAACCGGGCGGAAGAATCATCGCGCCGGCGTCGAGGAATAGCGACATCAAACCGTCGTCGCTCAGACGTCGCAGCGACCGCTGCGAGCCAGGCACGACGAACAGACGCACGCCCGGGGCGACCTTGCGCCCCTTCAGCACGCTCGCTGCGCACAGCAGATCTTCGTACATGCCGGAGCCGCACGAGCCGATGAACGCGTGATCGATTCGCGTGCCAGCGGCTTGCGCCACGTCGACGGCATTCGACACGCTGCCGGGCAGCGCGACCTGCGGCCCGATCCGGTCGAGCTGCAACGCGACGCTTGCTTCATAGGTGGCGTCCGCATCGCTATATATCGGCTCGAACGGTACCTGTGCATGGCGCCGGCAATGCGCAAGTACCGCATCAGACGGCGGCACGAAGATGCCCGCCGCACGTATCTCGGTTGGCGTGCTGCACAGCGCGACACGTTCGCCGAGACTGAACTGCTCGAGATCTCCGGCGTATTCGAGTACCCGCGCATCCATCGATACCTGCAGCGTACGGTCCTTCACACGCGCGGCAAAATAAAAACCAATATCGCGGCCGTGCACGCCATGCCCAACTGCCCCACGCAGTTCGAGACGCACGGTCTTCGGCACCTCAACCCAGGTGGTACCGGTGGCAAGCACACGCGAAATCTCAGCGCCGACGCGCATACCAAATGCGCCGACCGCGCCGGCGTTGGTGGCATGCGTATCGTTGTCGAAATAGAACATGCCCGGCAGCACGCGCCCGTCTTCAAGCGGAAAGATGTGGCCATGCCCGCCCTCGCCGACGTCAAGAAATGCGCCGACACGCCACTCGCGCGCCGCACGGCGATTGAACGCACCGCGCTCTGCGGCCCGCGCATTGCCATACAGCACGTCGTGATCGCTGACGAACATCACCTTGGCTGGCTGCGCGAGCCGGTCGATACCGATGCCATCCAGCACCGCCTTGCTTTGCTGCACAAGCCCGTCATGCACCATCACGAGATCCGGGTCCGGATAGACGACCTCACCGGCCCGCACGGACATGCGGCCGCTCACCCGGGCCAGCACCTTTTCGATTGCGGTGTATCCCACGCCGATTCTCCGTTCATATCGCCGCGCCGCGCATCGGCAGGCGATCTGCGCATGCAGTATCGACCCGCTCAATTTATAAGTAAAATTTCGAATCGTTATCGATTATTTTCAATTAGCTATGAAACCCAATGTCCGGCAAATCGAGGCTTTCGTCGAAGTCGCGCGGCTCGGCAGCTTTTCCCGCGCCGCCGAGCGCCTGTATCTGAGTCAGGCGGGCTTGAGCATCCTCGTGCGCAAGCTCGAAACCACGCTCGGCGTGCAGCTGTTCGAGCGCACCACGCGCAATGTGATGCTGACTGCTGCCGGCGCGGAAATTCTCGAAGCAGCCGAGCGCATCGTGTCCGACTTCTCGATGCTGGCCGATGCGGCACGCGGCGTATCGCGCCGCATTGCAGGGCGCGTCGCACTCGCGTTGCCGCCGCGCCTTGCCGCCACGCGGCTGCCGCTCGCATTGAGCCGGTTCAAACGGGAGTTCCCGGATGTCGAGGTGGTTTTCCGCGAATGCATCAACACGGACATGGTCGCCCAGGTCAGCGCCGCTGAAGTGGACTTCGGTCTAGGCTTCGACATCGCGCCGCGCAGCGACATCGTGCGCGAGACCATCGGTGAAGACCGGCTGGTGGCAATCTGTGCCGCGTCGCATCCGCTCGCGCGCCGTCGCACGCTGCAATGGCACGACCTCGCCGGCGAGCCCATCATTACGCCGCCGCGCAACAGCGCAGCACGCACGCTGATCGAACGGCAGTTCGCCGCTTGCGGCGCCGAACTGACAGCCGTTTATGACGCAAATTCGCTGGTCGCGATCGAAATGGCCCGCCATCAGCTCGGCATCGCGATCGTGTCAGCAGGCATGAAAGAGCAGGCAGGCGGCGCCGGCATCGTACAAAAGACCTTGCAGAAGCCTGCTATCACCCGCTCGCTGATGAGCGTGACACGGCGCGGCGTCGTGCTGCCGGACGCGGCCAATGCGTTGATCGCCCAATTCGCCGCAGCATCCGGCGCACGTTAGCGCGGCATCAATCGGCTGGTGCGCCGGCGCGATCCAGCACGGTATCGAGTTCTCCATCCCAATACGGCTGCGGCCCGAAACGCTCGACCAGAAAGCGGACGAACGCCGTAATGCGCTGCGGTGGCCGCCGGTCCGGCAGAAACATCGCATAGAGTGTGCGTTCCGGCAACCGGTACTCGGGCAATACCGGCACCAAGAGTTTGCGCATCAGATACGGGCCGGCCGCAAACGACGGCAAGATGCCGATGCCTAGCCCCGCGAGCGCCGCTTCCAGCAGACCATCCGCGTTGTTCGCCTGAAAGTTTCCGCTGATCGCCACCTCCTGTATGCCGTGCGGACCTTCGAACCGCCAATGCTCCGCTGCGCCCGCGTAATGCAGACAGTTGCAGCGTTGCAGATCGGCCGGCACCTGCAGCGGGGGCAGGTTCGCCAGATACGCGGGCGAGGCGGCGAGCACGAAGCGCGCCGGCGCGAGCTTGCGCGCCACCACCTGGCTCAAGCGCGGCGTATCGGCCATCCGCACTACGAGATCGGTGCGGCCCGACACCAGATCGGCGAATTGCTCCGACAGCGTGACGTCGAAGCGCACCGCCGGATGCGCGCGCATAAACGCGGCGACTGCCGGCAGCACATGCAGACGGCCAAATGCGATGCCGGTGCTGACGCGAATCAGCCCGTGCAACTCGCCGGCTTCGTCCTCGAGATCGCGCACTGCATCTTCGGCCTGTTCGAGCACGCGTACGCAGCGCTCGAAAAAACGCTCACCCGCCTGCGTAAGACCAAGCCGACGCGTCGTACGATGCAGCAAGCGCACACCAAGCGAAGTTTCGAGCGCCTGCACCTGTTTCGTGACCATCGCGCGCGAAATGCCGCAATGCTCGGCGGCCAGCGCAAAGCTGTTCAGGCGAACCACGGCGACGAAGGTGGCCAGCGCATTCAGATCACGCATCGTGATTCCCGCGCGCGAGCGTGAACGGACAATTCACGAAATGCCGTTCAATCGCGGCGCAAATGCCGTAACAATACGCGACGATGCAAGCCGGCCTTGCGGCTTGCCGCTTTTTCGAAACCAGTTCACAGGGGCATCCAGACCATGACATGGTCCGCAGAATACTACGTTCAAAAACGCACCGGAGCGGGTGCAACGAGACTGTATGTGTATCGTAAGCGAGCCAGCGAACCGCGCGACGGCGCGGCGCCGTTGCCCGTGCTGTTCCTCGTGCACGGCTCCACCGTGTCGGGTCGCAATACTTATGATCTACCGGTACCCGGCCGCAGCGACTACTCGGTGATGGATCATTTCGCGGCTGCCGGCTACGACGTATGGACCGTCGATCACGACGGCTACGGCCGCTCCGGCTGGACCGAAGGTTCGAACTCGGACATCCGCAGCGGCGCCGACGACCTCGCGTGCGTGGTGCCGTTCGTCCTGGAGAAGACCGGCGCTGCACGGCTCGCGATGTTCGGCACGTCGTCCGGCGCGTTGCGCGCGGGCCTGTTCGTATCCGAACATCACGAACGGGTGTCGCGTCTTGCACTATCGGCACTTGTCTATACCGGCGCGGGCTCGCCGACGCTCGAGCAGCGTCGCAAGAAGCTGCCCGAATATTCGGCAAGCCCGCGGCGCGAAGTGAATCTCGCGTTCTACCAGGGGATGTTCAACCGCGACAAGCCCGGCAGTAGCGAAGATATCGTGCCCGAAGCCATTGCAGCAGCGGAACTGCCGCTCGTTACCCACGTGCCGACCGGCACCTACGTGGATATGTGCGTCAACCTGCCGGTCATCGATCCCGCGCGCATCCCCTGCCCGCTGCTGCTGATACGCGGCGAACACGACGGGATTGCCGCGGAGTCCGATCTATTGGACTTCTTCTCCCGCCTGCCGAGCCGCGACAAGCAATTCGTCATGCTGTCCGATATTGCGCACAACCCGATGATGGGCGTGCATCGCCACAAGTTCTATCACGCGCTGCAAGCGTTCCTCGCGATGCCGCTCGACGCTGCCTAGATTCGCTCTGCCGCACCCCCGCCGTTGTACCGCTGTTGTGTAGCGCGCCGTCCCGTTTATAGCGGGACCGCGCGCTTTTTTGCGTGATCTGCTTACGACCCGTATGCCTCACGCGCCAATCCCATGGGCTGCACTGCTGGACATCATTAGATTGTTTAATGTTGCCGATTTCTTTCTTTTTAGCATTTTTGAACTTGCTAACTTCGCATTCAACGCGACGCGACAAGATCACACCCCCTCTGCCCGGAGGGCCTGGATCGCTCGCTCTAAAGGAGAGTTGAATGGCTTCCGCAGATAACCCCAAGCCGTATCCGGCGATAAGCGGCGTGCCCGATGTGCCCGCATCGTCCGGACGTACGCATGCCGCTGCTGCACACACGCGCCTGCGCATGCTCAAGGTGCTGCTTTGCATCGCGCTACCCGCAGCTGTCTGGCTGACGCCATTGCCGCTCGAGCGTGCCGCGCACGGCGCGCTGGCGATCTGCGCGTTCATGATCGTCGCGTGGATCACCGAAGCGATGGAGTACGCGTCTGCGGGACTGCTGGGTCTGATGCTGTTCTGGGCATTTCATATCGCCCGTCCTGCGGTGATCTTCAGCGGCTTCGTCAACGATGCCTCGTGGTTCTACCTCGGTGCGATGCTGCTCGGCGCGATGGTGTCGAAATCCGGTTTGCCGCAGCGCATTGCCAACTGGGTCATCGCGCACGTCGGCATGACCTATTCGCGCCTGCTGCTCGGCCTGATCCTGATCGACTTCCTGCTGACTTTCCTCGTACCGTCCGGCGCGGCCGTGATCGTCATCATGGCGATGATTTCGATCGGCCTGATGCAACTGTTCGGCGTCGGCAAGGGCTCGAACATCGGACGCGGCATGTTTCTCGTCATCACGTACACCACCAGCATCTTCAACAAGATGATCGTGGCCGGCACGGCTTCGATCATCGCGCGCGCCATCATCGAGCGAACCGGCGGCGTGACGGTATCGTGGAGCCTGTGGTTCGCGGCATTTCTGCCGTGCTCGCTGGTGACGATTCTCGGCTCCTGGTGGCTGACGCTCAAACTCTTCCCCGCCGAAACCGATTCGCTGCAAGGCCGCGAAGAGGAGATGCGCCATCACTTCCGCACCAGGACCCCATGGACGCCGATGGCGCTGAAATCCGCGCTGCTGAGCGGCATCGCGCTGTTGATGTGGATGACCGATTCCGTGCATCACATTTCGGCGTCGATCGTCGCGTTTGCGATCGGCCTGTTTGCGCTGCTGCCGTTTGTCGACGTGCTCGACGAACAGGATTTTCGCAAGATCAACATGCTGCCGTTCTTCTTCGTTGCCGCGGCGCTCGGTATGGGCGAAGTGCTGAAGGTGACCGGCGCACTCGGTTTCCTGACCGACGGCGCGCTCACGCTGATCAAGCCGATGCTGACGCACGAGCTGGTCGCGATCGTCACGCTGTACTGGGGCGGTTTCTTCTATCACTTCGCCACGGCCAGCGAAGTATCGATGCTGGCCACGTCGATGCCGATCCTGATGGAGTTCGCGCGCCAGCATGCGATCAACCCGGCGTGGGTCGGCATGATCTGGTCGTTCTCGTCGGGCGGCAAGCTGTTTGCGTACCAGTCGGCCGTGCTGGTGCTCGGCTATAGCTACGGTTATTTCCGCCCATCGGATCTGTTCACGATGGGGCTGCTGCTCACCATCATCGAATTCGTCCTGCTCGCGCTGAGCGTCCTGCTGCTGTGGCCGATGCTCGGCATTCCGATGCACTGACTCCAGGCCCGCCGCACGTGGCGGGCTGCCCTGTCCGTTTCTTCCTGTAATTGCGTTGCACTGGATCTGGATGGCTGCGATAGCGGTCATCCAGGCGGAGCGCGCTCGCCTTTTTTCTATCGACGAGGTTGCAATGAACAGAAGTCGTCTTGCCTGTGGGCTGGCTTTGCTGTTTTCCACGACAGCCGCATCGGCTCAGAGTTCGGTATCGCTATATGGCGTAGTGGATGGCGGATTGCGTTTCCTGACCAATGCGTCGGCCTCCGGCGGCAACCAGTTGACGATGCAGTCGAATGGTTACCACAACAACAATCGCTTCGATATCGCCGGCAAGGAGGACTTAGGCGACGGGTTGCACGCGCACTTCCTGCTCGAATCGGGTTTCATGCTGAGCAACGGTGCAATGGACAACACCACCGGGCAGATCTTCCAGCGTCAGGCGTTCGTCGGTCTCGACAACCAGTACGGCTCGCTGGATCTGGGCCGCCAGTGGACCACCGCGCACGACATCATCGAACCATTCGATCCGTTCGGCCTGACCTATACGCCGATCTTGCCGCTGTCGGGAGCCTCGGACGGCACGCGCGTCAGCAACGACGTCAAGTATCACGGCCATTTCGGCGGCCTGTCGGTGGTCGCCGACAATGCGTTCGGCGGCGTTGCCGGCAACGCGAACGAGGGCTCGTCTCGCGCGATCGGGGTGCGCTACGCGTGGCAGCGTTTCAGCATCGGCGGCGCGTATGGATATCGCAATCTCGCGGCAAAGAACGGCGCGTTCGGTGGCGACAACTTTTACATGGCCGGCGCGTACTACGACGTGCTGCCGCTATTTCGCGTGGCAGCGGGCTATATCAACGAAGTTCAGAATCAGGTCGGCACGCAGGTCTCGTTGCGTACGGAAAACATCTGGGAAGGTTTCTCGTGGCAGGCGGCCCCGCAATGGACGATCCAGGCCGCGCACTACCAGACCAACGTGCGTATGGGCTCGCTCCCGTACGGCAAGCACATCACGATGGCCGGCCTGACCTATCTGCTGTCGGTGCGCACTTCGCTGTATGCGGAAGTCGATTACACGCGCTACCAGGGGCATGGCGTCACCAGCATCAACACAACCGGCCAGCAGCAGCAATTCGGCACCACGGTCGGCATCGTGCACCACTTCTAACGGATTCCCCCTGTCTGGATACGTCTTTAAGCGCTCGTCAGAAGCCACGCTAATGCACATCTTAAGAAGCGTTTAAGCCCACGCAAAAGTCTTTGAATCGCCGAATGCCAATGCGACCATGTTCGCACCGACATGCAGGCACACGTCACTTTCAGTACGGAGAGTATCAATGGCAAAGCTAAGACACCTGGCAATTCTCGTCCCCGATCCGGAGGCATCCGCAACGTTTTTCGAGCAGGCATTCGGCATGACGCGCGCAGGCATGGCGCGCCGCGGTATCTATATGTCGGACGGCGTAATGAACGTCGCGCTGCTGCGCGTCGATCCGGAGAAAGAGAAGGTCGGGCTGTTTCACTTCGGCATGTGGGTCGACGATCTCGACGCCGCCGAGGCACGTGCACAGGCTGCCGGAGCGACCTATCTGAAGGGCCGCCCGGATTCGCCGAAATCGTTCTATGAAGCGAAGTATCGCAACCCGGACGGCATCGTGTTCGACATGACGCACAGCGGTTGGGCGGGCGCAGTAAAAGACCCGGGCGTTGCGGCAGACGAAGGAGGACAGGCATGATCGATCGCGCACGTCCCATCATCATCGTCGGCGCGGGGCCGGTCGGGCTGTGCCTGACGCTTGCGCTCACCCAGGCCGGCTTGCCGGTAACGCTGATCGAAAGCCGCAACGACGCCAATCTGCTCGACCAGGTGCCGCGCGCCGGCACGAATCATCCGGCAACACTCGAAATGTTCGACCGCATCGGTCTGTACCAACGTCTTGAACCGCGCGGCCTGATCGCACCGATTTTCCACTACTGGGAGCGCCAGGGGCCGGAGCTCGTCGCAGCATTCGATCACAAGCATTTGCAGGACGACACGCCGTTTCCTTATGTGTTGCAATGCGAGCGCATCAAGATCGTCGAAGAGGCGTGGCAGATGGCCAAGGACGATGCGCTGTGCACGCTGATGATGGACACGACCTTCAACTCGTTCGAGCAGAACGCCGATGGCGTGATCGTCAGCGCGACCACCGCCGGGGGCGAACCGGTTGAACTGCGCGGCCGTTATCTGATCAGCGCCGAGGGCGCGCGCAGCGAGATCCGGCGGTTGCTCGACATCGAGTTCGAAGGCTTCACGTACCCGGACCGCACGCTGAATATCGAAGTGGCCTACGATTTCACGCAGCACGGCTATGCAGACCGGAACTACATCTCCGATCCGCACGAGTGGGCCAACCTGTTCCACTGGCCCGGGCCGCCGGAACGCTGGCGCGTGCATTTTCCGACCCAGCCCGACGAAGACCCGGACGCGATCACCGCATTGCCTGCGTTGCAGCGGCGTTTGCGCGCGTTCATGCAAAGCGACACGGAGTTCGATATACGCGGCTCCAATCTGTACACCGTGCATCAGCGGGTCGCGGCGCGCTTTCGCGTCGGCAATGTGATGCTGGTTGGCGATGCTGCGCACGTAAACAGTCCGATCGGCGGCATGGGCATGAACAGCGGCATCCATGACGCGTTCAATCTGGCCGACAAGCTGATCGCGATTTCGCGCGGCGAAGCGGACGAAGATGTACTCGACCGCTACGAACGGCAGCGCCGCCACATCGCGATCCAGCATACCCAGGCACAGACCATTCGCAACAAGCGCCTGCTCGCCGAGAAAGACCCCGCAGTGCGCCGCAAGAATCAGGACGATTTGCGGCGCACCGCTGCAGATCCGGCTCTTGCACGCAACTTCCTGCTGCGCGCTTCGCTGATAAACAGCATCCGCGAAGCGGAGGCGATCCAGTGAGCGCAGCCGAGGACCTGATCTGGGACACGCCGCCGGACGGTCCGCTGCTCGCGCGCCTGTACCGTCCCGCCGCGCGCCGTCCGCTTGCTGCCGTCGTGTCGGTGCACGGCGGACGTTGGTGCGCGGAGTCTCGGCTAACCAATGCGGCGATCGACACCGCGCTCGCCGAGGCTGGCGTGCTGGTGATGGCGATCGACTTTCGCATGCCGCCCGCGCACCGCTACCCGGTGCCGGTGGCGGACATCAACCGCGCGATTCGCTGGCTAAAAGAGCATGCGGACGAGCATGGCGTCGATCCGCTCAGCGTTGGTGGAATCGGCACGTCGAGCGGTGGGCACCAGTTACTGTTGAACGCGCTGCTGCCCAATGCGCCCGAGTATGCAGGCCCCGCGCCCGACTCCGGATTGCCTGACGGCACGCGTGCAACAGATGCATCGCTTGCGTTCGCCATCACCTGCTGGGCCGTATCGGATCCGTTGGCGCGTTATCGGCATGCATTGGAGCACGGCATGCAGTTGCATATCGACAGTCATCGGGCCTACTGGCGCGACGAGGCGCAGATGGCCGAGGGCAGCCCGCAGCGTATCGTCGAATCCGGCGCGGCGACGCATCTGCCGCCGCTGCTGATGATCCAGGGTACAGCCGACACCGTGCTTACACCGGACATGGCGCCGCGCTTCGCAGGTGCGTACGCGGCAACTGGGGCACACGTCGAGTTGAAGATGTTCGACAATGTTGGGCACACGTTCATTACGAAAGAGCCCACGCGGCCCGAATCACGCGCGGCCCTGCGTGAACTATGCACGTTCGCGGCCGCGGCGGGGCGGCGAACCATGTCGGCATAAGCAGCTTGCGTCGACCGGGCTCCGGTTGTCATGCGATTATTGGCGTGTTTTAAAGGACGTCGCAGCGGACCCTCGCAGCGGACGTTGTAGCGGCCGCCACGCTGGCCGCTACATTTGCCCACCCTGCTGGATCGGCACGTGACACCTGGCTTCGACATTCTCAAATCGCTCGATACGTTCCTGACCGTCGCCGACGCCGGCAGCATGACGACGGCGTCGCGACGTCTGGGCGTCACGCAATCGGCGATCTCGCAGCAGATCAAGCTGCTCGAAACCGAGTTCGGCTCGCCGCTGTTCGACCGTCAGAGCCGGCCACTGACCTTGACGCCCGCCGGTCTCGCGCTCTATCAGCGTGCCGGCCGCCTCGTGATGGACGTCAAGGAAACCTGGACCTTCGTACGCGAGTCCGCCGCAATGGCGCTGCCGCACTTGCGGGTTGCGATGTTGTCGACGCTGGCGCGCGAACTGGTGCCCGCATTGATGGCAGCCACGGACTCGGGCGAATTGCCGATCCAGAATCTGTCGATCGTGCGCGGCGTGTCGCAGAACCACATCCAGGATCTGGCGGCTCGCAAGATCGATATTGCGATCACGTCGGATCAGCTGTACCAGAACGACGGCATCGAAAGCCGCGCGTTGATGCGCGAGCGCTACGTATTGATCCTGCCGCCCGGTGCCGTGGCGGCGTCAGCCGACCTGCGGGAGATTGCGCGCAGCCTGCCCTTTATCCGCTATCTGTCGAGAATCACTTCCGGGCAGTTGATCGAACGGCACTTTCGCAGGCTGCAGCTCGATCTCGCGCCAAAGTTCTCTTTCGAGTCGCCGGAGGATCTGGTGGCGAGCGTTGCTGCCGGATACGGCTGGTCGATCGTCGCGCCATCGCAGCTCGCCTACGCGAAGGAGCACGCGATGAAAGTAGAGACGCGCCCGCTCACCGCATTCGGGCTATCGCGCACGATCACGCTGATTGCGCGGCGCGGCGAGTTTCCGGACATCGTGCGGATCGTCGAGAACCTGACCCACGGTGTGCTGCGCGACGTGTGGCTACCGCATATTGCATCGGTACTGCCGGGAATCGGCGATGCATGTTCGCTGCTGGACATGGATGGAACCGGTTAAGCGCTCAAGCGTATGCATGTCGTCGCCGCAACGACACTCAGATCCTTGCGGTCTCGTAAGTGGCCGGATGGAAAATCTCATCCACCGACAGCAGCCGCTTCGACAAGCCTTGCGCGTGGTGATGCCGCAGGAAAATCTCGAGCGTATTGCGGTTGGACGCTACGCCGTACGGCCAGTGATCGTCGCCGAGCAGTTCGCGCGCGGCCTTCAACTGCTCTTCGACGAACGGCAGCGTGACCTTGGTTGCGGACGTATCGGACAGCTTGTCCAGTGCGATCCGCTTCGCTTCGTCGAATGCCTTGAGCACCGCTGCGGGCAACCACGGTTGCTGCTCGACCAGCGTCTTGCGAATGCCGACCACGTGCATGATCGGAAACACCTGCGTGCGCCGGTAGTAGTCTTTCGCAGCTTCGGTCGGATCGGGAAACAGCCAGCCCACGTTCGGATTCTTGCCCGCGCACGATGGCGGACGCGGCGCCATAAAGGCATCGATATCGCCGCGATCAAGCATCGCCGAAATCGTGTCGCCTTCGGGCGCTGCTTCGAGACGCACGTCGGACGGCAATTGCAGCTTGATCTTTTCCGGCCGCCCCGGCTCGTCGATGCCGCCGCGTACCCATGTCACGTCTTCCGGGTTCACGCCGAAATCGTCCGCCAGCAGCGCGCGCGCCCATACGTTCGCGGTCAATTGGTACTCGGGCAGGCCGATGCGTTTGCCCTTCAGGTCTTCAGGACGTTTGATGCGGTCGGTACGCACATACATCGACGTATGGCGAAACGCGCGCGACAGGAACACCGGCACCGCAATATACGGGCAGGTCCCTTCCGCATGTTTCACCGTATAGCTGGAAAAAGACAGCTCGCTGATATCGAACTCTTCATTGCGAAACGCGCGAAAGAACATCTCTTCCGGCGACAGCGTCATGAATACCGGATCGACGCCGTCGATCTGCACCTGGCCGGAAATCAGCGGACGGGTGCGGTCGTAATCGCCGGTGGCGATCGAGAGGTTGAGTTTTCCGTTCATCATATTCATGTGGCGGCTGACTAAAAAGTACGAGATAAAAACTGCGGGAAGGCAATCACTGCGCAACGAGACTGCGCTGCACCTTGCGGCGCAAAAAGTCGAAATTCACCGTGAACTGCTCGGGGCGTGTGACGGTATCGTGCAGCCGCTGGATATCCGCGTCGGAGAACAGCTCGCCGGCACCGCCCGCGGCTTCGGTGATCAACTGGATCTGGCAGGCGTTTTCGAACAGCAGCGCGAGCACCACGGCTTCTTCGATCGAGCGGCCGGCAATCGCGATGCCGTGGTTGCGCATCAGCACCGCCTTGCATCCGCCGAGCGCGCGCGCGACACCCGCACCCATCTCCTGAGTGCGGATCAGATTCATCGTGTCGGTGTAATACGGCACGCCGTCTGCGAAATGGCAGGCAGGCTGGCTGATCATGCGCACCGGCTGCCCGGTGGCCGACAGCGCCACGGCATGCGTCGGATGCGAATGGATCACGCTCATCACGTCGGGCCGCGCGCGCAAGATCTCCGAGTGAATGAACACCTCGCTATGGCGCCGCCCCGCGCCGCCGACCTTCTCGCCATCGAGATTGCAGATCACGATGTTTTCCGGCGTGATTTCGTCGAAGCCGTGACTGTGCGGCTTCATAAAAAAGTGGCCGGGGTCGCCCGGCACACGGATCGACACGTGGCCGCGGGTCAGATCGCCCTGTCCTTCAGCTTCGAGAATGCGGCCTGCGTCGATCAGTTTCTGTTTGGCTTCGTCTGCGTTCATGGTGTGCTCTTGCTTGCGCGTTAGCGGAAATGAAGGCGGCCGCATGCGCTGAACGCGGCCGCCGGATCGTCAGAACCGGCCGCCCACCGCGGCTTTTGCCTTGGCGAGCACGTCGGGCGGTGTGTTGTACAGTTCGTCGAGCAGCTGGTCGATCCGCTCGGGCGGCACCGGCCGCACTTCGAGGCCGAGCTTTTTCGCTTCGGCATTGAAGGCCGGATCTTTCATCGTCTGTGCAAATGCGCTGCGCAGCGCGGCCGCGCGTTCAGGCGGCAGGCCCGGCGGCGCCGCGAACGGCCGCGCAAAGGCCTGGCTCGCGACGATCACGCGCAGCACCTGGCGGGTTTGCGGGTCCGGTGCGAGGTCGATCAGCAGCGGTACGTTCGGCAGGTCCGGATGCTTTTCCAGCGCGACCTGCACCAGCAGGTTGATCTTCTTGTCGCGAATCCAGTCCGGATGACGTACGAGGATCGTGCTCCACGACGTGCCGCAAGTGCCGTCGATTTCGCCGCGCTCCATCGCGAGTGCGGTTTCGTTGCTGCCCGGATAGCCGGTGACGAGCTGGAGCTTCGAGTGGAACAGCGTCTTCATCGTCGACGCGATCACGTCGGGGTCCGAGCCCGCGCCTTGACCGCCGAAGCGCGATGGCTGGTTCACGAAATCGTCAAAGGTCTTGATCTTCGACGTGTGCCAGGAAACGCACAGGCTTACGTCGCTGGTGATGCTGCCAAGCCAGGTCAGCTTGCGCGCGTCGAAATTGGCCTCGCCGAGCAGCGGTTCTTCCGGCATCGTGCGGCCGAAAGTGCCGAAGGTGGAGCCGTCTTTCGGCGCGACGCTGTACAGATAGTTGATCGCTTTCAGGCTGCCCGCGCCAGGCATGCTTTGCGGTGTGATAGTCGGCTTGCCCGGCAGGTAGTTGCCGATGTATTTGCCGAGCAGGCGTGCGTAAGTGTCGTAGCCGCCGCCGACTGAGTAGCCGATCGTCAGGTTGACAGTGCGGCCGCTGTAGAAGCTTGCGGCGTCGTCGGCTGCGTAGCCGCTTGCCGGCAGATAGCTGACCGCCGTGAGCAACGCGAATGCCATCGCCCGCACACGCCGCAGCCATGGTGCGCGAGCCGGCTGGGCGTGCGCTTCGCGAGCCCGGCATGACTGCGGCGTGGCTTCCTGCATGGGTTTGTCTCCGTGATGGTCGGCTAGCTTCGGCTTGCGCGTTGCTGGCACTATGGGGTGGGGATTACTCGCGCTTCTCGTGCTATTCGCGCCATGGGTGCGCAGCGGTGTCGCGCGATGGCCGCGGTAAGCGTCCGTGCGCGCTGCGCTGTGTTCGCTCACCGCGGCGGTGCTCTGGCGGGCTGCGTGCATTGAAGTCGTCGTGCACGTTGTGGCCCCAGCAGGTGCTGTCGCTATCGCGCGCCGTGTCGTTGCCATGCGTGTCATACGAGCCCACCTAGCGCGCGCAATTGCGGCACGTAGTCGCCGAGCAGTGCAGCCGGCCACCGTGCCCGGCACGCCGAACAGCACGGCAGGAATGAAATCGGAGACCGTGGTCACCGCAGCCATGCCGAGCAGCAGCGCGAATGCGGTGTAGCCGTCGAGGTGATACGTGAACGGAATCAGCAGCGCCAGCCCGACAATGCCACCGAGCCCCGGCACCACGCCGAGCGCGAGACCGAGCACCACACCGCCGAACATGATCGCCAGACGCAGCGGATCCAGCACCATCGATAGCGCATGAAACGCGGCAGCGCCCATCAGATCGCCCTCCTGCTGAACCCGGCATGCGTCACTGAACCGCTCGTATCCATGGGGTGTCTCCGGTTCGAGTCCGGCTATGCCGCCGGACTTCGTTCAGGCTTGCCTTTCTGTACGGCCTTGTATTGCATGCGTTGCTGTGCTCAGCCGGTCACTGCGCTCGCGCTGCCGCGCGGCGGCTATCCTCAGCTTGCGGCTTCTTCCAGCGCGCGCGGCTGCTGCTCGAAGATCCGCACGAGGTCCTGCGCGATCGGCGAATACTTCGCATGCGTGCGCAACATGAAGCTCGCGAAACCATCGCTGTTGTGGTGCTTCTTGCGCTCGTTCGGCAAGTCGATGCGCAGGTTCTTCGCGGGATCGCGCACGATGCCCATCGGGTCCTCGCCCTGTTCGACCTTTTTCATTTCGCGGCGCAGAACGCGCCGGTAGATCGCGATGCCCTGATCGGTCGAGCCGAGGTTTTCGCGCGTACGGTCCGCAATCGGTCCTTGTGTGACCCAGGCCATCATGTCCTGACCATCGACGTTGTCGACGATGAATTCGCCGTGCTCGTCCCTGAACGGCACGTCGTACACGTGCACGCTATCGGTCAGGCGCTTCGGCACCTCGGCGCCCTGTGGCGGGATGTACGCGTTGTACCAGAGGTGCATCGTCTGCACGTCGTCGACCGGTACGCGAATCTGGAACGAGTAGTAGCGCGACGCTTCGTCGCCGTTGCCTACTGCAAGGATGTTCGGAAACACGATCGGGTGGCCGATGCGCCAGTCATCCGAATCTTCGGAGTGACCTGCGAGCAGCCGGTGCTTGGTAATGCCGAACTCGAATTCGTTGAAGGCGATCTTCTCGTGCTTCGCGCTGATCGCCACCTTGATGCCTTCCTGCTCTTTCTGGAATTCGTAGTGATGCCCGTGCAGCCATTCGGTGTGAATCGGGTCGAGCGAGTTCTCCATGATCTGCAGCCAGTTCACCGGCAGCAGCGCGCGGCCCATCATGCGAATCGCACCTTGTGCGATGAAGCCGTCAAAGCGCGGCAGCAGCGGTCGCGGCTCCGGGCCCATGTACGTGAACAGCAGGCCGCCCAGTTCTTCGACTGGGTACGCGTCGGTGGCGACCTTGTCGCGAAACGCGCAGTTGTCGGGCTCGTTCGGCTGGCTCAGGCACTTGCCCTCGGCGTTGAATTCCCAGCCGTGGTAAGGGCAGCGAATCCCATCCTCGGTCGGAATGCCGTGCGCGAACGACGCGCGCCGATGCGGGCACTGCTCGGCAATCAGCCCCCGCTTCCCCTGGCGATCGCGGAACAGCACCAGGTCCTCGCCCAACAGACGCACCCGCTTGGTCCAGCGCGTATGCAGTTCCGAGGCCGCACCGATCGGCTGCCAATAGCGGCGCATCAGATTGCCCATTGGCGTGCCCGGGCCCACTCGCGTCAACGATTCGTTCTGCTCAGCCGTCAGCATGGTCTTCTCAGTTCCTGGTTTTCGATGAAGCCGGTTGATCGACCGACACAGCAGCAGACGCTTCGATGTGCCGCACATCGAAGCAATCGCGCTGACCGGGCCGGCGTTTCGAATCATCATAAACTTAGATATCTAAGTTCCAATCATGGAAAACACCGAGACACTTCGCCGCGGCTTGCCGCGAACGGCCGCTCAGCCTTATCAGAAAAGGCTCAGGACCGAAGCAAAAAAGCCCTTCCGGGGACCTTTCTTCCACTCGGCTGACATCCGACCGTTGACACGTTAAACTTAGCTATCTAATTTATAAAACGCATGTGTACGCACATGCCCCGACACAGGTGAATGCATGAGCAAAAGCGACAAGAATCCGCGCGACCCATTGCCGGGCACGCTGCGCCACTGGCGCGAGGCCCTGCCCGAGGAGCGCATGGCGCACCTCATCAAGGACACGGCGCGCGGCTTCTCGCGTTCATTGCAGGCACGTCTGCGCAAGCACGCGGTGCAGTACGGGCACTGGACGTTCCTGCGCATCCTGTGGCAAACCGACGGCCTCACGCAGCGCCAGTTGAGCGAACAGGCGGGCGTGGCCGAACCCACTACTTTTTCCGCGCTGAAAACGATGGAATCGCTGGGATACCTGACGCGCCAGAAGCTGCCTGATAACCGCAAGCAGGTGCGCATCTTCCTCACGACGAAGGGGGCAAGCCTGCGCGCCGCATTGGTGCCGCAGGCGGTCGACGTGAACCGCATCGCGCTCGCCGGCATTTCCGCGGACGACATCACCGCCACACGCCGCACGTTACTCGCGATGATCGAGAACCTCGCAGGCGACTCGTTCGCAACCGGCCGCGCCGATGACGACGCAACCGATAGCGAAGCCGCAAACAAGGCAGGCAACGGCAAAGCACATCGCGACGACAGCAGTCCGGACGGCGACATCCTATGAACGCGACACCGCACGAACGCGCCGCCCGTGCGCTGCGCATCGGCATTGTGGGCTTCGGCACCGCCGGCCGCGCGTTCGTGCCGGCGATCGCCGCGCATGACGGTTTCGAACTCGCGGCCATCGCGGATCCGGCGCAAACCGTGCGGCGCGCAGCGAGCGACGAATTCGGGGTGGCCGCCTATGAAGATCTGCCCGCGCTGCTCGCGCATGCGCAGGTCGATGCGATCTACGTCGCATCGCCCACCACGCTGCATCGCGAACACGTGCTGCTCGCGTGTCGTGCGCGCAAGCACGTGCTGGTCGAGAAGCCGGTGGCCGCGCAACTGGCCGACGCGCAGGCGATGGTCGCCGCAGCGCAGGCTGCCGGCGTGGTGCTGCTGGTCGGACATTCGCACAGCTACGACACGCCGATCCACGCGATGCGCGAGCTGATCGATCAGGGCGAGCTCGGACGCGTGCGGATGGTCAACACGTGGTGCTTTACCGACTGGCTGTACCGGCCGCGTCGCGCGGACGAACTCGACACGCGTCAGGGCGGCGGCGTAACGATGCGCCAGGGCTCGCATCAGTTCGACATCATCCGCCTGCTGTGCGGCGGGAACGCGCGCAGCGTGCGTGCCAGAACCTTCGACTGGGACCCGCAGCGCAGCGCAATCGGCGCGCATACGGTGTTTATCGATTTCGTCGATGGCGCCACGGCCACCGCCGTTTATAACGGCTACGGGCGCTTCTTCAGCACCGAACTGTGCGATGGCATCGGTGAATGGGGCTTTGCAAGTCCTGGCCGCCCCGCCGCCGATGCATCGATGCGCAGTGGCGGCAGCGCGAAATCGAAGCGTACGCTCGAGGACGAACTGCTCGCCAAACAGGCTCGCGCGAAACACGCGATTCCCGGCGCCGCGCCGCATCAACCGTTCTTCGGCTTGACGATTGTCAGTTGCGAGCGCGGCGAGATTCGCCAGGCGCCGGATGGACTGATCGTCTATACCGACGCAGGCCGCACCGATATCCCGCTGCCTGCCGGCGAATCGCCGCGCGCACGCGTGATGGCCGAGTTCTACGCGGCGATTCGCGGCAGTGCGGCTGCAGTTCACGACGGCCACTGGGGCCTCGCGAATCTCGAAGTATGCGAGGCCGCGATCGCGTCGTCCAACAGCGGATGCGAAGTGCAACTGCAACACCAGGTCGCGTTGCGCGAACCGACCACTCAGCGAATACGCGAGGCTTTCCGCGCTTGAGAGAGATTGACGATGACCGATACCGTGATGCAAACCGCCCTTGAAGACGACGCCGACGGCGTCGCCACACTCGAAGAAACAGACACCGCGCAGGCGCTGTTCGACAACACCGGCTTCATGTCGCTCGAAGTCACGGCGCGCAGCGAAATCGCGGAAGACATCTACCTGTTCGAACTGCGCGCGGCGGATCGCGCGCCACTGCCGGCCTTCGAAGCAGGAGCGCACGTGCTGGTCCGCACGCCCGCCGGCCTGTCGCGCCGCTATTCGTTGTGCAATATGCCAGGCGAGCGGGACCGCTATCAGATCGCCGTGAAGCTCGATGCCGGCAGCCGCGGCGGCTCCGCCAGCATGGTGCACGACGTGCGCGTCGGCTCGCGGTTGAAGGTCGCGCGGCCGGAGAACTACTTTGCGTTGACCAGCGATGCGCCCTCGTATTTGCTGATTGCCGGCGGCATCGGCATCACACCGCTGCGCGCGATGATCGCCGAACTCGAAGCGCGCAATGCGCCGTACCATTTGCTGTATTGCACGCGTACGCCGGCGTCGACCGCGTTTCTCGACGAGCTCGGCGTTGCGCGTCGCATCGGACACGTCACCGTGCATCACGATTTCGGCGAGCGCGACAAATCGGTTGCGCTCGCCCCGTTTCTTGCCGCTCGCGATGGCGATACGCACCTGTACTGCTGCGGGCCGCGCGCGCTGATGCAGGCGGTGCGCGAGGCGGCCGCACAGTGGCCCGCGTCGGCGGTGCATTTCGAGGACTTCGGCACCAGTGCGCACAGCCGCGCAACTGGCGATGATGACGTGTCTGAAGACAAACCCTTCGTCGTACGGCTCGCGCGCAGTGGTGTATGCATCACCGTGCAGCCGCACGAGACGATCCTCGAAGCACTGCGCGACCACGATATCGATACTCCCAGCTCGTGCGAAGCCGGTACCTGCGGTTCGTGCCGCACGAAGCTGCTGGCGGGCGAAGTGGATCATCGCGACTTCGTGCTCGACGAAGACGAATACGGCAGCGCGATCATGATCTGCGTATCGCGTGCGAAGTCCGACGAGCTCGTGCTCGACCTTTGACATGCACTGACGGCGCATGCACGCGCGCCGTAAACCGTGCCGGGCGAATCGGGCGAACAGCATCGCGTGGCTCCTTGCGTTGCGACGCGATGCCACGTCGCCACGTTGCGCCGTTGCGTGCCGCTAGAAATCGATCACCAGCTTTTCCGATTTCGAACCCGAGCAGCAGATCAACATCGTCTCGCCGCTCTGCTTCTCGCGCTCGGACAATACGCTGTCGCGATGGTCGGGTGTGCCCGCCACCACACGCACCTGGCACGCGCCGCAGATGCCTTCCTCGCACGAGTACGGCGCAGCGACGCCCGCTTCACGCAGCACCTGCAGAATCGTTTTTCCTTCAGGTATCGCAAACGTCTGCCCGGTACGATGCAATTCGACCATGAAGTTGCCGTCACATGCGGCCTGTGCTTTCGGCATGAAGTATTCGGCGTGCACCTGAGCGGCCGCGAGACTCGCTGTGGCCGCTTCATACGCGCTCAACATCGGCAGCGGGCCGCAGCAATAGGTGTGCGCATCGTGCGGCGCGCGCGCGACGATGGCCGCCATGTCGAGCGGCTTGCCGTTCTGTTCGTCGTCGATATGCAGATGCGCATGCGGCAACGCTTCAATCTGTTCGGCGAATGCCGCCTCGCGCCGCGTGCGACACGCATAGTGCAGTTCGAACGAGCGCCCGAGCTTTTGCAAACGCTGCGCCATCGCCCAGATCGGCGTAATGCCGATGCCGCCCGCCAGCAACACGGTATGGCGCACCGTTTCGTCCAGCGGAAAGTTGTTGCGCGGTCCGCCCACCTCGAGGGTCTGCCCGACGCGCAGCCGGTCGTGAACGAACGCGGAGCCGCCACGGCTCGCGCGGTCGCGCTTGATGCCGATCACGTAGGCGCGCGGATCGCCATCGGCGGTGACCAGCGAGTACTGCCGCATGATGCCGTTCGGCAAATGCACATCGATATGCGCACCGGGCGTGACCGTCGGCAACGGTGCATTGTCGGGCCGGCGCATTTCATACAGGTTGATATCGGCCGCTGCGTAGCGAATCGACGTGAGCCGCAGGCTCAGCGTGCTGTGCGTGTCGACGCCGGCGGCCTCGACGCGCTCCATCGTGGATGTGTCCATTGAAAATTCCGGTTTTTCTCGAGAGAACCAAGGCCTCGCATGCGTCAGGCGCTATGCGCCGGATCGATGATGCGCAGCGGCGGCAGGCGCGGCCGCAATTCGTTTGCAGTATCGAGCAGCAGCTTGCGGAACATCTTCACCTGATCGGTGGTAAAGCGCGTGAGCAGCCCCGACACGGTCAGCGCGCCGAGCAGTTCGCCGCTCTCGTTGGTGAGCGGCACCGCAATCGCGGCCAGATCCGGATCGCGCTCGCCCTTCGATACGATCCAGCCGCGCGCGCGAATCGCCACCGAACTTTCGTCTTTGGCGAACTGCGGCTCGTAAGCGCACAGCACGCGGCCCGCCGCACCGCTTTTCAGCGGATGGCGCGAGCCTTCGTCCAGATGGTGGCGCGTCGAACGCGGCGAGTTCACGCGATACAGGCACACGCGCTCATTGCCGTCGCGCACATAGAACGATGCGGTTTCGCGCGTAAACGAAGACAGTTTCTGCAGCGCCGGCCGTACCAGCGCTTCGACACTGACCGGTGCTTCGCTCAGTGCACCCAGGCGCCGCAATTCCGAGCCGAGCCGATATTTTCCGGCCGCATCGCGCTCGAGAAACCTCATGTACACCAGCGACGCCGTGAGCCGCAGGATCGTGCTCTTGTAGAACCCCGACCGTTGCGCCAGCACCGCCAGCGAAAGCCCTTCGCCAGGCTGCCGAAAGCACTGCAACAACGCGAGCGAGCGTTCGACCGCCTCGACGCGAGTGCGGCCTTCGTCGCGCGCTTCGCCTTGTGTCTGAACGCGCATTTCAACGCTTTCAGCGGGCGCGCTTACTACGATTTCCGTGTCCATCCGTTGTCTCCGTCATGCACCGGTGAGCTTCGTTATACGCCGCCCACAGTGTTCTGTCGAACAGAATTCGTACCGCTTGACGGACCAACAGGCGAAACCTATTCTGGACTGACACCGACAGATAGATACGCCCCACCTCTGGAGACGACATGCTGACTGCAGCAATGAACGAGCGCCTGACGCGCGTGGGCCCCGGTACGCCCGGCGGCGAACTGATGCGCCGCTACTGGATTCCGATCGCCCCCTACGCGCAACTCGACGACAACCCGGTGCGCAAGGTGCGCGTGCTCGGCGAAGACCTGGTGCTATATAAGGACAAAAGCGGCACGCTCGGGCTGGTCGGCGACCGCTGCCTGCATCGCAACGTCGAGCTGCAATTCGGTATCCCGGATGAGTGCGGGCTGCGCTGCCCGTATCACGGCTGGCTCTTCAACGAAGGGGGCAAATGCGTCGAGCGCCCGATGGAAGCGACGCCGCGCGGCGAAATCAGGCAGAAACTGAAGGCCTACCCGGTGCAGGAACTGGGCGGTCTCGTGTTCGCATATCTGGGCCCGGCACCGGCGCCCGCGTTGCCGCGCTGGGATCTGTTCGTATGGCCGAATGCAGTGCGCCAGATCGGCATCATGCATATCAACTGCAACTGGCTGCAGTGCCATGAAAATACCGGCGACCCGACGCATAGTGCATGGGCGCACGGCCATATGTTCCAGTACGTGCTCGAACAGCAAGGACGTTTCGAAGAGGCCGCGGCGCACGCCGAACATACGCTGCATACGCGGCTCAAAACCGGCGTCGGCATCAAGGAGCTGTACGCGAACGAAACCGAGACCGGTTTTTCCAAAGGCGTGCGCTACGCGAAAGAACTTGGCGCAGATTCCGACTACACGCGCGAACATTCGACGGTGATCTTCCCGTTCTTCACGCAAACCGGCAAAACCGGCGCGGCGCGCAGCGAATATCAGATCCGCGTGCCGATCGACGATACGCACACTTATCACATCTGTTACCAGGTCTACGCTGCGCCGCCCGGTGTCGAAGCACCCCGGCAGGATTCGGTGCCGTGGTACGAGCCACCGCGCTTCGACGCGAACGGCAAGCCGATTCTCGATTATGTGCTCGCGCAGGACGCACTGGTATGGGACGCGCAAGGTCCGATCACCGACCGCACCACCGAGCTGCTTGGCCGCACCGACATTCCGATCGTGCTGCTGCGGCGCCAGCTCGACGAACAGATCCGGCGCGTCGAAGAAGGTCTCGAGCCGATCAACTTCTATCGCGATGCGTCGCCGAACATCATCTACGGTTCCGGCAGCGCGCCGGATTACAGCCAGCCTCTGCTGAAGCACAACTTCCGCAAGCTGTACCACCGGGGCTTCTTTAACGATGACGCCGATCGCTACGGCCCTGCCATCGAACTTGTGAAAGACCTGCACCGCAGCATCGAAGCGTTCGAGACGGCACAGCGCGAAGCGCAGGAGCAAGCGGACACCGCCGGACGCTAAAGCGCACGCCGCCGCGCAGCGCGAAGCCCGCTCGCGCTGCGTCCCTTCGACGATGCGGGCGGAGACAGATCGATGCGCTATAGAACGATTGGCACGACCGGTATCGCCGTTTCGGAGATCGGCTTCGGCTGCGGCGGCAATGCGGGTTTGATGGTGCGCGGCAGTTTCGACGAACAGTGCAGCGTGATTGCGCGCGCGCTGGAACTCGGCATCAATTACTTCGACAATGCGCCTGACTACGGCGATGGCGCAGCTGAAGAGAATCTCGGCCGCGTGCTGAAAGCCCTGCGCGTACGGCCGCTCGTCAATTCGAAAGTGGAAGTGCGTGCGGCCGATCTTGGCGATATTGCTGGCCACGTGGTGAGCTCGACCGAAGCAAGTCTGCGCCGGCTCGGACTCGAATGCGTCGACTTTCTGCAAATCCACAATGGCCCGCGCGCCGGCCCTACTGCGCTCGAGGGTCGTGGCTACAAGACGCTGAGCTTTGACGATTTCCTGCGGCCTGGTGGCGCACTCGAAGGACTCGAGCGTGTGCTGCGTGAAGGCAAGGCGCGTCATGTGGGCTTCATCTGCCGCGGCGACGATGGCGCAGAAGTGAATGCGCTGCTCGATACCGGGCTCTTCAGCATGATCAATGTGTCGTATACGTTGATCAATCCGACCGCCGGGTTGGCACGGCCCGCGGGCCTCGCGGTTGAGCGCGACGGCGGCGACGTGCTCAGTCACGCACAACGGCGCGGCTGCGGAGCGGCGATTTTCAGCGCGCTGGCTGGCGGCTTTCTGACCGACGAAAGCGTCGCCGGCGCGAGCCGCCATCCGCTGGCGCGCGGTGTCGATGCTGAAGCTGCCGCGACGCAGGAGGCTCGAAGAAAAGCTCGCGTGTTGCATCGGGTCGTGACCGAACCCGGCTGGACGCTCGCACAGAGCGCGTATCGCTTCGTGCTCGAGCATCCGGGCGTCACGACCGTATTGGGTGGGTTTTCCGCGCTAAGCCAGGTCGAGGAATTATGCGCCGTCTCCGACGCACCGCCATTGCGCAGCAGTGTTCTCGAAGAACTCAATCTGCTATGGCGTAGAAATTTTGCTGGCGCATAACGGGCACCGCAGCCGATACGAACAATAAAACCCCACGGAGACACTATGACAACGCGACGTTCAGTCGTGAAACTGTGCGCGCTGATGCCGTTCGCAGGCTATGCGACATCCGCCTCGGCAAACGAAGCCATTTCGCCCAACATGGCGCTTACGCAGTACACCGGCGCCGACCGCACAGAGCGCATCGAGCGCGCGGCAAAAGAAGAAGGCGAACTCACCTTCTACACGTCGATCGCGCAATCGGATCTCGCGCCGCTCATCGATCCATTCGAGCAACGTTATGGCGTGAAGGTCAATGTATGGCGCGCCGGCGACGAGCAGGTCGTACAGCGCTGCGTGGCGGAAACGCAGGGCCGGCGTTATATCGTCGACGCGGTGCACACCGGCTCGTCGTTTCTCGATGCGTTACGCCGCGAAAAGATCCTGCAACCGGTCGCATCGCCGTTGCATGCGCAACTGATGCCCGACACGCTGCCTGACCACCGGATGTGGGCCTCCACCATGCTGTCGGTGTGGGTGCAGGCGTACAACACGAACGTCATCCAGCGCAGCGACCTGCCGAAGCGTTTCGAAGATTTGCTCGCGCCGCACTGGAGAGGCAAACTCGGCATCGAGGCAAAAAGCGCCGACTGGTTCGCAACGATCGCCACGCAGATGGGCGGCGACTCGGGTGTGCACTTTTTTCGCACGCTTGTCGAGAAAAACGGCGTATCGGCACGAGTCGGCAATTCGTTGCTGACGAACCTGGTGGCTGCAGGTGAAGTGCCGCTCGGGCTTGAGGTCTACAACTACATGCCGGCGCAGGCCAAACGCAAGGGCGCGCCGATCGACTGGTTCCTGATGGAGCCCGCGGCGGCACGCGCAAATGGCGTGGCGGTGACGAACCATGCACCGCATCCGGCCGCCGGCCTGCTGATGTACGACTATCTGCTGTCGATCGACGCGCAGCGCATTCTGGCCTCGCTCGATTATGTGCCGACCAATCGCACCGTGGCCTCGCCGCTGCAAGATACCAAGGTCACGCTGGTGGATCCTGCAATGCCGCTCAAGCAGAAGATGGCATGGACGCAGACCTTCAATCAGATCTTCCTGCACGCGTCGGCCTGAACGGGCCGACATGTTGTGCGATGCAGGTGCGCGTTGAGTGCCCTGCATCGTTGCGCTGGCGCGGCGCTAAAGGACACTAGCGGTGGTTGGCTTTCACGCCGAACTTGCCGCCCACGTATTGTGCGAACGACACGAGCAGCAACAACGCGACCACCAGCATCACACTCAGCGCCGACAGTTCGACATACTGGCCGTTCTGCCACAGCTCCCAGATCACAATCGATACCGTCTCCGAGCCCGGGCTATACAGCAGCACCGAACTCGACAGCTCGCGAATCGATACGATCAGCACATAGATCCAGCCGGCCAGCAGGCCTGGTTTCAGCAATGGCAACACGATCCGGTAGAAGGTCGTAGCCCAGCTCGCGCAGCTCATCGCGGCAGACTCTTCGAGTTCCTTGTTGATCTGCGTCATCGAGACTGACGTGTAACGCATGCCGTACGGCAAAAAGCGCGTTACATACGCGAGCAGCAATATCCACAATGTGCCGTAGATGCCGATGTCGACTTTCAGCGAAACGATCATGAACGACAGGCCCAGCACGAGCCCGGGAAACACCAGCGGCAGCGATGCGAGGTTGTTCAGCAGCGTACGTCCGGGCAGCTTCGTCTTGATCACGATCCAGCTGACCACCGCGCACAGCAACATCACGGCCGTCGCGCAGCCCACCGACAGCAGCAGGCTATTCACCACCGCGCGGCGCAATACCGACAGATGCAGGATGTAGCGATACGCACCGAACGACAGATGCTGCAACGCGTCGAGCGACGGCGAACGATAGTATTTCTGCAGCGACGACCATAACAGCACCGCAAATGGCAGCGCAACCAGCAGCACGAAATACAGCGCAAAGATACCGACGGTCAGATAGCGCCAGCGGCCAATGTCGACTACGCGCGGCCGGAAGCCCTTGCCGGTCATCGTAGAGAAGCGTTCGCTGCGGCCCGTTACACGCGCCTGTATGTACAGGCACAACGACGTAATCACGACCAGCAGCATCGAATACGAGGATGCGAGCCCGACCTGGCTCGGGTACTGCTCGATCGCTTCGTAGATCGATGACGTGAACACTTGCAGCTTGACCGGCAAACCGATCAATGCGGGCACCTCGAACGATTCCAGCGCGCGCACGAACAGGATCAGCAGCGTCGACGCCACCGCGGGCAACGCAAGCCGCAGTGTGATGCGCCACATCGTGCGGCCGAGACCCGCACCGCACATCAGCGACGATTCTTCGAGCGATGGGTCCATGCCGCGAAACGCAGCGGACATCAGCAGGAACGCCATCGTCGAATAATGCAGGCCATCCACCCAGATCATGCCGCCGATGCTGTAGATGTTGAACACCGGCTTCGTGATACCGAACACTGCACCCAGTGCGACGTTCAGCACGCCGATTTTCGGGCTGGTGAGAAAGATCCACGAAATCGTAAACAGGATGCTGGGGATGATCAGCGGCACGATCGTAACCGCATAGAACAGTTTGCGAAACGGCGTGTTGGTACGCTCGATGATCCACGCGAGCACGGCGCCGATCACGAACGAGACGATTGCAGCACCAAACGCGAAGTGCAACGACGTGACAAGCGTATGCAACGTGCGCTTGCTGCCGAACGCAGTGACGTAGTTGCCGAGCGTGACGACCGCCGGCGAGTCGGCGCTCTGTGGCGTGAAGAAGCTCTGCCAGAACAGGAAGGTGAGCGGAATCAGCGCGAGCACCGCAACCACCGCGACCGCGCCGCCGATGATGAACCACTTGCTCGACAGGCGGTTGCGCCTGAGTGCGTCAGGTGCCGCGTCGGTCGTCAATTCCACGTGCTGTCCCCTTCCGAGTCTCGGCCCTGCGTTAGCCCTGCGGCGCTCGAATGCGCATGTTCCGCATCAACGATGACCGGAACTTTATTCTTAGATACCTAAGCATCAGAACTAGAGGAAACCCCGAGGTAGGCGTGGGTCGTTCGGAAAAATGTTCCTGTGCGGGGCGCACGTGGTGAGGTAGTTGTAGTGATGCGCAACCGCCGCGCGTCGCGCAGGGCCGATGTGCTGCGCTGCAGGATTTCGGCACCCGGAACGCCGCGTGCGAGAATCTGGCGAAAAGATTGTCGATTAACGCTCTACGGCGCCTTGAAGCGCATTTTTCTCATGCATGACAAATATCGACGTGTGGATACGCGGCTCGCACTCAGCTTGCGCGCCGCGACGCTGGCCGACGAACCCTTTCTGCTGGAGCTGCGTGGGCTCACGATGACCGAACATCTGGCGCGCGCTGGCGAACCCATCGACGCAGCAACTCATTACGAACGCATGCGTTTTCATTTCGATGACGCGCAAATCATCTGCTATGCGGACGCGGACGTAGGCTTGTTGAAACTCTCGAAGCCCGCTACCGACTGGTACCTGTATCAGATACAGATCCTGCCGAGCCATCAACGCAAGGGACTCGGCACGCAGATCATTCGCGCCGCGCTCGCGCAGGCCCGCGCGGCCGGCGCGACGATTACGCTGCACGTGCTGCGCGGCAACCCGGCGCGGCGTCTATATGAAAACCTGGGATTTGAAGTCGTTTCCGAAAGCGACATCGACTTCGTGATGAAGAGTAGCGGCCAGTAGCACGCTGCCCGTTATTGCGGCCCTGCTTCGTCGATCAACCGGCCCAACAGCTTCTTCAGCTGTTTCGTATTGCGCGGCCCCAGCGCCTGTTCGATCGCATCGTGATGCGCATCGATGCCTGGTTTGAGCCGTGCCAGCAATTCCAACCCACGGTCGCTGATAAATACCAGCACCTTGCGGCTGTCGTAGTCGTCCGCCGCGCGTTGCACGAGGCCGCGACTCACCAGCTTGTCGATATTCTTGGTGAGCGCCGGCAGGTTCAGCAGCACCTGTTCCGCGAGCTCGCTCATCGAGTGCCCCTGCTCGTCCGACACGGCCTGCAGGATGCGCCAATGCTCCTCGTTCACCTGTTCGTCGGCGACCCGCTGCGCGAGGCTCAGCTTCATGTTGCGGTGCGCCGACGCAAGCAGCCACGAAAGGTACTGGGAGAGATCGTTTTCCGGCATGAGAGATGCATTGAGAATCGAATAACGCCGTCGATTCTACGCATATAAATTTTCCGTGGAAAGTATCGGTGCAGAACTACACTGCACCTGTGCCGGCCTGCGCGCACGTGCCCGTTGCTGGTGCATGCGTCGCGGCTTTCCGCGCTTGCATGCATCGACGCCAAGCGGTCCCGTCAGCCTAACTCGCGAAATCCGACCGTCCATGAAACAGCGCTTTGCTTCTCGCCGTAGCAAGCCCGACTCCGAACTGACGATTGCCTTATGCGTGCCGCTCGGCGGTTCGGCGGGCATCTGGGGCCCTTGCGCACTCGCCTCCGCGCGTCTTGCGGTCAGCGAGCTCAATGCCGCATCCGGCATCGCTGGGCGTCCTTGCAAGCTGGTCTGCGTGAGCGCCGGCGACGACGCGCGCGCGCTCGAAACGAGCCTTGCCGAACGGATCGACGATGGCGCCGTCGACGCGCTGGTCGGCATGCACACGAGCGCCGTGCGGCACGATCTGCTCAAAGCGATCGGCGGGCGCATCCCGTTCGTCTATACGCCGCTCTATGAAGGCGGTGAACGTACGCCCGGCGTGTTTGCCATCGGCGAGACCACGCCGAACCAGTTGCGCCCTGCGATCCGCTGGCTTGGCACGCAACACCGGCCGCGGCGTTGGCTGTTCGTCGGCAACGACTATGTGTGGCCGCGCGCGACGCATCGACTGGCGCGCCGCTTTGTCGCCGAAACCGGTGGCGAGGTGCTCGACGATATCTATGTGCCTTTTGGCAGCAACGACTATGGCCATGTGCTCGATGTGATCCGCGCCAGGCGAATCGACGCGGTGCTGGTGTCGCTGATCGGCCAGGATACCGTCGACTTCAACCGCGCGTTCGGCAACGCAGGACTCGCGAACCGTGCGCTACGCCTTTCCTGCGCACTCGGTGAAAACGAACTGTTGGGAATCGGCGCCCCTCATACGACCGATCTCTACGTCGCCTCCGGGTATTTCGCCTCGCTCGAATCCGACGCGAATCTCGCCTTCAAGGAACGCTATCACAGCCATTTCGGCGCTCGCGCGCCGACGCTCGATACCTTCGGTCAGTCAACTTATGAAGGCATCCACTTCCTGGCTGCGCTACTCGACGACGCGCAGCAGCGGCGTCTCGCACAAGGTGCCGGGCTCGCGCAACTCGGCACTGCGCCACTACCGTATCGCAGCGCACGCGGTGCGCTGTACGCGGGTGGCCGCGTGAACCACGTGCCGATCCATCTGGCGCGTGCAGAAGGCCATCGGTTCCAGGTGTTGACGCCCATCTGATCTTGCTCTGCATCGCTCAGCAATTTACTTTCCATGGAAAATATTTTGTTGACGCGGAAAATATGTGTTCATACCATGGCTCGCAGATCGGGGCGCCGCTAGCCGCGCGACCCCGCCCGCCAGCTTGCCGGCTCTGCCGTACCGGCTGGTCTGGTCTATCTCCGATCGAGTGAGGAGCAGCCATGGCAGTAAGACGTCCCACGTCCGCCCAGCTTGATGAAATCGCTTCGAGTCTCGGCATGCATCTGTCGGAACCGGAACTCAAGAGCTATCTGCAGCTGCTGCAGCCGAATTTCGATGCGTACGATCTGATCGATGCGATGCCGGACTACGTGCCGCGCGTCACCTATCCGAGAACGCCCGGCTACCGTCCGACCGGTGAGGAGAACCGCTATAACGCGTGGTACGTGAAGACCGAAATCAAGGGCGCGCCGTCAGGCAAGCTGGCCGGCAAGACGGTCGCACTGAAAGACAACGTGTGCCTCGCCGGCGTACCGATGATGAACGGCGCATCGACGCTCGAAGGCTATGTGCCGGATGTCGACGCGACGATCGTCACGCGTCTTCTCGATGCGGGCGCCACAATCCTCGGCAAGGCGACCTGCGAATACTTCTGTTTCTCCGGCGGCTCGCACACCAGTGCACCCGCACCGGTGCACAACCCGCGGCGTATCGGCTATTCCGCAGGCGGCTCATCGTCGGGCAGCGCGGCACTGATCGCCGCCGGCGAGGTGGATCTCGCCATCGGCGGCGACCAGGGCGGTTCGATCCGCATGCCCGCATCGTATTGCGGCGTCTACGGCATGAAGGCGACGCACGGGCTCGTGCCCTACACCGGCGTCATGCCGATCGAGTTGACACTCGACCACACCGGCCCGATGACGGCCAACGTCAGCGACAACGCGTTGATGCTCGAAGTGCTGGCCGGCCCCGACGGGCTCGATCCGCGTCAATCTGCGGGGCAAACCGCCAAGCCATACAGCCAGCTGATGAAGGAAGGCGCACGCGGCCTGAGAATCGGGGTGTTGTCCGAAGGCTTCGGCTGGCCGCAATCGCTTGAGGCATCCGACGCGAAAGTGCGTGAAGCCGCCGACCGCCTCGCTGCACTCGGCGCAAAAGTCAGCAACGTCTCGATTCCAATGCATCGCCACGGCGCCGCGATCTGGTTGCCGATCGCCGCCGAAGGCGCGACGCAGCAGATGATGAAAGACAACGGCCACGGCTTCAACTGGAAAGGCCTGTACGTGACCGGCATGATCGACTATCACGCGGGCTGGCGCGAGCGCGCAGACGAATTGTCGGAGACGCTGAAGATCACGATGATGCTCGGCGAATATTTCATCAAGCATTATCGCGGGCGTTACTACGGCAAGGCGCAAAACCTGTCGCGCCAGCTTTGCCACGCATACGAAGCCGCGTTCGCCGACTATGACCTGCTGCTGATGCCCACGCTTCCGCTTACCGCTACGCCGCTGCCGAAACCCGGCGCTCCGATCGAGGAAGTGATCGGCCGCGCCTTCGAAATGCTGCCCAACGCCTGCCCGTTCGACCTCACCGGCCATCCGGCGATGAGCGTGCCGTGCGGCAACGTCGATGGCCTGCCGGTCGGCATGATGCTGGTCGGCAAGCACTGGGACGAAGCGACCATCTATCGCGCTGCCTACGCGTTCGAACAATCGGTCGACTGGACCACGCTCTGAAATCCGAACGGCGCGTCCCGAGTGACGCGTCTCGTTCGACGTCTGTTCCCGCCGCCGGCTTGCCTGCCCGACTCACTCAATCAATCGTTGTGTCCACACCGGAACCTTTCTATGGATCGCCGTTCGTTCATCAAGACGTCCGCCATCACGCTTGCCGCCGGCACGGCCGGCACGCTCCCGTTCGCCGCCGCCGCGGCTGACGAGATTCTGGTCGGCAGCATCATCGACATGTCGGGTGGTCTCGACATCTATGGCAAGCCGATGACCGACTGCATGACGCTCGCGGTCGAGGAATGGAACGCGCAAGGCGGCCTGCTTGGCAAGAAGCTGCGTCTGTTGAACTACGATCCGCAATCGAGCATGCAGCTGTACACGCAGTTTGCGCAGCAGGCAGCGCTGAAAGACAAGGTAGCGGTGGTGCACGGCGGCATCACGTCGGCGTCGCGTGAAGTGATGCGCCCGGTGCTCGACCGTTATCGCACGCTTTACTTCTACAACACGCAGTACGAAGGCGGCGTGTGCGACCGCGATACGTTCTGTACTGGCGTGACGCCCGGGCAAACCGTGGCCAAGCTGATTCCGTATGCGATGAAGAAGTGGGGCAAAAAGGTCTACGTGGTCGCTGCGGACTATAACTATGGGCAGATCACGTCGCAGTGGGTGAAGAAGTTCGTGCAGGAAAACGGCGGCTCGATCGCCTCGATCGATTTCTTCCCGCTCGATGTGACCAACTTCGGCTCCACGATCTCGAAGATCGAAGCGGCCAAACCGGACATGCTGGTGTCGGCGCTGGTCGGTGGCTCGCATATGTCGTTCTACCGGCAATGGGCTGCGGCCGGTCTGCACAAGAAAATTCCGCTCGCGTCGACCACCTTCGCCGGCGGCAACGAACAGATCGTGCTGTCACCCGACGAATGCGACGGCTTCCTGGTGTCGTACAACTACTTCGAAAATCTCGACAACCCCACCAACAAGGCGTTCAAGGACCGTTTTCACAAACGTTTCGGCACCGACTATCCGAACATCACCGAACTGGCGATGGGCACGTATCAGGGCTTCAACCTGTGGGCCACTGCGGTAAAGAAAGCCGGCACGCTCGAGCGGACTAAAGTGATCGAGGCGCTCGAATCGGGCATCAGCATCGATGCGCCGAGCGGTAAGGTTGCCGTGGATGCCGCCACGCATCACTGCGTGCTCAACGTCAGCATCGCGGAAGTGCGCAATCACAAGCTGAATATCGTACAGACCTTCGATGCGCAACCGCCGAGCGACACCAGTGCGGTGTGCAACCTGATCAAGAATCCGCGCGACAACCAGCAGTACGTGATCAAGCTGTAATGCAACGGCAACTGTTGCGCGTGCAACCAACGTGACAAGGAGCGGTAGATGGACCTTGCTGTCATTGTGCTGATTCAGGTGCTGTATGCGATTGCAAGCCTGGTCGTGGTATCGGCCGGCCTCGCGGTGGTGTTCGGCATGATGAAAGTGATCAACCTCGCGCATGGCGAATTCATGATGCTGGGTGCGTATGCGGCAATCGAGTCCGTCAGGATCGGCGTGAACCTGTGGGTCGCAATGCTGATCGTCGCGCCGCTGTCGGTCGCTGCGATCGGCGTGCTGCTCGAGCGCGTATTCATTCGCCGCCTGTACGGCCGCATGATCGACACGATGCTCGCTACGTGGGGCCTCTCGCTGCTGCTGATCGGCATCGTCACATCGGTGATGGGCAATACCACCGCCGGCATTTCGGCGCCGCTCGGCAACTTCACGGTGGGTGCGTATTCGGTCAGCAGCTACACGCTCGTGATCATTGTCATTGCGATCGTGCTGGCCGTCGCGCTGCGTTGGGTGCTGTTGCACACGTCCCTCGGCCTGATTGCGCGCGGCACGATGCAGAACCCGCAAATGGCCGACGCGCTAGGCATTAACCCAGGTCTTGTCTACTCGGCCACTTTTGCGCTCGGCGCAGGGCTTTCCGGCCTTGCCGGCGCATTGCTCGCACCGATGACCGGCGTCGTGCCGACCATGGGCGGCGCGTTCGTCGCCAAGGCGTTTATCACCGTGATCGGTGGCGGGCCCGCGATCGTCGCCGGGCTGATCAGTTCGTCGGCGCTGTTCGGCGCAATCAGTCAGGTCGCGACGTTCGCAATGACGCCGGTATTCGGCGAAGTCGCGTTGCTGGCCGGCGCGATCGTGATGCTGCGTTTGCTGCCGCAGGGCATTACCGGCCGCTTCTTCAAAGGTGCACTATGAGCACGCCGCTTCCCGAGCAACGCACGTCGATACCCGTGCCGGGCGCGCTGGAACGCTTTGCGCATTCGTGGAAGAGCGCGGCGCTCACGCTCGCGGTCGGTATTCTGCTGCTTGCAGGACTGCCTTACGCACTCGACGACTTCGCGTTGGTGCAAGCCACCGTCTATGCGGTGATGGCATTGCTCGCGGTAAGCCTCGGCTTCGTGTGGGGCTTCGGCGGCATCCTGTGCTTCGGACAATCGGCGTTTTTCGGGCTGGGTGCCTATACGTATGCGATCGCCGTGACCAATCTCGGCGACAGCACGGTACCGCTACTGCTCTCCATCGTGCTGCCCGCCGCATTCGCGGCCGTGCTCGGCTATCTGATTTTCTACGGGCGGCTGTCCGACGTGTACATGGGCGTGATTACGCTGACTGTCACACTGATCCTGTTCAACGTCGTCAACTCGACGGCCGGCCCCGAATGGAAAATCGGTCATGCGCCGCTCGGTGGCTTCAATGGCATTCCCAACATCGCGCCGCTCAATATGCCCGGCAACGTCGACGATGTGATCGGGCCGCGTGGCATGTTCGAGCTGACGGTGGGCGCGCTGCTGCTGGTTTATCTGCTGCTGCGTGCGCTGCTCGCGGTGAAGCTCGGCCGCGTGATCGTCGCGTGCAAGGAAAACGAGCAGCGGGTCGCGCTGCTTGGCTACGACTCGCGCGCCTATAAGCTGTTTGCGTTCGTGCTCGCGGCAGGCATCGCGGGGCTGGCCGGCTGCCTGTTCGCGAACTGGGGTGCGTTTACCAGTCCGACCATATTCGGCCTCGCGCAGTCTGCGCAGATCATTATCTGGGTGATCGTCGGTGGGCTCGGCACGTTGGTCGGCCCGATTGTCGGCTGCATTGCGATTCAATGGCTGACCACGCAAATCGGCACGCAACAGGCGATCAATTCGAATTTCGTGCTGGGCGCAATTCTCGTTGTGTTCGTGCTGATGGTGCCGAAGGGTATCGTGCCGAGCGCCGGCCAACTCGGTGTGCGGCTGTTAAAGGCGCTACGCAGGGGTAACCGCGCCGGCTCGGCGGGATCGCATGAAGCCACAGCGCAACGTGCATACGGCGCAGCGCCTGCCGCGGAACCGGAGGCCAGTCGCTCCGCACCCAACCGCTCGCGCAAGGAGGCTGCGTAATGACCACGCCGCTTCTCGAAACACGCGATCTGAACGTGCGCTTCGGTGGTGTGCACGCGACGCGCGACGTCAACTTCACGTTGGCCGAAGCCGAGTTGCGCTGCGTAATCGGGCCGAACGGTGCAGGTAAAAGCACATTCTTCAAACTGCTGACCGGTCAGGTACATCCGACGTCGGGGCAGATCCTGTTTCGCGGCAAAGACATCGCCGGCATGCAGCCGCACGAGCCGGCGCGCCTTGGTATCGGTATCAAGACGCAGGTGCCGAGCCTGTTCAACGGCTTGTCGGTATGGGAAAACGTCTGGCTCGCGGCGCGGCGCATCAATACGCCGACGCAAACCGAACGCATCACGCGTGAAGTGCTCGAACGGGTCGGCATGAGTGCGTACCGCGAGGCGCTGGTCGGTCTGCTTGCGCACGGGCAGCGGCAATGGGTCGAACTGGCGGTAGTGATCGCCGCGGACCCGCCGCTGATTCTGCTCGACGAACCGGCAGCCGGCATGAGCGATGGGGAAGTTGCACGCACCGCCGAACTCATTCTGGAGATCAACCGGCGGTACGCGCTGGTGGTGGTCGAACATGACATGAGTTTTATCCGCAAGATCGCCAAGACCGTCACGGTGCTGCATCAGGGCGCGGTGATTCGCGAGGGCACGCCCGAACGCATCATGAGCGATCCGTTGGTACAGCAGATCTATCTGGGCAAAAAGCCGCATTGACGAGGGGTTAGCGATGCTCGAAGTGAACGGCCTGTGTGCCGGCTACGGTTCGATTCCGGTGCTGTACGACATCTCGCTTGAGCTCGGCAGCGGTGAGTCGCTCGGCATTCTCGGCCACAACGGCATGGGCAAAACAACCTTGCTACGCACACTGATCGGTGCGCTGCCGACTAGCGCCGGCTCGATCCGCTTCAAGGGCGAGGACATTACGCGCGCCGCGCCGCATACGCGGGCGCGGCGCGGCATCGCCTATGTGCCGCAAGGGCGCGAGATCTTTCCAACGTTGAGCGCGTACGACAACTTGCGCCTCGGCCTGGTCAAGACCGGCCGCAAGCCCGACGATGCATTGGAAGCCTTGCTCGACGATTTTCCGCGCCTCAAGCCGCTGCTCGAACGGCCTGGCGGCTCGCTGTCGGGCGGCGAACAGCAGCTGCTCGCGCTAGCTCGCGCGCTGGCGGGGGACCCCGTCTTGCTGTTACTCGACGAGCCGACCGAGGGCATCCAGCCGTCGATTATCGAGGAAATCGCCGAGACGTTGGCCACGCTGCGCGACAGCAAGGGCCTCACGATCGTGCTGGTCGAACAGAATCTCGACTTCATTGCCGCCGTATCGCAGCGCGTGCTGGTAATCCGGCGCGGGCAGATCGGCGATGAGATTCCGCGCGAACATCTCGGCGATCTGGAGATCGTTAGCCAGTACACAGGCGTGCACGCCTGACGTGCCATCGGCAACGGGCAGCGCACGCTGCCCGTTGCCCACACAACTTTCGTTAAGGCAGCTCAGCCGCCGATACACCAGCCGGCAAGGTCGCGCCATCACGCACGTAGAGCGGAATCTTGTCCATATCCGGCACGATGTTCAGTGTCTGGGGACCGGTCAGCGTTTGCCCGGTCCAGAAGTCGTGCCACGTGCCCGCCGGCAAATAGACCTGCCGCGCGCCGATGCCGAGCGTGGTCAGCACTGACGTGGCAGGCGCAACCAGCAGATCCGGCCCGAACAGATACTCGTCGTCGGCTGCCACCGCCGATGCGTCGCTCGGGTACGCGAACGGCAGCGGCCGCACGATCGGCGTACCGTCGCTGATATTCTGCTGCGCTGCTGCGGCAATGTACGGCACCAGACGGTCGTGCAACGTCGCATAGCGCCGATACACCGTCACCGCATTTTCGCTGACCCACCACGGCGGCACCGGCGTTTGCATCACCGGAGACAGCGCGCCCAGTTCGGTCCAGCGGATATAGGTGCCTTCAGTCGGCGTCAACAACGGATTGCTCTCGCCCGCCGCGCCGGTGTTCTGACGGCCGCCCGCATAGCCGCCGATGTCGCCGCCGGTAAACGAAAAGCCGCTCATCGCCTGCGATTCAAGACCGCGCAGCGCCTGCGTCAGGCCATCGTCGCCGGGCTCGCTCTGGTTGTCGGCTTCCCAATGGCCGGCCCAGCGCATCGAACCGTTCCAGCCGCCGCGCGCGAGAATCACGAAGTCGCCGGTCGGACGCTCCGTGTGGAATGCATCGAAAATCGCGTGATGGTATGCGTCGATGTACGCATTGTGGTTGAGCCGGTTCGGCAATCCGTTGTGCCATACCGACGTGTCCGACAGGTCTTCTTCGCCACGATCGACCTTGACGCCGTCCACACCGCGCCGGATCAAACCGCGCAAGCCGTCGCGCCACGATGCGTACGCATCCGGATTGGTGAAGTCGACGTGTATGTCGAGGCCTCGCGGCGGATAGTAGGTCGCTTCGTTGTTGTCAGGCCGGGTGCCGGTGATGGTCCAGCCCTTCGCCTGTGCATCGGTGGCAAAGGTGCCGTTGTAGTACGACGACAGCCACACCATCAGGCGTATGTTCTTTGCGTGCAGCTGCTGGATCATCGCGTCCGGGTCGGCAAAGCGCGTCGGGTCGAAATTGAAACTGCCCTGCCCCGCGTCCCATGGATTGTCGAGCCACACCGCGCCAAGCGGAATGTTGCGGCTCTGCATGCCGTCGACTAGCTGGTTGACCGAATCGGTACTCGTGTCGCCGTCCTGCCACACCATCGGGCGCCACATCCAGCTGGGCGGCGTCCATTGCGGGCGGCCGACGCGCGCCGTGTATGCCGACAGGATCTGCGCGGGCGTGCCGCGGTAGTAGACGATGTCGAGCGCGTTGTTTTCGATCGTCGCACGCACCGCGTCGGACCGTTCGTCGCTCTTCGCAAACACGATTTCGCCGCGTGCATCGGAATCGATGGCGGCGCCCGAGCCGGACGGCGACCAGAAGAACGACGCGGCGATTTCATTGGTCGACGTCTGCCGGTTCGAATCCGGACCATGGCTGATCCACAGCGGCAACGCGGTGCCGCGCAGATTCACCGATGAAAAACGCTGGCCGCCGCCGAACCAGGCTTGCCCGCTCGCGCTGGTCCATGCGGTCGACACAGCAGTCACGTTGGCTGCGGCCGGCGCGTAGTGCAGCCTCACGGAGCCATCGGTGGCATAGGTCAGGGTCAACGTTGCGCCCAGGCCGTCATCGGTGTTGACCGACACCGTGGCGACATTGCCTGCCAGCTGCACGGCGCTGACGCCGGTTGCGTAATGCCACTGCGCACCGTTCAGGTAGGCGAGCGGCTGGTAGGTGACTTGCGGCAGCCCCGGGTACGCCTGGTCGATGCCGTCCTGCAAATCGTGGAACCGTGCGTAATCGGGATTGACCAGTTGCATTTGCGCGCCGGACGCCGCGGCAGGTGCGTCTTCGAACAGCGTGCTGCCGCCGGTCGTGCCCCAGCGCGCATGCCAGTCGCCGCGATCGAGTGTCAGTGTCGTCGCGCCATCGGTAATGGTGAACTGCTTGTCCGTTTGCGACAGGCTCAAGCCGCTGGCACTGCTCGTGCCGCCACCACTGCCGGTGGATGCCGGTGCACCGCCATTGTCCGAATTGCCGCATGCGGCAACCACGAGTAGCACACTGGCTGAAAGCACATAGCTCTTTAGCGGATTCATTGCGCTGCTCCATTTAGGCAGTATGGCGACATGCGTACGCATATCGCACGAGCGGGTGCCGGCTCGTTGCGAAGACAAACGGTCATTCGGTTTAGACATCGGTGTGGTTCCGTCAAGCAATCGGGCAGATTTTTTACGCCTTTTTAGCGACTTCAGCCTTGTATGGAGGCCAATGAGGCGGCCATCTTAGTGACACTGAATTTCATTTGCGTGACGAAGCATTTATAGCTTTATGAATGGCTCGTTTGTTCTTTTCATAGGAAACACCGGTATTTTTTATTTCCAGGCGTTTGGAATTTATTTTTCGAACCAATAGGCCATTCATTCGATCGCGGCTGTCATGCACTTGACACCTTAAAATGCAGTAATTCCGCACCTGTCTCAATGCCGTTTGCGCTCGCGCATGGCAATTTTCTAATTCTCATTTAATCTGGAATAGCCAATCATGGACCGCCGCCATTTCCTCAAGTGGAGCAGCCTGATGACTGTCTCGGTCGCCAGCTCGACCGTGCTTAGCGCGTGCGGCGGAGACAACAGCAGCCATAGCGCAAGCAGTGGCGCATCCACCGCGAGCAGCACGCCCAATGCCTTTTCGCTGGGCGTCGCCTCCGGCGATCCGAAAGCGGACAGCGTCGTGCTATGGACACGCGTGGACGGCGGCGATGGCGAAGCGCCGATCAACGTCGCGCTGCAAGTCGCGCTCGATGCGGATTTCAAGTCGGTGGTGCTTGACACCAATGTCAATGCCGAAGCTCAATGGGACTACACGTTGCGCCACAAGGTGACCAATCTGAACGCGGGCACCGTCTACTATTACCGCTTCAGCGCCGGTTCGGTGGTCAGCACGACCGGCCGTACATGGACCACGCCGGCCGCGGGCCAGGCGCTCACGCAACTGCGCTTCGCGGTGATCTGCGCTCAGGACTGGAGCGTCAACCATTGGGCTGCGTTCGACGCGATGCAAAGCGAAGAGCTCGACTTTGTGGTGCACGTAGGCAACTACGTGTACGAACAGATCAATCGTCCCACGTCGATTACGCCGGCGCGCGATCCGCAGCATGGCAGCTTCGTGCTGCCGCAAGGCGCGAAGCTGGCCGACGGATCGATCTACGCAAGCTCGGTGGACGACTACCGGATGCTCTACAAGACCTATCGTTCCGACCCGCGGCTGCAACGCGTGCATGCGAAATGGCCGGTGATCGCGACGTGGGGCGACCACGAATTCTCCAACGACGCATGGCAAGACCACTCGACCTACACCGCTGACGATTCCACGCCGCAGACCGCACGCCGGCGCAATGCGAACCAGGCCTGGTTCGAATTCATGCCCGCCGATGTGTCGCTTTCGACAAGCGACCCATCGTTCCAGAACATCCAGATCTATCGCGCGTTCTCGTTCGGCGATCTGGCTACCCTTGTGATGACGGACGAGCGCCTGTACCGTGCCGACCATGAAGTCGCGCAAACCACGGATAGCGCAATCGGCAGCCGCTATGTAGTTGCAAAAAGCGCGGTGGACAATGCGGAACAGGGGCGCCTCGCCACCGCCGGCAATGCGCTGACGCCGGTATCGATGCTCGGCGACACGCAGCGGCAGTGGTGGCAACAGCAGATGAGCGGCGCCAAAACCGTGTGGAAACTGTGGGGCAATGAAGTACCGCTGCTGCGCATGCAGATCGACGGCTTCAATGAGGTTGTCAATGCGCTCACGCAGGCGGTAGTCAGCACGTCCGCCGCACTCCTGCCGTTCGAGACGACGCTGCGCAGCTTCATGCAAGGCGACCTGTCCGATGCGGTCGCGCAAAACCTGATACCCGCGCCGTTCGCGCGGCTGACGGCCTTCGGCAAGCAAGCGGGCTTTTCCGATGCGGACATCGCCGCAACGGTGGCCGGACTGAACCAGATGCTGCCGCCCTATTCGGCAATGACGATGTTGCTGATGAGCGCGGACCAATGGGACGGCTACAACGCCGAGCGCAAGAACCTGATGCAGTTTCTCGCCAACGGCGCGATCAGCAATGTGGTTGCGTTGAGCGGCAACCTCAATGCGTTCGTTGCTGGCACCGTGATGGACGATTTCGATGCCACGACGCCGCAGCCTGTGATGATCGATCTCGCGACGGCCGGCATTTCGAGTGAATCGCTGTTCCACGACTACGAAGCGATCCTGAACAGCAACGTTGCGACGCAGCCCTGGCTGAATCCGCTGTTTTCGGCTGGCACGCTTGCATCGCCCGACGATCTGCTGAAATCGAACAACCCGTGGCTCGCCTATACGGATACCGATGCGCAAGGCTACACCGTCGTCTCGCTGACCAGCGGCCAGTTGAGCGCCACGTTCAGGAAGGTCAACCCGATCGTCGGCGGCCAGGTGCCGGCCGTGGCCAATGCGATCGCGAGCTCACAGGTGGTGACGGTTGCCGCGAATACGATCGCAGTGAACGTGGTCGCCAGCCAGGCGACTTAGGCGGCGGCCTTCACTTGCGCGGCGCCTCGTTCGCCTTCAGGAAATCGATGAACGCGCGCAGCGGCGCCGGCACGTGACGACGCCCCGGATAGTACAGAAACGGCCCGGAAAAACGCTGCCACCATGGCTTCAGGATCGGCTCGAGCGCGCCGCTGTCCAGATGCGGGCGCAGCGCGTCTTCGTATAGGTGGATCACGCCGAGCCCTGCCACTGCAGTGGTGATCGCCAGATCGATTGCCGCGCCCGGGCGCACCAGCAGCGGCCCGGAGGGGTCGACGCGGATCACCTCGCCATTGCGTTCGAAATCCCATGTCGGTGTCGCGCCACCGGAAAACTGGCCGCGCAGGCACGCGTGTTTCAGCAGATCGCGCGGATGACGCGGCCTGCCGCGTGCCTCCAGGTATGCAGGCGCCGCGGCGGTCGCAAAACGCTGCACACGCGGGCCGATCGGCACCGCGATCATGTCCTGTGCAAGACGTTCGTCGTAACGGATGCCCGCATCGCAACCCGCCGCCAGCAGGTCGACGAAACCATCCTCCACGACTACCTCGACGCGAATCTCCGGGTACGTGCGAAGAAACTGCGCGAGGATCGGCGGCAGCACGATGCGCCCGATGCCGGCCGGCACGTTCAGCTTGAGTGTGCCGGCCGGTTTGTCGCGGTACACATTCAGCACGTCCAGCGCCGCCTCCATTTCGCTGAAGAGCGGCGTTAGCCGTTCCAGCAGGCGCTGCCCTGCCTCGGTCGGCGCGACGCTGCGCGTAGTGCGGTTCAACAGGCGCATGCCGAGCTTCGCTTCAAGACGTCGCACCGCCGTGCTCAGGCTTGCCGGCGATACACCATCGATGCGCGCGGCATCGCGAAAGCCGGCCGCGCGCGCCACCGCGACGAACACAGCAAGGTCGTTCATTTCCATCGCCATTGTTCACCTTTTTGAACAGCCTGTACAAACTGGATGGGATTATCTAACAACTTGCGCCGGCCCATACTGGCGTTCAAATCTTGTCGAGGAGAACGCAATGCCGAACTTCAAACCCGCTACCACGTTCGAAATGGCCGGACGGCCGGTGAACCGTATGGGCTACGGCGCGATGCAACTCGCCGGCCCCAATGTGTTCGGGCCGCCGAAGGATGCGCAGGCCGCCGCCGCGGTGCTGCGCGCGGCGCTCGAATCAGGCGTCGATCACATCGATACCAGCGATTTCTATGGGCCACACGTGACGAACCAGCTGATTCGCGAGGCGCTCGCACCGTATCCGGCCGATCTGACGATCGTCACCAAGCTAGGTGCGTTTCGCGGCGACGACGGTTCGTGGCAGCCCGCGCTCGAGCCGCAAGACCTCGAACGCGGTGCGCACGACAACCTGCGCAATCTCGGCGTCGACGTGCTCGATATCGTCAACGTGCGGATTTTCGGCAATGTGCATACGCCCGCCGAAGGATCGATCGAAAAACAGGTCGAGGCGCTGGCCGAACTGCGGCATAGAGGGCTCGTGCGCCATATCGGCCTGAGCAATGTGACGTCGGCGCAGGTTGCCGAGGCGCGCAGCATTGTGCCGATCGTTTGCGTGCAGAATCTGTACAACGTCGTGCAGCGTGACGACGATGCTTTGATCGATGAACTCGCGGCGCAAGGCATCGCGTATGTGCCGTTTTTTCCGCTCGGCGGCTTTACGCCGATCCAGTCGGACGCGCTGTCAGGCATTGCCACTGCGCTTGGCGCAACGCCGAAGCAGGTGGCGCTCGCGTGGCTGCTGTATCGATCGCCGAACATCCTGCTGATTCCGGGCACGTCGTCGCTCGCGCATCTGCGTGAGAACCTCGCGGCTGCACAACTCGAACTGCCGGACGCAGTGCTTGAGCAGTTGAATGCGCTCAGCAGCAAAGGCGGTGACGCTTGATGGTATGCGAGGCGGTGTGTGGCTGTGCCTGCAGCACACGCAGGCGCTGCGCATCGGTGACGCTGTATTGCGCGAATGTCATCGCCAAGCCACGCGTCGTGTGAATTCACGCCACCGGCGGCGCGCGGCGCACGACCGCAACGCTGAGTGCAAGCGAACCGCGCGACGTCACCGCACGCCGCTCAGGTAACACATCCGGCTGCGCCGCGGCATCCGCGAGGCCGCGGTACAACGCGGGCTGTCGCGCAGCGCGCCAGTGCCGGCCAATGTTTTCGCGTGCCAGCGCGAGATCGAGTTCTGCGCATACGAATGGCGCGTCCTCGTTAGCACCCGCGCCGTTTGACTGGGCGCTATCAGCGAGCAGACTGCCGTGCGGATCGACGATCATCGCCGTACCGCACGGATGCGTACCGTCCGCTTCATCATTGCCGCCGTCGCTGAACACCACGAACGTGCCGTTGTCCAGTGCTCGTCCCGGCCACGTGCGACCCAGCAGTTGCCGCGTGTCTGCGCCGCTGCTCGTCTGTGCGGCCCGGTTGGCGCGATACGGTGCGATCAGCAGGTTCGCGCCCATCAGTGCCGTCATCCGCGCATTCTCGCTCGCATGATTGTCGGCGCCGACCAGAATGCCCGCGTGGACGCCCCAACCTGTATCGAACACGGTGAATGCCGCTCCGCCGGCAATGCTGCGGTGTCCGGCGCAGACGAGCTGCCGATGGCGTACCCGCAGCCCGCCCGGCATACAAACCGCGTAGCTGTTGAACAGGCGCCCGTCGATGCCGCGCTCGAGCCAGCCGACGCCGGCGGCCACGCCAGTGCGCTCTACCGCTTGCGCTACCGCGTCAATCGAAGCGCCTTCAAATGGCTCGGCGAGCGCGTCGAGTTGCGCGCGGCGCTCCCGTGCGCCGATCCTCACACCGCTGACGCTGGCCTCCGGAAACACCGCGAGCCGGATGTCATGCGTCACCGCCCGCTCGAGCGCGGCAACGATCCGTGCGACGTTGTGCGGTGCGTCGCCGTAGCGCGCGCTAAATGGAACCGCCGCAACCCGCAGCGTTGAAACAGGCGACGCACCCATGACGTTCAACCCACCAGTCAAAGAAGCCAGTCGCTATTGAACTGCTACACGATCGATCAGTAAAATGAATTATTCGAGCTGTTCGATTACTATCTGGAATTGAATGAATGGAAATCCGCCTGCTGCGTGCTTTTTTGACCGTCGCCGAATTGCGTCACTTCGGCCGCGCTGCCGACGCACTGGCGCTCAGCCAGCCTGCACTCAGCAAGCAGATCGTGGCCCTCGAGGAAAATGTCGGCGCGCGGCTGTTCGAGCGCGGCCGGCACGGCGCCGAGCTGACGCCATTCGGCGCGGCGTTTCTCGTGGATGCGCAGAGCCTCGTGCGCGACGCCGACGCGGTACTCGCACGTGCCCGCGAAGCAAGCAGCGGTAAGCGCGGCTTTTTGCGGGTCGGCCTTGGGCTGTCGACACTAAGCTTCGCGCCGCCGCTGATCGCCGCATTCCGGCGGCTGCACCCGAATGTCGGCGTGACGTTGAACGATATGTCGTCCGCCGAGCAAACCCGCTACCTGATGTCAGGCAAGCTCGATATCGGCTTCGTGCGCTTGCCGGCCGACCCCGCGCTGGCTTCGTTCGCGGTGGTCAACGAAGCGCTGGCGCTGGCCGTGCCTCAGCATGCGCGCTGGAAACGCCTGCCGGCAGATTTGCAGCAGTTGAACGATCCCGGTTTCATTACGCTCGCCCGCAGTCGCGGGCCAGGGCTCGCCGCGCAGATCGACCTGTGGTGCGGCAAGCGCGGCTTCGTACCAAACGTGATTCAACAGACCGACGATATCCAGTCGGTGCTGGCATCGGTGGCGGCGGGAGTCGGTGCGGCGTTCTTGCCGTCGCACGCACAGTACCTGCTGCGCGATGCGCGCGTGCTGAAACTGGGCGGCGACGCGGCGCAGTGGCAGGTCGGCATCGCATGGCGCGCCGACCGCGACGACCCGGTTACGCAGCGCTTTGTCGCGTATGTGCGGGACGCGGTGAAGAAGCGGAATTGAAGCCGCGGGCGCGCGCCGCGCACACAGCGCAGCAGGGTGAGCTTGCTGCGCTCATGTTGCGTGGCGCGCCGCCCACGTTACGACCGTTGCCGCAGCGTGCCTACCACGCCGCCGTCAACGCATCGACGCCGCGCAGGTTGCCGCGTTTGTTCCAGCTCAGCTGGTCGAGCCCGGTCAGCCTGAGCTCCGGCAAGCGCTCGAGCAACACGCCGAGCGCGGTTTCCAGCTCGATCAATGCCAGCCGGTAGCCGAGGCAATGGTGAATGCCGGCGCCGAAAGTCTGCACACGCCCTTCGTCGCGATCGATGTTCAGGCGGTCCGGCTCCGTAAATTTAGCCGGATCGCGGTTGGCGGCTCCCAGCGACAGGAACAGCACCGTGCCGCGCGGAATCCGCACGCCGGCCACTTCGACATCCTCCTGCGCCGAGCGCACCGTGTTCTGCACTGAGCCGTCGTAGCGCAGGCATTCGAGCACAGCTCGTGGAACTCGCGCGTGATCGCCCTTCAGCAGTTCGAGTTGCTGCGGATTGCGATGCAGCGCGATCAGCATGTTGCCGATCATGTTCGACGTGGTCTCGTGCCCAGCCAGAAACAGCAGGATCACGTTCGATACGATTTCGTCATGAGAAAGCGTCTCGCCGTTTTCTTCGACGGCAATCAGCATCGAGATCAGGTCGCTGCCGGGTTTCGTGCGGCGCGCCTCGATCACCTCGCCGAAATACTGCTCGAGAAGTGCGTATGCATCGCTGCACTTTTGCAGTTCCTCGGCGGCGAGCGGCGCGGGTTCAAACACCTTCGCGATCTGGCTTGCCGCGCTACCCACCCGGTTCGCATGTTCGACAGGTACGTCCAGCATGCGGCAGATGATCTCGACCGGCAGCGGAAACGCGAATTCAGCGCTCAGGTCGGCGCTGCCGCGGCTTTCGAATGCATCGACGAGGCGCTGTGCGGTCGTGTGCGCGATCTCGCGCATGCTTTCGATCTGGCGCGCATTGAAGACTTTCATCATCAGGCTGCGCAAACGCGTGTGCACGGGCGGATTGACCAGCAGGAACATCCGGGCAAAGCCCTGGAACAGCGGCATGTTCGGACCCGCCTCGCCGTAGCGCAGGCGGATGCTTGCCATATAGTCCTTGCCGATGCGGCGATCGGACAACAGCGTGTCGACCACGTCGTAGTGCCCCGACATCAGCGCGTTCGGCCCAATGGGCACCAACGGGCCTGCGGCACGCAGCGCCTGATAGGTTGGGTAAGGATTGTCGAAGAACGCAGGGGTCGCGAGATCAGCGAGTTTCATTGAGGACGGCTCGTCAGATGGAGGTGGGAATACACCGATACCCTTGGAACACCTGATACGAGCATTTATTCCATCGCGCCGCGACGAGCGGCGCGTGCACCTGTCCCCAAGCCTCAGTCAAGCTTCGTCCAGCTCGGCCCCGCGCGTTTCGGGTAGCGCCGTGACGCTCAGCAACAGCAACGCATAAGCGAACACCGCGAACATCGCAATCGCATTGGCCAGCCCGAAGTGTTTCGAGAACAGGCCGACCAGAGTCGGGAACAGTGCGCCCATGCCGCGTCCGAAGTTGTAGCAAAAGCCCTGCCCCGAACCGCGCATCCGGGTCGGATACAGCTCTGTCAAAAATGGCCCGACACCGGACAGGTAACCGCTCGAGAACAAGCCGAGGGGAAAACCGAGCCACAGCACCGCGCTGTTGCTGAGCGCGAGTTGCGTGTAGACGAGCACCGCGACAATCGCGACGATCGAGAACGATACGAATAGCGTTTTGCGGCCGAAGCGGTCGGAAATCCATGCACCGGCCAGATAGCCGGTAATACTGCCCGCGATCAGGAACCCCAGATAACCGGTCGAGTTGATCACGCTCAGATGCCGTTCGGTCTTCAGAAAGGTCGGCACCCACGTCGAGATTGCATAGTAGCCGCCCTGGCAGCCCATCATGAACAGCGAGCCGAGCACGGTAGTGCGCAGGCTCGCGCCACGGAAGATATCGAGCAGCGACGGCGTCGACTCGCTGCGCTCGGCCTTGCCGCGCGCGCGTTCGGCGATGCGCGGCTCGTGCACGTGGCGGCGTGCGTAGATCAGCAGCAGCGCCGGCAGCGCGCCGGCCGCAAACATCGCGCGCCACGCCAGATGCGCGGGCAGCAGAGAAAACATCACGGCCTGCAACAGCACCGCGGCACCCCAGCCGACGCCCCACGCCGACTGCACCGAGCCGACCGCGCGGCCGCGATAGGCCGGCCGGATCGTCTCGCCGATCAGCACCGCACCGGCGGCCCACTCGCCGCCGAAACCGAAACCGAGCAACGCGCGCGCAGTCATCAACTGGTCGAAGTTCTGCACGAACGCGCATACGAGGCTGAAGAAGCAGAACCATGCGACTGTCAGCTGCAAGGTGCGCACCCGGCCGATGCGGTCCGCCAGATAACCGGACAGCCAGCCGCCGACCGCAGAGGTCAGCAGCGTGACGGTCACCGCGAACCCCGCGATGCCCGCATCGACCTGCCAAAGCGCGGTGATTGTGCCAATCACCAGCGGGTAGATCATGAAATCGAGCGAATCGAGACCCCAGCCGAGGAAGCAGGTCCAGAATGCGCGCCGCTCGGGCGATGTCATCTGCCGATAGAACGCGGCGAGGCTGGTGTCGTCTTCGCGGACTGTCGTGCTCATCGAGCCTCCGGGGCAGCGATGAGGTGCAAGTGCGATGTGGTTTGCGCCGTGGTTTTCGACACTGCTGCTGTGCATGCAGCGGCAGCGCCGTGCCCGCCGTGACCCTGACTCATCCGCTCGTCTCCTTCGTTCCGTTCGGGAACGCGTCGTGGGCAAGCCGTCGATTGGCTTTCGGCTTGGGCCCCTCCGCCGGCAACGCAGTGCTGATGCCGTGCGGTCGCGCTATCGTCTGACGGCGCAGTGTGGCGGATGTTCAGAAATATTGTCAATAATCTTGTCGATGAGAAATGGATGGCCTTACAGGGATGGTTTAAGGCCCGGGGTCTTGCGCTCGCGCCACGGCAGCGTCGCGAGAAACTGCTCGATTGCCTCGTTGAGCGCCGCGCGCTTGACGCCGTCCAGTGCTTCGATGGAAAGGCCCGAGAACACCGTAACGCAAAGGCTGGCCAGCGCTTTCGTATCCGCATCGGGGTTCAGTTCGCCTTGCGCTTTCGCCTGCGCAAGCCGCGCGGCAATGGCCTGCGCCACGTTTCGCCTGAGTTTGCGCAAGAATTCGCGCAACTCGGGGTGAGCCGCACTGACGCTCATGCCGCTCAGAAAAATCATGCAGCCGCGTGGCGCCTGCGCCCCCGTAAACAGCGCCACGCTGGTGCGAAACATCGCCCGCAACGCGTCGCGCGCCGATTCGTGCGCCTGCAGTTCGCGGAAAGCCGCGCCGCCCTCTTCCCGCACATATAGTTCGACGGCCTCGCGAAACAGCGTTTCCTTGCTGCCGAATGCCGCATAAAGGCTTGGCGAATTGATGGACATCGCATCGTTCAGATCGCCCATCGAACACGCGTCGAAACCCTTCTTCCAGAAGACCTCCATCGCGCGCCGCAAGGCGGCCGCCCGGTCGAATTCCCGCGGGCGGCCTCGTGGCCGGTGCCCGACACCCTCTTCATTCGTTGACATACGTCACCTTGTTGCGGATTGAGCAACTCATTTATGTATCGATATCGACAAAAATAACTGGACGTGGGACGGCCGTCAATGATTAAATCCGTACCGGTCGTTACATAAATAGGCGGTGCATCTGTAGCTGGCTCGAACCGATCGGGTTTCACGGGTTTGAGCGACTGATCTGCCCTGTTATCCAATCAAGGAGTGAAAGATGAAAGCGATTCTGTCTGCAGTTGCTGTCGCGGCGTTACTCGCCGGCCCCGTCGTGTCGCAAGCGCAAACCGTGTCGCACGACACCGCCAAAACCTATGCGGTATTCGTCGATCAGCCGACTGGCTTCACGTTCGTGAAGATGCCGACCGGCTGGAAGTTCGTGGGTGCGGTTTCGCAGGAAGAAGCGCGTCACGTACCGGCAACCGTGCTGACCAAGGTCAGCGCAGTCGATGCGCCGGCAAGCGTTGAAACGACGGCAGCGAAGTAAGCGTGGCTGCATGGCAGCGCGTGTGGAAGACCGCACGCGCGTGCTGCGGGCCGTTACTGTTTGCTCAAGGTTCGATACAGTTCGTTGGCGCGCGCATGGCTTCGGCGGCGGCCTCGCCATCGCGTCGCGGGATGGCATCGAAGCCCAATGGAGCACGGATAGGTATCCGCCCCCTGTAGCGCGGTTTGCCTGGAGCTCAACACCGGCATCGCCAGCATCGGTGTGTGTGGCACAGCGGCATCAACACGGCGCGCGCCGCTTCGATCACACTATCAGGCACAAGCCTGGCGCGCGATGAATGGATGAAGGCTGAGAGGTTACCCGGAGAGCGCGCCAGCATGCTCTCCGGTGCGAGGTGATACGGGCCAATGGCCCGCGTCGCCGCTGTGTGGTTCAGTTAGAACCGGTGCTGCATGCCGATGCGCAATGCCAGCTGGCTCTGCGCATCGCTACCCGAATTGCCGATGAAATTCGCAGCCTTGCCGATCATCGCCTGCACCGGCACGCCGTTGTTCGAGCCCCCGGCCTTCTGATACGCCGCGAGCAAGTAGACCGTCGTGCGCTTGCTCAGTTGATACTCAACAGAACTGTTGATCTGATTCCACGTGCCGTTCGCCGCGCCGGTGAGCTGCGTATGCGTATAGCCGATGGTGCCGGCGAGCATCGGCTCGAACTTGTAGACCACACCGCCTTCGTAGATATTCAGCATGGCCGCGCTGTGATCGAGATTCTCGAGGCGTGTGTTGGTCCACAGTGCATAGGCAAGTGCTGGCCCGTACTCATACTTCGCCCCGACGCCCAGTGAACGCAGATCGCGCGCGCCAACCGCCGGCACGTTGGCTAGCGTCAGTTTCAGCGCCGGTCCGACCTGCAGCGGATACGAGATGTCCGTATACGCGAACGCCATGCTGAACGGACCATGGTTGTAGTCGACACCGAAGCTATAGCTGCGCGACGAACCGTTCGTACCGCCCACGCCCTGAGAGCCACCGAATTCGCCTGCCTGGTTCGAGAATCCGTACATTGCACCCACTTTGAAGCCATAGGTGCGTACGCTGTCGAATTTCACGGAGTTGTTGATCCGCACCGAGGACAGCAAATCGAGTGTGTTGATGTGATAGAAATAGGCATCGCCCGCGGTCAGACCACCGGTTGAATAACGATTCAGATAGTCGTGCGCGAAAGGATACTGACGCCCCATCGTAAACGTGCCTACTCCAGTCTTGCTCACACCGACGAATGCCTGACGCCCGAATAGCGCACCGCCCTGGCCAAGCGTGCCATTCAGACCGAAACCGTTTTCGAGCGTGAATACCGCCTTATAGCCGCCACCGAGATCTTCGACGCCCTTGAGCCCGAAGCGGTCACCACCATCGATACCATCATCGAATTTGAACAGGCTGTGGCTATGACCGTTCGCCGCAGCAGTGTGGTTCACATAGGTGACACCTGCATCGATCAGTCCGTATAGCGTTACGCTGCTTTGCGCGTGTACTGCTCCTCCAACTCCTCCTAATGCTAACGCACAGACTATTTTCTTCGTTTTACGATTCACGTCTTCGGCCTCCTGAATTTATAAAGCAGATTGAACAAGCCACATAAATTATCTTTTCAACTGATTCCGCCATTCGGGCACTTCATGATGCTGTCTGATCAGACAGTCAGTAATAAGAAAATCACAACAAATCTCACGACTGCCTGTCATCTCATTTTCAACTAAGGGTTCCTAATAAACCATGGCAACATTGCCCCTTCTGCCGAAGCGGAATCGGCGGAATGGAATTGCACGTTATTGGTTATTGACTACAGCAGAATTCGAGTCGAATTGGCACGTTCACCGGATGACCGTCCGATAGCGCCATGCGAACACGCAAAGCCTTCACAGCGGCTCGCGCAAAGGCCACGCACAAAGTGCGTCGCAATAGTAGTGTGTTTATGAATTGGCGTGCGCCGCATGCGCATCAACACTGCGGCCGGCGAGATCATCGCCGTTGCACTGTGAGGCGTCGCGCGAGTTTGTTGCGCAACGCCCCATGGGCTGCCTTAGCTGCCTAGATACGCGCCGCCGTTGGCATGAATCACCTGGCCCGTCAGGTAGCGCGCCTTGTCGCTGCACAGGAATCCGACGACGCTTGCCACCTCTTCCGGCAAGCCGCGTCGGCCGAGCAGGGTCTTGCGTTCCGCGTGGTGCGCCGGCTCCGCATTGCCTGCAGCGCCGCCGCGTTGCGTGGCGATCAGGCCCGGTACCACGCAGTTGGCCGTGATGTTGTCCGGCGCGAGATCGTGCGCGAGCGCGCGCGTCAGACCAACGAGGCCTGCCTTTGCGGCGATCACGTGTGCACGTCCCGCCGAGCCCGCATGCGCCGACATGCCGCCGATATTGACGATCGCACCGCCACCGGCTTTGCGCAGGTACGGCAATGCGGCGCGCGCGCACAGGTACGCACCGTCCAGAATCACCGACATCACTTCGCGCCACTGCTGCCAGTCGAGGTCTTCGAACGCCACTTCGCGCCGCAGCGCTGCGTTGTTCACCAGTATGTCGATCTGCCCGAAACGCCGCGCAGCGGCATCCATCAACGCTTGCGCGCCGTCGAGCTCGCTCACGTCGGCGAGCTCGACTACCGCGCGCCCGCCAATCGCTTCGATTGCACGCACCGTCTCCGCTGCTTCGTCCACCGAGCTGCGTGCGTTCACGACGATCGTCGCGCCCGACGCCGCGAGTTCGAGCGCGATTGCCCGTCCGATGTTGCGTGCGGCGCCGGTAACCACGGCGACGCGTTCGCGCGATACTGCATTCATGACTGTGCCTCCAGAGACTTTGTAGAATTAACAGGTTCGTTGGGCGCCTGCAGGCGACGGTCCGGGCGAATCCAGAACGCGAGGCAGACACCGATCAGCAGCAGCACGATCGACATCACGAACGGCACGCGATAGCTGCCGGTCATGTCGGTCACGATGCCGAACGCGAGCGGCGACACGATCGCGGCAAGGCCCGCTGCGGTGCTGACAAAGCCGCTTGCAACGCCGGCGAATGCAGGCGCCACGTCCATCGGCACGGCCCAGATCGGCCCTTCGGTCGCTTCGAGACAGAACAGCGCGCCGGCAAGGCACAACGTAATCACGGTCGGATTGCGCACGAACAGCACGCACGACAGCAAGATCAGCGAACCGAGGAAGCCGAATACGATTACGTTGCGGCGCGCCTTGTTCACATCGCCGGTACGCCGATAGATGGCGTCCGTCAGCATGCCGCCGGCCGTATCGCCGATTACGCCCGCGAGAAATACGCCCGACGTAAACAGTGCCGAGTGCTTGAGGTCGATCCCATACTCGCCGACGAAGAAGCTCGGCAGCCAGCTCAGATAGAGCCACAGCGTCCATGCGTGGCAAAAAAACACCAGCGTCACCGGCATGATGCGCTTGATCAGCGGCCACCACGGTACCGCCGTGCGATGGCGCGGACCGGTGTAGGCCGGCAGCACGTCGATCTCGGCTTGCGTGACGCCACGGTGCGTGCGCGGATCGTCGCGGAAATAGAGTAGCCACACCGCAACCCACACGAAACTCACGCAACCCAGCGCTCCGAACGAGCCGCGCCAGCCGAGCACTGGGAACAGCAAGACCAGCAGCGGCGGCGTAATCGTCGCAGCTGCGCGCGCGGCTGCGTGCGTAAAGCCCTGTGCAAAACCGCGCCGCGCGACCGGCACCCAGTTCGTCATCGCGCGCGTCGCATTGGGGATGGTGCCCGCTTCGCCGAGACCGACGCACATACGCGCAAACACCAGCGTGCTGAGACCGCCGACCACGCCTGTAGTCAGCGTACCGATCGCCCACAGCAGCCCGGAGATGGCCAACATGCGGCGCGGCCCAATGCGGTCACCCAGATACCCATTGATGATCTGAAACGTCGCGTAGCAGTAACCGAACGCAGACAGCGCGATACCCAGCTGCGTGTTGCTCAGATGCAATTCCGATTTCAACAGCGGAGCGGCAATCGACAGGTTGACCCGGTCGATGTACTCGATGAAATACATCGCGCAGATCAGTATGAAGACGCGCCCCGTTGCGCCTCTGAACATGTTCGTCTTCATCGTGCGTGATCCCGCTGATTGCGTTGCTGCATGTTGCGTCTCCGTATGAGCCGCGCTGCCGTGGCAGCTTGCGCGGCTAGCCTTACAAGTTCGTGATGCTTGCTGGTTGCTCGCTGATGCGTGGTCGCTTCGTTATTGCGTTGCGCGGCGTTGTATTGTGTGACAGATCAGGCAGGGAGATTGACGAGTGTCGCCGGCCGGCGTACGAATGAAGCCCGTCCGCGGACCGGTAGGTGCAACAGGAAACGCCATGGAGTCTCCGACGGAGCGACACACCACCCTACCGTATATTGTCGACAAAATGCGAGTATAGAGTTTAGCCTCGAAATCCGATAGACGTTTGCACCTTGTAGCTTGCGTTTGATTTAAGTATATTGTCGACAATCGTCAGGATGCAAGCGCTAGTGTAAAATTTCTTCATCATCCACCCGGACGCCCGCCATGCAACGCGCTGCCACTTCACTCGAACTTCTACGCTCCGTCACGTTATCCGGCCTCGTGCAGGACGAAATCCTGCGCCGCATCAAGGCTGGCGAGCTTCAAGCGGGTATGAAGCTCAATGAGATGGACCTCGCCGATCACCTGCAGATCAGCCGGAGCCCCGTGCGCGAAGCATTTCGCGCGCTCGAGGAAGCGGGCCTCGTCTGGCTGGAAAAAAATCGGGGCGCATACATCCGCGAGATTTCGGATTCGGAAGCGGCGGAGCTTTATGAAGTGCGCGCCGGTCTCGACGAAATGGCTGGCCGGCGTCTTGCCGCCGTGATCACCGACGGCGAACTGTCGGAGCTGCGCGAGATGCTCGATCGCCTCGAAGCACGCTCGAACGACGGCGAACTGAACGATTACTTTTCGCTGAACATCGCGTTTCACGACCGGCTCGTCGAAATGGCCGGCAATGCGACGATGCTTGCACTGTATCGTCAGGTCATCAACCGGATGCACTTGCTGCGCCGGCGTGGCTTCTCGCACTCAGGCAGCTCGCAGGCATCGCACGAAGAGCATCGGATGATTCTCGAGGCGCTCGCTGCGCGCGATCTCGACGCAGTGGCGCGCACCATGCGCCGGCATGTCGAATCTGGCTTTCAGCGCGCGAGCACGGCCAGCGTACCGGCAGAGGACAAGAACAAACCAGGCGCCGCCGAACCGGGCACCAAGCAACCCGACAGCGCCGAGCGACACGAATAAGAGCAACGCTGCGTGCATGGGATGCATGACGCAGCGTTCGACAGGATTTTTCAATACCATCACTGGAGCGTGACACCGTATGAGCACCGATACCGCCGCTGACACAAAAGTAAGCATTGCTGATCAGCTCGGCAACTGGATTGCAAACATCGATGCGGCGCGCCTGCCCGCTTCCACCGTCGAAGCTGCTCGCATGCTGTTGCTCGACGTGACGGGTCTGTGCGTGGCAGGGCGCGACGAAAGCTATATCCGCGCAATTCTGGCCGCGACTGAACCGGGCAGCGGCAACTGCACGGCGTTCGGCCATAAAGGCAGCTTCAACGCGTTCGATGCCGCATTGATCAACGGCACGGCGGCGCACGGCGAAGATTACGACGACACCTTCGAAGGCGGTCCGGTGCACTCGGGTGCAGTGGTGGTGCCGGCGGTGCTCGCCGCGTGTGAACGCGAACACCTCGGCGGCGACGCGCTGCTGCGCGGGATTGCAGCGGGCGCGGAATTGATGTGCCGCTTGAGCCTTGTCGCGCCGCGCGCAATCCATTCTGCTGGCTTTCATCCGACGGCTGTAATCGGCGCCCTGGCGGCAACGGCTGGCGTGTCGGCAGCGCTGCAGCTGGACGCACAGGCCGCGACGTCCGCGCTTGGCATCGCGGGCAGCATGGCGTCCGGCATCATCGAATATCTCGCCGAAGGCACGTCGACCAAGCGTATGCACGCAGGCTGGGCGGCGCAGTCCGGCATCCGCGCGGCGCTAATGGCGCGCGGAGGGTTCGATGGGCCGCGCACCGTGCTCGAAGGACGTCACGGCTTTTTCAAGGCATTTGCGCCGTCGCGCACACCCGATTTCACGCCGGTGCTCGACCAGCTCGGCCAGTCGTGGATCATGGACACCATCGCGTTCAAACCGTATGCATGCGGAACGATGACGCAACCGTTTATCGACTGCGCGATCGCACTTGCGGAACGCGGCGTGAAAGCTGAGCAGATCCGCGACATCGTCTGCGAGGTCGGCGAAGGCACGGTCCACCGGCTGTGGGAGGAACTCGCGGTCAAGCATCGTCCGCGGACTGCATATGCGGCAAAATTCAGCACGCCGTTTTGTATGGCTGTCGGCTTCTTCGACCGCAAGGCCGGCTTCGAGCAATTCACCGAAGCGCGCATTCGCGATGCGGCCGTGCTTGAACTGGCTGCGAAGATCAGTTATCAGATCGATCCGGAAAACGAGTATCCGACGAATTTCACCGGGCATCTTCGGGCGACGCTGCTTGACGGCACCGTGCATGAGATCAAGCAACCGCATATGCGCGGCGGTGCGCGCGAGCCGCTTTCCGAGCAGACGCTGAATACAAAATTTGTCGATAACGCGAAGTACGGTGGCTGGAACGACGCACTCGCACACGCGGCTCAAGGCTGGTTCGGCAAGGCATTCGACGCATCAACCCTTGATGATGTGACGCAATTCCGGCAGTAAGACCAGGTACGTGGCGCCCGCCAAAGGCAGGCGCCGCGTTGTTTCACTACGCACCCACGGCCACTTTGAAGCCGGCACGATCGCGCACCGCTGTCAGCCAGCGCAGTACCGCAGGCATTTCGGGCTCGGTCGCCAGCACTTGCGCGAAGCGCTCTGCAAGCAGATACCAACGGTGTGCCGCAAGCGCCACCACGATATCGGCCAACGTAAAGCGATCCAGCGCAATGAACGTACGGTTTTGGAGGTGTGTGTCAAGAATCCGCAAAAGCCGTGCGGATTCCTTGAACGACGCACGTATCGCATCGTAATTGCGCTGCGGCTCCGGTGTGCGTGTCAGCCCGAGAAAGGTGATCCGCAGCGTCGCCCAGAGCGTACCTAGCTGCCAGTCCATCCACCTGTCAACCTCTGAACGCGCATCGGCATCGGCTGGAAACAATCCATTTGCGCCGCGCGCCACGGCGAGATAACGCAAGATTGTGTTCGACTCCCAGATCGCTCGTTCGCCGTCGATCAGCGTCGGCACCAGCCCGTTCGGATTGATCGCGAGGTAGTCCGGCGTATCGTTGACGCCGAACTCGAGGCCCGCATCAACGCGCTGGTAGTCGTGTCCCTCGCCAAGACCAAGTTCGGCAAGGCACCATAAGACCTTTTGCACATTGATCGAACTGCGTCTGCCGTAAAGCTGCATCCTGAAGCTCCGTCTAAAAGATCCTGCCGATCGCTACGTTCACCAGGCCCGCACCGAACAGCACGATCAATGGATTCACTTTTGGCCGCGCCATAAAAACAGCAAGCGCAACCAGCGCCAAGCCCCAGATTATCCACGTAGACGAAGCTGCGCGCAGCACTGAGAATGAACTCGCCAGAATCAATCCCGTCGCGATCGGCGCCAGGCCGTGTTCAGCAATTGCATGCCAGGGATGCCGGTCGTGTCGGCTCCACGCAAGCGCCGCTACGTAGGCAAGCAATGACGATGGCACGAAAAGCGCAAGCGATGCGATGAGCGCGCCAAGCCATCCGGCGGTCTTCCAGCCGATCAGCGTCGTCAGCAATGCGCCGGGCCCTGGCGCCGCGCGCGAGATCGCGAACAGATCGACGAACTCCTGTTGCGTCACCCAGTGATGAATAACCACTGCCTGCTGATTGATATCGGCGACGATACTCTGCCCGCCGCCGATCGATAGCAGCGACAGCGGCGCAAATACGGCGATCAGTTGCAGATAAAGATTGTCACGCATCAGCACGGGTCCTCGCAGATATCAGCAATCCGATTGCACCCGCAACGATGGCTACCGGTACGAGGGGCCAACGCAGCACGCCAACTGCGACAAACACCGCGACGATCAGCAGCAACGGCCAGCGCTGCGTCGCGATCGCAGCCTTTGCAGTGCGCAGGCCTACCGAGGCGGTCATGCCGATCGCCGCGGCTGCGATGCCCTCCAGCAAGCGATGCACGATCGAGAGCTGCGCAAACCGGTGAAATACGCTGGCAAATAGCACGATGACCACCATCGGCGGCACTAGCAACGCGGCGACGGCCGCCACGCTGCCGAGCGCGCCGCGCATCCGGTAGCCAACGTAGATGGAGACGTTGATCACGTTCGAGCCTGGCAACACTTGCCCTAGCGTCAGCGCGCCGAGAAACTCCTCATCTTTCAACCAGCCGCGCTGCGTCACCACTTCACGATAAATCCATGCCGACAGCCCACCGCCAAAGCTGGTCAAGCCCACTCGCGCAAACAACATGACTATCTGCATCAGCGACACATGTTGCGTGCCTTGCTTCACCGCTGGTTGCATGCGCATGGCCGTCTCTCGCTCGATCGATTCGCGTTTCTGCGCAGTTCGGCGTGGCTCAGTGTCGCCCATTGGCAAGCTGATGCTCCGCCAGTTGCTCATCCGTTTGCTGGAGCACCTTCGACGGTTTGCGCCGGCTCCAGATCGACGCGATCACGCTGATAGCTGCGCACGTCAGCAGACCCGCGGCAATCGGGCTGCGCACGAATACGGTCGGATCGCCGTTCGATATCGTCAACGCCTGACGGAACGACTGCTCAAGCGTATGCCCGAGAATCAGGCCGAAAAGCAACGGCGCTTTCGGAATGTCGAAGCGGCGGAATGCATAGCCTAGTACACCGAATCCCAGAGCAAGATACAGGTCGAACGTATCGCTATTGAACGAAAACACGCCGATCGATGCAATCGCAAGAATCACGCACAACAGGATGCCCGGCGGCACATACAGGATGCGCGACAGAATTCCGACCAATGGCAAGTTAAGCACAAGCAGCATCAGATTGCCGACATACATGCTTGCAATCAAGCCCCACACGAGATCGGGATTCGAATGAAACAACATCGGACCTGGCTGCAGCCCGTACATGATGAATGCGCCCATGATCACGGCGGTCGCGCCCGAACCTGGCACCCCTAGCGCGAGCAAGTGCACGAATGCGCCGCACGTGTCCGCATTGGTGGCTGCCTCCGGCGCGGCGACACCTTCAATTGCGCCATGCCCAAACTCTTCGGGGTGCTTGGACAGCTTCTTTTCAAGCACATAAGAGAGCATGGCAGCTAGCGTGCCGCCTAGACCGGGCGCAGCCCCACACAAAAAGCCGACCGACGAGCCCCGTAGAATCGCGGGCCGCGCACGTCGCCACTCTTCGCGCGTAAACCACAGCTTGCCCTCGACGCGCACCGTATGCAACGTACCGCCCAGCGTGCCCTCGACCATCCGGGACACTTCGGCAATCGCGAACATGCCCACCACCACGACCAGAAAATTGACCCGATCCAGCAACTGCGTAAAGCCAAGCGTAAAACGCGGCACACCGCTTTGCAAATCGATGCCGACGGTCGCGAGACCAAGGCCCATGAATACAGCGATCATGCCCTTGGCGAGTGAGTTGCCGTTCAGCGCGCTCGCGGTGGATAGCGCAAAGCAGATCAACGCAAAGTACTCAGTCGGACCGAAGTGGAGTGCGACGGCCGCCAGCGGTGCGGCGACAAATGAAAGCGCGGTCACACCGATCATGCCAGCGATGAACGAGCTCACAGCAGCAATCGCGAGCGTGGCTGCCGCACGGCCCTTGCGTGCGAGCGGATAACCGTCGAGCACCGTCATCACCGCTGCTGCATCGCCGGGCGTGTTCAGCAGAATTGCAGTTACCGCGCCACCGTACATGCAGCCGTAGTAAATGCCGGTCAGCATCATTAGCGCGGACATTGGGTCCATGCCGAATGTCACCGGAATCAACAGCGCGATACCCGCCGATGGTCCAATGCCGGGAAGATGGCTGATCATCGTGCCGATGAACACGCCGGCAAGCGTGTAAAACAGATGCATCGGCGTTGCGGCTATCGCAAGCCCATGCAGAATTCCTTGCAGACTATCCATCATGCGACCGCCTCAGAATGGGAGGATGCCTGTCGGCATCGGAACGCTAAGCAGGTGCGAAAAAACCAGATCGAGCACCACCGCCACACCCACTGCAATCGCGATGTTCATCATGACCCGCTTGCGGTTGAAGTAGCTGAGCAAACCCAGCAGGAATACGCTGGTCGCAATCGCATAGCCGGCGCGATCGAAGAAGTAGTAGTAAGCGATCGTCCACAGCACCATGCCAATCAGCACGTAGCGTGGATGCCGGGGCTGATCTTGAGTTTCAGTTTGAATTGGCATCGTCGCGTCGGAAAGCATTGCGCGGCTCGCGGCATCGTGACTGGTGCCGAACTCGGCGAGTTCATCCGCACTGGACCCAACAGCAACCGACGCGGCGTTATGCATGGCTGCCTGCGAATCGGCTTGTGCCTTGGCTTGTTCACCCGCGGCGCGATGCGCATTTGCGGCATGACGCGCCTTGCTATGGCCTTCGAGCAACAACAGCAGCGCGCCTGAAATCAACCCGACTCCCACCAGGGCCGGAAATGCTTTGGGCCCAAGCGGGTCGCTCAGGCGGACTTCCGGCAGATGCATGTCCATGTACAGGTAAATGACGGCACCGACGATGACGACGATAGCCAGCCAGACATCGCCTTTCACGCTTTTCATGTCTCCTCCAGCTGTGAGCGAGCGGCGCAGGCAAAGCCTAAGCAGTGCGCACCTGGTCACTCGTGAATCCTGTGAGGTATGCCGGTTCCGTGGCAGTCGCAAGCCGGCATGGCATGCGGCACTCGAGGCGGAACCGGCGCTGCGGCTGCGAGAGAAAATCGAATGGAGCACGGCGCAGCGCCGCACCCCCGGTTACAGCTTTATTTTTCGTTATAACGGCCCGGCTTGACGACTTCAGCGATGGTGCCGTCCGGTGCGCGGAACTTGAGCGCGCCTTCGCCTTTCGCCGACAGAATCTCACCGCCGTATTGCTTGATCTTCTCGGCAGCCAGTTCCTGATCGTCGACCGTCACGCCCCAGTGATGCAGACGCGGGCCCGGCCCAGCGATTTGCGCTTCATGCGAGTCTTCGCTGTCGTATTTCATCAGCGTGAAATCGATGTGGCCGTCGGTCATGTGACGCGAAATATGCTGGCGATTGCGACCCGTCTTCACTTCCGTGAAGCCGAACACTTCGGTGTAGAAACGGGTTGCCGCCTCGAGGTCATCGACTTTGACGGCGAGGTGAACGATGCGGGACATATGCTTCTCCAGTTCGATAAGTACTGCGGGTTAAAGGAAGGAGATATCACTTGGCGAGGCCGAGATCGCCAAGCAGCGATTTGAGTCGGGCTTGCTCGCTTAGCAGGAACACGCGCGTTTGCGCACTGTTCTTGTAATCTGCGGTCCACAGATTGCGCTTGACCGCAGTCGCCCACTCCGGCGAAGAGGTCGCCTTTTGCAGGACGTTGTCCCACCAGGCGATCTCGGCGGGCGTCATGTTCTTCGGCCCGACCAGCACACGCCACGTGGTGAAATCGATGTCGACGCCCTGTTCTTTCCAGGTCGGTACGTTCGCCAGTGCACCTTGTTCACGCCGCGCGCCGGGAATCGCAATCATGCGTATGCGGCCTGCTTCGCTAGGTCCGAGCACCACGCCGGCCGGCGTCGCAGCCGCGGTTACATGGCCGCCCATTAGCGCAGTCATTGCCTCGCCACCGGAATCAAAGAAGACGACCTTTGCTTTCTTCGGGTCTTGTCCCGCCCCCTTGATGAGGAGGGCCGCAGCATCATGGCTTTGACCGCCCGGCGAACTGGATACACCCAACGTTACGCTAGCGGGATCCTTCTTCAGCATCTTGACGAGATCCGCTCCGCTCTTGATCGGCGAATCGCCCGGCACCGAAAACACCACTTGTTCGGTCACGAACACTGCAAGTGGCGTAACGTCATCGAGCCCAAAGGTGCTGAGACCCGTGATGCGATTGGTAATCAACGGCAAGGCCTGAACCGCCACATAGTGTCCGTCGCCGATGTGCGAGTTGATGTACGCAATGCTGACCGTGCCGCCACCACCCGGCCGGTTGAGCACCGTGACCGGTCTGCTCGACAGGTTCTCTTGCTGAATCGCGCTTTGCAAGGTCCGTGCGACCAGATCGAGTCCGCCACCAGGCGCGCTCGGCACGACGATTTCAACTGGCCGGTGCGGCTGCCATGTTTCCGCAGCGATGCCAGACACCGGGGCAGCAATCGATAGCGCCGCGCATGCACCGCAGATCGCCAGTAAAGCTCGCCTCCTCTTCATTACATCGTCTCCTGTATGCGGGGTTATTCGTAATTCTCGCGCCAACATACTCATGTGCTTCGTGGCTAAAAGCGGAAGCTGTCGAATGTGCTGGCGACGAAGAGTTGTTCCATCGTCACCTCGTTCTGAATCAGCCCGTCGCTTTTGGCGTAGCGCTGCAACGCATCGAGGTCTGCACGGTTTTCGGCAATGCCGTAGCGCCAGAAGTCGGGACCCATCAAGGCACGTACTCGCTCCACTTCGGACACTAGCCACGGATGCATGACGCGCAACGTGTCCATGATCGTCAGTTCGCCAAGCGCGATGTCGCGCGACTTGCAAAACGCCGCGTAGACATTCACGGGCAACCACGGATGCTGTTCGACCAGCGAGCGGCGAATGCCGACCACATGCATCAATGGAAACAGTTTTGTCTTGGCGAACCACGCCTCTTCCGCTGCTCGATACTCAGGAAAGAGCCTTCGTACATCCGGATTGCGACCGAAGCACGATGGTGGCTTCGGAGCGATTACGGCGTCGATTTCGCCGTTCGCGAGCAGTGTCGCAAGCGTTGCATGCGGCCCAATCGACTCGATGTGAATATCTTCAGGCAACCGGTACGGCATGCGTGCCTCGCGTCCGGTCTGCTCGAGCCCGCCGGTCACCCACTGCACGTCGCTGCTGCGCACGCCATATTCGTCGCTCAACATGCCACGCACCCAGATGCCGGCAGTCTGCTGGAAATCCGGCACACCGATCTTGCGGCCTTTCAATTGCTCCGGACTATCAATACCGCGATCGCCGCGCACGTAGATCGCGGAGTGTCGAAACGAGCGAGACAAAAACACCGGGATCGCGACATAACGGCTTTCGCCGCGCGCGGTCGTCATCAGATGTGTGCCGAGTGAGAGCTCAGCGATATCGAACTCGCCGTGCCGAAACGCTCGCTGAAACAATTCCTCCGCTGGGCCATGAATGAAGTTGATCTTGCAACCATCGACAGCGGCCTTGCCGTCGATCAATGCCCTGGTGCGATCCGTGAGTTGACACGCAAGCGAAAGTTCAAGCATACGAAGATGCAACGAGTGACCGATGGAACGAATCCTTGGCGCTTGCCATGGATTCACCGATTAATACGAACGACGCAAAACACAATTTCGTTGTACATAACAACAGGCTTACGACTTACCGCATCCATCAATTCAGCAGGTACGCTGGCAGTGGGGCACCCAGTTCAGCAGGCGGCGTGCGCAACCGGCATCGCCGCTACCGCCGCATGTTCGCTTGTGCGGTTACTGCCTTAGGCGGTGCGGTCGTCGAGTTCCTCTTCGTCGGAATCGACTGCCGTGTCTTTCGCCAGATCATCGAGCGCGTTGAGCATGCGCTCCTTGCCTTTCGATACATGGCTAAAGCTCTTGTCGTAACTCAGCGTTGCGTTGTTAGCCTTGAGCGCCGCGACAATCTCGCGATGCTCATCATTCGACGTCAACAACGCACCGCGCTGAACCATGCCATGCACGCGAAACAGATGAAATTCCTTTACGCACCCGCGATACAGCTTGATCAGCCGTGAGTTCCCAGTCGACTGAACAATGTAATCGTGAAACTCGAGATTCAGTGGGTCGAAACGCGAGAAGTCGCCCTGGTCCGCAGCTTCCTGCATTTCGTCGACGTAGGCATCGAGTCGAGCCGCCATCTCCGGCGTCAGGACCGGCGCAAGCAGAGACGCCGACAATGCCGTAAAACCTGCTCGCAGGTCATAGACCTCAATCGCATCGTCGCGCGTCACTTTCTTGATGAACACGCCACGATTCGGCACCAGGTAAACAAGACCCAGTTCGGCGAGCGCCCGGCACGCTTCGCGCACCGGGCCGCGACTCACCGACAGCTTGTCGGCGACAGCCTTTTCATTTAGTCGCTTTCCCGGCGCGAGTTCGCCGCTCAATATCATTCGCTCGATCTCGTGCTGCACAACGCCGGTCAGCGTATGTGCACGAAACTCTGCAAGCGAAACCGTGGTCGGGTTGTGATCAATTTCCATGAAATCAAGTCTAGGTTGGCATGTGAAAACTGTCAACACTTTACTTTTTACTGTTTCATTTGCGCTTTGCCCCATTCTGCAAGGAAGTCGCAATGCCGCCCCACTGACACTTGCTCCGCGGCATCGCAACCTGTTTCCTGTCAACAAATGCTTGCAGGTACAACCATCAAAACTTGTGCTGGATCCCGACCCGGAACGCCAACTGGTTCTGCGCATCGCTACCCGAATTGCCGAAATAGCTAGTCGTCTTGCCGATCATCGCCTGCACTGGCACGCCCTGATTCGAGCCCGACGCCTTCTGATAGATGCCGAGCAAATACACACTCGTTCGCTTGCTCAGCAGATAGTCGATGCTAGTGTTGATCTGGTGCCACGTTCCGCTTGCTGAGCCAGTCACCTGAGTGTGCGTATACCCGAGTGCCGCGATCAATGCAGGCGTGATGTTGTATACGACGCCGCCCTCGTAGATATTGAGTGTCGCCGCGCTGTGGTCGAGGTTCTCAAGGCGCGTGTTTGTCCACAATGCATATCCAAGCGCCGGGCCGTATTTGTATTTCGCACCTACACCAAGCGTGCGAAGGTCGCGTTCACCGAGTGGATCAATGTTGGCAAGGGTCAGTTTGAGCGCGGGAGCGACCTGTAGCGGATAAGAAATGTCCGTGTAAGCAAACGCCATGCTAAACGGGCCATGATTGTAATCGACGCCGAAGCTGTAAGTGCGCGACGATCCACCGCTGCCATTCGTGCCACTCGTCCCGCCAAACTCCCCGGCCTGATTGGAGAAGCCATACATCGCGCCGACCTTGAAGCCATACATACGCACGCTGCTGAACTTCACCGAATTGTTGATACGCACCGACGTCAACAAGTCGAGCGTATTGATGTGATACATGTAGGCGTCGCCTGCCGTCAGGCCGCCGGTCGCATACCGGTTCAGATAGTCATGCGAGAAGGGATACTGGCGACCCAACGTAAAACTTCCCACATCGTCCTTCGCGACACCGACAAATGCCTGCCGGCCGAACAACGCGCCGCCTTGGCTAATCGATCCGTCCGCGAGGCCAAAGCCGTTTTCCAACGTAAAGATGGCCTTATATCCGCCGCCTAGATCTTCCGAGCCTTTGAAGCCAATGCGGTTGCCGCCGTCGATACCATCGTCGAATTTGACGAGGCTGTGGCTCTTGCCGTTCGCCCCAGCAGCGTTATTCACGTAGCTGATACCGGCGTCGATCAAACCATACAAGGTCACGCTGCTTTGCGCATGCGCGGCGCCTGCCACGCTGCCAAGCGCAACTATGCCTAACATTCGCTGCACCTTCTTGATGCTCACTTCGGTCTCCTTAATTTGTAATTCAGATTGCAAGGACACCCCGCGGCCGGTTCGATAACGGAACCCCACCACGGACCTATAAGTTAAGCAACGATGCGCTGGGTTTGCAAAAGCCATTAGGCGCTCGTGCCTGTCTCCTCCTGTGCGGCGCAACGCTGATCACGCCTCGCCGCCAGCAGCCTGATGCGCCTTGCTTTCGGCGAATCAGCTTGGATCGAAGTGTCTATCGTCTTATGCTAACTGTCAACACTTTTTCAAAGTAAGGGTTTTACCTGACAAGTGACTTCCTGACGTGAGTTATCGAGTCTGCAATCCAATGCGATCGATTGTCGCCGCGCTCCTTTGCAAGTGCGGCGCGTGCTCGTCTAACTTTGGCTTGTCTCCGACCTCGGCGGCGGAAGATCAGATTTTTCGAGGGGGTGTTTCACCTAGCGTTACGGCTGCCCCTCGCAGTTCTCTGCGCCCTCTAATCCGTCAACCCACGCAAGCCTCCGCTTGGTCCAGATTTCCCTAAGCGGGCGGCCCAGTTCGTATCGCTGCTTCAAGGCGCCCACGCGCAACGAATACACCGTAGGGTTTTCGACAGCGCATGAATACACGGGCGTGCCGCAGTTCTCGCAAAACGCGTGAACCCGCCTCACCCCACTGTCGCCAGTCTTCACATACTTTCGCGGAGTGCCGCTCAAGATGTGAAAATGCTCCGCCGGCGTCTGGATATTCACGCGAAACGCCGACCCCGTCAGCATCTGGCAATCGTCGCAATGACAGATTCCAATGCTCCCCATTCGCACCTCGGCTTCGTACCGAATAGTGTTGCAATGACACCGGCCCTCTACTTTCATCGTCCCTCCTCTGTGGAACTGCGGCAGTTACCGATCAACGTTACATACGACCGTGTCAACTTGACTAGCACGGATGTCCATGGCCCACACGAATGGACTATTTCAACGGTCGACGTGTTATCAATGATGGAGTACCCGTCCATCCATGTCGATGCTTAGTCCAAAGGAGTTTTAGTAATGCAAGAAAGCCCTGCGAATCCATCCGCCTACCTTAACAATCGCTTGCAAAAACCTGAAGGGACGAGGATCGGAATTGGCGTCACGTCTCCTTCGCCGGAACTGGTACAAATGTTCGCGCATGCCGGCTTCGACTATGTATTGATCGACATGGAGCATGGCCCGATTTCGATCGAAACTGCTTACCGGATGGTGACCGCCACCATCGGAACGCCTGCCGAAGCATGGATACGCGTGACACACAACGATGCCGCGCAGATCAAACTCGCACTCGACGCCGGCGCGAAGAACATCGTCGTGCCGATGATTACGTGTAAGGAAGAGGCGGAAGCAGCCGTGTCGTACGCAAAATACCCACCGCGTGGCATCCGTGGATGGGGACCGTTTCGCACGCAATACCAGTGGCAAACCAACATGCTCGACTATGCGCAGCGCGCTAATCAGGAAACCGGTGTAATTGCACTGATCGAACATCCGGGCGCGGTGCGCGACCTGGACGCGATTCTCGAGATTGACGGCCTGACCGGCGCAATCCCCGCTCCATTCGACCTGTCCGTTAACATGGGCTTCAGCGACGGCCCGAACCACGAAGAGGTACGCGAAGCAATCGAACTGGTGATGAAGAAGATCAAGGCTAAAGGGATGCGGCTTACGTCTTTCGCGATCACACCGGAACAGGCCGTCGCGGCGATGCGCCTCGGTGTGGACGATCTGTTTCTCGGCTTCGATCCGATGTTCATTCAGGCATCGGTGCAGCTATTCATGTCAAATGTCGCACGTCTGCGCGACGCGACATGATTTGCCGGCGCGACGGGTGTTGCGTCGCGCCTCACTAGTTCACGAACTCGCTGATGCACTGAAGGCCATTAGAATGCGTAATGCGACAACACCGTTCCACCGACACTCAGCCAAAAACGCACAATAGCGAGCAGCCACGTGAACTCTTCCAACGCGGGCGTCAAATTCCTGCATTCCCCGGGTCCCACACACGTACCGGACATCGTGCTCCAGGCGATGATGGCGCAACCCATGGACCTCAGTAATCCGCGCCTCGCTTCGTTGATAGAGAAGTGTGAGCAGGGTTTGCGGCGACTTCTCCATACATCGAGCGCTGAGGTGCTGATGTATGCGTCCAATGGCCATGGCGCATGGGAAGCGGTTATCGCAAATCTGCTTGGACCGGGGCGCAAGGTGCTCGTGGCAGGCAGTGGGTTCTTCGCTGAAGCGTGGGCACAGCACGCGGAGGCCTGCGGCGCACTGGCAATTCGTACCGCTAGCCGCTATGGAGCGCCGATCGATCCCCAACTGATCGAGCAAACGCTGCGCAGCGATACCGCCAGTGAAATCGTCGCCGTATTTGCCGTACAGACCGATACGTCAAGCGGCGTCACAAGCGACATCCGCGCAGTGCGGCAAGCAATCGATCGTGCGAAACATCCCGCGTTGCTTGCGGTAGACGCGGTGGCTTCACTGGCCGCGACACCGTTATTGATGGACGACTGGGGCGTAAATGTCGTAATAGGTGCGTCGCAAAAGGCGCTGATGCTGCCGCCCGGGCTTGCGTTCACTGTCGTCGACCAGCGCGCGCTCGAAGCCTCACGTCGCAATCCTGCGCCGCGCATGTATTGGGACTGGGACAGACGCGTCAGCGACCTGCTGTACCGCAAGTTCTGTGGCACGCCGCCGGAAAATCTGCTGATGGGCCTTGAAGCAGCACTTGCGCAGCTTGAACGCGAAGGACACGACCAGGTATTTGCCCGCCACGCGCGCGTTGCGCGCGCAGTTCATGCCGCCGTCGAACGATGGGGCGAACGCGGCGCACTATGGCTTGCAGTCGATCAACCGTCGGCGCGTTCCGCATCCGTCACTGCAATCAGCGTGCGTGAAGGCATCGATCCCGACCAGCTTTGCCAGGTGGCACGCGAACGCTTTCATGTCGCGGTGGCGGGCGGTGTAGGCCCGCAAGGCGGCACGGTATTTCGCATCGGCCACCTCGGCGACATCAACGAACCGATGATCCTCGGTTGTCTTGCGGGCGTGGAAGCAGCGCTGCGGCATCAGCAAATCCCGCTCGGCAACGGCGCCCTTGACTGCGCCATTGCCGCTCTCGGCGATCCGCACACGCATGACTAAATCGACTGCTTGCGCGTACAACCGCACCACGATTGGCGCATTCAGGCGTTAGTGGCCGCCCGACTTTTCTTGACCCGCTTTACCGTTTTCCTCGGGGCCTTGCCTACCGCATCGGCGACGCGTGAAGAAGAATCCGCGGCAGCAACCGGATTGCCGTTATCGTCCGTTTCGAATGTTTGCGACTGGAATGCAAAGAAGAACGCCAACCACTTGCCGCCCGGATAGCTGAAGAACAGACAGCCGTCCTGGTAGGCTCCGTTATCCCGCTTGAACTTACCGGAATTGCCCTGGTTCATGTGAATGTCGTGGATGCCGTTGCCCGGCACAAACTTGAAATACTGATCGGCTTTCTTCTCGGGACCCCACCTGTCGCCGAACGCATAGACGATTGAACCTTCCTGAGCGACAGCCTTGACAACGGCGTCCTCTAACTTGTCCTTCAGGTCGTTATTCGCGCCGGGTTCGTCGGGCGGCACCTCCTTCATCGTCTTCGGATTGACAAGACCGCCGCGCAGATAGTCCATCGCGAGCCCCCCGGACTTGCTGCGCAGCTTCGTGAAGCCCGCTTTGACGTCAGTGAGTTGCGCGGTCAGCTCCGTGGGCAGCGTCGTCTTCGCCTGGAAGAGCAGAGTCGATGGCGCATTGGGCGCGGACGACTTGACGTTCACTGCAATGCGAAACACCTGTTTCCCAGCATGAACGAGGATCTGATAATGATCGTCATCCGCGTCGCGCAGATGCCCCGCGATTGTCCCCTTTAGCAAACCGTAGTTCAGTGCCATGCGCTGTTCCTGAGAGTGGTTGATTGCGGCTACAACGTTCGATCAAACCATCTTCTTAACGGCGGATCATGACAAGCCTGCGACAATAAGCACGTCTTGCGGCAGCAACGCCTGAGCGGTCAACCCTGCACGTGCGCGTGCCAACCGATGCCGATTGCCAACCCCGCAGCGATGATGGCCAGAACGCTCAACGCGACGGCGAAAAATCGCAACTCCCGGTTGCGGGCAAACACAAACGCCATCGTCGCGACGCGGACCACGGGAAGCGCAATCACCGCCGCGATGCCCGAACGCACCAGTAGCGGTCCAGCCAACGTGACAGCGGCGTTCAGCTGCATGACATCCGCAAGCGCGGTGTCGACAAGCCCTGCCGCGATTAGCGCGCAGCTCAGCCACGTTCCCGCCGCGAGGAGCCGCGCAAGAACGGCATCCATGCGTTCGACGCGGGCTGCCGCCACTGTCTCGCTCTCGAGCGAAGCAACCACTATGCACCTCCCGTCAAAGATACGCCTAGCGCCGAACATCCCATTTGTATCGCGAGCAGTAGCAGCACAATCACAAACAGTACGCGAATCCTTTCGCCCGGTACCTTCATCAGGAGTTTCGCGCCAAGCACTGCGCCCACTACGGAACCCAATGCGACTGGCCCAGCGATCGCGGTGACGATTTCGCCACGGGCAAGGTAAACGCCGGCACTCGCCGCAGCTGTCACACCGATCATGAAATTGGACGTGGCAGACGAAACCTTGATTGGCAGCCGCAGCGCCGAATCCATCGCAGGAATCTTGAGCACACCACTGCCGATGCCGAGCAGCGCGGAAATCAACCCTGCACCGTACATCAGCATCATGCCGAGCCGAAGGCGGTGAATGCGATAAGAGACTTCGACGCCGGCTTGCGTGTCGGGGTAAGTAGAATGCAGCCTTGATTTAAACCATCCGTCTTGCGAGCGCATGTCATCCGGAGCGCCTGCCGGGTTCGACAAGTCGCGACGTTTGATGCCCATCTGATAGGCCGATACCGCCAGCACCACAGCAAAAATGGCGAACAGCACGCGTTCCGGTATCCAGCCCGACAACAAAACGCCTGATAGTGCACCGGCCGTAGTGGCAACTTCGAGCACGATCGCCAACCGCACGTTGGTCAGCCGCGCGCGAAAATACGACGCAGCACCGCCGCAAGAGCATGCAATCACTGAGACAATGCTCGCACCAATCGCCGTTCGCAAATCGAAATGGCCGAACAAGGTCAGCAACGGCACGATGAAAATGCCGCTTGCCATACCTAGCATGCCGCCGAGCGCGCTCGCTGCCAATGACGCAAGCAACAGCCACAGTACCATCGATACGCTCATGCAGCGCGCCCCACTTTGCGCTTTGCGTGTGTTGCCGGCCTGGTAAGACGTGTGACAAACTGGATCTTGTCACCACGGTAATACAGCTTCTCGTAGTCGACTGCGCGGCGCGACGTGCTATACGACGTCCGTTCAATCAGAAACAGCGGGCTGCCCACCGCGATTTTCAATGCGGCCGCAACCATCTTGTCCGCTGCGACGGCCTCCAGCCGGTACTCTGCTTCGCTCAGCGGCGTGTCGTATTCATTTTCGAGCAGGGTGAAAATTGGCTTGATCGCAAGATCGTCCGCAACGATCTTGCGACCGAGGTCGACGGGAAGATAGGTTTCGTCGTAGCTAAGCGGCATACCGTCGGCCAGCCGCACGCGGCGAATCGCAACAACCTCTGCGCCCAGAGGAACACCTAGTTTGCGCGCTACGTCAGCCGGCGCCGGGACGATCGACTTGCCGAGCACTCGCGCCGTCGCCTTCATGCCAAGCGCTTCCATGTCTTCGACAAAGCCCGTCAGACCCGTGAGCGCCTGCGCGATTTTCGGTCGTGCGACAAAGGTGCCTTTGCCACGCCGGATCTCGACGAGGCCCCGCTGCAGCAGATTCTGAATGGTCGTGCGGACCGTCGTGCGACTGACCGAGAATTCCTCGATCAGCTGCTCTTCGGATGGCAACTGGTCACCGACGGCCCACACGCCTTCCTGAATGCGTTGGGCCAGCGTTTCCTCGACCTGCACATACAACGGAAGAGAGGGATGTGGGGTCATGGAAAACATAGTGACATCATGACGTCACTACGTCAACGAGCATCAATCCGGCACACCACCTTCCTTTCAAAACGCTTCTATCGGCGCCATGGCGCGGCAACATGCTGCGGCATGTGATAGAAATAAGCCTGAGTTACCGTATCAAACCACGTCCGATTGCCGTTGTGACAGATCCGCTCGCGTAACCGTTGGCTCTGCGACTGTGCGCACAATGGCTCTAAGGCAAAAATCCAAACGTCTCTATACTGCTAACGTACGCGGAAATGCAGTTCGCCGCACGCGCTGCAAGACCTGTCAAAGCCGACCGTCCTTCGACGGTCGCGTCCACATATTGAACACGCTAAAGACCCGGAGAAACATGGATACCGCAACCTATACCGACACTCTGTTGCTAATCGATGGCGAATGGTGCGCAAGCGCAAGCGGCAAGACCATCGACGTAGTCAATCCCGCCACCGGCAATGTCATCGGCAAGGTCGCGCATGCCGGCATCGCGGATCTGGAGCGTGCCGTCGCGGCGTCCCGCCGCGGCTTCGAAGTTTGGCGCAAGGTGCCCGCATACGATCGCGCGGCCATCATGCGCAAAGCCGCTGCACTGTTGCGCGAGCGCGCAGAGCCGATTGCCCGCCTGATGACGCTGGAGCAAGGCAAGCCGTTTGCAGAAGCACGCATCGAAGTCATGTCGGGCGCCGACATCATCGAATGGTTCGCTGACGAAGGGCGCCGCACCTATGGCCGGATCGTGCCGGCACGCAACCCTGCCGCGCAACAAACCGTGGTCAAGGAGCCGGTGGGCCCGGTAGCCGCGTTTACGCCGTGGAACTTCCCGGTCAACCAGGTTGTGCGCAAGCTGTGCGCCGCGCTGGCCACGGGTTGCTCGTTCATCGTGAAGGCTCCGGAGGAAACACCGGCATCGCCGGCGCAACTGTTGCGCGCGTTCGTCGACGCGGGCGTACCGGCTGGCGTAATCGGCCTCGTGTTCGGCGAGCCTGCGGAAATTTCCCGCTTCCTGATCTCGCATCCGGTGATCCGCAAGGTGACGTTCACGGGCTCGACAGCAGTCGGCAAGCAGCTCGCGGCGCTCGCAGGCCAACACATGAAGCGCGTGACGATGGAGCTCGGCGGACATGCTCCGGTGATCGTCGCCGAAGATGCGGACGTCGCGCTCGCGGTGCGCGCCTCAGGCGCTGCCAAATTCCGTAATGCAGGTCAGGTGTGCATTTCGCCGACGCGCTTCCTCGTGCACAACAGCGTGCGCGAAGACTTCGCGCGTGAGCTCGTCAAGCACGCAGAGAGCCTGAAGCTCGGCGACGGACTTGCCGAAGGCACGACGCTCGGGCCGCTCGCCAATGCGCGTCGCTTGACAGCGATGTCCAGCATCGTCGCCAATGCGCGCGAGAAGGGCGCGACCATTGCTACCGGCGGCGAGCGTGTTTCCGGCGGCGGCAACTTCTTTACGCCAACCGTGCTAACCAATGTACCGTTGGAAGCGGATGTGTTCAACGAAGAGCCGTTTGGCCCGATCGCTGCGGTCCGCGGGTTCGACTCGCTCGAAGACGCCATTGCTGAGGCCAACCGTCTGCCTTACGGGCTGGCCGGTTATGCCTTCACGCGTTCGTTCAAAAACGTGCATCTGCTCACGCAATCGGTGGAAGTCGGCATGCTGTGGATCAACCAGCCTGCAACGCCGTGGCCGGAAATGCCGTTTGGCGGCGTCAAGGATTCGGGTTATGGCTCGGAGGGCGGGCCGGAAGCGCTCGAGCCGTACCTCGTGACGAAGTCGGTGACCGTTATGTCGGTCTAAGCTGTAAGTTCAAGCATACGTTGTGCAGACTGGGGCTTTTTAGCCCCAGTCCGTTTCGGCTTCATCTAATCTGCGCTTTGCGGCAACCTTAAAACCGATGCCGAATACCGGCAATCACGAGTTCCTGCGTCGATTTTCCGCCATCGACGAAAGCATCCGAAATCACCGCCTGGGCGGCGCCCATGCCGTTGCTTCCCGACGCGTGTCCGTAACTCATCGTGCCGTACAAATCCGTGCGCTTGCTAAGCGAGTAGTCCGCCGCGAGCGTAACCTGCTGATAGGTCGCCGATGAATCCCCATGCGACTTCAGATAGTTGTATCCCGTCTCGACCATCCACGCAGGCGTGACTTGCCAGACGACGAACGCAGAAGCGTTGTTGTAACGCTCGGCGGACTGGAAGGTCGAATGGCCATCCGCAAGATACTCCGAGTAGCTGTAGTACCCGCCCAGCGTGACGGGTCCCACTACGTAAGTTGCGCCGGCGCGCGCAATATTGATCGCACTCGCGGTGACGTAAGCATCATTGACAGGCGACAGAAAGATGCTGTCCGCACTGCTCGTTCCGCGAGTCGACAGTGTGGCGTTGCCGTTGTCGGCGTGCGAATAGCCGGCAGCCAACGTCAACGGCCCGCGGTTGTATGTGACGGCCGCGTTATATGCCTGCCCTGACGCGACCGACCCAGCAACTCCGCCGAAGCCATACATTGCCGCTGCCTGCAGCCCACCCCAGGATGGACTCGTCCACTTGACCGCATTGCTGTTGCGCACCGAACCGTCCGCGTTGTCGACATCGCCGGGTGCCGTAAAGTATTCGAGAAAGTTATCGCCCTGAATCGGCAGCACAAGGTCTTGCAGTGTGTCCTGCTGTCGGCCGAGGGTCACCGTGCCGAAATGCCCCGCCAGTCCGACATAGGCCTTGCGTCCGAACAGCAAGCCGGAATTCATTTTGCCGTTGTTGAGGTTGAAGCCGTTCTGCAAGTTGAACAGCGCACTCAGGCCGTCGCCCAGGTCCTCTGTTCCGCGCACGCCCCATTGGCTGATCGACATCTGCCCGGACTGCAGTTTGATTTCGTTGCTCGCGCCGCCCGTGTTGTGTGTGTACTGGATCGATTCATCGATGATCCCGTAAAGCGTCACCGAGCTCTGTGCAAACGACGCGCTGCAGATTCCCGCGGCACATAGGCCTACGGCCGTTGCTACCCATTTCATTGCATCACTCTCCCGTCGTTGTATGGCAAAAAGTCATCCAGACTGTTATTTAGAAAAATCTTCTCTAAATTCGTATACCTAACTTTAATTTTCAGATTGATTTCAGCAGATATACCGCTGTCATCGATCAAACGATCATCGGCGTGCCCGATGTCTGAAAAGACAGATCAACTCGCTCGCCACGTGCGCGGCAGCAAGCGCCGTGATGTCCGCGTGATCGTATGCGGGAGCCACTTCTACCACGTCCGCTCCGACCATATCGATACCCGTCAATCCACGAATGATGGATAGCGCCTGAGCAGTCGACAGCCCACCCGGCACAGGTGTACCCGTACCCGGAGCGAATGCCGGGTCAAGCCCGTCCACATCGAATGTGAAATAGGCCGGCCGATCTCCAACGATTTCCGTAATCCTTGCAATCGTCGCCTTCACACCGTTTTCATGCACCCATGGTGCGTCGAGCACCGAAATGCCCATGAAATCGTCGTTCCACGTGCGTATGCCAACTTGTACTGAGTGCGTGGGATCGATCAAACCCTCCCGCACGGCCTTGTAAAACATCGACCCGTGATTGAGACTGTCGGCCTGATCGTCCGGCCACGTATCGCAATGCGCATCGAAGTGGATCAGCGACAGCGGCTTGCCGAACTTCTCGGCATGAGCGACCAGCAACGGATAACTGATGTAGTGGTCGCCGCCGAATGTGAGCATTCTGGCACCGGCATCAAGGATCGTACGAGCATGCGCGATGATGGTTTCCTTGATCGTCGACGGATTGTGTACGTCGAGCCAGCAGTCGCCGTAGTCGATCACCGCATAGTCGTCGAATGGATTGACGCCCCATGGGTAGGGCAACAACACGCCCAGCTGACTGCTTGCCGCGCGTATCGCACGCGGCCCGAGACGGGCACCTGGCCGGTTGGTCGTCGCGATGTCGAGCGGTACGCCGGTTACCGCAAGATCGATACCGGCCAGGTCTTTCGTGTACAGGCGTCGCATGAACGACACGACGCCCGCGTACGTGTTCTCTTTCGACGAACCATACGGCGATTCGCGCCGGATCGCACCGTCACCGCGCAACACATGCTGCTTTTCCATAGTCCCGAACCGTATCCCGTATGAGCCGCCAAAGACATCCGGCACTCAGATGCCCAGTGCGCAACCATCCTTGCGATGGTCGGATGCACCGATCAACGCACCGTGTTCCCAATCGATCTGGATGGCCTGCGCACCACCGATCGCCCAGTTCGGCGCAACGAGCTCATAGCCACGGCGCGTGAGTTCTTCACGCGTATGCGCGGGCAACGTACCCTCGGCTTCGACGACATGGGTGCCTGGACGCGGGAAGAGCCGCGGCAAGTCCATTGCCGTTTGCAGGTCGAGGCCGTAGTCCAGCACTTTCGACAGGAAATGCGCATGCCCCATCGCCTGGTAGTGGCCGCCCATGACGCCGAACGTCATCTGTACTTTGCCGTCGCGAGTGACCATGCCGGGAATGATCGTGTGCATCGGTCGGGCATGCGGCGCAATTGCGTTCGGATGCCCCTCCTCCAGCGTGAAGCTCTGCCCGCGGTTGTGCAGCATCACACCGGTTTCTGCAGACATGATGCCGCTACCGAACGGATGGAATAGCGAGTTGATGAAGCTCGCGCAATTGCGATCCTTGTCGACTACGCAGATATAGACCGTGTCCTTGTGCTCCACGGGTCTTGCCAATGGCAGGTCACGCGACGCTTCCCGCTTGCCGATCTTTGAACACAACGCGTCGATGGACTCACCGGAAAGCAATTGATCGACATCCAACGCGCCATTGCGCGGATCGCCGAGCGACGCATCGCGGAGTGCATATGCAATACGTGTCGCGTCGATTTCTCGCTGCAGACGGTCAGCGCCTAGTGGATCGTCATTCGCGTCGAAGCGCTCGAGGATCTTCAAGATCAGCAAGGCAATAATGCCTTGCCCATTTGGCGGGCACTCGTGCACGTCATAGCCACGAAAGTTCGCTTTGATCGGCTTTACATACTCACCGTGAAATGCCGCGAAGTCGGCCATCGTATGCAGCCCGCCCGCCGCTCGAAGCGTTGCGACGATATCTTCGGCGATGAAGCCTTCGTAAAACACTCGCGACCCTGCTCGTCCAATTGCCTCAAGCGAACTAGCCAGCAACGGCTGCCGATGTACGCTACCGGCACGTGGTGACTGCCCATCGATCAGCATCCGTTCCCTGCTGGTTTTATCGCGCGACAACAATTGTGCCTGATGTGCCCAGTCGGACGCCGCGCGCGGCGCAACCGCATACCCATCTCGTGCAAGCTTGATTGCGGGCGCAAGCAGTTGCCCGAGCGGAATCGAGCCATGATCGCGGGACAGCGTCGCCCACGCGTCGACTGCGCCGGGTACCGTCACGGCATGCGGAGAGTGCCGGTCGATTGCAGTCACACCCAGCGAGCGAAGCGACGCGACGCTGGCCGCGGCAGGCGCCCAGCCCGAGCCATTGAATGCGACGATGTCATCCGTGCCACGACGGGAATACAGCGCAAAGCAGTCGCCACCGATGCCGGTCGATCCTGGTTCGACCACACACTGCACCGCGCAAGCAGCAATCGCCGCATCCATCGCGTTGCCGCCTGCCTCGAGCACTCTCACTGCAGCGAGCGTCGATGAAGGATGCGACGTCGCAGCCATACCTTCCGTGGACATCACCAGCGAACGTCCCGGCTGTTCAAAATCTCTCATTGGTCTGCTCCGTTCAACGCTTCGCAAGCGACATACGCCATGCGAGCGTGTCGTCCAGCGCCTTTTCCGACGCATCGAACATCTCGTCGATCTGCTCGTGCGTAATGATCAGCGGCGGGCAGAAGTTGAACGTGTCGCCCAGCGCGCGAGTAATCATGCCGTATTGCAAGGCGCGCGTACCAGCGTAAGCCGCCACGCCCTCGGACGGAGAAAACGCCTCTTTGGTTTCCTTGTTCGCAACCAGTTCGACTGCCGCGAGCAGGCCGGCACCGCGTGCCTCGCCAACCAGCGGATGCTTGCCGAGTTCGGCCAGACGCTGCTGGAAGTGCGGCGTGATGCTTCGCACGTGCTCGAGAATGCCGTCTTCTTCATAGATGCGCAGCGTCTCTAGCGCGACCGCCGCACACACTGGATGACCGCTATACGTAAAACCATGCCCGAAGGTGCCGATCTTTTCGCTTTCCGTCACCAACCCTTGATACACCGCTTCATTGACCATCAGCGCCGATATCGGCAAGTATCCGGCGGAAAGCTGCTTGGCCATGACGATCATGTCGGGACGCATGCCGTACGTTTGCGAGCCGAACATGTTGCCGGTGCGGCCAAACCCGCAGATCACCTCGTCCGCCACCAGCAGGATGTCGTACCGTTTCAGAACGGCCTGAATCTTCTCCATATAAGTGACCGGCGGCACGATCACGCCGCCGGACGCCATGATCGGCTCAGCGAAAAACGCCGCAATCGTATCGGCACCTTCTCTCAGGATCAGTTCCTCGAGCGACTGCGCGCAACGCGTTGCAAACTGCTCCTCAGATTCGCCAGGCTTGCCATATCGATAGTAGTGCGGGCAGTCGGTATGCAGCACGCGGTCGATCGGCAGATCGAAATCGCGGTGATTGTTAGGCAACCCTGTCAAGCTAGCCGAAGCAATCGTTACGCCGTGGTAAGCACGTGCGCGCGAAATGATCTTCTTCTTGTTCGGCCGCCCGAGCGCATTGTTGTAATACCAGATCAGCTTGACCGCGGTATCGTTGGCTTCTGAGCCGGAATTCGCAAAGAAAACCTTCGACATCGGCACCGGCGCCATCGAAATCAGCTTTTCCGCGAGCAGAATCGAAGGCTCCGAAGACTTGTGTCCGAATGAGTGATAGAACGGCAACTTCCTCATCTGCCGGTCTGCGGCATCGGCGAGCCTCGCTTCGCTAAAGCCAAGCGACGCGCAGAACAGACCTCCCAGGCCTTCGATATAGCGATTGCCTTCGGTGTCGTACACATAGACGCCTTCGCCGCGATCGATCACCATCGGCCCAACTTCGCGATGCAAGCTCAGGTTTGTATACGGGTGAAGATAGTGGTTAATGTCGTTCTGTTTCAGGTTTTGCATTGGAACCGTCCTTGGATCGTCTCGTCCATGATTTCGTCGCGCATTGCGATAGCCGGATCGCCATCACTACGACTTGGGGCACGACCTATTTCATCGCGCCGCATAAGAATTTCTGCAGGCGTTCGCTGCGTGGAGTCTTGAGTACCTCGCGCGGGTGCCCCTCTTCTTCCACCACGCCCTGATGCAAGAACACGACATGGTTCGACACCTCGCGCGCAAAGCCCATCTCGTGCGTGACGACGATCATCGTGCGTCCTTCTTCGGCAAGATCGCGCATTACCTTCAGCACATCGCCAACCAGTTCAGGATCGAGCGCCGAGGTCGGCTCATCGAACAGCAGCGCCTCCGGCTCCATCGCGAGCGCACGCGCAATCGCTACGCGCTGCTGTTGCCCGCCGGACAGATGCGCCGGGTATGCATTGGCGAAACGCGACATGCCGACCTGTTCGAGATAGCGCTGTGCACGCTCCGTGGCTTCTGCACTGCTCAGCTTGAGTACATGGCGAGGCGCTTCGACAACGTTTTCCAGCACCGTCATATGCGCCCACAGGTTGAAATGCTGAAACACCATCGCGAGCCGGGTGCGCATGTTGCGCAACTGCGCCGGATCGGAAATGCGTGTCCTGCCGCTCTTGTCGATCAAGGTCCGGACTTCCCTGCCATTGAGCGTGACGCATCCCGACGACGGCGACTCGAGGAAGTTGATACAGCGCAGCAGCGTGCTCTTGCCGGAGCCGGACGATCCGATCATGCTGATCACGTCGCCACGCTTCGCGACGAGCGAGATGCCCTTCAGCACCTCGTTATCGCCATAGCGTTTATGCAGGTTCTCAACGGTTAATGCGTTCATTGATATCGCTTCAGCCTCTGGCAAGGTTGGCAAAATGTTGTGGCCGCAGATGAACGAGGTATTTGCGTTCAGTCAGGCGGATCAGGAACGTGAGGATCGCAGTGAGCCCGAAATACACCGTTCCAACCGAGATGAACGCCTCGAACGGCGCGTAATAGTTCGCATAGAAGTCGCGTGCGGCGCCCGTCAGATCGACCAGCGTAATCGCACTGACAAGCGACGTGCCATGCAGCATCAGGATGACTTCATTGCTATAGGCCGGGATAAAGCGGCGTAGCGCGGAAGGCAGAAGAATTCGCCGCCACGCGGTGAACCGGTTCATTCCATACGCTTGTGCCGCTTCAATCTCGCCGTACGGCGTTGCCCTTAATGCACCAGCGAGAATTTCGGTCGTATAGGCGCAGGTATTGGCAACGAGTGCGATCAGCCCGCAGCTGAACGGATCACGCAGCAGCAACAACACAGGATTGCCGCGCTGCCATGCGTCCTGCACCCATTGAAACTGACCAAACCCGTAGTAGACGATCATCAGTTGCGCGAGCAACGGCGTGCCGCGAATGAACCATGTGTAAGCAGCCACCGGTCCGCTAAGCAGCCGGTTAGGCGAGACGCGCAATACCGCCAGCGGAATCGCGATTAACAGACCGAGACCGAGGGAATAGACGGTCAGTTGAACCGTCACCCAAAGTCCGCTGGCGTATGCCGGAAACAGTTGGGCGATTTCGTCGTAACTCATGAATGCAGTCTCCCTTCACGTACGCCGCGGTTCAGTTGTACACGCGTGCGCGCAAGGGCTGCCGTCGAACCCGTGGTCACCAGCAGATAGACCACGCATGCGGCGAGATAGAAAGTCATCGGCGCCTGTGTAGTGCGACCCGCCTGGTCAGCGATGAACATCACGTCGTGCAGACCAATCAGCGATGCAATGGCGGTTGTCTTCAATAGCACCAGCCAGTTGTTGACCGCTGCCGGCAACGCAAGGCGCACCATCTGCGGAAACAGGATGCGGCGAAACGCGAGCCAACCGGAAAAGCCATACGCGCGCGCAGCCTCCATCTGGCCGCGCGGCACATTGAGAATGGCGCCGCGGAAAGTCTCGGTATAGTAAGCACCGAAAATAAAGCCGATCGTGAACACCGCGGTTGCAAAAGCATTCACGTCCGGCGCATGGAAGCCAAGTGCGGATGAAATGCGATTCAGGATGATCTGGCCGCCATAGAACACCAGCAACATCATGACGAACTCAGGCACGCCACGAATCAGCGTGGTGTACGCGGTAGCGAGCGACACCAGCACACGCGAGTTCGACAGTTTGGCCATTGCGCCGGCCATGCCTACGCATACCGCCAGCGCGACCGACAAGATCGCAAGCGCAAGCGTAAGCTCTGCGCCTCTGACTAGTGCGGGCAAATATTGCTGCAGTTCTGACATGACCATCCTTCGGCGTCGTCTTCAGGCACCCGGCATTCCGGAAATCCGCAACCTCACGCTATGCATCAATAGATGTCGAAATCGAAGTACTTCTTTTCGATCGTCTGGTATGTGCCGTTCGCGCGAATCGCACTGATCGCCTGGTTGAACTGCTGCTGCAGATCTGCACCGGACTTGCGCACCGGAATGCCATAACCTTCGCCAAGCAGCGTCTTTTGCTCCGGGGTCGCGCCGACGAGCGGTGCGCCGACGAACTTGTAGTTGGCGCCTTCTGGCTTCGTCAGAAACGCGGCATACGCGGCCGTCGCGTCCTGCAGTGCCGCGTCGATGCGGCCGGACTTCAGGTCGAGGAACACTTCATCCTGCGTTTGATAGCGCACCAGTTGCACGCCGTTCGGCACCCAGTAGGCGTTCGCGTATTTGTCTCCCAGCGTGCCACGCTGCACGCCGACGCGCTTACCCTTCAGTTCCGCGGGCGTTGCGTCCTTGATCGGGCTGTTCTTCGATACCACCAGCCGGCGCGGCGTGTTGTAGTACTTATCCGTGAACAAAACCTTTTGCTTACGCTCAGCGGTAATCGCCACCGACGCGACGATCGCATCGATTTTCTCCGCTTGCAGCGCAGGAATCAGGCCATCCCAATTGATCTGCACCAGTGTGCAATTTGCGTGCATCTGTGTGCATAGCGCGTGGATCATGTCGATATCAAAGCCTACTGGCGTACCGTCGGGCTGGATCGACGAGAACGGCGGATAAGCGCCTTCATAGCCGATGCGAATGTCCTTCCACTCTTTTGCGTGGACATTGACGGCGCCTAGCGCAAAAGCCATCAGCAGCAGGAATTTTTTCATGCCTCGTTTCATGTCGGTGCTCTAAAAATATATTGTTGGAAATGACCGCTTGCTTAAATCGACCGATCGGTCCGTTCTTTTCGTGAGTAGTACACCTTACGGATGTAAGCGACGGTCTTACCAACCGTCGTCACATGCTTAGCTATCGCTCGTCATCCATTCGCGCAATGCAGGCACGGTCGCTTCGATGTGCTCCCGCACTGCCGCTTCGAGCAGCAATGGGTCACCTGTGCCGATCGCGCTGATGATGGTCATGTGGTCGTCGCGGGACGACATCTGCTTGTCGGCCAATTCGAGCCACAGCCGCATATGCGGTTCAACGACCGTATGCAGCCCGCCGATCTGCGAGACGAGGCGCCGACGCCCGCACAACTGGCAGAGGTACTCGTGAAAATTGCGGTGTGCGGTAACCCACTGCTGCATGTCCTGCTCGAGGCTCTCCATCACACCGATCAGGCGCGTCAGCTCCGCGACGTGTTCGTCCGTGATTCTTGGCATTGCCATACGGGCGGCGAGTCCTTCCAGCGCGCCGCGCATGCAGAACACCTCTTCCATTTCATCGGCATCGAGACCGCGCACCACCGCACCTCGATTGGGCCGAATTACCACCAGCCCTTCGCTGGCGAGCCGCCGAAACGCTTCGCGCACAGGCATACGGCTCGTATTGATTTCGGTGGCGATTTCTTCGGGAATCAGTCGGTCGCCGGCTTTATAGGTGCCCATACGGATCCGGTAGAGGACGTACGCATACGCCTCTTCTTCTGCGGTGGCGGGGAAACGGGTGTGCAGCGAGTGCGCGTGGCTTTCCATGATTTCAGAGCACAACGGCACGAGTTGAATGACGCGTGGGCAGCGATGCAAGGATGTGCGTGAGCGCGAGCTTGTGTCGCCTGGTGCCGATTCGAATCATGAAATTGATTTGTAAGAGTGGATATACGCATCTACGGATGCAATATACCTCGCCAAAAAGCTTGTCGAATAGTAGTAAACCCTGGAGCTGCGAAGACAGTTGACGGAATTGGACGCGAGCGGCCGGCACGCACCTATTCCAGTTTCGACGATTTGCTTGTAACGAACGATCGGTTTTTCGCCCGTAAGCTGACGGGTACGATGGGTCCGTGCCAACTACGATGGACTCGCAGCCCGTTATGTCTCGCGCTAAACCACTCAAAGATCGCCGCGCATTTCTACGCGTTACCGTCGGTGTAGCGGCAGCAGCCGCGACGCTTGCGAGCACAACGACCACGTTCGCGCAAACGGAAGCACAAAAAGGAGCGCAACCGGAGTCGCAAGGGGGAGCGCAAGCCGCAACGCGTGCATTGCGCATCGGCAATCAAAAAGGCTACCTGAATCTGCTGAAGGCGCGCGGCACGCTTGAAAAGCGTCTGGCGCCGCTTGGTGTATCGGTCAGCTGGACTGAGTTCTCTGCCGGACCCGTGCAGCTTGAGGCTCTGAACGTGGGTTCGATTGATTTTGGCGACGTCGGTGAAGCGCCGCCGATTTTTGCCCAGGCCGCCGGCGCGCCGCTCGCCTACATCGCCGCCACCGTGACGCGTCCGGAGTCCGAGGCCGTGCTCGTGCTACCTGGTTCGCCCATCCGTTCGGTATCGGATCTGAAAGGCAAAAAGATCGCGCTCAACAAAGGTAGCAACGTCCACTATTTCCTGGTTCAGTTGCTCCGTCAGCACGGCCTGCAATATGGCGACGTGCATCTCGTGTTCCTCGCCCCCGCAGATGCGCGGGCGGCTTTCGAGCGCGCATCGGTGGACGCGTGGGTCATCTGGGACCCGTTCTTCGCGGCGGCACAGCAGGCTCCAGGCGCACGCTCAATTGCGGATGCAAGCGGCGTGGTTGGTAACCGTGCTTACTATTTCTCGTCGCAAGCGTATGCACGGAACAATCCCGACGTGATCCGCATCGTGCTCGAGGAACTGAACAAGGTCGATCGCTGGGGAAGCCAGAACAAGGATCAGCTGGCGGGCGAGCTTGCGCAACTATGGGGTTTGCCGCCCGCCGTTGTCGCGCGTGCGGTGCACCGCCAAAGGTTCGGTACGGTGCCGGTTACGCGCGAGATCCTCGGCGAGCAGCAGCGGATCGCCGATACCTTCACCGAACTAGGCCTGATTCCACGGCCTATCGACGTACTGAAAGCAGCGCCACCCAATCTCGCCTGAAGCATTGGACGGCCACCGCCGCTAGATGGCCTACCTGAAGAAGCGGTTTTCAGGCCGCGGCAGCCCGAGATGTTCGCGCAGCGTGCTGCCCTCATACTCGCGCCTGAAAATACCGCGCCGCTGCAATTCCGGCACAACCTTATCGACGAAATCGTCGAGGCCAACCGGCAGATGCGGAAACATCACGTTAAAGCCATCCGAGCCCTCCTCGACGAGCCACTGCTCCATCTGGTCCGCGATCGTCGTCGGCGTGCCGACCATCTCGAGCCCGGAGTAGCCGCCGATGCGCTGCGCGAGCTGCCGGATCGTCAGTTGATCCCTGCGCGCCCAGTCGATCACCCGTTGGCGGGCGCTCTTGCTCGCATTGGTTTCAGGAATCTCGGGCAATGGGCCATCGGGATCGAAGCCTGACACATCGTGCCCGAGTGCAATCGACAATGAAGCGATGCCACTGTCGTAGTGAACCAGCGTGTCGAGAAAGGCACGCTTGTCACGCGCCTCGTCGAGCGAATCGCCAACCACCACAAACGCGCCGGGCAGAATCTTCAAATGATCGCGCGGCCGGCCAAGCTTGTCGAGCCGGCCTTTGACATCCGCGTAAAAACGCTTGCCGTCCTCTAGCGAAGACTGTGCTGTGAATACTGCATCGGCTGTTTCCGCAGCGATCTGGCGGCCGGCTTCGGACGACCCTGCCTGCACCACCACCGGCCAGCCCTGCACCGGACGTGCAACGTTCAACGGCCCGCGCACCGAGAAGTGCTCGCCCTTGTGGTCCAGCACATGCACCTTCTCCGGGTCCACGTACAGCCCGCTGGCGACGTCGCGCACAAACGCGTCGTCGGCCCAGCTATCCCACAGGCCAGTGACCACGTCGTAGAACTCCCGTGCGCGCCGGTACCGCTCGCCATGCTCGACATGTTCGTCGAGACCGAAGTTCAATGCGGCATCCGGATTCGCGGTCGTGACCAGGTTCCAGCCGGCGCGGCCGCCGCTCAGGTGATCGAGCGACGCAAATCGTCGTGCAACGTGATACGGCTCGTCGTAGGTAGTCGAAGAAGTGCCGACCAGGCCGATGCGTTCGGTCACCGCGGCGAGCGCCGCAAGCAGCGTGAAGGGTTCGAATGACGTGACGGTGTGGCTGCGCTTGAGCGCATTCACCGGCATGTTCAACACCGCGAGGTGATCCGCCATAAAGAAGGCATCGAAGCGGCCGCGCTCGAGCGTCTGAGCGAAACGCTTCAGATGCGCGAAATTGAAATTGGCATCGGGATAGGCACCGGGAACGCGCCACGCGCCGGTATGCAAACTGACCGGACGCATAAAGGCGCCGAGATGAAGCTGGCGTGAACGGGTCATAGTGTCGCGGCGCGCGAGCGCCGTCAGCGCAACGGAAGTGTCTAACCTTACGCCTCGCGCGCAAATCTCGCAGCGACCTTGCACAGTGGGGCGCGCGCAAACATCAGCCGGCTGCAACCCGACGGCAATTCAGTGGCAAATTAGCCGCAAGTCAGCTGCAATTCGTCTGCAACAACGTCGGCTCAATCGCATCTGCCAGCGTGTCGAAGGCCGGCGCGATCTCTTCGTCCGGCACGCACGCATAGCCGAGCAGCAACCCCGCCGAAGCACGCGATGCTTCAGCGTAGTACCCGGATAGCGGCCTCACTACGACGTTGCGCTCGAGCGCTGCCGCGGCAGCCACGCGGTCATCGACGTCGCCGGGCAACTGCATCACCAGATGCAGCCCCGCATCGCCGCCAACCGCAGCGAATTCATCGCCATAACGGCGCGCCGCCGCATCGAGCAATATTTGACGACGCTGTCCATAAAGCGTGCGCATCTTGCGGATATGCGAAGCGAAGTGTCCTTCCGCAATGAATTCCGCAAGCACCGCCTGCTGCAACAATTGTCCTTCGCGATAGAGCTCGGCGCTCGCGGTGGCAAAGCTTTCTGCAAGCGCGTCGGGCACCACGATATAACCCACCCGCAGCCCCGGAAACAAGGTCTTGCCGAAGCTGCCGACGTAGATCACCTGCCCCGCCGTATCGAGTCCCTGCAGCGAAGCGAGCGGCCGGCTGCCATAGCGAAATTCGCTGTCGTAGTCGTCCTCGATGATCCAGCACTGGTGCTGGCGCGCGTACTCGAGCAGCATGCGACGCCGCGCCAAGCTCATCACCATGCCTAGCGGGTATTGATGCGACGGTGTCACCAGCATCAGCTTCGGCGGCTGCGCGAGATCGGCGGCGCCCGGATTGATGCCTTCCTCGTCGACCGCGATCGGCCGCGCCTGCAGCCCGGAAACGTGCAGCACGCTGCGCACGCCCCAATAACAAGGGTCTTCGGTCCAGATCACATCACCGGGATCCGACAACAGGCGCACCGCAAGATCGATCGACTGATGAATGCCCGTTGTAATCACCACCTGTTGCGGCGTGCAGCGCACCGAACGCGATGCGCGCAGATAGTCGGCCAGCGTATGCCGCAGCAGCGCAGAGCCGCCGCCGGGCGCATACGTCAACAGGTCGTGCCGCGCCCGGCGCCAGTATTTGTTCTGCAGACGGCTCCAGACGCGCACCGGGAAACGCGTGACGTCGGGCACACCCGGCATGAACGCGCCCCACTGTCGCTTCGACACGCCAGCACTCGCCAGCAAGCGCTGCCCACGCGAAGATAACGCGCGCTGCAACGGCAAAGGCAGCGCATGGGCATGCGCCGAATCCTGCAACGCGTCGCGCGACTCCGCGGCGTGCCGCGCATTCTGCTTACGTTTGCCTTGTGCGTCACGCGGCGTTTCGTCGGCGGCTGCGTCGAAAGCACCGATGATTTCGTCAGGCGAGGTGTCCGCGACAAAGGTGCCGCGCCCGGTCGTCGACGATACGTACCCTTCCAGCACGAGCTGTTCATACACCTGCGTGACCGTATTGCGCGCCACGGCCAATTCCTCGGCCAGCAGCCGCGACGAAGGCAACCGCATACCCGCGGCAAGCTCGCGCGACAGGATCGCCTGCTGTAAAAGCCGGTGCAGTTGCCGGTACAACGGCTGGTTGCCGTGGCGGTCGAGCCGCTGCGCCAGCCAGTCGGACAACATGGTGGTCCGCACGATTGGCTCCTTCATTTTTACTAGAATGGCTCTCAGATCAAGAGCCAAAGCTGATTATAGTCACCTCATTCGAATCGCACGCACACGTCGCCAACACGTGAGCGGCCCACCCAACCGATGACGAAGGACTGAAGATGACAGCCATCAGCAATGCCAGCCTGCAGCAACGCAAGAACGCCGCGACGCCGCGCGGTGTAGGCGTAATGTGCGATTTCTATGCAGAGCGCGCGTTGAACGCCGAGTTGTGGGATGTCGAGGGGCGTCGCTTTATCGATTTCGCAGCCGGCATCGCGGTAACGAACACGGGCCACCGTCATCCGAAGATCGTCGCGGCTATCCGCGAACAACTGGACCACTTCACGCATACCGCGTATCAGATCGTGCCATACGCGTCGTATGTCGAGCTTGCAGAAAAGATCAACGCGCGAGCGCCGGGCCAGCACGCGAAAAAGACTGCGTTGTTCACGACTGGCGCCGAAGCTGTCGAAAACGCGGTCAAGATCGCGCGTGCGGCAACGGGTCGGCCTGGCGTGATCGCGTTCACCGGCGGTTTTCACGGCCGCACGATGATGGGCATGGCGCTGACCGGTAAAGTGGCGCCATACAAGGTCGGCTTTGGCCCGTTCCCGTCGGACGTGTTCCACGCACCGTTCCCGAACCCGTTGCACGGCGTGACGAGCGAGGATTCGATCAAGGCGCTCGAGCACCTGTTCAAAGCCGACATCGACCCGCAACGCGTCGCCGCGATCATCTTCGAGCCGGTACAAGGCGAAGGCGGCTTCTATCCGGCGCCTGCGGACTTCGTGCTCGGTTTGCGCGCGCTGTGCGATACGCACGGCATCCTGCTGATCGCCGATGAAGTGCAAACCGGTTTTGCACGCACCGGCAAGCTGTTCGCGATGGAACACTACGACGTCGTGCCGGATCTGATGACGATCGCCAAGAGCCTCGCGGGCGGCATGCCGCTGTCCGGCGTGGTGGGCCGCGCAGAGGTGATGGACGCAGCGGCACCGGGCGGACTGGGCGGCACGTATGCGGGCAATCCACTGGCAGTCGCCGCCGCCCACGCGGTGCTCGACATCATCGACAGCGAAGCGCTGTGCGATCGCGCGGCTGCACTTGGCGAACAGCTGAAGGCAAAGCTCGCCGGCCTGCGCACTGTCGTTCCGCAAATCGCCGATATCCGCGGCCCTGGCGCGATGATCGCCGTCGAGTTCGGCAAGCCGGGATCAGCGCACGAACCGGATGCGGCGTTCACGAAACGCGTGCAGGAGCGTGCACTGCAGCGCGGGTTGCTGCTGCTCGCATGCGGAGTCTATTCGAACGTGATCCGCTTCCTGTTCCCGCTGACGATCGAACAGAAGGTGTTCGATGAGGCACTCGCGATTCTCGAGGACGTGCTGAAGGAAACCGCCGCCACGGCGGCCTGATCATCGCGAGCAAGCCCAGGCAAGCCTGGGCAAGAGCCCGATCAACCCGCACAACACACCGACACCATGACGACAATCCAGCTGAAAGATCCTTCGCTGCTGCAAACGAAGTGTTATATCGCCGGCGAGTGGCAAGACGCCGACAGCAAACAGACGTTCGACGTCACCGACCCGGCAACCGGCAACGTGATCGCGAGCGTGCCGAAGATGGGCGAAGCCGAAACGCGCCGCGCGATCGACGCGGCGAATCGCGCGTGGCCCGCATGGCGCAAGAAGACCGGCAAGGAACGTGGCGCGATTTTGCGCAAATGGTACGACCTGATGATCGCCAACATCGACGATCTCGCACTGATCCTGACCACGGAACAAGGCAAACCGCTCGCCGAGGCGAAGGGCGAGATCCAGTACGCCGCATCGTTTATCGAGTGGTTCGGCGAAGAAGCCAAACGCACGTATGGCGACGTGATTCCGACCGTTGCCAACGACCGCCGCATCATCGTGACGAAGGAGCCGATCGGTGTTTGCGCGGCCATCACGCCGTGGAATTTCCCGGCTGCAATGATTACGCGCAAGGTCGGCCCGGCGCTCGCCGCCGGTTGCCCGATGATCGTGCGGCCAGCCGACGCCACGCCACTTTCGGCAATTGCGCTCGCCGTGCTCGCTGAACGCGCGGGTGTGCCGAAGGGCGTGTTCAGCGTCGTGACGGGCGGCTCACGCGCGATCGGGGCTGAAATGACCAGCAATCCGTTGGTACGCAAACTGTCGTTCACCGGTTCGACGCCGGTGGGCAGCATGCTGATGGCGCAATGTGCGCCGACCATCAAGAAGCTGTCGCTCGAATTGGGCGGCAACGCACCGTTCATCGTGTTCGACGATGCGGATATCGACGAAGCCGTGGCCGGTGCGATCGCGTCGAAGTATCGTAACTCCGGGCAAACCTGCGTGTGCACCAACCGTTTTTACGTGCACGAGCGTGTCTACGACGAGTTTGCGGCGAAGTTGACCAGCGCTGTCAAACAACTGCAGGTCGGGCGCGGCACCACGGAAGGCGTGACGCAAGGTCCGCTGATCAACGAAGCAGCCGTGTTGAAGGTGGAAAGCCACATTCAGGACGCGCTCGACAAAGGCGCACGCGTGCTGACCGGCGGCAAGCGCCACGCGCTTGGCCACAGCTTTTTCGAACCGACCGTGCTGGCCGATGCCAAGCCATCGATGCTGCTGGCTCGCGATGAAACGTTCGGGCCGCTCGCACCGATCTTCCGCTTCAGTTCGGATGAGGAAGTGATTGCGCTTGCGAACGACACCGAGTTCGGGCTCGCCGCGTACTTCTATAGCCGCGATATCGGCCGCGTGTGGCGCGTGGCGGAAGCGCTCGAGTATGGAATGGTGGGAATCAACACCGGGCTCATTTCCAACGAAGTCGCGCCGTTCGGCGGGGTCAAGCAATCCGGCGTGGGACGCGAAGGCTCGCACTACGGGATCGACGAATATATGGTGGTGAAGTACATGTGTGTCGGGGGGATTTGAGGTAACAACACAGTGCGATTCCCGTGATCTCACGGGAATCGCCGGGTGCTCCCCTACTTCCCCCCCAACCTCTCCCCCAACGAATAGCGCCTCATACACCGCTCCATCGCATCGAGAAACGCCTGCTCCGCGGTATTCATCTTTCGCTCGCGGTGCCACAGCAGGAAAACGTCGACATCGACCAGTCCTTCATCCGGCGGCAAACGCCACAGCCGCTGCTGCGCGATATCGTCACGCACGATATGCTCGGGCAAACAGCCGATCCCATACCCGGCGAAAATCAACCGCCGCACCTCTTCGAGACTCGGTGACGACGCTACGATCCTGCCGGTGAATCCCTTCTGGTCGCGGAACACCGTCAAGGGCGACAAGCTGTCGCCGATCTGATCGCTGGTGAACGACACGAAGTTCTCCGCCAGCAAATCGTCCATCGCCAGTTGCGACTTGCCGAAGAGCCGATGATGCCGCCCGCAGAAAATCGCATAACGCTGCCGCAGAAAGCAGCGCATATCGAGCTTCTCGTACGGCGTGCGGCATAGGCCGAGCCCGGCCGTGGCTGTCTTCTGCAGCAGCGACGAGATGATGTCCGACGAGCGCATCACTTCAATCTGCAACTCGATGCGTGGATACGCGCGATGAAAGTCCGCGAGAAACTCGTCATAGACCGGCGACTCGATGCGGCTGATCGTCAGCAAGCGGATCGTGCCGGAGATATCGTCGGCGCGGTCGTCGAGATCGGTTTCGAGCCGCGAGATATCGCCATAGATATCGCTCGCGATCCGATACACCACCTCACCCGCTTCAGTTGGCGAGAAATACGGGCCGCGCCGTTCGATCAGCTTGCGTTCCAGTGTTTCTTCGAGGCGCCGCAGCGCCTGGCTCACTGCCGGCTGCGTGACGTGCAGCCGTGCCGCCGCGCGACTCAAGCTGCGCTCCTGCATGATCACGAGGTAGGTGCGCAGCAGGTTCCAGTCGAGCCGGTCGTTCAGAAAGTTCGCGATATCCGCGCGCATCGTCAGCTCCATGCGGCAAGCAAATAGCCCAAAGATAGGCTGCGGCAAAAACCGAACTATAAGCCAGATTTATGCGTGAAATAATAACTTGAAATTTGACTAATGTTTTATGGCTGCGGATAAACGCTGCACGCGTCGCGCTTAGTGGCGCATCCGATTACAACCTGCACGCCCCCGATGTGAGGCCACCGCGCATTACCGCGCCGAACGTGCTTCAGGAGACAGCATGACGCAACCCGCCCGCCAACCCGCACGCGCCGCGACCGCCGCGTTCATCGGCACGATGATCGAGTGGTACGACTTCTATATCTACGCGACGGCTGCAGCGCTCGTCTTCGGTGAGCTGTACTTCCCGTCTAGCGATCGCTTTGTCAGCACGATGGCGTCGTTCGCGACCTTCGCGGTCGGCTTCTTTGCGCGGCCGCTAGGCGGCATTGTGTTCGGTCATCTCGGCGACCGCATTGGCCGCAAAAAAGCGCTGATGGCCACGCTGATGATGATGGGCGTCGCCACCGTATGCGTCGGCCTGCTGCCGTCGTATGCGAAAGTCGGTGTGCTTGCGCCGGTGCTGCTCGTGCTGCTGCGCGTCGTGCAGGGTATCGCGGTGGGCGGCGAATGGGGCGGCGCCGTGCTGATGGCGGGCGAACATGCGCCGCAGGGCAAGCGCACGTTCTTCGCTTCGTTTGCGCAGCTCGGCAGCCCTGCGGGATTGATCCTGTCGCTGATCGCGTTTCGTGCGGTCACGTCGATGGACAAGGCCGACTTTCTCGCTTATGGCTGGCGCCTGCCGTTTCTCGCCAGTGCGGTGTTACTGGTGATCGGCATCGTGATCCGTCTTGGCGTCAACGAGTCCCCGGAATTTACGCGCCTCAAGGAAGCGAAGCGTACCGTCAAGCTACCGGTGGCCGAAGTGCTGCGCTCCGCATCGGGTCTCGTGCTGCTGTGCATCGGTGCGAATACGATTGGGATTGCGGGCGTCTACTTCACGAACACTTTCATGATCGCGTACACGACGCAATACGTCGGCGTCACGCGCTCGCTGATTCTCGACTGCCTGTTCGCGGTCGCGATCATCCAGTTCCTGTGGCAGCCGCTTGCCGCATGGCTCGCGGAACGCGTCGGCAGCGCGCGCTTCCTGAAGTTGATGGCGCTTCTCGCGATGCTGTCGCCATACCCGATGTTCACGCTCGTGCAAGGCGGCACGGTCGTGCCGATGGTGATCGGCATCGCGATTGCGACCGTCTGCATGTCCGGCTTTTATTCGGTGATCGCCGGCTTCGTGAGCGGCGTGTTTCCGACGCGTGTGCGCTATTCAGGCATCTCGCTCGCATATCAGGTGTGCGGCGCGATCGCGGGCGGACTCACGCCGCTCATTGGGACATGGCTTGCTCATCGCTATACCGGTCAATGGTGGCCACTCGCGGCGTTTTATACGTGCCTCGCGGGCATTTCGTTGTTGTGCATCGTCGCGCTCGATGCGCGGCGCGCAGCAAGCAGCGAAGCGACCGAAACCGAAGCCGACGCGCTAGGTGCGAACTAAACCGAAACCGCACGACACTCCCGGAATCGCTATGAAAGACCTGTTGTTGCAAATCGACGGCACCCGCCTGTGGCAAAGCCTGATGGACATGGCGCAAATCGGCGCAACGCCACGCGGCGGTGTACGCCGCCTTGCACTCAGTGAAGAAGATCGACGCGGCCGCGATCTGTTCGCGCAATGGTGCCGCGCGGCGAACCTGAGCGTGAGCATCGATCAGGTCGGCAATCTGTTCGCGCGGCGCGCCGGCACAGATCCGCACGCCGCACCGGTGTTGATCGGCAGCCACCTCGACACCCAGCCGGAAGGCGGCCGCTTCGACGGCGTCTACGGCGTGCTGGCCGCATTGGAACTCGTACGCGCGCTGAACGACGCGGACATCGCGACCGAAAAGCCGATCGAGATCGTGTCGTGGACCAACGAAGAAGGCGCGCGCTTCACGCCGGCCATGCTCGGCTCAGCAGTGTTCACAGGCGAAATTCCGCTTGCCGATGCACTGGCCAAACTCGACGCGCAAAACATCACGCTTGCCGATGCGCTCACCGCCACCGGCTATCGCGGCACTCGCGCGATCGGCACACCGGTGGATGCTTATTTCGAAGCGCATATCGAACAGGGCCCGATACTCGAAGCGAATCGCACGACGATCGGCGTAGTCACAGGCGGTCAGGCGATCCGCTGGCTCGACGTCACGGTAACGGGCATGGCCGCGCATGCCGGCACGACGCCGATGCCGTACCGCAAGGACGCGCTGTTCGCCGCCGCGCAGATTGCGCTGGAACTCGAGCAAATCGCTGCGCGCTACGCACCGCGTGGCCTCGCGACGATTGGCCAGATCGGTATTCCGAACGCATCGCGCAACACGATCGCGGCGCATGTGTCGTTCACAGTCGACCTACGTCACCACGACGACAATGAAGTGGACAAGATGACTCAAGACCTGCGCGATGCCTGCGCACGCATCGCCGCCGAACGCGGCGTGCAGGCGAGTATCGACACTTATTGGCACAATCCGGCCACGCCGTTCGACCGCGACTGTGTCGCGTTGGTGCAGCATGCCGCGGATGCGCTTGGCTACACCAACGAGCGCATCGTCAGCGGTGCGGGCCACGATGCGATCCTGCTCGCGCGCCGCTGCCCGACTGCGATGGTGTTCATTCCCTGCGTCGGCGGCCTGTCGCACAACGAAGCCGAAGACGCGTTGCCCGACGACGTCACGCAAGGCGCGAACGTGCTGCTCAATGCGGTGCTCGCGCGCGCCGGCGTCGCGCCCACCGCGAGCGCGCAGCAAGCGGTCGCCCGGAGCGAACTTACAGAATGATCGGCAAGGAGCCACGATGAAAACCTACTTCCATCCCGAACAACTGCTGCATCACCCGCGCAGCTATCTGTCGCGTGGCCAGATGCGCGCGCCGCAAGAAATACCCGAACGCGCCGCGCGCCTCGTTGCGGCCGCGCACTCGCTCGACTTCGACGTGCGCGAGCCGGCCGACCGCGGCACCGCGCCGCTCGCCGCTGTACACGATATGGGCTACCTGCGCTTTCTCGAAGAAGCGCACAGCGACTGGCAGAAAATGCCCGACGACTGGGGCGATGAAGTGATGTCGAACGTCTACGTGCGCGACCCCAATCCACTGCGCGGCGTGCTTGCGCAGGCAGCGCGCTATCTGGCCGACGGCAGCTGTCCGGTCGGCGCGAACACATGGCGCTCGGCATACTGGTCTGCGCAATGCGCGTTGGCGGCCGCTGCCGACATCAACGACGGCGCGCGCGAAACGTGGGCCTTGTGCCGTCCGCCAGGTCACCACGCGCGCCGCGACGCAGCTGGCGGCTTCTGCTATCTGAACAACGCAGCAATCGCCGCGCAAGCGCTGCGCACCCGCTTTGACCGCGTCGCCATTCTCGACACCGACATGCACCACGGCCAAGGCGTTCAGGAGATTTTTTACGGGCGCGACGATGTGCTTTACGTCTCCATTCACGGCGATCCGACGAATTTCTATCCGGTGGTAGCGGGATATGAAGAAGAGACCGGTGCCGGTGCGGGCCAAGGCTTCAATGTGAATTTACCGATGCCGCATGGATCGTCGGAACAGGTGTTCTTCGCGCGCCTCGATGCGGCATTGCGTGTGCTCAGGCGTTTTCAGCCCGATGCACTGGTGCTCGCGCTCGGCTTCGACATCTATAAGGACGATCCGCAATCGAAGGTGGCCGTCACCACCGAGGGCTTCGCCAAACTCGGCGAGACAGTCGGTGCCCTGCAATTGCCATCGGTCATCGTGCAGGAAGGCGGCTATCACATCGAAACGCTGGATCTGAATGCACGTGCGTTCTTCAACGGTTTCGGCAGCCAGCGCAACAACGCATAAAGACACGTCGCGTCACCGCGTTTTGCACAAACCCCACGCGGTCGATCTTGCCCACGCCTTGCCCATAGGAGCGCAACAAGATCAAGTAAAATGATGATTGGTGGTGCGTGTCATCGATCATCAGTGAGACGGAGCGACATTGCGCAGTTCACGGTTGTGAGGCATTGTTTCCAGCCTCGCAACATAGCTGTTCCGTACTTCGGGGTTGGCTGCCCCGTGCACGATTCTTATACTGCGCGAAGTTCCGGCCGTGATGCGGCAGCATGTCTGGCAATGCCTGCTCGCAGCGTCCGCCCTATCCCAACCAGAGGCTCAGAAATGACTGTCAATCCCCTGACGCTTGGCATCGACCATGTCGGACTTACCGTGCGCGACCTGCAGCAAACGCGCGATTTCTTCGTTTCCTGCCTCGGATGGAAGCAGATTGGCGAACGCCCCGAGTATCCGGCGGCATTCGTGTCCGACGGGCATGTGATGCTGACGCTATGGGAAGTGAAAAATCACGACAGCCGTGTCGAATTCGACCGCAAGACCAATGTGGGCCTGCATCATCTGGCCTTGAAGGTGGGCAGCGAAGCAGCGTTCGACGAACTCTTCACACGTGTGTCGAAATGGCCGGGCGTGAAGGTGGAGTTTGCGCCGGAACAACTGGGCAAGGGCCCGAAGCGCCATACGATGATCTATGAACCGGGCGGCATCCGTCTCGAGTTCGATTACGACACGAGCGCGGCACAGAAGTAGTCTTTATCGCGCGCAACACCGAGAGTGGGAAGCGGCGCGCGGCGCACTAGCCCGCGCCGCCGCGCTGGAACATCAGCTACCGAAGTAGATGTTGCAGAAGCTCACCGGGCCCACACACGCATCCTTCGGTTGTGTGCTGCCGGCGCCGCGATGCAGGAACCCGAACCGATGGTGTGCCGGCGCACCCGCGCCTGTTGAACCGTCAGCCACGCCCCCCACGGCGTTAGTCGATGCGCCACTGCCCTGCGGCGCGACACGGGTTGCTGCAACCGGTGCAGCTTCGGGAGCGTCGGCCTGTGCGAACGAGACCGCGGGAATCGCAAGCGAAGCTGCAATCACGACTGCGCCGAGAAGGGATTTCATGATGACCTCCAGAGATCGTTACCTGCTGCGAACCCCCGTCCGCAGTTCATGGAAATCATTCTAGGCAGTGGTATCGTGAAGATTAAGCACTCTGCACACACAAGTCTTTTGACCACTCTTTCAGCCGCATAAGCCGCTCGACAGCGCGGCCGAGGTTTTCTTGCTATGCTCCGCAGGCTATACGGAGCGGTGCCGCGAACGTCACGGCGCCAGTTGCGGCAATGCCTGAAGCATGCCGCGTCAATCAAGCGGAGAACACGGAAATGGCAAAAGCCTATTGGGTCAGCGCCTATCGCAAGATATTCAAGCCTGACCAGCTTGCCGAATATTCGAAGCTCGCCACGCCTGCCATTCTTGACGGTGGTGGCAAGATTCTGTCGCGCGGCCCAGCCAAGGCAGCATACGACGACGGTATTGCGGAGCGCACCGTGCTGGTCGAATTCGACAGCCTCGAACAGGCCATCGCAACCTTCAACAGCCCGGCCTATGCGGCAGCGCACAAGGTGTTGGGCGACGCGGTCGAACGCGACTTCAGAATCATCGAAGGCGTCTGATGATATGTACGGCCGGCGCTGCGCACTTGCATGCACGCAGCGCCGGCCTGCGGAACGTGCCGCGGCAGCGGCTCAGAATTCCTGCACGGTCGGGCGCAGCACGATTTCATTGATATCGACGTCGCGCGGCTGCTCGATCGCATAGACGATTGCGCGCGCCACTGAATCGGCCGGAATCGCCTGCTGATAAAACTGCTTTACGCCTGCCGCACTTTCCTTATGCGAACTGCCGAACTGCAGTTCCGATTCGACTGCGCCAGGCAGAATGATCGTCGTGCGGATCGCGCCGCCTACTTCGTGGCGCAGCCCTTCCGAAATGGCGCGCACAGCAAACTTGGTGCCGCTATAAACGGTGCCGCCCGGGCTGAATACCTTGATCCCCGCCACCGACGAAATATTGATGAAGTGACCGCTCTGCTGCTTCGTGAAATGCGGCAGCGCCGCGGCAATGCCATACAGCACGCCCTTGATGTTCACGTCGATCATCGCGTCCCATTCGTCGACCTTCAGTTCGACCATCGGTGCGATCGGCATGATGCCTGCATTGTTGACCAGCACGTCGATGCGGCCGAACTTGCTGACTGCCAGATCGACCAGCGCGCTGACGTCCGCACGCCGCGTCACATCGGTCGCGAGGTATTCGACTTTCGCATCGGTTTTACGTAGCTCCTGAGCAATTGTTTCCAGCCGCTCGGTGCGGCGTGCGCCGAGCACCAGCCGCGCGCCCCGCGCGGCCAGATGGCGCGCGGCCGACTCGCCCAGCCCCGCGCTCGCGCCGGTGACGACGACCACCTTGCCTTCGACTCCGTTGTTCATCACAGATCTCCCGTTCCCGAATTGAACCGTGGTTTGCAGTGCATGCGAACTATAGGAGCGCGGACGGACCGCTTGAATGACGTGCCGTGAACAACAATTGTTCCATGATGGAAAAACCCGGCAGTCGCCGTGCCATCGTAGATGACGCTATGTATCAAGTGTTGTTAGCCCTGCTCTGTTTTTCTCGCGGGCCAATCTCCGTAATCTGCTCCCAACAGCAGAACAGGAGAACCATCATGGACATGTCAGCCCCTTTGGCCATTCCCGCTGAGCCCAGCCCGCGCATCGACTTGCAAGCGCATCCCGGCTACCGGCGCGTGTTTCAACCCGGTGCCCTCACGGTCGGCCTGATCTTGCCGCTCGAAACGCACCCGCATACGCCGCATCCGACCATGGAAGGCCACCTGCAGATGGCGCAGCGCGCCGAGCAGGCCGGCGTCGCCGCACTGTGGGTGCGCGACATTCCATTCTTCGATCCGCGCTATGGCGATTCGGGACAGATCTTCGAGCCGCTGATCTATATTGCGCAGCTCGCCGCCGCGACACGGCAACTCACGCTCGGCACCACCGGCATCGTCCTGCCGACGCGCGAACCGCTGCTGCTCGCCAAGCAGATCAACACGCTGGACCGGCTGACCAGCGCTCGCGTCGTGATCGGCATGTCGTCGGGTGACCGGCCCGCCGAGTACCCGGCGTTCGGCATCGACTTCGACAGCCGCGGCGAGCGTTTCCGCGATGCGTTCAATGTGTATCGCAACGCCAGCGAAGTGAATTTTCCGCGCGTCGCGTCGGCCCGCTTCGGCGAACTGGACGGCTCGCTGAACCTGCTGCCCAAGCCGCTGTTCGGTCGTGTGCCGACCATCGCGGTCGGTCGCTCGCAGCAGACGCTCGACTGGATCGCGACTCATATGGACGGCTATCTCGGCTTCGTCCCGACGCCCGAAGCATTGTCGACGTTTGCGCGCGAATGGAACGACACCGACCAGCGCGCGCAGCAAAAACAGCAGCAGAACGCCGTGCAGCCGCGCTTCAATCCGCTCGCATTCGGCGGATTTCTGTATCTGCACCCACGGCCTGACTATCCGTTCAAGCGCATTCAGGGCGGCTTTGCGATCGGTAGCCGCGCACTGCGCGCGTTTCTCGAGCAGGCGCGCGAAGCGGGCGTATCGCACGTGGCGTTGAATCCGCGCGTTACGCCACGCGACTACGCGGAAATTCTCGACGAACTGCAGCGCGACGTGCTGCCGTATTTCCCGCCGAACGCATAGCGGCCGCGTCATGACCTCGTCGTGGCGCGGCACGCCCGGTGCAGCGTCAGTAAACAGTGTCTTGACCGCGTACCGGCTTTTTCATACCAGCGCCGGCAAATAGAGTTGCGCTTTCGCTGACAGGCTTTTCGGCGTGAACAACTGTGGCCACATCGGTTGCCGCGGCGGCGGCCGCATGCATTGCGCGCGCCGACCGAAGGCATGCCTGAATCAGAACCAAAGACATGAACCAGAAAGGCAATCCGATGGAAAACACCATAGAACAGGCCGCCAGCCGTCCGCGGCTCGATGCATGGGCCGGTGCGCTGATCCTTGCGGTCGGCATGGGCTTCGGCCGATTCGCGTTCACCGGCATGTACCCGTTAATGGTGCGGGACGGCGTGATCGACGTCGCCAGCGGCTCACTCGCGGCGTCAGCCAACTACGCGGGCTATCTGCTCGGCGCGATTCTCGCCGCCCGCTTCCAGCACGGCCATGCGGCACGGCTCGCAGCGCTGTCGATGATCGCGACCACCGTATGCCTCGCGGCGTTGTCGTTCCACCTGGCGCCAGCGCTAATCGTCGGGATCCGCTTCATCGCAGGCGCGGTCAGCGCAATTGCATTCGTCGCCGCGTCGGTGTGGCTGTTTCACGTGATCGGCGATCATCACGGCGCGCCGGTGCTGTATGCGGGGGTTGGCATCGGCATTGTCGCTTCGGCCGAGCTGGTCGCGATCGGTGCGTCGGCGGGCTTCAACAGCATGGCGCTATGGGCAATACTGGCCGCTGTGAGCCTGCTGCTGTCGGTCACCGCATGGCAGCGCGTGCGCGAAGCGCGCGAACACATCGACGCCGAAGAGCACGCACCACCGGCGGCGGCTAATGCCACGCGCAATGTGCTGGGCGCATACCGGCTGGTCGCTATCTACGGGCTCGCGGGCTTCGGCTATATCGTCACCGCGACCTACCTGCCGTTGCTGGTGAAAGAGGCGCTGCCGCAGCTGAACCCGGTACACATCTGGGCGGCTTTCGGCCTCGGCGCGGTGCCGTCATGTTTCCTGTGGCACTGGCTGCATCACAGGCTGGGCACGCGGATGTCGCTGGCCGTGAACCTGCTGATGCAGGCAATCGGCGTCGTGCTGCCGGCGCTCGATGCGTCCGCGCTGACCTTCGTCGCCAGCGCGCTGCTGGTGGGCGGCACCTTCGTCGGTACCGTGACGATCGCGATGCCGGCCGCGAGGCGCGTGGCGCGCACGGTGCGCTTCAACATCATGGCGACGATGACCGCCGCCTACGGCGTCGGCCAGATCGTCGGGCCACTGGTGTCCGGCGCGCTGTTCGCGCGCACGCACTCGTTCGATCTGCCGCTGGCCGCGGCCGGCGCGGGTCTGGCGGTCGCGGCGCTGCTGACCTTCAGGTAACGCTCAAACCTGCACGAGATTCGGAATCGGCACGTTCGGGTTCACATCGGCGCGGTAATCGACGCCCTCTACCTCGAAGCCGAACAGCCGCACGAACTCGTGCCGGTAGCCGCGAAAATCGGTCAGTTCGTTCAGGTTGTCGCTCGTCACCTGATTCCACAGTTCCAGCACGCGCGCCTGCACGGCCGCATCGAGTTCCTTGTAGTCGGCGCGCAGACGGCCTTCATCGTCGACGCGCGGCGTGAGGCTGTACAGGCTTTCCTTGTACAACCCATAAACCTGCTCGATACAGCCTTCGTGCGTGCCCTGCTCTTTCATGATCTTGAACAGCAGCGACAAATACAGCGACATCATCGGAATCGCCGCACTGGCCTGCGTGACCACCGCCTTCAACACCGACACGCGCGCATCGCCCTTCACCGCGCCGAGCTTCGCGCGGATCGACAGCACCTTGCGGTCGAGGTCTTTCTTCGCCGCGCCGATCGAGCCGTTCCAGTAGATATCGTGAGTGATCTGTTCGCCGAGGTACGTGAACGCGGTGGTTTGCGCGTTGTCCGCCAGCACGTCCGCTTCCAGCAGCGCGTCGATCCACATTTCCCAGTCTTCGCCGCCCATCACGGCAACGGTCTGGTCGATCTCATCCTGGCTTGCGGCCTCGAGCACCGACTCCTTGACGACCTGTTTGTCGGTATCGATGCCGCGCAGGCTGACCGACTTGCCGATCGGCTTCAGCACCGAGGTGAACACCTGCCCGCTTTGCGGATGAGTACGCTTCGGCGAAGCAAGGCTGTAGACGACCAGATCGATCTTGCCGAGATCGCGCCGGATCGTCTCGATGGTCTGGCGCTTCACCTCGTCCGAGAACGCGTCGCCATTGATGCTTTTCGCGTACAGCCCCTCGCCGGCTGCGAACTTCTCGAACGCGGCCGTGTTGTACCAGCCGGCGGTGCCGGGCTTCGTGTCGCTGCCGGCGCGCTCCAGAAACACGCCGAGCGTGTCGGCGCCGCAACCGAAGGCGGCCGTAATGCGTGCCGCGAGGCCGTAGCCGGTCGATGCGCCGATGACGAGCACCTTTTTGGGGCCGTCGGCGATGCGGCCGCTGCGGGCGACATAGTCGATCTGCTGCTTCACATTGGCTTCGCAGCCCGCCGGATGAGTCGTCACACAGATGAAACCACGCACACGCGGTTCGATGATCATGAAGTCCTCTATTTGAACTGCGGAGCCAGGCCGCCTTAAAAGTTCATGCATTTTAAGGGAGGCGGCCGGTGTCGAGCCAGATTTCGGCGGAGGGCGCGCCGCGCGGCTCGATTGAGGACCGTAATACGGGCCGCGCGGCGTACGGGCACCGGCTGCGACATCCGCGCCGCGCCAGCTCGGTGACGGGCGAGAAATCGGCGCAAAGTCAGCGTGAAACGGGCTTCACGCGAACGCCTCGAGCTGTGCGAGGCACGGCGCTTGTGCATCCTTCGCCGCCAGCTTCGGCACGCCGTCGATGCGCGGCCACGCGATGCCGACTTCCGGATCGTCCCAGCGCAGGCTGCGTTCATGCTCCGGATACCAGTAGTCGGTGGTCTTGTACAGAAAGTCCGCAAACGACGTCAACACCAGAAAACCATGCGCAAAGCCCGGCGGAATCCACATTTGCCGGCGGTTTTCGGCGCTCAGCAGCGCGCCGGTCCATTTGCCGAAATCCGGCGACTGGGCCCGCACGTCGACCGCGACATCGAACACCGCGCCAGCGGTTACCCGCACCAGTTTTCCCTGCGGATGCAGGATCTGATAGTGCATGCCGCGCAGCACGTGTTGCGCGGAGCGCGAATGGTTGTCCTGCACGAACTCGACGCCCGTCTGCACGTGCTGGGCGAAATCGCGCGCATTGAAGCTTTCGACGAAAAAGCCGCGTGCATCGCCGAACACCTGCGGCTCGACCAGTTTGACCTCGGGCAGCGCCGTTGCGGTTACCTTGATTCCCATACCACCTTGTCCGTCAAAAGATGCATCAGATAGCGACCGTAGTCGTTTTTCGCGAGCGGCGCGGCCAGCTTCAGCAGTTGCTCCGCGTCGATCCAGCCTTGCCGGTAGGCAATTTCCTCGGGACACGCGACCACCAGGCCCTGGCGCTTCTGCAGCGTCGCGATGAAGGTAGCCGCATCGATCAGCGAGTCGTGCGTGCCGGTGTCGAGCCACGCATAGCCGCGCCCCATGATTTCCACGTTCAGCTTGCCGGCGCGCAGATAGTGGGAATTGACGTCGGTAATCTCGTACTCGCCGCGCGCCGAAGGCTTGATACTGGCGGCGATGTCGCAGACGTCGCTGTCGTAGAAGTACAGGCCGGTCACCGCATACGACGAACGCGGTTGCGCCGGCTTCTCTTCAATCGATATGGCGCGCAGCTGCGGGTCGAATTCGACTACGCCGTAGCGCTGCGGATCGTTCACGTGGTAGGCGAACACCGTCGCGCAATCGGTTCGGGCGTTGGCGTGCCGCAACTGCAGCGCGAGGTCGTGACCATAAAAGATGTTGTCGCCGAGCACCAGCGCGCTCGCGGCGCCGCCGAGAAATTCGCGGCCGATCACGAAAGCCTGCGCAAGCCCATCCGGCGCCGGCTGCACTGCATAGTGCAGCGACATGCCCCAGCGCGCGCCGTCGCCCAGCATTGCCTCGAAACGCGGCGTGTCCTGCGGCGTCGAAATGATCAGCACCTCGCGAATGCCCGCCAGCATCAACGTCGACAGCGGGTAATAGATCATCGGCTTGTCGTACACCGGCAGCAGCTGCTTCGAGATGGCGTGCGTGATCGGATAAAGACGCGTACCCGACCCGCCCGCGAGAATGATGCCCTTGCGTTGCATTGGCTAGCTCTGCGTGTGAAGGTTGATGGGTTCAGTTGCGCAGCGCATCGCTGACGACTTGCGCGATCGCCGCGTCGGCCTCGCCTGCGAAATCGTCGTGCACGGTGGTGCTTTGCGCGAGCGAATGCGCATCGCCGTCCAGCAGGTGGCCGCTGCGCTCGCGCGTATCCACGTCCACCTGCATCGACAACCCGACTCGCAGCGGATGCGCGGCAAGATCGGCCGGCGTAATCGAGATCACTACCGGTACGCGCTGCACGACCTTGATCCAGTTGCCCGCTGCGTTCTGCGCCGGCAGCATCGAGAAGGCACTGCCGGTTGCCGCAGAAAAGCCCTCGACGCGCCCCCGATAGATCACCTGCGAACCGTAGATATCCGATATCACGCGCACCGGCTGGCCGATCCGCATGTGGCGGATCTGCCCTTCCTTGAAGTTCGCTTCGATCCACAGGTGCTGCAACTGGATCAGCGACATCAGCGGCACGCCCGGACCGACCTGCTGGCCGACCTGCACGGAACGCTGGCCGATGGTGCCGTCGAGCGGCGCGACGATGGTCGCGCGCCGCAGGTTGCGCATGGCCAGACGGAACTGCGCGGCCGCCTCGATCACCGCCGGGTTGCTTTCGAGCGGCTGGCCGCTGCCCAGCGTACGCGACGCGTCGAGCTGCGCCCGTGCGCTCGCGTAGGCTGCCTGCGCGTCGGCGAGCGAGGTGCGCGCGCGGGCCAGTTCTTCAGGCGCGACCACCTCGACCGACGCGTCGTCGCGTGCCGCCAGCGCGCGTTGTGCTTCGGCGAGTGCCGCCTGGCGCGCCTTTACCGCGGCCGCGTCGGCATTCGCCGAGATCCGCGCGTTCGCTACCTGGCGTACCGCCTGCACGAGACGTGCTTTCGCCTGCGCGAAAGCAACGGCCGCTTCGGTGTCGTCGAGCTTGACGAGCGCTTGGCCTGCGCGCACGCGCTGGGTATCCGATACCAGTACATCGGTTACGGTGCCCTGGGTTTGCGCGGCGATCTGCACGATGTTGCCGGCTACGTAGGCGTCGTCGGTGTCTTCGTTGAAGCGGCCGCCGAGATACCAGTGGGCAAGCGCCGCCAGCGCCGCGCACGCGACAAGGCCAAAGAACACCGCGAAGCGCAGCCGGCGTGTCGCGCGTCGCGCGGCTTGTCCAGCGTGGGCAGTCTGCGCAGCGGCAGCCTCGCGCTGGGCGACGATCGGATCATGCTGAAGATGGTTGTCGGAGTGCATTCAGTCAACGCGTGTCGGGTTCATCGATTCGGTGCGGGATGGCGCGGCTGCGTCGGGGGCGACGGTGCGGCTCGACCATGCAGGCGCGGTGGGCTCGCCGAGCGGGCTGACTTGCGGGTCGGCTTGTGCGGCAGCTTGTGGGCTGGCTTGCGAGTCGCCCTGTGGGGCAGCCAGTAGGTCGGCTTGCGAGTCGCCGTGCGGGTCGTTCTGAGGGCCGCCTTGCGGGCCGGTTCGCAACACGGTTTGCTGGCCGGTTTGCAGCGCGGCTTGCGAATCAGCTTGCGCGTTGGTTTGCAACACGGCTTGCAGGTTAGCTTTCGGCCCGTCCTGCCGCTCCGCGCCACCATCAAAGCCACCACCCAGCGCACCAATCAGCCCGACGCGCAGTGCGCGCCGCCGTTCCCGCAAATCCGCGAGGCGAATCCGTTCGTCGAACAGCGCAGCATGTACACGGTTTGCGTCGCGCCCGGTCATCAGGCCGCGCCGCTGCCGCTCGCCGGCAATCGCGCTCTTGCTGGTCTGCGCATCGAGCGCTTCGGTCTGGCGCGCGATCAGCACATCGACAGACTGCAGTGAGGCCAGCTGTTGCGCGACCTGCCCAAGTGCAGCATCGACGGTCTGGTTGTACAGCGCGATCGCCACATCGGTGCGGGCCGCGTTCTCGCCGAGCTTCGCCGTCAGCCGTGTGCGATCGAAAATCGGCAGCGACACCGCAGGGCCGATCGAGCCGGTCAACGCATCGTGCGACCACAGTCCGGCCGGTGTCAGCGCGGCCAGCCCGCCGAGCGCCATCAGGTTCACGTCCGGATAGAACTGCGCGCGCGCCGCATCGAGATTCGCGGAGGCCGCCTCGACCCGCATCCGCGCTGCGACGATATCGGGCCGGCGCCCCATCAGGCCAAGCGACAGCCGCGCGGGCAACGGCGCATCGGCCAGCGGCGCCAGATGCGGGCGCACCAGCGCGAGCCCCGCTTGCGGCCCGCGGCCCGACAGCACGCCGAGCTGCAGCTGCGCGAGCTGCACACGCTCGTCGTTGATCTGGATCTGCTCGCGCAGTTGCGCGCGCTTGAGCGCCGCGTCGTTTGCGTCATAGCCGTTATCGATGCCGCGCGCGGCGCGCTCGCGCTCGACTGTGTCGCTGCGGTCGTTCACCGCGAGCTTCTGGTTCAGCAGATCGCGCACCGTGTACGCCTGATCGAGGTCGCAATACAGCGTGACCAGTGCGACCGTCAGCGTGAGCCGCGCCTGCTGCGCGTCGACCTGCGCGGCATCGCGCCGCGACATCAGGCCGAGCGTCAGCGCCGCATTGTGGCCCCACAGATCGAGCTGATAGTTGAGCCCGACGAACAAGGCCGATGGCGACACCGTCGGCTGGGCGAACAGTTGCACCGGTACCGGGCTGCCGCCGACCGACACCTCGGCCAGTTGGTCCGACTGCGGCAGACGGGCTTTCTGCACGCTCGCACCGGCCGTCCCGGTCAGGCCCGTCAGCGACGCGAACTGCTGCAATTCCGCTTGCGCGATATCGATGCGAGCGCGGGCGGCCTGCAGATCAGGGTTGTCATGCAAGGCATCGGCAACCAGCGCGTCGAGTTGCGCGTCGCCGAAGCCAGCCACCCAGTCGGGCGCGGGCCACGTGCCGTTCGGCGCGCCCGGTGTCAGCTGCGCAAGCGCGTCGGCACCCGGCGCGCGCGCGGTGAGCTTCGGCGTGAAACCGGTCGGCACGCAACCGCCAAGCGCGACAGCCAGGGCCCCGGCGAGCACGGCAAGTGGAGCGGCCCGCGTGAGTTTGCGCGCGGCCGCCGCGAATGAATGCGCGCGCATCATGTGAGGTGTGCCCGTCGGGCGGCCAGTCGCGGCCGTGCGGTTTCGAGTGGACCGAGGCGGCACAGCAGGCCGTCGACAACCCCGCTCGCGATGTCGACCAGCCGCGCGAACTTGTCCTGCTCATGCAGCAGAATGTGCGCGATCTGCGATGTGATGTGCCGGTTGGTTGCGAGCGCAACGGGAAAGCGCAGCCCGTAGGTCAGGCTCAGATGAATTGCGTTGCGGGCGCTGTAGTAGCGCTGCGGCCAGGCTCCATCGGGTAAGCCGGCGCGGCCTCGCATACTGGTGCGCTGCACCGCGCGCGCGTCTTCGGCACCGCGTGACAGCTCCAGCGCCGGCACCAGATACAGTGGCACGCTACGCGCAAACGCGCGCAGCGAATATTCGGTATCGATATGGTCCGCAAACAGCCGCTCGTCGAAGCCGCCCAGCCGCGTAAAGGCAGCCCGCGACACAACGCATCCCCACGAGCTCAGAAACGCGCAGCGCTGCAACGGCGTATCGCTGCGCACTTTCAGGCGGCGCACGGCAATGCCGTCGGTAGTGACCTCGACCTTGTACGAGTGCGTCACTTCATCGAACACGCGCGGCCCCGCAAGAAACGCGCGCGTCCCCATCCGCTCGTATAGCGCACGCATCTGCGGAAAGTATTGCTCCGGCACCTTGCACTGCTGATCGAACAGCGCAACCGCATCGCAGCCGCGCGCGAACAGCGCGACCAGCCCAAAATTGAATGCTGCCGCGCAACCGTAGCGGTTGCCCTTGTGCAGCAGCACCACGTGTGCGCGCGGCTGATGTTGCGGCCCTTGCTCACCTTGCGCACCTTGCCCGTCTTGCGCAGCTTGCACGAACCGCGCGAGACGCGGGTCCGGATGGGTTGCGTTATCCACGATCGCCAGCACGTCGCAAGCGTCGGCCAGCGCGGCGACCCGCGCAAGCTCGGCATCGGAGGGCTCAAACAGTACGATCAGTGCGCCAAGTGTCGTCATCGCGATTCGCTCAATGGCCAAAGGAAGCTGCCACGCCCCGTTTCGGGCGTGCCAGCCAGATCAACGCGGCAAGTCCCGCACACGTCACGGCGGCCAGCGCGTAGACGTCGTTGGTGGCCATCATGTAGGCCTGCTGCTGGACTACGTCATGCAATTGGCCGAGTTGCTGGCCGCCTTGCGCACCGCTGCGCTGCAACGCCTGCAGATAGCGTTCGGTGTTCGCCGACGCATGCTCGACCGACGCCGACAACACACCGTAGTGGTACAGCGCGCGGCTGTCCCACAGCGTCACGCTAAGCGCGCTGCCAAATGCGGCGGCCAGCGTGCGCAGAAAATTCGACAGGCTCGACGCGGCCGCCAGCTTGTCGTCGGGCACACGCGACAGCGTCGCGGCCGTCAGCGGAATAAAGAAGCACGGCAGCCCGATACCGCGGATCAACCCAGGCGTGGCGATCTGCGCGAAGCTCATGGTCAGCGTGAAATGCGCGTTCCACCACATCACGCCGGCAAACACCAGAAAGCCGCCGCTCACCAGCACGCGCGTATCGACGCGATGCCCATAGAGCCCGACCAGCACCGCGAACACCAGCGCCAGCACGCCGATCGGCGCGGTCGCGAGCCCCGCATGGAACGCGTCGTAGCCCATCACCGCCTGCAGCCACAACGGGAACACCACGCCGACCAGCGAAAACACCACCATGCCGAGCGAGATGATCACCACGCACGACGAAAAAGTGCGGTCTTTGAACAGCGATAGCTCGATTACCGGCGCCTCCTCGCCGGCTTCCCAGATCAGCAGCGCGATCAGCGTCAGCGTCGCGACGGTCGCGAGCGTGACGATCAGCGGCGAGCCGAACCAGCCGCGGTCGTGGCCGAGATCGAGCATCGCCTGCAGCGAGCCGACGCCGATCACCAGCAGCAGGATGCCGGGCACGTCGATGCGCGCGCCGCTGCGTTCGCCGCGCTCGCGCGGCAGCAACGTCGCGCAGACGGCGAACGAGAACAGCCCGATCGGCAGGTTGATCAGAAAGATCCATGGCCACGACAACGCGTCGATCAGCCAGCCGCCGACCATCGGGCCGAAGATCGGCGCGAGCAGCACGGTCATCCCCCACAACGCCAGCGCAGCGGTGCGGCGCTCGGGCGGAAACGAGCGCAGCAGGATGGTTTGCGAAAGCGGCACCATCGGGCCCGAGCAAAGACCCTGCAGCGCACGGCATGCAACCAGCACGTAGAAGTTGGAGGCAAGGCCGCACAGCAGCGAGGTCAGCGTAAACAGCACCACGGCAGTGATGAACAGACGCGCCGCGCCGAAGCGCCGCGCGAGCCAGCCGGTCAGCGGCACCGCAATCGCCGCGGCAAGCGAGTACGAGCTGATCACCCAGGTGCCCTGATTGTTCGAGACGCCGAGGCTGCCCGAAATGGACGGCACCGCGATGTTGGCGACCGTCGAATCGAGCACTTCGATAAAGGTGGCCAGCGATAGCGCGAAAGTCAGCAACGCGAGGCGTGCGCCGCGCGGCAGCGCGGGTGATCGGGGCGCGTCGGGCGACTCGGATGAACCAGGCGCGGCCCACTGCTGCGAACCCGCCGCGCTCACGCGCTGGCCTCGGCAGCACGGGCAGGAGAGGCGTTGGACCGCACGCCAGCCCGCTGCGCCGGCACGAAGCCTTCGATAAAACGCGCCGCGCTCGCACAACCATCCGGCGCTGCCAGCAAAAGCGCCTTACGCTGCGCGCAACTCGCGGCGATGGCAGGATCGCCGAGTGCCCGAGCCAGCGCGCGCACCAGTTTGTCGCGGCTCACCGCGCCGTCGACGCGCACGCCGCAGCCGCTTGTCACCACCCGTTGCGCGTTGTCGAACTGGTCGTGCGCAAACGGCGTCAGCACTTGCGGCACGCCGGCCGCATAGGCGAGCGCCGCCGTGCCGATACCGCCGTGATGCACCAGCGCGCGGCAGCGCGGCAGCAAGCCCGCGAGCGGCACGTAGCGGCGCCGCAGCAGCCGGTTATCGTGAATACCTTGCGCACCGGGGCCAAGCAGAATACCGCGCAGGCCGGTGGCGGCGAGCGTGTCGTTCACCACCTTGAAGTATCGATCGGGGTCCACCAGCGTCGAGCCCGGTGTGAACACCACCGGCGGTTCGCCTGCCGTGATGAACGCATCGAGCTCCGCATCGCGCGGCGCATCGGCGACGTCGTTGAAGAGCGGAAAGCCGCTTAGCATGCGTGGCGCCGGCCAGTCCGGCTGTTCGGCAGCAAACCAGCCGGGAAACAGGCATAGCACGCCATCGGTCGAATGCAGCCAGCGGCCGACGATGCGCTTTGCGCGCGGCAACCCGAGCCCGGCCCGTACGGCATTGAGCTGCGGCCCGATCAGCTTGTCGAGCACGCGGCGCTCGATCAGCGTCAGCAACGCGGACTTCAGCGCGAGCGGCAGCCAGCGCGGCACGGTCAGCCGCGGATGGCTCGGCGGCGCATGAGCGGACAGCAGCGTCGACGGCGAAATCTGCACCGACACAAACGGCGTGCGATGCAGTTCCTGCATCAGCCGCGCGGAAAAAGCCCACAGCGTACCCACCAGCACCGTGTCTTCATCGGTGCGTGCATACAGCGTATCGAAATGCGGGCGCAGCACCGGCGCCACGACTTGCCACAGCGTGCGCAACGACGTACGCGGTCGCCATAGCGCCGGATTCGCCAACGCATCGGCGTATTCCTGCGCGGTACCCACCGGCACGAACGCGAAGCCCTGGCGCCGTGCCGCGTCGGCGAACTGCGGATGGCTGCAAAACGTCACACGGTGCCCGCGCGCAGCGAGCGCAGCGCCGATGCCGAGCATGGGGTGGACATCGCCGGCCGAGCCGATTGCGGTAATGATCATGTGCGACATGGCGTCCTCGTGCTTCCTGTTCTTGTCTCTTGCCGGTTGCGGTGCTTCGCCCGGGTTCCGATGCTGTGTGCGGCAGCGCGCGTCACGACAACGCAGACAACGCGCCGCCCAGCAGCGGCGACAGGCTCTCGCCGTCCTGCACCGCTTCCGGCGAACGCGCCGCCGCGCAGAAGAAACCGAGAATCGCGTTGCGCACGTGTTCCTGCTGCTGGCGTCCTTCGAGATCGAGGAAATGACCGGCTTGCGGAATCGTCATGAATTCGGCGCCCGGCACGTAGTCGCCGAGCTTGCGTACGTCGGCGGCGGTCGTGTACACGTCGAGCTCGCCGTTGATGAAGCGGAGCGAACAACCGATGCCGCGGAATTCGTTCAGGTACTGCTCCGAGCGGATCGCGAGAATCTGGTCGACGTGGAACGCAACCTGGTCCTGCTCGGCGCGCGGCAAACGCGTCAGGTACCGGTAGTTGTAGAGCTTCATGATGCGCGGCAGGAAGCAGCCGACCGTGTCGTTCAGCAACTGCGCGGCTTTCAGGTTCTCGCCGGCGGCGATATGGTCGCGTGCACGGGTCACATAGTCGGTCATCGCATCGTTCAGGAACGGCGAGAACGATGCGATCACCGCACGCTGCACGCTGGTTCTCGCACGCGACAGCGCCAGCATCGAAGCGACGCCGCCCCACGACACCGACACCAGAAACCGCGGCGCGAACACGCGCAGCAGATGCAGCAGGATCTCGACTTCGTCGTCTTTCGACAGGATGAAATCGACCGGATTGTGTGGCCGCGACTGGCCCGCGTACGGCAGGTCGAAGCACAGTGTGTTGTAGCGCTCGCTGAGGTAGCGGATGGTCTGGCCGAACGACGCGGTGGTCGCCAACGCGCCGTTCACGAGAATGACCGTCTCGAACCGGGGATCGAATATGTGGCGCTCGGTGTAGACCTTCAGTCCGTTTGGCAGCGCGACTATCTGCTTATCGACAGACACGGTGTTTCTCCTGCATCGGCAAGGGGGTAAGCAAAACTCGATTCGGCGCTCGCGTGAACGAGCGTCACCAAAGCCGCTACCACGGACTGACCCCCACCTGCGTTGCCGCAGATGCGCCCCGTAACGGCCATCCATCGCCGGAGACCGCCTCGATGGCGGCCGTTCGGATTCCGCTCTGCGGCGAAATGCCCAACTTTTTCCGGTGCCTTGAATACGCACGATGTCTCCAGCGATCGTCGCGCCACCTTTTTGCAAGTGCGCGCTTTAATCCTCGTGCGCTCGCAGTCTAGTCTTATTCAAGAACATTTTTCAATACATTTTTATAGGTTTACCTAATCATCCGCTATTGAATGGATTTTTTAACCAGTGGGCATTTTATGATTTCTTTCAGGAATATTTCTTTGCAGAAGATTGCGATATCCGTTGCGATTGTTGGCAAGCATCAGGACAATGCGTATCCAGGCAATGTTACGCCGCACCCAACGCCAGCCGGCAATACAAGGCCACTACAACGGAGCATGAAGGCTTATCCCGACAAACCATTTGAAGTTGGTCGAGAACATTCTTTTTGAATATTCCTGGCGCATAGCAATATGTCCGATATTACGCGCCAGATCAGCGATCATTAATTCACAAATATTCACATTCTCATTTTAATTTTTGTGAATCGATTATTTATTAGCTATGCCATTTTTACCGAATTGACTAACGCGCGACAATGTCGCGCTTCGGCCTTTTTGCGATCATGGCTTCGTCTTCATGCAGTGCGTCAGCCACCCATTCCTTCAGGAACTCTATCCACGTCTTGATCTTCGCATCCAGATACTGCCGCGATGCGTAGACCGCGTAGATGTTCAGACATTGCTGCAGATGGTGCTCGGGCAGCAGCCGCACCAGCGTGCCGTTACGAAACGCCGCGCGCACCGTCAGCGTCGGCAGCGCACCGATCCCCATCCCTTCGTGAAGCGCAATCGCCAGCGCATCCGGAACATTCACCTTGAAGCGCGTATGCGGTAGCTCTACCTCGCTCTCGCCGTCGGGTCCGACCAGCGTCCAGCGTTCGGCTGGAAAGATCGGCATCGCCACCTGCAGACACATGTGGTGCGCAAGATCGCCGACCGTCTCGGGAGTGCCATGCACCTCGAGGTACGCCGGCGCTGCGCACAGCACGCTGTGTACCGTGCCGAGCCGATGCGAGATGTAGTTCGAGTCGGGCAGCGTATCGGGCGTCGCGCGCAGCGCGACGTCGTAACCTTCCTCGAGCAGATCGGGCACGCCCTGCGACAGCGTCAGATCCACCGTCACCGCCGGGTAGCGCTCCTGGTAGGCCGCCACCGCGGGCACCACATAGTTCTGGCCGATGCTCGACATCGCATGCAGCCTGAGCGTGCCGACCGGCTTCGCGTGTGCATCCGAGGCCTCTGCTTCGGCTTCCGAAACAGACGAAAGAATCGCGTGACAGCGGTTCAGATAGCGCTCGCCGGCCTCGGTCAACGCGATGCGGCGAGTCGTGCGATTCAGCAGCCGGGTGCGCAAATGCGCCTCGAGCTCGGAGATCGAGCGCGACACATAGCCAGTGGTGGCATCGAGCTGATTGGCCGCAGCGGTGAAACTGCCGGACTCGGCTACCTCGACGAAGATCTTCATGTTGCGCAACGTATCCATACGCGTGACCTTTTTTCATCGTTTCTCGGAGCGGGGCGGTACAGCGCATCAGATGAACTTTCGATGCGCCACGCAATGTGCAGACGAAAGCCTGTGAGCCGCGCCGCCGCGTTGTTTCGCACGATACCGGCAGCGCCACCAGCGGCAGTTGGCGGTGTGCGGCAAAAGCGTTGTTACGCGATGTTAATCATGCTCCCTGCACTGCCGCGGCCTCGTCGGAGCGCGACATTTGTTCTCGCCGATCAATACTGTTTGTCCACCGCGGGTGTACGCAAACTGCCGTGAGCGGCCTAGATTTAGCACCAATCGGTGGCGCTGCCCCGATCGCTATCAACCACTCAATCGTCGAGAATTCGAGGTCATCATGAGCAATACGCAGAAAGTCGCAATCGTCACGGGCGCATCGCAAGGTATCGGTGCAGAACTCGTCAAGGCATTCCGTCAGCACGGCTATCGCGTCGTCGCGACCGCACGTTCGGTCAAGCCGTCCGACGATCCGGATCTGGTCACGGTGGCCGGCGACATCGGCGATCGTGAAGTCGCCAAGCGCGTGGTGGCGGCGGCAATCGAACGCTTCGGCCGGGTCGACACGCTCGTCAACAATGCGGGCATCTTTATCGCGAAGCCGTTCACGCAATACACCGCGGAAGACTACGCCGCCGTGCTCAACGTGAACGTCAACGGCTTTTTCCACGTGACGCAGCTTGCGATCGAGCAGATGGAAAAGAACCGCACCGGCCACGTCGTGCAAATCTCGACCACGCTGGTCGATCATGCTGTTTCCGGCGTGCCGTCGGTGCTCGCGTCGCTGACCAAGGGTGGTCTGAACGCGGCGACCCGCTCGCTCGCGATCGAATACGCGAAAACCGGCATTCGCGCGAATGCGGTCGCGCCCGGTATCATCAAATCGCCGATGCACGCGCCGGAAACCCATGCAGCGCTGGACGCATTGCATCCGGTCGGCCACATGGGCGAAATGAGCGACATCGTCAATGCGGTGCTGTATCTCGACTCGGCGCCGTTCGTGACGGGCGAAATCCTGCACGTCGACGGCGGCCAGAGCGCAGGCCACTAAGTCAGGTTCGCAGGCAACACGGGGCGCCCATCGCGATGCCCCGCGTGGCCCGCCATCACGGAGAACGCCATGCCTATTGTGACCATTCAGGTAACCCGCGAAGGAAACCAGCCCGGCACCAGCGCAGTGACGCCGGAAGAAAAGGCCCGCCTGATCAAGGGTGCAAGCGAATTGCTGCGCGACGTGCTGAACAAGCCGCTGGAAGCGACCTTCGTCGTGATTCAGGAAGTCGAAACGGAAAACTGGGGCTGGGGCGGTTTGCCGGTCAACGAGTATCGCAACAAGTTGAAAGCGGCGAAGCCGGGTTGAGCGCAAGCCATTCGTTATGCAGGATTGTCGCCCGCCATCAGTGCAGACCGGTGGCGGGCGTTGTCGTTGCGCGCCAGCGTATTCACATGCTGGCTGTGTGCGCGCAAGCACATCAATCGATGCAGACCGGCGTCGACGTGAGCGCATTGACTGCATTGAGCGTACTGACGGCATTGACCGCGTGCATCACATTGACCGCACGCGCAGGCTGGCCTGACCTGAAGAACTCTGTGCAGAAATTGACGAAGGTGCGCAAGCGCGCGGGCAGCAGTTCGCGGTGTGAATAGAACAGGCAGATCTCGACACCGCTATCGGCCGTCGAGCACTCGGGCAGCACGCGCACCAGTTGTCCGTTGGCCAGATCTTCGCTGACCATCGCATCGGGTAGCGCCGCGATGCCGGTGCCCGTCAGCGCAGCGGCGCGCAATAGCACTTCGTTACCGTCCATCGACGACATCGGCAGCACGCTGACGCGGCGCCCGCCCTCACGCAATTCGATGAAGCTCGTACCCTGCTGACGCGCTTTCGGATCAAGCAGCAGAAAGTGGCGCGCGAGATCCGCCGCCTGCTGCGGCATACCGTGCTTGTCGAGATAGGCGGGCGCCGCAACCAGCACGCGCGCACAGCGCGACAGCGTGCGCCGGATCACCGCCGATTGCTCGACCAGATGCGCAGGCAGAATCGCCATGTCGCACTGGCCGTCGTAGAAATTGAGCGCGCCGTCCTGCACCGACACCATCAGGTTAACGTTCGGCGCGACCGCGTGATAACTGGCCAGAAAGCGTGCAAAGGTCGCGCCGACCAGCATCGGATGCACGACGAGGCGCAGCTTGCCGCTGTCCACTTCACGCTCCAGCGAGATGCGGCGGTTCGCTTCGTCGAGCTCTTCGAGCAGCCGGCAACAGCTCTGGTAATAGCCTTGCGCGGCTTCGGTCAGCGTGACCGAGCGCGTCGTGCGATGCAGTACGCGCGTCTGGATATTGCCTTCGAGCTTCGCGATGGCCTTCGAAATCGAGCCGGTCGTCACGCCAAGCGACTCGGCCGCCTTGCTGAAACTGCGATGTCGCGCGGCCGCTACGAAAGCTCTCAACATGTAGAGCTGGTCCATCATGTACCTCGCCTGGCAACAGAAAACCTGGAGAACAAGGTTGGGTCAACTTGCCCGCACGGTCTGCTGCTTCACGATGCGCGAGAGGGCGTTGACTGAACGCGTAGTAGTAGCTTACGCAATCTGTCGCGACGTACAGGCGCTTTATGCAGATATGGGTATCTGCGTAATAGATAGGGGGGCGTAAGGTGGGATCGGAAGCGTTCGGCAGGACGAGGCACGCGGCAGCTTGTGTGACTTTTGCGAGCGCGCTTCAGGCCACGCCTGGCTGGCGCGCTTTCGCCCAACGGTCGAGCACCGCGCAACCGAGCAGCAGCGCGCCGGTTACGAAGAACACCCAGCGCATGCCGAAGTGCACGCCGATCGCACCGCCGATCAGCGGCCCGACCACCTGCCCCGCGTATTGCGCCGATTGCAGATAGCCGAGCATCTTGCCGGATTGCCCTTCGTGCACCGCGTGCCGCACCAGTTTCGCAATCGACGGCAGCAGGCCCGCCAGCGTCATGCCCATCAGCCCGCGCAGCACGGCCAGTTGCCACCACTGCGTGACGAATGCTTGCGGAATCATTACAACGGCCGTCGCGATCAGGCAACCGATGATCACGTTCCATCCGCCGATACGGTCTGCGAGCGCACCGAGGCGCGCGGCCATCAGCATGCTGCCGAACGCCGAGCACGCCATCACGACGCCCGCGATCGTCGCGAGCCGGTCGTGCGCCACATGCAGCTGCGCGATATACACGGTGATGATCGGCTCGATCGACATGTTCGACAGCAACACCATCATCGCGGTCACCAGCAACGCGGCAAGCGGTGCGAACGCGCGCACGCGCGGAGCCGACATGTCTCGCTTCGGCTGAGGCGCGCGCTTGACCGGCTTCGTGAAATCCTCGCGCACCAGCGTAATGGTCAACAACGCGGCAATCGCGATCATCGCGCCGCCCGCGAAAAACGCGCCACGAATGCCGATCAGGTTCGGCAGCAGCCCACCTATCAGCGGCCCGACCAGGTTGCCGGCCAGCACGCCGGTGGACAGCACGCCGAGCGCCCAGCCCGAGCGCTCGGGCGGCGCCTGCGTGCCGATCATCACAATCGATGCGGACGCATAGCCGCCAATCAGACCCGCAGCAAAGCGCAGTGCAACCAGTTCATACACGTTGTGCGCAAGGCCGATGGTCGACATCACCACCGCCATGCCGATCGCCGCGCGAATCAGCATCGGCTTGCGTCCATAGCGGTCGGCCAGCTGGCCCCACAGCGGCGCCGTCACCGCGGTGCCGAGAAAGGTCACGCCGAACGCGACGCCGGACCATTGCACGATTGCCGAGGTCGACGTGACGCCGAGCTGCTGCACATATAGCGGCAGAAACGGCAGCAGCATGCTGAGGCTGACCAGCGTCGTGAACGAGCCGAACACGCAGATGATCAGATTGCGGCGCCAGTATGGCGCGTTGCGCGCGGCATACGTGGGCGTGTCCTTCTCCGCTTCGCGGGAAGCGCCGGACGACGCGTTGGCATTGACGTTGGGTGTGACGGTGGCAGCAGGGTTTTTCATGGCAATTGAGCGAATGCTTAAAGCAACTCATTGCCGCCGAGTATAGGGCGCAACGCGTGCAAATTCGCACGCCGACTATTCGCTGTGAGGAAAAGCTCTGTTGATAGGCGTAGCGAAACCCGCGCGAGCTTTGCTGCAAGGCGCTGTCGCCACAGCAAGCGTCGCCGGTACGCGGTGTAACAACAGAAATTCTTCGCGATGCGTTTATCGGCCGCGCGAGCGATGCTTGCCCGGCGTGCGCCACACGGTTATTGAATGGCGCAACGTCCAGCTACATCGATGGCGCTTCAGGCTGCCATTGTCAGCGCACCGAATTCGGAACGCGCCACGTCGATAAAGGCCTGCATTGCACTCGACACATAGCTGTCGTGGCGGCGAATGAACAAGGTCTCGACATGCGCCACTTCCGGTGCGACCGTATGCAGCGTCACCTGCCCCTGCTCCGCTGCTTTCGCCACTACGCCACGCGGCAGCAAGGTCACGCCGATGCCCGCAGCCACACATGCGATGATCGCGTCGATCGAACCGAACTCGAGCGGCGTGGTGGCGAGCGCACCCATCTCGGCGAGCAACGCCTCGAGCCGCTGCCGATACGAACAGCCGAGCCGGAACACGATGATCTTCAGATCGGGCACATCCGTGAGCGTGTCGAGCGATGTGATGGAGCGCGGCGTAACCAGCACCAGTTCTTCATGGAAGATCGTTTCGCCATGCAGATCCGGATGATCGACCGGCCCCGCGACGAACGCGCCATCGAGCCGACAGCCGGCCACGTCGGTGGTCAAACTGCAGCTGGTGCCGGTGGTCAACGATAGCCGCACGCTCGGATAGCGGCGCGCAAAAGTACTGAGAATCGGCGACAAACGCAGCGCGGCCGTGGTTTCCAGCGTGCCGAGCGTGAGCGCGCCCTTCGGCGGGCCCTCGTCCTGTGCCGCCAGGCGCGCGTCGGCGACCAGCTTCGCGATGCGCGCGGCGTACGGCAGCATGCGCTGCCCGGCCGGCGTCATGCTGACGCCACGCACATGACGCTGAAACAGCGCCACGCCGACCTCGCGCTCGAGCGAACGAATGCGCGCAGTGACGTTCGACTGCACGGTGTGCAACTCCAGCGCAGCACGGTTCATGCTGCCGTGGCGGGCAACCGCTTCGAACACCTTGAGGTCGGCAACGTCCATATTTTCGCACCTGTCTGATGGGTCGAGCCTGCCACACCCGAGAAGGCTCGCAGATAGCAGATACTGCGCAAAAACACGGGAATCCAGCAGGTATGACGCGGAACCTACGCACATAGCGACGAACACAATCGCCCGTGCGAGACTGGGCTCAATGCTACACCAAAGCGAATTTCGCCATCGCACGATGCCGCCCATTCTTTCTTAAATGAACGGTATTTGCCTTTTTCCATGACGTAACAGCATGCGCATCGTGCACGAACCTGCCGATGCGTTGAATGGTGGTGAGTGCACTCATCGTGCAACGACCTCGCGTGATGGAATGGTCTGTCGCGCTGGTATTGCACTCGCGAATCGTCGATCGACACGACCGTGCCCGCCCGATCACGACGCGAACGCTTGCAGCCCGCGGCTCGCTTCGGCCAGTTCCTGCTCGAGGCGCGCCATCAGCTCCGCCGCCGGCAACTCGCGTGCAAGCGCCGCCGCCTGCCCCGCCCATTGCGCGCCATAGCCGAATTCGCCCTGCGCCTTCGCCGCCGCATGCAGCGCCTTGCCGGCATCGTAGGTAATCGGATAAAGCGGGGTCGGCGGCGCGTCCGCTTGCCGGCCGAGCATCGTGAAACGGTTCACCATGCTGCGCGCCGGCCGCCCTGAAATCGCCGCGGTCAACGTCGTGTGATACGCCGGGTCGCCGAGAATCGCGCGCCGGTAGCCGTCGTCGATTGCGGTCTCCAGGCACGGCACGAACGCCGTGCCCAGTTGCGCTGCCTGCGCACCCAGCGCCAACGCCGCGGCAATGCCCGCGCCGTCCATGATGCCGCCCGACGCGATCACCGGCAGGTCGAACTTGCGCGCCAGCAGACGCGTCAGCGCGAACGTGCCGATGCCTTCGTCGAAGGCCGCGGTATCGAACATGCCGCGATGCCCGCCCGCTTCGATACCTTGCGCGACGATTGCATCGACCCCAGCATCGGCCACGGTTTGCGCTTCCTGCAAACTGGTTGCAGATGCAAGCAACCGGATACCGGCTGCGCGCAGCGCGCCGATGACCGATTGCGGCGGCAAGCCAAAGTGGAAACTGACGACCGCCGGCTTCTCTTCGAGAAATACGTCGAGCATCGCCTTGTCTTCGACAAAGCTCGTGTAAATCTCAGTGATCTTGTCGGGCGGCGTGGCATTGAACTTTGCGAACTGTGGCCGCAGCCAGTCGAGCCACGTTTGCTCGACCGCTGCATCGGCTTGCGCCGGCGCATGGCAAAACACATTGATGTTGAACGGCGCCCCGGTCAGCGCGCGCGTGTCGCGGATCGCCTTGCGCGCGGCTTCCGCCTTCATCGCGCCAACGCCGAGCGAACCCAGCCCGCCTGCATTCGACACGGCAGCGGCCAGCGCCGGCGTGCTGACGCCCGCCATCGGCGCCTGGATGATCGGTTTGCTGATACCCAGCAGCTTCAGCAGCGGCTGGTTTGCGGAACGACTAGTCATATCATGTCCTCTTCAAAGCAGTTGGAGACCCGGCCTGAGCTGGGGGTGCAACTTTTCCACAATGAAATCGACGAAGGTCCGTACCCGCGAAGACAGGTGCCGGCCATGCGGATACAGCAGGATAAACGGGCGCGAGCAGCCGCCGAATTGCGGCAGCAGTTCGACCAGCCTGCCGCTCGCAAGATCCTCCTCCACCGTGAAACGATAAGTCTGGAATACACCTGCGCCATTGCGCGCAAGTGTCACGCCGGCCAGTACGTCACCCGACGAACCATAGCCGCCGCGCGTCACCACGTCGATTTCTGCGCCGTCTCTTTTGAACAGCCACGGTATGTTGCGGCCGTTGCTCGGCAACTCGAACTGGATACACTCGCGTTCCTCGAGATCGTCGGGTGTGGCCGGCGCGCCGGCTCTGCGTAGATAAGCAGGCGACGCCACCACCACCAGTTCCGCGTGTTCGAGTGTGCGCGCAATCAGCCCCGAATCGCGCGGCGCGCGGCCACGAATCGCCAGATCGAAGCCTTCGTCCGCGAAGTCGATATTGCGGTTGCTCAGATGCGCTTCAACCTTTACCTCCGGAAAACGCTCGCGATACTCCGCCATCAGCGGCAGCATCCGGTGATGACCATACGGCGTCGGCATGCTGATGCGCAAGATGCCGGCGGGTGTCGCCTGCTGGCCGGTCACTTCGCGTTCCGCGTCCACCAGCTGGCCGAGCGCGGAACGGCACTGCTCAAAATACTTGCGACCCAGATCGGTCAGGCGAATCTGCCGCGTCGTGCGCACGAACAGGCGTACGCCGAGGCGTTTCTCGAGACGGGCCACCGAACGGCTCACCGCGGCCGGCGTGACGCTCGCTGCAGCCGCCGCCAGCGTGAAGCTGCCGAGTTCGGCGGCAAAGCAGAAGAGCTCGATGCTGCCGAGCAGTAAGTCGTCGAATTGTCGCTGCATGTAGTTGCTCTTGGTGTGGCTCTGTTGGAGGGATTTCGTGCGAGGCACGGCGAAACGCGGCGCCGCATGCCGCGCTTCGCACCGTGCTTCGTCTTGCAAGCCGATCGCCACCGCACAGCTCGTCACGCAGCCGCCGCGCTGAGCGCACGCGGCCCGGCAGTCCGCCCGGCGCGCAGTGCGCCTAGCAGCGCATCGAGCGCGGCGCTCTGGTTGGCGGTACGCGACACGAGGTACGTATCGGCCGACGCGATGGTCTGCGTGCGCACGTCCATCGGCACGCGCTGCAGGTTCAGGATCGAGCGCGGACAGAGTGCGAAGCACGAGCCGGCAGCGACACACGTAAGAATGCCGTGATACGAAGCCTGTTCGCTCACGTGCCACGCCTGCTGCATCGGCCCACCTTCCAGCCAGTGCTCGAGTACGCAGCGATAGGTGCAGCCAGCCGGGAACACGGCGAGCGTCGCGACCTCCAGGTCCGCTGGCGTAGTGACCGGCGGATGGTTCGGCGGCAACACCAGCACCAGCTCTTCGGTGCACACGGGCGTAGCCTGCAGGCCTTTCGCGGCCAACGCCGGAGCGGCGCAAGAATGAGCGCCCGCGTCAGTGATCGCAACGAACGCGCAATCGAGCTTGTGCCGCGCCACCTCGTCGACCAGCGAAGCCGATGTGCCGATGGTGATTTCAAGCGCGACGTCAGGCCACTTGCCGTGATAGCCCGACAGCAGCGCGGGCAGGCGCGTGGCCGCGGTGCTTTCCATGCTGCCGATTCTGAGCCGGCCTGCGAGGCTTGCAGCGCTTGCCGGGCTCAGTGCATCGCGCGCTTGTGCCGCGAGCGTCAGGATGCGCGACGCGTAGTCGAACAACTGCTCGCCGTTTTGCGTCAACGTCATGTGCTTGCCGACGCGACTGAACAGCTGCACGTGCAGCTCCGTTTCCAGCTGTCTGATGCGGCTCGTGACATTCGACTGCGCGCGCGCGAGCCGCACAGAGGCACGCATGACGCTCTGTTCCGTTGCGACCGCGCAGAAAACTTCGAGTGACGAGAAATCCATACCACCCCGAGTGCAGTGCTCCTGCAAGTATGTGTGTATGGCCGATCATCTTTTTACGGGCACGGCGGGTCAACACGGCGCCAGGCAAAACACTCTTGAGTAGCGGGAACAGGTTGACAGCACGATGACAGGGCGGCGCTGGCTTCCTGTTGGAAAACAGGGGTTTGGCGTGAATGCGGTACGCGCATTGAACAATGTGCGCCGGCAGTGCGTCGCGGGTATTTCTGCTTTTACATCGTGTAATGCGTGCTCAGCACGTGGCGCGATCATGTGCATCAAACGAAAAACGCCGCGTGTTGCCACGCGGCGTTTCGTTACTCAAGCCAAGCCCGCAAACAGTCGTTACTTCGCAGTCGGCATCGCAAACTCTGCACCCTTCTCGATGCTTTCCGGCCAACGCTGCATGATCGACTTCTGCTTCGTATAGAAACGCACGCCTTCTTCACCATATGCATGCGTATCGCCGAACAGGCTGCGCTTCCAGCCGCCGAAGCCGTGCCATGCCATCGGCACCGGAATCGGCACGTTGATACCGACCATCCCCACTTCGATGCGGCGGCCGAACTCGCGCGCCACGTGGCCGTCGCGCGTGTAGCACGCGACGCCGTTGCCGAACTCGTGCGCATTGATCAGGTCGACCGCTTCGCTGAAGTCCTTCACGCGCACGCAGGCGAGCACCGGGCCGAAGATCTCTTCCTTGTAGATGCGCATTTCCGGCGTGACGTTGTCGAACAGCGTGCCGCCCGTGAAGAAACCGTCTTCATGCCCTGCCACCTTGTGGCCACGGCCGTCCACCACCAGCTTCGCACCTTCCTCGACACCGGTCGCGATGTAGCCTTCGATGCGCTCGAGCGCCTGGCGCGTCACGATCGGGCCCATCTCCGCATCGGGTTCCATGCCGTTCTTGATCACTAGCTTGCGGGCACGCTCGGCCAGAAGCGGAATGATCTTGTCGGCCACGTCGCCCACCAGCACCGCCACCGAGATCGCCATGCAGCGCTCGCCGGCCGAACCGTAGGCTGCGCCGATCAACCCGTCGACTGCCTGCTCGAGGTCGGCGTCCGGCATCACGACCATGTGGTTCTTCGCGCCGCCGAGTGCCTGCACGCGCTTGCCGTTTTTCGCACCGGTTTCGTAGATGTAGTTCGCAATCGGCGTCGAGCCGACGAAGCTGACCGCCTTTACGTCCGGATGTTCGAGCAGCGCATCGACCACCACCTTGTCACCCTGCACGACGTTGAACACGCCATCGGGCAAGCCCGCTTCCTTCAACAGCTTGGCCATGAACAGCGCCGCCGACGGATCGCGCTCGCTCGGCTTCAGGACGAACGAGTTGCCTGCCGCGATCGCGACCGGGAACATCCAGCACGGCACCATGCACGGGAAGTTGAACGGCGTAATGCCCGCCACTACGCCGAGCGGCTGGCGCACGGTCCAGTTGTCCATGTTGGTGGACACCTGCTCGGTGTAGTCGCCCTTCAGCAGTTGCGGAATGCCGCACGAGAATTCGATCACGTCGATGCCGCGCGCCACTTCGCCCTGCGCATCCGAAAACACCTTGCCGTGTTCCGCGGTGATGATCGCGGCCAGCTCGTTGCTATGCTTGTTCATCAGTTCGAGGAAGCGCAGCATCACGCGCGCCCGGCGGATCGGCGGCGTATCGCGCCATTTCGGGAAGGCGGCTTTGCCGCTCGCTACGGCCGCCGCGACGTCCGCCACCTCGCCCAGCTGCAACTTGCGCGGTTGCGCGCCCGTGGCCGGGTTGTAGATCGGCTGCGTGCGCGTGCCGCTGCTGCGCACCGCTTCGCCGTGAATGAAATGCGTAACGTCTGCTGTATCGCTATAGGCTTGCATGTTGTCTCACCCTCTATGTTGACCACCGTGACGCAAGTGTATGAAGCATCGCCGCCGCTGCAAAGGCGTTAAGATTGAACTTATTGTTTTCATACGTGAACAATCGGGCGATGGATACGCAAAAGATCGAAGGCTTGTGGACTCACCTGCACTGGCTCACCGTGCTGGCCGAACAGGGGTCATATACGGCGGCGGCGGCGCGCCTGAACGTCAGCAAGGCCGCCATGAGCCAGCGCATCGCCGAACTCGAGCGTGCGGCCGGCGTCGCGCTGGTGCAGCGCACCACGCGCAGCGTGCGTTTCACCGAGGCCGGGCAGCGCCTCGTCGACAGCACGCGCGCGCAATACGAGCAGATCGCGGCGAGCTTTTCGACGGTACGCGAGCTGGCCGGCGTCGCGCGCGGCCTGATTCGTGCGACGGCGCCGGTTGCGCTGGTGCGCCAGCAACTGGTGCCGCGCATGCCGGGCTTTCTGCGCGCACATCCCGAAGTGAAAGTGCAGCTGGAAGTGTCGGACCGGCTCAGCTCGATTGCGTCCGAAGGCTTCGACCTCGCGATCCGGCATAGCGCGCAGGTGCCGGAAACGCATGTTGCGTGGAAGCTGTGCGATACGCATTCGGTGCTGGTCGCCACCCGTGCCTATCTGAAGCGGCGCGGCCGGCCCGCGACGCCTGCCGATCTGGCCACACATGATTGCCTGTCGTATCCGCGCGCCAGCGGTTCGGGACTGTGGACCTTCGAGCGCAACGGCGTGCGCAAGACGCAGGATGCGCCGGTCAGCGTGTCGGTGAGCGGCTCGTTCGCGGCCAACAACAGCGAAGCGCTGCGCGATGCGGCACTCGACGATCTCGGCATTGCTCTGGTGCCCGATTTCACCGCGCAGGGCGCGGTTCGCACCGGCAAGCTGGAACTGGTGCTGCCCGACTGGCGCCCGGCCGGCACGTTCGCCGAGCAGTTGTACGTGGTGCGTCCTTATACGCCGCACGTGCCGCGCGCGGTTGCGCTGTTCATCGATTATCTGCGCGAGACCTTCGCGGACGGTTTTCCGCTCGAACGGCTGTAAGCGTCGTAAGCACCGTAAGCGCCGCGAAATAAAAGGCCGGGCTCGAAAAGCACGGCCCAGCACTTGTGAATAGACACGAAAAGTATCTTTACCGCCCTGTCCTTTGATGCGTCGTGAATGTTGCCGATACTCCACGACATCGCCCCGGCGATCTCAACACAGGTAGAGGTGGCGTATGAACAAGCGCATCTTCGCGGCACTGCTGCCGGTCTTCGCTGTGTCGGCTGCCCACGCGCAGAGTTCGGTCACGTTGTATGGGCTGCTCGACGCCGGCCTGATGTACACCAACAATGTGGCCAGAGGCACCGAGCACGGCTCGCTGGTTCAGGGAACCAGCGGCGAAATCAACGGCTCGCGCTTCGGTCTGCGCGGTACCGAAGATCTCGGCGGCGGACTGAAAGCGCAGTTCGTGCTCGAAAACGGCTTCAACATACAAAACGGCAAGCTCGGCCAGGACAACCGGCTATTCGGGCGGCAAGCGTATGTGGGGCTCAGCACCGATCAGTACGGTAGCGTCACGCTAGGCCGGCAATACGATTTCCTGACCGATTTCGTCGCGCCGCTAACCGGCGTGGGGGTCCCGTTCGGCGACACCGGCTTCACGCACGTGTTCGACAACGACAACTACGAACACTCGGTGCGCTTTAACAACTCGATCAAATACTCGAGCGCCAACTATGCCGGCCTCAGATTCGGCGGCTTGTACGCATTCTCGAACAACCAGGATTTCGCATTGAATCGCGCATACAGCGCTGGCGTGGCCTATGGCAATGGTCCGCTGAATGTCGCGGTTGCGTATCTGCAGGTCAATGGCTCGAACTCGACCAGCAATACGTCGGGCGCGCTCGATCCAGCCGAATCGCAATCGAACGGTACCGGCGGCTTCCTGCTCGGCACGGACGTGCAGCGCACCGTGGGCGCGGCAGTCAACTATGCGATCGGCCCCGCGCTAGTCGGCTTCACGTACTCGCACAGCCAGTTCCAGGGTACCGCGTCGTTCGGCTCGAACAACGGCACCGCGCGTTTCGACAACTACGAACTGAATGGCAAATACACGCTGACGCATGCATTGACGCTAGGTGCGTCCTATACATACACCGATGCGCACGTGACCAAGACCTCGACCTTCGGCTCCGATCCGAAATGGAATCAGGTGAACCTGCAGGCCGTGTATTCGCTGTCCAAACGCACTGATCTGTACGCCGAAGGCATGTATCAGCATGCAATCGGGCACGGTTACGTGGCGTTCGTCAACGGTTCGGGCGGCGCTTCGTCGAGCGCTAACCAGGTGGTCGCGACGGTCGGCATGCGTGCACGGTTCTGATGAGCGCGTGCCGCGCGGCTAGCACGATTTCATCGCGCTTTCTCCGAGCGCATTGACCCGCCGGCTTGCTGGCGGGTCTTTTTTGATGTGCCGTTGACAATTGAGGCTGACAAGTGACGCTGACAAGTAAGGCCGACAAGCGCCGATGGCGAGCACGCGTTCAGAACTTGTGCCGGAAGCCCAGTACGACGATTTCCTGATTGCTGGTGCCCGCATACCCATACGAGCCGATCGACGCCTGCGCCGGCTGCGCGCCGCCCAGCCCGTCGCCGGTCTGGCCGCTCGCGTGCTGCCACGCCGCGGTGAGATAAACATCGGTGCGTTTCGACAGACTATAGTCCGCGCCCACCGACGCCTGATGATAAGTCGCCGACGTATCGCCGCCTGCCTTCATGTACGTGTAGCCGGCGCCGAGCAGCAGCGCGGTGGTCAGCTGATAGTTCGCGAAGCCTTGCCCAGTGTTGTAATGCTGGTTCGAGCCGAACGAAGACGCGCCGTCGCGGCGATATTGCGAGTTGCTGTAGCCGAGGCCGAAGGTAAACAGCCCCGCCGCGTACTGCGCCGCAACGCGCGCGATGCCGAGCGAATGCGCGGTCTGGTAGCCAAGATTGATCGGGCCGTTGAAGGTGCCGTCCGCAGTGCTGTTCCAGCCGGCTGCCGGATCGCGCAGCCCCGCGGAAGCCGGGCTGTTGTTCGCATGGAAGTAGCCTGCCGCGACACTCACGGGCCCGCGCGCATACGCCAGCGCCGCGGAATACGACTGGCCGGAGCCGGTACTGCCCGCAATGCCGCCGAGCGAATACATCGCTTCGAGCTGCAAGCCCTGCCACACCGGCGACGTGTATTTGACCGCATTGCTGACGCGAAAGCTGTTGTCGTAGTTATCGACGTCGCCGGGCGTCGCAAACGAGCTGCCGAAGTAGTTGTCCGCGGTGATCACCTGCACGAGGTCGATCAGCGGATCGTACTGGCGGCCGATCGTGACGGTGCCGAGCTTGTCCTCGGTCAGCCCGACAAAGGCCTGGCGCCCGAACAGCCGGCCGCCCTGATTCAGGCGCCCGTTGGCCGGATCGAAGCCGTTCTCCAACTGGAACAGCGCCTTGAGGCCGCCGCCGAGATCCTCGGTGCCCTTGATACCCCAGCGCGTGCCGGACAGATCGCCCGCGCTGGTATTGCCGACCGACCACAGGTGGTTGTCGCCGTTGCCGGAGGCATGATTCACATAGGTAATCGAAGTATCGATCGTGCCGTACAGCGTGACGCTGGACTGCGCGTGCGCGGCAGGGATCACGCCGGCAAGCGTGGCCGTCGATACCAACGCCAGGGAAGCTCGCTTCATTGTGGTCGCTCCATTTCGGAAAACAGACAATGAACCTTCGATAGCGCACCGCACTTTCGCACGGCTTTGGGAGTACTGCATGATAAAACCAACTGCACGAAGACTGCAGACAAGACCGGCCCGCCGCGGTGGAGCGGGCTTCGCGAGGCGACGCACCACGCGTCAGAAGCGCGCACGGCGTTCGGAAAATTGCCGAACAATGACCCAATAGACACCCGCCCCTGTCCCATCCCGGACGGTTACACACGTCCAGAAGCCGGTACGCTGGAGATCAGCGTGGCGCCACAAGAGGTCTTGTGGCCGTCGAAAGCAACCGCACGTCCATCGATCTGGACATTCTCATCGCCTTCGATAATCACGCAATCCTTGTGGCCGGATTGCGAACAGGTGCATTTGTCGCCGACACAAGCAACTGCCCGGCCCAACACCGTGGACTGATCCCTGCCGGTTATCACGCGACCACCATGACTGGTTGCGTCGCCCACTCGAATAACGCCTCTCACCAACATTCTCCCGAAAGGAAATCACCAGACCCGTGGCTCGCGCGGAGGTTGGGCATGGACATACACCTTCAAATAACGCGGCATGAGCTTTGGTAGGCGTCTACACGGCGCATCGATCCCATCACGCCATCATCACGGCGAGCGATACCGGAAAGGGTTTGCACCTCGGTGCGTAACGTTGTTCGCCTTACTTGCTTCATCAGGCGGGCTCACCATCACGATGCTGGCTGTACCGTTGTCCATCAGGTTGACCGTCGCGCTGGCGCCGCCCTCCTCATAGTTCGCGATCGTCGCGAGACAGATCTGCACCAGTGCCGAACTGACGCCCGTGTTGCCTATCCGGCGGCCAATGTCGTAGCCCTCCTTGACCCCACCGATATCAATACCTTCGGCGTTACCGTGCAACGCCTGCGTAAGCGGGATCGCCCATTCGCGGTTTAACGTCGTGTCGTAAAACACTCGGGCTGGCTTCGCGCCAGTGGGCAACGTGTCCATGGCTTCCTTCCAGCCAGCCTGGAGCGCCTTGGCCTGCTCCGTTTGTTTGAGCTGTTTGCCATCGCCACCCGTCAGTTTGATGTCCACCGGACGATGCAGATAACCAAGTAATGGGGCTTCGTCGAATTCCTCGACCTGCCAGTTTGCCCAACGCACAGGCAGAAACGGACTCGGCTTGAAATTCCCCGGCCCCTTGTTGCTGACCTGCTTCCAGAGTTCAGGCAGTTTCGTTATCCACCAGTCGGTTTTGATCGTGGTGATCCCATGGAGTGCGCCGGCCGCCTTAACTGTTTCGTCCTGAAACTGATCGGTTTTCTGCCAATAGAAGTTCCACAGCTTGACGACGTCGTATTGGGTTTTGGTTTTGTCAATATCGCCCGGCACCGGCACGGCAAATGGACGCACGAACCTGTCCACGCGATCTGTGCGGGCCACCAGCAGTCCACCCATGCTGTCAGGTACCGGCGGGATGAATGCACCCGGCGGATCTTTGGGCATACCCGGAGTATTCAGTCCCCATCGGTATTGCATCCCGTCCTGCGTCACAATCAATGCAGCCGGAACATCGGGATGTTTGTCGAAGAAGTCAAAAAGCTCCGATATTGCCGGCGCCGCGCTATCGGTATTCTGATCATCCAGCCACAGGAATTCAGTGAAGCCGAGCCCGGCATTCTGTTGCGCGTCGGCGAGTTCGAAGGCAGCCCGGTATGGGCTGTCTTTGCCCTTTGGCGGCCCGAGAATGATTACCGGCACAGGCCAGTGGTCAACCGCTTCGCCTGCGGCGTACCGGAAGGCTGCGCCCGTCGCAATTTGTGAAAAAATCTTCCTTTCATCCGGAGTCCCTCCATATCGCTTCGGATCATCCGAGAGAATCGTCGAATAGTTATCGCCTTTGGCCTCGATCTGCTTCCATACCGTGTCCTGATGCCGGCCTGTCACCGCAAGCCCAACCGCGCGAATTTCCAACGCGTATTGTCGTCCGGTCGCGGAAAGCACGCGGGCTTTCTCCGGATTGAAACTGGTTACGACTGGCGCTTCGGCAGCAACCGCCGCGGGAACGGTGATCGAGCCACCTTGATCCTGTGACGCCCGCCATATCCAGTGGCCCGCGAATACCGCGGCCAGCACGCTGGCAATGATCAGCGAGCCATTACGAATCGCACTACCCATATGAGAGCCTCTAGGCTAGCACTCCGCCTGTCTTAATAAGAGCCAAGAACTTAAGCCTAGCAGCCGTCATGGCGGCCATCCCGTAACGGCAGCGCGCCAGTGAACACGTGCTGGAATTCAGAAAATCCATGCACGAAAACGCTCAACATGTTTTTAAGAAAGCGGGCAACTCGTTCTAATTTTTTAATCGTCGGATGAAAGCGACCTAAAAGTAGCAGACTGCAATGCCACTGTCAAATTCATGTAATGAAAATCGCAATTTAGGAATTTAATTCCCCTATCTCATATCTAATGGAAAATATTTCCACACTCACTTCATTTCGATAGCCGTAAGCTTTAGCCACATCACACCAGGCAGCAACCCATCACAGATCCAATTCAGCTTATTTCAACGCGCTTTCACGATTAAAAAACATCACTATCTGCTAAAGAAAATCCCCTTAAGTCTCATGCATACCGCCTAGAATAAAGCCGCGACTCTAATCATCGCAGCCACGTTCAACCACGGATGCCCCCAATCCAAAGTTGAACCGGCAAAAGACAGATCAAAACAACACTGGAGACAAAGCATGAGTGCGACTTCACTGGCCGCGCGTGCGCGCGGCCCGTTGCTGGCCGTCGTAGGCGTGATGGCGTTATTCGGATGCGGCAACAACCACGACAATGGATCCCCGGGCTCAAACCCAACCCCAGTCGCCGCAACCCAGGGAATTTACAAGGTCGTAATCAATTCAAGCAGCGATCCAAACGGCCCAAGTCAAAACCCCACATTCGAAGGCAAATCATTCGGCGCCGTCGGCCCCTACGAGAAAATACGCGGCATTGCATTCGGCCGTCTCAATCCCGCCGACCCTCACAACTCCGGCATCGTCGACATCAATCTCGCGCCGCGCGATTCAAACGGCATGGTCGAATACTCGATGGACTTCTACATCCTGCGACCCGTCGATCTCAGCAAAGGCAATCACAAGGTCTTCTACGAGATTGAAAACCGTGGCAGCAAAATGTTCGGCGCCTTCAACGAATCTTCCGGCGGCAACAATCCCACTACCGCCGCGGACGCCGGCAACGCATTCCTGATGAACCAGGGCTATACGCTGGTGTGGACCGGCTGGGACCCGGGCGTGGCGCCCACTGGTCAGCCCGTGCAGCTCGATTCGGCCGACAACCTGTTGCGTATCAGTCTGCCGATCGCGAAAAATGCCGACGGCTCATCGATCACCGGTCCCGATTACGAATACCTCGAAACCGACAACGCGACGACGACCTCGATGACGCTGCCGTATAACGCGAACAGCACGGACACCAGCCAGGCGACGCTCACCGTCAGGCAGCATCTGACCGACACGCCGCAACCGGTCGCTTCATCCGGATGGACCTTCACGGCGCCCAATACCATCGCGCTGCTGCCGGCCGGCACACCTTTCCAGCAGAGTGCGATCTACGAATTCCAGTACACCGCCAAAGACCCGTACGTAGGGGGCCTCGGCTTCGCGTCGATTCGCGACTTCGCGTCGTTCCTGCGCGCCGGGCAACCGGATACGCTCGGCACGCCCAACCCTCTGGCGGGCGACTCGCCTTCGCGCGTCGTCAGCTGGAGTCTGTCCCAGCCCGCCCGCACGATGAACGACTTCATCTGGCTAGGCTTCAATCAGGACCTCGCCGGCAACAAGGCGTTCGACGCTGTGTTCAACTGGGTAGGGGCCGGCGATGGCGTCGACATGAACGTACGTTTCGCGCATACCCAACCGACCGAGCGCAACCGGCAGGACCATCTCTATGCCGAGGCGAACTTCCCGTTCTCGTACTCGACGCTCACCGATCCGTTCACCGGCAAGACAGATGGACGCGACATGAAATGCACTGCAACCAATACCTGCCCGCTGATCATGAACATCGATTCGGCAAACGAGTACTGGGTCAAAGCGGGCTCCCTGCTGCACACCGACCTGCAAGGCAACGACATCCCCGACCCTGTGAACGTGCGCAACTATCTGCTGTCGGGCTTGCAACATGCCAGCGGTGCAGCGGCCAACTCGCTCGGCATCTGCCAGCAATTCGGCAACTCCACCGATCCGAATCCGGCGCTACGCGCGTTGTTCGAGGATCTCGATCAGTGGGTCGACGGTACTGCGCCGCCCGCCAGCGCGGTGCCGAGCCGCAGCAACAACACCGCCGTGCTCACCAGCACGGGGGCGTTCTCGCCGCTTGGCATCGGCACGATTGCGCAGAGCACGCTCAACTGGCCGACGATCCCCGGCGTGCTGTACACGGGGCTCGTGACCGTGCGCAACCGCTTCAATTTCGGGCCGCAGTTTTCGGCGGGCATCGTCAGCATCAATCCGCCGCAAGCCACCGGCCAGGTCTATCCGTCGTTCGTCTCAAGCGTGGATTCGGACGGCAACGAAGTGGCCGGCATCCGTCTGCCGCCCGTCGCGGCACCCGTCGCGACGACCACCGGATGGAACCTGCGTAGCGCAGCCTTCGGCGGCAATGACGGCTGTGAATCGACCGGCTCGCTGATTCCGTTTGCACCGACGGCCACTGCGCGCAATGCGATCGGCGATCCGCGTCCGTCGCTGGTCGAACGCTACGGTACGCATGCCGGTTACGTCGCGGCGGTCACGACAGCGGCCGAGGCACTCGAAGCGCAACGGCTGTTGTTGCCCGCCGATGTGCAGGCGTACATTACGAATGCCCAGGCGCCGGTTACGGTGATCAGCAATCCGGTGTATGGCTCGTACACGTTCTAACGCATACTCGCGCGCGCCACGCGGTCGACGCGTGGCGCCACACAGATGCAGCCCGCATGCGACAGCAAGCGCGCCGTCAGCTTAGCCATGCATATCGCCTAAGCAAACATAATTAGGCAAAACTTCCAGAGTTTCAAACAAACGTTCAACGTCACTTTCAGCGACACTCTGACACGTTGCCGCCACTGCGCCCTGCCTCGCTGCCGGGCGCATCAACGGTCGGCAATCTCTCGCGCGCCACCGCGCATCGCGCGGCACACAGGTCGGACCTGCCGGCCGCAGCGCAACCCCGCGCCGCATGCGCGATACGCGCGACAGAACAACCATAACCTCCTCTCTCCACGGAGTAGTCGATGTCCACCACTCTGATCCTGAACGGCCAGTCCACCACCCTGGACGCCGATCCCAACATGCCGCTGCTATGGGCAATCCGCGAAGTCGCCGGCCTGCACGGCACCAAGTTCGGCTGCGGCATGGCGCAATGCGGCGCCTGCACGGTGCACCTCGAAGGCCAACCGATCCGCTCGTGCATGATGCCGCTCTCAGCCGTAGCCGGCCGTCACATCACCACGATCGAAGGCCTGCAAAGCAAACAGGCACACGCAATTCAAGAGGCCTGGGTCAAGCTGCAAGTACCGCAGTGCGGCTACTGCCAGTCCGGGCAGGTGATGTCAGCCACCGCGCTGCTCACGCAAAATCCGTCGCCAAGCGACGCCGACATCGACACCGCAATGAGCGGCAACATCTGCCGCTGTGCGACCTATACGCGTATTCGCGCTGCGATCCATAGCGCCGCCGACACGCTGAAGGCCTGAACCATGACGACAGATATCGTGGCAATCGAGCGTCCGGCGCGGCGCTCGTTTCTGAAAGGCGTCGGCACGGCCGCGGCGCTCGCACTCACCATCGGCTTCGAATGGGGCGCACCGGCGCAACGCGCGATGGCCGCCGAGGCGGCAGCGGGCAGCGGCACCGGCGCCCGCGCCGGCGACTTCGTACCGAATGCGTTCCTGCGCATCGGCGCCGACGACAGCGTGACCGTGATCGCCAAACACGTCGAAATGGGCCAGGGCGCGTACACGGGCATCGCGACGGTGGTCGCCGAAGAGCTCGATGCGGACTGGGCGCACGTGCGGGTCGAAAGCGCGCCCGCCGATGCAACGCGTTACGCGAACCTCGCATTCGGCAAGATCCAGGGCACCGGCGGCAGCTCGGCGATGGCCAATTCGTGGCCGCAGCTGCGCGATGCCGGCGCGAAGGGCCGCGCGATGCTGGTCACGGCAGCCGCACAGCAATGGCAAGTGCCGGTCGAATCGCTGCGCACCGAGCGCGGCTTCGTCTATCACGACGCAAGCGGCCGCAAGGCCAGCTACGGCTCGCTGGTCGCGAAGGCATCCACGCTGCCGGTGCCGGACCAGGTCACGCTGAAAGACCCGAAAAACTTCAAGCTGATCGGCACCCACGTGCCGCGCGTCGACGTGCCGCCGAAAACCAACGGCACCGCGCAGTTCACCATCGACGTGACGTTCCCCGGCATGCTGGTCGCGATCCTGCAGCGCCCGCCGCAGTTCGGCGGCACCGTCAAATCGTTCGACGCAACGGCTGCCAAGGCAGTGCCCGGTGTGGTCGACGTGGTGCAGGTGCCGCGCGGCGTCGCTGTGGTCGGCAAGAGCTTCTGGGCCGCCAAGCAGGGCCGCGATGCGCTGAAGGTGGAATGGGACGATACGCACGCAGAAAAGCGCAGCTCGGAAGACATCCTCGCCGAGTACCGCAAGCTTGCCGATCAACCCGGCCTGCCGGCGCGCACCGAAGGCGATGCGGACAAGGCGATTGCCGGCGCCGCGCACAAGATCTCCGCGAGCTATGAATTCCCGTACCTCGCGCATGCGCCGATGGAACCGCTCGACGCGGTCGTCAAGCTTACCGCCGAGCGTTGCGAAATCTGGACCGGCGACCAGTTCCAGACCATCGACCAGGCCAACGCCGCACGCACCGCGGGGCTCGAGCCGCAGCAGGTCAGCATCCATACGCTGTACGCGGGCGGCAGCTTTGGCCGGCGTGCGAATCCGGGCTCGGACTATATCGTCGAGGCGGTGTCGGTCGCCAAGGCGCTCGGCGCCAACGGTACGCCAGTCAAGCTGCAATGGACGCGCGAATGCGACATCCACGGCGGCCTGTATCGCCCGATCTACTTCCACAAACTCGAAGCCGGCCTGACTAAAGACGGCCAGCTGGTGGGCTGGAAGCACCGCATCGTCGGCCAGTCGATCGTCGCGGATACACCATTCTCGGGCCTCGCGAAGAACGGCATCGATTCGACTTCGGTGGAAGGCGCCGCGAATATCGCGTACGCGATTCCGAACCTGTCGGTCGAACTGTCGACCACCCGCACCGGCGTGCCGGTGTTGTGGTGGCGCGTGGTCGGCAGCTCGCACACCGCGTACGCAGTCGAAGCCTTCATCGACGAAGCGGCGCACGCGGCCGGGCAAGATCCGTACATGTTCCGGCACAACCTGCTCGCGCAACAGCCGCGCATGCGTGCGGTGCTCGATCTGGCCGCCAGCAAGGCTGGCTGGAGCAACGCGCCGCTGCCGCCGGGCAAGGGCCGTGGCATCGCTGTCGCGGAGGCGTTCCACACCCTGGTCGCGCAAGTGGCCGAGGTAACGGTCGACAAGGATGGCAAGGTCAAGGTCGACCGCGTGGTGTGCGCGGTGGACTGCGGCACGGCGATCAATCCGGATGTGATCGCCGCGCAGATCGAAGGCGGTATCGGTTATGGTCTCGGCGCCGCGCTGCATGGCACGATCACGCTGAAGGACGGGCGCGTCGAACAGAACAACTTCGATACGTACCAGGTGCTGCGGATGAACGAAATGCCGAAGGTCGAAGTGCATATCGTGCAGTCCAGCGCAGCGCCCACCGGCATCGGCGAGCCGGGTGTCGCACCGATCGGGCCGGCCGTGGCCAATGCGATTTTCGCCGCAACCGGCAAGCGGTCGTATTCGCTGCCGTTCGCGGCGGACAAGACGGCCTGACAGGCAATCGCATAGTGCTGTGCGCAGCGGATCGGGACTTAAGGCTCGATGCAAACGGTCCGCTGCGCATGCACGCAAATCGATGCAGTCGCATCGTTGACTGCGGCTACTGATTGCCGCGTGCGTGCGCGATGAAATGCTGCGCATGCACGCGGACTACGGCACCGCGTGCAATTTGAACGATTCACGCAGTTTTGCGGCTACGCGCTCGCTGAGCCGCGTGAGAACACCTGGCGCAGCAACCCCTGCGCGTTGACGATCACGAGCCCCACCAGCACCAGCGCCGCACCGATCCCGAACATCGCATCGACCTGCTCGTGCAACAGCACGACACCCAGCGCTACGCCGAACAACGGCGTCATAAACGACAACACACCCAGGCGCGCGGCAAAATAGCGGCGCAATAGCCAGAACCACGTCAGATAACTGGCGAACGACACCACCAGGGTCTGAAACGCGAGACTGCCCAACGCGAATGCGCTGCTGTGGAACTGCGTCTGGCCGGTCAGCCACGCAACCGGCAACAGCACGACAAAACCGCCGGCCAGCTGATAGAACAGCGTCTGCGTCGGCGGCGCCTCGCTCAGGCGGCTGACGCGCACCGCGACCGTCGTAAAGCCCCATGCAGCGCCGCCGCATAACGACAGAAAATCGCCCAGCAGCCAGTTCGGCGCGCTCGCCGAAGCAACGCGTGCGCCCGGCGCGAGCGTCGGCCCGACAAAGCTGATTGCGATACCGGCAAAGGCGACCGCAATGCCGGCCCATTGCAGCGCATTGAGCCGTTCATCGGGCAGGCGCACATGCAGGCCGATCGCGGCAAACATCGGTGCGGTGTACAACAGCACCGACATATGCGAAGCATTGGTCCAGCGCAGCCCTTCGGCAATAAAGAGGAATTCGAGCGCGAACAGAAAACCCACCGGCACGCCGGCGCGCCACGCGACGCCGGGCAGCCAGCGGTCGCGCACGACGACGCGATTGAACAGCCACACCAGCAGCGCAGCCACGCCGGAGCGCAGCGCGACCTGCAGCATCGGCGCGATGTCGGCCGCAGCGGCTTTGATCGCGACCTGCTGCAAACCCCATATGAAGCACAGCAACACCATGATTGCCGCTGCCGCGCCATCGACAGATTTTCTCATCCTCGACCCACCGGTGACTTTCGCAAAACGCTATTGTCATCGATTCCGCGCGGCGGGTCGAATCTGTGGTGTGCCATGCATCAAGGATGGCTCAAACGAAGCGCGCTGACACTACGTCATTGCAGCAACGCCAGCAGCCGTTTTGCCCCCGCCTCCGACGAAGCGGGGTTCTGCCCCGTCACCAGCAAACCGTCGGTCAGCGTGAAGCTTTGCCAGTCGGCGGCTTTCTCGAACAGCCCGCCAAGCCGCTTCAATTCGTCTTCGACCAGAAACGGCACTACCTTGGCCAGCTGCACGGCCTCTTCTTCCGTATTGGTGAAGCCGGTGACGTGCTTGCCTTTCACGAGCGGTTCGCCGTCGATCTTCACATGACGCAGCGCGCCCGGCGCATGACATACCATCGCCACCGGCTTGCCCGACTTGTAGAACGCCTCGATCAGCGCGGCCGAATGCTTGTCTTCGGCCAGATCCCACATCGGCCCGTGGCCACCCGGATAGAACACCGCATCGAAATTGTCGGCCTTCATATCGTTTAGTTTGACAGTACTGACAAGCACGGCCTGCGCGGCGGGGTCCGCCTTGAAGCGCCGGGTCAGATCGGTTTGCCCTTCGGGAGTATCGCTTTTCGGATCGAGCGGCGGCTGGCCGCCTTTTGGCGAAGCCACCGTGATCTGCGCGCCCGCATCGAGGAATGTGAAATACGGCGCGGCAAACTCTTCCAGCCAGAAGCCGGTTTTCCTGCCGGTGTTGCCCAGTTGGTCGTGCGACGTCACTACCATCAGTATCTTCACAGTGTTGCTCCACAGTTGGAAAACGGGCTCCAATCTCACCCGTTCCGAGTTGATCAACGCCCCAGGGTGCGCCACGTAGTGGCTACGCGCAATGCGAAAGACAAAGCAAGGCTCGACGAACTGCCGCGCGTGCGAAGCTCTGTGCGGTATTGCCGGCAGTGCAAACTGTGCGGGCTGTCGCGAAACGATCCGGCGCGGCCGGACCTGCGATTTATCATAGGCAGGCTTTTTTGCTGCCGCAAAGAATTTTGTAAAGTTCCGACAAAGCCCGCTTAGACCGTCCACAGCGCGCAGCGGCAGCCCTCTGCGCCGTTCACGCAGATGCGGCCGGCACTGTGTCAAAGCTGTTTTTCCGCTTGCGCAACCGGTGTGCGTGCACTATGTGGACACGCCGCCGGTGCGCCACGGACGAAGCCGCATCAATGAAAGGCACGTCTAAAGGGCTCGAAAAACGTGCCCGCGCGGGTGCGCTATCATGCAGGCCCGCCGCACACATCGGCAGCGCAACCCATAGCGGCGGCCCTACGCCATCGCGCTAAAACACGGATCGACGCTGCGGCCGGTCCACACGCCATCACCACACATGTTCGATTTTCACGTTTCGGCGGGGCTTCTTTATCCCCACCTGCAAGCGCTCGGTACGCTTGCGCTGCTGGGCATCGCGATCGCGCTGGTGCTGGGCGGCATGGTAAAAGGCATCACCGGTATCGGCGTGCCGCTCGTCGCGATGCCGATCCTGACGCACTTCCTGCCGGTCAAGGATGCAGTGCTGCTGCTGTCGATGCCGATCATCCTCGGCAATATTCCGCAGGCGCTGGAAGGCGGCGAAGTGCTGCAGACAGTCAGGAAGATCGCCGCGCCACTGGTGGGCACGGTGATCGGCAACGTGGTCGGCGTATCGGTGCTGATCGCGCTCGAGCCACATCATGCGCTGGCGATCTCCGGCGCGATGCTGATCGCGGCCGCGGTGCTGATGCTGGCCACACCGAAGCTGACGCTCGCGCCGCGCCTCGTCAAACCGGTGGGCTTCGGGCTCGGCTTCGGCGCCGCGTTGATGGAGAGCATCGCGTCGGTGCCGGGGCCGCTGCTCGCGATGTATCTGATCGCATCGGGCGCGACGGGCCGCGCGTTCACCAAACAGATCGCGATCATTCTGGTGGTGTCGATCGTGACGCTGGTCACGACCTTCAGCGGCGGCGCGCGTGCCAACGGCGTCGACCTGCTGATCTCGGCCGCGGCTAGCATCCCGGCCATCGCCGGCATGTGGTTGATGCGGCCGTTGCGCGACAAACTGCATCCGCTCGCGTTTCGTGTCGTGGTGCTGGTCTGCGTGCTGACCGCCGCGGCGCAGATGATCTGGAAATCAGGGGTGCTGTAACGACACACCCGCCACGCGCGGTAGCCGGACGCCGCTCACGTCCGGCCGCGTCCGATCAGAACAGATGCCGGAACGACACCAGCACCGCCGACTGGTTCGGGCTCGACGACGGTGCATCGCTGCCCACCAGCGTCGCCTGATTCAGAGGCGCTGCGACCGGGTCGCCATGCGACGCATGTTGCCAGGCTACCTGCATATAGATATCGGTGCGCTTGGTCAGGTTGTAGTCGACCATCGCGCCAATTTGCCCCCAATGCGGCCGTGAATTGCCCGCTGCGCTCTCGAAATGCGACAGCGTGTACGTGTACATCAGGCCCGCGTAAAAGTTCGACGTGAACTGATACTTGGCATTCACTTCGAAGTTGTCGAATTTCAGCGCGCTGGCTGGGTTGGCCAGATTGCCGAAATACTCGCTGCCCGTCACGTCGCGCAGATATGTGTGCGTATAGATGAAGCCGACGATCGCGGCCTGCGTCACCTGGAAGTTGATGCCCGCGCCGTAGATCTGGTTGCGCGCCGCCGAGAAGTCGGTGTCCGCCGACGACACCGCGCCGCCCGGATTGCCAGTCGCGTTGCCGTTCACCTGCAGGTAGGCGCCGACCAGCGTCAGCGGGCCGGTTTCGTATTGCGCGGCCAGACCATAGAGCCGATTGTTGGAGAACGCGCCAGCCTGGTTGCTGAACGCATACATGCCTTCAAACGAGAAGCCCGCGTACTTGTTGCTGGCGAATTTCACCGAGTTGCTGACGCGAATCGAGTTATCGGTATTGTCGTTGTCGTACACATGCGACAGCAGGCTGCCCGCCCAGTTGCCGTTGGCGGTAAGCGGCCCGAGCATATCGACCAGCGGATCGTATTGACGGCCGACCGTCAGCGTGCCGAACGTGGTGGATTGCACACCCACATAAGCCTGGCGCCCGAAGATGCGGCCACCGTTGTTCAGACTGCCGTTGTTCAGATTAAAACCGTTCTCGATCTGGAACACCGCCTTCAGGCCGCCGCCGAGATCTTCGGCGCCCTTCAAGCCCCAACGGTCTCCTGAATCCTGGCCGGACTCGAGCTCGATGTTGTGCTTGCCCTTCACGTTGCTGGTGTACTGGATGCCTTCGTCGATGGAGCCGTACAGCGTCACCGTGCTTTGTGCCAATGCGCCAAGCGGTGCTGCCGCCGCACCGGCGGTACCCAGCACAAACAGCGCGTGCTTCATGTTCCGCTTCATGTTGTGTTTCATATCGATCTACCCCTGTCGTTTAAAGATTTGCTAATCGGTGTTGAAGCGCCTTTAAAAGATTGCCCAGCGCATCAGGTCGGGCAAATGCTAAAGGCAACTAAATTCCGCAAATCTGAAATACAGAATTGATCGAAATCCGTTGTTTGCGACCCACGATTCACACAACCAGAACACGTCATTCGACGTACGCGCACACATCCCTCGACAAGGAATGCTGATCGATATGCTGTGTCCGCCTGTAAGGCAAACACAGCCCACGCAAGCTCACGGCCTAGACAGAGGCGATCAGTCCGCCATCGATGCGCATCACCGAGCCCGTCACATACGAAGCAGCGGCGCTAGCGAGAAACGCTACTGCGCTCGCGTACTCCGACGGTTCGCCATAACGGCCCACGGCAATGGCCGCTGTGCTTTCCGTCGAGACGGATTCGACACTTCGCCCTTCGCGCTTTGCCTTCGCTTCATCGAGAAAGCGGATGCGGTCCGTGCCGATGCGTCCCGGCACGACGACGTTCGCGGTAATGCCGTCGCGGCCTACTTCGCGCGCCAGCGTCTTCGACCAGCCGACCAGCGACATGCGCAGTGCGTTCGAAATCGCAAGGCCTGGAATCGGTGCAACCACGCCCGACGAAGCGCTCGTCACCACACGCCCCCAGCGTCGTTCTTTCATGCCGGGCAACACGCGGTCGGTCACCGCGATCACCGACAGCACCATGCTGCGGAAATGCTTCTCCCACAACTCGGCAGGCTGGCCGGATGCGGGCGTCGGCGGCGGTCCGCCGGTATTGTTGACAAGGATGTCAATGCCGCCCAGATGCTGTTCGATCTCGGCGATGCGCGCGTCGATCACGGACAGGTCGCCGAGATCCCATTGCAGCGCGAGCGTCTTCGCACCGGTGTCGCGCAACGCGGCCTGCGTGCTTTCCAGCGCACCGGCATCGATATCCGCAAGCGCCACGTTGCAGCCCTCGCGCGCGAGCGCCAACGCGATTGCCCGCCCCAGTCCCCCACCTGCGCCCATCACGAGCGCGGTCTTATTGGCTATGCCTAGATCCATCGATTCTGTCCTGAGTTGCCGGCCTTGCGCCGGATAGGTTGATAGAAGTGCATGCGCGGCTGCAATGTCAATGCACTGCAGCCCGCGCACCGCACCAAAACGAGTGATGTCGCGACTTCGAGCGCTGCCTGAAGCGCTGCGCCGCTTCAGGCGCTACCGACATCCGCATGCGCCACCTGCTGCGCATAGGCAACCGGTTTGAGCGGCACGCCACGCACCAGCGGTCTGTCGCGCCGGCAACAGGCCGCAGCGAAATCGACAAAGCGCCGCACGCGCGGCGTCATATAGCGATGCCCCGAATAAAGCATCCACAATGTGCGTTCGCTGTTCTCGAGTTCGCACGACTGCAACAGCGGCACCAGCGAACCGTCGCGCAATTGCGCATCGACCAGCGCATGGGGCAGCCGCGCGATGCCGATGCCCGCCTGGGCCGCCTGGATCAGCGCGACGAGGCTCGACGAACAGAGAATCGGCCGCAGCGGCACACGGTGCGAGCCGTATGCATCGCAGAACTCCCACGAACGCACCGTCACGTCGGAACACACCAGCACATCGTGATCCGACAGATCGGTCGGCACGCGCGGTGCACCGCGCCGTGCGAGATAGTCGGGCGACGCCACGATCACGTCGGGCAATTGCGCAAGCGGCCGGCACACCAGCGTCGAATCGCGCAGCCGCCGCTCGGCCGCAAAGCACACGTCGTAGTTGTGCACCGCCAGCTCCTGAGTCGATTCGAACACCGTCAGCTCGAAGCTCACGCGCGGCTCTTCGGCGCGGTATTGCGCGATCACCGTGCTCAGTCCTGCCGCCGCGAACGATTCATGCGCCGCCACTTTCAGCGAGCCGGCCGATTCACGCGTGGCCGAGCACACGCTCGCCTCGAGCGCATCGAGTTGCGCCAGCACTTCCTTGCAGCCTTGCCAGTATTCGAGCCCGGCATCGGTCAACAAGACTTTGCGCGTGGTGCGGTTCAGCAACTGCAGATTCAAATGCGCTTCAAGCGTCGCGACTCCGCGCGTCACCATCGCGGTGGACACGTGCAGATCCTTCGCGGCGCTCGCAAAGCTCAGCGATTCGGCGACCTTCGCGAACATGCGCATGGCAGACAGTTGGTTCATGACGAACTCGCAGCAGAGACTCGCAACAAAGAGCGGATAAAGGAAAAACGCAGACGGCTAGCCGGCCATCCAGCCACCATCGACCATCAGGTTGATGCCGGTGACGTAACTCGCGAGGCCACTGCCGAGAAACAGCGCGGCGCCCGCCACATCTTCCGGACGGCCCAGACGCGGCCACGGCGTGCGCCGGCGTGAATAATCGAGCGCATGCGGATCGTTGGCGGCACCCGGCTTGCCGGTGATGATCTTGCCCGGCGCAACCGCATTGCAGACGATCAGGTCCGGCGCATGATCGACCGCGATCTGTCGCGTCAGCTGCACGGTGCCGCCTTTGCTGACGCCGTACGGCACATCGCCGGGCGACGCGACCATGCCATGCTGCGACGAAATATTGACGATGCGCCCGCGCACTTCGTCGCTGGGTTCTTGCGTCAGCATCTGTTGCACCGCGCGCTTGCAGCCAAAGAACATGCCGGTCAGATTCACGCGCAGCACACGCTCCCACTGCGCTTCGGTCGATTCGAGCAGATTCGTGCTGGTATAGGTCGCGGCGTTGTTGACCATCACGTCGAGACGGCCGAAGCGTTCGACCGTGGCGCCAATCAACCGGTCGATGTCGGACCATTGGCCGACATCGGTGTCAAGAAAGAACGCGTCGCCGCCGGCCGCTTCGATCAATGCAAGCGTCGTCGCGCCGCCTTCGACTGGCTCGTCGCGCACGTCGGCCAACGCGACGCGCGCGCCTTCTGCTGCGTAACGCAGCGCGATCGCACGGCCAAGACCCGAACTCGCGCCGGTTACCACCGCCACCTTGTCGTCAAGCATGCCCATCTGCAAAATCTCCGATAACCTTGCCGGTCGGCGGGAATGCTGCCGACGGTTGTTGATCCCTATGCACAGGTTCGCCGCGCAAATACACTTCGGTCAGCCTGCCGCGCACCTGCATGCCGGCGAACGGCGTGTACGCTGCGCGCGAGAGCTGCCCGGCGTCGGTAAGCGACGTGTACTGCGCCGGGTCCAGCACCAGAATGTCCGCATCGCACCCAGGTGCGAGCGCGCCTTTACTGGCGCCGAGACCAAAACGCTGCGCCGGATTGGCCGCACACATGCGCACCAGGGCGGGCAAATCGATATCGCCGGTCTCGACGAAATGCAGCATCGTCGCGAGCAGCGTCTGCACGCCCGGCATGCCGCCCGGCACATCCGCAAATCGTTCGTATGACGCGGCTTTCTCAGCCTTCGTGTGCGGCGCGTGATCGGTCGCGACGATATCGATCAGCCCGTCGCGCAGCGCGGCAAGCAGCGCAACGCGATCGTGTTCCGCACGCATCGGTGGCGAGGCCTTCAGATTCGCGCCGTGCCGCGCGTAATCGTCGGCGGTGAACAGCAGGCATTGCGGCGTGGTTTCGATGCTGACGTCGGCCAGATCGCGCATGCGCCGCCACGTTGCGATGCCAAGCGCGGAGTTGGTCTGCCGCACATGCACGCGCGCTCCGGTTTCGGCTGCAGCCAGCACCGCACGCGCAATTCCGCTCGCCTCCGCAAGCGGCGGCCGGCTCGCGACAAAAGCCGCTACGTCGCGGCCAGCGGGTGCCGCATCGAGCAGCGACTGATCGCCCGGCGACACCCCAGCCAGCACGTCGAACTCGCGCAGCATGCGTAGCGCGCACACCAGTTCGCTTTGTTGCGCATGCAGGTAGTCGCCCGGCACGTCGGCGGTGAACACTTCGCACGACACCGTCCCGAGCGCCCGCATCGCCGCCAGTTCAGCGTGCTGCACCGCGCGCCGCAACGCAATCTGAAAACCGACGTCCACATGCAGACGCCCGGCTGCCAGTTGAATCTTGTCCGCGAGCGTGTCCGCACTGTCGGTCCACGGCTCGTCGGTGGGCATATCGAGCAGCGTGGTCACGCCACCCGCGGCCGCCGCACGCGTGCCGGATACGAAATCTTCCTTATGTGTAAGGCCCGGCTCACGCAAATGCACGTGCGCATCAACCAGCCCCGGCAGCAGAAAACAACCGTCGACGCGGCGCTCGACACGCGCGGCGGCTTCGGTTTGCGGCGCAAGCAGCGCCGCCACACGGCCGCCGCTCACACCGAGATCGGCGCGCAGCATACCGGTTGCGTTCACAACCGTCGCGCCACGCAGCAACAGATCGAACACTGACGTTCTCCCGTGAATAACGCGCCTACACCTGGCTCAAACCGGCCAGCCGCCCTTCCTCGTGCGTAACGACTTCGAGCAGCGCCGCGCGGCCGCCCTGCACCGTTGCGACGCAGCGTTGCAAGGCCGCACGCAATTGCGCCGGGTCTTCCACGCATTCGCCGTGACCGCCGAGCGCGCGCGCAATCGGCGCGTATTCGCCCGACATGCGGTTCGCACTGTATTTCGCGGTGGCAAGCGGCATGCTGGCCGCGTAGCCGCCAAGCACGTGATTGCGCATCACCACCGCGAGAATCGGCAGATCGCAGCGCACCGCCGTTTCGAAGTCGATACCGACCATGCCGAACGCGGCCTCGCCCATCATCGCGACCACCGTCGCATCGGGCCGCGCCAGCTTCGCGCCGAGCGCAAATCCGAGGCTGCTGCCGAGCTGCGTGGTCTTGCCCCAGCCGAGGTAGCCGCCTGGCTGCGTGACGTCGTAGAACGGGCTGAACTGATCGCGTGGATTGCCGGCATCATGCGTAACGATCGTGTGTTCGCGCTCGAGCGTCTGCATCATTTCCCACACCACGCGATACGGCGAAATCGGCGCGGTATTGGCATTGAGCAGCGGCATCCAGCGTTCGAGAAACGCCTGCCGCACCATCGCGATCTCGCTGACGAGGCCATCGCGCAGCGGCGCGCGGCGCGCCATCGCGACCGGCTCTTCGCGCACCCGTGCCAGCATCTGGCGCAGCACCGCGCGGCAATCGCCGATTACGCCAAGGCGAATCGGGTAGTCCTTGCCGAGGTCGCCTTCATCGATGCTCACTTGCAGCACCGTCTTGCCGGCGGGGATCGGCAGAATGTAGTACGAGCGCGTGAGACTGGTGCCGAGCGCGAGAATCACGTCGGCCTTCTCGATGAAGCGGTCCACGCTAGCCGGCCGCGAACGGCCCGCGGTACCCAGCGCAAATGGATGACGCTCGGAGAACGCGCTCTTCGCGTTGGGCGTGGTCATCACCGGGATGTTGACCAGTTCCGCGAACTCGGTCAGTTCGCGCGACGCACGCGCATTGAGCACGCCCTGGCCCGCGAGAATCACCGGATGCTCGGCAGCCAGCAGCGTCTCGACGATCTCGTCGATTTCGCGTGCATCGGCTTGCGGTTGCGAACGGCGTACCTCGTGAAAGCGCTGCAAGCCAGGCACGTGCGATTCGCCGAGCAGATCCACCGGCAGTTCGAGCAGCACCGGCGCAGGCGGACCATTGCGCACACGCGATATCGCGCTGTGCAGCAACTGCGGCAAATCCTCGATACGGCTGACCGATTCGCACCACTTGGTCACGTGCTGAAAATTGCGGCGCGCTTCGAAGTTCGGCGCCACCGCTTCCGAACCGCGCGGATAGCCGGTCGGCAGAAACAGGATCGGCGCGCGGTCGTTATACGCCTGCGCAATACCGCCGAACGCGCTCTCCGCGCCCGGCCCGTATTGCACGGTCACCACAGTCAGATCGTCGGGTGCGGCGCTGCGCGCGTACCCCTCGGCGAGATTCACGGCGACCCGCTGGGTACGGGCGATCACCGGCGGCACGTCGAGTTCCGCGGAAGCGTCGAACAACTCGCTGCTCGGAAACCCGATGATGTGCTTCATGCCCTGCTGTTTCAGGATTGACGCAACGGTCTGCGCACCCGTCATGGTGCGCTCCTCATATTTGACGACAGGATCGGCGTGCACTAGCTCAGATTCCCTTGCGAAAGGTTGCTTGCTGCGCGAGCCAATGCCGCGCGATATCTTCGCGGCGCATAAAGGCCGCGGCGCCGTTCGAGCGCTGTACATGGTCGAGCACGTCGCGCAAACCCGACGCCCGATTCGGCTGGCCGCTCCAGCGCGCATGAGCGGCGATCGTCAGCATCTTGCCGCCGGCTTCGTCGGCTTCGCCGATCACGTAGTCGATCGCCGCGCAGCAGTCCGCCGCGAAATCGCGCGGGTTCGAATAGCCCGGTGCGATCAGATAGCGGCTGTCGTTGAGCGTTTTCGAATACGGCACCACCAGCAGTTCGCCGCCGTCGTGCGCGACCGAATACGGAATGTCGTCGTTACACGGGTCGGAGTAGTACAGGAAGCCGCCCTCTTCGATAATCAGCTCGCGCGTATTCACGCTCGGAAACGAGCGGCAGTTCCAGCCGACTGGACGCGTGCCGAGCACTTGCTGATACAGCTCGATGGCTGCGTGCAGTTGCCGGCGCTCTTCCGCGCGGCTCATCTGCGGATAGTCGGTCCAACGCAGCCCGTGGCCGAGCAGATCGTGGCCGCGTTCGTTCATCCATGCGGCTACGTCAGGATTGCGCTGCAGCGCGACTGCACAGGCGGACACGGTAACCGGCACCTTATAGCGGTCGAACAACCGGGCAAGACGCCATACCCCCGCGCGGCTGCCGTATTCGAAATGCGTTTCGGTGCCGAGATCACGCACCGGCGCACTCGCCGGCAGGTTGTACTCACCCCAGTTATCGTTATGGCCGTCTTCAAGCCACGAATATTCGGAGCCTTCCTCGTAGACGAGCACGAGGTTGATCGCCACCTTCGCGCCGCCAGGCCACGTAACGAATGGCGGCGTACGGCCGTAGCCGATGAAATCCCGCGCGGGGCCCTGGGTCTCGCTGATATCGGTCATGAGTGTGTGCAGAAAGGTCAGATGCGGCCGGCCGCCAGCCAGTCCATGTAGTCGTGAAATGCAACGCTACCGGCGCGCGGGCGCCAGCCGGTATCGCGCTCGATCCGTGCGATGTCGTAGGCGCCCCACATGCCGGTGGCCAGATGCGGGTCTTGCACGACGTTCGCGTGCGCGGCGTCGCACACTTCGTAGCGCAGGTGCGGCTTCTTTTGCGCAGCCCAGCCGATGATGTCGCCGATGCTCACGGTCTCGCCGCTTGCGACGTTGTAGTGGCGATAGCGCAGTTGCGGCGCATCGACCAGCGCGAGAATGGCACGCGCCGCATCGACGGAATGCAGATAATCGCCGACAGGTGCGAGACTGTTCGGCCGGATCACGTCGCCGTCGAGCGCCATGCGCGCGACGCGGTGCGGCACGTGGCGGAAGTTGCGGCTCTCGGTGGCGCGGTCCATCGGGCCGTAAATCGACGACAACCGCACCGATACCGCCGACAGATTGAACAGATCGGCATAGCGGTTCACCACCATTTCGGCGGCAAACTTGGAGATGCCGTATAGCGTCAGCGGCGCGACGTAACCGTCTTCTGGCAACGGCTCGCGCGACCAGTCCGGGCCATGATGGCGATACACCGAGCCCGAACTCACGTAGATAAAACGCCGCACGCTGTCGCACTGCCGTGCCCATTCGAGCAATTGCACGGTGCCCATCAGGTTGACGTCGACGATCTTCGCCGGCATCAGTGCTTCCGGATGAACTTGTGCTTCTTCTTCGGCGCTGCCGCGTGCGATCGGCGTGACAGTCGCGCCGTGCACAACCGCGGTAATGCCAAGCCGATCCAGTTCGGCGGACCAGCCAGCCGGATCGCGCACATCGCCTTCGATAACCGTCAGGCGCTCGCGCACCGGTTCGAACCATGCACGCGCGGCGGCGTCGAGGCCGGCGCGGTCGAGAATCACTGCGCGTGCCTGCGGCTCGCGTTCGAGCCATTCACGCGCCACCACGCTCATTGCAAAGCCGGTTCCGCCGGTAATCAATAAGGTCATCGGGAGTTCCTGAAAAACGGTGAATTCAAGCTGCTTTCGTGCATCGTGCCGCTCATCTGGCTACTCACCTGGCTACATAGCCGCCATCGACCAGCAGATCCGTGCCGGTGACGAACGACGCATCGTCGCTAAGCAGAAACGCGGTGCTTGCCGCGATTTCATCGGGGCGGCCGATACGGTTGAGCAAATGTGCAGGCCCAAGTGCCGCGTCCGCCGCATCGAGCGACGGCCACGAGCGCAACAGCCGGCCGGTGCGCACCGCGCCCGGCGACAAGCTGTTCGCGCGAATGTGTGCATCCGCATGGTCGGCCGCCATCACGCGCGCCAGATGAATCAGCCCCGCCTTCGCCGCGCAATACGCCACCGAGCGCGCCGCGGCGACATGGCCAAACTGCGACGCGATCAACACGATCGAGCCGCCGCCGCTTGCGCGCATCAGTGGCACAGCGAACTTGCACATCAGGAAAGCACCGGTCAGCGACACGTCGACTTCCATGCGCCAGTGTTCAGGCGCCAGGTCCTCCACTGAACCTTCGTGCCACGGCGCCGCCGCGTTGTGCACGTAGCCGTCGAGCCTTCCGAAACGCGCCCGTACGAATTCGACCGTTGCGCGCGCAACTTCCACATCAGCGACGTCGCATCGCACTGCGCATGCCGCATCGCCAAGTTGCTGCGCGGTGCGCTCTGCGGCAGCGAGATCCAGATCAGCGCACACCACACGTGCGCCTTCCGCGATACAACGTGCCGCCATTGCCACGCCGATATCGCTCGCCGCGCCGCTGATCAGCACGACCTTGCCGTCAAGCCGCATCATCGGCGCGTTCATGCTTCGAGTACCGGCGGCAAGCCGCTTTGCTGGGGAAATGGCCGCGCGGCTGCGATAAAGCGCCCGCGACCCGGCGTCGAACGCACTTCGCCTTCGTGCCAGACGATCTCGCCGCGCGATACGGTCGTGACAGGCCAGCCGCGCACGGTCATGCCTTCGTATGGCGTGTGATCGGTCGCGTGATGCAGCATTGCGTTGGTGATCGTCACTTCACGTTGTGCGTCCCACAGCGCGAGATCGGCATCGGCGCCAATCGAAATCGCACCCTTCTGCGGATAGAGGCCATAAAGACGCGCCGGCGTCGTCGAGGTCAACTCGGCGAACTGCACCAGCGACATGCGCCCGCCGTTCACCGCCGCGGAAAACAGCAGCGGCAAACGCGTCTCGATGCCCGGCACGCCATTCGGAATGCGCGTGAACGGCGTATCCGGCCCTTCCGCGATCTTGTCCGTGTAGTGCCACGGCGAGTGATCCGACGAGAACACTTCGAGCGTGCCGTCGAGCAAACCACGCCACATCTCGGGCTGGTTTTCGCGCGGCCGCGGCGGCGGTGTGCACACGCACATCGCGCCGGTCAGATCGGGCGTATCGATATCTTCCGCGGAAAGGAACAGATACTGCGGACAGGTTTCCGCGTAGACCGGCAAACCGCGTCGCTTCGCGCGCCGGATTTCCTCGGTCGCACCAGCCGCAGAGACGTGGCAGATCAGGATCGGCGTCTCGATCACTTCGGCAAGACTGATCGCGCGAAACGTCGCTTCGCGGTCGCCGATCGCCGGATGCGCGAGCACGTGGTAGCGCAAATGCGTTTTGCGCGCCTTCAGGAAGTGCTCGGTCAGCCAGCGGATGCATGCGTCGTTCTCCGCATGCACCATCGTCAATGCGCCTTCGCGACGCGCGACGTTCAGCACTTCGAGCACTTCGTAGTCGTCGAGCTTCAGGCCTTCGTAGGTCAGATAGATCTTCACCGACGTGCAGCCTTCGGAAATCAGACGCGGCAGCTCTTCGTTCAGCAGCTGCGGCGTCGGATCGCCGACGATCAGGTGAAACGTGTAGTCGATATGCGCCTTCGGCCGCGCGCGCTCGTGATAATCGGCCACCACGTCGGCAAGCGACTGGCCGCGCATTTGCATCGCGAACGGAATCACCGTGGTGGTACCGCCGCACAATGCCGATAGCGTGCCGCTGCGGAAATCGTCGGCGGTGGCCTTGCCTTCCCATGGCTGCTGGTCCATATGGCAATGCGCATCGACGCCGCCCGGCAGCACGATGCGTTCGTGCGCGGACAGCTCTGCGCGGCCGCGCGGCAAGTTGGCCGCCAGCGCCACGATGCGTCCGTCGCGCACGCCGATGTCGATTTGCGCGGGGCCATCGGGCAGCACCACCGTACCGCCGCGCACGACCAGATCGAATGGCAGGTCGTTCATTCGCTGCGTGCTCCCGTCGTCTGAACTGAGTGGAACACCGGCCGCACCTTGCGCAGTTCGTCGAGGCTGATATGGCAGGCAATCTGATGAGTCGGCGACACCTCGCGCACCTGCGGCACGACGGTATCGCAGATGTCGCCGAGCTTGCGATGACAGCGCGATGCAAAGCGGCAGCCCGGCGGCACGTTGATCGGGCTCGGCGTTTCGCCGGTCAGTCGCACGCGTTCCTGCTTCACCGACGCATCCGGGCTATGCACCGCCGACAACAACGCTTCCGTATAGGGGTGATACGGCGGCGCGAAGATTTCCTCGGCGCGGCCTTTCTCCATCACACGGCCCAGATACATCACGACCACGTGGTCCGCGACGTGCCGCACCAGCGCCAGATCGTGGCTGATAAACAGCAGCGTGCTTTGCTGCTCTTTCTGGATCGACAGCAGCAGCGTGACGATGGCGGCCTGCACCGATACGTCGAGCGCGGAAACCGGTTCGTCGGCGACGATCAGCGAAGGATCGGTCGCGAAGGCGCGCGCAATTGCGATGCGCTGCTTCTGGCCGCCGGACAACTGCGCCGGCCGCCGCTGCGCGACTTCGGCAGGCAGGCGCACCAGTTGCAGCAATTCCTGCAGACGCTGTTCGATCTGCGCGCGGTCCTTGTAGCCGCCGAATTTCTTCAGCGCACGACGGATCGGCGAAGCCACCGCATGCGACGGATTGAGCGTGCTGTCCGGATTCTGGAACACCATCTGGATCGACTTCAGCATGTCGCGTGCGCGCTTCTTCGCGGGCATCTGCGCGAGCTCGGTGCCATCGAAGCGGATCGAGCCCGAGGTCGCCGCTTCGAGGCCCACCAGCATGCGCGCGAGGCTCGACTTGCCGCAGCCCGATTCGCCGACCAGCCCGACGATCTCGCCCTTGCCAACTTCGAACGACACTTGCTCGTTGGCTTGCACGACACGCTTCGAGCCGCCGAGCACGTATTGCTTCGACACCGAGTCGATTACCAGCGCCGCTTGCGATGCAACTGCCTGCGTTACGTCGCCGGCAGTGTCAGCACGTCCACCTTCGATGTCCTGCCAGCGCGCGCAGCGTACGTGATGCGTTTGCGCATCGGCCTGCAGCAGCGCGATCGAATGGGTGCCGCAAGTCTCGGCGCGAAAATGCGCGCAGCGCGGCCCGAACCAGCAACCTTGCGGACGCTCGTGAGGCAGCGGCAGATGGCCGGGAATCGGCGCGAGTGCGCGCGTGCCCTTTGCGCTGCCGATCGCCGGGATGCAGCCGAGCAGCCCTTGCGTGTACGGATGACGCGGCGCATTGAATAGCGTAGCCGTATCGGCCTCTTCGATCATCTCGCCCGAATACATGATGCCGACGCGGTCGCATGCGCTCGCAATCAGGCCGAGGTTGTGCGAGATGTACAGCAGGCTTGTGCCGTACTGCTTGCGCAGATCCGCGATCAGATCGAGGATCGCCGCTTCGACCGTTACGTCGAGCCCGGTGGTCGGTTCATCGAGCAACAGCAATGCGGGCCGCGCGAGCAGCGCCATCGCGATCACCACACGCTGCTGCTGGCCGCCCGACAACTGATGCGGATAACGCTTGAGCATCGCGAGCGGATCGGGCAGCCGCACGTTTTCGAGCATCGTCGCGCACATTTCGCGCGCTTCTGTACGCGATGCGTTCAGATGCCGGCGCGGCACTTCAGCGAGTTGCGCACCGATTGTCTTCACCGGGTTCAGCGCGCTCATCGGCTCCTGATAGACCATCGCCACGCGGCGGCCGCGAATTCCGCGCAACTGTGCGGCGCTCGCGCCGACCAGCTCCTCGCCTTCGAAGCGGATGCTGCCGCCGGTCACGCGGCCGGTGCCGCCCAGATAGCCCATCACCGCCATCGCGGTAGTGGTCTTGCCGCAACCCGATTCGCCGACGAGGCCATAGCTCTCGCCCGGCGCGATTTGCAGCGACACACCCGGCACCGCGACGACCGATTCGTCGCGGCCGCGGTATTCGATGCGCAGGTCGCGAATGTCCAGCAGCGGCGCGACGCCCTGCGCCTGTTGCGCAGCAGGCCTTCCCAGCAGGCCACTTTCGATGATTGCGTTCATGGCTTCCACGCCTCCCGCATGCCGTCGGCAAGCAGATTGAACCCGAGCACGAGGCTGACGATCGCGACCGACGGTGCGATCGACATCAGCGGCCATACGTTGATGACCGTCGTGGTCTCGCGCACCATGCCGCCCCAGTCGGGATTCGGCGGCGGTAGCCCGAGCCCGAGAAAACCGAGCACACCGATCGTGATGATCGTGTAGCCGATGCGCAGGCACGCATCCACCAGCAGCGGACCACGACAGTTCGGCAGCAGTTCGTACGCCATGATGTACAGCGTGCTTTCTGCGCGCAGCCGCGCGGCCGCCACATATTCCTGCTGCTTCAGATCGAGCACGAGGCCACGCACGATGCGGCCGATACCCGGCGCCGATGCAATGGTGGTGGCGATCACGATGTTGACCACCGAAGCGCCGACGTTCGCGATCAGGATCACGTACAGCACCAGCACCGGGAATGCGAGCACGAGGTCCGAAAAGCGATCGACCAGCGCTTCGACCCAGCCGCCGAAGTAGCCGGCCAGCATGCCGAGCGTGATGCCGGCCAGCATCGCGACGGCTACCGATAACGGCGCGACGAGCAGCACGGTACGCGCGCCGAAGATCAGCCGCGCGAGAATGTCGCGGCCAAGGATGTCGGTGCCGAGCCAGTGCACGGCCGAGGGCGTGGGATCGGCCATTGCCATCGCGTCCTGCGCGGTCGGCGAAGGCAACGGCAGAATCGGCGCGAGCACGGCCAGCACGATCCAGAACACGATCAGCGCAAGGCCGACCACAGCTGTGCGCGAACGGAACAGCCGGGTCCACGCGCGGCGTGGCGCGGCGGAGGTGCGTACCGCGAGCGGCACGACATTGGGGTCGACAGTCGACATGGATTTCACCTCACGCGGATGCGGGGGTTGAGCAGCATGTAGCCGAGGTCGCCGAGAAACTGCGTGACGACCGCGACGAACACGGTGATGAGCGTGGCGGCTTCGAGCGTCGCGATATCGCCGAACATGCTCGCGTCGAGCAACATGCGGCCGAAGCCCGGATACGCAAACACCATCTCGGTGACCACCACGCCGCCGATCAGATAATTCAGCTGCAGCAGCAGCACGGTGAACGGCGCGATCATCGCGTTGCGCAGCGCGTGGCCGAGCACCACCTGGCGTGGGCTCAGACCCTTCAGGATCGCGGTGCGGATATACGGCTTTTCCATCACGCCGATCATCGACACGCGGATCATGCGCGCGACATAGCCGAAGTCGTACAGCACCAGCACGGCAACCGGCAGCACCATCTGCGAAGCGATCGACCAGTGGCCGCCTTCGCTGCTGTCGAGCGGACTGGTGCCCGGAAACAGCGGCCACAGGATCACGAACAGCGTGACCAGAAACACCCCGGAGGCAAACTCCGGAATCGACGTGAAGGTGATGCAGACCACCGAGAGTATCCGGTCGAGCGCGCCGCCTTCTTTCAGCCCCGACAGGATGCCGAACAGCATCGACAGCGGCACGATCAACGCAAACGCAATGCCGGCGAGAATCGCGGTGTGGCCGAGGCGCGGCCACATCACGTCGTTCACGGGCAATTTGTAGAGCGTCGAATAGCCGAAATTGCCGAAGTATTGCGAGCCGCGCGGGTCGCTGAAATTCAGGCCGTTGGCGGGGTCTTCGAGCGGATCGGGCTGTACGCCGACCAGCACGCCGAGCCAATGTCCGTAGCGCGTCAGCAGCGGGTCGTTCGCATGCATGCGCTGCGCCAGCAGATCGACCTGCTGCTGCGTCGCGTAGGGCCCGAGCGTGCGACGTGCGACGCTGCCCGGCGTGAACTCGGACACCGCAAACACCACAAACGATGCCGCAAGCATCGTCACGATCATCAGGACCAGGCGTTTGGTGAGAAAGGAAGCCATCCTTGCTGCCTCCGGAGATGCAAGACTTCGAGGGAAGCGGCCGCCGCCTGCGCATCGGTTGTTGCGCGGCGGCTGCCGTACTGCGCGCGAGCGTCGTGCTGCGCGCGCCGCTGTTACACGCTGCTGTTACGCGGTGACCGCGTATTGATTGGCGAAGATGTACTGCGACGGGTGCACCGAAAAGCCCTTCACCTTCTTGTCCATCACGGTCGAGAAACTGCGCCAGAACGGCTGCACAATCGGGCCGTCTTCCTGCATCAGCGTTTCGATCTTCGCCATCACCACGCTGCGCTTTTTCGGATCGAGAATGCCGTTGGCCTGATCGAGCAGTGCGTCGAACTCGGGGTTCGCGTAGCCGGATTCGTTCCATGCAGCGTTCGAACGGTAGGCAAGCGCGAGCGTCATCACGCCGAGCGGGCGATGTCCCCAGCCGGTCAGGCTGAACGGCACCTTGGTCCACACTTCCCAGTACTGCGCGCTCGGCAGCGGCTTGATGTTGACCTTCACGCCGATGTCCTTGAACTGCTCGGCGAGCGCCTGCACCGTGTTCAGTTCCCAGATCGGATCGGGGCGCGTGACCATGTCGATTTCGAAGCCGTTCGGATAACCGGCCTGCGCGAGCAACTGCTTGGCCTGCGCGATATCGCGCCCGTATTTGGGCAGCGCCGCGTATTCCGGATGCACCGGCGCGACGTGATGATCTTCGGCCGGAATGCCTGCGCCGAGCAGCGACGTGGCGATAATCTTCTGCCGGTCGATCGCGAGCTTCATGGCCTTGCGCACGCGCTTGTCGCTGAGAATCTTGTGGTCGACGCGCATCCGCGCCACGCCCGTTTGCGAAGTCAGCACGCTGTACGGCTGCACGTGCGGCAGGCGCTTCATCGCATTGACCTGCACCGCGTCGGCTTCTGAGAGGCCATCGACCTGCTTCGACGCCATTGCCGAAATCGATGCGCCTGGGTTATCACCGAGATCGACGAACTCGAACGAGTCGAGATACGGCCCGGAGCCCCAGTAGTCCTTGCGCGCCTTGTACACCGCACCCTTGCCCACCGTGAACGCCGTCATCTCGAACGGACCGGTGCCGTTCGCGCCCGGGCCGAACACGCCCTTGTCGGCGGGATCGATGATGAACATCGCGTAGTGGAACAGATGCTCGGGCACGGCGATCTGCGGTGCGAAGCAATTCAGGCGTACCGTTTGATCGTCGACTTTCTCGATTGCCTTGTCCGACCATAGACGGCTTGCCATTTTCGGCTTGCCGTTCGCATCCTTCTGGCCGCTGTCGTATTCCTGCACGAGGTAGCCGGTGAACAGGCCGAGCATCGACGAACCCACCGCCGGATCGCACACGCGCTTCAGGTTCCACACCACATCGTCGGCATTCAGCGCGCGGCCGTTGTGCCACTTCACGCCCTTGCGGATATGCAGCGTCCAGGTCTTCAGATCTTCGCTGACTTCCCAGCGTTCCAGCAGATACGGACGCGTCAGGTTATCGTTGCCCGTGAAGGTCAGAAACTCGCATACCTGCCGGATCACATTCGAGCGCTCGGCGAAATCGGCCTGATGCGGGCTCTTGATTTCCATGCAGCGCATGCCGATGCGCAGGTGGCCGCCCTTGGGCATGGCGTCCGCCGCTTGCGCCTCTTCGATCAGCGGATTCGGCGCGCCGCTCAGCTTGTAGGCTGCGACAGCCGACAGGCCGAGCAGCGTCGCCGTGCGCAAAAACTGGCGGCGCGACACGGCGCCGCTTTTCAGGTCCTCGACGAGGGTCGGGATATACGGATGCTCGGAAGCTTGCGAATCCTTAGGCACTGCGTTTCTCCGTAAAATGTTCGGGCTGTCGATCAGCGTCACGTGAGAGATTAAGGCGGTTCAACTTTCAACCAAAAACACAAATGCGACATTTCAGCTACAAAAAGCGACATCGCAGATCGCAGCGGTTTTACCGTGCAAATACGCACGGCCGCACGCTTGCGTAAGAGAGAAAAAGGAATCTGTAAGTCAGCCGCGGCGCGCAGTGAGACCACCGAGCCGCACGTCGCGCGGCGTCATGCCGTAATGCGCGCGATAGATGCGTCCGAAGCGCGAAGACGACATGTAGCCGCAAATCTGCGCGACCTCGGGAATCGGCAGATCGGTTTGCAGGATCAGGTCGTGCGCGCGCGCCATACGCAGGCCCGCATAGAACGCGGAAGGCGTCTGGCCGAGATGCGCGACGAACAGCCGCTCGATCTGCCGCGTCGACAATTGCACGCGGCGCGCCAGTACCTGCAGATCGACCGGGTTCTGGATGCTCGACTCCATTTCCTTGACGATCTCGACCAACTTCGCATTGCGAATGCCAAAGCGCGTTTGCGCGGGCATACGTTGCGACGAATCGTGCTGACGAATCTCCGGATGATTGAACTGATCCGAGATCGCATCGGCGAGTTCGCGGCCTTTGCTTGCGGCGATCAGATACAGCATCATGTCTAGCGTGACGGTTCCGCCCGACGATGTAATGAATGGACCATCCACCGCGAAAATCGCATTGGTGCCGACGCTGCGCGGAAATTCTTCCTGAAACGCGGCGAGCAGTTCCCAATGCACCGCGCAGCGCCGGCCTTCGAGCAAACCGGCCTTGGCGAGCACGAACTGCCCCGCGCAAATGCCGCCCAGCACCACGCCGCGGCTGTGCATGTCGCGCAGCCAGCGGTACAGCGCGGGCTTGTACGCCTTGGTGTGGTTCAGGCCCGCTACGACGATCACCAGATCGCAGCGCGGCATATCGCTCACCGCGTGGTCGATCGGAATCGGCAAGCCGGCGCTCGAATGCACCGGCGCGCCGTCGATCGACAGAAAGCTCCATTTGTACAACGCACGGCCGGAAATCCGGTTGGCCTGCCGCAGCGGATCGAGCGCGGCGGCGAAGGTCATCATCGGAAAATCGGGTACGAGGTAGAAGGCAACCCGCAGCGGGTCCGACGAAGCCGCGATCTTTTCGAGCGCGGTGTGGGTATCTCTAAGCATCATGACGAATGCGGGCAATGTCGAACCGGGTGGCCGATAACGTAGCTGGCCGAAAATCGACTGTCCATGACTGCCCGCATAGACAGGCCCCATTACAGCGTAGTTAGTCCGAATTTGAGCGCAAGAGCCGGGGTGCCGGCGGGCCAGCGTGCTTATACACTGGCTTGCATGAAACGGGAGCGAATCATGAAAGCGGTCATTGCAGAACATCTTTCCGAAGCCGGCACAAGCGACGCATCGGGTACGCTTCACACACTGGCGGCCCGCATCGATTCGCTCGACTGGCAACGCGTGGCGAGCGAACTCGACAGCTTCGGGTGCGCCACCCTTTGCGGGCTCGTCACGCCGCAACAATGCGACGCCCTCGCCCGCCTCTATGCACGCGATGACATCTTTCGCTCGCGCGTGGTGATGGCGAGCCACGGTTTCGGCCGCGGCGAGTACAAGTATTTCGCGTACCCGTTGCCACCGCTGATCGAAGGCTTGCGCAGCGCGCTGTATCCGCATCTCGCGCCGGTGGCGAACCGCTGGAACGAGGCACTCAATCTCGACGTGCGTTTTCCGCGCCGGCATCGGGAGTTCATCGAACGCTGCCATGCTGCGGGCCAGACACGCGCGACGCCGCTGATCCTGCAATATGCGGCCGGCGACTACAACTGCCTGCATCAAGACCTGTATGGCGAACACGTGTTTCCGCTGCAGGTTGCGATCCTGCTGTCCGAGCCGGAACAGGACTTCACCGGCGGCGAGTTCGTGATGACCGAGCAGCGTCCGCGCATGCAATCGCGCGCGGAAGTGGTGCCGTTACACAAGGGCGATGCGGTCGTGTTCACCGTGAATACCCGGCCGGTGCAAGGGCAACGCGGTATCTACCGGGTGCATTTGCGGCATGGGGTGAGCCGCCTGCGCTCGGGGCGCAGACACACGCTTGGTCTGATCTTCCACGACGCGCAGTAGAACAGAGGGCTTGCAGGCGTCGCGCGATGCATTGCGTGCGCTATTGCACGATTGCACGGTGGCGGAAGGCATGGTTTGCGCAACGTGCAGAAATCCTTGGCTGCATGACGGCTGGTCACCTACTCTTTTCAAGGCACGGTGGCGCATCGATGCCGCTGAGGAAATCCATCCATGAGCAGCGAGTCAGGGCCGCCCGCCGGCCAACCCGCCGACCCCGCAGGCCGTAGCAACGACGACGCGCTCATTGAAGACCCGAGCGTGCGTCAGCATCCACGCTACCCGCAAATGTTTCCGGTGCTCAGCGAAGCCGAAATCGAGCGCGTGCGCCGCTTCGGCAGCCTGTCGCGCTACGCGACCGGCACCTTGCTTTATCGCGCAGGCAGCCAGTGCCCCGGCATGTTTCTGGTGCTGTCCGGCAAGGTGCGCATCGTCGGCCGCGATGGTCTGGGTCCTGAACGCATTCTTCACACGTATACGCAGCGCGGCGAATTCACGTCCGATGTCACGCAGTTGTCCAACAAGCCGGCAGTCGTCGACGCGCGCGTAATCGAAGATGTCGAGGCGGTACTGGTGCGGCCCGAAGGCTTGAGCCTGATGATGATCAGCGAGGCCGATCTCGGCGAGAAGATCATGCGCGCGCTGATCTTGCGACGCATGCTCGTGATCGAACGCGGCCACGGCGTGGTGCTGGTCGGCACGTCGGGCAATGCGCGGCTGCTCGCGCTGCAGAATTTCCTGCGCCGCAATGCGTTCCCGAACATGACGCTCGATGCCGCGCACGATGCCGAAGCGGTCGCGCTACTCGCGCGTCTGACGCCGCAGCCCGACGATTTTCCGCTGGTCGTGTGCCCCGACGGCACCGTGCTGCGCAATCCCGATGAAGGGCAACTCGCGTCCTGCCTCGGGCTGATCCCGGAGTTCGATCCGGCGCATGTGTATGACGTGGCGATCGTCGGCGCTGGGCCTGCAGGGCTCGCAACCGCGGTCTATGCGGCGTCTGAAGGCTTGTCGGTAGCTGCGCTCGATTGCCGCGCGCCTGGCGGCCAGGCGGGCACCAGCGCGCGCATCGAAAACTATCTCGGCTTTCCGACCGGCATCACCGGCCAGGCGCTTGCCGGCCGTGCGTTCGTGCAGGCGCAGAAGTTCGGTGCGCACATCGGCATTCCGTGCGAGGTCAAGGCCTTGTACTGCGACCGGCAGCCGCCTGCGGTCGAGCTGACCGATGGACGCCGCATCACCGCGCGCACCGTGGTGATCAGCAGCGGCGCGGAGTATCGCCGGCCCGAGGTCGCGGATCTCGCGCGTTTCGAACGTTGCGGTGTCTACTATTGGGCCACGCCGCTCGAAGCGCGGCTGTGCCGCAAGGAACCGGTGCTGCTGGTCGGCGGCGGCAATTCCGCGGGGCAAGCTGCGGTGTTTCTCGCGTCGCATGCCGAGCATGTGCACATGTTCATTCGCGGCGCGAACCTCGCGCACAGCATGTCGCACTATCTGACCGAGCGGGTCGCCGCGCTGCCGAACGTGACGGTGCATACGCGCGTCGAATTGACCGCGCTCGAGGGCGATGCGCGTCTTGAGCGGGTCTACTATCGCGGCGCGGGTGGCATCGAAGGAAGCATGACCACGCATCACCTGTTCGTGTTTATCGGCGCGGAACCGAATACGCAATGGCTGGACACGTGCAGCGTCGCATGTGACGCGAAAGGCTTTGTGCTGACGGGACCGGACGCGCCGCGCGCACAGGTCCAGCCGCTGCTGCTGCAGACGAGCGTCGATGGTGTGTTTGCAATCGGCGACGTGCGCTCGGGATCGACCAAGCGCGTCGCATCGGCAGTGGGCGAAGGGGCGGCGGTGGTGGCGGAGATTCACCGCTATCTGGGCGGGATGTGAAGCGCGGCTTGTGAAGCACGGCTTGTGAAGCACGGCTTCTGAGGCCTGGCTCCTGAATCGCAGCTTGCGGTACACAACCCGCGAAGCGTAGCGCTCTAAAACACCGCCGCTACTTCACCTTCTCCGCCGCACCCGGCAGCAAGCCCAGCACAGTCCACAGATTCTGCCCGTCCTGGCCGCTCGCCATCAGTTCCTTCAGCAACAGCGGCAGCGGCTTGGCACCCCATTCGAGCGCGCGCTGAATCATGTAAGGCACAGGGCTGTGCGGCTCGTAGCGCATCAGGTAATCGGCGATGGTCGCCAGTTGCCGGTACGCATCGTCGCGGCTTTGCGGCACGCCCGGCACCACGGGCACCGCCGGCACCATCGGCACGACCGGCAGCGCAACAGCCGCTCCCGGCGCCCCGCTGGCAGGCACGGCAGGGGCAACCGGCAACGGCGGAACATTCGGATGCATCGCGAGGCACTCCATCAGGACTAGTTCTGCATCGCCGATCGTTTTGACCAGCGTCGCGAAGCTCGGCGCTTCGTCGTCGAGCCGCGGCGTGCACCACGCATCGAGCCGCTCGATGCGCGCGCGGGCCGCGCTCAGCGCCGCGTATTGCAGTTGCATCTGCTCAGGCGAAGCAGCGCGCGCCGCTTCGTTCATCTTCGACGCGGCGCGCTCGGCGGCCTCGCGTTTCGCCGCGGGCACGTCCTGGCGCGCCCGCGCGGTCAATGCCTCGCGCTGCGCCGCACGCCATTGTGCCAACGTGCCGCGCATTTCGTCGCGGCCTTCGAACAGTTCGACACGCGCAGTCAGCAGATCCGCATAAGCATTGGCGAGCCACGCGAGCGGTGCGGCGCGATAGCCGTTGTCGCCGTCGCGCGGCAGCGGATGCAGATCGTCCCAGAAGCGCTCGCACAGTTCGGCCAGCAATTCGAAGCAGTACGGCAGCGCCTGCCAGCCATACAGATGCAGCCAGCTCTCGCCGAGCCACGCCGCCAGCGTCAGGTCCTTGCTGCGTTCGGCCAGCATGCGCCGGCAACCCGCTTCGACGACGCGCCAGTCCGCCACCTTCAGGTCGGTCTGCCAGATGCCGGTCGGCAGGCTTGCATCGTCCTCGCGGCGTGCGCTGCGAATCGTATCGAATTCGGCATCGTGCAACAGCGATACGCCGCCGCGCGCCGCACCGGGCACCGGCTGCAGCAATGCTTCGAGCGCGTAGTCCGGATTCATCCGCGCCCCACTACGCTTTGCGAAGTCGGCATCGGCCAGCTCCTGGTTCGGGTTCGGGTCGTGACGCCCGTGCCGTCGTCACGCGGTGCGGCCACCGGCAATTCGGGAATCGCCTGCGGCGTCTTCGCGGCGCCGACGAAGCCGACATGCAGATACATCCGCGCACTCTGGATCTCGCCGCTATGGTCGCGCACCGGCAGCGCGAGCATCAGGCGTGAAGGGATCGGCGGCGGGGCATTGGGCGACGGACTGGTCGAAGCGCTGACCAGTTCCGGGTCGCCCGGCATCTGGTGCGCACGCACGAGGCGCAGCAGCGACCACGCGTCGCCGGCGCTCCATGCCGCGACGTCCTGATCGCTCGACAGCGTCGGCTGCGCGGCATCGACCATCGGCCGCCACGGCGAATCCTTGGCCCAGCGCAGGCTCAGCGACACCGGCAAACCGGGTTTCCAGCGCAGCGGCGCCGTGCCCGACGCAGGATACGTCAGCTGATCGCCACCGCTGGCGAGCTTCCATTCGATCACCTGGTCAGCGCCGATCTCGTCCGCACGATCGGTGCGCCACTCGACGCTCACCTCGAAGCCCTGCAGCGTGCCGTCCGCGCCACGCGCGACCAGCGCATCGAGCCACGGCTTCGCGTGCGCGAGTTGCGCGAGAAATTGCGCGCTGTCGGGGCGGCCGCGCCCCACTGCCGCTGCCGCCGCGAAACCGCGCTGCGCATCGGTGAGCTGCTTGTCGAGCAGCGCGACGAACGCGGCGGTCTGACGCAGATCGGCAGCCGGCGCGCCGGCATCGGCGGCAAACGGAAAACGCCCGGCCAGATAACGCGCGAAGAAACTGCGGATCTGCTCGTAAGCTTGCATGCCGTCGCCCATCTGCAGCCGGAAGCACTGCTCGCGCGCCGACGACACCAGGCTCGCGCCGGCGCTCGACACAATATCGCCGGTCGACGGCACGTCGATTTGCGCGAGCGTCGCGCTACAGTTGTCGACATCGAGCTTGTCGAGCTGATCGGCGATGATCGACGGCACCGCGATCATCGCGCTGGCCGGGCTCTTCGCGCGGTATTGCGTGAGGTCCGCGCTGAGTGCGCGCCAGCGCGCCACCAGCCGCGCGTCGGCGGGCTCGAGCGGCTGCTTCTGCGCGACCAGCCAGTCGAGCGCGCTCGCCGCGGTGCTCGCAGTGTCGGCCACTGCTGCGGATTGCGCAGCCAGATAGCTTTGCAGCGCCTGTGGCGTGGCCGCGCCATAGGCGCGCAGCGAGCCGCCCGGGCTGCCGTTCCAGCCCGAAAAATCGCCGCCCACCGGACGGAACGGTGCGAGCGCCTGCAATTGCGCATCGGCGGCACGCAGCACGTCGAGCGCGGCATCGCTGACGTGCAGCGCCACACTCGTCGCCAGATCGTCGCGGCCAAGCGAATCGAACGCGGCGACCAGATCGAGTGCGCTCTTGCGCAGCGCGTCGAACTGCAAGGCCGCATCGGCGGTCGAGCCGGTGTCGCGCTGCACGCTCGGCGATTGCGGCACCGCGAGCGCCCGCACCATGCTGTGCACCGCATCGTTGCCGGCCGCTGCCAGCAGCGCCGGACGATAGATATCCGGTGCCTGCGCGAGCGGGCCGCCGACATATTGCCGGTAGGACGGCAACACCGCGAGCGCGCGTTGCACGCTGGCCGCGTCGACGCTGCGGATCGATGCGCTGCCGTCGCCCGAGGTCGCGACGAACGGTTGCGCGAGCAAGGTGCGCAGCGCATCGCGCAGTGGCGGCAAATCCGGCGCGAGCTGCAAGCCGCTCGTCGCCGACGCGCTCAGCACGCTCGGCAGATTGCCGTTGGCCAGCCAGCGCGCGGCAAACGCGTTCTGCTCGGCATCTTCGTGTGCGAGCACCGACTGCACCGGCGCCTCGCCGATCAGACGCAGATGCCGCGCGGTATCGAACAGGCCGCTCAGGCCCGGCACCAGTTCCTTGCCGCGCGAACCGGCCCAACCGTGATTGGCGGTGTCGACCTGGGTGCCAAGCGTATCGATGCGGGTGGCCAGATCGGCGAGCTCGGTATCCGCCGGCATCGCGCCAGGCGCGCGCAGATTGGTCAGCGTGGTCTGCACCTGCGCGGCGTTCAGCGTCAGCGTCGAATCCGCATAGACGCGGTCGAACCACGCATCGAACGTCTCTTCGAAGCAGGCGCTCGCCTGCTGCCGCGCCGCCAGCGCACTCTTGCCGGACAGCGAGATCACGCCGCGCACCGCCACGGTGTCGCCGATCGCATCGTTGATCTCGTCGCGGTCGCCTACATGCTCGGCGTCGAGCTGCACGCCGGCGGCCTCGCGCATCAATTGCGCGAGCAGCGCGACGTTGCCGCTGCCCGACTGCACCAGTTCGTTGAAGCGCGCGACCAGATGCTCCGCTTGCGCCGCATTGGAAACCAGCTGTGCACCCAGGATGTATTCCGGATAGTCCTGCGGCCGGGTCGAAGTCTGCTGGGCCGCAGCGGTTGCGGCATTCGTCGACGGCGTGCAGTCCATCTGCATCAGGCGCGCGGTGAAGCGATCGCGCAGCGGCGCGAACACCAGCCCGCTCAGCATGTGCCGCTCGGCATCGCGCAACTGCCGCTCGAGCATCAGATACGACAGCGGCATATACGGCGACGTGATGCGCCAGCGCGGCACCTTCATCAGCGTGTCGGCAACCGTGCCGAGCGCCTTCGCGGTGGCCGCATCGCCTTTGTCCGAATCGTGGTACGCGGTGCCGGCGACAGTCAGCGAATCGAACGCGGCGGCGAGTGCGCGCGCGTCGTTGCGCAGGTGCCACCACGACACGCCGAGCGCAACGCACCAGCATACGGCGAACACCGCCGCGACCACGGTTGCCACCCGATGCCGGCGCATGCGCAGCGCCAGCACGCGTGGAATCGGCGCGGCGAGCCCCTGGCCGGACAGCAGCACGTCATGCCACAGCCGTGCGGAAAACGCCGGTGCCGCACGCCGCCCGCGATCGGCCGCAAATCCAGTGGCCAGGTTGAAGTCGGCGCCGGCTTCCGCCGGCCGCGGCACCGGCATCGCGCCGACGCAATAGATGCCGCGCAACAGCGGTGCCGTGCCGTCGGCCGCGCCGCGCAAGGTCAGATCGATACGTTCGCGCAACGGCACACGCAGCCGGTCGAGCCGCTGCGGCAGCAGGAACAGCGCGGCATCGAGATTGCCGTCGACGGTGCCCAGTTCGGTAATCGTTTCGGCGAGCCCCGCGCGCATCGCGGCGAATGCCTCGTCGATCCACGCTTCTTCATAGAGACGCTTGGGCGCATACGGCGAAGCCCAGCCGAGTGGCGTGCTGCCCGCCGCGACGCGTTCGAGGCCGGCGGCGAGCGCGTCGAAACCATCTAGTGCATCGCAGCCGCTGATCACCACGTAAAGCGGCAGCATCAGGCCGAACTGCCGCTGCAGCGCGATCAGCTTGCGCGAAGTTTCGAGGGCCGCCGCGCTCATCTCGCGCGGCGCACCGGTTTCGTCGATCAGCGAGTCGACCGCGATCACCCACAGGATCGCGTCGAGCGGCCGGCCCGGACGGTTGCGCAACAGTGCGCGCAACAGCCGGCGCCAGGCGCCGAGTTGCCGGTCCGCAGGCGGCGCGGCCAGCGCGTCGTGCGGCTCGGCGATCATCAGCCCTTCGGCGTCGTTGTACAGCTTGCCGAACCAGCCCGGCTCGCCGACCGGCGTCAGACGCCAGCTACGCGACAGCGCGTCGAGTGCGGCCGGTTCGCCGGTGGCGAGCACGCGCGGGATCGAATAGGTGTCGCGCACGCCCATTGCGCTGTGCGCGGCGCGAATCGCCGCGCCGAATGTGCGCAGCGGCTTCTGGTCCTGATAGCGGCGGCGCCACTGGATGATTGCGAACGCAACCAGTCCGCACAGCAGCAGCGCGATCAGGCCGAGCAGAACCACGACTAGCGTCATCGCGTGCCTCCCTGAGCTGGTACCACCGTGCGCACCACCAGCGCGGCGTTGGCCGGCGCCTGTACGGTAGGCGCAGCGGGCGGGTTGGCCGGAGCGGGTTGCGGGTTGGATGGCGGAGCTGACCACGAGCCTGAGCGCGTGGTGGGCGCTGGCGCCGGTGCGGGTGTTGGAGCGATCGCCGGCGCGGGCGTGCGATCCGCCGCACCGGCACCGGCATCTCCTGCGCCCGGCGCTGCACCGGTCGTGGCGCTAGCCGCGGCCGGCGCGCGCGATGTCGCCGGCACCGGCATCACCGCGCCGGAGACGCTCGTATTGCCTGTAGACGGAGGCCGCAACTCGACGATCGCAACCGACTGAAACTGATCCAGCGCAGGGCGCACGCGCGCCACCGCAATTTCCCATAGCAGATGCGACAGGCCAAGCAGCACGCATACGCCCGCCACCAGCAGCAACACGAAACGCGCGACGTCGGGAAACATCTGCGTGAGCGGCACCACGCGGCGCGGCGCGAGCCCGCTGCGTTCAAGCGGCGCGGCAAGGCGTGCAGGCTCCGCATCGCGCTGCATCGCAAAGCCGAACAGTGCATGCCGCAACTGGTCGTGGCGCAGCGCGCCTTCTTCGCCGCGCAGACGCCCTTTGAAGCCGAGCGTCAGACACGCGAGGTACACGTTGGCGAGGTCGCGCTGCGCCGGATCGCGTTGCGCGAGCAGCGCTTCGATCGCATCGGGCAGCCGCTCGCCGGCCGCGCGCGTGCCGAAGATGCGGGTTTCCAGCGGCCGCGCATCCCACGCCGTGCTGCCGGGCCAATCGGAGAACAGCAGCAGTTCGTCCAGCAGCGCAACGAACGCATACTGTGCCGCCGCGATGTCCGCTTCGCCGGCCGCGCCGGTCCACGCCATCGCTTCGCGTGCCAGCCGGCGCGTCGCACTGGCCAGTTGCTCGGCCAGCGCATCCGCGTAAGCGGCCGGCTCGAGTGTTTCCGCGGCGCCGCGCTCGAGCGCGGCGCGCGCGTTGATCGCGTGCTCGAAAGCGCCGACGAACGCACGCATCAGCGGCGTGCGCTCGTCGCCCGGCAGCACGCTGTAGTCACTCATCGCGCGGGCGGCCGGGGTGCGCGGCGCCATCGTCGTCGCTGCTCGGCGTGAACAGCTGCACCGCCCACGGCGCGACGCCCGCCGTACCCGTGCGCACGTCGATTGCGAGCGGCTGGGTTGCGTCGAACCACGCATCTTCGAGCACCAGCGCGAACATCGCAGTGTCGTCGCCGGCGCTGTATGCGGCACGCTCTTCGCGCGCCAGACGCCGCCGCGCGAGACCGCGCATGCGCTGGCGCGCGAGCGTCGGCACATGCGCGCGCGATGCGATCACGGTCTGATCGAGCCAAACGCCGGCATCGCGCTCGCCGGCATCGGCCGGCATGCGCAGGCCGATCACCAGTTCCTGCTGCGGTGTGCCGTTGTCGAACGGCGGCCCGATCCAGAAGCCGCCCGCCTCTTCGGTAAAGTGGCGCACGCGATAGCCCTGGCGCACCGTCGACAACGCATCGTCGATCCAGTCCAGCAGCGGCTCGAACGACGCCAGCAACTCCATATAGTCGAACGGCGGGAAGCCCGGCACGCCGCGCTCAGGGCGCAGGCTCGCCAGCGAGCCCGCCATGCCGGCCAGCACCCGATGCAGATCCACCGGATGCACGGCGCGCGACATCAGCGCTGCTTCCACTTCCGGCAGGCGCATCCATAGTGCGCTCAGCTGCCGCTCGATCTGCGCCGCATCGTCGAGCTCGCCCGCGTGCCGCGCAGCGTCGAGCCGCCCAGCCAGAAACACGCACTTTTCGCGCGCGCGCAGCACCATGCGCATCACACGCTGGCCCAACGGCGCGTCCGGCCGGACTACCGGGCATGGCGCGACGTATTCGGTCAGCGCGACGCCGCCGCCTTGCTGCCTTAGACGCATCAGCGGCAAGCGGTCGTATTCGCGATCGCCGAGATCGGTCATCAGATGCAGGCGCGGCCGCCACGTCACGACGCTGGCCGGCTCGGCGCCCGCGGTCAGGTCCGGCACGTCGCTGCGCTCCTCCTGGCGGTAGCGCGTGCCGTGCTGATCGAGCTGGCCGCCGCGGTACAACGGCGGCACCGCCAGATAAACGGTGACGGTCTGCTCCGGCGAACTGAATACGTCGCGCACGTCGACCTCCAGCACCGGATCGTCGCCGCCATGGCGAATCGCGAGACCGTCGGCCAGCACCGCATCGAGCGCGGTGATGCGCACCAGCCCTTTGGCGAGACCGGCCTCTTCGTGTTCGAGCGCCAGCACGCCCCAGAAATGCTGCCGCGCCGCGCCGGCGAGCAACGCCGCATGGCCGGCCGCGTGCAGCGCCTGGGTCTGGAAATGTTGCGGCAGCAACGGCATGCCTTCGAACCAGCAGGTCGGATCAGGAAACAGGTTTCGCATATTAGTTATGCCGTTGGTCTGGCCGACTTCGCAGGGCCGCACCGCGGCCCGCCCTCGTTAGCGCCGCGCGCGTCATCGCTCGCTCTGCCGTGACATCAGTTGCAAATCCTGGTCGCCCAGTTGCAGCAACGCCTGCTGCGGCCCGCCGTCGAGCCGCACGCGGTGCGCACCGGGCGTCTGATAGCCGGCGAACACCAGCACGCCGGCCGCGCGCTGACCGTCGAACGCGAACTTGGTGTCGATGATCTGCTGGCCGGGCACCACTTCATACGACAGCACGTTCAGGTCTTTCGGATAGTCGCGCCGCAACTGGTCGCGCTGCGCGAACCACTTGGCCGAAGGCAGGCCGAGCAGCATGTCGAACAATTGAGGATTGCGCACCAGCACTGCATCAACCGGAATGGGGGTATCGAGGTTGGCCTGGGTGGCGACGCTGATCGACAGCGTATCGACGTTCACGCGCGGCAGCGACGCCGAGCAGGCGGCTAGCGCGCACAACGCGGCACACAGCGCAGTGCACCATGCCGTGCGCTGCAGCAACGGGCAACAGTGGGCCAGTGCCCCGGCACGCCGCAGGCCTGCGGATCGCAACGCGCTCATCACCTGGCTACCCCCTCTTACTGTGCGATACGATGCCGGTGGCTAGGCCGGCTTCTGTTCTATTCGTTTCTGGTTCTAATCATGGCGCGTGCGAATGTGCTAGCCGCCTATAGGTCTTGCGTCCTTGCAGCCGCGCGTAGTCTACAAGTACCGCTATGCACGACGCAATCACCGTTTGCGGCAAGCAGCCGCCAAAGGCGCTTAAGCAGCTTTGCACGCCGGCTCAAAGATGCCCTTCAAGACCCTCTAAACGCTCAAAGACCCCGGCAATACCTTTCAAAAGGAAGGGACTTGCGCGTCACATAAATTTTGTTTGAAATTCGCTGCAGACTATCGTAAAGTCTTTTCGTCAGATATTTATGCTGCCGGCGGAATTTTTCAAGTTTCTTTTTCAAATTCCTTTAACGGCAGCGCTTCCGGGGCAAACTTCGAGGTGCCGGGCAACGGGGTAACGGCTGCCCGCTCCACACCTCCACACGCGCCAACCGGTGCAGTGCCGCTGTACGACGTATATGCAATTGCAATAAACGGGCGGCTGCATGGTTGTGTGCTGCGTTCGCGCCGAGCAAGTCGGTCGCGCAAAGCCGCTGCGCAATGTCGCACTCCCGCGCAACAAAGAAAAACAGCAAAAAAAGGCGAAAGGCGCGCTAGTCGCGCATTCAAGGCAATAACAAGATTCCCGCTGAGGTGACCATGGCCGACAGTACCCAACACTGGTTCGAACGGAACCGCCCACCGCGCGTGCAGATCACGTATGACGTCGAAACCGGCAACGCCATCGAGAAGCGGGAACTGCCGCTGGTCGTCGGCATTCTGGCCGATCTGTCGGGCAACCCCGAGCAGCCGCTGCCGAAAATGACGGAGCGCCGCTTCGTCGACATCGACCGCGACAACTTCAACGAAGTGATGAAATCGATCGGCCCGCGCGCCACGCTGCAGGTCGACAACACGCTCGCGGCCGACGGCAGCAAGATCAATCTCGCGCTGAAGTTCGAGCACATCGACGACTTCGACCCGGTGAAGATCGTGCAGCAGATCGCACCGTTGAAGCAGCTGTACGACGCACGCCTGCGGCTGCGCGACCTGCTGACCAAGCTCGACGGCAACGACGAGCTAGACAAGCTGCTGCAGGAAGTGGTGCACAACACGGACGGGCTGACGGAAATCAAGGCTGCGCATCCGCAAGACAAGCCAGTGGCACAACTGCCGGCGCCGGAAGGCGAAGGCGGCGATGCACCGGCTGGCGACGCGCCTGCTGCGACCTGAAGGTCCACCTGAGCGTGCCGCGCGGCGCTAACCATGCGCCCGCTACGCTCGGCCTGCACTCCTGAACTCCGTTTAAGCTCCGCTTCCTGAGGAGACGTCCATGTCGGATATCCAAGCCGCGGCTGCGCCCGCGCAAACCGAAACCTTGAACCTGCTCGATCGCATCGTCCACGAAGGCCGCATGGCCCACGATGTCGAACAGGAACAGCACGCCCGCGAACTGCTCGCCGAATTCGCGCTACAGGTGCTCGACAAGAAAATGACGGTCAGCCGCGACACAGTCGCGATGATCAACAACTGCATCAAGAAGATCGACGAGATGATCGGCGAGCAGATGAACGCCGTGCTGCACCATCCCGATATGCAATCGCTCGAATCGTCGTGGCGCGGCCTGCACTACATGGTGCAGAACACCGAGACCAGTACGCGCCTGAAGCTGCGTCTGTTGAACGCATCGAAGAAAGACCTGCAAAACGACCTCGAAAAAGCGATCGATGTCGATACCAGCGCGCTCTTCAAGAAGATCTATGAAGAGGAATACGGCACGTTCGGCGGCTTTCCGTTCAGCCTGCTGATCGGCGATTACTACTTCACGCGCCAGAATCCGGACCTCGGCCTGCTCGAGAAACTTGCACAGGTGGCCGCGGCCGCGCACGCGCCGTTTATTTCGGCCGCCCATGCACAGCTGTTCGACATGGCCAGCTTCACCGAGCTCGGCGTGCCGCGCGACCTGTCGAAGGTATTCGAAACCATCGACATGCACCGCTGGCGCGAATTCCGCAAGAGCGAAGACTCGCGCTACGTCGCGCTCACATTGCCGCACGTGCTGATGCGCCGGCCGTACCATCCGGATAGCAACCCGGTGGAAGGCATGAACTTCGTCGAAAACGTCGACGGCACCGATCACTCGAAGTACCTGTGGGGCAATGCGGCCTACGCGCTCGGCCAGCGCATCACCAATGCGTTTGCGAAGTACAGCTGGTGCGCGGCGATTCGCGGCGTGGAAGGCGGCGGCGCAGTCGAGAAGCTGCCCGACCATATCTTCCAGACCGCAGCCGGCGACAAGGCGATGAAGTGCCCGACCGAAGTGTCGATCACCGACCGCCGCGAGAAAGAGCTGGACGCGCTCGGCTTTATCGCGCTGTGCCACAAGAAGAACGAAGGCGTTGCGGTGTTCTTCGGCGGCCAGACGGCCAACAAGCCGGTGGCCTACAACACCAACGAAGCGACCGCCAACGCACGCATCTCCGCGATGCTGCCGTACGTGCTGGCCGCGTCGCGTTTCGCGCATTACATCAAGGTGATCATGCGCGACAAGGTCGGCAGCTTCATGACGCGCGACAACGTGCGGGCGTATCTGAATACGTGGATCGCCGACTACGTGCTCGTCAACGACAACGCGCCGCAGGAAATCAAGGCGCAATACCCGCTGCGCGAAGCGCGCGTCGACGTAACGGAAGTGGCCGGCAAGCCGGGCGCCTATCGCGCCACGGTGTTCCTGCGGCCGCACTTCCAGCTCGAGGAACTGACTGCCTCGATCCGTCTCGTCGCGACGCTGCCGCCGCCGGCCGCTGCGTAAGTTCGATGCCGGCCCACGCCGGCATCGGCACCGATAACCAGAATCATGCGGTGCGGCCCGCCGGGCACGCACCGCTTTCACACGTTTCAGGAGCGCATCCATGGATTCGATCATTCTCGACCTCGGCAGCGACATCAAGGGCGAGTGCACGCTCGAGGGCTATACCGACAAGATCGAGTTGATGTCGTACAGCCATAACGTTGCGATGCAGGTCACCAACGACGTCAGCAATTCCGAACGTACGTCGGGCAAGCCGCATGTCGGCGAATTCACCGTCACGAAGTTCGTCGACGTGTCGACGCCGACGCTGAACGAATACTGCTGCGGCGGCAAGGCGATTGCGACCGCAACGGTAATCGTGGGCCGCAATGCGGCGGAAAGCGATGGCAAGATCATGCCGTTCATCACGTACACGCTGAGCAACGTGGTGCTGAGCAATGTCAGCGTATCGGGCGGCGCGGGTGGCAAGCCGGTCGAGACGCTGTCGCTGAACTTCACGAAGATCAAGTGGGAGCTGACCACGCAGAAGGACGACGGTTCGAAGGAAGGCACCGCCGCGTCGACGTGGGATATGGCTGCCAACAAGATGGTCAAGTAATCCCGCCGGACCCGACGCACGCCCATGCAGAACCCCGCGCCTCCCGTCGCGCCGATGCCGCTGTTCGAGCGGCTGGAGGACGACGCACCTTTTGTTTCGTACGAGCCGCAGGTGCGGCGCACGCTCACCGCCGACGAATTGCGCGGCTCGGTGCGCGCCGAACTGATGCGGCTTCTGAACACGCGGCGCGGCACGGCGCGCGATGGCCGGCCGCTCGACGTGCTGTATTACGGGCTGCCGGACTGGAGTGCCCGCTCCGCGGCGCGCAGCGCCGACCACGCAGCGCTCGCGCGCGATGTGGTCGAAGCGATCCGTGCGTTCGAACCGCGCCTGCAGCAGCCGCGCGCGCAGATCGAGGCCGACCCGCAGGCGCCGTGGCGTCTGCAGTTGCGCATCATGGGCAGCCTCGCCGACGGCAACGGTAACGGCACGACGCGGGTGGCCTACGTCGCACAGCTGGTGGATGGACAGCCGGTCGGAATCGTCGATGAACGACTCGCTTGACGATCTGCTGCTCGACTACTATCAGCGCGAGCTGAGCTATATGCGGCGCGCGAGCGACAGCTTCGCGCAGCGCTATCCTAAGATCGCGCGCCGGCTACAGCTGTCTGCCGGCGAATGCGCCGATCCGCACGTCGAACGCCTGCTGGAAAGTTTCGCGGTATTGACCGCGCGCATCCAGCGCACGCTCGACGACGAATACTCGGAACTCACCGACGGCCTGCTCGAACAGTTCTACCCGTATGTATCGCGGCCGCTGCCTTCGATGACGATCGTGCAGTTCGATGCCGACCCGACCCAGGGCAGCGTCGCCGAGGGTTACACGGTGCCGCGCGATACGCCGCTGCAGCATGTCACAGCCGGCGGCACGACACTGCGCTGGCGCACCTGCGCCGACGTGACGCTGTGGCCGATCGAGCTGCAGCGCGCGCATCTGCTAAGTGCCGAGGAAGCTCAGGCAGCCACCGGCGACCCGTCATTACAGGCAGCGTTGCGGCTGTCGTTGCGTTGCACCGGTCAACACACGTTCGGCGCGCTGCCGATCAAAAAGCTGCGCGTGCGGCTAGCCGGTTCGCCGGTAACGGCAGCAGCACTCTACGATCTGTTGTGCGCGCATGCATCGACGGTGTATCTGCAGGTGCCGGGCGACAAGACCCGCGCGTTGCCGGGCCGCCCCGAACCGGTCGGTTTCGGCGACACCGAAGCGATGCTGCCGCTCGAAGACGGCGTACACCCGGCTTGCCGGCTGCTGGTCGAATACTTCGCGTTCCCGGAGAAATTCTCCTTCTTCGATCTGCCGTTCGCACCGTCGCCCGACACCGGCAATCAGGTCGAGCTGCTGATCGGCCTGCGTGCCGCGCCGGGCGGCAAGCTGACGCTGCACACGCATGACTTTGCGCTCGGCTGCACCAGCGCAATCAACCTGTTTGCGCGCACCTCGGAGCCGCTGCGGCCCGACGGCACGCAGCGCGAAATGCGCCTGAGTCCTGACGCGCATCGTGAAGCAAGCAGTGAAATCTACGCGGTGCGCACCGTGCGCGCGGTGAGCGGGCGCGACGTGGTCGAAGTGCCGCCCTACTACGGCGTGCATCACGGCATGGGCTCGGCGCTGTACTGGCACGCGCGGCGTGTGACCGGCATGCATCCGTCGCGGCCGGGCAGCGACATCATGCTGACCTTCGTCGATGCGCGTTTCGATCCGGCCACGCCTGCCGCGCGCACGTTGACCGCCGAGCTGCTGTGCACCAACCGGCATCTCGCGCACGCGCTGGAACCCGGCACTGCGCTGTCGTTCGAGGCACCCGGACCGGTGGCAAACGTGCGTATCGCACACCGGCCGACACCGCAAATCGCCGCCTCGCTCGACGGCAGCTCACGCTGGCGGCTCGCGTCGCAATTCGTGTTGAACCACGCATCGCTGGTGAGCGGGCCGCAAGCGCTGCCCACGTTGCGCGAAATGCTGGAGCTGCACAATCTCGCGGCAAGCCCTTCTGCACAGCGGCAGATTGCCGGGCTGAGCGCGGTGGCCAGCGAGGCGATCGTCGCGCATGTCGGCACGGACGCATGGCGCGGCTGGCGCAACGGCCTAAAGGTCAGCGTCGAACTCGACCACGCGCATTTCGTCGGCACCAGCACGGTGATGTTTTCCGGCGTGCTCGCGCACTTCTTCTCGCTTTATGCGAGCGTCAACCGTTTCGTGCATACCGCGCTGACGCGCGATGGCAGGGAGATTCACGCATGGCGGCCGATCCAGGGCAGTCCGCTGGTTCTGTAGCGCAGCGCCTTTTCGACGCGCCGCATGCGTTCGAATTCGCGCAGGCCGTGCGTCTGTTCGAGCTGTTGCGCCGCGATGCGGTGCCGCTCGGCACCGGCCTCGATCCGCATGCCGAAGCGCTCGGCTTGAGCGGTGCACTTGCGCCGGTGTTCGCAGCCAGTGCGCTGGGGCCGCTGCGCCGCGCGCCGCGGCAGTCGCTCGCGCTCGATTTCGTGCCGCCACTCGACGACACGCCGCCTCAGCCGCAGCTGCAAGTGAACGGGTTTTCGCTCGGCGGCCCTGAGGGTCCGCTGCCCGATGCATACCAGGAGTGGCTGCAAGACCGCCTGCGCAACAAGGACACCGCGGCCGCTGCGTTTCTCGATCTGTTTCAGCACCGCCTGCTCGCGCTGCTGTATCGCGCGCAACGCAAATATCGCGTGGCCGATCCGTTCGCCGAGCCGGAGCATAGCCCCGCCGAGGTCATTTTGCGCGGCATCGCCGGGCTGCAACTGCGCGCGCGTCATCGAACCGAGCCTGAACCCGGCGTCGATGTGCGTGCGGTGCTGTCGCGCGCCGGGCTGTTCGCCAACCGGCGCCGCTCGCTGGCCGGCTTCGACGTGCTCGCCTGCCATCATTTCGGCATCCAGATCGGTACCACGCCGTTCGCGGGCGGCTGGCGCACCTTGCCTGAAGCGAGCCGCACGCGGGTCGGCAAGAACGGCCGCAATCATCTGCTGGGCGCGGGCGCGGTGGCCGGCCGGCGGATCTGGGACGAACACCGCGGCATCACGATCCGCATCGGTCCGCTGAAGCTGGCCGCATACGAAGCCTTTCTGCCAGGCGGCGCACGGCATCGCGAACTGCGCGCGCTGGCGTGCGCGTACTTCGGTGCGGATCTCTACCTGCATATCGAACTGCATCTGCTGCGCGGCGAGCAGCCGCCCGCGCGCCTGTCGAGCGCACAACCGCTGCGGCTGGGCTGGACCGCATGGTCCGGCGCGGATCCGACGCCGCCCGCGCGCGTCGCTCGCATGACGTTCGCGGGCGAGCGCGGAGCGCACGGATGACGCTCGACCTGAAGACGCTGGTCGGCAAGCTCGAACGCCCAGCGCGCGATGCGCTCGAACGGGCTGCGCAGGCCTGTTTGCGACAAACCCATTTCGACGTCGAAATCGAGCACCTGCTGCTCGAATTGCTGGATATCGAAGGCGGCGATCTCGCCGTCGTGCTGTCCCATTGCAGCCTCGAACGCGACACGCTGATCGCCGAAGCGCGTGCGGCGCTCGAGAAATTCAAGCGCGGCAATACGCGTACGCCGTCGTTTTCCGTGCACCTGGTCATGCTGCTGCAAGATGCGCTGCTGCAATCGACGGTCGTGATGCAGGATCCTGCCGTCAAGTCCGGCATGCTGCTGCTCGCACTGCTCGACAACGACACGTTGTGCGCGCAACTGTCGGCGAGCATGCCGTCGATGCTGCGCGTGTCGAGCGCGGCGTTGCGCACGCACTTCAGCACGTGGCTTGCCGCATCGTCGGAGCGCGCGGCGGCGGCCGCACCGCCTGCTTCGCGGGCGCGCCCGTCGTCCGGTGCCGCAACCGAGGTGCCGTCGGCACTCGACCAGTACACGCAGGACCTGAGCGCCGATGCGCGCACAGGCCGCATCGATCCGATCATCGGCCGCAACGCGGAAATTCGCCAGACCGTCGACATCCTGCTGCGGCGCCGGCAGAACAATCCGATTCTGGTCGGTGCGCCGGGCGTGGGTAAGACGGCGATCGTCGAAGGCCTCGCGCTGCGCATCGCGGCCGGCGACGTGCCACCGCCGCTTGCCAACGTCACGCTGCGCGTGCTCGATCTGGCCTTGCTGCAGGCAGGCGCCGGGGTCAAAGGCGAATTCGAGCAGCGCCTGAAAAGCGTGATCGACGAAGTGAAGCGCGCGCCGCAGCCGGTGATCCTGTTTATCGACGAAGCGCACACGATGATCGGCGCGGGCGGCGCCGAAGGTGGCAGCGACGTCGCAAACCTGCTGAAGCCGGCGCTCGCGCGCGGCGAACTGCGCACGATTGCCGCCACCACGTGGCTCGAATACAAGAAGTACTTCGAAAAAGACCCGGCACTGGCACGGCGCTTTCAGCTGGTGCAAGTCGAAGAGCCGGACGAACAGACCGCCGTCGCGATGCTGCGCGGCGTCGCGGCGAAGCTCGAACAGCATCACGGGGTGGCCGTGCTCGAAGCGGCGATCGTCGATGCCGTGAAGCTGTCGCACCGCTACATCTCGGGGCGCCAGCTGCCGGACAAGGCGATTGCGGTACTCGACACTGCATGCGCGCGCGTCGCACTCGCGCAGCACGACACGCCGCCGCAGCTCGAAGCCGCGCGGCATCGCGAGCATGCGGTGCGCGAAGAACTGGAGCGCCTGAAGCAGGAAATGGTGATGGGCGCCAATCATGCAGCGCGGGTCGCGACGCTCGCAGCCGAACATCAACGCAACGCGACGCTCGCGCGCGACCTCGACGCGCGCTGGCGCGACGAAGCCGCGACGGTGCGCGAGATTCTCGCGACGCGCGCCAAACTCGCCGCACTGGATCGGGCAGTGCAGAGCGCGCCCGACACCGCCCATGCACAGACCACCGACGACGGCGACGCACTCGAAGACCTCGCCGCGGAACTCGCGCGCCTCGAGAGCGGCCTCGAAGCGATTCGCGACGACGACCCGATGGTGCCCGTCTGCGTCGATTCGAAAGCTGTGGCGGCGGTGATCGCGAGCTGGACTGGCATTCCGGTCGGCAAGATGCTGGCTGACGAAGTGCACGCGGTACGTACCCTGAAGGCCCGGCTTGCGCAGCGCATCATCGGGCAGGATGCGGCGCTCGAACGGATCGTCAAGCGGATCCAGGCGTACCGTGCGGGCTTGACCGATCCGTTGAAACCGGTCGGCGTGTTTCTGCTGGTCGGACCGACCGGTGTCGGCAAGACCGAGACCGCGTATGCGCTCGCCGACGCGCTCTATGGCGGCGAGCGCAACCTGATCGCGATCAATCTCTCCGAGTATCAGGAAGCGCACAACGTGTCGCAGCTGAAAGGCGCGCCGCCGGGCTACGTCGGTTACGGCGTGGGTGGCATGCTGACCGAAGCGGTTCGGCGCCGGCCCTATAGCGTGGTGCTGCTCGACGAAATCGAAAAAGCGCATCCCGACGTGCTCGAAGCGTTCTACAACGTATTCGACAAAGGCATGATGGAAGACGGCACCGGCCTTACCGTCGATTTCCGCAACACGGTGATTCTCGCCACCAGCAATGTCGGCTCGGAACTGCTGCTGAACACGCCCGTTGCCGCGCTCGCCACGGATGCATTCGCAAAGCACCTGCGCGAAGTGCTGCTGGGCGCATTTCGCCCGGCCTTTCTCGCGCGCATGACGACGGTGCCGTACCGGATGCTCGACGATGCGATGCTGCGCGCGATCATCGAACAGAAGCTCGAACAACTTAGAACGCGCTACCACGAGTCCACCGGCAAGCAGTTCGCGTTCGACGCGCGCATCATCGATGCGGTGCTCGCGCGCTGCCGCGCGGCCGGCGCGCGCGAAATCGACAACGTGATGATGAACGAACTGGTCGGCACGCTTGCGCAATGGGCGCTCGAATGAGCCCGTGCATGAGTCTGCGCGTATGCCCCAACGCAGCCGGCGCGGCCGCGTTGGCCTGTGAATCCTGTTTTCCGCTGCGCTAGCTTTCATGTCCCGCCCGACTCCGACTGACGACACTACCCGTATCGCCCTCTCCGGCGGGCCGTTCGACGCGCTGTTTCCAGCAACATTCAGCGGCCGCGAGGCGCTCAGTTCACTTAGCGAAATCAGCTTGCGCGCGATCGGCGCTGCGCCGCCGGTCGCGCTCTCGGGTTTGACCGGCCAGCATGCAACGCTGTCGCTCGAATGGGCCAGCACGCCGCGCCTGCTCGACGCACTGTGCACGCGCGTGTCGCAATTGCCTTCGACGGTCGACGGCAGCCACTATGCGCTGGAACTGCGCCCGTGGCTGTGGCTGCTGACGCTGGCTGCGAACAACCGCATTTTCCAGGGCAAAACCACGCAGCAGATCGTCGAGGCGGTGTTCACCGGCCACAGCCAGACCGATTACTCGTTCAACCTGACGGGCAGTTACGAAACCCGCGACTACTGCGTGCAATACGCGGAAACCGATTTTGCCTTTGTCAGCCGGCTGTGCGAAGAAGAAGGCTGGTTTTACTTCTTCACGCACAGTGACGGCACGCACACGCTGACGATCGCTGACAACAACGACGCGTTCGCCACCCTCGCCGGCGCCGCCACGCTGCCCTACGCGCCCGGCCAGAGCGGTGCGCGGGAGTTGGCGCAAGTACTGTACTGCGAGATCGTCGCAGAGACGGTGACCGGCATCTTTGCGAATTCCGACTACGCGTATTTAACGCCCGCCTCGCAGCTCTACTCGCAAGCCGAGGCCGACAGCAGCGCGCCGACCGTCTATGAGTATCCGGGCCGCTATCAAACCAGTTCGGTGGGGTCGAGTGCGACCAAACGCCGTATCGACGCGTTGCGCACCGGAGCACGCCAACTGATCGGCGAAAGCAACTGCCGCGCGCTCGTGCCGGGCGGCCGTTTCACGCTGTCGGGGCACGAATCGAGCGATGCGAATATCGACTGGGTCGTGTCGAGCGTCGTGCACGATGCGAATCACGGCCAGTATCGCAACCGCTTCGAAGCCTTTCCCGCCGATACGGACTGGCGGCCGCCGCGCATCACGCCACGGCCGGCAATGCCGACGCAAACCGCGACCGTGGTCGGCAAGGCCGGCGAGGAATTGTGGACCGACCAGTATGGGCGCGTGAAAGTGCAGTTCCATTGGGACCGCGACGGCAAGAACGACGAACAAAGCTCGTGCTGGATTCGCGTGGCACAGCCTTGGGCCAGCAAGACCTTCGGCATGCAGTTCATGCCGCGCATCGGCGACGAAGTGGTGGTGACCTTTGTCGACGCAGACCCGGACCGGCCGCTGATTACCGGCAGCGTCTACAACGGCGCGAATCTGCCGCCGTATACGCTGCCCGACAACCAGACGCAGTCGGGCATCAAGACCAATTCGTCGAAAGGCGGCAACGGCTTCAACGAACTACGCTTCGAGGACAAGAAGGATAGCGAGGAAGTGTTCCTGCAGGCGCAGAAGGATCTGAACGCGAACGTGCTGAACGACACGACGTGGACCATCGGCCATGACGAAACCAGCACGATCGAGAATGCGCGCACGCACACGGTGAAAGCAGGCGACGATACGCTGGTGGTCGAGCAAGGCAATCGCAGTGCGACAGTCAAGACCGGCAACGAGACCGTCGACATCAAGGGCACGCGTACCGTGAAGGCCGGCGGCAACGAAACGCGCACGGTGGGCGGCAATCTCGACCAGACCATCACGGGCAACATGACGCTGACGGTGGACGGCAATCTGACCATCAAGGTCAGCGGCACGCTGACGCTGCAAAGCACCGGCAACCTGACCGCCAAAAGCGACGGCTCGATCACGAATCAGGCTGCCATGTCGCTGACCAATCAGGCGGGCACGTCGCTGACCAACAAGTCGGACGGCACGCTGTCGAACGAGGGGCAAAGCGTCACGAACAAAGGCGCGGTCGAGCAGACGGTGGACGGCGGCGGCATGCTGACCGTCAAGGGCGGCATCGTGAAGATCAACTGAAGTCGACGCCATGGCACAAGCGCAGCAGCAAAGAATGCAGAACGTCTCAGTCGTGCGCAGCGACGCGCGCGTCGACGGCACCACGCTCGACGGCGAATTGCACGGCACCACGCGCGTGCAGGCCGACGGCGTGGTGATCGCGGTGCTCAATTACGCGCGTGGCGTGCTGCACGGACCGGCCACGACGATGCATGCGGACGGCTCGCGCTCGGCGCAATTGAACTACGTGAACGGCAAGCTCGAGGGCAAGGCGATTTACTACTTGCCGGATGGGGCGGTGCAACGTGAAGCGCATTACGCACAGGGCTTGCTGCACGGCGAATGCAAAACATGGCTGCCGGATGGCACGTTGCTGGAACACGCGGTGTACCGGCAAGGCAAGTTGCAAGGCATGCAGCAGCGGTTTCACCCGAACCGCAAGCTGGCAGAGCGGCAAGTGTTCAATGCCGGCAAGCCGGTCGAGCCGGCGCACCGCTATGCGAGCGACGGGCGGCCGCTCGACAAGGATGGCAAGCCGATTTCGCGCTGGAAACAGTGGTGGCAGTCGGTGTCTGGGCAGGCGGATGCGGCGCCCAGTTGAAGCGGCCGGCCTTTTTAAGGCACTAGCGTGGTGACCTGCCCCGGCTGCACGACCTTGATCATGCCGCCCCACATGCACATCAACATGCCTTGCGCATCGAGAGCCGGCATCGAACCGATCAGCACGGTCGGCGCGCCGCCGGGAATCCATGGTGCGGTGGTGGCCGGCATGCAGGGCATCGGCGTGAGCACGCCGAGCGCGGCTGCCGTAGCGGAGATAACCGTGGGATTCGCCGGGCTTTGGCACATCCCGAACGGCGCGACGTTGACGATCGGGATCGAATCGGCAAGCGTTGCCGCGGGCACACCGCCAACCAGCGTGCGGTTGGTGGGCAAGACGTTCAGCGTTCCCGGTGCGGCGCCGAATGAACACTGCAGCATGGCGCCGGAGCAGACTTGTGGGCTTGACATCGAATCACGCGATCAATAGGGAAAGGGCGGACGATACGCGTACCACGTGCTCCAGGTCAGCTGCCCGGCCACATGCTCCGCTCTGCGCGATGCGATTGGCCCGGCATTGACCGGCAGGCAGCACATTATGCTGCGATTGCGCCGCGTTAGCCAGCAGCCTGCAGTCGCGACGGATCGGCCTGCAGAATCGAGTACTGACTGACCGCCGCCAAAGTCTGTCCGCCGCCCACGCCAGAAAGACTCGCATCGTTGAGCAGCCTCAGAAAATCCTTCGACCACGATCCGTTTTCCGACGTGTTGGTGTCCTTCACCAAAGCGCCCTGCTCGTATTCGCGCGTATGCGTCGACTGGCCCGCGGACTGCTGCAACGTTGCGCCGAGGAGCTTGCCGTCTTTAAAGGTGATATTTGCCACGCTCGATGCCGAATCGGCGATCTGCACGAAGTCGTAGTTCTGCGACTTCCTGTCGTTGGTGAGGGCCAAGCCCCCGCTGCCGGGAATCGCCTGGTGAAAACTCGCGTGCAACTGCGAATTCTGCTGCTGTTTGATCGATGCGCCAAGCGGACCGCCGCTGCTGATCTGGGTGCTCTGCGACACCTGATACGAAAACGCGTCGTACTCGTCCAGCCGATACGGATTGCTTTGCCTCGGCGTCTGCACGACGGAAGCCGTGAAGTCGGCGAGACCACTGAGCAGGCTGCGGTCGCTTCCGTTCATCAACGCCGCCGCGGTGCTCGCAGCGCCGGTTGCCGGCGTGATGCTGTAGTTGCTGTTCATCGCCGTAAAAGCATCGTCGAAGCTCGACATCAACGCAGTGTTGCCGTGGCCGCGTTGCTGCGCATTGTTGAACTGCTGCAGATAGCTCTTGATCGCAGCGTCCTGCTGCTGCGCCGAACCGCCGATGGTCGCCAACGTCGACATGTTGACGCTCAGGTTGATTGAGCCGTCCGGACCGCTCGACTTCAACAGGCGCTGTTGGCTGTCGGCGTGCAAATTCACCGTCTGCTTGCCGCTCGCACCCTGCACCACCGCATTGAAATCGATCGACGAAAAGTCTTTCGCATCGTATTGCAGCAGGCCGCTGATATTGAGCGTCGGCGTGTCGGACGTGAGGCCGTCGATCGCGGACTGAAACGACGTCGCAAGACCCTTCAGTGCATTGCGGTCTGCAGCGGTGAGCGTGCCGTTGGTCACGTTCACTTGCACACCCAGGCCGTCGGTGTCGCTATCCAGCGAGATTTCTACCGTGGCGCCCGATTTGGTGGTGACGTCGAGCGTGATCTGATTGGCCGCCGATTTGTGCAGTTGAGCCTGCGTGGAAGCGATGGCCGCTGCACTCTGGTTTCCGTCGGTGAGCAGCACCGATTGCGAAAAACCGGCGCCGGTGCTGCTGAGCTGTTTCAGCACAGCGGCGCCGAGTCCGTTGAACTGCTGCGCGCCGGTCAGCACCGCCATATTGCCCGCTATCCTCAGCGAGACCGGGTCGCTTGCGGTGTTCTCCCAAACCGGCTGATAGGCGGTATAGAGGGCGTACACCGGCGAAGATGCGCCGGCCGCCGCTTGCGCCAGCGTGACAGACGTGGCGGGCGTGGTCGGCGGCGCCGCCGGGCTTAGACTGGTTTTGGCGACTGGCGACGTCTTCGTCGTGTTCGTTTGATCGAGCGACGCCAACAGGTTCGCGGTATTCAGTGACGAAATGGAGGTCATCGTGGCAGTGGGCAGTGAGGAGGCACGGATTGCCGCCTTTCAGATCGACGTCTGCTCTATCGGCAGTTGTAAGCGAAACTTGAGCGCATCGCTGAAAACGCATCATCTGATGCCAGATCGGTGAAAATGATGCATCCCAGCCCCTGCCCGGAGCACTCTGCCGCCCATGGATATCGATCTCACCCGGACCTTTCTGCAGATTGTCCGCACCGGCAGCCTGGTCGCGGCTGCTTCGCAACTGAACGTCACGCAGACCGCTGTCACGGCCCGCATCAAGACCCTCGAAACACAGCTGAATTGCAGGCTATTCGTGCGCAGCAAGGCCGGCGCAACGCTGACTGCCGACGGCGAGAAATTCCTCGAATACGCGAATCGCATCATGCAATCGTGGGAAGCGGCACGACGCGAGCTGCCGGCGCTACAGCATCGGCAAATCTACCGGCTAGGCGCGGACACGAGTCTGTCGAACCCGTTGATGCTGCTGTGGAGCAATGCGCTGCGGCAGCGCCATCCGTCGTGCCCCGTGCGGGTCGAACTGGGCGACCGGGTTTCGGTGCAGCACAAGGTGCGCAGCGGCCTGCTCGATGCGGCGCTGGTGTTCGAACCCGAGTACGTCGCGGGCATGCAGATCGAGCAGGTCGTCGAGGAAAAGCTGATACATGTACGCACCGTCGATAGACCGGGCGAATATGTGTACGTGGACTGGGGTGCGGAATTCCGCAGGCAACACGATCTGGCCTTGCCCGAATATGTCGGCGCGCCGATGTACTTCGACTTCGGCCCGATCGCGCTGCAATACGTGTTGCTGTACGGCGGGCACGGCTATTTCAGGGCCCGCGTGATGAGTACCTATCTCGAGCAGCGCGTGCTGGAGCGCGTGCCCGATGCGCCTGAGTTCTCGTATCCGGTGTTCGCGGTCTACCCGCGCGCGTCGACACGGCCCGGTGTGCGGGAATCGCTCGACGCGCTGCGTCAACTCGCCACCAACGACGCCGACTGGTCGCAACGCTGGGGCTCGCACTTGCCGGCATCGAGGCCGCCGTCAGCCTGACCGGATACGCGACGCGGTCAATGCGCAGTTAAATACGCAACCGAGTACGCAGCTAAGCACGCAACCCGGCGCGCTTTAAACGAACACGCGCCACCGGGCCACGGACGACAACCAATCGATGCAGGTCCGCACGCCGAGATAAGCGACGAACACGTTCGTCACCGCGAACACGGCCGGCGCCAGGCTGACGCTTGCCGCCTCCCCCGCCAGCGCAAGCTTCAGGCACGTGACGCAGGCCGACACGATGCCGAAGCTGAAGGCCCACCACGCATAGCTGAACTTCTGCTCGGTGATCCAGCTGACGAGCCGGAAGCCGACCAGCATCTGGAACAGCGCGTAGCCGAGCAGCATCAGCAGCCATGGTTGTGGCGTCCCGGGCGCGATCACCAGCAATGCCGACGCAAGCACCACCGGCGGCGCGAACTGGATGCCGAGCGACGAGCGCTGCGCAACCGGCAACGAATCCCCATGCCACAGCCGGCCGATAATCAGCGGTTCGAGCGCGAGCCATGAAAACACGCCGATGCCGAGCAGCAGCCAGGCCCATCCGGTCGCACCGAGCGCGCCCAACGCCGCGGCACTGGTGAAGTTGCCGGCGACGGTCGGCAGATAAAGCGTCGGCACGCTATCGGTGCTCTGGCGGCCGCCTTGCCACAGCGTGCCGGTATGCCAGATCGAAAACAGCAGATGCCACGCGAGGCCAAATATTGCTATGGCCCACGCGAATGCGCGGGAATGCGGCAGCACGGCCTGGCAAATCAGCATCGTCGCGATGCCGACGAGTGCCGGCGTGCTGCCCGCTACCGGATGCCGGAATTCGTCGACCGTCTTGCCAGGTTCGCGCCACGCGTGCAGCGCATAGGACAGCAGCAAGCCGAGCCAGACCAGCAGCGCAACGCCGAGAATCGCTTCGCCAACCCACGCCGGGGTATCCCATAGCCGCGCAGCCACACGCCAGCTTTGCCCAAGACCGGAAAGGCCGAGCACGATACTGAACATCGAGGCGGGAATCCGGGCGGGAATCTCGACGGGGCGGGACATAGGCGGCTCCACTTGACGACTGGACGGCCGTCAGTGTTACATCCGCCGCTGGCGATGACCAATTCAATGTTTTGCGCAATAAGTGCAAAAATTTTGCTGCTACGATGAACGCCGTGATCCGCTAAAGCACGAGGGCCATCGCCATGTCCGATATCAGCCTTGCCGAAATCTACCGGGCCTATCTTGCCTGTCTGAACAAACAGAACTGGTCGACGCTGGATCAATTCGTCGATGCTCAGGTGAAGCACAATGGCCGCGTGCTTGGCGTTTCCGGCTACCGCGAGATGCTCGAACAGGACTTTCGCGCTATTCCGGATCTGCAGTTCAACGCGCAATTGCTGGTTTGCGAGCCACCGTTCCTCGCCAGCAGATTGCAGTTCGACTGCGCGCCGAAGGGTGACTTTCTGGGGCTTCGGGTTGACGGCAAACGGATCTCGTTTGCCGAGAACGTGTTTTATGAATTTCGCGGAGGGAAGATCTGCGAGGTGTGGTCGGTGATCGATAAGGCGGCGATCGAAGCGCAGTTGTGACGACGCCTCCGTTGCCTGACTGATCGCACTGACGCCGTGGAGTTACGCGGAAGAAATCAGCCAGGTCAGGACTATTTCTACAAGCTACCAAATAGTCTTAACGTGTGCGTAGGCCCGTATTTTTTCGTCCTTCGTCACGAGTGGAACGGCCAACTTGCGCGCGGTCGCCACAATCATGCGGTCGGCTGGGTCTTTGTGAAACTCACCTGGCAACTCAACGGACTTCACTGCGATTTCGGGATCGATCGGGACGAAGCGCACCCCCTCGATAGCCGACACCGTCGCGAGCCAACTCCCTACGTCCATCGACAGGACAAGTTTCTCACGTTCGACCAGCATTGCGATCTCCCACGCGGAGATGGCAGAAACCACCAATTCGCCGCCGGCAAGCTCGCGCTCGATAGCAGCTTTCGCTTTCTTGCTCAGCGTTGGATCGCCGGCCACCCACCACACAAGCGTGTGCGTATCCAGAACGATCACTGCGCCGCCTCCCACTCACCCTCTCCGACTGGTTCAGTCGGGTTCTCGTACCGCACTACCGAGCCGCGCAATACGTCTAGTGGATTGCGCTCGAGGCCCCGGTAAGGTCGCACTTCAAGCGCTGGCCTGCCATGATCCGTGACGATGACGCTTTCGCCTGATGCTTCGACTTGCCGGAAGAATTCAAGCGCTTTCGCCTTGAATTCGGACTTGGATACCTGGTTGCCGTGCATGATTTTGCCTATAGTCATTTGTCAATAGGCATAATTATAGCAAAAGTGAGCACCTGCACCAGTCATTTTCAGCGGAGGCCCGGGCAACCGGCCGGCGCCGCGAGAGCGGCACCGCGCCTTACGCAGGTTTCAACTGTTATTGTCCGCCTGCACGGGAATCCCCTCGATCGGACATTCCGCCGTGCCCGGCGCGCTGCGCGTGATCGCTTCTGCTTTCTTGCGCGCCGCTTCGGGGTCGTTGATCCACTCACGATAGAACCCGAACGGACAGTCCGCCACACCACGCATGCTTTCGCCGGAATTGATCGTTCCGGTATAGCCGCGATGCAGCAGCTTGTACAAATGGTTTTGCGACTGCATGTTGCGCCGCGCATCCCGTATCAGGCTCAGCGACAGTTCTGCGTATTGCACGCCCATTTCTTCTTCGCCGCATTCGCCGAGCGTGCGCCCGTCGAAACCGACAATCGCCGAATGCCCGAAATACGAATACACGCCGTCCCAACCCGTTGCGTTGGCCACCGCGACGTAGGTGTTGTTCATCCACGCCATCGTTTTCGACACCATCACCTGCTGCTCTTTGGCCGGGTACATATAGCCCTGGCAGCGCACGATCAGCTCGGCCCCCTGCATCGCGCAATCGCGCCAGATTTCCGGATAATTGCCGTCGTCGCAGATGATCAGGCTGATCTTCAGCCCCTTGGGCCCTTCCGACACATACGTGCGGTCACCCGGGTACCAGCCTTCGATCGGCGTCCACGGCATGATCTTGCGATACTTCTGCACGATCTCGCCGTGGTTGTTAATCAATATCAGCGTGTTGTACGGCACTTTGTGCGGATGTTCCTCGTGTCGCTCGCCGGTCAGCGAGAACACGCCCCACACGTTGGCCTTGCGGCACGCCGCGCTGAACACTTCGGTTTCCGCGCCCGGAATCACCGATGCGGTGTCGAACATTTCTTCGCGGTCGTACATGATGCCGTGCGTCGAATACTCCGGAAAAATCACCAGATCGAGGCCCGGCAGGCCCTGCTTCATGCCCGTCACCATGTCCGCAATCTTGCGGGCGTTGTCGAGCACTTCGGCTTTGGTATGCAGCCGCGGCATCTTGTAGTTGACCACCGCTACGCCAACGCCGTCCTTGCTGCTTGAAATGTCACCATGTCTCATTGCTGTTCCTCCAGTTTCGTTTCAGGCTGATCGATCGCCGTCCGCGCTGCACCGCGGACGGTGTCGACCTCAATGGCTGATCATCCATGGGCGCCGGCCACTCGACGGGTTCTTCAGCCCATTGGGCTGCGTGCCGCCGCTCGCACCGGCCAATGCAATGCGCGACGTGCTGCAGCAGCCGCAACCCGATGGATGGCCGCTGGTCTGGCGCGGCTCATGCGCGGCCCGTTCGTTGGTCGCATGAGCGATACGCTGCGTGCCCGCCATCAACGCAAGCGCCGGCGCACTGATCATCCGCGACACACTTGCGCCGCAGTCCGGGCAGTGCAGCGGAAGATCGCGTGCGGCAACGCTGCGCATCACGGCGAATGGCCCGCAGGCCGTGCATTCGAAGTCGTAAACCGGCATGAGTGGCTCCTTGCGTTGTCGGGCGTCGTGGTGTCTTGTCGTTGGCTAGCGATCAGGACAGCGCGAGGTCATACGAGATCGGCAAGTCCACTCCGCCGTTCACGTGTTTGATCGGACCATCGGCATTCGGGCGAATATCGAAATCGAAGATCTGCGTAGGCAGCCACAATGTCGCGCACGCATTCGGAATATCGACCACGCCGCTGATATGCCCCTGCACCGGCGCCGTACCCAGCAACGCATACGCCTGCGCGCCCGAATAGCCGAACTTCTTCAGGTACTCGATCGCGTTCAGACAGGCCTGCCGATACGCGATATGCACATCTAGGTAATGCTGCTTGCCGCTCTCGTCGACCGAAATACCCTCGAAAATCAGGTAGTCGTTGTAGTTCGGCGTGATCGGGCTCGGCTTGAACACCGGATTGCGGATGCCGTATTTCTCGACGCCGCCCTTGATCAGATTGACCCGCATATGCACCCAGCCGGCCATTTCGATCGCACCGCAGAAGGTAATTTCGCCGTCGCCCTGGCTGAAATGCAGGTCGCCGACCGACAGCCCCGCGCCATCCACGTACACCGGGAAGTACACCTTCGAGCCGCGCGACAGGTCCTTGATGTCGCAATTGCCGCCATGCTCGCGCGGCGGCACCGTGCGCGCGCCATGCGCAGCCGCTTGCGCCCTGGCGTCGCCGCTCAGCTTGCCCATATGCGCGGTAGCCGCGAACGGCGGGTTGGCGAGCGGCGGCACGCAGTCCGGCTCCGTGGCGATCAGCGCCGCTTCACGTTCGTTCCATGTTTCAAGCATCTTTGCGTCCGGCAGGCAACCGATCAGCCCCGGATGAATCAGCCCCGCGTAGTTCACGCCTGGCACGTGCCGCGAACTCGTATAAAGACCGTGGAAATCCCAGATCGATTTTTGCGCATGCGGAAAATGGTCGGTCAGAAAACCGCCGCCATTCGTCTTCGAGAAGAAGCCGTTGAAGCCCCATTGCGAATCCGGCCGCGCACCGACGTCGAGCAGATCGACCACCAGCAGGTCGCCCGGCTCCGCGCCTTTTACGCCGACCGGCCCGGACAGGAAGTGGACGATCGACAGATCGATGTCGCGCACGTCGTCGGCGCTGTTGTCATTCTTGATGAAGCCGCCGGTCCAGTCGTAGGTCTCCAGAATGAAATCGTCGCCCGGGTTGACCCAGCATGCCATCGGAATGTCCGGGTGCCAGCGGTTGTGGACGTTTTCGTTTTCGTAAGCCGACTGTTTCAGGTCGACTTTGATCAGGGTATCGGGCATCTCACTCGCTCCTCGTTTCACTCACTCGAACATGCGCGGCGACTCATGCCGCCGCACGCCACGGCCCGGCTTGCAGGCCGCTCATTGCCGCTCTTCATTGCAGCTCTTCACACCGACAGGTATTCGCGAATCCGCGCGCTGTCGCCTGCATCGCGCGTGCTCTGATGCACAAAACGCCCGCCTTCGATAACGAACAGCCGGTCGGCCACGTCGAGCGCAAAACTGAGCACCTGCTCCGAAACCAGAATCGCGATCTCACGTGTCTTGCGGATTTCGTTGAGTGCCTTCGCGATGTCCTTGATCACCGAAGGTTGAATGCCTTCAGTCGGCTCGTCGAGCAGCAGCACTTTCGGATTGGTCACCAGCGCACGCGCAATCGCCAGTTGTTGCTGCTGCCCGCCGGACAGGTTGCCGCCCTTGCGCTTGCGCATATCGAACAGCACCGGAAACAGCGCATAGATTTCGTCGGGCACCTGCTTGCTTTGCGCGTTCTCCAGCCCGGTCTGGATGTTTTCCTCGACGGTCAGCGTCGAGAAAATCTGCCGGCCCTGAGGCACGTAGCCGATGCCTTGCGCGACGCGGCGATAGCTTTCTTCGCCGGTGACGTCCACACCGCCCACTCTTACCGCCCCGCGCCGCGACGGCAAAATGCCGATCAGCGTCTTGAACAGCGTGGTCTTGCCCATGCCGTTGCGGCCCATTACGGCCACTGTTTCCTTGCTCGCCACCTTGAAGCCAATGCCGTGCAGCACTTCGCTTTGGCCATAGCTCACTACCAGATCGTCGACTTCCAGCATGTGCGCCTCCTCAATGGCCGAGATAAACGTCGATCACGCGTGGGTCGGCCTGGACTTGCGCCATCGGCCCTTCCGCGAGAATCTTGCCTTGATGCATCACGGTCACCTTGTGCGCGATGCGTTCGACGAAGGCCATGTCGTGCTCGATCACGATCATCGAGCGGTTCTGGCAGATACGGTCGAGCAGTTCCGCGGTCACCTCGCGTTCGCGCACACTCATGCCGGCAATCGGTTCGTCGAGCATCAGCAGTTCCGGCTCCTGCATCAGCAGCATGCCGATTTCGAGCCATTGCTTCTGCCCGTGCGACAACAGCCCCGCTTCGAGATCGAGCGACGCGGCAAGGCCGATTTCATCGGCGACCGTCTGCACGCGGTTCGCCACTTCCGAGTCCTGCCGGTACGCCAGTGCGCCAAACACGCTGCGTCCGCGCGGAAACGACACCTCGAGGTTCTGCGCGACGCTCAGGTTTTCGTAGATCGACGGCGTCTGGAACTTGCGGCCGATGCCTTTGCGCACGCGGCGAAATTCCGCGAGCTTCGTGATCTCCTCGTTACGAAACTTGATGCTACCGGCCGTCTCGCGCGTTTTTCCGCAGATCAGGTCGAGCAGCGTCGTCTTGCCTGCGCCGTTCGGGCCGATCACCACGCGCAGTTCGCCTCGTTCCAGATACAGGTTCAGCGAATCGATCGCCTTGAAGCCGTCGAACGACACGGTCAGGTCTTCGATCGCCAGCAAGAAATCGCTATTGCTCATCGCCCGCTCCTCCGTTATAGGCGGCGCCGCGCAGCACCCGCTGTACACGCGCGCGCACGTGCTGTTCGTAGAGTCCGGCGAGGCCATTCGGGAACGCCATCACGACGCCGATAAACATCGCGGCCATCAGGTACAGCCACAGGTTCGGAAAGCTTTCGGAGAACCACGTCTTGCCGAGATTCACCAGCACCGCGCCGTACACCGCGCCGACCAGCGACATGCGCCCGCCTACGGCTGCATAGATCACCATCTCGATCGACGGCACGATGCCGACAAACGACGGCGACATGAAGCCCACCTGCAACGTGAACATCGCGCCGCCGATTGCCGCAAGCAGCGCCGCGACGCAGAACGCAAACACCTTGAACATCGACACGTCATAGCCGGAAAAGCGCACCCGGTCTTCCTTGTCGCGCATCGCGAGCAGCAGCGTGCCGAGTTTGCTGCGCTGGATCCAGCGGCAGCCGAGCAGCGCCACCAGCAGCAGCACCGCATTGACGAAATACAGAATCAGCTTCGCCTCGTTGCTGCGGATGTCCCAGCCGAGCAGCGTGCGCAGGTCGGTCATGCCGTTCACGCCGCCGGTCAGACCTTGCTGGCCGATGATCAGCACCGACAGGATCAACGCGACCGCCTGCGTGATGATCGCGAAGTACACGCCGCCTACGCGCCGCTTGAACATCGGGTAACTGACGATCAACGCGACCACGGTCGGCACGACCAGCGCCGCCAGGATCGCGAATGGCAGCGAATGAAACGGCTTCCACCAGAACGGCAGCGACGTGATCTGGTTCCAGTCCATAAAGTCGGGAATGCCCGGCGTGGTCTGCGTTTTGGTCGCGATCGGATCGGATGCTTCGAGCTTCAGAAACATCGCCATTCCGTAGCCGCCGAGGCCAAAGAACACGCCCTGACCAAGGCTCAGCACACCGCCATAGCCCCATGCAATCACGAGGCCGATCGCGACGAACGCATAAGTCAGGTATTTGCCCATCAGGTTCAGGCGGAACGCGTCGAGCGCAAGCGGAAAGACAACGAGGATCACCAGCGCGAGCAGCACGATGCTGCCGTAGCCGGATGCCTCGATGCGCGCGACCAGTGCGCGCCAGCCGCCCGCTGCAGGTGCCGCCGGTGCATTCGCACGGGTTGCCGCCGGGGTCGCCGTGGGATTCAGGGGTTCCATGTCCAGCTCTCCGAACCGGTTGATCGAGCACATTCAAGGGGCGCCGCCAGCCGGCGCATCACGTGTTTCATACGCGCCGCACTTTCGAAGCGAAAAGTCCTTGCGGGCGCAGCATCAAGATGATCACGACTGTCAACAATGTCAGTACGCGTGCGGTGGAACCCGACAGGAAGAACTCGCTGATCGATTGCGTCTGCGCAATGCCGAACGCCGACGCGACCGTGCCGAGCAGACTCGCAGCGCCGCCGAAGGTCACCACCAGAAACGAATCGACGATATAGAGCGAGCCGCTGGTCGGCCCGGTCGAGCCGATTGCGGTGAACGCGGCGCCTGCGACACCGGCCACACCGCAGCCGATTGCGAAGGTCACGCGGTCGGTCAGCTTCGTATTGATGCCGGCGGCGTTGGCCATCGGCCGGTTCACCACCGTGGCCCGCACCCGCAAACCCCAGCGCGAGCGATACAGCGCGAGCAGCAAACCGCCGGTCATCAACAGTGCGAGGCCCATCACGAACATCCCGCTAACGGGGATATCGAGGCCCTGGGCCGGCTCCCACGAACCCATCAGCCAGTCGGGCAGCGCGGGGCTCACCTCCTTAGGGCCGAAGGTCGAGCGGAACACCTGCTGCATCCCGAGGCTCAGGCCCCACGTGGCCAGCAGCGTATCGAGCGGGCGCCGGTACAGATGCCGGATCAACGCCCATTCGGCAAGCCAGCCCGCTGCGAACGCAATGAAGAACGCCGCGATAATCGCGAAGAAAAAATACACCGGCGCGAATGCATGCCACACGTTCTGCACGAACAGCGAAAACAGGTACACCGTGTACGCGCCGATCGTCATGAATTCGCCGTGCGCCATATTGATCACGCCCATCTGGCCGAAGATCACGGCGAGCCCGAGCCCCATCAGCAGCAGCACGCTGAACAGGCTCAGGCCGGCAAACCCTTGCATCAGCGTAATGTTGAAAATATCGGTTGCCGACATCGAAGTTCTCCCAGGTTCGGCGGGTCGTTGCCCGCCGTTGCACGGCTCTCGCACGCGGCTTGAGGCCCCAGCGGGCTTACATGTAGCCCTTCGGGAACGGATCCGGCTTGATCGGAGCATCCGATTGCGCGACCACCTTGAACTGGCCGTCGGCCTGCCCTTCGCCGATCAGCGAACGGCTCCACAGGTGATGGTTCGCATCGACCTTCGCGTAGCCCTGCGGCGCGTTGTTCAGTTCGATGTTGGCCGACGCGGCCACCACCTTGTCGACGTCGAAGCTGCCCGCGCGCTCGCACGCGGCCTTCCAGATCCACGGCCCGAGATAGGCAGCCTGGGTGACGTCGCCGATCACCGCCTTCTGGCCGTACTTCGCCTTGAACGCCGCCACGAATTTCTTGTTGTTGTCGTTGGTCAGCGATTCGAAGTACTTCATCGACGAGAAGAAGCCCGCAAAATTCTCACCGCCGATGCCGAGCACTTCGTCTTCGGTCACCGACAGCGTCAGCAGGAACTGCTTCTGCGGCGTGATGCCGGCCGCCTTCAGCTGTTTGTAGAACGCGACATTCGAGCCGCCCACCACAGTGGCGAAGATGCAGTCCGGGCGCGCCAGCTTGATCTTGTTGGTCAGCGAGTTGAATTCGGTCGTGCCGAGCGGGTAGTACTCTTCGCCCACCACCTTCGCGTGCAGATGCTGCTCGATATGGCGGCGCGCGATCTTGTTCGAGGTGCGCGGCCAGATGTAATCGGAGCCGACCAGGAAGAAGGTCTTCGCCTTCTTCGTGTTCGACGCCCAGTCGAGTGCCCACAGAATCTGCTGGGTCGCTTCCTGGCCCGTGTAGAACACGTTCTTCGACTGTTCGAGCCCTTCGTAGAAGGTCGGGTAATACAACAGGCCGTTATCCTTTTCGAACACCGGCAGCACCGCCTTGCGCGAAGCAGAGGTCCAGCAGCCGAACACCGCGGCGACGTGATCGTTTTCCAGCAGCTTCTTCGACTTTTCGGCGAAGGTCGGCCAGTCGGATGCGCCGTCTTCCTGAATGATCTGGATCTTGCGGCCCAGCACGCCGCCCATCGCGTTGATCTGCTCGATCGCGAGACGCTCGGCCTGCAGCGAACCGGTTTCGGAAATCGCCATCGTGCCGGTAGCCGAATGCAGCTGGCCGACGGTCACGGTCGTATCGGTGACGGCGAGGCCCGTGGTGTTCACCTTCGCGGTCGGCGCGCCTTGCGCAAACGACACGCGCGGCAGGCCGAACGCCATCAGCGGCGCGGCAGCCAGGCCGCTCAACACACGCCGGCGCAGCGGCGAAGGTGCTTGCTGCGGGCTTGCGGTCTCGCTTGCAAGTTCGCCTGCGGCTGCGGCGGGGTCTTCGAATCGATCGTCTACGGCCATCGTTGTTCTCCTTGTCTGATCCGCGTCGCGGGAGGGAAGCGCCGCTCAGGTTCGGCGCTGCGTGGCCGCAATGTAGGAAGCCAAATTCGGTTTCGATATACGTCGATTGACGTATATCCGCCGAAAAAAATGGAACGTAACTTGCTCGATGCATCGACCTGCGCATTGACCTGCGCCTCGACCCGCGCATTGGCTGTGTTGTCGCGCACTAAACTGGCATCGAATATGGCCCAGATGCACCAGACCGCAGCGCCGCCTGCCACGACACAGCGCATCGTCAAGATCCGGCGCGATTACAACGCGTGGGTCGGCGACGAAACCCTCGAGGATTACGCGCTGCGTTTCACGCCGCGCTCGTTCAGGCGCTGGTCGGAGTTTCGCGTCGCCAACACCGCGATCGGTGCGGTGTCGTTTCTCGCGCTGGAGGCGATCGGCGGCGCGCTGGAAGTCAACTACGGCTTCACCAATGCGATCTGCGCGATCGCCGCGGTCTCGCTGCTGATCTTCCTGACCAGCCTGCCGATCAGCTATTACGCGGCGCGTTACGGCGTCGATATGGACCTGCTGACGCGCGGCGCGGGCTTCGGCTATATCGGCTCGACGCTGACGTCGCTGCTGTACGCGAGTTTCACGTTCATCTTTTTCGCGCTCGAGGCGGCGATCATGTCGCTCGCGCTGCAGCTGTACTTCCACATATCGATCGACATTGCGTATGTGATCAGTTCGCTGGCGGTGATTCCAGTGGTGATGTTCGGCATTACGCTGATCAACCGCCTGCAGAGCTGGACCCAGCCGCTGTGGCTGGTGCTGTTCGTGCTGCCGTACGCGGCGGTGCTGTGGCATAGCCCCGGCCTGCTCGTCGAGTGGACCACCTTCGCCGGCCTCGCGCCGGGCGGCCGCGAATTCAGCGTGATCGCTTTTGGGCAGGCATGCACCGTTGTGTTCGCGCTGATCGTGCAGGTCGGCGAGCAGGTCGACTATCTGCGCTTCTTGCCGCCGCTCGAAGCCCATAACCGGCGGCGCTGGTGGATCGCGCTGCTGACGGCCGGCCCTGGCTGGATCGTGCCGGGCGCACTGAAAATGCTCGGCGGCGCGTTTCTCGCGTTTGTCGCGATCCAGTACGAAATCGACGTCGGGCACGCGGCACAGCCCACGCAGATGTATCTGATCGCCTATCACCATCTGCTCGACCCGCTTGGGCTCGCCGCATGGGCGCTGCCGGCGATGACGCTGTTCGTGATCGTGTCGCAGCTGAAGATCAACGTGACCAACGCGTACGCCGGGTCGCTCGCGTGGTCGAATTTTTTCGCACGCCTCACGCACAGCCATCCTGGGCGCATCGTCTGGCTGGTGTTCAATGTGCTGATCGCGCTGCTGCTGGTCGAAATGGGCGTGTTCGAGGCGATCGGCAAGGTGCTGTCGCTGTACGCGAACATTGCGATTGCGTGGATCGGCGCGCTGTTTGCGGACCTCGTCGTCAACAAGCCGCTCGGTTATAGCCCGCGCCACATCGAGTTCAAGCGCGCGCACCTGTACGACGTGAATCCGGTCGGCGTCGGTTCGATGCTGATCGCCGCGGTGGTGGCCGCGTGCGCGCATCTCGGTATGCTCGGCGTGCTGGCGCAGGCGATGTCGTCGTATATCGCGTTCGGCGTTGCGTTCGTTTGCGCGCCGGCCATCGCGATTGCGACGCGCGGCCGCTTCTATCTGGCGCGCGAAGCGCAAGCGCCCGACGGCAACGAGACGCGCCGCTGCGTGATCTGCGAGAACGACTTCGAACCCGACGATACCGCGCATTGCCCCGCCTACGGCGGCACCATCTGCTCGCTGTGCTGCTCGCTCGACTCGCGCTGCAACGATCGCTGCAAGCCGCACGCGCGCTTCGGCTCGCAGCTTAGCGACGTCGTACAGCGGTTTTTCCCGGGCGCCACACCCGGTCCGGCCACGTTACGACTGGCACGCTATCTGAGCCTCGTCGCGGCGATGCTCGCGCTGCTCGGCCTCGTGCTTTATCTGGTGTGGTCGCAAAGTGCCCGCACGCTGGCGCCGCTCGATACGCCCGCATGGAACGAGCTCGCGCATAGCTACGTCACGATCTTTTTCGCGCTGTCGCTGATCGGCTGCATCGGTGCGTGGTGGCTGGTGCTCGAACGCGAGAACCGGCGCGTCACGCAGGAAGAATCGCAGCGCCAGGCCGAGTTGCTGATGTTCGAAATCGATGCGCACCAGAAAACCGATGCGGCGCTCAAGCGCGCCACCGAAGCGGCAAAATCGGCGAATCAGGCAAAGAGCCGCTACGTGACCGGCTTGAGCCACGAACTGCGTACGCCGCTGAACAGTATTCTCGGCTACGCGCATTTGCTGCTGCAGGCGCGCGACGAAATTCCGGCTGCGCGCCATCACGCGATCCAGACCATCCAGCGCAGCGGTGAGCATCTGCTCGCGCTGGTCGACGGGCTGCTCGACGTCGCGCGCATCGAAGCCGGCAAACTGCAGCTGAACGTGACGCGCGTGCTGCTGCCGGATTTCATCGCGCATCTCGCCGCGATGCTGCGCCCGCAAGCCGCCGAAAAAGCGCTGGCGTTCGACGTGCAGAGTATCGGGCGCCTGCCGCGCATCGTGCGCTCCGACGAGAAGTGCATGCGCCAGATCCTGATCAACCTGATCGGCAACGCGATCCGCTTCACGTCGACCGGTTCGGTGACGCTGCGCGTCAGCCACGCGTGGGACACCGTGACTTTCGAAATCATCGACACCGGCCCGGGCATCGCGGCTGCCGATATCGAGCGACTGTTCATGCCGTTCGAGCGCGGCCAGGCAGCGCGCGACTACGATCGCGGCGCGGGCCTCGGGCTGACGATCTGCCAGCTACTCACGCAGGCGTTGGGCGGCAGCCTCGAAGTAGACAGCGAGCCCGGCCGCGGCACGCGCTTCGTGGTCAAGCTGTTCGCGCCGGAGGTGCATGCGGTGGAAGACGCGCGCGTCACCACCGGCGGCATCAGCGGTTATCGCGGCGCGCGCCGTACGGTGCTGGTGGTCGACGATCTGCCCGATCAGCGCTCGATCGTTGCGCAGGTGCTCGCGCCGCTCGGCTTCACGATAGCCGAAGCCGGCAGTGGCCCCGACGCGCTGCGCTGGCTCGGCATCCATGCCGCCGACGCGATCATCATGGATATCTCGATGCCCGAGATGGACGGCTACGAAACCAGCCGGCTGATTCGCGACAGCCAGCTGAGCCGCGCGCCGATCATGCTGCTGTCCGCCAACGCATTCGCCGACGACCGCGAACGCGCCACCGCGATCGGCTGCGACGATTATCTGGTGAAGCCGCTGCAGGTCGCACTACTGCTCGAAAAGCTCGCGCGACTGCTGCAGATCGAATGGATCGTCACGCATGAAAGCGCCGCGGCGCCGATGCCGGCGCTCGCGCCACCAACCGTCGCGCGGGTGCGCTCCGTGCTGCCGCGCGCACTGCGCGATGCGCTCGGTGCACTGCTAGAAATGGGCTACGTACAAGGGATTGTCGAGCAGCTCGACAAGGCCGCGCTGCAGTGGCCGCAGCTAGCCGCTGAGCTGACCCACGAACTGGCATCGCTGCGCGCGCTCGCGCAGCGTTTCGAGCTGACCGAGTTTGCGCGTCAGCTCGCGTTACTTTCTGGCGACTCCGATGGCTGAAGACTACGTTGACCTCGCGGAAGACATCGCGCCCGACTTCGCCGGCCAGCGCAGCGTCGTGCTGATCGTCGACGACACGCCGGACAATCTCGCGCTGCTTTCCACCACGCTGCAGGCCGCCGATTATGCGGTGCTCGTCGCACTGAGTGGCGAAGCCGCGCTGAAGTGCCTCACGCGCGTGACGCCCGACGTGGTGCTGATGGATGCGATGATGCCCGGCATGGATGGCTTCGAAACCTGCCGGCGCCTGAAGCTCGACAGCCGTCATGCGCATCTGCCGGTCATCTTCATGACTGCGCTGACGCAGACCGAACACGTGGTGCAAGGGTTTCGCGTCGGCGGCATCGATTACGTGACCAAGCCGGTAAAGCCCAACGAGGTGTGCGCACGAATTGCCGCACATGTGCAACGCTCGAAAGCGCAGCGTTACGCCGATGCCGTGCTCGGTCTCGATGCGCGTGCAGCGCTGATTGCGGCAGCCGATGGCACGATCCGCTGGCAAAACCCGCTGGCGTCGCTGCGGCTACGGCATTACGCGAGCGCGGAGCAGCACGACGACATCGCGCAAGTGCCCGCTCATTTGCCGCCGCCGCTGCTGCAGTGGTTCACCGCCTGGCTCGCGCGCGGCGGCGACATGCAGGCCAGCTTCGAATGTACGACCCACGGCGTGCGCCGTACCGCCCGCGTATCCGGCACCCCGGCGCGTGGCGAATGGATGGTGATTCTCGAGGAATTCGACGACACCGCGCACGCCGCCACGCTCGCTGCGCAGTTCGGATTGACCACGCGCGAAGCGGAGGTGCTGCTGTGGCTGTCGCGCGGCAAGACCAACCGCGATATCGGCGAGATCCTGAGCATGGCGCCGCGCACGGTGAACAAGCACCTCGAACATCTGTTCCACAAGCTGCATGTGGAGACGCGCTCGGCCGCGGCGGCGCTGGCAGCGAAGGTCGGCAATCGGACTTGAAAAGCGGGCCTGAAAAGCGGACCCGGCCGCTTGCGTCAACTGCCGTCTGTTTCCGTCAATCGGCGTCGGTCAGTCCGGATTCGGCGCATACACCGGCGCGCGGTTGCGAAAGTAAATGCCGTGCGGCGAGCGCCCCACCGCGATCGTATCGACCAGTTTGCGCGCCGGCAGATCGATCACGCCGACGTGCCGCGAAAAACGGAACGTGACCCACAGTTGCTTGCGATCCGCCGACAGCTCCATATCGTCCGGGCCGGGCATCAGGCCGCTGATTTCGCCCACGTTCTGCAGCGTCGTGTAGTCGAGAATGCTGATCGTGTTCGCCACGCGGTTGGTCACGGCCACATGCTGGCCATCGTCCAGATTGCGGAAGTTGTGTGCGCCGCGGCCGGTATGAATACGCTTCACCACCTGGTGCGAATGCGGATCGACTACCACCACGTCGTCCTCGCCGGTCATGCCGACCAGCAGGCTGCGGTCACCCGGCGTCATCCACAGGCCGGCCGGGTCGCGGCCCACGTTGATCTTCCATACGACCTTTTGGGTCGCCAGATCGATTGCCGCCAGTTCGCCCGAGTCCTGCAACGTCACGTAGACGGTGCGCGCATCCGATGAAAACGTCATGTGGCTAGGCGTTTTCGCGAGCGGAATGCGCTGCGCAAGCGTCAGGTTGTGCCCGTCGTAGTGGTAGATATCGACGCGATCGAGCCGCAGCGCAGCCGTCACGAACCATTTATGGTCCGGCGAAAAACCGAGCTGGTACGGGTCTTCGATGTTCTGCAGCGTGTGCTGCACCGCTGCATTCGAAGGGTCGACGAAGGTCAGGCTGTTGGACACCGAGTTCGCGACGATCAGCGATTGCTGATCGGGCGTGATCATCAGATGGTGCGGCTCCTTGCCGGTGTCTTCGGTGGCGAGCACCTTGTGGGTCTGTTCGTCGATCGTGGTCAGCTGTGCTTCGCCCGAGTCGAGCACGATGACCTTGTCCGCATTGGCTTGCGGCATCGCATGCGCGACTCCCGCCAGCGCCGAAATCGCGAGAACCGCGCAGTGCCTTACAAATGTCTTCAATTTCAGTTCGATACGTAGTGAATCGCTGGACTATGCCAGCACAAAATCCGCCGCGCCATGCCGGTTGCGCAATGAAGCCTTGTGCGCGGCGGTCTTCTTCTGGTGCGCGCGACACATTAACGCGTGCGGCTTTCGGCAAGGTTGCGGTGCCGCACAGCGCCGCCGGTCGGGGCTCACGCGCCGTGTGGAAAAACCGCGGCGCACGCCTGTCATTTTTCCGCATCGGCGCCGACTCACTCATGCATCGTCCACTAATGGAGTCCGATCATGATTCGTCGCCTGCTTGCTTCGCTGACCCTGCTGATTGCGCTGCCCGTCGTCGCGGCGCCGGCGCGCCCCGTTGTGCTGGAACTGTTCACGTCCGAAGGCTGCTCGTCGTGCCCGCCGGCCGACGCGTACCTGTCCGAGTTGAGCCAGCGCAGCGACGTTCTGCCGCTCGCCTTTCACGTTACTTACTGGAACAACCTCGGCTGGAAAGACCCTTATTCGCTGGACCTCGCCACGCAGCGACAGGCCGCATATGGCCAGCGCTTCGGCGACGGGTCGTACACGCCGGAACTGGTGGTCGACGGTAAGAGCGGCGTGGTCGGTTCGGACCAGCAGTCGGCGGAAGCCGCGATCCGCAAGGCGGCCGCGGACAGCGGCGCGACAGCTGCAGCGGTCACCGCTGCGCGCAAGGGCAATGTCATCAATGTCACGGTTGGCGATGGCACGGGCAGCGCACGCGTGTTGCTGGTCGGTTACGACGCGCAGCATGTTACGCCAGTAGGCCGCGGTGAAAACAGTGGCCGCACGCTGAAGGAATCGAACATCGTGCGCTCGTTCGAGCCTATCGGACAGTGGTCGGGCAAGACCGCGGCATTCAATGCACCGGTGCCGGCCGGCGAGCAGCAGGCGGTGCTGCTCGAAGCGCCGGACGGGCATATCGTCGGCGCTGCGCGGGTGTCGAGCGAACCTTGAGCTTTGCAGCTTGACTGCCATAAGGTGCTGAATTTTTGTTCCGTGTAGCCCCTCGTTTTTTGCCTCAAGCGGCAAGGAGCCGGCAATGCCCAGGTTCGCTCGCATCGCAGCATTCTTCGCGTTCGCAGCTGTCGCGCTCGCGTCTTCGTTCAACGCGCATGCGGCGGCTTCAGCGTGGGCCGGCGACCAGCGTGCCCAGGTACGGCTTGTCGCTGCCGCCGATAGCGTCGCCGGCAATACGCTGCAGGCGGGCGTCGAATTCCACTATCCGCAGCGATGGCACGGCTACTGGCGCACGCCTGGCGATGCCGGCATTGCGCCGGTGTTCGACTGGTCCGCGTCGTCCAATGTGTCGGATGCTTCGGTGTCGTGGCCGGCGCCGTCCCGGCTCGTGATCGAAGGCCTGCAGAACAGCGTCTATACGGGCGACTTCGTGCTGCCCATCCAGCTGCGTGTGAAAGACCCGCACCAGCCGGCGCAACTCGCGCTTACGCTCGATTACGCCAGTTGCTCCAACGTGTGTGTGCCCGAACACGCGGAACTGAAGCTGACCTTGCCGGCCGGCAGCGGTGCGCCGTCGCCTGAAGCAACGGCTATTGCCGCGGCGCTGCGTGCGGTGCCGCAAGCGCCGGCTGCGGCTGGCATCGAAGTGGCGCATAGCCGCATCGAAAAGACCGCGTCAGGCAAGCGACTGCGCGTAGAACTGCGCAGCGTGAGCACGCCGTTCAACTCGCCGGATCTGTTCGTCGAAGGAGCGGGCGCCGGTCTGCCGCACGCGCCGCATGTGCAGCTGCTAGACCATGGTCGGCGCGCCATGCTGGAAGTCGATCTGCCGCCTGCAGCCGGTGAGGCCGCGCCGTTGCGCCTGACCGTGACAGACGGCACGCGTGCTGCGGAATTCGACGGGCCGCATGCGACACCGGCCGCCGACGCCGGGCACGGCATCGTGCTGGTTCTTGCGTTCGCGCTGCTCGGCGGCCTGATTCTGAACTTCATGCCGTGCGTGCTGCCGGTGCTGTCGATCAAGGTGTTTTCGCTCGTCAAGGCTGCTGCGGGCACGGAACGCAATGCTGCGCGACACGTTGCGCTCGCAACGGCCGGCGGCATCGTCACGTCGTTCCTGTTGCTCGCCGTGGTGCTGTCGGCGCTGAAGCTGGCCGGCGCCTCGCTCGGCTGGGGTATCCAGTTCCAGCAGCCATGGTTTCTGGCAGGGATGGCCGTTGTCACGACCTTGTTCGCGGCGAGCTTCTTCGACTGGTTGCAGATCGGGTTGCCGCGCGTGTTTGCCGACTTCGGCAACGCCACGCCATCGCGCGGGCCGCTGGTCGAAGCGTTCGTCGGCGGCATGCTGTCCACGCTGCTCGCGACGCCGTGCTCGGCGCCGTTCGTCGGTACTGCAGTGGGCTTTGCGCTGGCGCGCAGCCCACTCGAGATCGTTGCGGTGCTGGCTGCGCTGGGCGTCGGCATGGCGCTGCCGTTCCTGACGCTCGCGCTGGTTCCGTCGCTGGCTGCGCGGCTGCCGCGTCCCGGCCATTGGATGAACCATCTGCGCAAGGCGACCGGCGTGCTGCTGCTGGCCACTTCGGTGTGGTTGCTGGCGTCGCTGTGGACGGTTGCGGGTGCAACTGTCACATCGTTGGTAGCAGGCGTACTGATAGCGTTGCTCGGCGTGCGGGCGCTGGTTGCCGCGGCAGACCGGCCGGGTGTTACCCGTTGGTCTCGTTGGGCTCGTTGGGCTCATTGGCCTCGTTGGTCAGGCATCGCAACGGGCCTGCTGGGCGCAGCGGCGATCGGACTTGCGGTGGTGCCGCTGTCCGACGTGCAGCCGCACCGCGATGACGCAGCGGGATGGCAGGCGTTCGACCCACATGCAATCGACGTCGCGGTCGCAAGCGGAAAAACCGTGCTGGTCGACGTGACGGCGAGCTGGTGCCTGACCTGCAAGGTCAACGAACTCGCCGTGCTGGATACCGCGACTGTGCGCAAGCGCCTCGCCCGCGGCGATATCGTGCGCATGCGGGCCGACTGGAGCCGCTACAATCCCGCGATCGCCGGCTATGTGCAAAGCTTCGGGCGCTTCGGCATTCCGCTCGATGTCGTGTATGGGCCGCACAAGCCGCAAGGGCAGTTGCTGCCCGAAGTGTTGCAAAGCGCCACGCTACTGCATGTGCTCGATGACGTGCAGCAAAGGCAGCAGCGTGCGGAGAAAGCGGGCTCTTGAAGCAAGTACCACCCGAACCACTTGATCTACCTGATCTAGCTGATCTACCCGAACGACCCGAACCATCTGAACCTGAATGAACCAACCGAGCTCCGAACTGGCCGACGAAGTCCCCTACACATACGGCTATTGCGACGAACTGAACCCGCTGCGTGTTGCACTGCCGCTGCTGGCCAGCGGCTTCGAGCCGCCGACGATACGTCACGCGTGCGAACTCGGTTTCGGTCAGGGCGTGAGCCTGAATCTTCACGCCGCAGGGGCGCCGGTTCAGTGGCACGGCGTCGATGCGAATCCGGACCACCTCGAATTTGCGCAACAGCTCGCGACGCGCGCACAGACGCAGCTTCACCTGTCGTCGGAGCGTTTTGGCGAGTATTGTCGTCGCAGCGACCTGCCGGACTTCGAATTCATCGGGATGCACGGCGTATGGAGCTGGATCTCCGACAAGGACCGCGCCACGCTGGCCGACTTCATCTCCCGCAAGCTGAAACCAGGCGGCGTGCTTTACGTCAGCTATAACACGCTGCCCGGCTGGGCCACCATGCTGCCGGTGCGTGACCTGATGCACGCCCATCTGCTCGCCGGCGATGCAACAGGCACTGCAGGCGCGCCGTTGGCGCGCATCGGCGAGGCCATCGGTTTCGCGCAACAGGTGATTGCAGCGCAACCCGGCTATACGCTGGTGAATCCGTCGCTGCGCGAGCGGGTGCAGGCGCTATCGAATGAAGACCCGCGCTACATCGCGCACGAGTATTTCAGCGAGAACTGGAAGCCGACGTCGTTTTCCGACGTCGCCACCGCACTCGGGGCCGCGGGCCTCGTGTATGCAGGCTCTGCCGATTACCGCGATCACGTCGACAGCATCAATCTGACGCCGGCACAGCGCACATTGCTTGCCGGCATCGACGATGTGCGTCTGCGCGAAACCACGCGTGACCTGTGCATGAACCGCTCGCTACGCCGCGACTACTGGATCAAGCAGCCACGCATGCTCGACACCAACGCGCGGTTCGCCGCACTGCGCGAGCAGCGCGTGATACTGGCGATACCGGAAGCCTCGGTCGCGATGCAGGTGCGTGGCGCCTTGGGCGAAATAACGCTGCCGGAAGCGCTGTATCGGCCGCTGCTGCGCGCGCTGGCAAGCGGCCGTGCAACTACGCTGGGTGAGATCGAACAACGCCTGCAGCCGCCCGGTTTTACATTGCAGCAGATCGTCGAAGCGATCGAGTTGTTGATCGCCACGGGCCAGGTGTTCAATGCGCAGCACGAAGAGCCGATACGCGAAGCGCAAAGCGCGGCTGCACGCATAAATGGAACGCTCTGCGAGCGTGCGTACGACAGCAGCGCGCTGCCGTTTCTGGTCAGTCCGGTGACGGGGGCCGGCATAGCGGTGCCGCGCCTCGCGCAGTTGTTCCTGCTGGCGCAGCGGCGCGGCCTGACGCAGCCGCAGCAGTGGGCGGAATTTGCAGGCGCTGCGTTGAATCGCACAGGTGCCGATGCGCTTGCGCCGCAGGATGCCGCTACCGCATTGCAGCCAAACCTGTCGGACGCGCAGCTGCGAGACAAGGCCACGCAATTCGCCGAAGTTTATTTGCCGGTGCTGCGGACGCTGGGCGTCGTCGTTCAGCCGATCCCCAGCAGGTAATCGCGATCGGCCTGCGGCATCGACTCCAGCCATTGCGACTCGCCGCCCGGCTCAGGCAGCACCTTGCCGTACTCGACCATCTGCGCGGGCGGCAACTCGGTAATGTATGCCCACACAAAGCGTCGCTCGGTGTGCGCTGCCTTGACGACGACCTCAACGATGTCTTCGAGCAGCAGGCGTTTCTGTTCAGCGGTTCGGCCGGCACGAATGTGCCCGTACACGAAAATCTGATCGGATTTCAGCGGGTTGCCGCCGAGAAAATGGTCGCCCTGCGGAATCGCATTGAAAATGACCTGCGCAAAAAAGCCCTGCGCACCCGTCGCGCCGCTATGCGAGTGCGTGATGCCGCTGGCGATCTGCTGCTTCGTTTCACTGCTCAGACGGCCGGCCGCCGCCGATACGATATAGGTTGGCATCGCATTCTCCCGAATCACCGCGCCACTAAAACGATAATCGAGCTGCCAGTCTAACTCTGCGTCGCCACCTGTGCTTCCCCGCGCACCCGCATCACATTGCCCCGACCCGCGAGCGGCGTCGCCAGGCCGCGCCGTTTGCGGTCGCAGACGCGCGCGTCGACGTGGTGCTGAACGGGTAGTGTGTTTTCATGCGGTGCTCTAAAGAAAAATCCGGACAAGTCATCATGCATTCCGGCGCGCAGGGCATGGCCGGAGAGTAGTCAAACGCTTATCTTCGCCTCACTGGCGCCGAAACGTTGAGACGGACAACGACGGCATCCTTCCACTGAGAAGCGAGGATTGGGAAAATGACGAGCGTGACAGACGCGGCAATCGCGGCCGATCTCCAAACGGTAACGCTTCAGACAGCGCCGACGCTTTATGTGGACGGTGGCGGGATCCGATTCGCCTATCGTAGGCTTGGCCCGGAAAATGGCATTCCTCTTGTGCTATTGCAGCACTTCTCCGGCAACATCGATGCGTGGGATCCGGCCGTGGTCAATGGTCTCGCGAGCGATCGTCCCGTCATTGTGTTTGACAATGCAGGGGTCGGTCGGTCGAGCGGTCAGACACCGGACAATGTCGAGACGATGGCACGAGACGCCATCACCTTTATTACGTCTCTGGGATTCACCAGCGTGGATCTACTTGGCTTTTCGCTCGGTGGTTGCATTGCGCAACAGATCGCCGGCACGCACGGCCAGCTTGTCCGCAAACTGATCCTGGCAGCGACCTCTCCGCGCGGCGGAGAAGAACACCTGATGGCCGTTCTTCACGCTGCATTCGCCGACGCCAACGCACCAGACGCGCGCTTGCCCCTGTTTTTTACGCCGTCGGTGGAAAGTAAATCGGCGGGCCTCGCCTTTTTGCAGCGGACGAAAGTTCGGACCGAAGATCGCGACATCGAGAGTGGCGGCGCGGTTACCGGCCCACAGGCAAAAGCACTGATCACATGGTGCGCCACGCCCGATCCTGAGCACACCGTTCTTCGGTCGATTCGGCAAGCCACGCTTATCGTCAGCGGTAGTGCCGACACGATGCTGCCCGCCGATAACGCCCTCGCGATGTTCAGGGCCATGACGAACGCCCAGCTCGTTTTATATCCGGACTCCGGTCACGGCGCGATTTTCCAATACCCCGAAATTTTTGTTGGCCACGCACTGAGCTTTCTGCGGTCATAGATCTATTGTCCTTGCCCTCTGGTCTGCGCGTATTCCGTACCAGTCTGGGAAGCGGCGCCGTTGCAACGGCGCCGCATCACAACCCGCATGCGTACCGATCGCGTATTCAGGCAAGCTCGAAGCGGTCGAGGTTCATTACCTTGACCCATGCCGCGACAAAGTCGCGGATGAATTTCTCCTCACCATCCTCACTTGCGTAGACTTCGCCCAAGGCGCGCAGTTGAGCATGCGACCCAAAGACCAGATCGACGCGGGTACCCGTCCATTTCAACTCGCCCGTCTTGCGATCGCGGCCCTCGAACACGCCCTGTGCCGATGAGACAGGCTTCCACTCCGTGCGCATGTCGAGCAGGTTGCGAAAGAAGTCGTTGCTGAGCGTTTCAGCGCGGTCGGTGAAGACTCCGTGAGTATCCTCGCCAGACCGAACGTTCAGGACACGCAATCCGCCGACCAGCACCGTCATCTCGGGCGCAGTCAGCGTAAGCAATTGCGCCCTGTCGACCAATTGAGCCTCAGGCAGCACGGCGGCATGGCCCTTCATATAGTTTCGGAATCCGTCTGAAACTGGCTCGAGGGCGTCGAAAGACTGCACGTCGGTCTGCTCTTGAGTCGCGTCCGTACGGCCCGGTGTGAAAGGCACGGCCACGGCATGGCCGGCGCGATTCGCCGCCTGCTCGATACCGACACCCCCCGCCAGCACGATCAGGTCGGCAAGCGAGACCTTCTTGTTACCCGACTGCGCGCGGTTGAATTCGCCCTGAACGCCTTCGAGGACCTGTAAGACCTTCATCAATTGCCCGGGTTGGTTAACAGCCCAGTCTTTTTGCGGCGCAAGACGAAGGCGCGCACCATTGGCGCCGCCGCGCTTATCCGAGCCGCGGAACGTGGATGCCGATGCCCATGCGGTCGACACCAGTTGCGAGACCGTAAGCCCTGACGCCAGAATCTTCTGCTTGAGCGAGGCGACGTCCTGCTCATCGACCAGCGCGTGGTCGACTGCCGGAACGGGGTCTTGCCAGATCAGCTCTTCGACCGGAACCTCCGCACCGAGGTAGCGGGCACGCGGCCCCATATCGCGGTGGGTCAACTTGAACCATGCGCGGGCGAACGCATCGGCGAACTGGTCTGGATTTTCAAGGAAACGCCGCGAGATCTTCTCGTACGCTGGGTCAAAGCGCAGCGAGAGGTCGGTCGTGAGCATCGTCGGCAGCAGCTTCTTCGAAGCATCGTGAGCGTGCGGGATCGTTGCTTCAGCTTGTTTGGCGACCCACTGATGAGCGCCAGCTGGGCTTTTGGTCAGTTCCCATTCATGGTTGAACAGGTTTTCGAAGAAACCGTTGCCCCACTGGGTTGGTGTCGTGGTCCACGTCACTTCCAGACCGCTGGTGATCGTGTCGCCGCCCTTGCCGGAACCGAAGCTATTTTTCCAACCCAGTCCCTGATCTTCAAGGCCTGCACTTTGCGGCTCAGGACCGACGTGATCGGCAGGACCCGCGCCGTGCGTCTTGCCAAACGTGTGACCGCCGGCGATCAACGCGACCGTTTCCTCGTCGTTCATGGCCATGCGCGCGAAGGTCTCGCGGATATCGTGTGCTGCGGCGAGCGGATCAGGATTTCCATCCGGCCCCTCCGGGTTCACATAGATCAGGCCCATCTGCACCGCACCCAGCGGATTTTCCAGGTTCCGTGTGTTGCCGGTGCGGCTGGCTTCCTCGCCATGCTTTTCTTCATCGGCAACGATCACGCCTGCGTCGTCGTTATTGCCGGCCGCGCCCTTGCCATAGCGGAGATCGCCGCCCAGCCAGGTCTTTTCGTTGCCCCAGTAGATATCCTGGTCCGGCTCCCACGTATCCTCGCGGCCACCGGCAAAGCCGAAAGTCTTGAAGCCCATGGTCTCGAGCGCGACATTGCCGGTGAGGATCAACAGGTCGGCCCATGAAAGCTTTTGGCCATACTTCTGCTTGATCGGCCAGAGCAGGCGCCGCGCCTTGTCGAGGCTAACGTTGTCCGGCCAGCTATTTAGCGGCGCAAAGCGCTGCTGACCACGCCCGGCGCCGCCGCGTCCGTCGCCGGTGCGGTACGTTCCGGCGCTGTGCCATGCCATGCGAACGAATAGTGGACCGTAGTGGCCAAAATCTGCAGGCCACCAATCCTGCGAATCGGTCATCAGCGCGGCGAGATCCGCCTTCACCGCAGCAAGGTCAAGACTCTTGAAAGCCTCGGCATAGCTAAAGCCGTTACCGAACGGATTGGACTTTTCGGAGTGCTGGCTCAGCAAATCCAATCGCAACTGCCTGGGCCACCAGTCACGGTTCGTCGTGCCGCCGCCGGCGTGACTAAAAGGGCACTTTGCTTCGTTTGACACCTGCTATCTCCTTGAGAGAACGTACCTGACGTATTCTCCGCGACGTCCGGCGCTATCCTGCGTTGCTGTTACCCCGTCCTCCATGACTGGAGACACGGTAGCCGACGCGGCAGTTTTAACGGGGAGTGCGGGTTTGACGAGCGTATGGCATGCGACCCGTGCGGTATCTCCACTCATCGCAATACAGCGCTTGAGACTATAAAACACTATCCGCGCTCCCCCGTATCGAGACGTCCGGTTTGCATGATCCGTCGTCCCGGCAAGAGATTCTGCCGCCGACATTTCCGGGCAAATGCGAGAATAACGAGGCCGTCCCCGCACGGCCTTTCGTTTATCTCCACCCCACATCACATCACGCAAACAACAATGGAGACATCTGAATGCGTTCCGTCAGCATAGCGCTTACAATTCTCGCAGCAGCCAGCTTCACCGTTACCGCGCATGCACAAATGCCGCCCGCCCCCGGCGGCCAGACCGGCGCCTATGCCGAAGGCGATCTGCCGCTAGAAAGCGGTCAGACGATCAAAGACTTCTCGATCTCATACGAAACCTACGGCACGCTGAACGCCGACAAGTCCAATGCGATCCTGATGGTCACTGCAATCAGCGGCAACCATCACCGGCTCGACTATCTGATCGGCCCGGGCAAAGCGCTCGATACGAACCGCTATTTCATCATCACGACCGATGCAATCGGCAACGGCCTGACCACGTCGCCGTCCAACAGCACGAAGCAGCCGGGCATGGCCTTCCCCCACTTCCTGATTCGCGACATGGTCGAATCGCAATACAAGCTGGTGAAGGACAAGTTCGGCGTCAGCCATCTGTTCGCGGTGATCGGCGCGTCGATGGGCGGCATGCAGACGTTGCAATGGGGCGTCAGCCACCCGACGATGATGGACGCACTCGTGCCGATCGTGCCGCTTGGGCGCACGCCGCCGTGGACCAAAACCGTGCTCGAACTGACGCGCCAGGAAATCATGAGCGACCCGGCATGGGACCACGGCAACTATCGCAAGGAGCCGGAGCAAGGCATGCGCTTGTGGGCCGGCACATTGGCGTTGATCACGCGCACGCCTGAGTTGATGAAGAACACGCTGCCGCAGGACGGCGGTGATCCGGCTGCATGGCTGCGCACGACCCAGGACAACGCCTGGAAAAATTTCGACGCGCGCAATTGGGTCTATCAAACGTGGGCTTATGACGCGCACGATCTGGGCACGACGCCGGGCTTCAATGGCGACTACCATGAAGCGCTTCGTTCGATTCGAGCCCGTACGCTCGTGCTGGCAGGTGTAGGCGATCTGTTGAATCCGGAGCCCGAGGCGCTGGAGGCCGCGCGCTACATCAACGGCGCGCAGTATGAATCGATCGAACCGCGCTGGCCGTCCGGGCATTTTTCGGCGGCGGGTGTTACGCAACCCGAGGTCGATTTTCAGAACCGCGAGATCGGCACGTTCCTGACCAAGCTTGCCGACGAACGGCATCTGCAATAAGAAATAGAAACCAGTGGTAACGGGATGCGGAATGCTCCGCATCCTGCCGCCTTGCGAAGAAGATCCATCGACGCCTGGGATGCCCGCTGCACGCGAACGACGCGATCATGCTGGCGCACGGCAATACCGATTTAACCCACTCAGGCGCCCTCGATCCGATAAAACCCCGCCGCCGCATCATGAAACAGCCACGCCTTCTCGGTAGCAGATGCATGCGCGGCGACGCGCTTGAACGCATTCCACAGCACGCCATAAGCGACATTTCCTTTGTCCACCGGAAAATTGCTTTCAAACATGCAGCGCTGCGCGCCAAACGCCTCCACGCAAGTTTCAACATAAGGCTGGATGACCCCTGCGACTTCAACCGACGAAGGCGGATTCGGTTGCTTATAAAAGTCGAAACCAAACAGTGTCATGCCAAAGCCACCGAGCTTGACATGCACATTCGGATAGCGTGCCAGTTCCTGCATGGAAGCACGCCATTGGCGAAATACTTCATCGCGTTTGCCCCGGTACGGCCCGATGCCAAGCGGTCCACCAACATGATTGAGCACGATACGAGTGTCCGGAAAAGCGGCGGCCAGTGAGCCCAGCTCATCGAGCTGCGTATGAATGACCCATGCATCGAAGCCAAGCCCCAAGGGCGCAAGACAGCTCAACCCTTCACGAAAAGAAGCGCTCATCAATAGGTGCGGTGGCGGCGTAGCAACCGACGCGCGTACGCTCGGATCGGCATGCCATACCCCGATGTTTCGGATGCTCGCGACCCGCCCCGCAGACGATGAGATCAACCCTTCCAGCACAGGCGTGACGCGTGCGCCGAGCAGCAAGTCCGCATACCCGACCATCGCAGCGGCCACCCGCGTCGACGATCCCGCTGTACGAGCGGCATCGATCTCGCCAAGCACGAATTCAATCTCGCCAACAGATGCCATCTCAGCAGGACCGCTAACGCGATAACACGTCTGGCACTCGACAAAGACGGTCGCGCGGACGTTATGCCCCGACGCCAGATCATCGAGAAGATCTGCGCTGCGATACGTCTTTTCCGGAAACCGCCACAGATGATGATGCGGGTCGATGATCGGCAGCGCCGGCTCCAGCGCATCTTCCACATAGAGCGCGAGCCAGTCGGGACGAACCGGAATGTGGGGTGCTGCAGGAATATCCCGGCTCACGACATCTCCCTCCCCGTCATTGCGGTTTCAGAAACCATACCCGTAGCACGCGCGCCAATCGGCTTCCACGTGAGGAACCAGGTCGACATCGCGCCCACCAGAAAGATGATGCCGGCTGCGATAATCGCCGCCGCAAAGTGCCCGGTAGCCTGCACGATATAGCCGGTCACGATAGGCGCACAAAAGCCGCACACATTGCCGCCGATAAATTGCAGCGCAACCGCGCGACCGAGATCGCGACGCGTGCGCAACAGGTCTCCCAGCAGCGCCACGTTCAGCGCAATGCCGGTTGAGGCCGCACCGAGCGCCACCGTGATCAGTCCAAGCACGCCCCATACGTTGGAAATCAGCGGGATAAACACGATCACCGCCCCGGCACACATCACTGCCCCCACCAGCCGGCGGCGCCGCCCTCGTTCGATGCCGGCGGGATCGAGCGTCGCATCGCTCAGAAAGCCGAGCGCCATCGAGATCACGATCGAACCCAGATAAGGAACGGCCATCGCGGTGCCGCTACCCAGCAAGGTCATACCGCGTTCGGTTTGCAGATAGTTCGGCAGCCACGTGAGAAACAGGTACTGCGTATAGACGTTGCACCCTTGCGTCAGCATCTGCGCCCACATGGTCCGTTCACGCAACAGACCACCCAGCCCGATGGAAACCGTATCGGAGCCGGTCTGTTGAACGGTTTCGCGTTCACGCAGAATCGTGCGCCGTTCCAGCTGGCTGATCCAGCCGGTTTTCTCGGGGGAATTGAAAAAACACAGCCATGCAGCGATCCACAGAAAGCCGACGGCACCGCAGATCGCAAAGGACCAGCGCCAGCCGGCACTGGAAATCAGCCATGACAACGCGAGCGCGCCCAACGCCGGCCCGAAGTAAGCGCCGGAATTCAACGCCGTCATCGCGATGCCGCGTTCCCGGCTCGGTGCCCAGTCGCGAATGATGCGCGCTGCCGACGGATAGCAACTCGCTTCGCCCGCACCCATCACGATGCGCGTGACGAGCACGCCGGTCGCACTGGAAGCGGCGCCGGTCAGCATGGTCGCGAGCGACCAGACCGTCATGCTGATCGCGGTGACGTAACGTGAACCGAAGCGGTCGATCAGCAAACCGATCGGCAGCAGAAAGAGCGTATAGCCCCACAGGAACGACGAGAACAGATAACCGAGCTCGACCTTGCTTACGTGTAGCTCGGCCGCCAGCGGCCCCGCGCCGACCGACAGCACGACCCGGTCGAGATAGTTGATGGTGGCCAGCAGAAACAGCATCAGATAGACCCAGTATCGCGCCTTCCAGCGCGTGGGTTTTGTCGTCTCCAATGTGTATCCCCCGAGCGTCAGGACGTGACGGTCTGGTAGCTGATCTCGCGGCACTCGGCCGTTAGAACCCGAATCGGCGCGCCATCGATCCACGCGCGTATGTTCTCCACCGATTGCCCGTAGTAAAGCTCGTACGAGCCCTCCGTCACATACCCGACGTGAGACGTCGCAATGACGTTGTCCAGCGTGCGGAACGGGTGATCGGACGGCAGCGGCTCGATGCCGAATACGTCTAGCGCGGCGCCGGCAATCTGCTTCCGGCGCAGCGCGACGACCAGCGCGTCTTCATCGACGATCGGTCCGCGTGCGGTGTTCACGAGCAGCGCATGCGGCTGCATCAGCGACAGCTCGCGAGCGCCGACGATGCCTCGGGTACGTTCCGACAAACGCACATGAATGGACAGGATGTCGCTTTCCGCCATCAGTTCGTCTTTCGACACGTATTGAACCCCCAGTTTGGCGGCCGATTCAGCTGTCATGTTCTGGCTCCACGCGATGGTTCTCATGCCGAACGCTTGCGCGACCCGTGCCGTTACGCTGCCGGTGTAACCCAAGCCGAGCAAGCCGATCGTCTTGCCGTTCAGGTCGCTGCCGACCCCGACCTGCCAGCCGCCGTTTCGAAACGACTCGACTTCGCGTGGAATATGGCGTGCGGCCGCGAGAATCAATGCCCATGCATGCTCCGCCGCCGCGGTAAGCGACGATGCGGTGCCGCACACGGTAATGCCCAGTTCGTCGGTGGCCTCGATGTCGATCGCGGCATTCCACGGGCCGGTGCTTGCAAGCATCTTCAGGTTCTTGAGTCTCGCCAGAAGGCTCTTCGGAAACCACGTGCGCTCGCGCATCACACATAAAATGTCGTACGGATACAGACGTTCGACCAATGCGTCTTCGTCATCGATGTGATCGCTGAAGATCGTAATGTCCGCGTGCTTGCGCAAACCATCCCAGTTGCCGAACTTCAGCGAGGTGTTCTGGTAGTCGTCGAGAATGGCAATCTTGTGCATGAGTTCTGTTTTCTGTTGAGGCCGGCTGGCGCGATGCACCACCGGCCGGGCGTTCGAAAGAAGTGCGCGCAAGCACCGTTCGTCATGCCGATGCCTGTTCCGCCGATGACCTCGACACCGCGGTTTCGCGCGGCTTGAGTCCCACCAGCATGACGATGATGCCGAGCAGAAGCAGGGCTGTCATCGTATAGAGCCCGCTCACCAGCGTGCCCGTCAAAGTCTTCAGCCATCCGATGATGAACGGGCTGACAAAGCCGCTGAGCAAGCCAATGCAATTGATAAACGCGATGGTGCCGGCCGCGGCGGGCGAACCATGCAGATAGTCGGTGGCGATCGACCAGACCAGCACGTTGGTCGCCGCGATGCCGGTTGCGGCCACCGTCAGCAGCGCAACGGTTAGCCAGGGCTGATTGCCCGGGTGCGAAACGAGCACCAGCGCGGCCGCGCCAATCACGCCGGCGCAGGCCGCATGCCAGCGCCGCTCGAGCCTGCGGGCCGAACTGCGGCTGATCGCGACCATGCCGATCGCCGCCGCCCCATACGGAATGGCGGACAACCATCCGAGCTGGGCGAGATTGGAGATGCCCGACGTTTTCATGACGGTCGGCAGCCAGAAGGTCACCGAATAGGTTCCGCACACAAACGCGAAGTCGACAAAGGCGAGCATGTAGACCTTCGGGTCCGTTAGCGATTGCGCGAACGACCGGTGGCCGTTCAGGTTGCCCTTGCGTTGCGTTTCGGCGCGAAAGCCGTTGTACAACACCTCTTTTTCGGCGGCGCTCAGCCATTTGGCTTTGTCGATGCTGTCGTCCAGAAAGCACAGCGTAACGATGCCCAGCACGATCGCCGGCAACGCTTCGACGATATACAGCCACTGCCAGCCCGCCAGGTTCGCGACGTGCGCCAGTTGCGTCATCGCCCACCCGGACATCGGGCCGCCGACCACGCCGGCCACCGGGAAGCCCACCATGAAGCAGGCAATGATGACGCCACGCCGGGTTTCCGGAAACCACGAGCTCAAATAGAAAATCACACCGGGAAAGAACCCCGCTTCGAACACGCCGAGCAGCAGCCGCAGCATATAAAACTCGGTCACGTTCGTGACGAATGCCGTGCAGGTGCCGACGATGCCCCAGCAGATCATGATGCGCGCGATGGTCTTCTTCGCGCCCATGCGCTTGAGCAGCATCGCGCTCGGCACTTCGAGCAGGCAATACGAAAGGAAGAATATCCCTGCGCCGAGTCCATACACGGCATCGCTGAAGCCGAGCGCGTCCTGCATCTGCAGCTTCGCGTAACCGACATTGATGCGATCGAGAAACGCGACCACATAGCAGACGAACAGCAAGGGCACGATGCGCAGCGTGACGCGCCAGTACAGCGCGCGTTCTTCCGCACTGACGGCAGATTCAGGAACGGTCTGACTCAACGGATGTCTCCTCGTTGTCGCTCGTCGGCGAATGCATACGATCTGGTGCAACGGTTGAAACGTTTCCAAATTAAAGCGGCAACGCAGAAGCGTGTTTAATCAAGGCCTGCGGCACAAAATGAAACGTTTCCAATAATAGGTTGATGAGCGGCTTTGTCAAGGCAGTGAGTTCCCTGGCGCGGCGCGCTTTTTAGCGCTGTAGCAAACACCATCCTTGACAAAGCAGACGCGCCCGGCAAAATTGGGAACGTTTCAACCGCACCTCGATACACGCCGCGTACAACGCAGTCACTGCTGCGATCCGGCACAGGGCGACACTGGACTTTTGCCAACCGAATGAGCACCGAATCCAAAGGCAATACGACACGGCGCACGCCCGCAACGGACGACGTCGCGTCGCTCGACGACGAGCGCAAGCCCTCGATCCGCGAAGTGGCGCAGCTGGCGGACGTCAGTCTGGGAACCGTGTCGCGCGTGATCAACGCGCATCCGAACGTGCGTGAGGAAACGCGCAAGCGCGTGAAGGCTGCGATCGCCGAACTGGGATACGTGCCGGATATGGTCGCGCGCAGCATGCGCAGCAACCGCTCGATGACCTTTGCGTGCGTGATGCGCGACTTCACGGTGCCGGTGCTGAGCATGTTCGTCGACTCGATGCAAAAGGAGATCGACGCATTCGGCTTCTCGCTGATGGTCGCTTCGAGCTATCACGATCCGCGGCGCGAAGTGGAATTGCTGCGTGGGTTCCAGCAACGGCGTATCGACGGTCTGGTGATCGCGACGTCGTCGGAGGAAGACCCGGTGCTGCTCGCGATGTTGGCGGAAGCGCCGTTTCCGATCGTGTTGCTCGATCGTGAATTGCCTGCCGAACTCGACTCGGTGACGGTCAATCATGCGGCGGGCACGCGGCAGGCGGTACATCACCTCGCCGATCTCGGCCATCGCCGCATTGCGATGATTTCAGGCGAGCCCGGCGTACATCCGACGCAAAGCCGCCTGAAAGGATTCGGCGACGCGTGCCGCGAGCGTGGCCTGACACTCGAGCCGGACCTGATTCGTCAGGCCACGTTCGCGCGCGACGCCGGTTATACCGAAACGCGGCATCTGCTCGAACTCGCGAAGCCGCCGACAGCCATCGTCGCGGGCGGCACGTCGTTGCTGCCGGGCGTGCTGCAGGCCACGCGCGAACGCGGCCTTGCGATCCCGAACGACCTGTCGATCATTGCCGGCGCCGATAGCGATCTCGCGCTGCTGGCAACACCGGCATTCACCGTCGTGCGATGGAATCACGACCAGTTGGGCAAGGCGGCCGGACGCTTTCTGATGGAACGCCTCGACGACGCGAAGCTGCCGCGCCGAAGATTGACCGTCGATGCCGAACTGGTGATGAGAGGTTCCTGCGCAGCGCCGCGCCGGGCGGTTGCGCTGCGCGGCTGATCAGCGCCCGCCGCCCTGCTCGCCACGCGCGGCCAGCAGATCGAGCACGGCTTGCGCCGCCGCCGCTGCCGAAGCCGGGTTTTGCCCCGTCACCAGGTTGCCGTCCACCACCACATGCGAACTCCACGGCGCGCCCGCGTCGAAGCTCGCACCCGCTGCGCGAAGCCGGTCCTCCAGCAACCAGGGCGCGTTAGCCGCAAGCCCCACCTGGGTTTCTTCCGCGTTGGTGAAAGCAGTCATCCGGCGCCCGCGAAACGCCCATCCCGCTGCGTCGCCTGCGGCCAGGAAACTCGAAGACCCATGGCACACCGCCGCGACGACCTGCCGCGAATTCGCCAGTGCGCGGCTCAACAGTTGGCCGACGTTCGTGTCGACCGCAAGGTCCTGCATCGGACCATGGCCGCCAGGCACGAACACGGCATCGAAATCGGCGACGTCGATATCGTCGATGCGGCGCGGCGATGCAAGCAAAGCGGCGTGTCGTTCGAGCGCCGCCGCCAGCTCGCTGACTTTTGCTTCGTCGCCGTGGTTTGCCTGCGGCGTGAGGCTCACCGCATCGACGACCGCAGGCTTGCCCTGCGGCGTGACGATCGTGGTCCGCACCCCAGCCGACGCAAACGCTTCATAAGGCGCGACGAACTCCTCGGCCCAGAATCCCGTCGGACGTTGCGCGCCATCTTTCTGCGTCCACGCGGTGGCGCTGCTGAGAACCAGCAAAATCGAATACATATCGGTTTTTCGCCTTGAAGAAAAACCCGGTGCGGCCGGTGAACACAAATCGGGCGCCTCGCGCAGCGCATGCGAAACATGCAGCTGTCTGCGATACTCGGCGGCGTTCGAGGCCAGCACGCGAGCGAACTGTCGGATTGACGCAGCGCAGTGTCGCGTTGCGGCCGGTGCGAGTAAATGAACCCAAGGCGATTTCACAATTCCTGCGGCCGGAACCCCGCTCGCGGAGCAGCTCATGAATCGATTCGAAGCCTTACGTGTTTTCTGTGTCGCCGCCGAAAGCCTGAATTTCCGCGAGGCCGCCGTGCGGCTCGGTGTATCGCCACAGGTGATCACGCGGGTCATCCGGCAACTCGAGGAAGGGCTCGGCGAGCCGCTGTTTCATCGCAGCACGCGCGGCGTGCGTCTGACGCAGTTCGGCGAGAAACTCGCGCAGCGCAGCGCGGATGCGATCGCCGGTGTCGAGGACATCTTTGCCGTCGAAGCCGCCGGCACGCGCGACGATCTCACCGGCACCGTGCGCATTGCCGCACCTAGCGTGCTCGGACGTCGCTTCATCACGCGTGGGCTGGCGCCGGTGCTCAGTGCGCACCCGGGCCTCAGCGTCGATCTACGGCTCTCGGAAGTGCTGGCGGATGTGGTCGACGAGCAGATCGACATCGGCGTTCGGATCGGGCCGATGCGCGATAGCGGTTTCGTCGCGCGACCGGTATCGACCGCTTCGCTGTATATGGTCGCTGCGCCGCGGCTGCTCGAGCGTATCGGGCATCCCGCCAGCAAGGATGCGCTGATGCAGGCACCGCTGACGATCCTGATCGACCGCAATACCGGCCGCCCCTGGCCGTGGTCGTTCAGCGACGGCGACTCGTTGATGCCGGCGAGCCCCGTGTTCGTCACCGACGATCCTGAAACGGAATGCGAGGCCGTCGTGGCCGGCATCGGTATCGGACAACTGCCAGGCCATCTGACCGCGCCGTTGATACGCGATGGGCGGGTAATCCCGCTGCTCGATCACCTGCGCCCCGCGCCCACCACGACGTACGTGTACCGGCCTCATCGGACACCGGTGCCGACGCGCATCCGCCTGCTGTTCGACGCGCTGTGCGAAATCCTGTCGGATTGCGAGCAGCCTGCGGCCTAGTCCGCCCGGGTGCTGACGCGGCTTTTCGCAACCGCTTCGGCGCTCACCGGTTTGCCCCCGTTGTTCCAACCCTGGCGCACGAAGGTGAGGACGTCCGCGACGTCGCGATCGCTCAGCACGTCCCTGTACTTCGGCATCGGATACGGTGCGGGCACGCCTTGAATCACGAGATCTTTCGTACCGTTCAGCGTGACGTTGATCAGTGACGACGGATCGTTCTCCAGTACGTTCGGATTGCCGGCCAGCGGCGCGAGCAGCGGCGCAAAGCCGCGCCCATCCACACCGTGACACTGCATGCAGTAAGTCGTATAAACGCGTGCGCCAGCATCGTTGGCGGGGCGGCCCAACGACACCTTGGTCTTCTGCGGTTCATACGAATACGGTGGCGCGCCATTGCCGCCCTGCGCAGGTAGCGACTTCAGGTACGCGGCCATCGCGCCGATGTCGGTATCGGTCAACGTGTGCGTGCTGTTGTTGATCACGTCCGTCATCGAGCCGAACGCCGACGCATGCTGGTTCGCGCCGGTTTTCAGGAAGCCCGCGACTTCTGCCGCGCTCCAGCGCCCAAGACCGACGTTATGCTCGCTGGTCAGGTTCGATGCAAACCAGCCGTCGAGCGGGCTGCCGGCCAGAAACGCGCTGCCGCTTTCGTCGAGCGCCTTCTCCTGGAACGCGATGCCGCGCGGCGTGTGGCACGAGCCGCAGTGGCCGAGGCCCTGGATCAGATAGGCGCCGCGGTTCCACGCGACGTCCTTGCCCGTTTTATCCTGGTACACGGCCTTGTCGAGAAACACGATGTTCCACAGCGCGAGCGGCCAGCGCATGTTCATCGGCCACTTGATATCGGACGGGCGGTCGGCCTGCCTGACCGGCGCGACGCCATGCAGGAAGTACGCGTAAAGCGCCTGCATGTCGGCATCGTTGACTTTCGCATACGACGGATACGGCATCGCCGGATACAGGTTGTGGCCGTCCTTCGCCACGCCCTCGCGCACCGCGCGATTGAACTCCTGCTGCGAATACCGGCCGATGCCGGTGTCCGCGTCGGGCGTGATGTTGGTGGTGTAGATGCGGCCCATCGGCGTGGTCATCGGCAGGCCGCCGGCGAACGGCTTGCCGCGTGGCGCCGTGTGGCACGCCACGCAATCGCCGGCTCTTGCCAGATACTCGCCTCGTGCCACCAGTGCCTGATCGGCGGCGCCCGTGGTTTGTGCGTGGCTTGCTGTGGACGCCAGGCCCAACATAAGCGCGGCGCCAAGCGACGCACCGAAACCCTTCAGTGTGCTGTTCATCGCTAGCCTCCGCTTACGCGCTTTTTAGCTGATCGCCGACCGGCAGGCTACGCAGCCGCTTGCCGGTGGCCGCGAAGATCGCATTCGCAAGCGCCGGCTGCAACGCCGACGTACCCGGTTCGCCGATGCCGCCCGGCGCCTCGCTGCTCTGCACGATATGCACGTCGATATCCGGCGTTTCGTTGATGCGCAAGATCCGGTAATCGGTGAAGTTGCTCTGTTCGACGCGCCCGTTGCGAATCGTGATCTGGCTGTACAGCGCCGCAGTTACGCCGAAAATCGCGCCGCCCTGGATTTGCGCCTCGATCGTGTCCGGATTCACCGCCACGCCGCAATCGACCGCGCAGGTGATGTGGTCGACCCGCACTTCGCCGTTGGTCACGGTGACGTCGACCACCATCGCGAAGTAGCTGCCGAACGCATTGAGCACCGATACGCCGCGGCCCTTGCCGTTACCCGGCTGCTGCGCACCCGGCTGCCATTTGGCCGCCTGGGTGGCCACGTTCAGCACGTTCAGCGCGCGCGGCGATTTGCCGAGCAGGTCCTGACGATACTTGACCGGATCCACCTTGGCCTGCGTGGCGAGCTCATCGACAAAGCTTTCGACGACGAACGCCGCGCGCGTCGGGCCTACCCCGCGCCAGAATGCGGTGGGCACGTCGCGCGGTTCCTGGCGTACGTAATCGACCAGCTGGTTGGGCAGGTCGTACGGCAGATCGGCGGACACTTCGACCGCGTCGGGGTCGACACCGTTCTTGACGGCCGGCGGCGCGAAGCGCGACAGGATCGACGAACCGACGATGCGGTGCTGCCACGCGACCGGCTTGCCGTTTGCATCGAGGCCGGCGGAAATGCGGTCGTAGTAGTACGGCCGGTACATGTCGTGCTGGATGTCTTCTTCGCGCGTCCACACTACTTTGACCGGCACGTTCAGCTGTTTGGCGACCTTGGTCGCCTGGGTCACCATATCGATCTCGAGCCGCCTGCCGAAGCCGCCGCCGAGCAGATGGTTGTGCACGACGATTTTCTCGGGCGGCAGGCCGGTGACTTTCGCGGCCGCATCCACCACGCGCGTCGGCACCTGCGAGCCGATCCACACGTCGCAGCCGTCGGGCCGCACATGCAACGTGCAGTTAACCGGTTCCATGGTTGCGTGTGCAAGGAACGGTTGCTGGTAGACCGCATCGATGCGCGTCTTCGCGTCGCCGAACGCCTTGCCGACGTCGCCGTCCTTGCGCGCGACGGCGCCGTCGCGTTGCGACGCGTTGGCGAGATCGGTGATCAGCGTTTCCATTGAAACCTGGGCGCCCGCGCCTTCGTTCCACTCGATCTGCAGCGCCTGCAACCCGCGTTTCGCGGCCCACGTATGCGCGCCGATTACCGCGACACCGTTGTCAAACTTGATGACCTGCTGCACGCCGGGGATCTTTTTCGCGTGTGTGTCGTCGACGCTTGCGAGCGTGCCGCCGAATACCGGGCAGGTCGAGATTGCCGCATACACCATGTCGGGCAGGCGCACGTCGAGACCGAAGACCGCCACGCCGTCCACTTTCTCCGGCGAATCGAGCCGTTTTGCACGGGTGCCGATCAGCTTGAAGTCTTTCGGGTCTTTCAACTTCACGTCCTGCGGCGGCGGCAGTTTCGCGGCATCTTCGACCAGCTCGCCATAACCGACGCTGCGGCCGCTCGGCGCGTGCAGCACCTGGCCCGCCTGCGCGGTGCAGCTGGCCGGATCGACCTGCCAGCGCTGCGCGGCAGCCGCCACCAGCAGCATCCGCGTGCTGGCGCCGGCCTTGCGCATCGGCTCCCATGCGTAGCGGATCGACGTCGAGCCGCCGGTCAACTGGCCGCCCAGCAGCGGGTCCATAAAGAGCTTTTCGTTCGGCGGCGCGTGATCGAGCGTGACGCTTGCCAGCGGCACTTCGAGCTCTTCGGCGAGCAGCATCGGAATCGACGTATACACCCCCTGCCCCATCTCGACCTTCGGGATGATCAGCGTGACCTTGCCGGTGCGATCGATCTGGATAAACGCATTCGGCGCAAATACGCCGTCTTGCGGCGTCTCGACGCCGTCGCCGCCGATCACCGATGGGCGTGCCTCGCCCTGGCTGCGTGCCGGCACGCTGAAGCCGAACAGCAGACCGCCGCCGGCGGCTACGCCGACCGTCGCGGCTATCTTCAGGAATCCGCGGCGCGACAGTCCAGCGCCGTCCCGCACTTCGTTGTGCGCATCGAGCAGTCCGCGAGGCATGGTCATGCCTCCTTCGCGGCTTGCTTGACGGCAGCGCGGATGCGGTTATAGGTGCCGCAGCGGCAGATGTTGCCCGCCATCGCGGCATCGATATCGGCATCGGTCGGTGCAGGGTTGCTGGCAATCAGTGCTGCTGCCGACATCACCTGGCCCGACTGGCAGTAGCCGCACTGCACAACGTCGATCGCGCGCCATGCGTTTTGCACTTTTTTGCCGGCCGGTGTCGCGCCGACGCCTTCGATCGTCGTGATCTTGCGCGTGCCGACTGCCGCGACCGGCAGCACGCACGAGCGCACCGCGACACCATCGAGGTGCACGGTGCACGCACCGCACTGCGCGATACCACAGCCGAATTTGGTGCCCGTCAGACCGACCAGATCGCGGAGCGCCCACAGCAAGGGCATGTCCGCAGGGGCGTCGACGGTGTGTTGCTGGCCATTCACGTCTAGTGTCGTCATCGTAGTGGGGGCATTGAGTTGGAGGATTTTTAATCGATGCGCGCCGCAAACTAGCTCGGCTACTAACGGATGAAAGGTACTCTAGCAGAATAACGAAGAAAATTAATGTGGGAGCCGCGGCCGCCGTATGCGCTCAGGCTTTGCTGGAAAGGCAGCGGAGGTTTTTATGGAGGGGCCGCAGATGAGCGCGGCGAGTTTCAGTTTGTAATGCGCGAACGGAAGTACCGCCCAGATCGGGCACTGCCGCAGCCATGCTGCTGCTTCATACGTAGCGTCTTATTACCTCATGGAGACGGTCGCAGTGTCGGGCGAGGTTTCTCTCCGGTGAAGTTGCAATGCCCAACAGGAGTCCGGATCTCGCCGAGGCCGGCGACGTATACCACGGCGACAGCGCTGCAGGACCTAATCCGAACGCCAGCATCTCCCTCGCGATGGCGATGTCCGGAACGCCGTCAGGCAATCGCACGAGTACGGCGAGACCCGCGGTCATGGTCTCGAAAGCACGCTGCCCGAGGCATTCGAGCAACGCGTCGCGCTGAGCGGTATAGAGGCGCTTCATACGGCGAAGATGGCGCATGTAGTGTCCGTCGGACATGAATTGCGCTGCCGCGCGTTGCACCGACAGCCAAGGTGCGGGAGCGAGGCACGTTGCCACTTCTGCGAAGCGCGCAACCTGCGCAAAAGGGGCAACCACAAACCCCAGTCGCAATGCAGGGCTGATCGTTTTGCTGAACGACCCGATATGAATCACGCGCTGGCCGCGATCGAGCGACGCGAGTGCCGGCGCGGCACGCGCCGTCAGTTGCAGTTCGCTCAGGTAGTCGTCTTCGACAATCCAGACGCCTTCTTTCGCAGCCCATTCGAGCAGCCGCAGACGCCTCGCGAGCGTGAGCGTGGGACCGAGCGGCGCCTGCTGCCCTGGCGTGAGGACCACCAGATCGGGATTCGGCTCGTGCTGGAGGCCGTAATCGATATCGATCCCTTCTGCATCGACGGGGATCGGCGAAAGCGACATATTCGCGAGTTCCAACCCGTGCCGCGTGAACGGAAAGCCTGGGTTCTCCACCCAGGCCTTTCCGCCCTCGAGGCCCAGCACGCGTAACGCCAGTCCGAGGCCGCCGCTAAACCCGCTGGTGATGACGATCTGCGAAGGTGAGCACGAGATGCCGCGCGCAATGGCCAGATACGCGGCTATCTCGCGCCTGAGTTCCAGCTCGCCGCGAGGATCCGGATAAACGACCGAGGCGCTGGATTCCGCGCGCAACGCGAATGAACGAACCTTGGTGAAAAGTCTGGCAGGCAGTGTTCCCTGTGCGGGCACGCCCATCTGGAAAATGGCCGGGCCGGCGGTGAGTTCTCCGTACATCTCCATGAATGAACCCGGATCGGGCCGCTCTTCAGCCTGCACGACAGCGGGTGGCCGATCCGCCACCCGGGTTCCGGCCGCCCGGGAAGCGACGATGAGCTGCGCGTCGACCAGCCGATCGTATGCCAGGCGCACCGTACCTCGCGCCACGCCGAGTTGGGCGGCAAGATCCAGCCATGACGGTAGACGCGCTCCCGGCGTCAGCACCCCGCTCTCGATGGCGGTGCCGATTGCCTTGCGGATCTGCTCGGCCAGTGGCGTCTTGGCTGACCGGTCGAGTTGTATTTGCAGCGGCTCGGTCATGGTTCTCTGGTACATAAAAAATGTTCGTTTCTGGTGCTTTTATTGTGGCCCAGCGCAGAGCCACAATACAAGCACTCCAAGGAGAAACGACCTCATGAAGATTCGATCTGCCCTCGGTGCTGCCTGCGCAGCCGTTGCTTTCACCCTGTCGATGCCTGCCATCGCGCATGGAAATGGCGAGACAGTCACCCCCAACTTCCAGCATGTCATCCCCAACCTTCCCGGCAAGTCGTTGACCGCCGTGGTGGTCGACTATGCGCCCGGCGGAACGTCGCCGGCCCACGAGCATGCGAAGTCGGCTTTTATCTATGCCTACGTTGTCGCGGGCGCCATCGAGTCGCAAGTGAACGATGGCCCCAAGCGGGTCTATCACGCCGGGGAAAGTTTCTTCGAGGAGCCGGGCGCCGTGCACCGTGTGAGCCGCAATGCGAGCAAGACCCAGCCCGCGAAACTGCTTGCGGTGTTCGTGGTGGATACCGATGACCATGCGCTGACCACACCGCTCAAATGAATCAGGCGTTTCAAGGAGTCAAGCCATGAGCAAGCGTCTCGACTACAACCAGATTGCGCCTGCGGGCGCCAAAGCCCTGGGCGGTGTGTACGGTTACGTGATGCAGAGCAGCCTTTCACCGGTTCTCGTCGATCTGGTCTATCTGCGCGTGTCGCAGATCAACAATTGCGCTTACTGCCTCGACATGCACACGCGCGATCTTTTGAAGAAAGGCGTGAAGCTCGACAAGCTGGCGCTGGTGCAGGCATGGGCGGAAGCCGGCAAGGTGTTCGACGAACGCGAACGTGCCGCGCTTGCGTGGGCCGAATCGGTCACTCGCGTCGCGCAGACCGGCGTACCCGACGAGGCCTACGAAGCAGTCCGTGTTGCGTTCGATGAGCGGGAACTGGTAGATCTGACGATCGCAATCAGCCTGATGAACAGCTATAACCGTATGGCCATCAGCTTCAGGAATACGCCTCAGGCCGCGCTGGAGCAGTGAGATCGGGCGAGCGGCAAGTGTGATGCGACAGCGCGTTGCTCAGTGGCCGGCATACACCGCCGCGATCGCATGGGCCGCGGCGTCGAGATTGACCTTCACCTGCTGCGCAGCCAGCGCAGCACCATATGCGGCCACGTTGGCCTGCACCACGTCGAACGCAGCACGCACGCCGGTATGATCGAGCCGCACGATACGCGCTGCGACGTCGCCGAAACCAGGTGCAAGTTCGACGCCTCGACGCGCCGCATCCGCGATCAATTGCGCCGCGTCGACACCGTCCGGCACCGGCGCCGCGGTCACCAGTGCCGACGCCGCATCGTCGCGCACGATCCATGGCGTGATGCCAAGCGCTCGCAATCCCGCGCGGCTTGCGCGTGACGCGCATGCATGGCGCGCAAGCGCAGCGTCGAGCCCCTCGGCGTCGAGCCGGTCCAGCGCCGCTTCCAGCGCCCAGAATTCGAGCGGTGCCGGCATGCCCGGCAGCGCGCCGCGGCCGCGTTCGAGCCAGTTGCGCTGCAACTCGGCAAGCGACAGCGTCGATGGCGCGAAATCCGGCGTCTGCCCGATATGCGCCCAGGCGCGCTGGCTGACCGCTACCGCCGATACCCCCGCGGGTCCCGCTAGCGCCTTTTGCGCGCCGATCACGGCGATGTCGATGCCGAGCGTGTCGAGCTCGAGCCGATGTCCTCCGACTGAAGCGACCGCGTCGACCACGCACAGCGCGCCGCGCGAACGCGCAAGCGCAGCGATCTGTGCGAGCGGATTCAACGCACCGTTCGACGACTCGGCATGCACACAGGCGAGCACGTCGAGCGCGGGCAATGCGTCGATGTGTGCGCTCAGCGCGGCAAGATCCACGGGTTGCCCCGGCTGCGCACGATGCTCATGCACGCTCGCGCCGCCGCGCCGCAGCCAGTTGCCGAACCATGCACCGTAGGGGCTCGTGACGAGGTTGAGCGCGTTCACGCCGGGCCGTGCAATGCTCAGCGCCACCGCCTCCAGCGCGACGATCGCTTCGGCCTGAACGAACACGACGTCGGCGGCTGTCGCCAGCAATTGTCTTAAGCGGTCGGCCAGCGGTGCGAAACGGTCGGCCGGATAACGCGGCGGGTCGAGCAGCACGCGTGGGTCTAAATGTGGCATCGGCATGTTCCTTCGTTCAGATTGAAGCTAGTCTGCGGCACGCTGTGCCGAACGGTGCGCAGCGCGGTACAGCAGCGTCGCGACGATCAACATCAACAGGCCCAGCACGAACACCGCCGACGCAGCCGCATACACCGCCGGTGATGGCCCGTATTGCAAGCTGCCGTACAGATACACCGGCAGCGTGCCGGTCTGCGGCGTCGTCAGAAAGGCGGACACCACCAGATTGTCGAAGCCGAACGTATAGGCCATCACAGCCCCCGCCGCAACGGCCGGCGCCAGTTGTGGCAGCACGATAAAGAGCAGCGTACGCACACGCGTGCTGCCGAGATCAGCGGCCGCTTCCTCGAGGCTGCGATCGAGCGTCAGTACACGGGCTCGCACAACTAGCGCGACGACCGCGGTCGTCAAGGGCGTGATGCCGGCGATCAGCGTCGCCATGTCGAGCGCGATACCCACCACCGCATAGAACAGTAGCAGCGAAATGCCGATCACCGATTCGGGCACGATCAGCAGCAGATACATCAGCCATGTCAACGCAACGCGCACGCGCCGCGCCGGATGCCGCACGACGACGAAACCGAGCGCTGTGCCAAGCGCGACCGATAACAGCGCGCACCATGCCGCGACGACGATACTCGTAGTAACGCCGCCGAGCAGCGACTGATCGTGCCACGCGGCCGCGTACCACTGCAGTGTCCAGCCGGTGAAGGTGGCCGTTTGCTTGTTGTCGATACCGTGGTTGAACGAATAGACGATGCCTGCGGCAATCGGCAGGAACAGAAAGAGCACGACCGCGCCGTACCATATGCCCAGGCCAAAAGCCGCGCTACGCACGCCGCTTGCAGCGGCCGGCCGTGCGTTCATCGCCCGGGTTCCGCGAAGCCGCCGGTGACGCGCGCCAACGCGGCCACCAGCAGCGCGACCGCCAATAGCACGGCCACCGCCATCGCCGAACCGAGCGCATAGTTCTGCGCGTCGAGATATTGCGCGGAAATCGCCTGCCCCATCAGCACGCCGCGACCACCGCCGAGCAACGTGGGTATCACCATTTCGCCGAGCATCGGCACCGCGGTCAGCAGCAGCGCGGTGGCGATGCCGGGCCGGCTCAACGGCAGGATCACCGCGGTGAATCGGCGCCAGTGCGTGGCGCCGAGGTCCTCGCTGGCGTCGAGCAGATCGCGTGGAATGCGCTCGAGCACGACGGCGAGCGGCACGATCGCGATCGGCAGGTACGCGTACACCATGCCGATGAACACGGCCACAGGCGTATCGAGCACATCGAGGGCGCCCGTATGCAGATGAAGCGCGTCGAGCACATATTCCGCGAAGCCGTGCCGTGCCAGCACCATGCGCAACGACATCACGCGAATCAGAAAACTCGAAAAGTACGGCACCAGGATCAGCAGCAGCGCGAGCAGACGGCGTCGACGCACATGGAAAGCGATGAAATACGCGGCTGGATACGCAACGGCCACACACAGCAGCGCAGCTGTCACGGCAAACTGCACGGTTCTGAGAAACGCCGCGCCGTAGAACCCGCTTAGCGCGCTCACGTAGTTGTCGAGCGTGAAGCCCGGTTGCACGCTGCCAAAGCTCGCGTGACCGAATGAAAACACCACCGTGAAGCCGAGCGGCACCAGAAAAAATACCGTGAGCCAGCACGCCGGCAATGCGGCGAGCCAGTGATCGGCTGGCTCTACCAACGCAGGCGCCGTGGTATGTGGCACCCCGCGCAGTGCGTTGCTACCTTGCCGCAGTTCCGGTGGCGCATCCATCGCGGTCAGCCCGCCGCGGCGCGGATTTCCGTCTGCATCTGCAGATAGACGCCGATCGTCTCCGGATTGACGACGAACGATGTCAGCTTGCTGAAGTCGAGCCCCTTGCCGCCGAAGATCAGATCGGCATCGTGCACATCCGGGCCGAGCCGGTCGCGCAAACCCGCCAGCGCCGCAGGAAAACCGAGGTAACGCGTTTCCGCGACCTGCACGTCGGGGCGCAACTGATACGCGAGAAAGTCGTATGCGCGCTCGACGTCCGGCGCGCGCCTGACGATCGCATAGTTGTCGACCCACAGTTCGCTGAGCGGCAGCGGCACAGTCCACTTGAGACGCGGATTCAACGCGATCGCAGCACGCGCTGCCGCCTGATGCGTTTGCGCGAGCACGATCGAGCCTTGCGCCACCGCGTCCGGTTCGAGTGTCGCGAAGGTCTTGACGTGCTTTGCAAAGCGCTTGACCGGCTCGGCCGCCGCACGGATTTGCGCGGCGCTCGCCTTGTTCCAGTCCTTGCCCTGCAGCCACAATTCCGGGCCGATCGTCTCCCAGCCCGACACCGACAGGCGCACGCGCCCCGACACGCCGGGCTTTTCACCGGCCTTGAAAAAGTCTTCCCACGTGACGATTTCGCCGGTGACCTGCGGATCGTAGAGCACACCGAGCAGCCCCCAGTCCTTCGGCACCGAATAACGGTTGCCGGGGTCGTATTCGCGGTTCAGTAGTTTCGGATCGAGTGCGGTGAGATTGAGCCGCTGGTGGTCGAGCTCCTGCAGCAGCCCGTGCTGCGCGAATTGCGCAATCCAGCTCGATGATGGAATCACGATGTCGAAGCCTGCGCCTGCCGGACTATTCAGCTTCGCAAACAGCGTCTCGTTCGAATTGAACGTGGCGATCGACGGCGTCACACCGCTGTGCTGTGCATACGCGCGCAGATCGTCCGCGGAAAAGTAGTCGGGCCAGCTGTAGATGTTCAACTGGTTGCTGAGTGCCGCCTGCGCGCGAGTCGCGGCGAATGGCGATAGAGCGCTCAGCATCGGCAGCGCGGGCACTGCACCGAGCCACCGCAACATCGCGCGTCGGCGCCGCGCGACGCCGGCGTGGCTCAAATCCGCTGTTACTTTTGACATGGACTGACTCTCGACTTGCATATGCACAGGAATTGCCGCATGCGATGGAAATCGCGTGCTGTTGCAATAAATCTTCGCATGCACATGAGCCTCTATGTGGGCCGCGCGCGAACAACGGACCAAACACTTCGCGCAGAGAGTCGGAGCTTCCGATTCCAGCCACTACGCATTCGTGCTGGTCTCCGGGTGATGCAGAAAAGCCGCCACTTACTCAATCCGACCCCCCAGCAGGCCCGGTCGTTTCACGCCGCACCAGTTGAATGGGCAGTACATCGTGGACCGGCGCCCCCATTCCCCCCACGCGAATGCGCTCGACGAGACGCCGCGCGGCGGTCCTCGCCATCGATTCGACCGGTTGACGAATCGACGTAAGCGCCACCAGCGGCGAACCCGCCAAGGGCATATCGTCGAAGCCGATGATCGAGAGCTGCTCAGGCACCTGGATGCCCAGGCGCTTGGCCGCCTCCAGCACGCCGAGCGCAATGGTGTCGTTTCCCGCGACGATCGCCGTCACTCGCGTCGGCTCACTAAGCATCGAAACCGCGCTCGAATACCCTGCTTCGGTGGTGTAGTCGCAGCACACGACGGATATCGCATCCGTGGCCAACCCTGCCGCGTTGAACCAGCTCAACACGCCCTGTGCGCGGTCCCGGCTCGTCGACGTGTTGCGTGGCCCCATCACGAGCCCGATTCTTCGGTGGCCCAACTGATACAGATGCTCGGCCGCCACGGCGCCTGCATGAACGTTATCGATCTCTACGGTATCGGCCTTGACGTCATCGACGGATCGGACAACCAGCACCAATGGAATGCCGCGCCGTTGCATCTCGGCAACCACCGGCGAATCGAGCGTTGCCGTGGCGAATATCAGCCCATCCAGATAGCCATCGATCAGAGGCCGGAATGCCAGCAGATTCTGTGAATCGTTCATCGAATCGATCACGAGCGTGATCTGATAGCCGAGTTCCTGAAGCGCATCGTGCAGATGCGTCAGCAACAGCGTCATGAAGCGGTTGTGAAGCGCACCGACTACGACGCCGATCAGTTTGGTCGACGGCTTTTTGGCGCGACGCCCCTGGGTGGGTATCCGGTAACCGAGCTCTGCGGCGACCGCCTGCACGGCGCCGCGCGTCTCGGCACTGATGGCCGGATGACCGGCCAATGAACGCGAAACCGTGGATACCGAAATACCCAGCCGGTCGGCCACATCCTCCAGCCTCACTTTCGTTGAGCGCTTGCGGCCCGCCCCATTTGCATTTTTTTGCATGACTCGGCTTCGGATAAAAGCGCACGATGCGCCTCCTGCGAGCCTTATTCAATAGGGCTTTCAGGTGAATCCAGGGAAAGTGTCTAGCATTTGCAGACTTTTTGCATAAAGAGTTTGCGCTAAATTTGCGGCCAATGTTGCACGCGTCTTCTGATCTGCAAGGCGCCCATCCAGTCTTCCATCTTCAACAGGAAACACGACACATGGCCATCCAATATCTGAAGCACGGCCGTAGCGCCGAACAGTCATTGCAGGATGCCGACAAGGTGCGCGATACCGTCACGGGCATTCTTGCCGACGTTGCAAAGCTGGGTGACGAAGCTGTCGCCAGGCTTTCGAAAAAGTTCGACGAGTGGTCGCCGGAAAGCTTTCGCCTGACCGAAGATGAAATTGCTGCGTGCGTGCGCGCTCTCTCCCCCGGACAGCTCGAAGACGTCAAATTCGCTCAGGCGCAGGTGCGCAACTTCGCGCGGGCACAGCGCGAATCGATCCGCGACATCGAAGTCGAGACGCTACCGGGCGTGGTTCTCGGTCATAAGAACATGCCGGTGGATAGCGTGGCCTGCTACGTGCCCGGCGGTAAATTTCCGCTCGTCGCGTCGGCTCATATGAGCGTCGTGACGGCAGACGTCGCAGGCGTGCCTCGTATTATCGCGGCATCGCCACCCGTTCAGGGCAGGCCCAACCCGGCTATCGTGACGGCCATGCATCTCGGCGGCGCGGATGAGATCTATACGTTCGGCGGTGTTCAGGCAATCGCTGCGATGGCCTTGGGAACGCAAACGATCCAGCCTGTATCGATGGTCGTCGGGCCGGGCAACGCGTACGTGGCCGAGGCAAAACGGCAGTTGTTCGGGCGAATCGGCATCGACCTGATCGCGGGCCCATCCGAGACGCTCATTATTGCGGACGACAGCGTCGACGCCGAGATGTGCGCGACCGATCTGCTGGGCCAGGCCGAACACGGCTTCAATACGCCCGCCATCCTGTTGACCAATTCGATGAAGCTGGCGCACGACACGATCGCCGAAGTCGAACGCATCCTGAAGATTCTTCCCACCGCGAATACCGCGGGTGTGTCGTGGCGCGACTTCGGCGCAGTCATCGTCACCGACACGCTCGACGAGATGGTCGAGGAAGCCGACCGGATCGCATCGGAGCACGTGCAGGTCATGACGCGCGACCCGGATTACTTCCTCAACCGCATGAAGAATTACGGCGCGCTGTTCCTTGGTCCGCGCACCAATGTTGCGTTCGGCGACAAGGTGATCGGAACGAATCACACGCTGCCGACGGGCAAGGCAGCCCGCTATACCGGTGGCCTGTGGGTCGGCAAGTTCATCAAGACCTGTACCTACCAGAAGGTACTGACGGATGAAGCCAGTGCGATGATCGGCTCCTATTGCTCGCGGCTTTGCGCGCTCGAAGGGATGATCGCCCATGGCGAGCAGGCCAATCTGCGTGTGCGTCGTTACGGAAACCGCGACGTGCCTTATGGCACTGCGGTGCCCGCCTGAGCCAGCCGCCGCGCGTGATCAGAGATAGGTTGCCCACTCTTCCAGGCTTGCGTCTGGACGGAAAAACCGCGAAGGGGTCACGTCGAAGATTGCGCCGGACCGCAGCCTGAGCGCGTATTTCGGGCGAGCCCGCCCCACCACAAAGGAGACAACAGTGATGGAAACCGCAACTGTGGTTCCTACGCTGAACGTAACGGGCCTGCAAAAATCATATGGGCCGACCATCGCGCTGGGCGGCGTGAGCTTCACGATTCTGCCGGGCGAAGTGCACGCGCTGCTTGGCGAAAACGGGGCCGGCAAATCGACGCTCGTAAAGATTCTAAGCGGCGTCGTGCAGCCCGATGCCGGTTCCGCCGAACTGCTTGGCCGGACGTATACGCCAGAGTCGATTCTTGCGGCACGCGAACAGGGCGTCGCCACGGCATTCCAGGAATTGAGCCTGCTGCCCAACCTGAGCGTTGCGGAAAATCTCGCACTACCCGCGCTGAAGAAAGGAACACTGCGCCTGATTTCGCGGCGCGATAACGAGGATCAGGCCGTACAGATCCTCGCGCGATATGGGCTCGATCTCGCCCCTCGCACGCCGGTTTCGCAACTGACACTGGCCGATCGCCAGCGGCTCGAAATCGTGCGCGCCATCAGCAAGCATCCGAAGCTGCTGATTCTCGACGAACCCACAGCGGTATTGTCGTCGACCGACTGGCTGTTTGCTTTGATACGTGCGGAGACCGCGCGCGGCACCGCGGTGCTCTACATCTCGCACCGGCTCAATGAAATTCGCGAGCTCTGCGCACGTGGCACCGTGCTGCGCAGCGGCCGCAGCATTGCGACCACCGAACTCGGCAAGACCGACGATGCGGCCATCTTCGAGATGATGGTGGGGACCAGTCTCGCGTCCTTCACGCGCGATCGCTCCGTGTTGCAACAGACGGGGCAAGCGCGTCTGAGCGTGACGGACCTGCACGCCGGAGACATCAAGGGTGCCTCCTTTAGCGTACCTGTCGGCGGTATCGTCGGTGTCGCCGGACTCGATGGCCAGGGCCAGGGCGATCTGTTCCATGCGTTATTCGGACTGACACCGGTCAGGTCCGGCGACATTCGCGTCGACGGCAAGTCCGTTCGGGTGCGTTCGCCCGCTCATGCGCTCAGAGCCGGTATCGAGGTGTCGCTACTGCCCGAAGAACGCAAGACGCAAGGCATTTTCCCGACACTGTCGGTGCAGCACAACGTCACACTCGGCGCGATGAGCAAGGTGTCGCGGCTCGGCGTGGTACGTCGTGCCCGCGGGCTAAAGCTGATGCGGGACGTGGCCAGCCGTGTCGACCTCGCGGATCGCTATTTCAACTTTCAGATCGGCGAGCTTTCCGGCGGTAACCAGCAAAAGGCATTGCTGGCCAGAGTGCTCAGCACCGGAGCCCGTACGCTCCTTCTGTTCGATCCGACACGAGGTGTCGACGTCGGAACGAAGCAGGCCATCTACGAAGCTATCCAGAACTACGCCGCTGACGGCGGCGCCGTTCTGCTCTACTCGTCGGAGCTTTCCGAAATCGTTCAGCTATGTGACCAGTGCCTCGTCGTGTACGACGGTCGAATCGTCACTCAACTCGAAGGTAGCGAGATCGAAGAACGTCGCATCGTGGCGGCTGCGACCGGACACGTCGAGGGCAGCGCAATCAGGAGCGCAGCATGAGCACGCGCGCGCGTCCCGATTTCTCATTCGCTCGCGGCATATTGACCAATGGCGTCACGATGGTGATCGCGCTGTACGTCATCCTGTACGCGGTGTATTCGCATATCGAGGCTGGCGCATTGTCCGTCTCCGCGTTTAGCGATCTGGTCAACAACACGATCCCGCTCGCGATTGCGGCGGCCGGTGCGACATTTGTCATTCTTCTCGGCGGATTCGATCTTTCCGTCGCGGGCGTGTTGTCGCTCGTCAATGTCGTACTGGCAACGCATCCGCTCGACGGCGCGAGCGGCGCACTGATAAGCCTGCTTATTGCAGTCGGCATCGGCGCCGCAGTGGGCCTTTGCAATGGCATTCTGGTTGCGTATGGCGGCCTGCAATCGATCGCGGTCACACTCGCGATGATGATTGTCACGCGCGGTCTTGCGCTCGTCGTGCTCGACGCACCGGGTGGCGGCGTGTCCGACTGGATCAGCGACACGCTCACCAACAATCTATGGGGCATCGTACCTGCGTCAGGTCTCGTAGCAATAGGTGTCGCACTACTCTGGGCCGTGTTCCGTCGAACCGATACCGGCGTTGCGCTGTATGCGGTCGGCAAGGACCAGACGGCCGCGGCGCTTTCGGGGATCGACGTCAAGCGGACCCGGTGCATCGCGTTTGTGCTGGCGGGTGCGCTTTATGGCGTGGCGGGCTTCATGCTCTCGGCACAGACTGCGTCCGGCGATCCGAACGCAGGCGCGCCGCTGATGCTGCTGGTCTTCGCGTCGGTCGCCCTCGGCGGCACGGCATTCTCGGGCGGGCAAGGCAGTCTCTACGGCAGCATGATCGGCGCTGCCACGCTGATGCTGCTTCAGAAAGTGTTGTTCTCCTCGGGTGTCCAGTCTTTCTATATCGGACTGTTTCAAGGCTTCGTCATGGTGGTGGCGGTGATCTTCGTCAATCTGATCACATACCTTGCACGCAGGAGCCGCCGTCATGCTTGACTCGAAAGCGAGTGGCACGAACACCAATGCTCAGCCCGGCGGCCCGGCGGCTGACACTCTGGTTCGGGGTGAAGACAAGCGTGGCGCCGTGAAATGGCAACGCGAAACGGTCAGTGCTGCGGGCGTGTTCGTGGTTTGTATCGCCGCATTGCTGCTCTCGCGCCTGATCAATCCGGAGTTCGGCAGCCTTCATCAACTCCTGACCATTGTCACGCTCGCTTCATTTCTGATCGTGGTCTCGTATGGCCAGGGGCTGACCGTGCTGATCGGAGGTCTCGACCTGTCGATCCCGTCAGTGATCACGCTTGGCGGCGTGTTGACCGCAGCATGGATGAGCACGCTCTCCGCGAGCGGCGCATGGTGGCAGATTCCTGCGATTCTCGCGGTGTGCGCTGCTGTCGGTGTGATCAACGGGCTGGGTATCACGCTATTGCGGATTCCCGCGTTCATCATGACGCTGGCATCGGGGATCATCGTCTACAGCCTATGCCTTGGCGTCACGGGCGGCACACCGGGCGGCGCAGCGCCCGCTTCGCTCGTCACGCTGATGTCAGGACGCATCGCTGGGCTTCCCCTTGTGAACCTGTTCGTCGTCGTGTTCTGCGTGATCGCTGCGTTCGTCCAGTCGCGCACCTCGTTTGGCCAGCGACTGTACGCAATGGGCAGCAACGCGGTAGCAGCGAGGATCGCCGGGATTCGCATCAATGTCATGACGGTATCGACCTACGCGCTATCTGCCGCGTTCGCCGGATTCACCGGGATGATGCTGGTCGGTTACTCGAACGGCGCGACGCTGCGTATGGGCGACCCTTATCTGCTGCCGTCGATCGCCGCCGTCGTCATCGGCGGGTCATCCATTCTCGGTGGGCGCGGAACCTTCGTTGGAACGATCGGCGGCGCGATCCTGCTGACGATCTTCGACATGATCATCACCTCCCTCGGGCTCGCGCAGGGTTGGCGAACCATGATTTCCGGCGGGCTGATTCTCGCGGCCATCCTGCTGCAACACGAATGCGCGCTGGATTGGGTGCGCTCCATGGCAAGGCGCCGCCGCTCGAAGGCGATCCGGATCTGAAGCTGCAGGTGTATTCGAAGCGTTGCAAGAAAGGTGGTGGCTGACAAGTCACCACACATTAGACAGGCATTTCTGCCAAGGAGACATGTGATGAAAACCTTGAAACGCGTACAGCGCTGGATCGCTGCCGGCGCATTGCTGGGCGCCGTGGCGCTTGCTGCGAATTACGGCATTGGCGCGGCCAATGCGCAGGCCAAGCCTAAGAAAGACAAGTATCTGATCTATCTCAGCCTGAGCTATAGCGGCAACGCGTGGCAGTCGGAAGCGGCGAACGTGGTCAAGGCGCTGGCAAAAACGCCGCCTTACGACAAACTCGTCGAACTGCGAGAAGTCATCTCCGGCACCGATGTGCAAGCGCAGATTTCAGCGTACGAGAGCATGATCGCCGCCAACGCGGACGGCGTGATCAGCTTCCCGATCTCGCCGACCGCACTGAACCGTACCGTGAAGCGCGGCTGCGAGAAAGGCACGCTGTTCTTCATGTACGACGGGACCGTAACCGAGCCGTGCGCCTATAACGTGAGCTACATCACGGCGGGATTCGGCGAAAACACCGCGCAGCAACTGGTCAACGCGCTGCACGGTAAGGGCAACATCTTCCTGAGCCGCGGCGTGCCGGGCAACTCGGTCGACAAGCGCCACACGGACGGCGCAATGAGTGTCTTCAAGCAATATCCGGACATTCATGTCGTCGCCGAATATTACGGCTATTGGGACGACCGCACCACGCAGCAGGAAACCGCCAAGGCACTCGCCGCGCATCCCGATGTCGACGGTATCTGGGCACAGGCTGGCGAGAATGGCGCCATCAAGGCACTGCAGGCTGCGGGTAAGAAACTGGTCCCGGTTACCGGCGAAAATTCGAATGGCTTCCGCCTCGCACTGGCGAACCCCGAGATGCGTGCCAATGGCCTGCAAGGCGTTTCGTCAGGTTCGCCTCCCGCAACCGCGGCTTTCGCCTTCAAGCTGATGATGGAAGTGCTGCAAGGAAAGCGGAAGCTCGATACGCACAACATCGAATATCCGCTTCCTTGGGTACCGGGAAATCAGGTCAAGGTATGCGCCGGCGATAAACCGGAAAACGGCTGCAATACCTTCCCCGCAGGGAAGGTGCCTGATTCGTTCGTGACGGAAGTGTTCAATTCCCGGCTGCTGCCCGAACTGTCTCTGCAGTCCGCGCTCAAAGGTGAGGCGACGCCGGGTCAAACGATCCAGCCGTTGCCTGCGGATGCCGTTATCGCCGCGCCTGATCAGCCGGGGATCAACTGCCAGAAGTGCTCGCAGCGCGCCGATGCCTACAAGCTGACCAAGGTGTCGGCCGCAGTCAAGTAACACGGTCAAGTCATACAGCGAATTTCCTGCCGCCGGAAACGGACGGGGCACTCGAGTGATCGGGCGCCCCGCCGCCCCACTCAGAAAGGAGGAAGACAACTGTGGTCCTCACATCTACACACCAGCAAGAACTGGAGAAGCCGCTCGTTCATCTCACGGGCTGCGATGCACTGGACGTTCCGCCGGAAGACACCGATCCACTCAGCGATATCTCCGCCACTCAGGACGAGCTGATTGCGTATGCACTAGCGGTGCGCCCACTCTACGACGGCCTTGGACGTCTGATCGGCCAGCTCGCCGGACTGTGTCTGCTGGCTCAAATACGCGGCCGCTTCGATCCCGACTTTGAAGCCGTAACGACACCGCTGGAACGCGCCCGCGAGTGTTCGGACATGATCCGCTCGATCAACCCGCCGGACGGCGCTGCGCGTCGCCACTGGGCGCTGTGTCGCGCAATGTCCATCGTCGGCGAAGTGACGGACCAGTTCTCGAACCCGAAGTCGGGAGCGGCGCAGGTCCGTGAGCAGGTATCGACATGGACCGACCGGCTCAAACGTGCAAACGCATTGGTGCGCTGGGCCTCGGATGCGTCACTCGGTTTGAATCCCGTGGACTTCAACCAGGCGTGCTGTTGTTGCAACGGCTAAACCAGCCCGTGCAAGCGCAGTAAACGATCAAGATAACCAAACAGGAGATGAACGTGGGTGCAGATTATTCAGTCTGGGTGCTCGAGTACAGCTATGTCACGAAGTATCACAAGAGTGGGGTGATCTATGGCGCGCACAATCAGGGATACGTAAAACTGCCGTATTGCTATGTGCTGATCAAGGGCAACGGCCACGTTGCCATGGTTGACGTCGGATACAACAACAAGGAATACGGCGCCACGCTTGGCAACCGTTTTGGCGTCGAGAACTGGCATTCGCCCAAAGACGTTCTGGCTGAATGCGGCGTCAAGCCCGAAGAGGTCGATACCGTGTTCATCACGCACGCGCATTTCGACCATCTCGGCAACATCGAAGATTTTCCAAACGCCACCTTCTATATCCAGGAGCGCGAGCTGTCGAAGTGGATCTGGGCCATGTCCTTGCCCGACCGGATGCGCTGGTTGATGGGCGCGGTCGATCCTGCGGACATCCTGCGCATAGTCGACCTCGCACGACAGGGACGCCTCGTAGCCGTCGACGGCGATCGCGAGAACGTGCTGCCCGGCATCGACCTGCACGCGGCATTCGATAGCCATACGTATGGCAGCCAGTGGGTGCACGTTCGCAATGACGGCCAGCAACCTTCGAAAGATAGCTGGGTACTGGCAGGCGACCTTGTCTACGTGTTCGAGAACATGGAATTCGATGGCTCGGCCGTTGGCATCGAAAAGATGTACAACCCGGTCGGTCTTGCGGTGGGGAGCCAGCAGAATCTTCTGTTCGCAACCGAAGCCATGATGAAGTCGGTCCAGTACGAAATGCGACGTGTGATTCCTGTTCACGAGGAGCGTCTGCGCGATACCTTCCCTTCGCGAATCACACAGAATGAACTTCGGATCAGCGAGATATGCGTCGCCGCCGGACATCAATCGATGGTGAAGTGAAGCATGGGGTAGCGATGTAACGGGCCCGCTTGCCTTTGCTTCTGGCGAGGCGGCGGGCTCCCGGCGGCAGCTCCCTGAGACGCGTCTTACATTGGCGGCGCGACGCCCTTCCCTACGGCGACAAGCCTTGCCAGGTTGCCCGGTTGAGTCCAGACCACGACGGCCGACCCCACTGAAATCGTCGACCGGCTGGAAGGAACAAACCGGACCACAGGCGCGGCAGATGAAACCAGAATGTTGACGGGTTTATCGCCAACCAGATTCACCGTCAGCGTACGGCCCACTGCGCCGTCGTGGCCGGCAACGACCGTGCCGTTAGTCATGGTCGTGTTCGTAAGCGCGGGCGCGGCCGTCGATCCAGCTGAAACCACACCGTTGGTCATCGTCGTATCCGTTACACCCGAGCTCTGGATGCCGGACGTGTCCGGTAGTGGATCCCACGCGTAATAGCCGATGCGGCCGGCTTGCATCTTCTGCGGCACCAACGCGATTTCGACCGCAATCAGGTGATCCCGCGATCCTTTCACGGCTGAGCCGATGTAGTCATTCGCCTTGATCTCATCGAGGCTCGACGGCACGATATCGGCGTATGCCGTGCCCGCTCCGGTTCCGAGTCTGAACGTGCGGCCGTCCCGCTCGTCGAGCGTGATCCCGCTTTCATCGATTGCGGTGATCGTGCCGCGCAACCGTGCCGGCAGCGAACTGGCAAGCGCAGGTGTAGTAGCGAGCAACGCGGCAACGCTTGTGGCCGCAGCTAGCAAGCGAAACGAAAACATAGGGATGACCTCTCTATTGCATGGGGACGAGTTTCAGTGGGCTCCAATGCTGCCTGAATTCCTTCCACCTCGCCCGGACTCGCTCACGCGGAAATCAGGCACGCGCCAATTCGGCACACTTTTTGCAGGGAACAGCGCTCTGCACTATCAATACGGAAACAATCATGCAGCTAATAGAGGGCGGGGCGTCCCACGCAACCCATATCGAAGGCGTGTCAGAACGAATCTCGACCGGCGTGGCCGGGCTGGACTATGTGCTGAACGGCGGTCTGATCGGCAATCGGGTCTATCTGGTCGAGGGCGTACCCGGGGCGGGAAAAACTACGCTCGGCCTGCATTTTCTACTCGAAGGCCTGCGGCGCGGCGAGCCGGGGCTATACATCACGCTGTCGGAGACGGCAGCCGAACTGCGGGCGGTCGCAGCATCCCATAACTGGTCGCTGGATGGCCTCGCGATCCACGAGCTCATTAGCGAAGAAGGGCTCAACGAGGACGCCGGGCAGTCCATCCTGCATCCATCCGAAGTCGAACTCGGCGAAACCGTCGACGAGGTGCGGCGCAAGGTGCTGGATCTCAATCCACGCCGCGTCGTGTTCGACAGCCTGTCGGAGTTGCGATTGCTCGCGCAGGATGCGCTGAAGTATCGCCGGCAGGTTCTGGCGTTAAAGCAGTTCTTCTCGACCAGAGGCTGCACCGTATGGCTGCTGGACGACAAGACTTCGCAGTTAGGCGATCTGCAGCTGCATAGCATTACGCACGGCGTGATCGAGCTTGACCAGACGGTGCAGGAATATGGCACCGAACAACGCCGGTTGCGTGTCGTCAAAATGCGCGGCATCAAGTTTGTCGGGGGCAAACATGACTTCACGCTCGATACCGGTGGCATTACGGTGTTTCCGCGCCTGGTTGCGGCCGCACACCGCCGGGAATTCGTGAACGTTGCGCAGTCAACCGGAGTGCCGGAGCTCGATGCGCTACTCGGCGGCGGGCTCGTTCCTGGCACCAGCACGCTGCTGATCGGACCCTCGGGCGCCGGCAAGACCACCACCGCGGTGCGCTGCGTTCTGAGCGCGCTGGAGCGTGGCGAAAGCGTCAAATACCTGTTGTTCGACGAAACGCTGGGAACCCTGATGACGAGGTCGAGGCAGCTCGACATGGCGTTGGACAGCTACATCGAAAGTGGCCAACTGCTGCTGCAGCAGATCGACCCCGCGGAAATGTCCCCCGGGCAGTTTGCGACGCTCGTGCGCGAGGCAGTCGAACAGGCCGGTGCGTCAATGGTCGTGATCGATAGTCTGAACGCGTATATGCAGGCGATGCCGGGACATCGCTACCTGCTTCTGCAGATGCATGAGCTGCTGAGCTACCTGAACCAGCAGGGCATCACTACGCTGATGGTGCTAGGCCAGCACGGGTTGATCGGCAACGTGGCATCGGATATCGATCTCAGCTATCTGAGCGATGCGCTGTTGCTGTTCAGATTCTTTGAAAGCGCCGGCGAAGTGCTGTCGGCTCTGTCGGTCGTCAAGAGCCGCACGAGCGAGCATGAACGCACGATACGCGAGTTTCGCATTCAGCCCGGTGGCCTGCGTGTCGGGCGACCGTTGAAAGACTTTGAAGGCGTACTCGCCGGGTTGCCATCGTATCGCGGTGGTGAGGCCCTGCTCAGTGAACGGTCAGACGGCTGAGGAGCGGCGCTTTGGAAGAGCGGATATTGATTGTCGCGCCGCGTGGCCGGGATGCCGAGGTGGTAGCGCATGTGCTTTCCGGTAAGGCGATGGAATGCGTCGTGTGCGCTGATATCGGCCGTCTGGTGACATTGTTGAACGAAGGGGCTGCGTGCGCGTTGATCGCCGATGAAGCGCTGGATTCGCGCGCTCTGCACTTGCTCAGTGCGTGGCTGGGCGCACAGCCTCCCTGGTCTGATTTCCCCTTTGTGTTGCTGGTTGGCAATGGCAAGAAGGGCGTGCTGACCGCGGAAGGTCGCCGCCTCGAGGTGCTGGGAAACGTGATGCTGATCGAACGGCCCGTGAGCGGCGAGGCACTCGTCAGCGCAGCGCGCAGTGCACTCAGGGCGAGACGGCGACAATACCAGGCGCGCGAGATGATTGCGGAACGGGCCGCCACGAATGCGCAGCTGCTGAGTGCCGCACGTCAGAAGGACGAGTTTCTCGCGATGCTCGCACACGAGTTGCGCAATCCGCTCGCGCCGATTCGCAATGCTGCGGAAGCCATCCGCATCGCGGATGGCGTGCTGCCTCCGCGCGTGCGGTGGGCGCGTGAAATTATCGAACGCCAGAGCCGGCATCTGGCGAATCTGCTGGAGGATCTGCTGGACGTATCGCGTATCACGACCGGCAAGGTCAGCCTGAAACGCGACACGATCGAACTGGGATCGATCCTCACCGCTGCGATTGACGTGGCGAAACTCTCTATCGATGCGCGCCAGCATGAGCTCGTCGTGAAGCTGCCAGATCGCCCCGTTTACCTGAATGCCGACCCGACGCGGATGGCGCAGGTGTTCGGAAACCTGCTGGATAACGCGGCCAAATACACACCCGATGGCGGCCGGATCGAAATTCACGCCGCGCCCGATGCGCATCGCGTTGTCGTGTCCGTCGAGGATAACGGCACGGGTATTTCGGCCGACGAACTCCCTGAAGTCTTCGAGCTGTTTTCGCAATCCGACCGGGCCCTGGATCGCGCCCAGGGCGGTCTTGGGATTGGCCTTTCGGTAGTCCGATCTCTGGTCCATATGCATGGCGGTACCGTCGAGGCACGAAGCGGCGGACTCGGGATGGGTACGCGCATCTCGGTCACGCTGCCTGTGGTGCAGGCACCGGCACATGCGAACACTCTCCCGACGCGCACCGCGCGGTTGCAGCCGCACCGCTTGCACATCGTCGTGGTCGACGACAATGACGATGCGGCCAGTTCACTTGCGACCCTGCTGGAATTGAGCGGCCATCATGTACGCACCGCGCCTGACGGGCCGCGCGCGCTGGACGAATGTCGAACCCAGCAGCCTGATGTCGTATTGCTGGATATCGGACTGCCCGGGATGGACGGCTATGAGGTTGCGCGCCGGTTAAAAGAAATGCCGGCGATGGCGGACGCTATTCTGATCGCCATCACGGGATACGGCCAGCCGGACGACGTGGCGCGCTCGAGGAATGCGGGCTTCGATCATCATCTGGTCAAACCGATCGAGCCTGGAAATCTGATGGCGCTGTTCGGTGAGCCGGCGACGTCGCGGCGCAGTGGGACAGCATAGGAGCGATGACCCGAGTCGGCGCTTCATCTAACGCAGAAAAGCGCAGTTCGAGTCGTCGCCCCTCCACACCAGCGAGGTATCGCTAACTGGACTCCGTGCAAGGGTCGACAGTCTGCCCGATCGGGGCCGGATTTTCGCTGTTGACGGTTTGCCACGCAATCTGCTGCAACTGTGCCGCTATAGTCGCGGGAATTCCGAGTTGCGAGGCAGCAACCTCGCTTGACCCAAGCACGCGTACGTCAGTGCCGGTGATCTGCTCAAATAGCACCAGCCCGCTCAGATAAGCGCCAAAAACGCTCGGATGGCTAAAGTCCGGCGCGGTGATAGCGGGATCATTGACGGCGTTGATGCCGTACCAGAGCAGCGGCAACGTAGACGAAGCAAACGGGTCTGAGTTTGCGATTCCATCGGCCCAGGCCGTCTGCCACGCTTCGCCGGCAGGGGCTACTGCCTTGATAGCGCCATCGTGAGCGGCGGCGCTGTAATAGGCATTGTGATTGGCGTTGGCGAGCGTTTCGAGGTTGGATTCGTATCGATCGTGAAAGCCAGTCGTTCCCGGTGTGCCGCTTAACGATTGCGCCAGGTCTGCACGGGCCCACGGCTCGTAAAGGTAGACGCTTGCGGACGGTGCTGCGCCATGCACGCCTTTTTCAATCGTGGCGACGCTTGAGCAAAACCCCGCAGGATCGCTAACGGTGCTGCCCGTAAGGGACGACGGAAGCGGCTTCGTGCTCAGCTCCTGAAGAACGACCGCGTTCCATTTGGGCTGATCGATCACGTCTGATGCGGCGGCGAAATTTTTGGCAAGGCTGGTTTCCGAAATGGCTTCGATATGCACATCGAAAGCAAGGTGGCTTTCGACTGCGAGTTCGGCAAAGATGCCGGGGATACCTCCCCAAGGTCCCGATTCCAGCTCGGCCCGGCTGCCAGTCTGTCCAAAATTTTCGTCGACGACCAGCGCAGACCCGGATGTAGTCTGGATGCCTCCGGAATTGTATTGCCTTACGGGAGCGTATCTCCCGTGCGTAAAGCTGTCGCCGACAAACAGAATGTGTTGCAGCGACGCGGTCGGCATGGCTGCAGATGCCGGACCCGATGAACCAGCGCCGCCACCGCAACCTGCGATGACTGCCGCGAATGCGCACAATGACAACCGTGGTCGCAGCGATCGCGTGCCGATGCCTGCCGGAGATAGACGACTGCTTCTGGAAAGTATTGTCATCGAAGGGTTCTAATTTTGTAAGCGTATCGAAGCATTGATACCGGTTTAGTGTTCAGTTATCGATAGTAGTTTGCCTCAGCTCGCCGGTTGGCACATAGCCGGGAAGTTTCATAAATCGATGATCTTCATAAGTTCGTAGATTTAATCAGTTCAACCTGACATGGCGATCATTGCTGGGCCAGATGTCTGATGTGCGCAGGCGCCAGGCATGGCTATTGCGCCCACGCCTTCACGGCCTGGCGACGCAGGCTCCAGGGACGTCGACGAGATCGAGTGCCGGTATTGGCCTTGGGAGACGATATGAAATCGGTCAAGAAAATCGCCGTTTTGGGATTGGGAGTCGCCATTGGCACGGTCTTGCTGGCGTCGTGCGCGGCAATTTCAGGCGGCGTGTCGGGAAACGATCGGGTCCCCGAGCCGGTCAAGCCGGTCGATCTGGATAGGTACCTTGGCAAGTGGTACGAGTTCGCGCGCTATGAGAACCGCTTCGAACGAGGTTGCGAGGCGGTGACCGCCGAATATGGCAAACGGCCGGATGGCTTGATATCGGTGTTGAATACGTGCCAGCAGGGACGGGTGGGCGGCGAACAGCGAAGCTCAAAGGGACGCGCGAAGGTCACGCCCGGAAGCAACGATGCCAGGTTGCGCGTGTCTTTCTTTGGACCATTCTGGGGTGACTACTGGGTGCTTGATCATGCGGACGACTACAGCTGGTCGATCGTCGGCGAACCCTCCGGGAGGTACCTGTGGATCTTGACCCGAGAGCCCAAACCAGCCGGGCCGCTCGCTCAGATGCTGTTCGATCGCGCGCGCTCTTTGGGCTATGACACGACGATGCTGAGATTGACGCAGCATTAGAACACCCGCCGCGAGCGCGACTGCATTCGCACCTGCAACATGACGCGGAGGTAGATGGCGAGCAGTTCAGGAAGTCACGGCTCAGCCCGCCGCCATCGAGAATTTCTCGCGCTTGATCACCTGCCCATCCAGCTTGCCGTCGACTGCCTGTTCGATCACCGCATGTTCACGGTAACGGGAAACCGCCTCGTTGCTCTGGCCGCCAGCAGGCCGCCGATCGCCCCACCGAGGTGGCTCTGCCAGGATACGCCTGGCGTGATGGGCAGCGCGCCGACGAACAGACTCAGTCCATATGCGCCGAGGACAAACAAGGCAACGAGCACCGAAAGAACCTCGCGTGTGTACCAGCCTCGAGCAATCAGATAGGCGGCATAGCCAAATACCAAACCGCTCGCGCCAATGTGAACCGAGTATGGAGCACCCAGTAGCCATGCACAGATGCCGGCGCCAAGCATTGCGCCAATCGTGGCAACCCAGAAATTTGAAAGTCGCGGCCAGGTACACAACCACCCGAGAATCAGCAGACCGCCCGTGTTCGCCAGAATGTGCCGGAGATTTGCGTGCAACCAGGGCGCGAAAAGTATCCCCTGTAATCCGCTAAACGTACGAGGCACGACGCCATGGTCGGTTAGACGCAGCCATGGAAAAGCAGCCGACACAAAGAACACCGCCCACATGGAGCCAACGAACAATGCCAGCAAGGTGACGCGAGCCTTCAGCTGATTGCCGAGGAGGCGGATTCTGTTACTCATCAGGAGAGCCGGGAAAGGTTGGGCAACCCTGCGGATCATATAAGCAAAAGGCGCGCAGATCACTGCGCGCCTCGAATTTGTCCGCCTGACGACTCAGGCTGCTACGGCCATTTTACGAACCGAAATACACTGGCTTCATTCCGTCGTTCGCGTCCGGGCGGATCGATGCCTTCACCTTGTGGCCCAGATTCGCGACTGCGTGGTCGAACGAACGCAGTGGGTGGTGGGTGCCAGACGCCGACGTGCCATCTGCGACGCCGCCAACGGCATTAACCGCACCGCTTTCAGCGCTCACCCGCGCTTCGGCTGCCTGGATATCGCGGGGATATTGCGTGCGATCGCCAGCACCCGGCTGATAACCAGCCTTTTCGAGCTGGACCAGTTGCGCCTTCACTTCGGCGCGGGTAACAGGCTGGTTGGATTGAGCGAACGACGACACGGCAGGGATGGCAAGAACAGCGGCAACAACGAGCGATTGAACGAGCTTCATGATCACTACCTCCAGACTTTGTTTTTTCCGCAAACACCCGTTTGCGTTTCAGTGCATACAGTCTAGGGCCAGACCTCGCTCTCAATAAGCCCCACCAAAACAAATGAATGTTGTCTTTTCTCGCAACAACCGGACCGCGAACGTCGTGGATTTCCTCGCGCTTGAGGGCCCACTAGCGCGACTCAATCGGCAACGGTAACGCCGACCCGTTCGCTTACGGCTTCTGGCAAGAAAATCGCGGCGCGCTGCATCCGGTCGGGCGTGTTCACCGTATGTACAGTGAAGACGCAAGCTTCGCCTTCCAGGACAGGTCTGTGTCTCGTTCGCGCACCCAATCGGCGTGCGCGTGTCGCCCAACATGCGAAACGTACGATCGAGTCCTTTTGTATGAAAACCCCGCGAAAATTCAGTCTGTCTGAGCGCCGCGTGGCGCAAACGATTTACCACGTTGAGCTCAGCCGTGGTTCGTCAATCATTGCCAGCACCCTCTCGCGCGAAACTGGAGAAACAGCCTTGCGCGAAATCCTGTCGACATTCATGGGAGCGCATGGTCCGGGAGATATCAAATTGTTTACCGAGTTGCTTCAGGAAAGGCTCAACCAAAGAGGAAGGCCGGACCTGGCAAGCGAGCTCTTTCAGCCGCGTGAGCTCACCACCGCCGATCTGCCCCAAAAATCTGAGGCCAGATTGGTCCAGCATAAAGCCGCATCCACGCGGAGCGCGTCATGAAGCACCACTCAGAACCGATGCCGTAACGAAGCCTTCACAGCCACCTGTGTCGCGGTCGAGGACTGCCCGAGCGTGCTGATCGCGGCCACCGCCCGGTGCCCGGTCGAATCGACGCCGCACGCGTGCTGCCAGATTCCAACCAGATTCAGATCGGTGCGTTTCGACAACGCATAGTTCGGTCCGAAGTCCACCTGCACATAGTGTGCGTCTCGCACCTTCGTGTAGTCGGCCGATGCGCCGATCATGAAAGCCGGCGTGACGAAGTACCGACCATTCACCTCGTAGCTGTTGAACACCGCCGTACCCGTATTCGGCGTCGATGCCGTGCGCAAGATATCCTGGAAGCGCGTGTTCGTATAAACGAACGCAACGCTACCCTGCCCTACCTTGTACGACACCGCGGCGCCAAAAATTTGCCACACGTTCGCCGACGCATACCCGCTATATTCCGGGCTGCGCGCTGGCGTCGTGTATCCCGCCTGCCCCGGCGAAAGCGCGCTGTCGAGCGTGGACACCGACGGGTTGTTGACGTTGTCGTAAGCGAGCGCAGCGGTCAGCGGCCCATTCACATACGAAAGCCCGAACGTATAGATCCGGCTCGACGCAAAGTTGCCGGCCACGCCGCCCGGCGCAAAGATGCCGCTCGCCTGCAATCCGTAAAAGCGCGGCGTCTCATACCTGATCGCGTTATTGACGCGGAACGTCGAGTTCAGATTGTCGAAGTCGCCCGGATGCGTGCCGACCCATGCCCACATCGAAGTCGCGGCGATCGCGCCAATCAGCTCGGTCATCGGATCGTACTGGCGACCGAGCGTCAGTGTGCCGAAGCGCTTGCTGGCAACGCCGACGAACGCCTGCCGGCCGAACTCGCGGCCGCCTTGCAGCAGTTTTCCATTCGATGTATCGAAGCCGTTTTCGAGTGTGAAAACTGCCTGCAGGCCATTGCCGAGATCCTCGGCGCCGCGCAGCCCCCAGCGGCTGCCGCTCGTCTGGCCGGTGATCGACTCGATGTTCGCGTGACCGGACTGATTGTTCACGTAGACGAGGCCCGCGTCGACGAAGCCATACAGCGTGACGGAACTTTGCGCGTGCGCGATCCCCGCGAGCGTCATCAGGCTCGCAGCTGCTATCAAGTGCTTTTTCATGGTCTCTTTTGACAAGACGAATCCCTGCCTTCCCGTCTCTCGCAACGGGAAAGCAACCGGTATCGCCAGAATGATTGTTAGTAGTAGCTAGACAGGTGGAGCGTGGTACTGCAAATCAACGCTGCCGGCCGCCGCGTTGCCCTATTGCGTGGAATGCGCGTGCGCCGCGCGTGCGTTGCGTGTGCCGTAGATGCGGCCCATCGCCAGCACACCGGCTCCCGCCACCAGCACCGGCAACGCCGAGAAGCGGAAGATCTCGGCAGGCGTCCAATGCGCGGAATACAGCATGCCGGCAATCAGCGGGCCCGCGATGCCGCCGAGCCGCCCGATGCCGAGTGCCCAGCCCACGCCGGTCGAACGCAGGTTCAGCGGGTAATACACAGCAGCCAATGCAATCACGCTCTTCTGCCCGCCGCTGATGCAAAAGCCCGCACAGAACACGGTGACCATCAGCCACGCCACGCTGCCCGCAAACGCACCGCCGACCAGCCACATAAACACGGCGCCCGCGATGTACATCGCAGTGAGTGTCACGTACGGGCCCACACGGTCCATCGCAAGACCTAGCGGCACCGCGGAAAGCACGCCGGCAATCGTCGGCAGCGCGGTGATCCAGACCACCGTGGATGGCGCGTATTGCAGCCCGGTCAGCATGGTCGGCAACCAGCTCTGGATGAAATAGAACTCGGCAAGGTTCAGAAAGAAAATCAGCCACAGCAGCAGCGTGCCGAGCGACGTGTGCCCTTTGACCAGCGCCGCCACGCTGGCGCGCGATTGCTGCTGGTCTTCGAGTACGAACACACTGCCGGGTGGCGCGGAAAAGCGCGGGAACAGTTGCATGAATACCGCGCGCATCCGTTCGCTGCCATCCGCGCGCCGCTGCAAAAACGCCAGCGATTCGGGTAGCAGCCATGCCAGCGCAGCCATCAGCGCAAGCGGTGCGACCGCGCCTACTACCATCAGCGATTTCCAGCCGTACACCGGCATCAGCGAGCCGGCCGCTAGCCCCGCGACCACAAAGCCAAGCGAAAAGCCGCAATAGACGAGCAGCACAAACGTAGAGCGCAACCGCTTCGGCGCGAATTCGCAGGTCAGCGCGACTGCGCTCGGCGCAGCAGCGCCCAGCCCGATGCCGGTCAGAAAGCGCAGGCCGATCAGTTCGGTGACATTGGTCGCACACACGGTGAGCATCGTGAACACGGCGAACAGCAGCGTGCTTGCGAGCATCATCCGCTTGTGGCCGAAGCGCGCGGACAGCGGCGCGATTGCCAGATAGCCGATCATCAGGCCGACCAGCGCCGCGGAAAAAATCGAGCCGAGGATCTCGCGCGGCAGATGCCAGTCGCGCGACAACGCGGGAACGATATAGCTGATGGCCTGCGTGTCGAATCCGTCGAGGAACATCAGCAACGCGCACAGCAGCACGACGAGCCACTGTCCTTTGCCGACCCTCTGGCGTTCGATGACGTCGGCGACGTCGATGGGAGGTGCTGCCACGATGTTTGTCTCCTTTGTAATTTGCGTATTGTCGGGAATGAAACGGTGTGCCGGGCGCTAGACGCTGATATCGGTGTGTACGAACGCGTCGCTGAAGAAGTCCGCTTCGGGCAAACCGGCTTGTGTGAAACTGTCGCGGGCCGCGCTCGTCATCGCCGGATTGCCGCATGCGTAGACTTCATGGCCGGCAAGCGCGGGAAAATCTTCCAGCACCGCTTCGTGCACGAGGCCGCGCCGGCCGCTCCACGTTGCATCGGCTTCGGATAGCACCGGCACGAAACGCAGCTTGCCGCTGTCATGCCACTTCTGCGCGAGCCCGGCCAGATACAGATCCGCGGTACGGCGCGCCCCCCAATACAGGTAAAGCGGCCGCGCCAGCTTGCGTTTGATGGCGTCTTCGACAATCGACTTCAACGGTGCAAAGCCTGTGCCGGTGGCCAGCAGAATCGCCGGTTTGACGGAGTCCGCGCGCAGCGTGAATTCGCCGAACGGCAATTCGATGCGCAGCTTGTGGCCCTTGTCGATGCCGCGCAGCACGCCCTCTGAAAATTTGCCGCCGGGCACGTGGCGCACGTGCAATTGCACGTTGTCGCTTTCATGCGGCGGATTGGCCATCGAATAGTTACGACGCGTGCCGTCTTCGAGTTCGATCTGTAGATATTGGCCGGCGCTGAATCTCGCACGCACTCCCGTCGGCAAGCGCAGTTGCAGCACGCTGACGTCGGCCGCCGGCTGCGTGACGCGGTATACGGACGCGTCGAGCGTCTTGCGCTGCACGGGTTCGCGCTTTTCGATCTTGCGCGGCTCGATCGTCATATCCGATGACGGACGCAGGCAACACAGCAACACGCGCTCTGCGGGGCCTGCGACGTCGCCTTGCACCGGCGAACGGCCCGCACCCGTCAGCACGCCGCCCTCGCAGGTTGCGCACACGCCTTTGCGGCACGAATACGGCACTGCGTAACCCGCGCGTTCGGCGGCGTCGAGCAGCGTCTCGCCGGCCGCGCACGGAAATGCGATATCGCTTTGCGCGATGGAAATCCGATAATCCAACATATGACCTCGATGTTCTGTCTGTGCGTGCTCAGTGGTGCTCGCCTGCGGCCGGCACGGGTACGGTGCCGGTCGACACGAGCCGCACTGCGCCGAGCAATGGCGCAGGGTCGGCCCGCAACTGGCCGGCTATGTCGAAGCCGCTGCCATGGCCCACACTCGAAAAAATCACGCCGGCACCGATCGACAGTGCCGCCGAATGACGACCCGCGCGCAGCTTCACCGGAATGTGCCCCTGGTCGTGATACATCGCGACGTGCACGTCGACGTCCTGATTGGTCAGCAGCAGATCCGCGCCTTGCGGCCCAAGCACCGCCATACCGTCGTCACGCAACGCGCGCGCGGCGGGCTCGGTGACCTCGATGTCCTCGCGGCCGAATAGTCCACCCTCGCCCGCATGCGGGTTGATGCCCATCAGCCCGACCACCGGCTGCGCGATGCCCATTCGTTGCAGCGCCGCTACTGCGGCACGCGCCGCGCGTTCGATCAGCGGGCGATCGAGTCGTGCAAGCGCGCCGGCGATACCTTCGTGCAGCGTCGCATGCACGATGCGCAGCCCCCCGCCAACCAGCAGCAGGAATACTTCGTCTTCGGCCATGCCCATTTGCTGCGCGACGAAGCCCGGATAGCCGGCAAAGCGCACGCCCGATGCATTGATCGCCGTCTCCGAATGCGGGCAGGCGATGACCGCATCCGCGTATCCGGCCCGCGCGGCCTGCAACGCGGCGGCCACGTAAGCGAGCGTCGCGGTGCCAGCCGCTGCGGCGATCTGGCCTGGCGCGAACGAGGCCTTGCTGAGCGAGACGACGTCCACCACGTCGAGCAGATTTGCATCGACTTCAGGCAACGCGCCGGCTCGCACTTCGCGCACCGCAAGATCAGGCGCACAACGCTGCGCATACCAGCGAACCACATGGCTGTCGCCGAACAGCACCAGGCGCGGCTGCACACCCGGCGTACGCGAGTTCGCAATAGCGGCCTTCACCGCAAGCTCAGGGCCGATACCGTTCGGATCGCCGATCGCAAGCGCGATCGTCATTGCAGTTGCAGCCGTCATAGCGGCAGCGCCAGCAGCGTGTCGATGCGCGAGCTGTCGCATACGACGATGCGCTCACGCAACTTCACTTCATGCGCCTCGTGCGTATTGCGCACGTACACGTCGCAATAGCGCCCCGTCGCAAACAGATCGGTGCTGCCGTCGCGCATGATGCGCGCGACCATGAACGAGGTTTCGCTGCGGGCCTCGTTGCCGTCGTCGCTGAGCACAAACGGCTGCCCAAGCACATGCCGGTAGCTATGCCGTTCGTAGATGTTCGCGTCGCGCAACGACGCGACGCGATCGATCAACATGCCGCGCGAGGCCGCATAGATCATCGCGCCAGCGAGGCCGCGCCGATAGTTGTCCGCCGTGGTGACCTTGTACACGCAAGCCGGCGTGAAAAAGTCAGGCCACTCTGCGAGATCGCCGTCGTCGATGCAGCGCACGTATTGCGCCTGCGCACGGGCGATCAGTTGCTGAACGTCTTGCGTCATGCTCAATACCCCATGGCGTTGCGATAAGCCTTCCAGAAGCCGCGAATCGAAGCTTCGGTCACGCGGCTCGCGCTGCTTTGCGCGCTGTCGCCACCCATTTCGAGCACCGAATTCGCGTCGCCCGCTGCGTCGATGCCACGCTGCACGAAACCTCCCACGCAGCCGTCTTCCATCGACACATAGCCCGCCGGCCCCACCAGATTCGCTTGCCGCAGACGCATTTCGCGCAGTTCCGGCGTATCGTCGTCGAAGCCGAGATAGGTCCAGTTCAGCTCGGTTTGCCGTGCGCCGCGCGGCAGAATCTGACGCACGGCAATCGCGTTCTGGATCTGCTGCAGCACGAAGCCTGGGAACACTGAAAGAATCTGCAACGTGACGCCATCGCCGAACTCATCGATACCGGTCAGCACCGACGTGTCCTCGAGACGATGCTCGCTTTCCGAGCGGATGTTCTGCTGCGCATAGCCACTGGCGGGCTCCTGTGCTTTGGCCGTCGCGGCGTGGTCGACCGCCGAGTAGCTGACGTGATGGCCACCGCCCTCATCGACGATGATGCCGCCGCGCTGCGACAGGCGGTTCAGCTGAAAGGTCGTGAAGAACAGATGCAGGATGCTCGCGTGATACGAGTCTTTTACGTTCTCGAAGTACAGCTTCCAGTTATTCGGCAGCATCTGCGTGAAGCGTCCGAGCACTACCGGCGTGCGGCCTTCGAGCACACGCGCGATGCGTTCGACGATTTCATCGCCGAGGTATTCGTCGAGCGGCGGCACGTCGTCGGAAAAACTGCCGAATACGAGACCATGCAGCGTGGCGACGCGCAGCTTGCGCAGACCGTGATCGCCCGGGCAGAAGTCCGGCTTCATGCCGCCTTTGCCGTCGATGCCATCCTTGAACGCCACGCCGACCAGATCGCCCTGCAGGTTGTAGGTCCACGCGTGATACACGCAGCTGAAGTCTTTGGCGTTGCCTTCGTCTTCGAGACACACCAGCGCACCGCGATGCGCGCAGCGGTTCTCGAATGCGTAGAGCTCGCCGTCGGCGTCGCGCGTGACCACCACCGGCGCATCGCCGACGAAGGTGCTGCGAAAGTCGCCTGCATCCGGCAGCTCCGCTTCGAGGCACAGATAGCTCCAGTTCGGTCCGCGAAAGATCGCCTGTTGCTCGTCCGCGTAGACGTCTTCGTCCTGGAACAGCGTGTACGGCACGCGCGTCAGCCCTTCGGCCGGCCACGCAACGCTGGCGCGCGGCGCCGGCTTGATGGGGATGATGTTCAAGTTGTTCGCTCCATGTATTGCGGAAATTCGTCGGCCATACGGACCGCGAGCGATGTTGCGTGGCCCGCGCGAATCCGTTGACGGCTTCGATTGAATGTGTTCGAATACCGTACATTGTTCGATATTTGATTCAATATGGCATCCAGCGAAAAATCTGTCAACGTGCAGAAGGGCAAACCCTCGTCTGCAGAATATGGCGAATCCGGCACCGAATCGGGCACGCAAGGAAGTGCCGACGTAGGCACCGAAGCCGCCACCGGAGCGCGCGTCAAGGAAGGCATGGCGGGCCTTGCAAAAGGGCTCGCCATCATCGAGGCGTTCAGCGCAACCACCACGCGCATGACGGTATCGGACGCTGCGCACCTGACCGACTTGAGCCGTCCCGCGGCACGCCGCTGTCTGCTCACGCTGGTCGATCTCGGCTATCTGACGCACGACGGCAAGTTCTTTACGCCGTTGCCGCGCATGCTGCGCCTGGGTGGCGCTTACCTCAGCACGTCGTCGTTGCCGCAGATCGCGCAGCCGCTGCTCGCGAGCGCGCGCGATACGCTGCACGAGTCGATTTCGCTCGCGGTGCTCGACGAGGGCTATTCGGTGTTTATCGCGCGAGCCGAAGCAGTCCGCATCGTGTCGACCGGTGTGAAGATCGGTGGCCGTCTGCCCGCGTATTGCTCGGCAACCGGGCGCGTGCTGCTATCCGGCCTGCCCGAAGAGACCGTGCGCGCACATCTGGAAAGCGTTCCGATGAAGCGGCTGACCGACCGCACACTCGCCAATGTGACTGCCGTGCTCAAGGCAGTACGCCGCGCAGCGGAAGAAGGCTATGCGATCAGCAACGAGGAACTGGAGATCGGCATGTCCGCGATGGCAGTGCCGGTGAGAAATCGCAGCGGCGAGATCGAGGCGGCGATCAGCGTCAGCGTGTTTTCGGGGCGCATCAGCGTAGCGACGCTCGAAGAGAAATTTTTGCCCGTGCTGCGCGCGAGTGCGCAGCGTTTGCAGCGCTCACTGTAGATGCGGATTCATGCATGACATCCTCCTTTTTCCAGGATGTCCAGTCAATCGCGTCAGGCAGGCAACTTCGAGGCGCGCAGTGATCTGCGCGCCTTTTGCTTTCAAACAGATTCTCCTTCAGCAGCCCAATGAACCGCTGGATTGTCCAGGGCGATACCTGGGCTTTTTGCATTCATGCGCTCGCATCGAATGTCGCAGCGGGAAACTTCAAGGCCTAACTACCTCCGCTGATGCCTCAGGTAAGGCTGAGACCACCGACTGGCACCTGAATGCCGGATACCCGGAATAAACGAAGCGCCCCCGCGGTCTTGCTTCGTGACCCGGGTATGCAGACCCTCAGATACGCCGGCGACCTCATTCCTATCGCGACCCACGAGGACACCATGTCATCAGATTCCCCATTCGATCCCACACGCCGCCGCGCTTTGAAATGCCTCGCTTTCGGCGGTGCTGGAACGCTTTTCGTCATGGCCGGTGGTGTGCTCACACCCATCGACGTCGCGCAGGCTGCCAGCAACAAGGATCGCGCCGTCACGCATGGAACGCCCCTGTTCCTGCAAATCAGCGACACCCACATCGGCTTTAACAAGGAAGCCAATCCCGATGTCGCGGCGACGCTCTCGCAGACCATCGACTATGTGAATGCGATGGCCGCCAAGCCGGCGCTGACGATTCATACGGGCGACATCACTCACCTCTCCAAGGCGCAGCAATTCGACGATGCATCACAGTTGCTGTCGCGACTGCGCACCACCGAATTGCACACGGTCCCAGGCGAACACGACGTGACCGACGGGACCGGCACGGAGTACTTCAACCGCTTCGGCCAGGCTTCCGGTAACAAGGGCTATTACAGCTTCGATCACAACGGCGTTCACTTCGTCGCCCTCAACAACGTGATGCACTTCAAGCCGAATGGTTTGGGAGCATTGGGCGACGACCAGTTGGCATGGCTGAAGGCAGACCTGAGCGGACGCTCATCGAGTACGCCGATTGTTGTCTTTGCGCACATGCCACTATGGACGATCTACCAGCCGTGGGGATGGGGCACTGCTGACGCAGACCAGGCTATGAGCTACCTGACGCGTTTTGGTTCGGTCACCGTGCTGAACGGCCACATCCATCAAATCGTCTCGAAGGTGGAAGGAAACATCACGTTCCACACCGCGCGCTCCACGGCCTACCCGCAACCGACAGCGGGGAACGGTCCCGGCCCCGTGCCATTGACTGTGCCGGGCGACCAGCTACCCAGGATGCTCGGGGTGACCGACGTGAAGATCGCCCTGTCCCCCGCCAAGGCCACGCTGACCGATTCGACGCTTGCGTGAGCGGTTGAGCCACCATTAGACACCAGGACTCTGTCATGAAATTGCCCACGCTTCGCCGCCTGTTTCTCATAGCCCTCGGGGCAACGTCGATACTGGCCGCATCGGCCGAGCTATGCGTTGCTCAGGCACAGCAAGCCGATATGGTCACAATCAAGGACTTCATGTTCTCGCCGATGTCGACGACCATCAAGGCCGGTACCACCTTGACATGGAAAAATCTCGACGACGAACCTCATACGGTGGTGAGCGACTCCGGTTTGTTCCGCTCCACAGCGCTCGATCAGAACGACACCTTCAAATACACGTTCAGCAAACCGGGCGTCTACAAGGTCTTTTGCGGCATACACCCGAATATGAGGGAGACGATTACCGTACAGTAACGTCGATGCAAGCAGGCGCCGCCAGCGGTTAAGCCGCTGGGCGGCATCGAAGCCATAGCAACAACTCAACGTGCAGTGTTGCCCCCATCCACGATCAATGCGGTTCCGGTGATAAAGCTCGCATCGCCGGACAGGAGAAAGCGTACCGCTTTGGCAACTTCGTCGGGCCTTGCAAAACGTCCCATCGGAGCCCCATCGGCAACTGTCAGCGACGGTGCGCTCGCGCGCTTTTGAGCCCATCGCTCAACCTCCGTATCGCCCGGGCAAACTGCGTTCACACGAATGCCTTCGCGGGCATGATCGAGCGCCATCGCTTTGGTCATCTGGATCACGGCGCCTTTGCTCGCACAATAAGCGACTGCCGACTCGCCGGCGACAACACCCCAGTCGGACGCATTGTTGACGATGGCACCGCCACCGGAGCGCCGCATGATGGGGATGATCGCCTTGCACATACGCCAGACGGCGGTAACGTTGAGCGCCATGACCTGCGCCCAGTCTGCCTCACTGGTCGCCTCTGCGGTTCCGCCGACGACTATCCCAGCATTGTTAAACAGGCCGTCGATGCGGCCATACTTTGTCGAGATACGCTCGACCAGTTCGCTCGTTGCATCAGCATCGGTCTGATCCAGCGGGTAATACTCCGCGGTCAAACCCAATTGAGCGAATCCGGCCGCAATCGCGGCGCCGATCTCTTTACGCCGCCCGGTAAACAGGACGTGTGCTCCGTCGCGTGCGAGGAGTTCTACCGTTGCCTTTCCAATACCTGATGTTCCGCCTGTAACCAGAACTACTCGCGCTTGTGTCGTGGACATATCGTTAGCTGGTGGAAATACGATTCCTTTGCGGGCCCGGTTGCGCTCAACACGTTCACGCGGTGAGCACGCGCACTGCGCGGCCTCGCTGCATCACTCGGTATCACGCTTTAGCGCGCCACTGATCCAGCGCTCTTCAGACGCCCGGAGATGAGCACGCATCGCGGTCTGTGCCGCGATCGGGTCACCTGATTGCAGTGCGCGAAGAATATCTTCATGTTCGCGTACCGCGTCCGTCCACGTCTTCGCGCTCTCAGTGTGGTCGCGCATTGCCGCTGCGATGGGGTCGTGGCGGCTATCGAACAGTTCGCCGACAAAGCGCGCGAGCACCGAATTGCCCGCTGCCTCCGCGATCAGCATATGAAACTGACGGTCGGCATCCACCGGTGTTTTACCGCCCGCGGCCAACTTGCCCATCCGCTCGACAGTACGTCGCAGGCGCTCTGCCATGGCTGCCGTCATGCGCGCGGCAGCAAGCGCCGCCACGCTGCCCTCGATGGCCGCACGCGCCTGCATCAGCTCCGATGGACTGTCGCCTAACGCGTCAACCGTGTTCTCATCGTCCGCGCCTGTGTCACGCACGTACACCCCCGAACCCATCCGGATCTCGACGCGCCCCCCTATCTCGAGCGCAATCAGCGCTTCACGCAATGACGGACGCGACACGCCGAGCCTGAGCGCAAGTTCACGCTCGGGCGGCAGACGCTCGCCGACGGGAAACTCGCCCTGACGGATCAGCGTGAGAATTTGCGCGGCTACCGCCTGGTAAAGCCGCTTGGGTTCGGGTGATTTCATGAACGGCCATGCATCCGGTAAAAAGTTCGCTCGATGATCGGCGAGCCAAGTCTAGCAGCGGGCGAGGCAGCCCCGCAATGACCGGCCCGCACAGGCAATGCATCAACCGGTAAGGTCAATTTATATATTTCTTAACTGGATTGACCAAATGCCCGTGTTGCGGTCTAATTCGTCGAACTGGACCGACCAGCGTCATGCCAGGTCGGCCGTTCGAAGGAGACACGATGAGCTCGCCCCGCAGCCTGCCGGACCTTGTCGACAAGCCCAACAGCCGCACCTGGGAGGGAGCGATCCTGCGGCTTGAAGGCATCCGGAAGCAGTTTCCCGGCGTGCTTGCGCTTGACGGCATCAACCTCGATCTGCGTTGCGCAGAGGTTCACGCCATCTGCGGCGAAAACGGCGCGGGCAAATCGACGCTGATGAAAATCATCAGCGGCCAGTACCGTCCGGATGGCGGCACCATCCACTACCGCGGCGAGCCTGTGCATTTCGAGTCGACGTCCGACGCACAGGAAGCCGGCATTGCGATCATTCACCAGGAACTGAACCTCGTTCCACATCTCACCATCGCGGAGAATCTCTATCTCGCGCGCGAGCCGAAACGCGGACCCTTCATTGACCGACGCAGGCTCAACGCCAACGCGACGCAAAGCCTTGCCCGCATCGGGTTGAACATTGCACCGACGACCAAGGTCGGCGCACTGTCGATCGCGCAGCAGCAGATGGTCGAAATCGCCAAGGCACTGTCGCTCGACGCGCAGGTTCTGATCATGGATGAGCCGACCTCGTCGCTGACTGAATCGGAGACCGTTCATCTCTTTCGCATCATCAGGGAATTGCGCGCCGCGGGCGTTGCGATCCTCTACATCTCGCATCGTCTTGACGAGATGACCGAGATCGTCGACCGCGTGACGGTACTGCGGGACGGCCGGCATATATCGACCGACGATTTCGCGTCGCTAACCGTGAACGATGTGGTGGCGCGCATGGTCGGCCGCTCGCTCGACGATGCTTATCCGCAGCGCCAATCGGTGCCGACAGACGAGGTGCTGCTGAGCGTCGACGACCTACGGCGCGACACGGTGTTCGGACCGCTTTCGTTCGAGCTTCGCAAAGGCGAGATTCTCGGTTTCGCCGGCCTGATGGGCGCGGGACGCACCGAGGTTGCACGCGCGATCTTCGGTGCCGACCCGCTCGACGGCGGAACGGTTTCATTGCACGGTCGACCCATCACGATCAGTTCGCCGCGCGAGGCGATTCGCCACGGCATTGCCTACCTTTCGGAAGATCGCAAGAAAGAGGGCCTTGCGCTCAGCATGCCGGTCGCCGCGAACCTCACGCTCGCCAATGTTCGCGGCATCACATCGCGCACAGGCTTTCTGCGATTCGACGAGGAAGCGCGTATTGCAGCCCGCTATGTGCAGGAACTCGCGATTCGCACGCCATCGGTCAATCAGATCGTGCGCAACCTTTCCGGTGGGAATCAGCAGAAGGTCGTAATCGGCAAGTGGCTCTATCGCGGATCGAAGATTCTGTTCTTCGACGAACCGACGCGGGGCATCGACGTCGGCGCGAAATTCGCGATCTATGGCTTGATGGACCGGCTTGCGGCCGATGGCGTGGGCGTCGTGCTGATCAGTTCGGAATTGCCCGAACTGCTTGGCATGACCGACCGGATCGCCGTGTTTCACGAAGGCCGCATTGCCACGGTTCTTGAAACGAAACACACCAGTCAGGAGGAGATCATGCACTACGCTTCGGGGCGCACTCATGCTTGAGATGACATCGGATCGCACTCAGTCCGCCAACCGGTCCGCACAGCAGCGACGACGCGAGCTCATACAGAAATTTGCGGCACTGGGCAGCCTCGTCATTCTCGTCATCGCGTTTTCGGTCGCGAGTTCGGCGTTCTTCTCGGTCGACAACATGATGACCGTGGGCCTGCAGGTCACATCGATCGCCTATCTCGGCGTGGCCGCGACCTGCGTGATCATTACCGGCGGCATCGATCTGTCGGTCGGTTCGGTACTCGCGCTTGCCGGTGTCTGTGCGGCGCTGCTGGCCAAAACGGGGGTGCCGGTTCCCATCGCGATGCTGGGCGGCATTCTGGTGGGCTCGCTGTGCGGCTTTATCAACGGCGTCTGCGTCACGCGCATGGGTCTGCCGCCGTTCATCGCGACGCTTGGCATGATGCTCGTCGCGCGCGGGATGGCACTGCAGATCACCGGCGCACGACCCGTGTCCGGCCTCGGCGACGCGTTCGGCACGCTCGGCAATGGCGCGTTGTTCCGCATCTCGCACATCGGTGCCGACGGCTTTCCCGACACGACGTTCCCGGGCATTCCGTATCCGGTCGTCATCATGGTCGTGCTGTTTGTGGTCGTCTCCGTTCTGCTTTCCAGAACCTCGCTCGGTCGCCACATCTATGCGGTCGGTTCGAACGCGGAGGCGGCGCGGCTCTCCGGCGTCAACGTTCAGGGCGTCAAGCTGTTCACCTATGTGCTTTCTGGCGCGCTTGCCGGCGTGACCGGGTGTGTACTGATGTCGCGCCTCGTCACCGGTCAGCCGAATGAAGGCGTGATGTACGAACTTGACGCGATCGCGAGTTCGGTGATCGGCGGAACCTCGCTGATGGGCGGCGTCGGCACGATTTCGGGCACAGCCATCGGGGCGTTCGTGATCGCCGTGCTGCGCAACGGTCTGAACATGAACGGCGTGTCGAGCTTCATCCAGCAGATCATCATCGGTGTGGTGATTCTCGGCACCGTCTGGATCGATCAGCTTCGCAACCGCAAGCGGTAAATACAAGCGTTAGTGCAGTCAGAAGAAGTCTAACCACCACAGACAGGAGCGAGACATGAACAAATTCCCGATGCTGGCAGTTTCCGCATTGCTTTGTGCAGCGTTCAGCAGCGGCGCCTATGCGGCAGGCGGCGAGATTGCCGTGATCGTCAAGACAGTCAACTCGAATTACTGGCAGAACGTGCAGAAAGGCGCTAACGCGGCGCTTGCCAACGAGAAGGGCTACACGATGACGTTTCAGGGCCCGGCTGCCGAATCGGATATCACCGATGAAGTCAACATGGTCGTGAACGCGGTGAACCGGCATGTCGCGGGCATCGTGCTCGCTCCGTCCGATCCGGACGCGCTGGTCCCCGCGATCAAGCAGGCATGGAACGCTCATATCCCGGTCGTGCTGATCGATTCGGCCATTTCGGATTCGGGCAAGGGGTACTACCAGTCGTTCCTGTCGACCGACAATGAGAAGGCCGGCGAGTTGTGCGCGAAAGCGCTGATCGATCGCGTCGGACAGACCGGCAAGATCGCGATCATGTCATACGTGCCAGGTGCCGGATCGGAAGTGAGCCGCGTGGGCGGGTTCCGCAAATACATCGCCAGCCACTCGAAGCTGCAAGTGGTCGGACCATACTATTCGCAGTCGCAGATGGCCATGGCCCTGAACCAGACCACCGACGTGCTGTCCGCCAATCCTGACCTGAAGGGCATCTTCGGCGCGAACGAACCGACCGCGGTCGGTGTGGGCCGCGCGCTCAAGCAAACGGGCAAGGCAGGCAAGCTCGTCGCGATCGGCTTTGACGGCAACGAGGATCTGCAAGGGTTCGTGCGCGACGGCACGGTGCAGGCCATCGCCGTGCAAGGTTCGTGGCAGATGGGACACAAGGGCATCGAGACGGTAGTCGGCGTAATCGAGCACAAGCCCGCGCAAAAGCAGGTCGACACGGGCGTCGTGATGGTCGACAAGCAAAACCTCGATTCGCAGGAAGCGAAGAACGTTCTCTATTGACGACAACCGTTAAAGGCGCCCTGCACTTCATGAAGGCAAGTGAAACACGCACCCTGCCGCACAGCGGCCTGTCGATGACTGCGCTCGGTCTTGGCTGTTCGCAGTTCGGCGGGCTCTACGAGCCGATGGCCGCCACCGACGCCGCTGCGCTTGCCGATGCCGCGTGGTCGGCCGGGCTGCGTTACTTCGATACGGCGCCGTACTACGGTTACACGCTCTCCGAGCGGCGCGTCGGACGCGCGCTCAGCGGGCGCGAGCGCAGCGCATTCACGCTGAGCACCAAGGTTGGCCGATTGATGCGCGCTGACCCCGGCGTCAAGCCGGGCGACGATAACTGGGCCGAACCGCTGCCGTTCCGTCCGGAATACGACTACACCTACGACGGCATCATGCGATCGTATGAGGACAGTCAGCAGCGCCTCGGGCTCGCGCAAATCGACATGCTTTACGTTCACGACATCGGCCGCATGACGCACGGCGCGCGACATGCGCACTACTGGACGCAACTGACCGACGGCGGTGGCTTTCGCGCACTGCTCGCGCTGCGTTCGAGCGGCGAGATAGGCGGGATCGGTCTTGGAGTCAACGAGTGGGAAGTCGCCGTCGACGCATTGAATGAGGTAGCACTCGACGCGATCCTGCTCGCAGGCCGCTATACGCTGCTGGAACAGACTGCGCTGGGACCGCTGCTCGACAGGTGCTTGCAAGTGAAGACGGCGATTGTTGTCGGCGGTGTATTCAACTCCGGCGTGCTGGCGGGTAACGGCAAGTTCAATTACTCGGACGCCCCCGCCGAAGTCGTCGCAAAGGTTGATCGGTTGTCGGCGGTATGCAGGCGCTTCGCAGTGCCGCTGCCCGCCGCCGCGCTGCAGTTTCCATTCGCGCATCCAGCGGTGGTGTCGTGCGTCATCGGTGCGCGCAGCGTATCGCAGCTGCAGCAGAGTATCGCGTGGCTGGAGCAGCCGATACCGGCAGACCTCTGGGCCGCACTGCGTCGCGAGCAACTGATTGACGAGCCGGTACCCCTCCCTGAAGCGCAGAACTGATTGAACCGTTCAAAAGGATATCAACATGCTTAGCGTAGTTTGCGAATCCCCCGGCGTGCTGCGCGCGCAGCAATCCGATGTGCCTGTGCGCAAGGCTGGAGAAGTATTGTTGCGTGTCAGCCGTGTCGGCATCTGCGGCACCGATCTCCATATTTTCACCGGCAACCAGCCGTACCTCGAATATCCGCGCGTCATGGGCCATGAGTTGTCGGCCATCGTGGTCGAAGCGGACGGCGATTCAGGGCTCGCGGTTGGCGACGGCGTTTACGTGATGCCTTATCTCTCCTGTGGAAAATGCGTTGCGTGCCGCCAGGGCAAGACCAACTGTTGCGTGAACATCAAGGTGCTCGGCGTGCATCGCGACGGCGCGATGACCGAGTATCTGAGCGTGCCGGCGCAGTTCGTGCACAAGGCAGAAGGCGTGTCGCTAGACCAGGCCGCCATGCTCGAATTCCTCGCGATCGGCGCTCATGCGGTACGGCGTGCGGACGTGCAGGCCGGGCAACGGGTACTGGTGGTCGGCGCGGGGCCGATCGGCATGGCGGCCATGATCTTCGCGAAACTGCGTGGCGGCAACGTCGTGTGTCTGGATACGCGCGCCGACCGCCTCGCGTTCTGCAGTTCGCAACTCGATGTGGACGCCGTGGTGCCGGTAGGTCCGGACGACACCGCGCAATTGTCGTCGCTGACGAACGGCGAATTCTTCGATGTCGTGTTCGACGCGACCGGCAACGTCGACGCAATGAACCGGGGCTTCGGCTTCGTTGCACACGGCGGCAAATACACGCTGATCTCGATCGTGCCCGGCCAGGTCAGTTTTTCGGATCCCGAATTCCACAAGCGCGAGACAACCTTGCTTGCGAGCCGCAACGCAACCGCCGCCGATTTCGAAACCGTGCTCGACGCAATGCGCAGCGGCAAGATTCCGGACCAGGCGCTGAACACGCACCGTATGCGGCTTGCCGACGTGCCGGACGCGTTCCCTCGCCTGCTGGAACCGGGACAGACAGTCGTGAAAGCGCTGGTCGAATGCTAAGGGCAGCCGTCGGCGAACCAGGATTGCACCATGAGCACACCGATACTCCAGTTCGGCACCAGCCGGTTTCTTCTCGCGCATGTCGCGCTCTTTGTCTCCGAGGCGCTTGAGCGCGACAACGCGATGGGGGGCATCAGCGTCGTGCAAACGACGGCAAGCGCTTCAAGTCGCGCGCGGATCGCGGCGCTTGCCGAAGCAGATTGCTATCCCGTACATATACGAGGCCGGGAAGGCGGCAACGTAGTGGACCGGGTGGTCGAGTGCCGCGCGGTACGCAATGCGTGGGTCGCCGATACCGACTGGGCCACTATCCGACGCGCGGTGGTCGAGGAAGTACGCGTGATCGTATCGAACACCGCCGATGCCGGTTATCAGCTCGATAACCGCGACTCGGCCAGCCTGCTTGCAAACGACGCGCTCGTGCCGCACAGCTACCCCGCGAAACTGCTGGTATTGCTCAATGCTCGCTGGCGTGCGCGCCCGCAGCACGGTGTATCGATCTACCCGTGCGAACTCATCGACAGAAACGGCGACACGTTACGCGATATCGTGCTCGATATCGCACAGCAATGGTCGATGCCCGAACCCTTCCTTCGTTATCTGCGGGAGGATTGCGTCTGGGTCAATTCGCTCGTCGACCGTATCGTGTCGGAGCCGATCGAACCGGTAGGCGCGGTAGCGGAACCCTACGCGTTGTGGGCAATCGAGCGGCGTGCGGCTATGGAACTCCCGTGTACCCACGAGCAGATCGTGTTGACCGACGACCTGCGACGCTATGCGCAGCTCAAACTGTTTTTTCTCAATCTAGGCCATACGTGGCTTGCCGACCAGTGGATCGGCGAACGCCGCCCTTCCGAACAAACGGTGCTGGAGGCAATGAACGACGCCCGCGTGCGCAGCGGGCTCGAGGCAGTGTGGCACGACGAGGTATTGCTCGTTTTCGACGCAATGGGTCTGCAAAGCGAGGCCCTTACGTACATCGACAGCGTTCGCGAGCGGTTCCTGAATCCCTTTCTCGCTCACCGCATTTCGGATATTGCCGCCAACCATCGCGAGAAGGTCAAACGCCGGATACTGCCGCTCGTCGAACTGGCCGACTCGCTGTCGTTGCCGGCAGCGCAGCCACACCTGCGCAAGTTGCTGGCCTCACATGATCTGCCATTAGCCAGCAAAGCAACATCGGCATCGTGAAAGATCAGGATCTCATCGATGTCGCGTTATAAGACGAATGGATCGACACATGGTGGATGCAGAACAAAAACGGCCGATCGATATCCTCGCGTTTGGCGAAGCGATGATCGAATTCAGCGAACGTTCTTCGGGCGGTACAGAGTATCTGCAGGGATTCGGCGGTGATACATCGAATTTCTGTATCGCCGCAGCCCGTCAGGGAGCGACGAGCGGCTTCGTTTCAGCGGTGGGTGGCGACCGATTCGGGCGCCTGCTTCTCGCACTCTGGCAGCGGGAAAACGTCGATACTTCGGCTGTTCGAATCGACACGTCGGCACCAACCGGCGTCTATTTCGTCTCGCAGACACCCGCTGGCCATCAGTTCGACTATCTGCGCGCCGGATCCGCCGCAAGCCGTTACGCGGCAGTCGACCTTCCGCTGGATAGACTCGCGGCTGCTTCGGTATTGCACCTGTCCGGCGTGAGTCTGGCGATCGGAACCGCGGCCTGCGATGCGGCATTCAGCGCGATAGCACATGCACGCGAACACGGAGTGCGCGTTTCGTTCGACACCAATCTGCGGCTCAACCTCTGGCCGCTGGCCCGCGCACGCGCGACCATGCTCGAAGTCATTCGCCAGACCGACATTTGCCTGCCGAGCTGGGACGATGTCACTGCGCTGACCGGGCTTGCCACTCGCGACGCGATTATCGACTTCCTGCTCGAGCGTGGGCCACGTGTCGTGGCGCTCAAGCTCGGACGCGAAGGGGCTTATGTCGCGACGCCGGACGAGCGGCGGTTGGTGCCTGCCCATCAGGTGAGTGCGATCGACGCGACCGGCGCAGGCGACTGCTTCGGCGGAGCGTTCGTTGCGCGCCTTCTGGCCGGCGACGATCCGTTTTCCGCTGCGCGTTACGCGAATATTGCGGCCGCTCTTTCTACGCTTGGTTTTGGAGCGGTTGCGCCGATACCTATGCGTGGCGAAGTTGAGCGGGTTCTGAGCGGAGCGGTCAGCGCGTCACAGTGACCGCTGAACGGCACGCGCCGAGCCCGAGATGTCCTGGCCGACGCCAGCAACTGTGTTGCAGCCCGTCAATGAAAGCAGCGTTCCAATCAGCGTTAATACGGCTAATCCGCGTTCAAACGTTCTCATCTTCACAATCCATCATTTTCGGCTACCGGCCGTCATGCGGGGCGCGCGGGGCGCGCCGGACCTTTACCCACTGTCTTTTGTAGTTCCTGTAACGCGGTGCGAAGGCACCTTTCAAATGCGTTAAACAGCCGTGACAATTTCTATTCGTCTGGCCTCAGGGGCACTACCCGGCTTCGCAGGCTCGACGAGATCGAATTCGAGCACAAGAGCACGGGATGGTAACTTCGAAATCGCCGTCGCGTCGACCAGCGAAGCGGGCCGGAAGAACACGGGTTGCGTTTCACTGGCGGTCAACACCGAACTTTGCGGCACCGAAGGCCAATACCCGATGAATCCGTATCCATCGTCGGCAAAGAATCGATTGCAGAGACCGCGCACCCGGCTGCCTGTCTGTCCCCAACGAGCGCGCGAATCGATCGCGTCACGCGTCGGCAGCAGCCCCGGAATCAGATACCCGTTCATGTACTGATCAGCGGCGTCCCGCAACTCTTTCGATACATTCTCGAAACCCAGAACCTCTACCCTGCACCCCTTGCTTTGGAGAGCACGGACAACCTGCACGAAATCACCGTCACCGGTTACAAGCAATACCGTGTCGAGCCGCTCCGATTCCGTCAGAGCGTCAACGGCCATGTCGAGGTCAGCGTTCGATTTGGATGCCTCGTTTCCGTCTTCGTCGGTGAAGTGCTTGACTTGCTTGACTGTCACCCGAAACCCCTGGTCGCGCAAGGCCGACTGATAGCCTCGCGCCTTCGTCGCATATTCCGGGAAACTATCCGCGCGGCGCTGATCGAAGGCCAGATACACGTTGAGACGCTGCGCCTCGCCGCCAGCCCGGCATGCCAATTCCCGCAGCACATCGAACCGCATGCCGTGGCCGCCGTTCATTCCTACGTTGCTAGCGTCGACATATACGCCCACCCGCCTCATTGATGCTCCTTTTCCTGTTCAAACCCGATCGCCAGCGCTCACGGAATGGCTGGACAAATGCCCCGCCCGCTTCCCAGCGGTAAGCCCAGAGTAACAGACGGCGCACCGGTCAAGCTTTTGCTGCTTCGATCAGAAGGATTAGCCGTTCTTCATCGCCGGCTTGGGGAGAGCGCATTGGGCGACGACGGAGTACCGATTCGCGCAGGGATGCGGTACGCGGTGCTGTCGTTTGACTCGATGTCGCACAGCCCCAGTGCATTTGCCTTGATGACAAATTCGGCAAGCGATTTCGCTCCCATTTTCTCCATCGCATTGCGTTTGTGGATCTTTAGCGTGACCTCGGCGATTCCCAGTTCGGCAGCCATCTGTTTGCAACGTTTTCCTCTGACAACCGGCTGCACGATATCGCGTTCGCGTGGCGTGAGAGAGTTGTTGCTCATCCAGCGACCCAGTGATCTCCAGGCCCGCAACGAAAGCCGGGTTCGGTTTTCCGGGCACCATTTCGGCACGCGCGTCCTTCCGTCGTCGCCCACCACCGTTAGCGTTGTTTCAAGCCCGGGCTGCCGGATGATGCCGCAGCGAGCCACATGGGGGAATCTCCGCATCCATGTCGGCATCCCACACCGCGTTGACCCGATACACCTTGTATCGCCGCCGCGATTATTCAAGATTCTAAAAGTCACTCTTAGAGAACGCATCATTGGAATTCCATTGCAATGCATGCATTCTGTCCTCCAGTCACTTTGCGTCGCCGCCGTCGGACGTCAGTCACGACTCTGGCACGGGGCGCGTCAACCGTGTAACACGCTAGCGCATGCGCCACGGAGATCCTGTCAGCGTCGCAAGGACAAAGTTGCAGCAGAGCCCCCTTTTGCTCCGCCGCATCCCTGGATCGTGGAGTCTGAATGCTCGGTATCGTTCGCATCGCTTTGAAGAGGCCATACACGTTTGTCGTATTGGCCATCTTCATTCTTATCGCTGGGTGCCTGTCCATGTTGAGGACGCCCACGGACATCTTCCCGAATATCGACATTCCCGTCATTGCAGTCGTCTGGCAGTACACGGGCCTGCCGCCCGACCAGATGGAAGGTCGCATCATGGCGCCGTTCGAACGCGTGCTGCCAACTACGGTCAACGACGTGCAGCATATCGAGGGCAGATCTGTTTCCGGGTACGGCGTCGTCAAGATCTTTTTCCAGAAGCATGCGGACATCCGCACGGCCAATGCCCAGGTGACGTCGGTCGCGCAGTACATCCTCAAACAACTGCCGCCTGGCGCGACGCCACCGCTGATCCTGTCTTATAGCGCGTCGACCGTGCCCATCGTCCAGCTCGCGCTGTCGGGCGATGGGCTGACCGAGCAGAATCTCGGCGACCTCGGCCTGAACCAGTTACGACCGCTGCTGACCACGGTCGAAGGCGCAGCCATGCCGAATCCGTACGGGGGGAAAACGCGGCAAGTACAGATCAACGTCAAGGCATCTGAACTCGAGGCCCGCGGGCTCTCCGCGCAGGACGTCGCGAACGCGCTTGCCGCGCAGAACCTGATCACGCCGGTCGGCACCGAGAAGGTCGGTGATTACGAGTACATCGTGCAACTGAACAGCGCGCCGTCGTCCATCTCCAGCATTGCGAACTTCCCCGTTAAGTCGGCTAACGGGACCACGGTCTATATGCGAGACGTCGCCGACGTAACCGATGGCAGCCCACCTCAGACGAACATCGTTCACGTCGATGGCAAGCGCTCCGTTTTGCTCACCGTTCTCAAGAACGGCTCCGCGTCCACCCTCGCGATCATTGCGGGTATCAAGCAGAAAATAGCGGACGCGAAAGCGTCGCTGCCGGGCAATCTCAGGGTCGACGTGATTGGCGACCAGTCGGTGTTCGTGCGGGCGGCGATATACGGCGTCGCACGTGAAGGCGTCATCGCCGCCGTGCTGACTAGCCTGATGATTCTGCTTTTTCTTGGCAGCTGGCGTTCCACGATCATCATTGCGACGTCGATTCCACTGGCGATTCTTGGATCGATCACCGCCCTGTCGGTGCTCGGCGAGACGCTGAACATCATGACGCTAGGCGGACTCGCACTCGCGGTCGGGATTCTCGTCGACGATGCGACCGTGACCATCGAGAACATTAACTGGCACCTCGAGCAACACAAGCCGGTAGAAAACGCGATCCTCGACGGCGCGGCGCAAATCGTCACGCCCGCATTCGTGTCGCTTCTGTGCATCTGCATCGTGTTCGTACCGATGTTCTTTCTCGACGGCGTCGCACGTTTCCTGTTCGTGCCGATGGCTGAAGCCGTGATGTTTGCGATGATCTCTTCGTTCATTCTTTCGCGCACCCTTGTGCCGACCATGGCGAAGTATCTGCTCAAACCTCACGCGCCGGATACCCTGCAAGGAATGCGCAAAACATCGAATCCGCTGGTGCGCTTTCAACGCGGATTCGAGGCTCGCTTCGAGCAGATCCGTGCGCACTACAGCGCGATGCTTGAACTGGTACTTATGCAGCGCTACCGCTTCGTCCCTGGCTTCTTCGTGTTCGCGCTGCTGTCGCTCGGCCTCGCGCCGTTTCTCGGTCGCAACTTCTTTCCTGATGTCGATGCCGGCGCAATCCTGCTACACGTGCGTGCGCCCGTCGGGACACGTGTCGAGCGGACGGCAGCCCTCTTCTCCGCGGTGGAAAAGCGCATCAAGGCGTCGATTCCACCCGCTGAACTCGGCACGCTGGTCGACAATATGGGGCTGTCGACCAGCGGACTGAACACTGCCTACAACAACACCGGCACAATCGGCTCGCAGGACGGCGACATCCAGATTTCGCTGAAGGACGGCCACCGCCCAACCGGAGAATACGTGCGCGAACTGCGCGAAACGCTGCCGCAAGCGTTTCCGGGTGTGGTGTTCTCGTTCCCGCCTGCCGATATCGTCAGCCAGATCCTGAACTTCGGCGCACCTGGGCCAATCGACCTGCAGATTCGAGGCGGTCATCTACCCGCGAACTTCGCTTACGCAGATCGATTGCTGCGGCAGATCCGCCATATACCCGGAATCGCCGATGCACGTATCGAGCAATCGCAGGGCGATCCGCAGTTCGACGTCGATGTCGACCGGACTCAGGCGCTGCTCCAGGGCGTGACGGAACGCGACATCACAAACAGCCTGCTGGTGCATATGGCGGGCTCGGGCCAGGTCGCGCCGACCTACTGGCTCAACTCGGCCAACGGCGTCGAATATCCGATCGTTCTGCAAACGCCACAATACGGGCTGAATACGCTGCCTTCGCTCGCCAACCTGCCCATCGGCGGCGGCCCGGCTGCGCTCGATGGGCAAATCCTCGGCGGCGTGGCGACGATTCGCCGCACGGTGAGCAACGCCGTGGTCGACGACTACAACATTCAGCCGATGGTCGAGATCTATGCGGCGACACAAGGCCGTGACCTCGGCGCGGTTGCGTCCGATGTCGAGCGCATCGTCAAGGCCAACGCGAGCACGGTGCCCAAGGGCGCAAAAGTCGTGCTGCTCGGCCAGGTGCAGACCATGAACAGCGCATTCAGCGGGATGCTGTTAGGGCTTCTCGGCGCGGTCGTTCTGATCTACCTGCTGATCGTCGTCAACTTCCAGTCGTGGATAGATCCGCTGGTGATCGTCACTGCGTTGCCTCTCGCACTGGCGGGCATCGTATGGATGCTGTACACGACGCACACGCCGCTATCGGTGCCAGCGCTAACAGGCGCGATCATGTGCATGGGCGTCGCGACCGCCAACTCGATCCTCGTGGTGAGCTTTTGCCGCGAGCGGCTCGCTGTGCACGGCGACCCGATGAAAGCGGCGCTTGAAGCCTGCGCCACGCGGTTCCGTCCGGTATTGATGACAGCGCTGTCAATGATAATCGGCATGGCGCCGATGGCGCTGAGCCTCGGCGAGGGCGGCGAGCAGAATGCGCCGCTTGGCCGCGCGGTGATCGGCGGACTGCTCTTCGCGACAATCGCGACATTATTCCTGGTGCCGGCTGTCTTCTGCATCGCGCATTCCCGTCAGGGACGCAACCCCGCGTCACCCATGCCATCCTGAGTCTCTTCCCATGTCTGATGAACCTACGTCACACTCCGTGCCGCCGCAACGCCTGCTTTCGCTTGCCGGGATCGCCGGCACGGTTGCCGTGCTTGTCATCCTCGGCACCGGCAGCGCAGTACGCGCCAAAGCCAGCCACCAGCTCAAGGACTGGACAGAAGCCCGGGCGATTCCCACCGTCAAGGTCATCGAGCCGCTCGCGCCCGCTTCCGGCGGCGCACTGGATTTGCCGGGGCGCCTCGAGTCATTCACCGACGCGCCAATTTATGCACGCGTGAACGGCTACCTCAAATCGTGGCGTGTGGATATCGGCGACCATGTGAGAGCCGGACAGGTACTCGCGACGATCGACACACCCGAACTCGATCAGCAATTGATTCAGGCGAAAGCCGATCTCGCTAGCGCGCAGGCCGACGCTGCGCTGGCAAAGACGAGCGCCGAACGCTGGCAAGCGCTGCTCAGTTCCGACTCGGTATCCCGCCAGGAAGTGGACGATCGCACGCAAGACTATGCGCAAAAGAAAGCCCGCGTCGCAGCTGCGCAAGCGAATGCCGACAGGCTCGTTGCAATGAAGTCATTCGCCACCATCGTCGCGCGGTTCGATGGCATCGTTACGGCACGGAACACGGATATCGGCGCGTTGATCGATGCAGGCAGTGGCAGCCACGCGCAGCTCTTTTCGATTTCGAGCGTGGACAAACTGCGGGTCTATGTACATGTGCCGCAGTATTACGCGCCGATGATCAAACCCGGCGACACCGCGAAGTTTACGGTTCCCGAATACCCAGGGCAGCGCTTCACCGCCCATGTCGTGGGCCTCGCCGATGCAGTGAACGCAGCGTCGGGTACAACGCTCGTGCAGTTGCAGGTGGACAACCCCGGCCACCGGCTGCTGCCCGGCAGTTTCGTGACACTGCATTTCGCGCTACCCACGCTCCCCGGCGCGATGCGCATACCGGCAAGCGCACTGATCTTCGACGAGCACGGGTTGCGCGTCGCGACTATCGACGCTCAGGACGAGGTCAGGTTCAAGCCTGTGGCCATCGAACAGGATCTCGGCAATGCGGTCGACATTGGATCAGGTCTCCAGACCAGCGACCGCGTGATCGACTCCCCACCCGATGGCATCAGCCAGGGCGATCACGTGCGTGTGGATAACGCGGGCGACAAGGTGGCACATCATGACTAGGCTGCAGATGTGCGCATGGCTGGTGGGCATGGCTGCACTCAGTGGATGTTCGCTCGCCCCGCGCTATCGCGTTCCGGATACGCCTGCCCCGGTCGCATACAAGTCATCTGCTCCGTGGACCGTCGCGGCCCCGGCCGATCGGCTCGATCGCGCGCACTGGTGGAAGCTTTACCGCGAGCCTCAGCTCGACGAACTCGAACAGCGTCTGATCGCCAATAATCATGATCTGCATGCTGCGTACTATCACTATGTGCAATCGCAGGCGTTCGTCAAGGAAGCCAGTTCGCAGTTTTATCCAGACGTCTCCGCAGCCGGTAACATTCAACGTGCGCGCCAGTCCAACACCGGACCGTTTCGCACCACGGCCGTGCCGACCGACTACAACGACGCGACGCTCGGCGTTCAGGTCGACTACGAGGTCGATCTCTGGGGGCGCGTGCGGGATTCCGTCGCTGCAAGCAGGGAAGAAAGCCAGGCGGCGCAAGCCGACCTTGCATCGACGCAGTTGAGTCTGGAAATCGAACTGGCTCGCAACTATCTCGATCTGCGCGGCGACGATCAACAGATCCGGGTGCTCAACGACACGATCGACGCATACAAGAAGGCACTCGAACTGACACGCAAGCGGCACGACGGCGGCGTCGCAGCGGCGCTCGACGTTGCGCGCGCAACGACTCAGCTGTCGTTCGCACAGTCCGATCTCACCCGCGCGCAAGCGAAGCGCGCGCTGCGGGAACATGCGATTGCTCCACTCGTAGGCGCATCGGCATCGGACTTCGCCATTGCGCCGAGCGTCGAGCCGGTGGCACCGCCCCCCATTCCGGTCGGTGTGCCGTCGGCATTGCTGCAACGCCGCCCCGACGTCGCGGGGGCCGAGCGGCGCATTGCAGCGGCCAACTCGGAAATCGGCGTCGCGCGCGCGGCCTGGTTCCCATCGCTTACGCTCAGTGCGCAGGGCGGGTTTCAGAGCTCGGTTTACGCGGACCTGCTCAGCTTGCCCAGTTCCTACTGGGCAATCGGGCCCACGCTGGCAACCTATCTGTTTGATGGGGGCAGGCGTCGTGCGCGACTCGAAGCCACGAAGGCCGCAACGGCGGAGGCTGGCGAGCGCTACCGCAGCGTCGTTCTCACGTCATTCAGGCAAGTGGAAGACGATCTGTCGTTGCTTGCGCAACTAGGCACAGCGACCGCTCAACTGCAACAGGCCGCGGACTCGGCCGGGCTTTCGGTGAATCTGGCGCTTTCGCGCTATCGCGAGGGTGTGGTCAGTTACCTGGACGTGGTCGATGCCCAGACGGCCGAGCTCGCGGCGCAGCGCAGCATCATCGAAACCAGGACGAAGCAACTCGATGCAAATGTGGACCTGATTCGCGCGCTGGGAGGTGGCTGGAGCTATGACGATCTCGGGCCCGGCGCCGATACCGCGCCGTCCGGCCACATCAGCGGGCTCCTTCGCAAAACCGATGGCTAGTGATTAGCCCAACGCTAACCTGTCGATCTGCGAGCGAAGCCGACAAGCGAATGTTGTTCGTCAATTTTTCGAGCGAGCCTTAAATGGATGTCCTTAACGCAATGCGGGTCTTCATTCAGGTCGCCGATGCGGGAAGTTTCACCCGCGCCGCCGAACGGCTCGGTGCGTCCCCGCCGACCATTACACGGGTGATCTCGATGCTCGAAGCGCACCTGAACGTTCGCCTCTTCCAGCGAACCACACGTCACATTTCGCTTACCGACGCGGGTGCCGCCTATCTGGAAGGATGCCAGCGCGCACTCGAGCTTATCGACGAAACGGAAAGCGAGGTGGTTTCGCTGAGCAGCGATCTGCGGGGGCGTCTCAGAGTGGTGGCGGGAAGTGCTGTAGCTTTCTCCCATATGGTTCCGGTCGTTTCGGATTTCGTCCGTCAGTATCCTGCTATCCGGATCGATTTCCTGACGATGGACAAAGCATTCAGCCTTGTCGACGAAGCCGTTGACGTCGCCATTCTGGCCGATTACCTGATTCCTTCGGATTCGGTAGTCGCGCGCCGCTTGCTCACGCACTCTTACGTTATCGTGGCCGCACCGCCCTATCTTGCTGGCGCGGCTTCGTTATCGAAGCCCGTCGACCTGAAAAAATTATGCTTTCTCGGCCGCCCGGCCGATCAACGTGGCACGACCCTTCGTTTGAGGGCAACCGGTCAGGAAGCGGATGATGTCATCGAGCTAACGCCGAATGTTGTCTGCAACAACTCGACAATACTCCAGGAACTGACGTTTTCAGGCTGCGGCTTCGCTATTCTCCCCCGGCAATTCGTTCAAACGGCGATCATCGACGGAAGCCTGGTCGAGTTGTTGCCCAGCTATCGACTTCAGAATTGCGACGTCGATGTCTGTGTTGTTTACCAGAGCAGGAAGCGAAACAGCCGTATTGCAAGCGTGTTTGTCGACCATGTCGTCTCATCATTCGGCTCGCAGGCAAATTGCATGTGACGGAGTAGTCGCGTAATGAATGTATTGAAGCGCTGTTCGAATCGCCACGGGTGCGACAAGTTCACAGTGTGTCCATGCACTGTCATAGCCCGCCGCTCCTCATGGACGATCCTCCTTTCCGATTGAGGTTTGATATGCAGACAAAGAACGTATTGTCATCTTCCGAAATTGCCGCTGCGATGGCGGCTGCACGCACCCAGGCAGCACATATGAAACTGGCAGTCAGCATCGCCGTGGTGGACGATGGCGGACACCCCCTCGCACTTGAGCGCACGGACGACGCCGCACCCATTACCGCGTACATTGCAATGGACAAGGCCCGTACCGCCGCATTAGGGCGTCGGGAGTCGAAGGTATTTGAAGACATGATCAACGGCGGTCGCGTCGCCTGGCTCTCGGTGCCTTTACTGAATGGCATCCTGGAAGGAGGCGTTCCGGTGCTCGTCAACGGTCGCGTTGTGGGCGGCATCGGTGTTTCTGGAGCCAGTCCTTCCGACGACGCAATCATCGCGAAGTGCGGTGCGGATTGCGTGTCTGGATGAAGAGTCGCCCCTTACGACATCGCCTGTTTGTTCAACCGGGTCGACATGCGGCCTGGTGAACGCTTGCCGACCGCGGGCAAACCCAAGCCGCGCTTCGCCGCACCTTCTTTTGCCGCTCTGATTGCATCATCGAAGTTCGGTTCGGTAGCGACATGGACGCGATCGACATTGATCACCCAGCGATCGAACATATATCGCCACCGTACCCGTCTTTCTTCCATCAGCGCGGAAAACCATCGCCAGATCGCGGCATCTTCCGTATTGGCCGCCGCCGCGGCCTCCAGACGAACTCGTTGCATTGCGTCCATCTGCGCACGTCCTCTTTACGGATGAAGGCGTTCTATGTCGTGCAGCGGGTGTGTCGCAATTCTCCAGGGCGACGACAGGAAATATTGCAGGCGTTCGGGCCTGATCTCCCACAGGGACCCTGGCGACCAACGCGGTTTATGGTCCTTGTCGACAAGATGAGCACGCACACCTTCGATGAAATCGCCTTCAGCTACTGCTTTGCTGACGCACCCCAATTCCATCCGGAAACAGTCGGCTAGCGATGCGGCGCGACCGCGCAGTATCGTCTGTCGCGCTACGCAAAGCATCGTAGGTGAATGCTGTTCTAACAGCGCCAGCGTACTGGTGAGCCACTGCGTCGCGTCGCGATCGTGGCTACCGGTCAGCCCCGCCCTCAGCGACATGACGATATTCCCGACATCCAGACGTGGATTGAAATAGTGCTTGATTAGCGGCGACAGCGAAAATGTAGATTCTCCGCGGACCTTGTCCGCGGCAGCGTCGAATACCGCGCGCAAGGATCGCTTCAACCTGTCCGGGAACGCGGGGTCCAACTCGGCCCGTGATACGTTGGCCAGCCGGTCCTCAAACTCACCTAGCCAGCCGGATGGCACGAGCACATCCGCAAGATTCCACCGTAGCGCGTCGGCTCCGTTCAAGGACACACCCGTTAGCGCGACGTAGAGGGCCATCTCGACCGGCATCCTTGCCATGAAACTGCTTGCGCCCACATCCGGAATCAGCCCGATACGCGTCTCCGGCATCGCCATTCTGGTTCGCTCAGTCGCAACGCGCAGCCAGGCGCCTTGCGCAAGTCCCATGCCTCCGCCCATCGTCACGCCGTCGACAATTGCGACAACCGGCTTCTGGAATTTATGCACTGCGTAGTCGAGACGGTATTCGTCGATGAAGAACTCCAGCCACGTTCGATCGTGATTCCGCACGCGGTGATACAGTTCACGCACGTCGCCGCCGGCGCAGAACGCTTTCTCTCCGGAAGCCCGAAGCACGACTGCGACGATACCGTCGTCCGTCCTGCATCGATGCAGGACCCCGGAAAGGGCCTTGACCATGTCGTGCGAAAGCGCATTGAGCGCTGTCGCACGGTTCAACGTAACGATCGCGACACGATTGACGACGCGAAACAACACCGTCGATTCCTCATAGGTCTGCTTCGTCTCTTCCAGCATGGAGCTCATCGATTCGCCTCCCCAGCAGCATTCGACCAGTGCGCCGGCCGCTTTTCGAGGAAAGCATTCACGCCTTCCTGTTGGTCCGGGCCATCGAACAGGTCAACAAAGCGTTCCCGCTCGAGCGCCAAAGCAGCATGTCGCGGCACGCCCTCGCGCGCCTGATGTATCAACACCTTCGAATGGGCCACCGCAACCGGGCTGAGCGACCTCACTCGCGCGGCGATCCGTAGTGCCGCCGCCACCGATGCTCCCGTTTCAACCAGCTCTTCCACCAGACCGATTCGCAACGCTGTCTGCGCATCGATGCGCTCGCCCGTCAGGATCATGCGTTTGGCCCATCCCTCTCCGACGAGCCACGGCAGCGTCTGCGTTCCACACCCACAAGGCAATAGACCGACCGCCGTTTCGGGCAGGCCCAGTTGAGCGTGCTGTTCGGCAACGCGAATGTCGGCGGCTAGCGCGCACTCCAGGCCGCCGCCCAGCGCGTAGCCGTTGATCGCAGCAATCACGACCGCGCGCGCGCTCTGCAGTGCTTCGAAGGCGCTTCCAAAGCGTGCCGCGGCCCTTCGGGCGGATTCCTTATCGCCCGCCGAAAATGCGTTCAGATCCGCGCCCGCACTGAAAAACCTCGTACCATCGCCCGATACGACGATCGCTCTGATCCGCTCGTCTCGATCCAGTTGCTTGATGGTTTGCTCGAACTGCAGCAAGCCCTCAGGCGTGAATGCATTCACGGGTGGCCGCTTCAGCGTGATTAGCGCAATCTCTGCGTTGTCGCGATACTCGAGCTCGATCATGACGACTCTCCTCCAGGCATGGTGAAAATATGGCGCACTAGATATTCCGGGCGATCACCATCCGTTGCACCTCGCTTGTCCCTTCGTAAATCTGCGTGATGCGCGCGTCGCGGTAATGCCGCTCGACGGGATAGTCCTGCAGATAACCGTAGCCGCCATGAATCTGGATAGCCTTTGAACAAATTTTCTCGGCGACCTCGGATGCGTATAGTTTCGCCTGCGAGGCTTCGGATAGACACGGCTTGCCGGCATCGCGCAGTTTCGCCGCGCGGTGCACCAGCAGGCGCGCGGCGTTCAGCTGTGTGGTCATATCGGCAAGCATGTGCGCGACAGCCTGATGCTCGCGCAGCAGCTTGCCAAATTGCTCGCGCTCAGTCGCGTAGTCGCGCGCAGCATCGAACGCTGCTCGAGCAATACCCAAGGCTTGCGCGGCAATGCCAATGCGGCCGCCTTCGAGGTTCGACAGCGCAATCCGCAGCCCGTCGCCGCGATTCCCCAGCAGATTGGCCTCGGGCACCGCGCAGTCTTCGAGTGAAATCGAGCAGGTATCCGATGCGCGAATACCCAGCTTATGCTCCGTCGGACCGACGTTGAAACCTCGCGTCGAGGTCGGCACGATAAACGCTGAGATGCCGCGCTTGCCCGCACCCGGATCGGTCACCGCGAACACGATTGCAAGTCCGGCGCGCGCACCGTTCGTGACGAACTGCTTCGATCCGTTCAGCACCCAGTTGCCGTCGCGCAGCGTGGCGCGCGTGCGCAAGCCGCTCGCGTCCGACCCGGCCTGGGGCTCGGTCAGGCAAAATGCGCCGATCGTCGCACCGGTCGATAAACCCGGCAAATATTGGTCCTTCTGCGCTTCAGTGCCGTAGTTGAGAATGGGACCGCAACCGACCGAGTTATGCACGCTCATCAACGTTGCACAGGCCGCACAGCCCGCTGCAATTTCTTCGATGGCGAGTGCATATGCCACATAGTCCGTGTACGACCCGCCTTGTTCCTGCGGCACGATCATGCCGAGAAATCCGAGTCTTCCCATTTCGGCAACCACCTCCGCCGGCAGTTCGCCTTCACGATCCCACTGCGCTGCGCGAGGCGCCAAACGGTTCACAGCAAAATCGTGTGCAGCGTCACGGACCATGCGCTGCTCTTCGGTGTAAAACTCATCCATCTGAACACGCCTCTCTTCGGTTTCGTCACATGCGCCGGTGCTCCAGCGAATCTCGGCGGCCGGCATGGCAGGGCGCGTCTCCATCCACTAAACTGATAGCCCTTATGTCGTGAATCGACGCGTATTCAGTGTAGGGATGCCTGCATATCAGGACGATGCCCAGCCCGCTCAAATTTTGCGAGCGCAGTTGCCATAGTCATCGCGTCGTGCAACCGCGGTACGTGAGAAGGGAAATGCAGACACGCAAGCTGTCCAGCGCAGAGCGCGGCACGATATCCATGAGTCTTGTCAGGGAGACGCTTCGACTCGCAACGCGCGGCGGTCTGAACCTCGAGCCGCTTGTGCGAACCGCCGGCATTCCCACGCAGGCGCTTGCTTCGGCGAGCGGCCGCGTCACGTCGGCTCAGTACGGAAGACTGTGGGCAACCATCGCCTACGAACTCGACGACGAATTTCTCGGCCAGGATTCTCATCGCATGAAGAGCGGCAGCTTCGTCGCAATGACCCAGGCTGCGCTGACGGCGCGCACCGGCGGCCAGGCGCTGCACCGCGCGGTAGGCTTCATGCGGCTGGTACTGGACGATCTGGAAGTTTGCGTGTCGCGAGGCGACGGTCACGTTCGCCTTGAGTTCGTCCGCCGACGCAATGGCTTCGAACCGGATATGTTCACGTACGCGACATGGTTCATTCTGGTCTACGGTCTCATATGCTGGCTGGTGGGACGGCGCATCCCGTTGCTGCACGCACAATTCCGCTGCCCGAAGCCGGCCGAATCGTACGAGTACCGGTCGATGTTCTGTGAAGACCTAAGCTTCGACGCTGCCACCTCCTTTGTCGATCTCGCGTCGGATTTCGTCGATTTGCCGGTAGTTCAATCGGCGAAGTCGATGAAGGTGTTCCTGTCGGAGGCGCCCGGCAACTTCGTCGTCAAATATCGCAACCCGGATTCGTTCGCGGCGAAGATGCGAACCAGGCTTCGCTCGCTCGCGCCGCATGCATGGCCCCCCGCCGATCAGATGGCCGCGAGCCTGCACATGGCGGAAGCGACGATGCGCCGAAAGCTCATTTCGGAGGGACACACGTATCAATCCCTGAAAGACGATCTAAGACGCGATATCGCCATTGCGGAACTGCAGGGTACGACCCACCCGATTGCGGAGATTGCCGCGGCGGTAGGGTTTGCGGAGCCCAGTGCCTTCTATCGCGCGTTTCGCAAATGGACCGGCATGAGTCCGGCCGACTATAGACTCGGCCGCGATGAACAATGCAACCAGGAAGGCATCAGCGCAAGCGCGCCAAAGCCGGTGTCGACGCGCGGCATGGCCAGTTTCGCCATGCCGCGTTCACGCCCGAAGCAATCGTGAACGGGTACTCGCCCGGCGCGCCACGATCGGGTGGCGCATCGATCGACGCGCCGGACGACGCACCGCTACTCGCTGTTCGGTTACGACTGGTCGGCGACGCTGCGCTCGCCCCGATACAGATTGATCACCGCCGAAAAATCCAGCTGCCCATCTCCGCGCGCACTCAGCGCCTGGTAAAGCTGCTGCGTCAAAGCGCCCAGATAGGCCGGCTGGCGTGCGAGCTTCGCGGCATCGGCAGCAAGGCCGAGATCTTTCAACATCAAATCGGTACCGAATCCGCCCACGTAGCCGCGTGAAGATGGCGCCGAATCGATCACACCCGGAAATGGGTTATAGGTATCGGAACTCCAGCAACGTCCAGTCGACGTGTTGATGATCCCGCCCAGCACCTTCGGATCGATTCCCAGCGCCTCACCCAGAGCCATCGCTTCTGCAACGCCCGCCATCGTGATGCCAAGCACGAGGTTGTTGCAGATTTTCGCAACCTGCCCCGTCGATGTTTCACCGCAATGGACGATATTCCTGCCCATGGCCTGAAGAAGCGGCTTGACCCTGTCGAAACCGGTTGCGCTCGCACCGACCATAAAAGTCAGTGTGCCCGCCGTCGCGCCGCCCGTTCCGCCCGAAACCGGCGCATCGATAAACGTATTGCCGTTGGCGTTGGCGGCTTCTGCCATCGACTTGACCGTCGCCGGATCGATCGTGCTGCAATCGACGATCAGTGAACCCTGCGGCACGGCAGCCAGAACGCCGTCGGCACCCGTCAGCACGGCTTTCACGTGTGCCGCGGCGGGCAGCATCGTGATCACGCACTCGACATCGACGGCTGCGGCCTTTGGCGATGCCACCGCCTTCGCGCCAGCATCGACCAGCGTTTGAACCGCGGCGGAATTCAGGTCGAACACATTCAACGCATGTCCCGCTTTCAACAGATTGAGCGCCATCGGCGCGCCCATATTGCCCAGCCCGACAAAACCGATCTTCATGTCGCTCTCTCCCGAATCTGCTCAACGCAGATTGATCGTGGTGTTGACACCGTCGTTCACTGTTGCATCGTCGAACCAGCGGGCCGTCACGGTTTTGGTCTGCGTATAGAACTGCACGACCTGTTTGCCGTACGGGCCGAGATCGCCGAGCTTGGAGCCGCGCGACCCGGTAAAGCTGAAGAACGGCACCGGCACAGGAATGGGAATGTTGATTCCCACCTGCCCGACGTCGATTTCATTCTGGAATTTACGCGCGGCCGCGCCGCTTTGCGTGAACAACCCCACACCGTTGCCAAAAGGATTGGCGTTCACCAGCTTGATCGCTTCATCGAGTGTATCGACGCTCAGCACCACGAGAACCGGACCAAAAATCTCGTTGGTATAGACGCTCATCCGCGTAGTGACATCGGTGAAAATAGTCGGGCCGATGAAGTTGCCTTCTTCATAGCCTGCCACTTTGACCTGACGGCCATCCAGCGCGAGTTTCGCCCCTTCGCTTACGCCCTTTTCGATCAGATCCAGAACACGCGCTCTTGCCGAGCGTGAAACGACCGGGCCTACATCCGTCTTGGGCTCGTGGCCTGCATTGACCTTGAGCGCTTTCGATTTCTCGACCAGATCGGGCACCCAATCGCGCGCGGCGCCCACCAGCACCACCACCGAGGTGGCCATGCAACGCTGGCCTGCCGCGCCGAAACCCGCACCGACAAGCGCATTCAAGGTCTGCTGCCGATTTGCATCCGGCAACACGACCGCGTGGTTCTTTGCACCCATCATCGATTGGGCGCGCTTTCCATGTTCGCTGGCAAGGCGGTATACGTGCTCGCCGACTGCGGTCGAACCGACGAACGATACAGCCTGCACCCGCTTATGGGTACACAGCGCGTCCACCACGTCCTTGCCGCCATGCACCACGTTCAGCACGCCTTTAGGCAGACCTGCCTCGATAGCAAGCTTGACGAGTTCCATCGTCGACAACGGGTCCTGTTCGGACGGCTTCAGCACGAACGTATTGCCGCACACGATCGCCATCGGGAACATCCAGAGCGGGATCATCGCGGGGAAATTGAACGGCGTGATACCGGCACACACGCCGATCGGTTGACGCAGCGAATACGTATCGACGCCGCCTGCCACGTTCTCTGCGAACTCGCCAAGCTGCAACGTGCCGATCGAACACGCGTGCTCGACTACTTCGAGACCGCGGAAAATATCGCCTTCCGAGTCAGGCAAGGTCTTACCTTGCTCCGCCGTCAGCACCGCTGCAATGCGGGACGTATTCTCACGCACCAGCGCCTGAAACTTCAGCATGATGCGCATGCGTGCGCCAATCGACGTATTGCGCCAGCTCGCAAACGCCGTGTGTGCGGCTTCGATCGCGGCATCGACTTCGGCGGCCGTCGCGAACGGAACCTGCGCCAGCACCTGCTGGGTGGCCGGATTGATCACGTCCCGCCATTCTCCAGTCCGGGATTCGACGAACTCGCCATTGATCAACAACGGTACCTTTCCGACGGTTACGTTGGCATGCTGCTTTGCTGCATTCATTTCTGACTCTCACCGGTTGTCGGCGCAACGATCCAACGCGCCGAAGTTGACTTTAGGGTGTTGCTGCAATACATGGGACGCGCCCGGTCAATACCGGCCGTCCCGCATGAACGAGGTGCACACCAGCGCGATAACGCCGAGGGCGACGATGTATCCGACGATGTAGGCCGGACTGCCCCGGCCTGCTGCCAGAAGCGCTGTCGCGACGATCGGTGCGAGGCCGCCGCCCAGCACGCCGGCCGCCTGCACCGAGATGGAAATGCCGCTGTAGCGCACCTGTGCCGGAAACTGCGATGCAAACAGTTGCGACTCCGGTGCGTAAAGAATCGGGAACACCACACCGAGCCCCAACACCATTGCCCACCAGACCGTAGCGACATGCCGCGTTTCGAGCATCATGAAAAAGGGCAATGCAAATAGACACATCAGCACGAGCCCGATCACAAACAGGCGCTTCTGCCCGATCAGATCGCTGACATATCCAGCCAGCGGCATCGTCACGATCGACACCGCCGCAGCAGCAGTGATCGCGTGCAAGACCTCCGATTTAGGAATATGGAGCTGGTTAGCCGCATACGACAACGCGAATGCCGCGACCAGATAGAACCAGGTGTTCTCAGCGGTACGCGCTCCGATAATTGCAACAACGGTCCACGGATGCCGTGCAAAGGTGGTCAGAAGCGGCGCCTTGACAGGCACGCTATCGCGTTTGACGCGTTCGAAGTCGGGCGATTCAGACACACGCGAGCGGATAAACCACCCGATCAGCAGCAAAAGAACACTCGCCAGAAAGGGAATTCGCCAACCCCACGCGAGCAGATCCGCCTCAGGAAGCGCCGCAACCATCGACATCGCGATCGACGAGAGAATCAGCCCGAACCCGACGCCCGTCTGCGGAAGACTGCCGAAAAAGCCCTTTTTCCCAGCCGGTGCATGCTCGACTGCCATCAACACCGCGCCGCCCCACTCGCCGCCTACCGCTATACCTTGTACGAAGCGCATCGTCACGAGTAGCGCCGCGGCCCAGTAGCCGATACTCTGGAACGGAGGAATCAGGCCGATGGCCATGCTTGGAATACCCATCAGCAACAGCGTTGTCATCAGCATCGACTTACGGCCAATGCGGTCTCCGAAGTGACCGAAGATCAGTCCTCCCAATGGGCGACCAATAAAACCGACACCATAGGTAGCGAACGCCGCAAGCGTCCCCAGAATCGGATCGAGCGCAGGAAAGAAGATCTTGTTGAACACCAGCGCAGCTGCCGTACCGTACAGAAAGAAGTCGTACCACTCGATGGTGGTGCCGGCCATACTCGCCCAGCCGGCAACGACATATTCCTTCGCTGACTTGCGTGCGACTTGCGCAACATCGGGCGTGGCGGGGTATAGGTCCATGCATGTCTCCATGTTTAGATTTCACAAACAATCTATTTTTATGTGCGGCTTCTTGTTCAACTCTTGCTGGAGTATAGTTGGCTGAATTTGCACATGGAACGGCATAAAATGCCCATCAGTTATGCAAAAATCCACAAGCGCGGTTGGCGAAATAAATTGGGACGACCTGCGATATTTCCTTGCGGTGGCGCGGGCGCAAACCATCAGCGCCGCAGCGAAGCGGCTCGGGGTTGACCACACAACCGTGGCGCGCAGAGTACGCGAGCTCGAGGGTTCGCTATCCACCGTGCTGTTCGAGAAATCGCGCTCGAAAGGTTTCGTGCTGACTGCCGAGGGTCTGCGCCTGCTGTCGCATGCAGACAAGGTCGAGAGTGAAGTGCAGCTGGCGAGCGAGCAATTTATCGGCGGAGCGGACGCGCTGTCTGGACACGTCAGAATCGGCTCCACTGAAGGCTTTGGCTCATTCTTCCTTGCGCCGCAACTCGCTCATTTTTCGACCGCCCACCCGGATATCTCGATCGATCTGCTGCCGGTTCCGCATTTCGTCAGTTTGTCCAAACGGGAGGCAGATATTGCGATCATGCTCGAGCGGCCGGAGCGCGGGCAGTATGTGCAGACCAAACTGTGCGACTACGCGCTGCGCCTGTACGGAACCGACGAGTATCTGCAGACGCACCCGGTTTCGGCTAACCTGCAGGACCTGCGCACACACCGGTATCTGAACTACGTCACCGACCTGGCGTTCAGCCCCGAGTTGCTCTATCTCGCGCGAACCATACCCGGCGCGACCGCGAACCTGTCAACCACCAGCATCGTTGCGCAGTATCGTGCCGTGCTGCAGGGCAAGGCGCTTGCGATCCTGCCTTGTTTCATCGCTGAGCCGGACTCGCGGCTGAAGGCGATTTTCACGGATGAACTGGCCATTACGCGCCGGTTCTGGCTATGTTGCCGGGAGGATTTGCGAAGCCTTCGGCGGATCTCCGCGCTGTGGGACTTCTTGCGAGAGACCGCCGAATTGAATCGCTCATTCCTGCTTGGGGAGAGCGCTACGATGAAGTTCCAGCCGGCCATCCAGCCGGTGTGACACATCACCTGCCGATTGATCAGATGAGCAGAAGCGGCGACCAGGATCGACCAGCGCGAAGATCCGTTCCGACGCTGCCCAGACACGCACCCCACAACCATCAGCCTTGATAGCCGCCTGCAATGGAACTCCGCCAGCTGAAATATTTCGTGGTGATCGTCGAGAGCGGGAGCATCTCCAACGCCGCGCAGCGGCTTTTCATCGCTCAGTCCGCGCTGAGCCGGCAGATTGCCGAGCTCGAAGTAGAGCTCGGCTCGCCGTTACTGGTTCGAACCCGAACCGGAGTACGGGTTACCGAGTCCGGCCAGATTTTTTTCGACTATGCAAAGGCCATCCTCAAGCAGCTCAACGACGCGTGCCATGCCGTCAGGATCTCCAACGATACGGTGGTTGGATCGGTCACGCTCGGGGTACCGCAAAGCGCTTCAGTCGCATTGGCACTGCCGCTCCTCGAGGCCACACGGCGCAAGCTCCCCGGCGTGCTGCTTCATGTCAACGAGGAACTGTCCGGAAATCTGTTCGATCAGCTGAGACAAGGTCTGGTCGACCTCGCAATCTTCACCGCCAACGTCCCCGTGTCGGCCGATCTGGAATTCACCCCTGTGCTGCGGGAAGAGTTTTTCTGGATCAGGGGTAAGCACCATGCACCGCCGCCCGATTCGGACGCGATACCGCTGGAAGATATCTGTCACTATCCGCTGGTCATGGCAGCCGCTCACCACGGCCACACCACCCGGGCCGTTATCGAGGCACGATTCGCAGCGCAAGGCCTTCCTTACCCTCCGTTGCTGGCGGAAATCAATTCCGTGCATGTGATGAAGAGTGCCGTTCAGGCGGGCATCGCGACAGCGATTCTTCCACTTGCTCTGGTGAAGGATGAAGTCAATGCCGGCACGCTCTTCGCGCATCGAATCGGTGCCGGGCCCATCGAGCGCGTGCTCGGCATCTGCGTGTCGCGTGAATTGCCGCTGACGAATGCGAAGCGCGCCGTCAGCACGATGCTGCGCGAAGTGATGCATTCGCTGTCGGTGCAGGGGCAGTGGCCAGGCACCGCACCCGCCGCCGAAGGCGATCTCTAGTCTGCACGGGTCGCCTCGACGCCCTGAACAGCTTGGCCCTCGAGCACCTGGTGGGAGCCCGGCAAGTCGCTATCGCTGAATGCACGAGCCGCTTCCGGATAGCTGCGAGTATCCGCACGTCGCAGCATACTGCTGACGGTCCTGTCCACCAGAACGCTGCGGTCCACGCAAGCGATGTCCGTATGCCCACAAAAGGCCATCGTCAGGTCCAGTTCACGGCGGATCAGTTCCAGCGCAAGCCTGACGCCCTTTTCGCCATATGCGCCAAGCCCCCAAAGATGCGCTCGCCCGATCAGCGCTCCTTTAGCGCCCAGCGCAACCGCTTTAAGGACATCTTGTCCGGAGCGAATCCCGCTATCGATCCATACCTCGATCTCGCCGCCCACACGGTCCACAATCTCCGGAAGCACAGACACGCTTGCCGGCGCGCCATCGAGTTGCCGCCCGCCGTGGTTGCTGACGATGATGGCGTCGACCCCAGCCGCGACCGCGGTCTGTGCATCATCGGCATCGAGTATGCCTTTGATGACGAGCTTCCCGCCCCAACGCTCCTTGATCCATTCGATATCGTGCCAACTCAGGCAGGGATTCAATTGCTGCCCAACCCAGGCCGCCAGCGAATGCACGTCACCCACGCCTTTGGCATGGCCGATGATATTCCCGAGGTTTCGGCGGTGCGTGCGCACCATTCCCATACACCACCTCGGCTTGGTCAGCATGTTGGTGATGCTCGAAAGCGTGAGCTTCGGCGGCGTGGACAGACCGTTCTTCGCATCCTTGAAGCGATTGCCGAGCACCGACAGGTCGAGTGTCAGGATCAATGCGTCGCATCCGGCCGCTTTGGCACGGTCGATCAACGAAAGCATGAACTGCTTGTCACGCATCACATAAAGCTGGAACCAGAACGGCGCACGGGTGGCCGCCTGGATGTCCTCGAGCGACGAAATGCTGAGCGTCGAGAGCGTGTAACGACCCCCCGCCGACTGCGCTGCCCTTGCGGCCAGAATCTCGCCATCGGCATGGATCATGCCGGCCAGACCGATCGGCGCAATGCCCACCGGCATTGATACATCGACACCGATCATGCTGGTTTTCAGGGAACGGCCGTCAATCGACCGTCCTACGCGCTGACGTAGAAGAATTTCCCTGAAGCACGCCTGATTCGACCGGTATGTCTGCTCGCTCCATGAACCGGAGTCGACAAAATCGTAGAACATCTTCGGCACACGTCGAGCAGCGATTTTTCGAAGATCTTCAATGTCGCTAACAATCTGCACTTCGTCTCCTTCATTTTCTTTGTCGCACGTCCGGGTCGGCTAAGCGCGGTACCAACGCTCCTCCGACAACATGATCTCGTGGTGCGCCATGCCGGCAGGAATCATCGGAAAACAATTGGTTTGTGCGGCAACGCCCACGTCGAGAAGATAAGGGCCACGCGTGCCGATGCATTTGTCGACCGCGGCGTCGAGCATGCCCGGCTTCTCGACCCGTGCTGCACGCCAGCCAAACGACTTCGCCAGCGCAACGAAATCCGGGAGTGCATCGGTGTAGCTGTGGCTATAACGGCCGCCATAGTTCAGCTCCTGCCACTGCCGGACCATGCCCATATAGCCGTTGTTCGAGATGATCAGCTTGACGCCGCAACCATGCTGCTTCGCCGTCGACAGTTCCTGAATATTCATCAACACCGAAGCATCGCCGGAAACGCATACGACAAGCTTGTCCGGTTGCGCGATCTTCGCGCCGATCGCCGCAGGCAAACCAAAGCCCATCGTCCCGGCGCCGCCGGAAGTGATGAAACGGCGCGGGTGATCGATCGGCAGATGCTGCGCGGCCCACATCTGATGCTGTCCGACGTCTGTCGTGATGACGGGGTCCAGCCCGCGTAGACGTCTGGCCAGCGACTGCAGCAGCATCTGCGGAAGAATATGTTCGTCGCTCGGCTCGACGTGGAACGAGCGCAGCGCACGCCATTGCGCGATCGATTCCCACCACGGCTGCAGTCTTGCGAGTCGTAGCCCGCCGCTCGCGGCAAGCGCCGTGCGCAGTGCCACCAATGCGTCGAGGCAATCCGAGACGATGGGCACATCCGCGTTGACGATCTTGTTTATCGAGGCGGGATCGATATCGATATGCACGATTTTGGCATTCGGGCAGAAGCCATCCAGCTTCCCGGTGACCCGGTCGTCGAAGCGCGCGCCGACGCAAATCACCAGGTCTGCATGATGCATCGCCAGATTCGCTTCGACGGAGCCGTGCATACCGAGCATGCCGAGAAATTGCGTATCGCTGGATGGGAATGCACCGAGACCCATCAGCGTCAACGTGCACGGAGCGCCGGTTTCTCTCACCAGCGAAGCGAACGCAGCACAAGCGGCCTCGCCTGAAATCACGAGCCCCCCTCCCGCGTAGAAAATCGGTCGCTTTGCCGCCATAAGGAGCGCGAGCGCCTCCTTGATCGAGCCGCGGTGTGCCGGCCGTTTCGACGGGTTGTACCGGTGCAGGCCCGTTATGATGTTCGGAGGTTCATGCAGACCGATCGTCTTTGCCTGGATATCCTTGGGAAAATCCAGCAGCACCGGTCCGGGACGCCCGCTTGCCGCAACCGTCAGTGCCTTGACGCAAAGCGACGCGATTTCGCCGATATCGCGAATCTGGTGAGACCACTTCGTGACCGGCCGCGTGATGCCCATCGCGTCGCATTCCTGGAATGCGTCCGTACCAATCGCGTTCGTCGCGACCTGCCCACTGATACACAACACCGGGACGGAATCGGCAAGCGCATCGAGCAAGCCCGACACGGTGTTCGCCACCCCTGGGCCCGAGGTCACGAATACCACGCCGACCTTGCCGGTCGAACGTGCATATCCCTCGGCGGCATGCACGGCCGCCTGTTCGTGCCGCACCAGAATGTGCCGCAGCCGTCCGTCTGCATGTAACGCGTCGTAGAGTGGTAGAACGGCTCCGCCCGGGTAGCCGAAAACGGTGCTGACGCCACATCGCACCAGCGTCTCGATCAGTACTGCAGCGCCTGTACGCAACGTGTCGAGCGGTTGATCCGACTGTTTCGCAACGCATTGCGTCGCGTCGTGGGTTGGCAGATCCATTCGCTCCCCGACAGTCTCGTCAACCCGATTGTATGTAGCCATCTTCTCCTCTGGTACGTCAGCTCGCGAGACGCTGGTCCACGGGTTGTTGCCGTGTGCTTGCACGGTTCTCGAGCCGCGCCATTACTGCGGCAACGCTGGCCTCTTTCACATACCCGAATCCGCGCACCCGTTCCGGCCAGCATGCCTTCTCCACGGCTTCCGCGAGATTCGACGGGCTGAGCCCCGGCAGCAACTGCTCGATGCCTTGCCGATATTCGTCGATGAGACGCCGCTCCATTTTTCGTTCGCCGGTGTGGCCGAACGGGTCGAACGGCGTGCCTCTGAGTACTTTCAGCTTCGCCAGTCCACGCAGTACGTGCCACATCCACGCACCGTATTCCTTCTTGATGGGGCGGCCCTTTGTGTCGCGACGAGCGAAGAGCGGCGGTGCCAGATTGAAGCGCAGCGATAGCTTCCCTTCGAACTGCGCGTGCAACCGGTCAGTAAAGCGGCCGTCGGTATAAAGTCGGGCGACCTCGTATTCGTCCTTGTATGCCATCAGCTTGAAGTAGTACTTCGCCACCGCGGCGGTCAGCTTGCTGCCGTTCCTGAGCGGCTTTTCCACCGCACGCACGCGTTCGACGAGGTCCCGGTAGCGCTTTGCATACGCGTCATTCTGATACGCGGTCAGTTCTTTGACGTTTGCGTCGATCTGTTGATCGAGCGTGGGCGGAAACGAAATCGTGACCGTCTGCGGCGGCATCGCAATTGCACTCACGCGCGGCAGATCGACGGCTGCGTGACGGCCCCAGGCGAACGCGTTTTTGTTGGCCTGCACTGCCACGCCGTTCAGTTCGATTGCACGGGTGATCGCAGCCTCTCCCACAGGGATATAACCCTTCTGAAACGCGAAGCCGAGCATGAACAGGTTCGTCGCAATCGAATCGCCCAGCAGAGCAGTGGCGATTGTCGTAGCGTCGACGAATTCGGCCTTCTCCCCAGCCGATTCGGCGATCAGCTGCACGAGCTCCTGTTCCGGATACTGCCAGTCGGGGTCTTTCGCGAAAGCCCCGGTTGGTTGCTTATGCCGGTTCACAACCGCGGCCGTTCGGCCGCGCTTCATCTTCGCGATCGATTCCTGACCGCCAGCGGTCAACAAATCACACCCTAGAACCAGATCGGCTTCGCCGGCGGGGATACGCGCTGCCGCCATGCTTTCGGGCGATTGCGAGAAGCGCACGTGCGACGTGACTGCGCCGTTCTTCTGGGACATTCCGGTCATATCCAGCACCGAGACGCCTTTACCTTCGAGATGCGCCGCCATTCCCAGCAGTGCGCCGATCGTGATGACGCCTGTGCCGCCGATACCATTGATAAGCACGTTATAGGTGTGCTCGCAAGGCGGAAGCGTGACCGCAGGCAAGACCCCGAGTTCTTCGAGGTTCGCGCCTCCGGCCGTCGGCTTCTTGCGCAGCTTGCCGCCCCTGACGGTGACGAAGCTCGGACAAAAGCCCTTCACGCAGGAATAATCCTTGTTGCAGGACGATTGATCGATCGTTCGTTTGCGGCCGGCGGCCGTCTCCACAGGCAGGATCGAAGTGCAGTTCGACTGCACGCCGCAATCGCCGCAGCCTTCGCACACCGCATCGTTGATGAAAAGCCGTTTGTCGGGATCGGGGAATTGATGTTTCTTGCGACGCCTGCGCTTTTCCGCCGCACAGGTCTGGTCGTAAATCAGCACCGTCACCCCTTCGGTCTGGCGAAGCGCCTGTTGAACCGCATCGAGTTCGCTGCGATCGTTGAATGTGGCTGAATCCGGAAAGTCCGCTCGCGACCTGTAACGTCCGAGATCTTCCGTCACAATCGCGATGCGTTTGACACCTTCGGCTGCGAGCTGCCGTGCGACCCGGTCGACGGAAAGGGTACCGTCGACTGGTTGGCCGCCCGTCATCGCGACCGCATCGTTGTAGAGAATCTTGTAGGTAATGTTGACGCGAGCCGCCACGGCGGCACGAATAGCAAGCGACCCGGAGTGAAAATACGTGCCGTCGCCGAGATTCGCGAACACATGCGAGATTTTCGAAAACGGCGACTGCCCGATCCACGGAGCACCCTCGCCACCCATATGCGTGGTCGTCTTGTTGTGTTCCGGATAAATAGCCGTGGCCATCACATGGCAGCCGATTCCGGCAAGCGCAAGGCTTCCATCCGGAACCTTGGTCGACGTGTTGTGCGGACAGCCGGAACAATAGTAAGCCGGACGTGTCGGCGCGACGAACGAACGTGCAAGCAGTTGCCTTTTTTCGTCGATAAATTTCAGGCGCTCGGCAATGGTGTCGCTCGAATGAAACTTTGCAATGCGCCCCGCGATCACGCGCGCAATTTGCGCCACCGAGAAATCGGTCTTAGCCGTCAGCAGCCATTCGCCACGCGGGCCGCCCCACTCGCCGTTCTCGTCGAATTTCCCGACCACGCGCGGGCGCACACTTTCCTTCCAGTTGTACAGCTGCTCCTTGAGCTGATACTCGACGATCTGCCGCTTTTCTTCGACGACGAGGATTTCCTCCAGGCCATCTGCGAACTCGCGCACGCCCTCAGGTTCGAGTGGCCAGGGCATGGCCACCTTGAACACCCGGATACCGATTTCCGCGGCCTTGAGAGCGTCGATACCCAGCTCTTCAAGCGCCTCCATCACATCAGCATATGACTTGCCTGACGCGACGATGCCCAGACGCGCCCGTGGCGCGTCGATCGTCACATGGTTGAGGCGGTTCGCCCGCGCATAGGCAAGTGCCGCGTAGATCTTGTAGTCCTGCATCAGCGCTTCCTGCTTGCGCGCCTGGACGCCTAGCGGGTCGGTCGACAACCGTGCATGCACGCCGCCCTCGGGCAACGCGAATTCCGGCGGAATCGCCGTGACCAGGCTAAACGGATCGGCGTCGACTGAAGCGCTCGATTCGACTGTGTCCGCCAATGCCTTGAACGCCACCGCGCAGCCGGAAAACCGCGACATCGCCCAGCCGTGCAGCCCGAGCGTCAGATACTCCTCGACATTGGATGGATACAGCACAGGAATCATCGCTGCCGAAAACGCGTGCTCCGATTGGTGCGGCAGCGTCGACGAATAGGCACCGTGGTCGTCTGCAGCGACCAGCAAGACGCCACCGTGCTTCGACATGCCGGCGTAATTCATGTGCTTGAACACATCGCCGCATCGATCCACGCCCGGGCCCTTGCCGTACCACATCGCGAATACGCCGTCGTAGTCGGAATCGCCGAGCAGGTTGACCTGCTGCGTACCCCAAACTGAAGTTGCGGCCAAGTCTTCGTTCACGCCCGGCTGAAACCTGACATGGTTCGAATCGAGGTGTTTTTGCGCTTTCCATAGTGCTTCATCGAAGCCGCCCAATGGCGAACCGCGATAGCCTGAAACGAACCCTGCGGTATTCAGGCCGTTCGCTACATCTCGCAGGCGTTGAATAATCGGAAGACGGACCAGCGCCTGAACTCCGGACAGAAACACACGTCCCGACGTTTTCGTGTACTTGTCGTCGAGCGTGACATCGGCGTGAGCCAAACTGGCCTTCAACGAGCCGTCCATGCCGCGGGGCTCGAGCTGGGTCGCTTCCATTACTGTCTCCATAAACCTGGTATGGTTTGCGCGCCCCGCCCTTCATCTGCCGATATGCAGACTGGTGTTGGAGCGAATCGGCCTCGATAGTGGCCTGCCGACGCGTACTCGCCTGTCGATAACGCGTCCAGCAAGTCTATTCGTGTAGATAAGTGCGCAGGAAATACAGCATCGCGATGGCGCCATCTCGAACTGAGATAGCGCTAGTGAAGTGGTGATCCGAGTCAAGGTGAAAGGGGATATCATGTCCAATCTTTCTAAACAATCCTGAAATTCTGTCCTTTCCTGTTTTGGTGGCGTATGGATGTCCTTAATGGTATGCGGGCTTTTGTTCAGGTAGTCGAAGCTGGAAGTTTTAGCAGGGCGGCAGAACGATTGGGCACGTCGGTGCCTACCGTCACTCGCTTGATAGACCAACTGGAACATAGGCTTGATATAAGGCTGTTTCAGCGTTCGACCCGCCGCGTTTCACTTACTGATGCAGGCACCCGATATCTTGATGGATGCCTGCGTGCCCTGGCTCTAATCGATGAGACTGAAGACGAGGTTTCATCCGCGAGCCGTGAATTGCGAGGACGCTTACGCGTCATTTCCGGAAGCGCGATAGCGTTCTCGCACCTGGCTCCCGCTGTGTCGGATTTCATTTGTCGTTATCCGACCATCAGCATCGAGTTTTTCATGATGGACAATGCGTTCAACCTGGTAGAAGAGGCCAGCGATGTAGCCATCCTGGCGGATTATCTGATTCCATCGGAAACGGTTGTAGCGCGCAGACTGGTAACGCACTCCTACGCGTTAGTTGCGGCGCCGCTCTTGCTCAAGAAAGCCGAGCGCGTGGAAACGCCCTCCGATCTCAAATCGCTAGTTTTTCTGGGACGGCCGCCGGACCGAGGCGGCGCAACGCTTCATCTAAGAGGCACAAATGCTGCGGATGAAGTCCTGGAGCTGGTTCCAACTGTCATTTGCAACAATGCCCAAATGCTGCAGGAGCTCACTGCGCTAGGCTGCGGATTCTCGATCCTTCCACGGCACTTCATCAAAGCGGCTTTAACCAGCGGCACGTTGATCGAGCTGCTCCCGAACTACGAACTACGAGATCGTAGTGTCGATGTTTGCCTTGTGTACTCGAGCAGGAAACGGAACAGCCGTGTCGCCAGTGTTTTCATCGATCACCTCATTTCATGGTTCGAAACATCGGCTGATCCTCATCAAAATGATGAAAAAGACTTTTAGAACCTGTCGCGTGGCTGGCTCGTACTGCTAACGCTAAACTGCTTCGACCTGAACAACCCGACATAACGGGCATGGAGAGAAGCATGTTGACCGTCCCACAGTCTTATAACGCCACGTACACAACCATGGCTGATTCGACGCTCACTGACGTTGAGCACATTGTCGCTGGCCTCGCAAAATACACGGACCCGGAATACCTCACCGAGCTGTATAGCAAACTGCTGGTTCAACTCAAACACAGTAAAGAAGGGTTTCCCATCGATCGTTTCGAACATTCCTTGCAGTCCGCCAGCCTTGCATTTCGTGATGGACGCGATACGGAATATGTTATTTGTGCGCTCTTGCACGATGTGGGTGAACTTTTTGATCCGTATAGCCATGATTCCGTCATCGCTTCCCTACTGAAGAATTATGTATCCCCAAGCAACTATTTCATTCTGAAGAACCATACAACATTCCAGGGCTATTACTACTGGGAGAAGATTGGCCTGGACAAGAATTCTCGCGAGAAATTTTCCCTCTCTCCTTACTACGCAGAAGCAATCGAATTCGTTGACCGATACGACGACAAGGCGTTTGATACATCGTATCAAAACATGAAAATCGATGACTTCAAGCCCATGATGATCGAGTTCTTTTCCAACCGTCGAAAGAGCCCCGCTGTATTCGAATAATTTCGCGTCGCGAGATGCGCCGTGGCTCATCGTCTTTTCTATTTAGAACCCTGAGTATCACCATGAAAATCAAACCTGTTGTGCCCGCCTTGTTTGTCGCATCCATAGCTTTCGCCGCCCCGGCATTGGCAAGCGGTTACGGCCCTGCACCGGTCGATCGTCCCAGCATCGACACGCCCGTGTCTCAGCGGGGCCCAAACACCCAGACCGTGACCACCGACGCGCAGCGAGCGGGCGGAAAGAACGAAACTAGCAGCTATGGCGGCTCAAGTAACGCATCGTCGCAAACGGGCAATCGCGCTACCCCGCCATCGGGACATCGCGCGATTAATTCAGGCCATTGACATCAACGGCTCTACTCATGTTGCCGGCATGCTTTTACAAGAGTGAGCTGCCGGCGGACTGCTTTTCACGGTGAAAAGTGCGCATCATCGATGGGTATGCCTGAGGCGGAAAGCAGCCGGAGTCGAACCGACCAGGGAGTGTCTGACACCCCCTACTGAGTTTGAAGCTCAGCCGCACCACCGGGTACGTATGCCTTCCCTTTCCAGCCAATAAAAAATTGCTCAAAGAACCACAAAACCTGCACTCACAACGTCTCGCCAACCTTGCTATCCGTCCTCAGCATCCGAGCCTCGCGTTGAAACCGCGTATATCCGACGCGATCGAAAAACTCCAGCACCTGAATCGCGCGCTTGCGGCCAAGACCGGTCGCATCGCGAAACGACGCCGCGCTTAGCGTGCCGCCTTGCTGCTGCGCAAGCTGCGCGACGAGTTGCACCAGTTCCCGCACACAGTCGCGGTGATAAAAAAGATCTCGCACAACCTGATACACATCCCCCTGGCGTGCAAGCTTACGAAGCAGCGCACGCACGTCATCTTCCTGCCGATGCACGGCGGCCGCAAGCGTACGTACCCATGGTGGGTCGTAACGGCCTTCGGCAAGCAACGGCAAAAGCCGGGTCGCCAGCGCCTGTTCGTTGCCATCAAGCGAGACCGAATGTGTCGGCAGATGCAGCCATGGTCCACTCTTCGACGCACGTCCTTGCGCCACCAGCGTACCGACCAACGCATGCCATAGCGCATCCGGCAACAAAGGTGCCGCCATGCGACGCAAACGTGCCGCATCGGCCCCCGGCTCATCGGGAAAACGCACGTGAAACTGCTGCAGCGCGCCAGTCACCTGCTCCTGCATGCGCTCCCAATGAGCACGCAACACGATGAAACCGTTGTCATCGCCCTGAGCATGCGACGCGATATCGAGCACATCGGCAGGCAACGTCAATGCGTGATGCGGCAACCCCGTCAACGAGACCAACATCGAGCGCTGCATGCCTCGCGGCGCCTGTTCCAGCAGCGGCTCGAGCCGCCCCTGATCGAGCCATGTACGCAACGCATCCAGCCACGCGTGACGTTCGGCGGTCCTGCGCTTGCGCACAGGGCCAAACGGATCGAGCACTCGTCCGCCGCCCACTGTACGTGTTGCTTGCGCATTGCGCACGATAAAGCGATCGCCCGGCATCGCACACAGTGGCGTGTCGAACACCAGTTGCGCGCGAGCGCTGCTACCCGCCGATAACGCCTCGCCGTCGAGCAACGCGACATGCGCCACTTGATGTGTCGTACCCAGATGCACATGCAGCGGCGTCCAATGCTCGAGTGTGAGCCCCGCATCGGCAAGCAGCCTCAGTTCGACGTCGAGCCGCTCCGACGGTTTCGCAAGCCGCGCATCGACGATCCAGTCGCCGCGCGCGATCGCGTCTTTTTCCACTCCCGCAAGGTTGAGCGCGCAACGTTGTCCTGCTCGCCCGCTTTCCGCCTCGCGATTTTGCGCGTGAATACTGCGCACCCGCACTGTCTCGAGCGCGGGCGCAAGCATCAACGTATCGCCAGTCGACACACGCCCCGCGAAAACAGTGCCCGTGACGATCGTTCCATGACCCGCAAGCGTAAATACGCGGTCGACTGCGAGCCTGAACAAACCGTCGTCGCGGCGCGCCTGCCAAACCACGGCCGCGTCGTATAGATGCGCTCTTAGCCGCGCGACGCCATCATCGTCATCTACCGTCGCGTTGGTCTCGAAGACGGGCGCGCCGGCAAACGCCGTCGACGCGAGCCACGCGCCGATTTCCTCATGCACTTGCGCAAGCCGCGCCGCATCCACGCGATCGATCTTCGTCAACGCAACCGCGGCGCGCGTCACGCCAAGCAGTTCGAGAATCGCCAGATGTTCCCGCGTTTGCGGCATCACGCCGTCGTCGGCTGCAATCACGAGCAATGCGAAGTCGATTCCGCATGCGCCCGCAGCCATCGTATGCACGAGCTTCTCGTGTCCCGGCACGTCGATCACGCCGAGCACTTCACCATTCGGCAGCGGCGTATAGGCATAGCCAAGCTCGATTGAAATACCGCGGGCCTTTTCTTCCTTTAAACGGTCGGTATCGACGCCGGTCAGCGCACGCACTAGCGTAGTCTTGCCGTGATCGATATGTCCCGCCGTGCCGACGATCATAGACGCAGCTCCGCGCATTGCGCGATAAACGCTGCTTCGTCGCCCGCTTCGAGACAACGCAAGTCGAGCCGCAGAGCATCATCGGCAATGCGCCCCACGACGGGGCGAGGCAGTTCACGCAGCGCCGTTTCAAGCTGCACAAGTGCACGCCCGCTGCGTCGCGTCGCCGCGCTGCGCATTACGACGCCGTAACCCGGCAACTGGTCCACCGGTAACGCACCGCTGCCGATCTGGCTGAACATCGGCTCGACGCTTACGCTATAGCGTTCGCCCAGCGCATGTTGCAGCGCCGGCTGAACGCGCAGCGCGCACGCATGCATATCGGCGGAGGGCCGCGTGAGCAAACGCAACGTAGTCAGGCGTTCAGCCAGAAACTCGGGGGCACGGTATAAACGCAGCACCGGTTCAAGTGCCGCCAGCGTCAGCTTGCCGACGCGCAGCGCGCGCTTTAGCGGATGCTTCTTGATCTTGCGAATCAGCTCGGTGCGGCCGACGATCAATCCAGCCTGTGGGCCACCCAGCAGCTTGTCGCCACTGAACGTGACGAGATCCGCGCCCGCGTCGATCGTGCCGCGTACCGTCGGCTCCGCGGGCAGGCCCCATTGCGCGAGATCCGTCAGCGTGCCGCTGCCCAGATCGAACGCCACCGGCAGCGTATGCCTGTGTGCAATCTGCGCGAGCTCTGCGATTTCCACCGTCTTCGTAAAACCGCTGATCGCGTAGTTGCTGCAATGCACTTTCATCAGCAACGCGGTACGTGGATTGATCGCCTCTTCATAGTCTTTCGGATGCGTGCGGTTGGTCGTGCCGACTTCGCGCAGCTTCGCGCCGGCGCGCGCCATGATGTCCGGAATGCGGAACGCGCCGCCGATTTCGACCAGCTCACCGCGTGAGACGACGACTTCTTTGTTCGGTGCAAGCGCCGATAGCGTAAGCAATACCGCTGCGGCATTGTTGTTCACCACTGTCGCGCTTTCCGCCCCGGTGAGTTCGCAAATGAGCTCGTCGATCAGATCGTCGCGGTCGCCGCGTGCACCGGTTTGCAGATCGAACTCGAGATTGGTTGGGTGCGTCAGCGCCTCGACCACGGCGCGCACGGCTTCGTCGGGTAGCAGCGCGCGCCCGAGATTGGTGTGCAGGACGGTGCCCGTCAGATTGAACACCGCGCGCATCGTACTGCGTGCTCGCTGCTCGAGTAACGCGCTGACCTGTGTAACGATGCGTGATTCGTAACTCTCTGCGCTCAACGGCGCGATGTCAGCGTGCCCATCGCTATCGCCAGCGGCTTGCGCAAGCAATTCGCTACGCAGCGCATCGAGCGATGCGCGCGCCGCAGCCAGCACCTGCGTGCGACCATAAACACCGATCATCGGCTGCACGTCATGCGCGGACATGATCCGCTCCACCGCCGGCACGCGCGCCAGCCGCGCTCGCAGATCGCCTGTCGCCAATTCGCTCACGCGCTCTCCCCGCTCAATTGTCCGGCGCCGCTTCGGGCCACAGCAACGGATTGGGGCTGCCGCGCCGGTAGCCCGCCTCGTTCATCAGCAGATCGAGTGTCAGGCTCGCCAGGTCGTCGGCGAGCGGCTCGATCTCCATGTCCTTTTCGAGGTACCCAATCTTGCGATACGTATGGCATTCGTCGCACGATTCGGCCTTCAGCGCTTCGTTACCGCCCTCCACCTCGTGATACGAAATGCCTTTGGTCGAATCGCAATTCGAGCATTTCACGCGCACCATGTGCCATTCGTTACCGCACAGTCCGCATTGCAGATAGCGATAACCCTGATACGGGCCGCCGATCCGCACAATGCTCGCCACCGGCAGCGATCCGCATGCCGGGCACGCGCCCAGGGTTTCGAGGTACGGCAGCGCGCGCGCATCGAGCCGGCTGACCACGTCGGTCCATACCACCTGCAACGCGGCCATGATGAACGGCGCGCTGGCGGGTTCGATTTCGCTAAAACGCTGCGCGAGAATTGCGTCGGCTTGTGCTTCGAGTTGGGCGGGACGGCTCGTGCGCAGTGTATCGGTTAGCTGGCCAAGCGCGAGCGTCATGGCACCGGCGGCTTCGATGCGGTCGAGCAGTTGCCGCAGCACGTCACGCCACAGCGGATCGCGCTGTACGCCGCCAAGCGCCGGCGCGAGCGGCATCGAATTGTGCTGTGCGTGCGCGATCGCGGCGGCCGATGGCATGCTTGCCGTGCAGGTAGCCAGCAGCTGATGCTGCGCGTCGACCAGCGACGCCATCAGCCGCAGGTACGCGCCGATCGGGTTGCGCTCAGCAAGCGAACGCAGGCGCGCGGCCCGCGTGGCAAACAGCGTCGCCCGTTCGGGCAAACGGATGCGCGGAATCGCAGTTCGATCGAGCGACTCGATCTGCCCCACTTCGAGAATGCGCTGTACCAATTGAGTAGCTCCCGTTTGCAACACAGCCGTTGAGCCGGGCGCGGCATGAGCCTGCCGATTTTGGCGCGGATTGGCTCGCCGACGCAAGCGCAACGGGAGCCGTGGCGCCTGCATTCGCCCCGTACTGCTACTTGATGCTCTCCCGGAACCAGCGCGGATGATGCTTGCGCGCCCAACCCAGCGTGACGGTGCCGCGCACCATCGCGCTCACCGAGCCCTTGATCCACAGCGCCGCATAAATGTGCACGATGATCCCGACAATCAGCACGAATGCCGCGATCGAATGAATCAGCGCTGCGGCGCGCACCACATCGATCGGAAAGTAAAACGAGAAATACCGCCGCCAGATCACGATGCCGCTCAGTAGCAGCAGCGCGAGGCATGCCACCATCGTGAAGAACAGCAGCTTCTGCCCGGCGTTGTAGCGGCCGATTTCAGGCAGGTTTTCTTCGCGGTTCGCCAGCACATCGTCGATTTGGTGCATCCATTGCCAGTCGTTCCTGTCCAGATAGTTGTGGTGCCAGAAACGCAGCACCAGAATCAGGAACGAAACGAACATCACCAGCCCAACGAACGGATGCAGGATGCGCGTCCACTGGCCGCCGCCAAATAACGCAGACAGCCAGAACATCGCCGGATGAAACATCGCGAGACCGGACAGCGCGAGCAGCACGAACGTGATCGCGGTGATCCAGTGGTTGGTGCGCTCGTTCGGCGTGTAGCGCACGATCAGGTTCGGGTCGTCATGGCTCATTTGATCGGCTCCTCGGTTCTGCCTTCCGGTGGGTCGCCGGCGGGCCGGTCGCGCTGTTCGCGCAGCCGCCTTGCTTCTTCCCGCGCGGCGATCTCGTCGTCCTCGGTCACTTCGTTGGGGCCGATGCGGGTGTAGTGGAAGAAGCCTGCCAGCGCGGTAAACGCAATCGCGGCCAGCGCGAGCGGTTTGGCAAGGCCCTTCCAGACGCGCACCATCGGGCTGATCGACGGGTTGTTCGGCAGGCCGTGGTACAGCGAAGGATCATCCGCGTGATGCAGCACGTACATCACATGCGTGCCGCCCACGCCCGGCGGATCGTACAGGCCGGCGTGCTCGAAGCCGCGCTCCTTCAGGTCGACGATGCGCTCGGCCGCGTGCACTTTCATGTCCTCTTTGGTGCCGAACACGATCGCGCCGGTCGGGCAGGTCTTCACGCACGCCGGTTCCTGGCCTACCCCGACGCGGTCCGAGCACAGCGTGCACTTGTACACGCGGTGATCGGTCTGCGACAAACGCGGAATGTTGAACGGACAACCGGCGATGCAATACCCGCAGCCGATGCAGTTTTCCTCGTGGAAATCGACGATGCCGTTGGTGTACTGCACGATCGCCCCCGGCGACGGACAGGCCTTCAGGCAGCCCGGATCCTCGCAATGCATGCAGCCGTCCTTGCGGATCAGCCATTCGAGGTTGCCATTCGGGTTCTCGTATTCGGCAAAGCGCATCACGGTCCACGAATGCTCGGACAGGTCGTGCGGATTGTCGTAAACCCCGGTGTTGTAGCCGATTTCGTCGCGCAGGTCGTTCCATTCCATGCACGCGGTCTGACAGGCCTTGCAACCGATGCATTTCGACACGTCGATCAGCTTCGCAACCGTTCCGGTGGCAGGCGCGCGCACTGAAGTCTGCGGCACGGTGGTGGCCGACAGGCGCTTGATATCGAGTGATTGGAATGCCATGGCGCCCCCTATGCCTTCTCGACCTTGACCAGAAACGACTTGAACTCCGGCGTCTGGGTGTTGCCGTCGCCGACGAACGGCGTCAGCGTATTAGCCAGATAACCGGGCCGCGTCAGCCCCTTGAAGCCCCAGTGCAGCGGAATGCCGACTGTCTGGATTTTCTTGCCCTCCACCATCAGCGGTTTGATGCGTTTGGTGACCACCGCTACCGCGACGATCGATCCGCGGTTGCTCGATACCCTGATCCTGTCGCCGGCCTTCACGCCGATTTCGTGCGCAAGGTCTTCGCCGATCTCGACGAACTGCTGCGGCTGGATGATCGCGTTCAGGCGCGCGTGCTTGGTCCAGAAGTGGAAGTGCTCGGTCAGCCGGTAGGTGGTTGCCGTGTGCGGGAACGATGCTGCCTTGCCGAATGCGGCACGATCATCCGGGAATACACGTGCTGCCGGATTGTTGATCGCGAGCGGATTGTTCGGGTGCAGCGGGTTATAGCCGAGCGGCGTTTCGAACGGCTCGTAGTGCTCGGGGAACGGCCCTTCGTTCATACCGTCGCGCGCGAAGAAACGTGCGACGCCTTCCGGGTTCATGATGAACGGCCCCATGCCGGAATCGGGATTTTCGTCTGCCTTGTAGTCCGGAATATCGGCGCCGGTCCACGCCTTGCCGTTCCACGCAATCAGCTTGCGCGTCGGGTCGAACGGTTTGCCGGACAGGTCGCACGAAGCGCGGTTGTACAGCACGCGCCGGTTCGCCGGCCACGCCCACGCCCAGCCGAGCGACTGGCCGATGCCGGTGGGGTCCGCGTTGTCGCGCCGGCCCATCTGGTTGCCCGCCTGGGTCCACGAGCCGCAGAAAATCCAGCAGCCGCTCGCCGTAGTGCCGTCATCCTTCAACTGTGCAAAGCTGGACAACTGGTCGCCGCCCTTCACCAGTACCTTCGACGGATCCTTCGGATCGGTCAGGTCGACCACAGCCTTGCCATTGAATTCCATCGCGATCTCTTCAGGCGTCGGGCTATCCGGGTCCGAGTATGGCCAGCTCAGCTTCAACAGCGGATCGGGATATTTGCCGCCCTTTTCCTGATACGCGCGACGCATGCGCAGGAAAATCCCCGACATGATCTCGAGGTCGCTGCGCGCTTCGTCGGGCGCCTGCACACCCTGCCAGTGCCACTGCAGCACACGCGAGGAACTGACCAGCGAACCACGTTCCTCGGCGAAGCACGTGGTGGGCAAACGGAACACCTCGGTCTCGATCTTCGACGAATCGACGTCGTTGTATTCGCCGTAGTTCTTCCAGAATTCCGAGGTTTCGGTGGCAAGCGGGTCCATGATCACGAGCCACTTCAGCTTCGACAGCGCGGCCGTCATCTTCGCCTTGTTCGGCGCCGCGGCAAGCGGATTGAAACCCTGCGCGAGGTAGCCGTTCACCTTGCCCTGCACCATCAGCTCGTAGATCTGCAGCATGTCGTACGGTTTATCGAGCTTGGGCAGGTAGTCGAAACCCCAGTTGTTGTCGGCCGTGGCGGCGTCGCCGTACCACGACTTCATCAGGCTCACGTGGAACGCTCGGTAGTTTCGCCAGTAGCTCAGCTGGTTCGGGCGCAACGGCTGCGCCGCGCGCACCTTGATGTAGTTGTCGAAGTCCTGCTCGTTTTCGTTCGGCAAGGTCATGTAGCCCGGCAGCAGGTTCGACATCAGGCCGAGGTCCGTCAGCCCCTGGATGTTCGAGTGCCCGCGCAACGCGTTCATGCCGCCACCCGAAAGGCCGATGTTGCCGAGCAGCAGTTGCACCATCGCGCCCGTACGGATCATCTGCGAGCCGATCGAATGCTGGGTCCAGCCGAGCGCGTACAGGATCGTGCCGGCACGGCCCGGTGTCGAGGTGGTCGCGAGCATCTCGCAGACCTTGATGAATTTGTCCTTCGGTGTGCCGCACACGCGCTCGACCAGCTCCGGCGTGTAGCGCGAATAGTGCTGCTTCAGCAGGTTGTACACGCAACGCGGGTGCTGCAGCGTTGCATCGGTCTTCACGTAGCCGTCGTCGCCGCGCTCGTAATCCCATGACGATTTGTCATAGCGGCGCTTGTCAGCGTCGTAGCCCGAATAGATGCCATCGTTGAACGCGTAATCCTCGCGGACAATAAAGGTGAAGTCCGTATAGTTCTTCACGTACTCGTGCTGGATCTTGTCGTTCGTCAGCAGATAGTTGATGACGCTGCCCAGAAACACGATGTCGGTACCGGTGCGGATCGGCGCATAGAAATCCGCCACCGAAGCGGTACGGTTAAAACGCGGATCCACCACGATCAGTTTCGCGCCGCGATGCGCCTTCGCCTCGGTCACCCATTTGAAGCCGCACGGGTGCGCCTCGGCCGCATTGCCGCCCATTACGAGAATCACATCGGCGTTGCGGATGTCGACCCAATGGTTCGTCATCGCACCACGGCCAAACGTCGGGGCAAGACCTGCCACCGTCGGGCCGTGTCAGACACGCGCCTGGTTGTCGAACGCGAGCATCCCGGTCGCGCGGATCACCTTGTGCGTCAGATACCCCACCTCGTTGCTGCCCGCCGACGCCGCGAGCATGCCGGTGGTCAGCCAGCGGTTGACCTTCTTGCCATCTTCGGTGGCCTCGACGAAGTTTGCGTCGCGGTCCTCCTTCATCAGCTTCGCGATGCGGTCGAGCGCCTCGTCCCACGAAATCGGCTGCCACTCTGTCGCGCCGGGCGGCCGATACTCCGGATGTTTCAACCGGCTCGAACTATGGATAAAGTCGATCAGGCTCGCGCCCTTCGGGCACAGTGTGCCGCGATTGACCGGATGGTCCGGATCGCCTTCGATATGAATGATGCTGGCCGTGGCGTTCTTGGCGCCGTCGCCGAGACCGTACATCAGGATCCCGCAGCCGACCGAGCAGTATGGACAGGTATTGCGTGTTTCCGTGGTTCGCGACAGCTTGTACTGCCGCACTTCGGCAAGCGCGCTATCCGGCGAGTAGCCAAGCAGGGCCAGGCTCGAACCCGCCAGCGTGGATGCCGTCACTTTCAGGAACTGACGCCGCGACATCTGCAACATAGTTGCCCTCGCGTTTTCTGTTGTGGGGTGTCAAAAAGTATATGTGGCTTTTTTTCGCTTCGTACTTACTTCGATCGCCATGTGGGGAAACGCAGTTTTTATCCGCTGGACATAACTGGCCCGCACCCGCCCGGGCATACCGCTTGCAATTGCCCTTACCAATGCTGGCTTGCGTTGCGTCTACCTTGGTACGCTAGCGCACGTAGGGCTCGTTGCGCGCGTCACGCTTCTCGACATTAAGGACCCGCCCATGGAACTCCAAAACTTCTCCGGCGACAAGCTGCAGTCCGTGGCCCGCCACCAGGCGTCATGGGCAGTCGGCGCGTTTCGCCAGTTCTTTGAAAACCGCTGCCTCGCGCTGGCGGCGAGCATTGCGTTTTATGCCGCGTTCTCATTGGCGCCGACCCTCGTGATGGTGATTGCCGTGGCCGGCTGGTTCTTCGGCGCGGATGCGGCACGCGGTGAGCTGTATCGTCAGGTGCATAGCGTGCTCGGCAACGATGCCGCAGCAGCAATCACCACCATCGTGCAGAACGCGCACCGCAGCGGCAGTGCCGGCGGCACCGCGGCGCTCGTCTCGTTCGCGCTGCTTGCGATCGGTGCGTCCGCAACCTTTTCGTCGCTCAACAGTGCGCTCAATATCGTGTGGCCTTCGACGGGGCCGCGTGCGTCGAGTGTGATGGCGCTGGTGCGGGTCAGGCTGATTTCGTTCAGCCTCGTGCTGGGCGTAGCGTTTCTGCTGATCGTGTCGCTCGTGCTCGATGCGGCGATCACCTTCGTCGGCAACTGGCTGTGGGGCGATTCGCCCTATGTGTTCATCGGCAATCTGCTGCAGCTGGCGGTTGGGCTGCTGGTGCTGTCGGCGGCGTTCGCCGGCCTGCTCAAATTTTTACCGGATGCGCCGGTGCGCTATCGCGATGCGCTAGTGGGCGGGTTTACCGCGGCGGTGCTGTTTTCGGTCGGCAAGAAACTGTTCGCACTGTATCTCGCGCATGCGGGCATGGCGAATTCGTTCGGCGCGGCCGGCTCGCTCGCGGTGCTGCTGATGTGGCTGTACTTTTCCGCGGTCGTACTGTTGCTCGGCGCGGAGTTCGCTGCCGCGCGCGGCCGGATGCTGGACCCGCGCGGCGCGTGGGCGTTTCTGCACGCACCGCCGTCCGGCAGCCGGGCCATGATGGCCTCGGTGATGGCGGCATCGACGGTCGCGGCGAAGCGGCCGCAGGGAGCGGCGGCCGTGCGTGGTGACTCCACGGAGCGGGCGATGGTTGGAGACTTGCGTGGTGATCCCGCGGCGCAGACGGCGGCTGGAGCCGTGCGTGGTGGCCCTGCGGCGCAGGCAACGGCCGGGGACTTGCGTGGCGGTCCTGTGTTGCAGGCAACGGCCGCGGACTTACGTGGCGGTCCTGTGTCGCAGGCAACGGCTGCGGACTTACGCGCTATGGCTTTGGATGATGCACCGCCTGCCGCTTCGGATCCCGCTGCTACGCAAGTACCGGCGTCGGTTTTGTCGTCAGCGTCGCCGTTGCCGCTTGCCGCGGGTTCATCAGCAAACACGGCTGCCGCGGTCGCTGCGGCCACCACACGCGCCAGCACAGGGCAGCCCGGGCCCATCGGCCAGGCGATCAGGATGGGACGCTCGGTATTGAACGCGGAAACGCGCGCCACCCATGCGGCCGCGGTCACGCTGGTACAAGCCGGCCGCACCGCCAGTGCTGCCGACCGCTACGTGCGGCGCCATCCGTGGAGTTCGGTGTTGCTCGCGGCCGGCACCGCGGCTCTGGTCGCCGCCGTGGCGGGCCGACGCGGCAGCGGCGAGCAGTGAGATTGCGTGCGGACGGGCAGATGGGAGGGGTCGCGCGACCTATGAACCACAAATGTGCACGTCTGTCCACGCCCATTTACCGTAAGGTAAACCTTGAAAAGTCTTACTAAAAACTATCAGCCTCAGAGACTGCTAGGACAGGCGAATGACGAAAATCCGTCATAGATCACCAATATGAGCAATTGTGGGACGTTTCCCCCTAGACAAACAACAATAATGCACAATCAACGATAAAACATTGTCAATCTGGCAATAATCACGGATAAGCTTATGAAACAAGGCTTTCCGGCACCTGTCACATTTTCGATACACCTTTATTTTTTTCAGTTCTTGTGGGTCGAGACCCTGCGTTATTCTCCGTTTCGCAACAACTAAACAATCATCTGCGTGGAGAATTGGATGAAACGAATCGCACTGTCTACCCTCTCGCTGGCTCTGCTAGGTGCTGCCGGCGCGGCGCACGCGCAAAGCAGCGTGACCCTGTACGGCTTGATCGACGAGTCGTTCCAGTGGGTGCATCACGCTAACCCCGCCAACGACAATCTCTACCACCTGGCAGCCGGCAACATCCAGGGCAGCCGTTGGGGCCTGAAAGGTACGGAAGATCTGGGCGGCGGACTGAAAGCAATTTTCCAGTTGGAAAACGGCTTTGACCCGAACAACGGCAAGCTCGGCCAGGGCGGCAAGATCTTCGGTCGCCAGGCATTCGTCGGTTTGTCGGCAGACCAGTACGGCACGGTGACGTTGGGCCGCCAGTACGACCCGCTGGTCGACATGGTCCAGCCGCTCACGGCTGACAACTTCTTCGGCAGCATGTTCACGTCGCCGGGCGACGTCGACAACAACGACAACAGCTCGCGTACGAACAACGCAATCAAGTACGTGTCGCCGACCTTCGCTGGCTTCCAGTTCGAAGGCATGTACGCGCTGGGCGGCGTAGCAGGCACGACGGGCTCGGGTCAATCGTGGGGTGGTGCGGCAACGTACGGCGTGGGTCCGTTCAGCGTCGCAGCTGGCTACTTCCGCATGGAAAACGCCAACGGCCTCGCCGGCCGCGGCGGTGCAGCACCGACGGCAGCAAACCCGGCTGGTATCGCTCCGGGCTGGAGCACGGGCGCGACTTCGGACGCGACCTTCGACGGCTCGACGATCAACGGCGCATACGCATCGGCCAAGGCAATCGACATCACGTCGGTGGCAGGTCAGTACGTGGTTGGCCCGTTGACCTTCAACGTGCGTTACAGCTTCTCGCAATACAAGCCGGACGGCGCTTCGGCGTTCACGAACCAGGAGAAGTTCCACACGGTCGGCGGCTACGCTGGTTACCAGGTCACGCCGGCCATGCTGCTCGGCCTCGGCTACATCTGGGAACACGCGGCTGGCGATACGTCGGCGAACTACCACCAGGTTTCGCTCGGCGGCGACTACTCGCTGTCCAAGCGTACCGACATCTACCTGATGGGCACGTACCAGCACGCCAGCGGCACGCAGCGTGTGAACTCGACGACCACCACGTCGGCCGTGGCTTCGATCGGTTCGTATGGCTTCCAGGCCGGTTCGAACTCGCAGGAAATGGTCAGCCTGGGTATCCGTCACAAGTTCTAATAAGAACATCATGCGCAGCCGCGGTACGGGCTGCGGTTTGCAAAGCCAGCCTGAGGCGTATGCCGAAGGCTGGCTTTTTTGCTGGTGCGGCGGATTTGGGTGGGTATTGGCGGGGTGTGACGGGGCGTGGGCGGTCCGGGCGCAGCGTCGCCAGTGAACTGACTACTAGCGCCGTGCCTTGGGCTTGTCCGCCTGCGCAAGCGTCTGCGCGGGCCGGGCTTCGACGGCACCGTGCACGCCGGACGGCGCACGGTACAGCACCATCTCCGCTTCCATATCGCCGCGCGGCGCGGTTGCCGAGTCCTGCCAGTCGGGGTCCGGAATCTCGCTGAACACCTGGCGCAGCCGCTCGCCCCATGTGCGGTGAATCATCTGGTAGTACGCGTTGTCGCTCGTGACTGTGACAAAGCGCGTGACGCGCAGCGCGTTCGTTTCGTACACCAGCAGATCGAGCGGCAACCCAACCGACAGATTCGAGCGCAGCGTCGAATCCATCGACACCAATGCGCATTTCGCGGCTTCGTCGAGCGGGGTTTGCGGCACCAGCACACGATCGATGATCGGTTTGCCGTACTTCGATTCGCCGATCTGAAAATACGGGCTGACGCTCGACGCTTCGATGAAATTGCCCGCCGCGTAGATCATGAAAAGGCGCGGCCGCGGCAGCGGCGCGGCGCCTTCAGCCGCGGCTTCATGCGCTGCGTGCGCGATCTGTCCGCCCAGAATGAAGCTGCAATTGAAGTCGACGCCGAAATCCTGCAGCGCCTGCGCTTCGCGCTGATGCACGTCGCGCACCGCGCGACCGACCACTTGCGCAGCCTCGGCCATGGTCGGCACATTCCACAGCGTCGTCTGCTGCGGAGTGGCAGGTTCGGACAGCTCGCGCAGCACGGCCTGAGTGAGCGACAGATTGCCGGCGCCCAACAGCACCAGCACGCGCTCGCCCGGCAATTCGAAGACGGACATCTTGCGCGCCGTGCTGATATGGTCGACGCCGGCATTGGTGCGCGTGTCGGACAGGAACACGAGCCCTTCGTCGACGCTCATTCCCACGCAGTAGGTCATGGGCGAATCCTTGAAAGCGGAACGCCGCTATTGTAATCGCCGCGCGTCGGCCAGCGTGTGGCATGTGGCACGGCGTGCGCGCCACCGTACAACGGCGTAAGTGTGCCCATTCAGGCGCCGGCCGTACGACTTTCGCTGGCACACCACGCTATTGGGGTGACTGCTCCGCCGCACTGACCTCGACCGAAACGTCGAGCCGCTCGCCAAGGCCGCCGATACGCCGCCCGCGCACCGGCGAAGCGGCTTCGTAATCGCGCGCCGCCGCGAGCCGGCAGTACCCTCCGCTGGCGAACGTCGCATGGGTGACGTCCACCGACACCCAGCCCGGCCCCGCCAGCCAGACGTCGACCCACGCATGGCTTGCTGCATGCGGCACATCGCCCGGATCGATATAGCCGCTCACATAGCGCGCCGGCACGCCGCGCGCGCGGCAGCAAGCCAGCATCAGATGCGCATGGTCCTGACACACGCCTTGCCCAAGCGCCAGCGCCTGTGCCGCCGTGCTGGTCACCTCGGTCACGCCCGGCTTGAAACTGACGCGCTCGATAATCCGCTCGGCGAGCCCGATCAGCGCGGCCGCCGACGTGAGCGGCGGCGCTGCATGCGCGAGATCGCACAGCGCCGGATCGACGTCGGTGAGGCGCGTCGCGCACGTGTAGTGCTCGAGCGGGATCGGCCCGGCGGGGTCGCCAAGCCGGCCGTCGAGCAAACGCACGGTCTCGACTTCGCCTGCTACCTCCACGTGAATCTCCTGATGCGGCTTGTTCAGCACCAGCGTATGCAGCACGTTGCCGTACGCATCGAAAGTCGAATCCAGCTTGCCCGGCGCATCGAGCAGCCAGCGCCGCACGGTCTGTGCCGCGCCGCTCGACGGCGTGAGCCGCAACTGCTGGATCGAGTAATGAACCGTCGCTTCGTAGCGATAGACCGTATCGTGGCGGATCGTCAGATACATACAGGCACTCCGTCAGGCGACCGGCAACAGCAGATAGGTGCGCGCGACCATGTTGCCGAGTTCGAACACGCGCGCGAGAAACTGCGTGAGCCACGCATGCAGTCCCGCCTCGAAAATCTGCCGGATATCGGCATATAACAGCTCCGCACGCAGCTTGCCGGCGAACCGCTCGCACTGGTTCGAGCCCTGCGTGCGCAGCATCGCGAGGTTAGCGCAGACGCCTTCCAGCGAAGCGAGCAACGAACGCGGCATCTGCGAATTGAGGATCATCAGCTCGACGACGCGCGCGGGCGTCACCACGTCGCGATACACCTTGCGGTAGATTTCGAGCGCCGACACCGAGCTCAGGATCGAGGTCCAGTAATAGAAGTCTTCGAGCTGGCGGGCTGCATCGCGCGAGTTCGGCTCGGCGTCGGCGAAGCGCACGTCGAGAATCCGCGCTGTGTTGTCCGCGCGCTCGAGAAAGGTACCGAGCTGCGTGAAGAAGAACGCGTCATCCTGCAGCGCAGTGCCAAGCGTCACACCACGCGACAGATGCGAGCGGAACTTGACCCACTCGAACAAGCCCACCGGGTTGTTGGTCAGTTGCCCGGCGCCGGTGCGTTCGTTGAACTCGAGCCACGTGTCGTTGATGGTCTCCCACCATTCGGTGGTCAGCGTGCCGCGCACGGCGCGCGCGTTTTCGCGGGCTGCCTGCAGACACGAATGAATGCTCGACGGATTGGTCGCATCGGCCACCATGAAATCGAGCATGTGCTCGCGCGCCGGTTCGTCATGGCGCTGGGCGAAGGCTTCTTCGAGTTCGGAAATGCGCAGAACCGAGCGCTGCGCGCGGGCCTCCTGCTCGGGCGTCTGCGGCAGTAACTGCGCCTTCAGATTGATGTCGAGCATGCGCGCGGTATTCTCGGCGCGCTCCATATAGCGGGCCATCCAGAACAGGTGATCGGCAGTGCGGCTTAGCATGACGGCTTTCCGTGATTGATCGGCACGGGATTGAAACGCGCTGCGCGTGGTTACCCGTAATTACCCATGCGCGCCGGCAAGTGGCATGGCCGGCCGGCCCGGCATCGCTGCGGGCATGGCGCCCGGGCGATACGACGATCGACGAGGTCGCGTGCGCGACGCGGCTAGTCGACCATCCACGTGTCCTTGGTGCCGCCTCCCTGCGACGAATTGACCACCAGCGAGCCTTCCTGCAGCGCGACGCGCGTCAAGCCGCCGGCCACCATCGCGACGGTCTTGCCGGACAACAGGAATGGCCGCAAGTCGATATGGCGCGGCGCGATGCCGGCGTCGACGAAGGTCGGACATGCGGATAGCGCGAGCGTCGGCTGCGCGATATAGCCTGCCGGCTTTGCGATCAGCCGCGCGCGGAAGGCCTCGATCTCGGCGGCCGTCGACGCGGGACCGACCAGCATCCCGTAGCCGCCCGCGCCGTGCACTTCCTTGACGACCAGTTCCGGCAGATGCGCGAGCGTGTAGGCAAGATCGTCCGGCTTGCGGCACTGGTACGTCGGCACGTTGTTGAGAATCGGCTTCTCGCCGAGATAGAACTCGATCATCTCCGGCACGTACGGATAGATCGACTTGTCGTCGGCGATGCCGGTGCCCATCGCGTTCGCGAGTGCGACGCGGCCGGCGCGATACGCGGTCAGCAAACCCGGCACGCCGAGCGCCGAATCCGGACGAAACGCGAGCGGATCGAGGAAGTCGTCGTCGACGCGGCGATAGATCACGTCGACGCGGCGCGGCCCCTGCGTCGTGCGCATGAACACGTAGTGGTCGTCGACGAACAGGTCTTTGCCTTCCACCAGTTCGACGCCCATCTGCTGCGCAAGGAACGTGTGCTCGAAATACGCGGAGTTGTACATGCCGGGCGTCAGCACCACCACCACCGGATCGTCGACGCCTGCCGGCGCCACCGAACGCAGCATGTCGAGCAGCAAGTCCGGGTAATGCGCGACCGGCGCGATACGGTTCTGGACGAACAGCTCGGGGAAGAGCCGCATCATCATCTTGCGGTTTTCCAGCATGTAGGACACGCCGGACGGCACGCGCAGATTGTCTTCGAGCACATAGAACTCGCCATCCAGCCCGGCGCGCACCACGTCGACACCGGCGATATGCGCGTATACGCCGAGCGGCACGTCGACGCCCTGCATCTCCGGCCGATACTGCGCGTTCGTATAGACCTGCTCGGCCGGCACGATGCCGGCGCGTACGATGTTGCGTTCGTGATAGACGTCGTGGATAAACAGGTTCAGCGCCTGCACGCGCTGGCGCAAACCGGCTTCGAGGGTTTGCCACTCGCCGCGCGGAATGATGCGTGGAATCAGATCGAACGGGATCAGCCGCTCGGTACCGGACAGGTCGCCGTTGACCGCGAACGTGATGCCAACCCGCCTGAACAGCAGATCCGCTTCAGCGCGCTTGCGCGCGATCGCGTCGTTTCCCTGTTGCCCCAGCCAGTTCGCGAAACGTGCGTAGTGCGGTCGCACGGCTTCGTCGTGTTGACGCATCTCGTCAAAGCATCGCATGTCACGCCCCGCTCTTTTTGTCGGATTGAAGGCGAATGCGCTGCGCATTCGTGTCCGTAGGATCAAGCAAGCGCTATGCCATTACCGTTGCGCACACAACTCATTGCATGCACAGCGAGTGCGCATGCCTGCCGGCCGCGACCTGTTTGCCATCGTACTGCGCCAGCGGCCGATGCGCTACCGCGGTGCGCGACACCACGCACGTTGGCCAGTTCGATGCACGCTGAACCGACTTAGTGAATCGACCGGGTGAATTGCGTTGATGAATCAGGGCTTGAGGAATCGACCGGGAGAATGAGCACGCACCTACGCATGACGCCTGCACGAAGCGCAGATGCAGCGAAGCGCGAATACATCAACGCATATCGAAGCCCGAGTGGAATAAAAAATCCCCGCGAAGTGTTCGTTCGCGGGGATTTCAAAAACTGCCTGGTGCAGCATGGCCGGCACTACCCTCATCCGAAGACGCCGACGGCCCGACCATCCTGCAACATCGATCAGGCCGATGCTGCGTCTTTCAGCTTCTTCAGTGCACGTGCCTTGATGCGCACGCTAGCCGGCTTGGCCGGGAACCAACGCTCTTCGCCCGTGAACGGGTCTTTGCCGAAGCGCTTCTTCTTCGCCGGCACCGATTGCACGACGATCTTCAGAAGACCCGACAGCGTGAATTCGCCAGCGCCCTTCTTGTGGACCGAGCCGAGGATCGTGTCTTCGAGCGCGGCCAGCACGGCCTTGGCGGACTTCGGTTCGACACCCGAACGCTCTGCAACGTGAGCCGCCAGCGAGGCCTTCGTGAAGGTGTCCTTGATCGGCGACGCTGCGCCGGACGCCTTCACGGCGACCTTCTTAGCCGCTACTTTCTTCGTTGCGGGAGCCTTCGTTGCAGCGACTTTCTTGGTCGCTACGGTGGTCGCCTTCTTGGCAACCTTCTTTGCGGAAGTCGGCATGTTTCTCCTACCTGTTGTTGGTCAGTGAACTACGAAGTGCACACGACATGTGTGTCTTCACGCGGGATTCTACAAGCGTCGCGGCGTTTCGCGTGAATCTTTTTACGCGTTACAGCGCGATTTGTTGCGTGTCGCAGACTACGTGACACATTTTGACGCTTGTTTTACGGGTTAAAAGTCGCCGCGTTACGTTTTGTAGGTACCTGTCCATCACCTTTTGGGTTGTGGATGCTTGAACGTCGCGCCGTATGCAGCGGCGCGAAGCAGCTGCGCAAGCTGCGTCAACGCAGCGTCGATCCGTTCGGCTTCGATGCCGCCATAGCCGAACATGAGGCCACCGGGCGACGGCCCGCTCAACTTGAATTGAGCAAGTCCGTACAGCGCGATCGATGCGTCGCGCGCGAGCGCCACTACCGCGCCCTCTTCGAGCGGCGCCTTCAAAAGCGCAGCGAGGTGGATGCCGGCAGTCGGCACGATCGGCTCGAACCATGGCGCGAGGTCGCCTTGCAGATGCGCAAGCAAAGAAGCGCGTCGCGCTGAATAGAGCTTGTGCATGCGTTTCAGGTGTTTGGCGAACTCGCCGTCGAGCATGAACTTCGCCAGCGCGGCCTGTATCAGCGTGGCGCCGTGCCAGTCGCCGACCCGCCGTGCATTGCAAAGCGCTTGCGCGAGCGACGCGGGCGGCACCATGTAGCCCACCCGCAGTTCGGGAAACACGGTCTTCGAAAAGGTGCCGACGTAGGCGACCAGTTCGGCGCGATCGAGGCTTTTCAGCGGTTCGGTCGGGCGGCCCTCGAAGCGGAACTCGCAGTCGTAGTCGTCTTCGATGACGAGCGCGTCGTGCGCCTGCGCCCATTCGAGCAGCGCGACGCGCCGCTCGAGGCTCATCGGCATGCCGAGCGGAAACTGATGCGAAGGTGTCACATAGACGAGCCGCGCGTCTTTCGGCAGCCGTTCGACCACCAGCCCTTGCGCATCGACCGGCACCGGCACGACCCGCGCGCCGGCGGCCGCGAAGACGGCGCGCGCGGGCGGATAGCCGGGGTCTTCGACGGCGGCCACGTCGCCTGGGCGCAGCGTCACGCGAGCGAGCAGATCGAGCGCCTGCTGCGCACCTTGCGTGACGATAACGTCTTCCCAGTTACTGGCAACGGCCCGGTTGAACGCCAGATAACGCGCCACCGCAAGCCGCAATTCCTGCTCGCCGGCCGCCTCGCGATAGGCGCCGTTGCCGCGCGCCTGGGCACGCAGCGCATGGTTCATGCAACGCCGCCAGACATCGAAAGGGAAGTGCTTCATGTCGGTCACGCCGCCGATGAAGTCGTATTGCACCCCGCGCGACGGCAGCGGCGGCACCAGCACGCCGACCGAAGGATTGCCGCCCGAAGGGTCCCATAACGGCTGCGCGTGTAGCGCCGTTTTCGCGCTAGCCCGCGCCTTGAGCGCGCGCGCATGCGCGGAAGGCTCGGCCGGTAAACGCTGCAGTCCCTGTGCGACAAAGGTGCCGGCGCCGGCGCGTGTATAGAGAAAACCTTCGGCAAGCAGGCGTTCGAACACGTCGAGCGTGGTCTTGCGCGATACGCCGAGTTGCAGCGCGAGATCGCGGGTGGACGGCAACTGCGTGTCGCCGGCAAGACGCCCTTCGACGATCGCCGCGCGCAGCTGCCGGTAGATCTGGCTGGCAAGATCATGGCGCCCGTGAACCGCGATATGAAGATCCATGCGGCCCTGGCTTCAATAAGTGCGGTAAGCGGGATCGACCAGATGACCGGCGACGAACACGCTCGCGCACGGCACGGTAAACAACAGAAACAGCACAAGCAGCGTGACGTGCGCGGACCGGCGGCGCTGATGGCGCCGGCCGATCCAGACTAGCGCGACGCACAGTTGCACACCATAGAAGATCCACAGCGGCACGCTGGTCAGAATGCTGGCGTTACGCGCACCGGCGCTCCACAACGCGACCGGCACCGCTGCGACGCTAGCCAGCACGAACACCGCGAACACCCGGCTGGCACGTACCGACGGCACCAGCAGCAGCGCGGCCAGCACGCACTGCGCGGCGACCGTGGCGACAATCCAGTGCGGCAGTATGCTGCCCCTTGGATAAGCCTGCGGATCGCTCAGATACGCGAGGTAGACGATGGCGGTTCGCAAAGTGTCTGTCATCGTATTGCAGGGGAATAGGCCGGGCGGCAGCGCGGAGTCAGAACAGCACCGAGACCAGAATGGCCAGCCAGATCGACCCGACGCCGAACACGAACAGGCGGCGTGCGATGCGCACCTTGGCGTCGCTGGTGTCCGGCTCGACCGGGGACGTGGCCACCCACGGCACGAGCCCGAGAAGTGCGAAGCCGAGCAGCGCGAGCGCCGCGACCACCCGGTCGACCGGCCGCCAGCCCGACGCTTCGTTCACCCCCCAGTAGCCGAGAAATACGATGCCGACGGAGAACACCGTGGCCGATGCGGAACTGAGCGCCGTCACCGACCCTTGAGGACTCGGCATGATTTCACCTCCTGTCGCGGGGCTTTTTCTGGTGCGTCGATTCTACTTCATGCGCCTCGCGTGTTTGGCGCGGCGTAGCGCGCCTTGCAGGTGGCCGACCGCGGCCATGGCAATCTCAGATCAAGCGGCGCTGCGCGTCTGGCGCGCTTCGTATGCTTTCAGATTCGTGTACGCGACGCGCAGCAGCGACAGCGGCGCCGCACGATGCTGATCGTCGCCGCCGCGCGCGATCATGTCGCCGATGATGTGGTCGGCTTCGATCCGAGACTGGTTCTCGAGATCGCGCAGCATCGAAGCGGTGAGCGGCGAACCTTGCGCAAGCAGGATGCCGCGCGAACGCGCGAGGGCCGCTTCGCTGACCGGAAAGCCATGCTGCTGCGCAACGTTGCAGCACTCGTCGAACAGGCCTTCGATCAGCTGGCGGCCATCCGGCGTGCTCAGGATGTCGCCGATCGTCGCGCGGTTCGAAGCGGTGCTGGCTGCCAGCGTCGCCAGAAACACCCATTTTTCCCACATCCGCTGCATGATGTCGCCCACTGCATGGCTGTCGAATCCGGCGCCTTCGAAGCTGCGCTCGACTGCGCGGATCCGCTCCGACATCGAGCCGTCCAGTTCGCCATAGGTGATCTGATGCAGATCGTTCAGATGCTCGACTTCGCGCTCGCGGTTCAGCGTCGCGGAGATCAGACCCGCGCCGCCCAGCACGTTGGCCGCGCCGAACTTTGCCCGTAGCACGTCGATATGGCGCATGCCGTTCAGCACCGGCAGGATCATCGTAGCGGGGCCGACCGCCGGCGCGAACGATTCGATCGCGTCGTCGAGGTTATAGGCCTTGCAGCTCAACAGCACGAGATCGAACGGCGCGTCGAGACGCTCGGCCAGTACGGTCTTCACGTCGCGCAAGGTCACGCTGCCGCGCGGGCTTTTGATCACGAGGCCGTTGCGCTGCAATTCCTCGGCGCGTCCGGCGCGAACCAGAAACGTGACGTCGCGGCCTGCCTGCACCAGCCGTCCGCCAAAATAGCCACCGAGCGCGCCGGCGCCCACTACGAGAATTCGCATCACGATCTCCTGTTTGAATGAATGATGACGGCCTGGTCGCCCCAGGCACGAGTATCCGGTAAACGGACACGGCTCGCAGCGTGCGCGGCGAGCCGTCGGAAGTATGGCGGTGCTTCAGAGCATCTCGAGCGCGAGCGCAATGCCCTGGCCACCGCCGATACACAGCGTGACCACGCCGCGCTTCAAGCCATCGCGGCGCATCGAATGGATCAGACGGGTGGTCAGAATCGCGCCGGTCGCGCCGATCGGATGGCCGTGCGCCACCGCGCCGCCTTCGACGTTCACCACGTCTTCAGCCAGCCCAAGCTGACCGATGATCGCAAGCGGCACCGCCGCAAATGCTTCGTTGATCTCATAGCGCTCGACGTCGCCGATACTCCAGCCCGCGCGTTCGAGCGCCATCCGGACTGCCGGCACCGGGCCGAGCCCGAACATGCCCGGCTCGACGGCGGCCACGCCGAACGCGACCAGCCGCGCATGCGGCTCGAGGCCGTGCGCTTCCGCGTAGCCGCGTTCGGCCACCAGCATTGCTGACGCGCCGCTGTTCAGGCCCGGCGCATTGCCGGCCGTGATCGTGCCGTCGCTGCGGAACGCGGGACGCAGCCGCGCCAGCGTTTCGACGGTCGTATCCGGCCGCGGCTGCTCGTCGCGGATAAAGCTGATGGTCTCCTTACGGGCTTTGACGTCGACCCCCACCAGTTCCGCGTCGAACGCGCCACGCTGTTGCGCGGCGACGAAGCGTTGTTGCGAGCGTGCCGCGAAACGGTCTTGCGCGTCGCGCGTGATACCGAGCTGCGCGACCAGATCCTCGGTATGCCAGCCGGAATGCTGGTTGGAAAACGCATCGACCAGACCATCGTGCAGCGCGCTGTCGTAGATCTGCGCATTGCCCATCCGATAGCCCCAGCGGCCGTTGTCGAGCAGGAACGGCGCGCGGTCCATGTTTTCCATGCCGCCTGCCAGCGCGACGTCGCCGAAGCCTAGCCAGATTTCCTGCGCTGCCGACGCGATCGCCTGCGCACCCGAACCGCATACGCGGTTCAAGGTTTGCGCAGGCACCGTCACCGGCACGCCGCCGCCCAGCGACGCCTGGCGTGCCGGATTCATCTTGTTGCCGGCCTGGATCACGTTGCCCATCGTCACCGATGCGAGCTGGTCCGCGGCAAGACCGCTGCGGCGCAGCGTTTCGCGGATGGCTGCAGCGCCCAGTTGCGTGGCCGGCACGTCTTTCAACGCGCCGCCGAACGCGCCGATTGCGGTTCTCACCGGATGACTGATCACTACCTGTCGATTGCTCATCGCGATTCCTCAAATGAAGTACTGCATTGCGAATGCCTCGCCGATTGCGAAGCGCTTTCGTTGTTGCGGTAAGGGGCCGAGGGGCTGCAAGGCGGCTGCGGCACGGCGGCGTTCATTGCGCTGCGACCGATGCGGTTGGGGCTGCGGCTGCGGCTGCGGTTGGGGCTGCGCGGCTTTGCGGCGCGAGCGCGCTCGTGGCTGCAGGCTTTGCATCGCTCGCGCTTGCGTCTGCCGTGCCCGGCTCCGCCACGCTCCAGCCGCCGCCGAGCGAACGATACAGCGCCACCGCCGATTGCGCATGCGCCCGCTTCGCCTGGTTCAACGATTCGGCATCGATCAGATACGCCTGCTGCGCATCGAGCACGTCGAGGAAGCTCGATGCGCCTCCTTTATATAGTTGCGTCGACAAACGCAGCGCCTTGCCCGACGAATCCAGCGCGCCGGACAACCGCTCCACCTGGGTCGCGCCGCTGACCAGATCGCTGCGCGTATCCTCGATTTCTTTCAGCGCGTTGAGCATGGTCTGATTCAGCCCAAGCTGCGATTCGCGCATGCGGCTTTCGTTTTCGTTGATGTTGGCCGTAATGCGGCCGGCGCTGAAAATCGGCGCCGTCGCGCTCAATGCCGCGCTGAACAGGTTGTCGGTCAGCGTCGGCGCGCCGACCCACGACGCGGCCAGCAAGCCATCGGTCAGACTCAGATTGAACTGCGGATAGCGCTGCGCGCGCGACACGCCCACTTCCGCCGCGCGCTGCTGGACCTTTGCATAAGCAGTCAACACGTCCGGGCGACGCAGCAGCGCTTCGGACGGCAGCGTCTGCGGCACGCCGAGCGACGGCACCGGGATCGCGCCCGGCGCGCTCAACATCAGGTTCTGCACGCTTTCCGGCGTGCGGCCCGAAAACACGGCGATCAGGCTCAACTGATGCTGGACCTCCGACTGCACACGCGGAATCCGTGCCTGCAGATCCTGCAGCTGGTTCTGCGCCCGCGCGACGTCGAGCTGTGTCGACAAGCCATAACGCAGACGGTCTTGCGTCAGCTTCAGCGCGCGGCTGCGGATCTGCTCGTTGTCGTTGAGAATCTGCAGTTCCGACTGCGCCCAGCGCAAATCGATGTAGGCTGCCGCCGTATTCGCGGCGAGCGCGAGGCGCAGCTCGTTCAACGCCGACGCGCGGCCTGTGGTTTGCGCCTGTGCGGCAAGCACCGCGAGCCGTTCGCCGCCGAACACGTCGGGAGTCCAGTTCGCGGCAACGCCGATACCCGCGGCATCTACATAGCCGAGCGGCGGCGGCAAAGTCTGCCGTGTGTGCGATGCGGCCGCGGTGGCATCGAGTTGCGGCAACAGCGCGGCGCGTTGCTGCTTCGTTTGCTGCTGCGCCTGCGTGACGCGCTCGACCGCCGCTTGCACATCGAGATTGCTGTTCAGCACCGATTCGATCAGCTCATGCATCACCGGATCGCCAAAGTGCGCCCACCACGCCTGCGCGTCCACCGTGTCCTGCGGCGCAGCGACGCTCCACGCGTCAGGCGCAAGCGTCTTCACGGACTGCGGCAAATCCGCGTGCTGCGCCGGCGGCACGGCACAGGCCGCAAGCGTTAACGTGAGCGCCGCAGCAAACGCCGTTTTAAGCATTGCGTTCATGTCGGTTCCTTCAATGAGCATCGGGAGGCGGCGCGCTGAGTCCAAACGGCCGTGAAAAGATCATCGCCAGTACCGCAACGCCGAAACACAGCGCGACGGCCAGGAAGGTATCGGAGAACGTCAGCACCAGCGCTTCGCGCATCAGCAGCGAATGCAGCATCGCGAGGCTGCCTTGTACGCCGTTCACCACGTTGCCGCCCATCTCGGCGAGATACGCCGACTGCCGATGCAAGATCGCTTCGATAACAGGACGGCCCACGCTGACGTGCTCGTCAAGCCGTTCGTAATGCAGGTTAAGCCGGTCGTTGAGCATCGTGCTGACCACCGCGATGCCGATCGCGCCACCCAGATTGCGCATCAGGTTGAACAGGCCGCTGGCCGATTTCAGTCGCGACGGTGGTAACGAGCCGAGCGCCATTGTGACGATCGGCGCGATACAGAACTGCTGCCCGAAGCCGCGCAGCGCCTGTGGAATCAATAGTTCGCGCCAGCCCCAGTCGTTAGTGATCGGCACATACAGATAGCAGCCGAGGCCGAACAGGATCAACCCGAACACCAGCAGCGCGCGCAGACTGATAAAGCGTGCGACTGTCGAATACACCACCAGCCCGATCATCTGGAAGCCGCCGACCGACAGCAGCGCAATGCCGATCTGCAGCGAATCGAAGCCGCGCACGCGCGACAGATAGACCGGTGTCAAAAACACCGTGCAGAAGATGCCAATGCCGGTGATGAACGACAGCAGGCTGCCAATGCCGAAATTACGGATCGCCAGTGCCCGCAGATCGACGATCGGATCCTTCGCGGTGAACGCGTGCACCAGAAACAGAAAGCCGCTGATGCCGGCAATCCACGCGCAGGTCAGGATCACGTCGTCGCCGAACCAGTTCTTGCGCGGGCCTTCTTCGAGCACGTATTCGAGGCAGCCGAGAAAGCCGCACATCAGCAGGATGCCCAGATAATCGCCGCGTTTGAGCAGCGACACATCCGCCTCGTCGACGTGCACGAACTTCGGCACCAGCACCGTGACGAGCACGCCCGGTATCAGGTTCAGGTAGAACAGCCAGTGCCACGACCACTGGTCGGTGATCCAGCCGCCGATCACCGGGCCGATGGTTGGCGCGATCGACGCCAGCGTGCCGATCGCGGTCGACGCGACCAGCCGCTGCTTGCCCGGAAACAGCATGAATGCTGTGGTGAACACAGTCGGAATCATCGCCGCGCCGGCCGCACCTTGCAGGGCGCGAAACAGGATCATCGAATTGATATCCCACGCGAGGCCGCACAGCATGCTGGTAATCGTGAAGCTGAACGCCGAGGCAGCGAACAGCCAGCGCGTCGAAAACACCTTGGTCAGCCAGCCGGACATCGGAATCACCAGTATTTCGGCGATCAGATAGGAAGTCTGCACCCAGGACAGTTCGTCCTGGCTCGCCGACAGGCCGCCACCGATGTCCTTCAGCGATGACGCGACGATCTGGATGTCGAGCGTCGCCATGAAGAAGCCGACGCACATCAGCACGAAGGCAATCACCTTTGCGCGCATCGGCTGGTCGGCCGGGTTGGCGGGCAGGGTCGCGGTGGAAGTCATGGGGCGCGGTCCGGGTTCGTTGCGGTGGGGTTAGTCACGGTTTGCTCACACGCCTTGTTCAGGATCGGGTGCGTGCCGGGTCGAGGTGCACGTCCACCGTCGCCGACAGCCCCGGCCGCAATACCTGCTGCATGTCCTTCGGCACGTTCAGGTGGACCCGCACCGGCACGCGCTGCACAATCTTCGTAAAGTTGCCGGTGGCGTTTTCCGCGGGCAGGACGCTGAAGGTCGCGCCGGTCGCAGGCGCCAGGCTCTGCACGGTGCCGGTGATGCTCCGGCTCGATGCGTCGAGCTTCACGTCCACCGTGTCGCCGGCGTGCATGTGTTTGAGCTGGTCTTCCTTGAAGTTCGCGTCGATCCACAGGCCGCTGGCCGGCACCACGGTCAGCAACGACACGCCGATGTTCGCCAGCATGCCGACCCGCGCGGTGCGATTGCCGATGTAGCCGTCGATCGGCGCGCGGATCGTCGTGTATTCCACGTTCAGTTCGGCCACGCGCTGCGCCGCCCGGGCCGTCGCGACCCGCGCCTGCGCATCGCCGATCTGCGCATCGATTACCCCCAGTTGCCGCTGCGCGGCAATCAGCGACGCATTGCTGCGCGCCACCGCGGCGCGCGCCTTGAGCTGGTCCGCATCGGCCCGCTCGACCACCTGGTCGGAGACAGCCTCGTCTTTCACCAGTGCGCGGTAGCGGTTCTGGTCGGCGGCGCTGCGTGTCAGCTCCGCATTCGACGCCTGCACGCCGGCCGTCTGTTCGTTGATCACCGCCAGTTGCAGCGTGCGCTTGGCCTGCAGTTCGGTAACCGAGGCCTGCGCACTAGCCACTTCCGCATTCGCCTGTGCAAGACGCGCGTCGTAGTCGCGCGAATCGAGGCGGATCAGCACCTGGTTGGCGTGCACGTACTGGTTGTCCTGCACCGCCACGTCGGTGACGAAGCCGCTCACGCGCGGCGCCAGCACCGTCACGTCGCCGCCCACATACGCATCGTCGGTCGACTCGACGAAGCGGCCCACCAGGTACCAGTACGATCCGGCCGCCGCCACCACCAGCACAACCGACAACAACGCAATCAACATCCAGGGAATACGGCGCGCCGGCTTTGCGACGCCCGCTGCGCCTGCCGGCGCAATGCTCGATGGAGAAGAAGTGGACATGATTTCGTGTGTGTATGCACTATCAATGGTTGAAAAAAAGCGCCTTGCAGCGCTGCACCGGGGGCACTGTGCTTTTTCTGCTTCGCTATTTCTTTGTCAGCGCCAACAGTTCGCGTCTGAGGAACGTCGCGCGCTCCTCGCCAAAGCGCTCTTCGAACTCGCGCTGCGCCCTGTGCCACGAGCTGCGTGCAGAATGGACCTTTTCGAGCCCGGCAGGGGTCAGCGCAAACACCAGTGCGCGGCGATCGCGCGGTGATGCGTCGCTGACGATCAGGCCGTCGCGTTGCAACGGTTGAATCGCACGCACCAGCGTCGTACGCTCCATCACCATCCAGTCGGCGAGTTCCTTGATCGTCATGCCTGGCTTCATGGCGAGCCGCCACATCACCGAGAACTGCGTGATCTTCAGCCCGGTTCGCGCCAGGTGCCGGTCGTACAACTGCGAGGCGAAGCGCGCGGCCTGCCGGATTGCGAAGCAGTCGTCCTCTACCAGCAGCTGTGCAAAGTCGAAGTCGGCTTCTGCTCCGGATCCGGCTTCAGTACCGGTTTCGGATTCGGTTTCAGTTTCGTTATCGGAGTGCATATACACAATTCAAATAACCATAAGGGCCGGTCGGTTCCGGAAGCGTTCGAAAGATCAGGCTGTCAGATTGAACAGTTCGCCGCGTAGCGCTTTCGCGCGGGTGCGGCCGAACTTCACTTCGAATTCGTCTTGCGCGGCGCGCCATGCGACGGCGGCCTGCTCGAAGACGCGCTGCCCGGCATCGGACAGGCTGAAAAGAAAGGTGCGGCCATCATGCTCCGACGGCTCGCTGAGCACGAAGCCGTCGCGTTGCAACGGCTTCAACGCACGAACCAGCGTGGTGCGCTCCATTACCATCATATCCGCCAGATCGAGGATCGATAGATCTGGCTTGCGCGCCAGCTTTGCCATGATCGTGAACTGCGCGGCCGTCAGGCCTACCTCGCCGAGATGGCGTTCGTAGATCTGCGTTACATAGCGCGCGGCCTGCCGCAATGCGAAGCAGTTGCACTCGTCATGGGAAATGGCTTTGTTCATGAAGGCAAAGTCTATATGTGTGTATGCACGTTGTCAAGCCGGCATTCGAAATTGGGCAACCTTCGCGCACCGGTCAGTTTCAAAGACACTGTTTCGCAACGTCCACCTCACAACGCAAGCACGTGCACCGCCACTTCCACGCGATGCGCGCCACCGCCCAGAATCATGCCGCGCAGCAGCGACACGTCGCTGTAATCGCGGCCGATGGCGAGTGTGATGTGATCGACGTCGGCCAGCACGTCGTTGGTCGGGTCGAGGTCGATCCAACCGCTTTGCGGACAATGCACGGACACCCATGCATGCGACGCGTCGGCGCCGATCAGCCGCGGCTGGCCCGGCGGCGGATCGTTGCGCAGATAGCCGCTGACATAGCGCGCCGGCAAACCGAGCGTACGCAGGCAACCGATCATCACCTGCGCGAAGTCCTGACACACACCGCTTTTCAGCTCGAATGCGCGTTCGGCCGGCGTATCGAACATCGTGGCCGACGGTTTGTAAGCGAAATCCGCGTGAATGCGGTGCATCAGGTCGATCGCGCCCGCCACGATTGCCGTGCCGGGTGCGAAGCTCGGCAGCGCATAGTCGCGCAACGCCGCACTCAGCGCGATATTCGGCGACGCGAAGCAGAACTCGGTCTGCGGCAGGCACGTGCCGCCCGCGCGATAGCGCAGTTCATCGGCGACGCTTTCCCACGCGGGCGTCGCATCCGGGTCGAGATTGGCCCAGCGCGGCGTCAATTGCACGGTCGTTTCGCTGACGAACTGCAGACGTTCGTGCGGCGCATCGAGCGCGAAGTACAGCACGTCGTTGCCGAACCCGTCGATGCGGCTATGCTGATACGACGGCGCCGGCTCGATGCGTTCGTCGTGCGACACGACGCGCTGCCACGCGCACGCAAGCGGCCGGATCGTGGCGAGATGCTGCGCCGTTTCGACCAGCGTCGAGTAGTGGTAGGTGGTGCGGTGAGACACCGACAGCAGGATGGGCGCGCTCTTGTCGCTCATGACGACACCTGCGAAGCAAGCGTATTCGCGTGGCTGAAGTAGCGCGCGCTGATCTCGTTGGCCGCTGCGCTGACCCAACCCGTCAGGTGATCGCAGAGTTCGGTCAGCTGCGCATACGCACCGTCCGCGTCGACCGTGCACAGCCGCTCGAGCATCGGCAGCGAAGCGGTCGACGGCAGCAGATCGTTAAACGGCCGATGCCGTGTGCCGCCCGCGGCGAGCGAGATGTCGTCGAGCTTCGTGCACAAGCGCGCGTAGACGCCGTACAGGCCGCGTGGGTTGGTCGGCTCGATCACCAGCAGATCGATCAGTGCCGGCACTTCGAAGCGGCCCGGATACAGCGAGCGGTAAGTCAGCGTGCTGTCGAACAACTGCAGCAGCAGATCGAAACCGGCCGGCGTGGCCAGTTGCCCATTGCTCGCGAGCGTGCGCAGAATCGTCGCCATCGCCCACACGCGTTCGATGTGGCGGCCGGCGAACTGCAGCCGCCACGCTTCATCGCGCGTCATCCGGTCGCCTTGCGCGCCGCTGATCGCGGATAGTTGCGTTGCAAGATGTTCGAGCCCGTCCACCAGCTTCATGCGGTTGTAGCGCGCCTTGCCTTGCGCCTGCACGGCCGAAGCAGCAACCGCGGGCGTCAGCGTTGCGAGCGCGTCGCGGAAATCGTTGCGGGCGGCGAGAATCGTGCGCCAGTGGTCGTTCGACAGACGGCCGCGAATTTCGCCGCTCGCGCGCGCCATGCTCGCAAGATTCTGTCCGATGCTCGAGGCGCCATTGCTCTCGTGCAGATTTGCCACCAGCGTGCGTTCGAACGACTGCAGCGACTGGTTCGCCAGCATGTCTCCCTGCTGCACGAGCCCGAACTGCAGCGCGAGTTCGACCAGCGTCGAGAACATCGTGCCTGCGTCGTTGCCTTCCAGCGAACCGAGCATGAGCCGCAGCAAGCGCACGTTGTTCTCGGCGCGCTCGCCGTAGCGGCCGGCCCAGAACAGGTTTTCCGCGGCACGACTCGATACCGTGCGATGTTTGCGCGCGAGATCGGCGGGCTTCAACGGCGACGGCAACAGCGTAAAAGTGGAGCTCGGCTGGCTCGACAGCACCCACGTGTCCACGCTGCTGCCGCCGAACTGCATCGATACGCTCGACTGCCGTTCCCCCGCGAGCCGCGCAAAACCGCCGGGCAGTACGTGCCAGCCGCCGTTGATGTCGGCGATCGCATACACGCGCAGCACCGAAGGCCGGTTGCCGAGCGCGCCGCTTTCGTAGCGCGGCGTGCACGAATACGGCAGCGGCTGCTGAACCGTGAACGCATCGGGCGCCGCATCGATCTCGCTCTTCCACGCGGCAAGCTTCTGCCGTCCGCCGATCACACCCGGCGGCCCTGCCGCCGCGGGCGCGCCGGTCGACATCTGCGGCCACGTCGGTACGAGGTACGCTTCGTCGATCTGCCCGAACGCATGCTCGCGCGCGACGGCCTCGCCGCACCACCAGGTCGGCACCCCCGGCATCAGCAACGATTCGCCGAGCAGCGCCTGCGCAATGCCGGGCATAAAGCCATGCAGTGCCGGCGATTCGATAAAGCCCGACCCCGGCACGTTCGACACGATCACGTTGCCCGCACGCATCACCTGCAGCAGGCCAGGCACGCCGATGGTCGAATCGGCGCGCAGTTCGACCGGATCGCAGAACTGGTCGTCGAGCCGGCGCAACACCACGTGCACGCGTTCGAGGCCCGCGAGTGTCTTCAGATACAGCATGTCGTTGCGCACCGTCAGGTCTTTACCTTCAACCAGTGCGATGCCGAGATAGCGCGCCAGAAACACGTGCTCGAAATAGGTTTCGCTGAATGGTCCGGGCGTGAGTAGCGCGATATTCGCGACGCTATCCGGCGCTTCGTCGCGCATGGTCGTGCGCGCAAGCTGGGCGAGCGTGCCGGTCAGCTGCGAATACGACGGCGCGAGCCGGCTCACGCGCATTTCGCGGAACGCATCGCCGAACAGGCTCGATACGATCAGCCGGTTTTCCAGCGCGTAGCCCAAGCCCGAAGGTACTTCGGTGCGATGCGCCATCACCGTCCAGTTGCCGTCGGGCGCGCGCGCGAGGTCGACGGCAACCGCCTGCAGAAACTGGCCGCCGGGCGGCATGTAGCCCTTCACCGCGCGCAGATAGCCGCGATGTCCGAACACCAGCGCAGGCGGCAGCTTGCCCTGCTGCAGCAGCGTTTGCGCACCGTACACGTCGGCCATCAATGCATTGAGCAGACGCGCGCGCTGCATCACGCCGCGCTCGATCTCTGCCCAGTCGCTTTCCTCGATCAGGAACGGCAGCAGGTCGAGCGCCCACGGGCGCGGCTCGCCCTTGTCGGCGTAGACGTTGTACGTGATGTCGTTGTCGCGCACCTGCTGCGCCACCGCAGCATTGCGCGCGTCGAGCCCCGCAATGCCGTCTTCGCCGAGCAGTTCGAAGAAGCGCCGCCACGGTTCGCGCAGCGCGCCGGACGGCTCGCGCAGTTCGTCCCAATGGCCTTCGCGCGCCGGCAGCGCGCGCAGCAGCGCAGCGGCATCGGCATGGCCGGCGGTGGTTTCGAACGGAAAGGTCGATTGAAAGGCCAAGATCGGTACGTCGCTCGTTATTCGGTTACCAGTAGCGCAAGTCCAGCGTAAACGGGAACTCCAGACTGCGCGGCGGCGCGCCTTCGGCTACGGCGAGCGGCCCCGGTGTATGCCCTGCCGCCGAAAAGCGCGCGCGCCGCCGGCTCTCGGCTTCGTATGCGTTGACCGGGAACGTCTGGTAATTGCGTCCGCCGGGATGAGCGACATGATACTGGCAACCGCCGATCGAGCGCCCGCTCCACGTGTCGACCACGTCGAACGTCAGCGGCGCGTGCACGCCGATGGTCGGATGCAGCGCAGCAGGTTGCCACCAGGCGCGGTAGCGCACGCCGGCCACGTGCTCGCTGACGCGCCCGGTCGGCTGCAGCGGCAACGCGTGGCTGTTGACCGTCACGCGATGACGATCGCCGTTCAATCCGAGCACGCGCACCTCGAGCCGTTCGACCGACGAATCGACGTAGCGCACCGTGCTGCCGGCCGAGCCCTCTTCGCCCATCACGTGCCACGGTTCGAGCGCGCCGCGCAGCGTCAGCGCGATACCGTTCACGTCGAGTTCACCGACCAGCGGAAAACGGAACGCGAAGTGCGGCGCGAACCACGCGGCATCGAATGCATAGCCGGCTTCGCGAAGTTCGGTCAGTACATCGTCGAAATCCATCTGCACGAAGCTGCCGAGCAGAAAACGATCGTGCAGTTCGGTGCCCCAGCGGGCGAGGCGCGTGGTGTACGGCGTTTTCCAGAAACGCGCGACCAGCGCGCGCAGCAGCAACTGCTGCACGAGGCTCATGCGCGCATGCGGCGGCATTTCGAAGCCGCGCAGTTCGAGCAGGCCGAGCCGGCCGGTCGGGCCGTCCGGCGAGTACAGCTTGTCGATGCAGAATTCCGCGCGGTGCGTGTTGCCGGTCACGTCGATCAGGATGTTGCGTAGCGACCGGTCGATCAACCATGCGGGCACGGGCGCGCCACCCATCCGCTCGGTCTGGCGCTGCAATTCGCGCAGCGCGATCTCCAGTTCGTAGACCTGGTCGTTACGCACTTCGTCGATGCGCGGCGCCTGGCTGGTTGGGCCGATAAACAGTCCCGAGAATAGATACGACAACGACGGATGGTTATGCCAGTACGCCACCAGGCTTGCCAGCAGGTCCGGCCGACGCAGGAACGGACTGTCCGGCGGCGTCGCGCCGCCGAGCACGAAGTGGTTGCCGCCGCCGGTGCCGGTGTGGCGGCCGTCGAGCATGAACTTCTCGGTCGACAGATACGATTCGTGCGCGGCGCCGTACAGGAATTCCGTGTGGTCGACGAGTTCGTCCCAGTTCGACGCCGGGTGAATATTGACTTCGATGACGCCCGGATCCGGCGTGACCTGCAGCATTTTCAGACGCGGATCGCGCGGCGGCGGATAGCCTTCGATCACGACTTTCATGTCGAGATCGCGCGCGCTCGCTTCGACCGCGGCGAGCAGGTCAAGATAATCGTCGAGCACGGTGAGCGGCGGCATGAACACATGCAGCAGCGCGTGGCTCGAGCCGAACGATTTCGCTTCGGCTTGCGGGCCGGCGGCACGCGCCGGGTTGCGCACTTCGACGCACAGTGCGGTGCGTAGCAGCGACGCGGCGGATTCGCCGCGCGCGGGCATCGGTGTCGGTGTAGACATCGGTTCGCCAAAGTCGTGACGCGCCGCGCCGCGCGCCCCATTGCCGCCATCGACACGCGACTTCGGCGCTACGCCGCCGTCTGATGCAGCAACGCCATCGTACGTACCGGGTCGCCAATGCGGGTTCGCATACTCATGCGCCTCGCCCGCCACACCCGCGTACTGCATCCGCAATTGAGCGGCGCTACGCAGCGGCGCGGGTTCGTCGAATGGATCGCGTACGTGCTGCACCGGATAGTCCGCCGCCGTGGCCCACGGCAGCGAATCGAGCGGCAGCCGATAACCCATCGGCGAATCGCCCGGAATCAGGTACATCCGCTCGTCGCGGAAGAACCACGGGCCGCTGGTCCAGCGCTCACCGGGCCCCCGCGAAAGCGGCAACGCATAGCCGGTTACTGCGGCTAGGCCCGCATCGAATACGCGGCGCAGGCGCACGCGTTCCTGTTCGTCGGCCAGCCGCGCTTCGAATGGATCGACGTTGACCGGCAGGCGCCGTTCGCGCCACAGGTAGTACCACGTGTCTTCGTGGCCGGGCTGAATGTGCTTTTTGTCGAGTGCGAGCTTGTCCGCAAGATGCTCGATGAAACGCTGTGCGTCTTCCGCGGTGTAGCAACCGGGGTCGCGCTCGTCGGCAAAACGCGCCGGGTCCTGCCAGCAAGGCTCGCCGTCCGCACGCCAGAATAGCGATAGCGCCCAGCGCGGCAGTTGCTCGCCCGGGTACCACTTGCCCTGCCCGATATGCAGAAAACCGTTCGCGCCATAGCGTTCGCGCAACCGGTCCATTAGCGTTACCGCATAACTGCGCTTGGTGGGCCCAAGCGCGTCGGTGTTCCATTCGGCGGCGTCGCGGTCGCGCACCGCGACGAAGGTCGGCTCGCCGCCCATCGTCAGACGCACGTCCATGTCGTGCAGATCGCGGTCCACTTGCGCGCCCATCTCCAGCACGCCATTCCATGTCGCTTCGGTGTAAGGCTTCGTCACGCGCGGCGTTTCCAGCACGCGGGTGATCGTCATCGAATGCATGAACTCGACTTCGGATTCCTCGACGGCGCCCGAAATCGGCGCCGCGCTGCCCGGCTCGGGCGTGCAGGCGACCGGAATATGCCCCTCGCCCGCCAGCAGCCCGGAAGTCGGATCGAGGCCGATCCAGCCCGCGCCCGGCAGGTACACTTCGCACCACGCGTGCAGGTCGGTGAAATCGACTTCGGTGCCGCTCGGGCCATCGAGCGCTTTCGTATCCGGTGCCAGCTGCAGCAGGTAGCCGGACACGAAACGCGCGGCAAGACCCAGCTGCCGCAGGGTTTCGACCAGCAGCCAGCCCGAGTCGCGGCACGAACCGGAAGCATTGACGAGCGTCTCCTCAGGCGTCTGCACGCCCGGCTCCATGCGGATCAGATAGCGGATCTCGCGCTGCACGCGCTGGTTCAACGCGACGAGGAAATCGGCCGTCACGCATGGCGCGCGATCGATACTCGCCACGAAGTCCGCAAAGCGCGGCGTCATATCGCGTTTGACGAGGTACGGCGCCAGTTCGGCGCGCAGTTCAGGCGCGTACTTGAACGGAAACTTCTCGGCGGATGGCTCGAGGAAGAAATCGAACGGGTTGTACACCGCCATTTCCGCGACGAGGTCGACGGTTACCTTGAATTCGCGCATCCGGTCCGGAAACACCAGTCGCGCCTGATAATTCGCAAACGCATCCTGCTGCCAGTTGATGAAATGCTGCGCCGGCTCGACGCGCAGCGAATACGACAGGATCGGCGTGCGACAGTGCGGCGCCGGCCGCAGCCGGATTACCTGCGGCGAGAGTCCGACCAGCCGGTCGTAGCGGTACTGCGTGACGTGATTCAAGGCAACGCGTATGGACACACCGGACTCCTGGTCGAATGCGAGGGGGACAGGCGGGGCAGCCGCAAAAAGCAAGCTTCATGCCGTTGGATGGTGCAACGGGCGGGATCGCCGCAGCACGGCGCAGCGACAGGATCGCTGCGGATCGGAACCACGCGCCTGCCCCATACCTACCCCGTACTTGCCGCGCCGTTATGCTGCACGTCGGCCTGACGCACCAAACCGGCGCACACCGGCTGCCCCATGTTGTACGCAGTGTGCGCTCAACCTGCGACATGCTACGGCTGCGGCATGAACATTGCGCAACACGGCAACGGCGCGCACCGGAGCGCCGTTGCAATGCGCCGACAGCCGATGCGACGCCACCGTTGCGCGCGCAACCACCCATCCGAACGACCGCAGACAGGCTGACCCGATGAAACCGTTCCACTGCAACCGCTGCGAGCAACGCGTGTACTTCGAGAACGTGCGCTGCGAAAGCTGCGACACGCTACTCGGCTACGTGCCTGAACTCGACGAGATTAGCGCATTCGACGATGCGGGCGACGGTACCTGGCGCAGCCTGCACCCCGCCGCCGAAGGCAAGCTCTACCGGCCGTGCCACAACTATGCGGTGGAAAACGTCTGCAACTGGATGCTGCCCGCCGACGATCCGGCGCCGCTATGCCGCGCGTGCCGCCTGACGCACACGATTCCGAATCTCAGCAACCAGGACAACCGCTTCTACTGGTACCGGCTGGAAACCGCGAAACGCCGGCTGCTCTATACGCTTGCCGAACTCGGCCTGAGCATCGAGGCACGCGATGCCGATCCGGAACACGGGCTCGAATTCGAATTCCTCGAAGATTCGGGCAACGGCGAACGGGTCATGACCGGCCACGCGAACGGCAAGATCACGCTGAACATCGCCGAAGCCGACGACGCTCACCGCGAACGGATGCGCACCGCGATGGGCGAACCGTATCGCACGCTGCTCGGGCATTTTCGTCACGAGTCCGGGCACTACTATTTCGAGCGGCTGATTACCGGCACGCGCTGGCAGGATCCGTTTCGACAGGTATTCGGCGACGATTGTGCCGACTACGCACAGGCACTCGACGCGTACTACCGCGACGGCGCGCCGGCCGACTGGCCGCAACGCTACATCAGTGCGTACGCAACGATGCATCCGTGGGAAGACTGGGCCGAAACGTGGGCGCACTACCTGTTGATCGTCGACGTACTGGATACCGCGACCTCATACGGCGTCGCACTACTGCCGCCGGGGCCGAACGACCCGGCGCTGCTCGACCAGACGCCAGTGGAAGAAGCCAGCTTCGATAATCTGATGAAACGCTGGTTTCCGTTGACGTACGCGCTAAACAGTTTGAACCGCAGCCTTGGAATGGCGGATGGCTATCCGTTCACGCTGGCGCCGGCGGTGGTGGACAAGCTGCGCTTCGTGCATCGCGTGATCAGCGCCGCGGCGCGGGAGGCCGCGGGCAAGCAGACAAGCCGTGCGACGGGCGGCATCGGCGCTGCAACATCGGGGAATACGACAGGCGGCGCCGATGCAAAAAGCAAAGCGCCGCCCGCTACGGATGACCAAACCGGCAACAACACTGGCCAACCGTAGCCCTGCTGTTCCGCTGCTTACTTCTTCTGCTGCATCAGCGTCTTGAGTTCCTGCACGTTTTCCTCGACGCGCTTGGCGATCACCGCATACGAGTCGGCCTGCGACCGGTAGGCCGCCTGTGCGAGCTGCTGCATGTCGGCGAGCGCCTTGTGCAGCGTCTGCTGAACCAGCTCGGCGGTGTCGGCCGACGGCATCCCGCCGGAAGCGGCCTGCTTCGACGCGACCGCCTGCAGTTCGGTCAGCGTCGAGCGCAGCATGTCGGCCTGCTTCTGCGCCAGTGACTGCATGCCTTGCCATGCGGTCTGATTGGCCGCGACCAGCGCCTCGACGTCCTTGCGGCGCGCTTCCATCACCGCCGGCACATCGAAGCCGGGCAGCTTGAACTGTTCCAGCATCTTGTTGAATTCGGCAAACGGATTGGCTGCGTCATAGGTAGGCATGTTCGATTCTCCGGAGGCGATGCGTCGAAATTGGACCGTGCAGTCGGATGGCCGCGCCGCGGCCGGACGTGCGCACGTGAACCGGATCATGCACTTTCTGTTCCCGATGCGCCAGCCTTAACGGCTCGCGCATTCTGTGTGTTCCATGTCTTCCTGCTTGCGTTGTGTCGTGCAACCACGCGAAGCCGTAAGCCTGACCGACGGCTATCGCGTAGCCCACGATCCACATACAATGGGGCCGAAGCAATCGTCCGAGAAAAGACGGCGCAAGCCGGCGCGGCACGCACGCCGCCGCCCGCAAGGCCAAACCCGGAGACCCCCATGAGCACACTGGCAAGCGGCGACACGAACCAGACCACCCCCGGGCGCGTGCGCCGCCTTGTCGAACTGCCGGCGCCCAAAGGCTTGCCGCTGATCGGCAATCTGCATCAGCTTGCGCCGCAAGATCTGCATCACACGCTGGAGCGCTGGGGCCGCGAAGTCGGCACACCATTTCGCTTTCAGATCGGCGGGCGCTCGATCATGGTCGTGTCCGATACCGACCAGGTACAAAGCATGTCGCGCGAACGGCCGCACCGGTTTCGGCGCTTCCGTCCGCTCGAAGCGATTCTCGAAGAGTTCGGCGCGAACGGCCTGTTCTCCGCTGAAGGCGCCGCATGGGAACCGCAGCGGCGGCTGATCATGCAGGCACTGTCGATTCCGCAGATCCGCGCGATCTATCCGACGCTGCACGGCATCACCGAGCGTCTGCAGGCGCGCTGGCTGCGCGCCGCACGCGAGCGGCGCACTGTCGAAATGGTCGAAGACCTGAAACGCTATACGGTGGACGTCACCAGCGCGCTCGCATTCGGCGAAGACCCGCGCACGCTGGAGCGCGATAGCGGTGTGATTCAGGAGCATCTCGCGATCATCCTGCCGATGCTGATGGCGCGCCTGAATTCGCCGTTCCCGTACTGGCGCTACGTGAAGCTGCCGCGCGACCGCAAGCTCGACCGCTCGCTGATCGAAATTCACCGCTACGTGCGCCAGATGATGGAACGGGCTCGCCAGCACATGCGCGACGACCCGCCCGAAACGCCGCGGCATCTGCTCGAAGCGATGCTCGCGATGCGCGACACACCCAACTCCGGCATCACCGACGACCAGGTTGCCGCCAACGTGCTGACCCTGCTGCTCGCAGGCGAAGACACCACGGCGCACTCGATGGCGTGGTCGATGCTGTTTATCGCGGGCGATGCATCGCTGCAGCAGCGCATGGCAACGCAAGCGCGCCGCGTGCTCGGCACGGCACCGGTGTGCCCGGACTACGCCACGCTAAAAGAACTCGACCTGTTCGAAGCGGTCTGCACCGAAACCGGCCGCTTCAAACCGGTGGCCGCGCTCAGTTCGTTCGAGCCGCTCGAAGACGTGACGCTCGGCGACGTGCGGGTGCCTGCCGGCACGACGATCTTCTTTCTGAACCGGCCGCCAATGCACGACGCGCGCAACTTCGCGAACCCCGAGCGCTTCGATCCGGACCGCTGGCTGCAGCCGCGCGATGCCGGACGCGGCGCGCACGAGCCGCGTGCTTATCTGCAATTCGGCGCGGGGCCGCGGGTCTGCCCGGGCCGGCATCTGGCCGGTGTGGAAATGCGCGCGGCGCTGTCGATGCTGGTGGCGAACTTCGAAGTGAAGCTGGCGGTCGATCCTGCGCAGATTCGCGAAGTCAGCGCGTTTACGATGGTGCCGAGTGCGATGCCGGTGGAGTTGACCGTGCGGCAGTGAGTGGTGCCTGCACGACGCTGCGCAAGCGGCGCTACGTGAATAGCGCTACGCCGTCGACGCCGCCTTTCGGCGCCGCGCATCGTCATGCATCCGCGCCGCTTTATACTAAGCCACTCAATCCGCTCATCCGTTCACTTCATCTCTTACGCCAAACCCGCATGGACCGCTTGCAGGCAATGACGACCTTCGCCACGGTCGCCGAGACAGGCGGCTTTTCGGCCGCCGCGCGTAAGCTCGACGTGTCGCCGTCGGTGGTCAGCCGCATCGTTACGGAGCTCGAAGAACATCTCGGCGTGCGGCTACTCACGCGCACCACACGCATCGTGCGGCTCACCGAAACCGGTACCGCGTACTTCGAGAACTGCCGGCGCATTCTCGGCGAAATCGATGAAGCCGAGCAATCGGCCACCGGCACCCATGCCGCCCCGCGCGGCTTGCTGACGATCACCGCGCCCGTGCTGTTCGGCGCCGCTTACGTCACGCCGCTTGCGGTCGAGTATCTGCAGCGCTATCCGGAAGTCGATCTCAGCTGTCTGTTTCTGGACCGCATCGTCAATGTGATCGACGAAGGCATCGACGTCGCGGTGCGCATCGGCGCGTTGCCCGATTCTTCGCTGCAGGCGATCCGCGTCGGCGCCGTGCGGCGCGTACTGTGTGCCGCGCCCGATTATCTGCAGCGCTGCGGCACACCGCAATCGCTCGACGAACTCGCCGCTCATACGACCATCGCAACCACCGGTGCGTCGAATTCGGTCGACTGGCGCTTTGCCGTCGACGGCCGGCCGCGATCGTTGCGCACGCAACCACGGCTGATGACCACCACCAATGACGCGGCGATTGCCGCTGCGGTATCGGGCTTCGGCATCGCCCAGGCGTTGTCGTATCAGGTCGCCCACCATCTGCGCGCCGGCACGCTGCAACTGGTGCTCGAAGCATTCGAGCAGCCCGCGCTGCCGATTAACGTGGTTCATCGCGAAGGGCGGCATGCCACGCAAAAAGTGGGCGCTTTCCTCGATCTCGCGATCGACCGGCTCCGCGCCGATCCGTCGCTTGGTGAGACGGCCCACTCCGATAGCACCGCGATGCACGCGGCAAATGGCGAGGATGGGCTCACAGCCGCCAAATAACGTTGGCGTGCTGCCGCTCGTCGTGCAGGATCGCGCCACGCATTGGCGCGTCAACACTATCTCCGATACGTCTATCAGGCCGCGCTTTCGCGCCGATGCCTTCAGCGTTTTATGTCAGCTTGTGAGCTGTTTCGGCACAGCACGTCTTTCGCTTTTCTGCACTCCACCGCACCCTTTATGCACCGAAATGCTGCACTGCGGCTTTTCCATGCACCAATTTTATATCACAATGATATATAAACATGACGACTAGTTCGTTCCCCAGACGACGACGGTCCGCTAAGGTTCGACGCTCGCCTTACCTTTTTTGCATCACCCAGATACCTTGATCCGCTCCAACGTACCCCGCTGGCTATCCTGGTTTGCGCCCGCCCTGCTCACTGTCCGCTGGCCCGAGCGGCTGCGCTCGGCGCTTGGTGCGCTGCTTGGCATCGCGTCGATTGCGCTCGTCACACCATGGCTGCTCGGCGCGGGATCCGGCATTCCGATGCTGATCGCGCCGATGGGCGCGTCCGCCGTGCTGCTGTTCGCCGTGCCGGCCAGTCCGCTCGCACAGCCATGGTCGCTGCTCGGCGGCAATCTCGTATCCGCCACGGTGGGCGTGGCATGCGCGAGCTGGATTGCAGACCCGGCGCTCGCCGCCGCCGTGGCAGTGGCCGGCGCGATCGCCGGGATGCTGACGCTGCGCTGCGTGCACCCGCCATCCGGCGCAGTGGCATTGACTGCCGTGCTCGGCGGTCCGGCAATCCACGCACTCGGCTACCGCTTCCTGCTGGAGCCGGTATTGCTGCAATCGGTGGTTCTGCTTGCTGTGGCGCTGGCGTATCACGCGCTGACGCGCCACCGCTATCCCCACGTGCTGCAGCAGCCGGCCGGCGTAGATGCCGAAGCGCGGCAACGTCAGCTGCGCGACGACCTCGACACGGTGCTCAAGCGCCAGAGCGAATTTCTCTCCATCGACCCGGCGGATCTCGCGGCGCTGCTGCGCGACACGCAGATGCAGGCTTATGCACGCAGCTTCGGCGAACTGAAGTGCGCGGATGTCATGTCGAGCCACACGGTCAGCGTGTCGCCCACTACCACCGCGAAGACCGCCGCCGCGCTGCTGAAGCAATACGACGTCAAGGCGCTACCGGTGATCGATGCGCAGCGCCACGTGATCGGCATCGTCACGCGTGCGGACCTGATGGGCGCCGCCAGCATGACGCGCGGTGCCGGGCCGTTCGAGCGGCTGCTCGCAAAGCGCTTGCCATGGCTGTCGCTGCGCGCGAGCCGGCGGCGGCGCGCCCGTACGATTCGCAGCACCAGCGTTGGCACGCTGATGGCCTCGGGCGTGCGCACGGTCGCCACTGCGACACCGATCGCCGAACTGGTGCCGCAATTCGCGGCACACGGGCATCACCACATTCCGGTGGTCGATGCGAACCGGCAGCTTGCCGGCATCATCACGCCGACTGACCTGATTACCGGCTTGTATCGCCAAAGCGGCGAACAGCTGCACCGCGCGGCCTGATGTCACGCGGCGCGGGTGCACGCCGGTGCGCCCGCTCATAGCACACGCTGCGGGCAGCACATAGCCGCTCAAAAACCACAAGACACCCGGGAAAACACCAGACCGGTGTGCTGCCACCGCACATTTATATCACTTCATGATACATTCTGCACTTCCCCGTTCTGACCGACCGCTCCACCATGAAGACCGTCTCACGCGAATTGAGCAAAGCCGATTTTGAGCAGCTCTCCGAATTCCGCTATCACATGCGGCGTTTCGAACGCTTTTCCGAACGCGCCGCGCAAGGCGAAGGCATTACGCCGCTGCAGTACCTGCTGTTGCTGCACGTCAAAGGCTATCCGGAGCGCGAATGGGCCACCATCGGCGAGCTTGCCGAACGCCTGCAGGCACAGCATCACGGCGTGGTTGCGCTCGTTACGCGCTGTGAAGCGCTCGGGCTGGTAGAGCGCAAAGTCAGCGAAAGCGACCGCCGCCAGGTTGAAGTGCACCTGCTGAAAGCCGGCGAAAAGCTGCTGTCGCGCCTCGCCGAACTGCATCGCGCCGAACTCAAGTCGCTAAAGGGCGCCTTCACGATTCCACATATCGACCTGTAATCCGTTGACATCATGAGCCTCGACGCCCACAAGCGCGACTTTTCCAGCAATGCCCGGCTGCCCGGCATCTCCATGCTTGCGGTGGTAATCGGCTGTCTCGCCACGCTCGCGGCATTCGTTCTGCTGAGCCTGATTCATCTGTTCACCAATCTGTTCTTCTACGGCAGCTTTTCGTTCGCAGACCACTCGCCGGCGTTAAACACGCTTGGTGCGTGGGTCATCCTGATCCCGATTGCCGGCGGCCTGGTCGTCGGGATGATGGCGCGCTACGGCTCGGAGAAGATTCGCGGCCACGGCATTCCCGAAGCGATCGAGGCAATCCTGTTCGGCAAGAGCCGCATGTCGCCGAAGGTCGCGGTGCTCAAGCCACTGTCGTCGGGCATCGTGATCGGCAGCGGCGGCCCGTTCGGCGCCGAAGGCCCGATCATCATGACGGGTGGCGCGATCGGCTCGCTGATCGCGCAATGCTTCAAGGTCACCGCCGCCGAGCGCAAGACATTATTGGTTGCGGGCGCAACGGCCGGCATGACTGCGGTGTTCGGCACGCCGGTGGCCGCCGTGCTGCTCGCCGTCGAACTGCTGCTGTTCGAATGGCGGCCGCGCAGCTTCCTGCCGGTGGCGCTCGCATGCGCAGTGGCGGGCTTTGCGCGCGCGATCTTCTTCGGCACCGCACCGCTGTTTCCGCTGCAAACCGCGGAGCCAGGCGCGATGTCGCTGCTGTCGTGCGTGGTGGCCGGGCTGTTGTCGGGTGCGCTCGCATCCGGCTTGTCCGCCGCGCTCTATAAAACGGAAGACCTGTTCGGCCGGCTGCCATTGCACTGGATGTGGTGGCCCGCGCTAGGCGGCCTCGTGGTCGGTATCGGCGGATTCGTCGAACCGCGCGCGCTGGGCGTCGGCTATGACGTGATCGGCGATCTGCTGCATCAGCACATCGCGCTGCAGATCGCGGTGGCAATTCTGGTCGTCAAAGCGGTGATCTGGGTGGTCGCGTTGGGCTCGGGGACATCGGGCGGCGTACTCGCGCCGCTGCTGATGCTCGGCGCCGGCCTCGGCACCGTGCTGGGCCACGTGTTGCCCGGCAACGAGCCGGCCCTGTGGCCGCTGGTGTGCATGGCGGCCACGCTCGGTGCCACACTCGGCGCGCCCCTCACGGCGATCGTGTTCGCGTTCGGCCTCACGCACGACAGCAACGCACTGCTGCCGCTGCTGGCGGCCACGCTGGTGGCGCACGGCTTTGCAACGGTCGTGATGAAGCGCTCGATCATGACCGAGAAGATCGCGCGCCGCGGGTATCACATCTACCGCGAGTACGGCGTCGATCCGCTCGAACGGCATTACGCAGACGAGGTGATGTCACGCACCGTCGAAGCGATCGATGCGAATGTGACCGTACGCGATGCGCTCGCCACGTACTTCGGCCCGAAGCAGACGCGGCGTGCGTATCCGGTCATCGGCAACGAGGCGGTACTGGGCGTGGTAGATCGTGCGACGCTCGAAGCGGCACAGCAGGAAGCAGCGGAAGCAGAGGCCGCGGCAGACACCGCATCAGCCGATCCACGTGACCTGCGCAATCTGCGTGTCGGCGACATTCTGCAGGGCACGCCGGTGGTGGCCCTGCCTCATGAAACCTGCCGCGTGGTCGGTATGCGGCTCGCGGTACATGGGCTCGAACGCATGCCAGTGGTGTCGGACCGCAAGTCGTTGCGGCTGGTCGGCATCGTGTCGCGCAGCGATCTGATCAAGCCGTCGCTCGGACACTTCGAAGAAGAACATAAGCTCGAGCGCTTCCGCTATCTCGGCTTCGGCGGCGACAAACGCAACTTCGCGCCGGTCCAACCGGTACACAACGAAACGCATCCGCACGGCTAGTCCACACGCGGCACGTTTCAAAGCAAAAAAACGCCCGCCGTCACGCTCCGCACACACAGCGGATTGCAACGGCGGGCGCACTGTCCCTCCATACCAGGCCATACGTTCGCCCCAAACCGCTCAGGACGAACGCGCAGCCCTCCTCCTCAAGCCTTAACGCGCATTCTTCGCTGCGGCGATCGCCTGCAGTGCCTTCGTCACGCCTGCACCGTAAGCCGCATCGGCTTTCGTGCAGTGCTCGACGTGCAGCGCCTGCACCGCATCGGTGGTGCCTTGCAGCGCCCGTGCGGTGTTGTCGAACAGCGCCTGCTGCTGGGCCGGCGACATCTTGCGGAACAGCGCGCCCGGTTGCGAGAAGTAGTCTTCGTCGACGCGGTGGTTCCAATGGCCCGCTGCGCCTTCGACGTCGAGCGGCGGCTCGCTGTAGTCCGGCTGATCCTGCCATTCGCCGACCGTGTTCGGCTCATACGATGCGGTGCCGCCGTAGTTGCCGTCGGTGCGCATCTTGCCGTCGCGGTGATAGCTGTGCACCGGGTTCTTCGGCGCGTTCACCGGAATCAGGAAGTAGTTCGAGCCGAGACGATAGCGCTGCGCATCCGCATACGAGAACAGACGCCCTTGCAACATGCGGTCCGGCGAGAAGCTGATGCCCGGCACCGTGTTCGACGGCGCAAAGCCTGCCTGTTCGGTCTCGGCGAAGAAGTTCTCCGGGTTGCGGTTCAGTTCGACCACGCCCACTTCGATCAGCGGGTAATCCTTCTTCGACCAGATCTTGGTCAGGTCGAACGGATTGCAGTGGTACGTCTTCGCATCCTTTTCCGGCATGATCTGCACCGACAGCGTCCACTTCGGGAAGTCGCCGCGTTCGATCGATGCGTGCAGGTCGCGCTGGTTGCTTTCGCGATCCGTCGCGACCACGGCTTCCGCTTCCGCATCCGTCAGGTTTTCGATGCCCTGCTGCGTACGGAAGTGGAACTTCACCCAGAAACGCTCGTTCTGCGCGTTGATAAAGCTGTACGTGTGGCTGCCGAAGCCGTGCATGTGACGGAAGCTCTTCGGAATGCCGCGATCGCTCATCACGATCGTTACCTGATGCAGCGCTTCGGGCAGTTGCGTCCAGAAGTCCCACTGGTTCTGCGCGCTGCGCAGGCCGGTGCGCGGGTCGCGCTTGATCGCGTGGTTCAGGTCGGGGAACTTCAGCGGATCGCGGAAGAAGAACACCGGCGTATTGTTGCCGACCATGTCCCAGATGCCTTCGTCGGTATAGAACTTGAACGCGAAGCCGCGGATGTCACGCTCCGCATCTGCCGCGCCGCGTTCGCCTGCCACCGTCGAGAAGCGCGCGAACATCGGCGTCTTCTTGCCGATCTCCGAGAAGATCTTCGCACGCGTGTACTTCGTGATGTCGTGCGTCACGGTGAAGGTGCCATGAGCGCCCGCACCTTTCGCATGCATCCGGCGCTCCGGGATCACTTCGCGCGCGAAGTGGGCCAGCTTTTCGATCAGCCAGACATCTTGCAGCAGCGCCGGCCCGCGTACGCCGACAGTCTGCGTGTTCTGATTGTCGACGACAGGAGCGCCGAAAGCGGTGGTGAGTTTGCTCATATCCTTTCCTTTGAAACAGTGACCAAAGTGGGGTTATACGGCTAATGCCCTGGTAAAAACGCCGGCGTGGTCGACGCCGGCGTACGGATTAACCGTGCTTATGCGATGGGTCGTCGCAGTGCACACAACCCTTGCGATCGTCGACCCACGACGACCCAAGGATGATGCTGCAGAAGTTCAGGCGTTTGTACGTCGGATCCTTCAGCGCCAGCACATCGGCCTTTACATTGCCGAAAGTGGTGAGCGGCTTATGCATCGTGCCGTGCGCAAACGCGTCGATGATCTGCTCCTTGAAGTTGCTTTCGCGCGGGTGCGCCGCCACCACCTGTTCACGCTGCTCGTCGGTGAACTGATCGTAGGCGAGGCCCAGCACGTCCATCTCTACACCGGCCGTCACCAGCGAAACGACCGGCTTCTTATGCTCCGGAATACCCGGCGTCGTATGCAGCGCGATCGAATCCCACACCTGCTCGATTTCGTACTCGCCGACACCGTATTGCTGGAGGAAGTCGCGCGCCGTATTGGCGCCGTCCACCTCGAAGCGAAACTCCTTGCTGCTGTACTGCCTCGTCAAGCCCATATCGTGGAACATCGCACCCATGTACAGCAGCTCGGCGTCGTATTTCAGCTTCCTGCGTTCACCGGTCAGTGCCGCGAACAGAAACACGCGCGTCGAATGGTTGAACAGCAGGTCCGATTCGGTGTCGCGCACCAGTTGCGTCGCGTCACGCGCCATCTTGCTGTCGGGGATCTTGATGCCGGCGATTACCTTGCTCATTGCGTTGCTCCAATATGGAAGAGTGTTCGGATACGGTCTGCCGGGATCTTTTAAATCTCGGCGCACCGTCTCTGGACTACGCAACAAGTGTCGTTTTCTGCCGCCTTTCCCTCAACCGGTTCGACCCTTCGAACCGTGCCAATCACACCTCGTCTTCTGCCACAGCGTTTGGCCATGGTAAGTGAGCTACCGTTGCGCCCGCAACAAAAGCAAACAAATCGCCACCATAGAGCCTATCAATATGCTGCGACGGCGCTATGACAGGCGGTTCAAACGTCGATAAATAATGGCCTTGGGCCTGCCGATATATTTGCGTAATTGCACTGTGTTTTTCCAGTCTGCATGGCTAACGCCCTGCACCGAACCGGCTGCAATGCCCTCGGCAAGCGGCCATGCTGACCCTGTACAGGCGGCGTGGCCTCTGCAGACCAGCAAGGGTGCTGTGCCGGTGCTGTCATGGTTCCAGGAAGCTGAAGCCAATGGATTATCCGATGGTTTTTTGAAGTGCGCAGTTAAGGTCTACACTCTGCCGGCCAGCCGCGCCCTCCGGCGCGTGGCAACCGGGACCAGAACGGAGACAGGCGTGGGGACAAACGCGGGGGCAACCACCATGAATCATCACGAGATCGGCGTGCGGCGCGTCAGCGCCGACGAAGCGGCAGACTGTATGGAAGGTCTTGCTGACGTGCTGCTCGATTGCGTCGCGGGTGGCGCTTCGGTCAGCTTTATGTGGCCGCTCGCACGCGACACCGCACTCGACTTCTGGCACGGCGTCGCACACGGCGTGGCGCGCGGCGAGCGCGCGCTGCTGGTTGCCGAGGACCACGCCGGCCGCATCGTCGGCACCGTGCAGTTGATCCTCGCGCAACCGGAAAACCAGCCGCACCGCGCCGACGTCGCGAAGATGCTGGTGCATCGCGACGTACGCCGGCGCGGCGTCGCGCGGCGCCTGATGGCCGAGGTGGACGAGCTTGCGCGCGCCGCAGGCAAGACCGTGCTGGTGCTCGATACCGTCACCGGCGGCGATGCCGAGCGGCTCTATCAGCGAGCCGGCTGGCAGCGTGTCGGCGAGGTACCGAAGTATGCACTGATGCCGGACGGCGAATTTTGCTCGACGACCTTCTACTACCGGCACCTGTGATCGCGCGTCGGGCGGCCTTGCGCCGCCGCAGCACCTGAAGCGACGCTAGATCGAACGGAGCGCGAGCGGCGAGCGGCTGCCGACCATCGCACGCAGGCGCCCGAGCCAGCCGTGCGAGCGGCACGTCGACCCTGAATAAGCGGAGGTCACCGCGATTTCTGCGGCCTTCTGTCCGTCGGTGCTGATTCGCACGCGCTCGTTGCGAGGCAGATGCAGGGTCTCGCCCGGTTCGAGCCAATAATCGTAGTTGCTGTCGAATCGCGTCAGCCAAACGCGCTCGCGCAACACGAATAGTTCAGCATCCGCTGCAAGCTCCCAGCAGAAGAGCTGACCAGGCTCGAGCGCGAAGCGCACGGTGATACTCGGCAGCCGGACCTCAGGCTGAACCAGTCCCGACTGAATTGGCTGATGCATCGTTAATCTCCGTTCGCGTCGCACCAGACAGCCACGGTCGTGCGACGGGCGCGGTGTGCCGGCTCGGCATTACCCGCGACATCAACACAACACCCGATGCAGGGTGAATATTCCCAGTCCTGATCATCTGGCCATTCGTTGTTGTCTGTGGTTACCCGTTTTCCAGCAGGGTTGGCATGGCGCGGTGATTGCTCCGCATCTGCAAAGATGTGCGACATCGCTGGCAACGCGTATGCTGCGTAGCGCAATAAATATAATGCGCGAGACCAACGCATTGCATGCCACGAAACATGAAGGAGACTCGAGAAAATGACCCTATTCGCTACTTCGACTGCGCGGCAAGCCCGGCGGCAGCGCGCTATCGTCAGCACAGCGGCACGCATGTTCGCCGCGCTATGCATGCTGATGCTGCTGGGTGTCCAGCCCGCGCGCGCCGACGGTGCCGCGGATCTACGCGAAAAATATCAAGCCCTTGCACAACAGCTTGCGCACAATCCTTTTCACCGGCCGCTATATCTGGATTCATCGGAAGCGCCTGATGCGCTGAAGGGCGACATCTACGCCGTGCTCGACTATCCGTTCGCAACCGTCAACAGCGCGCTGAACGATCCGGCGCAAGGCGCGGCAAACTGGTGCGAGGTGCTGATCCTGCATCTGAATATCAAGTATTGCCATGCATCGACCGGCAGCAACGGCAGCACGCTCAGCGTGAATCTGGGCAAGAAAACTGAAGAACAACTGTCGTCCACGTTTCGCGTGACGTTCAACTACCGGCCCGACGAGTCGCGCGCCGATTACTTCAAGGTAGACCTGAATGCGGACAAAGGACCGATGAGCACGAAGGACTACCGCATCGTGCTGGAAGCCGTGGCGCTCGACAGCAAACACACGTTCATCCACCTCACCTACGCATACGGTTACGGCACAGCAGGGCGTTTCGCGATGAAAACCTATCTGGCGACGATCGGTAGCGACAAGGTCGGGTTCTCGAGCCAGCGCGGATCGGCCGATGCACCGGGCGCATACATCGGTGGCGTGCGCGGCCTTACGGAACGCAACACGATGCGCTATTACCTCGCGATCGACGCGTATCTCGCCTCGCTAGCAGCGGCGCCCGACCGGCGCGTCGAGCAGCGTTTCGCGAGCTGGTTCGACGCAACGGAACAGTACCCGCGACAACTGCATGAAGTGGAACGCGACGACTACCTGCAGATGAAGCGCCACGAATATCAGCGCCAGCAGACCGCACAATAACGCCGCCCAGGGCGGCAGCGTGCGATCCGCAAGAGCGTGCCCCCGCGTGCGCTCATGAAAGCGGCGCGGCCCCCGGCGTCGTTTCCACCGCACCGGGCCGACGCAACATCTTGTCGACTTCGCCGGCGTGCATCTCTTCGGTGTGAATCATTTGCCGCGCGTATTCCTCGAGCGCGACCGAGCGGCCTTCAACCCGCTTCAGTAGTTCGCGATAAAGCTCGAGCGCCACTTTCTCGGCCTCGAGCGACTCGCGCAAGATCGAGCCGATATCGAACGTGTGCGAATCGAGCAGTGGCCCAATTTCGAGCGACGGGTACGCGCCCAGCGTGGTGATCCACTCGCCGGCCTGTTGCGCGTGCAGCAACGATTCGTCAGCCTGCTGCCTTAGCCACGAGACGATCGGAATTCTGCCGAAACCAAACACGAGAAACGAATAGTGCGTGTAACGCACGACACCGGCGAGTTCCGATTCCAGAATCTGGTTAAGCACGCTAACCACGCCGTGCTTATCGAGTTCGGACATATTCCCTCCTATGCGCTTGGCCCCGGCCGCAACACGCCGGCCGGCGTAGGTGATGGTGCGCCACACGGCCCGCACACATCAAGCAGGCACTATTTCGCGGCGCAGCACTGCAAAGGCAGCGTAACGGAAGGCGCAAACTTCATGCCGAGGGTTTACGCGGGGACTTGCGACCCGGCCGCTTCTGGCGGCTCACCTGGTGGCTGCTGTTGCACGGCAGTCCGGCTAGTTCGAGGCGCCGAGAATGGACTCGAGGCAGCGCGTCATTTCAGCTGCATCGACCGGTTTGTGTAGAAAGGCACGTGCGCCATTCGCACTGGCTTGACGCTGCGCTTCGTCGGAAGGGAAGGCTGTGACGAAAATGATGGGCAGCGGGTTGCCGATTGCAATCAGATGCGCCTGCATTTCGAGGCCCGTCATGCCCGGCATCTGGATATCGCAAACGATACACGCCGTATCGGTGCGATCGCCCGACTGTAGAAACGCTTCCGCCGAAGCAAATAGTTTGACGCCCCAGCCCAATGAGCGAATGAGGCTGGCGGTAGCGATCCGGACCGATTCGTCATCGTCGACGATCGAAACAATGAGTGCGTAAGGCAAAGCTGCAGATCCTTCATGAGGATTGGCCAGCCAGAGCGCGTGCGCGCCCCGTTAAATTAGCCGGATCAATCTATCTGTTACGCTGCGCAGCGTAAATCATATGTAAGTATGAAGACCATGGCGCAACGGTTAAATATCGGTGCACCCATGCGTCGTCTATGCGCCGTGATTGTGTACCGCGCGTAGCCTGCCTAAATTTCGATGTGGATACAATCTCATCGTGCGCTTCGCACAGCGCAAATTGAAACGGATCGTTATTTTTACCGCCTGACGTGGCCGCATTGCCACATAAAGCGCAATCATGCCAAGTATCCGTGCGCACGCACACTTGAAGCGGCCGCTCCGCGCTGTGCATATCGATGCGTCGACAACCATCGACAACCATCCGCAACCACGCACCATCATTACCCTTACAGCACAAAGCAATTCCCGAAGTAACGCGGTGGAATAAATCGACGGGCTCCAGGTTAACTCATGTGCTAGCGGGCCTGCCGTTGGCACGGGTACATGCCGCACCGTTACCCGTTTACAACTATAACGCGCGATCTGCTTTCGCTTCGAAGGCGTCGCGCTCCATCTACTCTGCTACCGGAATGCAAACAACCATGAACTGAACGGACGCTACGCATTGACGCCGGCCTTCTCGCCAGGCGGCTCCTATACGTTCACACATGGCCATTTCGACGCCGCCTCGGCGCAAGCCTCACCTAAGTGGAATCAGTTCATGGTGCAGGTCGATTACACGCTGTCGCGCCGTAATGATGTTCATCTGGATGTCGTGTATCAACATGTGGGGCGCACACGGCACTGCCGTGCCCGGCAATGCGTCGGTGTTCAATCGCGCGACTTCGTCGAGTGACCGGCAGGCAACCGTCGGGGCCGGCATCCGGCATCGGTTCTAAACCGATCGATCTCCCAAGGGGCTGTGCGGTGGTCCCTTTTGCGCTGCCCGTTCGCGGGCAGCGTTTTTTTTGTGCTTTTTCAATCGCAGCGGCGAGCTGCGACGGATCACAGAAGACGACCGCAGACGGGCTTCAGTTACGTATGGCGGCGTCCGACACCGCCGCAACGGTTTCGCGGGCTTTGTCGATCACCGCGGCTCCACCCTCTTTTGCGCGGCTCTTACGCCAGCCCGCCGGCGGCATGCCGAATTCGCGCTTGAATGCGCGATTGAACGCCGCCTCCGATTCATAGCCGATCTGTTCCGCGATGGCGGCCAATGTCTTCGTACCGTTCACCAGTTCCTGTGCCGCGATCATCAGGCGCCAGCTTGCGAGATACTGCATCGGCGGTTGACCAAGCAACTCGCTGAAACGCTGTGCCAACGCGGAGCGCGATAAACCGACCTTGCGCGCGAGTTCGTCGACGGTCCAGCAGTGCGCGGGCTGCGCATGCATAACGGCGAGCGCGCGGCCGACGAAGCGATCGCCCACCGCAGCCAGCCAACCTTTGCGATCCGGCGGCAGCGCATCGATACAGCGTCGCACCGCTTCGACAAACAGCAATTCCGAGAGCCGTGCGAGCACCGTGGCGCTGCCGGCACGCCATTGCGCCGCTTCGATCGCCGCGAACTTCAGCGACGATTCGAGCCACGCGGAGTGCGGGTCGTTGCGCATGTCGATCTTGAACATGCGGGGCAATGCTGCGAGCACCGGGTTGTTGAATGATTCGTCGCAGGCCAGAAAGCCGCATAGCATGCGCGTGGCGTCGCCGCCTCCGCCGTAGTGAACTCTCAGCACGTCGCCCGGCGACGCGCGCAACGGGTTGGCCAATAATTCGCTGCCTTGCACCGGCGGCAGGTCGCGTGCGCTGGCCATCACGTGCGCCTCGCCTTGCGGCACCACCAGCAGTTCGCCGGCGTCGACTTGCAGCGCAGCACCCGGTTCGTCGGGCAGCCACGCCCAGCAGCGCCCTTCGGTGATCAGATGATAGGACACAACCCTTTCCGAATGCGGCAGCAGCCCGGGCATGAAGTACTCCCGTAACGGCGTATCCGTTTGCCCATACAGACACCAGGGCGCGGTGAATTCGCCGTTCAGATACACGGCACCGCTCAGGCGCACGAAGCGCAGCACATCCGACACCGCATCCATAATCCGCTTACCGTCTGTTCCGGCGCTTCGCACAAGAATTCTGGACGCCAGATCATTCATCAAAGAAGCCTTCGCCAAGATACTACTCCCACGTACAGCTGCAACTGCATGCATCCGCTACAAAAAGATGCACGCGGAAACGGTCATCCGTGTATTTGAAGTTGAACGATCAACACGTACGTTTTTTAGACGTCCCGGAGGGGTTGATCGAGATCACGCGGCGCAGCACTCCGACAATCGGTCCAATCACTCTTCAGGAGCACTACCATGACTCACGGCACACTTGCAGCTGTCGCCATCGCTATCGCCACCGCAGCGGCCTCCCTGGCGCTGACACGTTCGGCGCTCGCCAGCGGCTATGGCCCCGCCCCCTTCTATCAGCCAGCCGACGGCGCACCGGCTTCGCAGCGCGGCATGAGCACGCAAGCGCTTGCGGCGGACGACGCGCGCACCAATCGTACGAACGGAATTGCCCCTTCGAAGGATAAGCAGGAGTTCGCTGAAACGATGCTGACCGCGGGCGACAAGCACTAACCCGGCAGCAAGCCGATCTGACGACGGCCGGCGTGCAATGGCGCGCCGGCCGTTTGATTGATTGATCTGATGCAGCGAAGAAAAATATCGCTAGCGCTTCTGGAACACGCGTAAGCCGAACAGCGGCAGAACGCCGTACACGTGGTCGAACATATCGGACTGCAGCGCTTCGTACGCTTCCCAGCGTGTCTCGTCGACGAACAGGAATACTTCGAGCGGCAAACCGTATTGTTCCGATTGAAGTTGCCTCACGACGAGCGACATATCGCTGCGCACGGCCGGATGTCTGCGAAAGTATTCGATCAGATAGCGCCGGAACAGCCCGAAATTGGTCATGCGTTCGTTGCCCAGCAGCGCTTCGATATCCACCTGCATGTCGGTGCTCGATTTCAGCCGGGCGAGCAATTCATCCTCGCAAAAGCGGATCGTGTCGAAGTCCAGATTGATCGCGTGCTTCACGCGCCGCCCGCCGGCAGCGAACATGCCGCGCCAGTTGCGCACGCCGTTGGCGATCAGCCCGTAGCTCGGCAGCATCACGATCGAGTTGTCGAAGTTGCGCACCTTGATCGTGTTCAGCGAGATGTCGATCACGACGCCGTCGGCGGTAAATCCCGGCACCTCGATCCAGTCGCCGATACGCACCATGTCGTACACAGCAAGCTGGATGCTTGCGACAAAGCCAAGCAGCGAATCGCGGAACACGATGATCAACAGTGCCGTCATCGCGCTGACGCCGGTCAGGAAATACGTCGGCGAGCGCTGCAACAGCAGTGAGATGATCGCAATCAGCGCGATCAGATACAACACGATCGCCGCCACCTCCAGAAAGCTCTTGATCGGCTTTTCATTGGCAAACGGGTAGTGGCTGTAGTGATCTTCGATGCTGGTGAGAAACGCGCGCGCGGCCCACGCGGCCGTCAGCACCATGAAGCAGGACGACAGCACTTCCACCGGCACGCCGAGCGCGGCGATCACCGGAAACGTGATGCCCTTCAGCAGCGGCGCGGACAGGTAGATGATGTAGGCCGGCACAAGCGGCGCAAGCCGGTCGAACACCTTGTGACGCACGGCCTCGCGCAGCCAGCTGCGGCGTTCGTTGCGCGCGAGGCGCCCGGCAATCTTCACCAGCACGAAACGCGTGATGAAGAAACAGATCGCACTGGCAAGAAAGATCAGCACGAACAGCGCCGCGACGAGTATGACCGCCACCACCGGGCTTTCGGTGTGAACGTAGAAGTGGTGACTACCGTCGGGTGCGGTGACGAACTGAAATATGCCGTCGAACATAACGTGTCCCCAGCTCGGCCAACCTGGTGCTTCGTCGCTACGTGCGATTTGCGCGCGAAGCTTGCGTCTGCGATTTCGTTTGCTTCTGTGCTTGCGTTTTCGTCTGCGTCAGCCGGTACCCATGCGCGTCTGGTCGACGAAGTGCTCGGTCGCGTCGTCGATCTTGCGTCCCTTGCGGCCCACTGGACCGTGAATATACAGCGTCTTTGCACTGGGCCGCGCAGCGTCGCTCGCGAATTCAGGCGGCGGCGTCATCTCATAGCGCACTTCGCGAGCATGATCGGCAAGCTGTAGTTCAGGATTGAACACCGAGTTGAAGCGCCACAGCATGCGCACGAAATTCGTCTGCCCGCGCAGCAGCAGCGCAGCCGCCTCGCTCGCCGCACCGCGCAGCGCGCTCCAGCCAAGATGCTTGCGGTTGAGCACCTGCTGCGTCTTGACGAGTTCCGCATAGAACTCCGGCAGCGGCAAGCGCGTCGGCAGCACCGCGTGCTGGATGTCGTAGAGCCGATAGTCGAGGCTCGTCAGGCGGCGCCGTTCGCGCATCCAGATTTCCGTGCCGGGGTACGGCGTATTCACGCTGATATTGACGATCTCCGGAATCGCCAGACACCATTGCCGCACCGCTTCGAAGCGCTCACGGTCCCAGTCGGGATCGGCGATCAGGTTGATCGCCACTGTCAGTCCAAGCGAGCGCGCAAACTCCAGGGCCTCGAAATTCTTGTCGACGTCGACGCGCTTGCGGAACGCCTCGAGACCCGCCGCATCGATCGCCTCCATGCCGATGAACATGTACTGCAGCCCAAGCTTGCGCCAGAACGCGAACACTTCCTTGTTGCGCACCAGCACGTCAGCGCGCGTCTCGAGGTAATACTGCTTGCGGATCTTGCGACGCTCGATCTCGTGGCCGATCGCCATGCCATGGTCGGCATGCACGAACGCGACGTCGTCGACAATGAATACGCCCGGCTCGCGCAGCGACGCAAGTTCCTCTGCGATGATCTCTGGGCTGCGCGAACGATAGGTGCGCCCGTAGAAGGTCCACGCGCTGCAGAACGTGCAATCCCATGGGCAGCCGCGCGCAAATTCGATCGAGGCGCATGGGTCGAGCACACCAATGAAGTATTTGCGCCGATGCCGCAGCAGGTCACGTGCGGGGCGAATGTGGTCGAGCGATTCGACGAAGCCCGGCGGCGGCCCTTCGCCGTCGCGCGTGATCGCGCCCGGTACCCGCAGCAAGTCGCCGCGCGCCTGCGCGACGCTCAGCAGCTGCGCAACCGATGCTTCGCCTTCGCCTTTCAGCACGCAGTCGATTGCACCTTCCGCGTGACGCAGGATGTCCGCGGCAGTGAACGACACGCTATGTCCACCGACGAATACGAAGCAATCGGGCCGCTTCGCCTTGATCGCCTTCGCGAGGTCGATGATTTCGGGAATGTTGGCGAGATAGTTGCCCGAGAAACAAACGGCATCCGGCTGCCAGTTGCGGATCCAGCGATCGAGATCGCGATGCGTCTCGACCTGCAGATCGATCAGCCGCACCTCGTGGCCGGCTTCCCGTATCACGGCAGCGACCGTCTCGAGGCCGAGCGGCTCCAGACGCAGGAACACGCGGGTGTACATCAGGCCGCTGGGATGAACCGCAAGTACTTTCATGAATTCTCCTGGCGGCCAGACACGGCACGCGAAGTTCGGCAACGGCCCAAAGCCGCTGCCTTTCACGGTGAAGTTTCCTGCGCACGTCGTCCGCCGCGGCCGATGGCCACAGCGCCGAGCCCTCGACCCCGCTCGAGGTTAACAACGATTCTACTGTCGAAGCGGCGTTGTCTGCCTGGAAGCGTGGCACAACCGCCGCACGACAGCGCGCAACGGGACGGCGCTTCGCATGGCGCAACGCGTGTTGCGGATGAATCGGGAGGGAGATACGCCAGGATGCCGATGAGGTTTGCAAGGATCGGAAAACGTCGGCAAACCGCGCCAGGCAGAGGTAAAAGCGGCGAACCACGAACAGTCAGCGAACCGGCACTGGGCCAACCGCGCGTCCGCTGATGGCCGGCGGACGCGCTGGCGGTACAGGTTGGCGCGCTAGTCGAGGTCGCGCGTCTCCAGCTCGACGGATTGACCGCCATTGCGCTCGAGCACGCGTTGCGCGGCGGCTTCGATGCGTGGACGGTTCGCTTCGAAGGACTGAACCAGCTCGTGAGAAGAAGTACCTGTGTTGCCGAAATGATCGTTCAATGCATCCATCGAAACGCTGCACCAGACTTCCTTGCCGCTGACCTTCGCTTCGAATGCAACACGCGATGCCGCCACGACATGGCGCCGGCCGGTAAATTCAATCGTCATTTTGCTGTTCCTCAGGTGCTGAAAGCGATGGCATGGTGATACGGTCGCGCAGCAAGGCGCGCTCCAGCCGGGCTGGCGGGTCGCGTGCGGGCACGGGGCTGGCGACATCGGACAGCCTATGCCGTTCGCTGAAGACGCACAATAGGCGTTCTATAATCGGTCACCCGCCCGCGATTCGAGCTTCGGGCATCACCGGGCAACAACCGACACAGGATTGCAACGCATGTACATCGCGATGAACCGCTTCAAGGTCGCCCTCGGTTCCGAGGCCGCATTCGAACAGGTTTGGAAAAGCCGCGACTCGCACTTGCAACAAGTGCCCGGCTTTGTCGAATTCCACCTGCTCAGAGGCCCCCGCAAGGACGATCACGTGCTCTATTCGAGCCATACGGTCTGGGCCAGCCAGCAGTCCTTCGAAGCCTGGACCCAGTCCGAGGCATTCCGCGCCGCGCATCGCGATGCGGGCAGCAACCGGCCACTCTATCTCGGGCATCCGGAGTTCGAAGGCTTCGAAGTCATTCAGACTGTCAAATAACCGCGCATGAAGCGGTTGCGAGCTGGTGGGCCATTTACGTCAGGCCTGCCAGTAGCGCTCGTCCGCGTAGAGCGCCGCGTAGAAATCCAGAAACGCGCGCACTTTGGATGAGACGGTTTTCTTCGGCGGGTACACGGCCCAGATCGCCGGGTCTGCGTGCGCTGTACGGGCTTCCCATTCGGGCAGCAACTGCACCAGTGTGCCCGCGCGCAGTGCCGCGCCTGCAGCCCATGCAGGCAGCAGTGCAATGCCGCACCCTGCAATGGCCAGTTCGAGCAAGGCGTCGGTATCGTTGGCGCGGATGCGCCCGTGCAACTGCACCGCCACTTCCTTTTGCCGCGCGGCGCGCGCCGCGCGCTTGACCAGCAGCCACTTGTCGTCGGGCGCGAGCGCGACGCGCAATGCGGTATGCGCCGCCAGTTCAGCGGGGGTAGACGGCGTACCGTGCTGCTTCGCATAAGCCGGGCTCGCACAGACGATGCGCCGATGGTCGGCCAGCCGCCGCGCCATCAACTGCGAATCGGGCAGCACGCCAATGCGGATCGCCAGATCGACACGCGCTTCGATGATGTTGAGCGGCTCATCGGTTAGCACCGCATCGACATCGATATGCGCATAGCGCTCGGTGAACGCACGCAGATGCGGAATCACATGACGCCGGCCGAATGAGCCTGGCATCGTCACGCGCAACAGGCCCTGTGGCGATGCATTCAACGATGCGGCGAGCTGACGTGCTTCGTCGAGGCGCTGTACCGCTGTTTGCGCGTGCGTGCGAAACACGTGGCCACCTTCGGTCAGCACGAGGCCGCGTGTCGAACGGTTGAACAGCGCGATACCGAGATCGGCCTCGAGTTCGCCGATATGGCGCGACACCGTCGAAGTCTTCACTTCCAGTTGCGCGGCCGCCTTGCTGAAGCTGCCGAGTTCTGCCGCATGAAGAAACGCGCGCACCGCTGCGAAATAGTCCATGAATGATGATCGATTGGATAGATGCCACGCGGACGAGGCGCCGCTGATGTAACGGAACATAGCGTTGCGCGGCGCGCGTGGCTAGCCCTTTTCTGCAAAGCTGATTCGCCGTCTGGGCGGTTCAGCCGCGCGGCCTGCCGGCCTACAGTGACGTCGAAGGTTGAGCAACACACGAAGCGGCGGCAACGCCCACGTGGTCTGCAACCTGACTCGACCGCCACTTACCGGAGAGAATCATGCTGGATCAAACCAAAAGCACGACGCTTGCAATGAACGACGCGGTGAGCACCGATGCGCAGTACTTCGAATACACGTCGTCCGCGAACCCGATTGGCGCGAAGCTGATTTCACGCGTACCGTACCGCAGTTTTCCCGCTGCGCTGTACGACAGCGGGCCGACCCGCATCGTCCCACTCGATCTGTCGGCCGAACTCGGCTGCCCAAGCCCGGCGACCGGCCCGGGGCTCGCCGCGCACTTCGTGCGCATCGCTGCGGGCGAAACCATCGCGGTCGCGCCGAATGCGACGTCGCTGGTGTTCTACGCGATCGACGGCTCGGGTATCGCCGCGCAAGGCGACGTGAGCTTCCAGTTCGCCAAAGGCGACTTCTTCACGATACCCGGCGGCGCGGAAGTCAAACTCGCCGCTGAATCGACTGCGCGCCTGTATTACGTCAACGATGCACCGTTGTTGACTTATCTCGGCGTCAGCCCGGCCGCCGCGCGCTTCACGCCGACGCTGTATCCGGCCGAACGCGCCGAACAGGAACTGCAGAAAGTGTCAGCCGCCCCCGGCGCGGGGCAACGCAATCGCGTCAGCATCCTGCTCGGCAACGCGCGCTTTCCGCAGACGCGCACCGTCACGCACTCGCTGTGGGCGATGTTCGGCGTAGTCGCGCCGAATACGATGCAAAAGCCGCATCGCCACCAGTCGATCGCACTCGATTTCATCTCGGCGTGCGAGCCCGGCTGCTATACGCTGGTCGGTACCGAACTGGACGCGCAAGGCAATATTGCCAATCCGCAGCGCGTCGACTGGGAGCCCGGTATGGCGTTCGTCACGCCGCCCGGATACTGGCATGCGCACTTCAACGAATCGGGCGCGAACGGTTACGTGATTCCGATTCAGGATGCGGGGCTGCAGACGTATCTGCGCTCGCTCGATATCCGCTTTGCGCATTGATCGATAGCACCGCGTAACGGTGCTGTTTGCGACGCCTGGCGAGTGCCTGCGAAATTGTGTCGCGCAGGCGCTTCCCAGGCGTTTTCCAGTCCTTTTCCAGCCCCTCCAGAATCCCCGCCAACCCAAGCCCCGCGGGCCTCTGCGGCCCATGACACAGCCTGACATAAGTTTGCAAGAGACTTCACCGGCGCGTCCTCCTATAGTTCACTCCGTCGCCACGCAATGCAGTACGAAGTGGCTCCCAACCGCCAAGGACTCGCCGTGAACATCCGATCAAATGCCGCTACCGCCGCTCAGGTTTCGCCGGTTTCCTCCGCAGCTGTCGCCAACAAGCGCGGCGTGCTGCGCCACCTCGTGATGGCCGCCGCAGCCGCGGCATTCGCGCTCGGCAGCGCCTCCGCGTGGGCTGGCTGGGGGCACGGCGGCACGGCTTACACGTCGCACGGTACGTACACCGGCGGTCACTACACGTCGTGCGGCGGCAGCACCTGCTCCCATGCAGGCGGCGTGGTCGGCCCGTGGGGCGGTGCCGCAACCAACAACGGCAGCGTGACGCGCACCGGCACCGGCCAGTTCTCGAACTCGGGCACCGCAACCGGCCGCTACGGCAACCAGGTGCAGCACTCGGGCAACACCGATTGCGCCGGCGGCACCTGCTCGCACACCGGCTCCATGACCGGCCCGGACGGCAAGACCGCCACGACGTCGGATTCGGTGACGCGCAACGCACCCGGCCAATACTCTTCGTCGGGCACGGTCACCGGCTCGAACGGGAACACGGTCAACCATTCGGCCTCGACCAACTGCGCGGGCAATTCGTGCTACCGGTCGGGTAGCGCCACCGGCAACGACGGCGGCACCGTGTACCACTCGGGCAGCGCGACACGCGTCGGGTCGAATACGGTCGTCACGTCGAGCTCGGTGACGGGTACGCACGGCACCACGGTGACGACCGGCGGTTCGGTGACTGCGGTCAGCGCGTCGGTTGCGGTAGTGCCGGCTCCGGTGGTCGTGGCGCCCGCTCCTGCTCCGGTGGTCGTGGCTCCTGCACCGGTAGTGGTCGCCCCGGCTCCGGTGGTGGTAGCGCCGCCGCCGGCACAGGCTGTCGTGGTGGTGCCGCCGCCGGCTCCGAAGACGGTGTATGTCGCGCCGCCCCCGCCGAAGACCGTGTACGTCGCTCCTGCACCGAAGACCGTGTACGTCGCGCCGGCTCCGAAGGTGGTGTACGTTGCGCCGCCCCCGCCGAAAGCAGTCGTGTACGTCGCGCCGGCGCCCCGTATGGTCTACGTCGCGCAACCGCGCCCCGCCGTGTGGGTGCCGGGACACTGGATGGGCCGCATGTGGATTCCGGCACATTGGGCCTGAACGCAACGCAGCAATAAGGCAGGAGGAGCAGGCGGGAACCGGTCGCAAGCCGGTTCCCGCTTTTTTGTTTGGGTGCACGCGAGGCGCAGCTTTTCGCAACGCGATGCGCTTTGAGCGCTATAATCCAGCTTGACATGCAACCAAACGGTTACCTATTATCCAATGGACGACGACGCCGTGTTCCGCGCGCTGGCAGACTCCAGCCGCCGCCTGCTGCTCGACCGGCTGCACGCAGAAAGCGGCCAGACCTTGCTGCAGTTGTGTCAGGGGCTCGACATGTCGCGCCAGGCGGTGGCCAAGCATCTGCGGATTCTCGAAGAGGCGAACCTGGTGTCGTCAAAGCGCACGGGGCGCGAGAAGCGCCATTTCCTGAACCCGGTGCCGATCAATGAGATCGCGGAACGCTGGATCGGCAAGTTCGAGCGGCCGCGGCTCGCGGCGCTATCGGAACTCAAAGAAGCGCTCGAACGCCCGGACGGCGAGCGCAGCGAATGAGCCTCGGCGGCGCGCAGCCGGCACTGGCTCGACAATGGAGGCAGAACCATGGCAGGCAGCACGTTTATCTATGTCACCTACATCCGCACGTCGCCGGACAAGCTGTGGAAGGCGCTGACGAGCCCCGAATTCATCAGGCAATACTGGTTCGGCATGCATTGCGAATCGGATTGGCAAACCGGCTCGTCGTGGCGGCTGATGTTCGAGGACGGACGCGTGGCCGACACCGGCGAAATAGTCGAAAGCACGCTGGGCAAGCGCCTCGCGATCCGCTGGCGCAACGAATTCAAGCCCGAGCTGAAAGCCGAAGGCGATTCGCTGTGCGTGATGGAAATCGAAGCAACCGGCGACGCCTCGAAGCTGACCGTCACTCACTCGATCGACAAGGATGGATCGGAGTTCATCCGTGCAGTATCGGGCGGCTGGCCGCGCATTCTGTCGAATCTGAAGTCGCTGCTGGAGACTGGGGACGTGGCGCTGGCAAGCAAGCCTAACTGATAGGAATCACACGGTCTTGCGGCACTGCGCAATCGCGTGCCGCTCAACTCGCCGCAGAAGCGGGCGAAAGTACATCTGGCATCAGTTGCCTGATACCCACAGGCGCAGATCACTCGCCCCGTAGCCGCCACGCCCTCGCACTGTGTTCTGCTGTTCGCCGCCGGATTGTGTCTGCCGCACGCACGCGCACGCCGCTACGCTGTGACGCTTCGCAACCTGCATCAGGCAACGGAGACGGCATGACGCAACGCCCGCCCGTCGCAACCGCGCTCGACCGCTGGGTCAGGCGCGTGCGCGATACGCTCGACCTGCCGGCACAGCTGCGCATCGCGGGCGGTAGACCCTATGCGCTGGGGCGCTCGGCGGCGCCGACTGTCGAGATCGTCGTGCGCGACCGGACTGCGCTGCCGCTGCTGTTCGATGCGCACCTCGACGCGCTTGCCGAAGCGTACGTAAAGCGGCGCATCGACGTGCACGGCCCGTTGTCCGACATCGTCGAGGCGGCGACGCGCCTCGCCACCCTGCGCAAAGCGGACCCCGCGCCTACGGCCGACCACCCGGCGCAGCGGCCCGCCAGCGCCAACCCTGACACCGACAACGCCAGCGACCCCAACGCCCCCGCCGACAACGAACACGCGCAACTGCGCTACCACTACGACCTGTCGAACGATTTCTACCGGCTCTGGCTCGACGACGACCTCGTCTACACGCCCGCGCGCTTCGAACACGCCGGCGATACGCTCGAAAACGCGCAGCGCCATGCGCTCGACCGCACACTCGACGAGCTGCAGCTCGCCCCCGGGCACATGCTGCTCGACGTCAATTGCGCGTGGGGCGCACTGGTGATTCGCGCCGCGCAACGGCACGGGGTGCGCTGCATCGGCATCACACAGGCGGAAAACCAGTATCAGCTCGCCACCGAACGCGTGCGCGCCGCGGGTCTCTCCGAGCGCATCGAGATTCGCCTTGCCGACTATCGCACGCTGGCTGGCCGCTTCGAGCGCATCGCGAGCGTCGGGCTCGGCGCGCCGACCAGCGCACGCGAGCTCACGCGACGCTTCGCCAAACTGCATCAGCTGCTGGCCGACGACGGCATCGTCGTCGCGCACAGTCTCACGTCCGCCGCACCCGGCGCGCAGCCGGACGCGCTGCCGTCCAGCGACCTGCTGGCGGGCCGGCATCTGGCGCGCTATGTGTTTCCGGCCGCACCGCCGCCGCCTGTTTCGTTCACGCTGCAGGCAATGCAGCACAACGGCCTCGAATCGCTCGGCATGGAAAATCTGCGCAGTCAGCACGCGCTCACGCTGCAGTGCTGGCTGCAGCGTTTCGAGCGGAACGCGCCGCGCATCCGCGAGACGATCGGCGAAACCAAGTACCGGATCTGGCGCGTGTATCTGGCGGGCCGCGCCTATGCGAGCGCAGCCGGACGTATGTCGCTGTACCAGATCGTCGGGCAGAAGGCAGACCGCGCGGCAGCCGATGCCGGCTGGATGGGCGCGGGCCTGTCGTCGCCTGCGCCTTCGCAGGCATCGATGGCTGCGCCTGCCAGCGCGTCGGCAACGGGTACGCCGCACCCGTCGCTGAGTGCGCATCCGCCGCAGCTCGGACGATAACAGCCACCAACTGTGCTCTTTCAGCCGACCCCGCACTGTATCCGTGCAAAACAGCCGACTCGCCCTATTCTGACCGTGCGCCCAAAGCGCGCGCGCAGCCCGATGTCAGGCCAGCGCGCCGCCGCGCGACGAACGGAGAATCCGCGTGAGTGATGTGTGTCTGCCTGAAGTGTCGGACCTACCCGAGGCCAACCGCGCCGCCGCCGGCAGCGCCGCATGGCTGCGCGCGCGCCCGACGCCGGCCGGCACCCAGGCATTGCGCAGCGCGGACTTCGACAACGCCTGCACCGATTCACTCGGCCGCGCGTTGCAAGACCTGCGGCTATCGGTGATCGACCAGTGCAATTTTCGCTGCACGTATTGCATGCCGAAGGAAGTGTTCACGAAGGACTACCGCTTCCTGAGCGCAGCCGAACGTCTGTCGTTCGACGAACTGGCCACGCTGGCCGGCGCATTCGTCAAGCTGGGCGTCGAGAAAATCCGTCTGACCGGCGGCGAGCCGCTGCTGCGCAAAGACCTCGAGCGCCTGATCGAACGCCTTGCCGGCATGACGACGCGCCGCGGCCGCCCGCTCGAACTGGCGCTGACTACCAATGGCTCGCTGCTCGCGGCCAAGGCGCGCGGCCTGAAAGCAGCCGGCCTGCAGCGTGTGACGGTGAGCCTCGACAGCCTCGACGACGACGTGTTCCGCCGCATGAACGGTGTCGATTTCCCGGTATCGCGCGTGCTCGAAGGCATCGAGGCCGCCTACGCAGCCGGCCTCGCGCCGCTCAAGGTGAATACGGTGATCGAGCGTGGCGTCAACGAACACCAGATCGTGCCGCTCGCACGGCACTTTCGTCATAGCGGCGTGACGCTGCGCTTCATCGAGTTCATGGATGTGGGCGGCGCGGCGTCGTGGACGCAACACAACGTGTTCACCTCCGCCGACGCGCGGCGCATGCTTGAAGAAGTCTATCCGCTGGTCCCGCGCGAGCAGCAGCAGCGCAGCGACACCGCGCAGCTCTATCGCTATGCGGATGGCGCCGGTGAAGTCGGCTTCATATCGAGCGTGTCGCACCCGTTCTGCGGCGACTGCACGCGGGCACGCGTGGCCGCCGACGGCAAGCTGTACCTGTGCCTGTTCGCGACCGAATCGTTCGATTTGCGCCGGCTCGTCAAAAGCGGTTGCAGCGTCGACGATCTCGCCGGCGAAATCCGCGCGGTTTGGGCGCGCCGCGGCGATCGCTACTCGGAACTGCGCGAAGAAACCCGCGCGACACCGGGCAAGAAACACTACCCGACCGTACGGATGTCGCTGGTCGGCGGCTAGTCCGGCCGCCCGCGCCGCACGCGCCGCGGGCCACACATTACGCCTGCCCTTCGAACAGATCCGAGCATAATGCCGCACCCGCGTCGGTCAGCACCGCGTTGCCGGTGCCGTCCGGCCGCACCTCCACTTCGACCAGTTCCGCCACCGTCAGATCGGTCAGCAGGCGGCGCAGCGTGCTCATCGGAAATTGCAGACGCTTGCTGAGCTTGGCGAGCGACCACGGCTTGTCGGGCGATTCGCTGCGTGCCTGCCACAGTTCCGCGAGTACCGCGGCGAGTTGCACCTGCGGATCGTTCATGTCGGGCGCGGCATCGTCGGGCATGCCTTCGTGGTCTTGCGAGTTCAGGGCCATGTGCGTCTCCAATCGGTTTTTAATAGTCGTCCACCAGCCGCGCGTGCGCTCGATGCGCTTAAGCGGCCGTACGCATACACGATGCAACCAGCTTGCCAAGCGTGATCACCGCCGATTCGACCCGCTCGTTCCACGGGTAGCTGTAATTGAGCCGGATAAAGTTGCGGTAGCTCGGCGTCGTCGAAAACATGTAGCCGGGCCCGACTGTAATGCCATTCTCGAGCGCCAGCTGATACAGCCGCATCGAATCCACCTCGGCCGGCAATTCCACCCACAGCACATAGCCGCCCATCGGTTCCGAGGTCTTCGTGCCTTCCGGAAAGAAGCGCTTGACCATCGCCTTCATCAGATTGGCCTGCTGTGCATAGGCCTTGCGCAGCTTGCGCAGATGATGATCGTAGCTGTCGTGCTTCAGATACTCGGCAATCGCGAGTTGCGGAATCGACGGGGTAGTCAGCGTATTCAGGAATTTCAGCTTCTCGACCTGCTCGCGGTAGCGGCCGGTGATCGCCCAGCCGATCCGGTACATCGCAGACAGGCTCTTCGAAAACGACGCGCAATGCAGCACCAGGCCTTTCTCGTCGAACGACTTGAGCGCGCTCGGATGCGAGCCGCCGTAATAAAGCTCGTGATACACGTCGTTTTCGATCGCAGGCACCTCATAGCGCGCCAGCAGTTCGACGAGTTCGCGCTTCTTGTCATCCGGCATCTGGAAACCGAGCGGATTCTGGAAATTCGGCATCACCATGCAGGCGCCGATACGCTGCGTTTCCAGAATGGTGGCGAGCGCCCCGAGATCGATGCCCTCGCGCGGATGCGTGGCGACCTCGATCGCGCGCATGCCCATCCGTTCGATCGCGTGCAGCATCGCGTAGTAAGTGGGCGATTCGACGGCAATCACGTCGCCGGGCTTCGCCACCGCCTGCAGACACAGATTGATCGCCTCGGTCGCGCCCACCGTAATCACGATCTCGTTCGGGTCGATCGACAGCCCATTCTCCATATAGCGCTTGGCGATTTGCCCGATCAGCGGCCGGCAGCCCGGCGGCAGTTCCTCGGAGCCTTGCCATAGCGCGGGCCGCCGCGCGATCGCGTTCGCGTACTGGTTGATGCGCTGATACGGAAACGCGGACGGATCCGGATAGGGCGAGCCGAGCGGCACCGCCTCGTCGCTGCGGATCGAGCGCAGCGTGGACAGCACGAGCCGGCTCACGTCCACCGAAGCGGAGATCGCCATCGGCCGCGATGCCGCGAGTTCGGCAGCGGCCGCCGGGCCGCGCGGTCGCACCACATAGCCCGATTGCGGACGGCTTTCGATCACCCCACGGCTTTCGAGCAGCGCGTACGCACGCAGCACCGTCGTGATGCTCAGCCGATGGTGCTGGCTGGTGCGCCGCACCGACGGAATCTTTTCGCCGGGCAGATAGACGCCTTGCGCAACCAGCGCTTCGATGTCGTCGGCGAGCTTCTCGTACAGTTTCAAGCCTTTCTCCCCGCTTGTTTTCGCTTCTGGGTGCGCCGCGGGCGCCTGCCGCAAGGACGGCCGCGCTCGAGGCCGCCTCGCCCCACCAGCGGCCCAGGCATCACCGTGGATCGCCGCATTGTGCCATCGCTTATGCACCACTTGCAGGCGCTGTACTGCTTTTCGCGCCCAGCAAGCCCGACTGTGCTCTTTATCTATCGCAGATTGTGTGTCTGCCGCGACGTAAGGCCGCGCCCTACCATGCAACGCATGAACCGTAGCCGTGCGCCGCGTGAGCAGTCAGAAGCGGGCCACGGCTACCGCAGTGTGGCAAGCAGGTCTCCTGGAGTGATTGTCGTGGAACAGCAAAAGCAGCAAGCGCGCATCGAACCTTACAAACATCCGGCAGCGGGCTGGGGTGCCCTCAAGTACGTCGCGTTGAACCTGATCAAGGAACGCGTCGCCGGCGCCAACTACAAGACGCTGTTGCGCCAGAACCAGCCCGATGGTTTCGATTGCCCGGGTTGTGCATGGCCCGATCGCGAGAAAGGATCGACCTTCGAATTCTGCGAAAACGGCGTGAAGGCCGTGGCGGCGGAAGCCACCGGCAAGCGCGTCGTGCCGAGCTTCTTCGACGCGTACACGGTCGAACAGCTGATGCAGCAAAGCGACTACGAACTCGAACAGCACGGCCGCCTGACCGACCCGATGGTCTACGATCCGGTCACCGACAAATACAAGCTGATCGGCTGGGACGACGCATATCAACTGATCGCGAGCCATCTGAACCGGCTCGACAATCCAGATCACGCGGCGTTCTACACGTCCGGCCGCGCCAGCAACGAAGCGGCATTCCTGTACCAGCTGTTCGTGCGCATGTACGGCACCAACAACTTCCCGGACTGCTCGAACATGTGCCACGAAGCGACCAGCCGCGGCTTGCCGCACACGGTCGGCGTCGGCAAGGGCACGGTGCTGCTCGAAGACTTCGAGCATGCCGATACGATTCTGGTGTTCGGCCAGAATCCGGCCACCAACCATCCGCGCATGCTCGGCGAGCTGCGTGAAGCCGCCAAACGCGGCGCGACCATCGTGTCGATCAACCCGCTGCGCGAGCGCGGCCTCGAACGCTTCGCGAGCCCGCAGCATCCGATCGAAATGTTGACCGGCGGCAGCACGAAAATCGCGTCGGCGTTTATCCGGCCGAAAGTCGGCGGCGACTTCGCGCTGTTGAAGGGCGTCGCAAAACGCCTGATCGAACTCGACGACGAAGCAAAGGCCGCCGGCGCCGAACGCGTGCTCGACGTCGAATTCATCGAAGGCCACACGGCAAACTTCGCGGCATTCGAACAGGATCTGCGCGCCGAATCGTGGGACCTGCTGGTTGAAGAAGCCGGCCTGCCCCGCGAAGAAATCGAAGTGCTGGCGCAGATCTACGCAAAAGGCCGCAAAGTGATCGCGTGCTGGGGCATGGGCCTCACGCAGCACAAGAATTCGGTCGCGACGATCCACCTGCTGTCGAACCTGATGATGATGCGCGGCAATATCGGCCGCGAAGGCGCGGGCCTGTGCCCGGTGCGCGGCCACTCGAACGTGCAGGGCAACCGCACGATCGGCATCGAAGACAAGCCGACGCAGGCCTTCCTCGACCGCCTAGGCAAGGCATTCGATTTCGAGCCGCCGCGCGAGCATGGTCTCGACGTGGTCGAAACGATCGCGGAGATGTTAGAAGGCAAGGTGAAAGTGCTGATCGGCCTGGGCGGCAATTTCTCGATCGCCACGCCCGATACGCCGCGTACGTGGGACGCGCTGCGCATGCTGGACCTGTCGGTACATATCACGACCAAGCTGAACCGCAGCCACCTGATACACGGCAAGGAAGCGCTGATCCTGCCGACGCTCGGCCGCACCGAAATCGACATTCAGGGCGGACATTCGCAAGGCGTGACCGTCGAGGATTCGATGTCGATGGTGCACATCTCGTACGGGATGAACATTCCCGCGTCGAAGAACCTGCAGTCGGAAACCGCGATCGTCGCCGGCATCGCACACGCGACGCTCGGCAGCAAGAAGGTGCCGTGGCTGTGGTACGCGGAAGATTACGCGCGGATTCGCGACGCGGTCGAAAGAAGCATTGACGGCTTCGATGGTTACAACGAACGGCTCGCGCAGCCGGGCGGCTTCCATCTGCATATCGCATCGCGCGAACGCATCTGGCTCACGCCGACCAACAAGGCGAACTTCATCGTGCATCAGGTCGAGCACGACACGCCGGTCAAACGCGCCCGCGAACAGCACGGCACGCGCGTGATGACGCTGATGACCACCCGTTCGCACGACCAGTACAACACCACCATCTACGCGCTCGACGACCGCTATCGCGGCGTGTACGGCCAGCGCCGCGTGGTGTTCGTCAACAAGGAAGACCTGCAGATGCTGGGCATGAACGCAGGCGAATGGGTCGATATGGAAACGGTGTGGGACGACGGCATCGAACGGCGCGCGGACCGCTTCCTGCTGGTCGAATACGACATCCCGCGCGGCTGCATCGGCGCGTATTACCCGGAAACCAATCCGCTGGTGCCGCTGCATAGCGTCGGCGATATCTGCAATACGCCAACCTCGAAGTCGGTTCCGGTACTGCTGCATCGGCACGCAGCGTGACCGGTTCGTCCAGCACGCACCGCGCCAGGCGCCGCACATCATGATCGTTCGCCCGCAAGAGAACTGGTTTCGCATGCTGTTCGTCTGGAACGGTTCGGTGCTGCCGTCGATCCTTCCGCAGTTGGCGTTCGTGCTGCTGGTCAACGTCATCGCGGTGATGACCGACGGCACGATCTTCGGCGAGAAAGTGCCGCTCAATACGACGCCGTTTACGCTGGTGGGCGTTGCGCTGACGATCTTTCTCGCGTTTCGCAACAACGCTTCCTATAGCCGTTACTGGGAAGCGCGCCAGCACTGGGGCGACGTGCTGATCGCGGGGCGCGCGCTGGCTTCGCAGGTCATCGCGTATGTGCCGGCCAGCGCGGATTTCGAGCGGCGCGCGTACGTCAACAAGCTGATCGCGTTCGCGCACGCGTTGAAGCACCAGTTGCGCGGCACCGACCCGTTCGCCGATATCGTCCGGTTTCTGCCGTCGGAACGCGCCACTGCGCTGGTACACACGCGCTATCGGCCGATTGCGCTGATCTGCGACTTGCGCGCCGCACTCGCCGATCTGTATGCAAGCAAGGCTATTTCGAGCCAGCAGCTGATGATGCTCGACAACCAGGTCAACCATCTGGCGGCGGCCGTGGCAGGATGCGAACGCATCGCAACAACGCCGATTCCCTACCCGTACGGCGTACTGTTGCACCGGACGGTCTACGCGTACTGCATGCTGCTGCCCTTTGGTCTGGTCGATTCGATCGGCTTCGCGACGCCGCTGGTCGCGGTGTTCGTCGCGTACACGCTGATCGCGCTCGAGGCGATCGCCAGCGAAGTGGCCGAGCCGTTCGGCTCGCAGCCGAACAGCCTGCCGCTCAATGCGCTGTCGCGCAATTTCGAGCGCTCACTGCTCGAACTGTGCGGCGCGGAATTGCCGGCGGAATGGACCGCCAGCCAGGGTTATCAGATGACGTAAGCGGGGCCGCGGTGCGGCAGCGGCGCTGTGCCGTGCGCCACGCCACACGTGTGCAGCGAAACGCATGCTCTTCACGACGCACGATGCGTTTCAGGCACGACGCTCAAGCGAATCCGGCACGGTTCGCGTGATCTGCTCGATCAGGCTGCGCACGGCCGGCGCGCGCTCGAACTTGCGAAAAACGGCCGCCACTTCCGACGTGATCGGCTCCCCCGCAAGCTCCCTGAATACGACGTTGGGCAAACGCGCGACCTCGGCCAGCAGGTTCGGCACGATGGCCACGCCCACGCCGAGCGACACTTCGGTCAGTACCGCCAGCAGCCCACCCGGCGCGCTGGCGATATCCGCGCTGAAGCGGCCGCGCCGCGCCACTTCAAGCGTGCCGAGACGCTGTTCGGGCACCACGAAACGTTCGCCGGCAAAAGCGCGCGAGCGCAACGGCCCGTCTTGTTGTGCGAGCTTGTGTTCCGCCGGCAGCGCCGCGCAAAAGCGGTCGATCAGCAACACATGCTGACGCACCGACGGCGGCAACTCCACCGGCAAACGCACAAACGCAATATCGAGGCGACCGTCGTCGAGCAACACGGGGAGTTGCTCCATCGGAAACTCGCGCGCGTCGATATACACGTGTGGCCGCGCACGACGAAACATCCGGATCTGCTGCTGCATCACACCTGAAAACGCTGCCGACCCGATAAAGCCCACGTTGACGCGCCCGAGTTCGCCGCGCCCCGCGCGGCGGCCGATGCTGATGGCCCGCTCGAACTGCTCGAGCGTCGCGCGGGCTTCGGCGAGAAACGCTTCGCCGGCCGGCGTCAGCGCGACCGAGCGCTTGGTGCGGCTAAACAGCTGCGCATCGAGCGCGTGTTCGATCTGCTGGATCTGTACCGTCAGCGTGGGTGCCGAAATACCGAGCGTTTCAGCTGCCTGAGCAAAATGCAGCTGCTCGGCTACCGCGATGAAATAGCGCAAGTGTCTTAGTTCCACGCTCGGCTCCCGAAGCCTCTATTAGGTGGAAACTAATTATATCGACAAACACCGTTAATGAAATCGTGCGCGAACACTGGTTGAATTGAGCCTCGTGCCGCCGCAAGGCGGCTTTGCTCTCCCGTTTGCCCGCCCGTTTGCACGGTTCGTTTGCCGCGTGGTTGGCACGCGCGTTTTGCATCACACAAGGTCTTCATGAGTTCGATCCCCGCTGAGCGACCGCTGTCGCGCCAGACCGCCCTGCTGCTGACCGCGTCGGTCGGCTGCGCCATGACCGTGCTCGACACGAATGTGGTCGGCATCGTGCTGCCCACCATTGCGCGCGATCTGAACGCGTCGTTCGCCGACATCGAGTGGGTAATCAGCGCGTACGTGCTGTGCTTCGCGTCGCTGCTGTTGCCGGCCGGCTCGATTGCCGACCGCTTCGGACGCAAGCGCGTGTTCCTGATCGGCATTGCGCTATTCGCGGCGGCATCGCTACTGTGCGGCCTCGCGCCGAGCGCCCAGGCGTTGTACGTGGCGCGTGCACTGCAAGGCGTCGGCGCGGCATTCCAGCTGGCGCCGGCGCTCGCCAACATCGGCCACGCGTTCCATGACGAACGCGAACGCGCGCGCGCATGGGCCACGTGGGGCACCTTCATGGGCATGACGATGGTGACCGCGCCGCTGATCGGCGGCGTGATCAACGCGTATCTCGGCTGGCGCTGGGCGTTCTACATCAACGTGCCGATCTGTGCGGCGCTGGCGATCGGCGTGTTGAAGAACATCGAAGAATCGCGCGACCCGACGCCGCGCACGCTCGACTTCCCCGGCATCGCGCTGTTCGCCGCGGCGATGTTCGCGCTGACGTGGGCGCTGATTATCGGCCCGGGGAGCGGCTGGACCAGTTCCGCGGTGTTGACGCGCGGCGGTGCCGGCGTCGCGCTGTTTGCGCTGTTCGCACGCGTCGAGGCGCGCCGCGCGCATCCGATGCTCGATCTGATGCTGTTCCGCTCGCTGCCGTTCGTCGGCGCGATTGCCGCGATGTTCGCTTATGCGGCCGTCGCGCAGGTGATGGCGTCGCTGCTGCCGCTGTTTTTGCAGAATGCACGCGGCGAGACACCGCTCGAAGCCGGTATCGGCATGCTGCCGTTTGCCGTCGCGATGCTGGTGCTGCCGATGGTCGGACGCCGGCTCGGCAAATTCATGCCGCCGTACCGCATCCTGACGCTCGGCCTGCTGATTGCCGGCGGCGGCAATGCGCTGCTGAGCTTTGCCGCAGGCTCCACCAATCAGGCGCTCCTGTTCGCCGGCATGGCGCTGCTCGGCAGCGGCGGCGGCCTGCTGAACGGCGAAACGCAGAAAGCGATCATGAGCACCGTGCCGCGCGAACGCGCCGGCATGGCCTCCGGCATCAGCACGACGGCGCGCTTCTCCGGCATTCTGCTTGGCTTCTCGGGGCTGGGCGCGGTGCTCGCGCAATCGGCGCAAAGCGCGCTGCAGCACAACGTCCAGGCGGCCGGGCTGACGGTGCAGCCAGGCTTTATCGAGCGGGTCGTCGCCGGCGACTTCGAACGCGCCACCCAGCTGTATCCGCAAACCTTGACCCACACCGTGATGCAGGTTGCGCGCGCGGGCTACGGCGCCGGCTTCGCGAGCGCGTTTGCGGCTGCGACCGGCGTCGCGCTGGTAGCCGCGGCCATCGTATTCGGTTCGATGCATTGGCGTAAGCGATAATCGCGGGTGCGCATGTGCGCGCCCACGACCTGACGCCCGATGACCCGATATGAAGCGCTTGCGAACACCATGGCTGCCGAGATCCGCTCGGGCAGCCTTGCGGTTGGCGCACGCATGCCTTCGTTGCGGCAGGTCATTGCGCAGCATGGCGTCAGCCAGTCGACGGTGTTTCGCGCTTACTACCTGCTCGAAGAGTGGGGGCTGATCCGCGCGCAGGAGCGCTCGGGCTTTTACGTCGCGCCGGGCGCGGCGCTCGCCAGCAAGCCGCCGGCCCGCGCCGCCGAGCCCGCCAAGGTCGATATCAGCGATCTGGTGTTCTCGGTGCTCGACGCTGCCAAGCAGCCGGGCATCGTGCCGCTCGGTTCCGCGTTCCCGTCCCCACTGCTGTTCCCGCTGCCGCGTCTGGCCAAATCGCTCGGTCAGGCCGCACGCTTTATGAACCCGTGGAGCACCGTTGCGGACTTGCCGCCCGGCAACGAAACGCTGCGCCAGCAGATTGCGTTGCGCTATCTGCGCATGGGCGTCGCGCAACCGCTCGAACAGATCGTCGTCACCAACGGTGCGCTCGAAGCGCTGAACCTGAGCTTGATGGCCGTGACGCGGCCGGGCGACGTCGTCGCCGTCGAGGCGCCCGGTTTCTATGCAGCGCTGCAGGCGATCGAACGGCTCGATTTGCGGGCAGTCGAGATTCCGGTGCACCCGCGCGACGGGCTCGACCTTGCAGCCCTCGAACGTGCGTTACACGATTATCCGGTGCGCGCGTGCTGGTTCATGACCAACTTCCAGAATCCGACCGGCGTCACGCTGCCGATCGAGCGGAAAAAGGCGTTGGTGGCGCTGCTTGCGCAACACCAGGTGCCGCTGATCGAAGACGACGTGTACGGCGAACTGCATTTCGACGCGGACTATCCACTGCCTGCGGCCGCGTTCGATACGCAGGGCCTAGTAATGCATTGCAGTTCGTTCTCGAAGACACTCGCACCGGGCTACCGGATCGGCTGGGTTGCGGCCGGCCGTTTTGCAGACCGCGTGCAGCGGCTCAAGCTGATGTCGACGCTTTCATCGAGCATTCCGGTGCAGGCCGGCATCGCCGATTACCTGCAGCACGGCGGCTACGACAAGCATCTGCGCAAGCTGCGCAGTGCGTTGCGCACGCAACGGGATCAGATGGACGCGGCGATCACCCGCTGGCTGCCGGCCGGCGTGCGCTGGGTGCGCCCGCACGGCGGCTACTTCCTGTGGCTCGAACTGCCGGATGCCATCGATGCGATGGCGCTGCATCGGCTCGCGATCGAGCGCGGCATCAGCGTCACGCCCGGGCCGCTGTTTTCCGCGACGCACGCGTTCGAGAATTGCGTGCGGGTCAATTTCGGCCACCCGTGGAGCGCGAAAATCGACGATGCACTGCGCGTGCTCGGCGAACTGCTGGGCGACGCGGCCGTCGCGGTACGCGAGACGAGCAACGCGGGCGAACCACACGCCTAGCCTAGTGCGCCACCGTCAGCGCCAGCTTCACCAGACCAAACAGCGTCGCGCCGAAACAGGCGGCAAGCGCAACCGCCATCACCGGCAGCAGCGAGATATTCACCGACGCAAAGTCGGATTCGTGCGACGCGCTCTTTCTGACGCCGAAGAAGCTCCACAACACGATTCGCATCATTTTCAGCAGGTTCATCATCGCTCTCCCGCCGGCCTCGCGACCGGATCTTCTGTACTTTGACGGGTTCATCGTAAGCGTTGCGCGCGTCGCAGCACAGCAGCAGATGCGCGCAGATCGAGCGCAGCAGACGCGCTTCTGCTGCGTGCGGATTGACTCCATCTGCTTATTTCCCGTGGCGGACGGCAGCGCTACCTTGGTGCCCCGCTTTCGATCTGCCTGCGCAGTGCTGTCTTCGAAACCGAAGCGCCGCGGATCTTTTGCCCCTCAGGTCACCACGCAGCCATGTACCAATACACCGAATTCGACAAAGCATTCGTCCACAGCCGGGCCGCGCAATTCCGCGACCAGCTCGAACGCTGGCAAACCGGCAAGCTCAGCGAAGACGCATTTCGCCCATTGCGCCTGCAAAACGGCTGGTACGTGCAGCGCCATGCGCCAATGCTGCGGGTCGCCGTGCCTTACGGGGAGCTTTCCAGCGCCCAGTTGCGAGTGCTGGCGCGGATCGCCCGCGATTACGACGCACCTGAAGCGGATGTCTATCGCGCCGCGCTCGACGCGCAGCGCAAGCTCGGCACGACGCGGCTGCCGACCCACCACGCGCACTTCACGACGCGCACCAACGTGCAGTTCAACTGGATTCCGCTCGCGAAAGCGGCCGACGTGATGGATCTGCTGGCGAGCGTCGACATGCATGGCATCCAGACCAGCGGCAATTGCATCCGCAACATTTCGTGCGACGAGCGTGCCGGTGTCGCCCCGGACGAAATCGCCGATCCGCGGCCGTTTGCGGAAATCATGCGGCAGTGGACCACGCTGCACCCCGAATTCGCATTCTTGCCACGCAAGTTCAAGATCGCGATTACCGGTGCGACGGAAGATCGCGCGGCAACCGACTGGCACGACGTCGGGCTGCGGCTGGTGCGCAGTGCCGATGGCGAACTGGGCTTTCGCGTCGCGGTAGGCGGCGGCATGGGGCGTACGCCACTGACGGCAACCGTGTTGCGCGAGTTCTTGCCGTGGCAGCACATCATGAACTACATCGAAGCGGTGGTACGCGTGTACAACCGCTATGGCCGGCGCGACAACAAGTACAAGGCACGCATCAAGATCCTCGTGAAAAGCGAAGGTCAGCGCTATATCGACGACGTCGAAGCGGAGTTTCGCCAGGTCGTCGAGCATGACGGCGGGCCCCATACGATTGCGCAAAGCGAACTGGACCGCGTCCGTGCGTCGTTTGTGGCGCCGCTGGTGCAGCGTGCCGAAGGCGGCGGCCATCATGACGAAGCGGCCGCGCGCGACGCACTGGCCGCACATGCCCAGGCGCATCCGCGTTTCGCCGGCTGGCTGCAGCGCAATGTAGCGCCGCACCGGGATCCGGCGCTACGCATCGTCACGCTATCGTTCAAGCGTCTGCTGCAGGCGCCCGGCGATGCATCGGCCGATCAGCTCGACGTGGTAGCGGATCTCGTCGACCGCTTTTCGGCCGGCGAGGCGCGCGTTACGCATACGCAGAACGTGGTGCTGCCCTGGGTACACGCCGACGACCTGTTTGCGCTGTGGCAAGCAGCGAACCACGCAGGGCTGGCCAGTGCGAACGTGCAGTTGCTGACCGATATGATCGCGTGCCCCGGCGGCGACTTTTGCGCGCTCGCGAACGCGCGTTCGCTGCCGATCGCCGAGGCGATCACTGCGCGCTATCAGGATCTCGACGAACTGGAAGACATCGGCGAAATCGATCTGCACATCAGCGGCTGCATCAACTCGTGCGGCCATCATCACAGCGGCCATATCGGCATTCTGGGCGTCGACAAGGATGGCAGCGAGTGGTATCAGATCACGCTCGGCGGTGCCGATGGTTCTGCGGCCAGCGGTGCTGCGCGGCCCGGCAAGGTGATCGGGCCGTCGTTTTCGGCGCACGAGGTACTGGATGTGATCGAGGCTATTTTGTCTACCTACGTGACGCTGCGCGCAAACACCGGTACGCGCGCTGAACGGTTCATCGAAACACTGCAGCGCATCGGCGCCGAACCATTCAGGAATGCGGCGAACGAGGCGCGCGCCAAACTGGAGAATGTGGCATGACGAGCACTTCAAGCACGACAGGCACGACCGGCGCTGCGAGCATCGCGTTGCTGACTGCCGCAAGCCCCACCGAAGACGTCGACACGTGCGTGGTGCAACTCGCAAACGACGACGATCCGCTCACGCTGCAGCATCGAATCGACGCGATCGATCGCATCGAGCTGCATTTCCCGAACTTTACGGATGGGCGTGCTTATAGCCAGGCTTATCTGCTGCGCCGGCGGCTGGGCTTTCGCGGCGATTTGCGCGCGACCGGCGAAGTGCTGGTCGATCAGTTGATCCAGATGCAGCGGATGGGCTTTTCGAGCGCGGTGTTGCAGAACGAATCCGACCTCGAGGACGCGCAACGCCAGCTAGAACGCTTCGCCGGGTTCTATCAGGGCGACGTCGCGCGACATATCGGATAATGATCGCCTCAGTACCCTGAAGAGAGATCATTGCGATGTTCGAAGGAACCGTTTCCGCCGCTTTACCGAAGCGCGAATTCTATGCAGAGCTGGAACAGCAGGCGCGTGCATTGCTGGCCGGCGAGCCGAACCGCGTGGCGAACGCGGCGAACTTCTCCGCGCTGCTGTTTCATGCGATGCCGCAGCTGAACTGGGCTGGCTTCTATTTTCTGGTGGACGGCGAGCTGGTGGTCGGCCCGTTCCAGGGCAAGCCCGCGTGTGTGCGCATCGCGCTTGGCCGCGGCGTTTGCGGCACGGCCGCGCAAACGCGGCAAACCCAGCTGGTGCCGGACGTGCATGCGTTCGCGGACCACATTGCATGCGATGCCGCGTCGCAGTCCGAAATCGTGATACCGTTCGTCACATCGACAGGTGAACTGATCGGCGTGCTGGACCTGGATAGTCCAGTGCTCGCGCGCTTCGATGAAGAAGATCGAGCCGGCCTTGAAGCCGTGGCAAAGGTCTTTATCGAAACGCTCGAAACTGCCTGATACAGGCGCTCGAAACAAGCGGGAGCACAGCCGGCTCCCGCTCTTCCCATCGCAATTGCAGTTGCGGTTGCACTTGCATGGTCACCTCAGCCGCCGAAGTACGGCGTGCAGAAGTCCACCGGTCCCACGCATTGAATACTACGCGCCCGACGATCGTCCATCGGCGCGCCGCTCATGCTGCTGCCCGCACGTTGGCCACCAACGGCATCCGCCGCGCTGGCCGTATTTGCCGCGGTAGCACGCGCTGCATCTTCGGCGGCGACCTTCGCTTCAGCGGCCTGAATTTCGGCCGGATAATTCGTTTCGTCACCGCTTGCGGGGTTGTAGCCAGCCTGCTCGAGACGCAGTAATTCCGCACGCACTTCGGCGCGCGTCACCGGTCCATTCGTGTTCTGTGCAAACGACAACACCGGGGTTGCGATTGCGCCGAGCGCGAGTACTGCATAAAGAAGTGCTTTCATGATGTGACTCTCCGTGTTTCATCAAGAGACAAGTTTCAAACACTGCGTGGCTCGTACGACAGGTACCGTGGCTAGCTGCCGAAATACACGTTGCAGAAGCTGACCGGGCCCGCGCACGATTGTGGGTACGCCATGTTGGAGGACGTGGTCGGGCGATGGCCGCTCATGCTCGAGCCCATCGTTGCCGGACCTTCACTGCTGTTGGTCGCTTGAGTCTGTTGAGGTGCGACCTGTTGCTGATAACTCGGCACGGCGTCCGGACGCGTCGTGTCCTGCGCAAAAGCGCTCGAGAACAGCGTGGTTGAAGCGAGAACTGCGGCGGACATCGTAAGCAATGCAAGCGTCTTCATTTTCGAACTCCTTCGGTGGTGGTTGAGTGCTGCGTTCACCTGGATGAACATCGCCAGCTCACCGCTTATTCCGGTGTCCAAAAATAAATCGCGCAATGGAACCGATTTTTTTCATCGCGCACCGCATCGGATCTGGTGCGAAAAAAAATGCAGAAAAAATTCGTTGTGTACGGGAATAAAACGAAGCGCAGAACGGTATATATCTTGCGCGTCAGTGGTTCGACAACTGTTCGAGCGTGGCGTCGAGCAGCGCGCGCAGGCGCGCAAGACGGCGCAAATCGCGGTGATAGCCGAGCCACACCTCGCGTCCCGGCGGCGCTTCCTTCAGATCGATACGACGCAACCCGGGCGTGGCGTCGCCAAGCGGGCAAGGCAGCACCGCGAAGCCGCCGCCTGCGGCACACATACGCGCCTGGGCGTCGCGATTGTTGCTGCTAAAAGCCATCTGCGCCTGCGGCAGCATGCGTTTGACCCATACGACGTCGGGCAGCGTGCCGAAGCCGCTGTCCATCGTGATCAAGCGGCAACCGGCTCCGTCGCCGGCGCGCGGCGGCTTGAGCGCGGCGTGTCCGTATAGCGCATAGTCGACCTGCATCAGCTTGCGCTGCACGACGTCGGGTTCGTCGAACGGTGTAATGCGAAACGCGAGGTCCGCTTCACGGCGTGCGAGGCTGTAGCGGCGCGCGTCGGTCACGAGTTCGATCGCGACCTGCGGATACCGTTCGTTAAAGCGCGCAAACAGCGGCGTCAACACGTGCACGCCGAACCAGTCCGACGACGCGACGCGCAGCGTGCCCGTCAGTTCCTTCGCTTCGCCCGCCAGCGTGCGCGTCAAACCCAGTGCTTCTTCTTCCATGCGCTCCGCGTACCCCAGTACGGCAGTCCCCTCGTCGGTCAGCACGAAGCCGTCGCTGGTGCGTTGAAACAATGCGTGTCCGAGCACCTCTTCCAGTGCGCGCAGGCGCCGGCCCATTGTTGGCTGGGTCTGGCCTAGCGCGCGCGCCGCAGCACCGAGTGTGCCGCTGCGGGCGATGGCCAGAAAGATCCGCACATCGCTCCATTCGAATTCGACAGTATTCATTTTTGTTTGACAGTCATGCCAAAACGTTGATGTACATTCATTTCAGCATAGACCATGATGAGTTCGTCAGCTCGATCTACTCAATCCACTCATCGGGGAATTCGCCATGTCGATGCAAGCGCTGCTGCTAAACCGGGTCGACGGCCCGCTGGAACTCGTCGAATTGGCGCAGCCGGCGCCGTCCGCTGGGCACGTGCTGGTACGCGTTGCCGCCAGCGGTCTCAATCCGCTCGACACGAAAATTCGTGCGGGCAGCGCTGCGCATGCACGCCATCCAATGCCGGCTGTGCCCGGCATCGATCTCGCAGGTATCGTCGAAGCAGTGGGAACCGGCGTCACCGCCTTCAAGGCAGGTGACGCGGTGTTTGGAATGACAGGTGGCGTCGGCGGCATTCAAGGGTCGCTCGCGCAATACGCCGCGGTCGATGCCGACCTGCTGGCGTTGTGGCCCGCCAATCTGTCGATGCGTACGGCGGCAGCACTGCCGCTCGCGTTTATCACCGCGTATTCAGGAATTGTCGACCGCGCGCATCTGCAGCCCGGGCAAACCGTGCTGGTGCATGGCGGTGCCGGCGGCGTCGGCCACGTGGCCGTGCAGCTCGCGGTGGCGTTGGGCGCGACCGTGTTTGCTACGGCAAGCGCGCGCGACCTCGATACCGTCGCGCGGTACGGCGCGACGCCAATCGACTATCGCGCGCAAAGCGTCGAGCAGTACGTCGCGGCGCACACACGCGGCAAAGGCTTCGATCTCGTGGTCGACACGGTCGGTGGTGCGACGCTCGATGCGTCGTTCGCAGCGGTCGCGCACTATGGCCACGTGGTCAGCGCGCTCGGCTGGGGCACGCATGCACTTGCGCCGCTGTCGTTTCGTGAAGCGAGCTATTCGGGCGTGTTCACGCTGTATCCGCTGCTCACCGGGCAGCGGCGCGCGCATCACGGCGAGATGCTCCGCGTGGCGGCGCGCCTCGCCGATGAAGGCAAACTCACGCTGCGCGTCGATCCGCGCCGCTTCGATCTGCGCACTGCGGAGCATGCCTATGAGGCATTGAGCGACGGCACGGCACGCGGCAAGATCGTCGTCGAAATCGAATAACGTCCCGCTACGTGCCGCGCAACGCATGGGCGCTTGCTACACGCCCGCTGCGGATTCAGGCGGACTTTACGAACCCCACACCTGCATTTCGTCCAACGAATAACCCCACGCCGTTGCGCGCTGTGTGCCGTACATGCGCACGTAACGGCCGGTGCCCTTCAGGTTCGCAAGCGACACGTGACCCGAGCCGACGCCGCTGGTCGTCGAGTAGATCGTGGTCCAGTTCGCGTTGTCGGGCGACGTCTGGATCTGGTAGGACTTCGCGCCCGCATCCCAGTACAGGTCCACGCCCGTCACGCTCTTCACCGCGCCCAGGTCCACCGTCAGCCATTGCGTGCCGGCTGCATTGCCTTCGATCGAATCCCAACGGGTGTTCGTCGTGTTGCCGTCGAACGCCTTGTCTGCGGTCAGGCTCGAGTTGTAGCTCGACGATGCGCTAGCAGGCTTGCCTTGCGACAGCAGGGTCTTGTTCGGCTGCGTGGCGCTGCTGTTGCCGCTCCAGTAGTTCGAACCGAGCTTGGCCTTGGTGGTGTCGTTGTTCACGCCGAACTGCGACAGACTCCAGCGCTTGCCGCTGCTGACGTCGGCCACATACAGCTGATAGCCACCCGCCGTGGTCGACGAGAAGAACAGGTAGTTGGTGCCGTCGACCGGCGCCGGATCCGAGTTGTTGCCCTTGCAGTCGTTGATCGAAAGCTGGTTCGGCGTGTCGCCCGGATTGACCTTCGAGTAGATCTGGTCGGCCTGGCTCGCCGCGTCCTTCCAGCGTGCATAGAACACGGTGCCGTCCTTGCGCACCATCGGGTAGTAGGTCTCGAGACCGGTGCCCGCATCGAATGCGACCTTCTGATGCGTCGCAATCGTTTCCTTGTAGATGCCGAGGTTCGCGCCGGTGCCGGTTGCGAAGTACACCGCGCTGCTATCCGGCGACGGGAACGGCATCGAGCTTTCGATCGACGGCGCCGTGTTCGTGATGTCGACGACCGACGTAAACGTCGGACCGCCGCTCGTGAACGACAGCGTCGCGCGCATCACATCGCCGGTCTGCTTGAAGAACAGCGAGTTGCCGTCGGCACTGAATTTCGGATCTTCGTTACGGGTTTGACCCGTGCTGTTGGTCATGTTGACCGGCGCATTGTTCGAGCCGACCTGCCAGATGAACACGTTCCAGGCGTTGTTGGTTTCGCCCATGAAGGCGAGCCACTTGCCGTCCGGGCTGAACACCGCATTCATCGGATCCTTGATGCCCCACGAGCTCTTCGATACCTGGGTCAACTGCTTGGCCGAAAAGTCGTAGATGAAGATCTGGCTGGTGCCATCGCCATAGCTGACGTAGCTGTGATACGCAAGCTTGCCGGTGAGCGTGCTCGGAAACGTGGAGTTGGATTGCGCGGCGGGGGAATTCACACAGGCTGCATCAACCTGGCCAGCGAAAGCGCCAACAGCGGTAGCAACTGCGAACAGGGGGGCGAGACGGGCGGAGAGAGATTTCAGACGCAAAATTCAGTATTCCTATGATAAATGGCAAAACCAATCCGAGAGGCGGTTTAGGTAGAACTTCCCGACTTCCTTTTTCAAAGGAAAAAGCTCCGCCACCTCGGGATCGAGCCGAGGAAAAAAACGCCTAGTCGTGGAAACCGGCGAAGCTGAAGGAAAGGTGTTCGGATTCGTCTGCCGAAAGTGGCGGGAGTGAATCGTCGTACCTTTCGCGCTGGAGGTCGAGTTTCGTAGCAGATGGGCTACGAAAAAGACCTAAAGACAGACGAAAGAGCCTGGAGGATACCCGGAGATATCTAAAAAATAAACCCTTGGGAATGGAAAATGCTCGTAGGCATTCTGAAATTATGACCTGCGCGAGGGTCGGAACGGAAAGGATTACGTAGCACCCCTATTATTATTTCTTTAGGGGGGAAGCCTCATAACAACACATGTTTCGTCTCGAAACCGGCTTGTGTCTGCTAGAGTGAAATGTGACAAAAACGCAGGTGCGCCGAGATGAAAATGCCCATCGCGATCCGTAGCTACCTTGCTTCTGCTAAAAAAACTTTTCGTCGTCGCAATCGCGCCCCACTTGAAAATACGCATTTCAATAGCGCCGATTGCATTGGTTTCGACGTCGATGACGTTTCACCGCAATCATCTAAAGAAAGACTTGGGTTCGCATTGCCTGGCGGTGCAAATCATCGGTTCGATCACAATCCGTTCACTAACGGCATTGGTACGAACAATGATGCGGCGGCATGGATGGCGCTAGGTGTCGCGGTCGGCGCGTTTGTGCTCGTGTTCGGTGGCTATGTCGCGATCGCGGGAATGGGAGATCCTGAACGGATGTTGAGAGAGTCCCAGGAACTCGCGAAGCGCGGCACGGTGGTCGGCATGCGATGGTTACCGGGTGACAGCGCCTCGCTGCCTGAGTTGCCGCTCGCGGTCGTGGCTCCGCCGGTCATCGCGGCGTCCGAAAGCGCGCTCGTCGCAGACTTCGGCGTAACACCGAAGCCCGCCGACAAGGTGGCCGGCGCGCCCTCCCCACGCGCGTCGCAGGCCAAGGTGGCCGCAGCTCCCGTTGTACGCCGCGACGCGCGCCTGCGGCCTGGCGACACGTGCGTCGATAAGAATCAGCGCGGCTGCTTTCGTCGCTATGCAACGAAAGCACCATCTGCCGATTCGATCAACAGCGCCCTCGCTGCACATCACTTGCTGAACGACTTCGATCAGGGTGGCTCCGCGGCTGAAGCCGAGCGGATGCAACACACGCCGTCGACTTACCTGCATCACGCCGCCACTTATCAGCACCACTGATTCGATCGGTCATTGCGCCGCGCGCGCAATGCAGCGGTCTGCCGGCGAGGCCGCAACCTCGTTGTGCGTATCGACGTCCACCTCGCGCAAGCCCTGCGGCGATAGTGAAACGAAATGCAGCTCGTCGGCACCGTTGGCAATGCCGATCGCGCCGGTGTTGCCCCATGCGAAAGGCACGCGTTGCGTGCCGCGCAGCCTGATGCGGTCATCCGCGAGCGTGAGCGCCATCAGCCGGCCATCCTGGGTCGGCACATAGACCGCGTTGCCGTCGACCGCAATACTGCTTTCGCGCACCAGTGCAGGCAGACATGCGAGCTCGGCCGTGCGACGTCCCTGCGCGTCGATCAGAAACGCGATTGCGCGGCCGGTATCCTGCGTCGCCACGAGAATGAAGCGCTGGATCGCAGGCACATAGGCCGCCGCGTACACGTAATACTCGACGCGAGATACGTCGACACTGTCCTCAGGTCGAACCAGCTTGCCGGTGGCCGGATCGAACAGCGCATATTGAAGGGACGCGATGGTGCTGCCCGGAATGTATTTCTGCCACACCAGTAACGCCTGTTTCGGTGCTCCGGCAATCACCGGCCACCATTCCCGCACACGATCCGCGACGTTGACATGCCGCAGCATACGACCGCGCCCGTCATAGACGTTCGCATAAACGCCGTTGCCGGTGCCCAGATTGTCGACGCCGCCGCCCTGCACCCAGTCCGCCGAATAGAACACCACGAACTGCTCGCCGACCGCCGCCACATGCCCGGAATGCCCACCCGACTCCACGTCGCGCGGATAAGGCCGGATCGCTTTCAGACGGTTGTTATACACACCGTAACGCTGGCTCACATTGCGCGGCGCATTCCAGCCATCCTCAAAGGTGATAAAAATATTGCCGCTGTCGTTCTGTGCAACCGAGACCGGCTCCTGCGCCTCAGGCCGCTTGATGAACGTACGCACATTCGCCACGTGTGCCTGGCCCGCGCTCCACTGTCCGACGTACACATCGTGCGGCCAGCTGCGATCGCGATCTGCGCCACGCGGCGGCAAGCCCGAACTGCTGAAAAACACCCACGTCTTGCCGTTACCCGCATCGGCCTGGCCGATGCCGTGCATGAAGCGTCGTTCGTCGCCCACGCCCGGTGCAGGCACGGCCATCACCGCATTCGGTGGCGCAATGCTTCGTGCATCGCTGGTGGTGCTCGCTAGCCAGGCAATGACGATGGCTATTGCTATCGCTGCCAACGCCGGAAACAGGCTGCGCACGATCGCGAAGATTCTGCTGTGTTCGTTCCCAGGTCTCACTTGCGCCGCTCCGTAAAGTCTTGCGACGCGAGCCCAGCAATGTTCTGCAGACCGTGCCGCACTCTCAATCGATAAAGCGTGATGCGTGAAATGTCGAGCTCTACCGCCACCTCGCTGGAGCGGTTGCCGTGCGCGAGCAGCGCTTCGATCAGGCAGCTGCGCTCGGCTTCGTCGCGCGCATCGGCGAGCGTCAACGCACGCCGCGCAGGCGGCTCGACCAGGCCGAGATCGGTCGCGCGAATATAGGCTCCATCGGCCATCACGATCGCGCGCCGCACGCGGTTCGCCAGTTCACGCACGTTGCCCGGCCAGTCGTGCAACAGCATTGCGCGCAGCGCAGAAGGCGCGAAGCCGTGAATCCGAGACTTGCGTTCGCCCGCGTACAGACCCAGCAAATGAAAAGCGAGCAAATGGATATCGGTGCTGCGTTCGTGCAAAGGCGGGACGTCGATACGCAGAACGCACAGCCGGTGGTAAAGGTCGAAGCGAAACGACTGGCTGCGCACCGCGGCTTCGAGGTCGACGTGAGTCGCCGAAACAATGCGAACGTCAAGCGGTATCACGACGTCGCTGCCGAGCCGCTGAATCGTGCTGTCCTGTGCAAAGCGCAACAGCGCTGTCTGGCATTCGAGCGGTAGATCGCCGATTTCATCGAGAAACAGCGTGCCGCCGTTGGCCGCCTCGATATGGCCGATCTTGCGGCGCTCGGCGTCGGTAAACGCGCCGCGTTCATGGCCGAACAGTTCGCTTAGCACCAGAGTTGGCGGAATCGCACAGCAGTTGATCGCGACGAACGGTCCGTTCGCGCGAGCCGATGCGTCGTGCACCGCACGGGCGGTCAGCTCCTTACCGCTGCCCGATTCGCCGGCGATAAATAGCGGTGCATCCGTATAGGCAACTTTCTGGATCTCGCGCCGCAAGGCCAGCATTGGCTCGCTGCGCCCGATCAACGTTTGACCACCGGCAACTGGCGGCATTGGCGGCACCCCGCGCATCAGCGAAGCAAAACGCAACGCGCGCCGCAATGCTGCATCGACGAGATCGAACGCGTATGGCAAGTACACGTAATCGAGGCAGTAGCAGCCGATCAACTCGCGCGTTGCGGCACGCCGCAACTGGTTCGCAGTGACGGCCGCCACCCAGTGCATCTGCAGCGCGCCGACGCAGAATTCGGCGATGCTGCCCATCGCGCCGGTGTGGTCGTCGCCGGGCTCGAGCAAGCCGACGTTCGGCGCCGATGTATGCCGCAGCGTGCGCTCCAGTTCGTGCGCGCTGCCGATCAGCTCGACCGACCAGCCGCCTTCCCGCAAACGCTCGCACAGCCGCGCATCGTGTGCGGCGGACGCATATACGAGAGCCGGCGCCTCACGTGTCCTTTTCGGCACGACGACATCCTCCTCACGGATCCATTCTTTTGAGCCACGACAAAAGAATGTGTTCAGTTCGCATCGGGTTGTTCGCGCGCACAATGACGTTGTTGCGAAGCACGCTTATCGGTATGACAAAACTCCATGCCACGGTCAGACTGCTTTAGCGTGTGCGCCTGAACATCGCCGCTTAAACATCACCGCTTGACCTTCACCTAAGCCAGGCATCATGAATCGAGACAAGCTGCTTGCCCCCGCCCAGTTGAAGCATGTGTCCGAACCTTCGGCGCCCGGTGTGCGTTTTGCCGATTACGACAGCGTGTTGAATCTGCTGTCGCGGCGACTGCATCTGATCGAACGTGTCGACGACTTCGTATGTATAGAGCTGCACGCAGGCCAGGTGGTCTGCGATTGCAACGAAGTCTTTCACCATGTCTACTTTCCGCTCACCGCACGCTTCGCGCACGAGTGCATCCTCGACGACGGCCGCTCCATCGAACTGGTCACGATAGGACGCAACGGCTTTGCAGGCTGGCCGGTCATCATGCGCACCGGCTCGATACCGTTCAGAACCATCGTCACGTCGTCGGGTACTGCATTTCGCTGCAGCGAAGCGGCCTTGCTCGCCTGCCTGAAGGAAGAGCCATGGGTCGAGGCGCGCCTGCTTCAATACGTCGAAACGATGTTTGCCGAGATGTCGCAAATGGCGGCCTGTGCACGGCTTCATTCGATCGAACAGCAGGTGTCCTGCCGTCTGCTCGCGCTACTGGACGGCAACCGCGGCGCGAGCGTTCCGACCTCGGCCGTGGCGCTCGCCCGCGCGCTCGGCGTCACCGCGCGATCGGTGCGCTCCGCGTTGCACGCGCTCGGTGCGGCACGGATCGTCACGCACGACCGGCACGGCGTAACGATCCTGCAGCGTGATGCCCTCGCGCAACGCTCGTGCGAGTGCTACCGCGTACTCAAAGCTCTGTATCGGTCACCGGACGGCTCCCCATTACATAGCGAACCCTGATCGGTACGTGCATCGGCATATGCAGCGGCTCATCGTGCGGCGCGCCGAGCGATACATCACGCCGCCGCGCAAGCGCCGGATCGGCACCGATCGGCGTGTCTTCCGGTCCTTCGTCGTCACCCTCGACTTCCGGTTCGGACATGGCCCGCAATGCTGCGATCAGGCCGTTCGCATCATGCGAGGCCACGAATATGCGCGCCACGGCGCCTCGACATTTCAATGACGCAGCGGCAAACGGTCCAGGCTCGACGGTGAGACCGGCCGTGCGCCGCACCAGCCGCTGCATGCGCGAACGCGACGCAAACGGGTGAGCCACACGCGACACGATCATCCACACGATCAGCGCCGCAGCGATCGTTGCAATCGCCGCCATGTACGACATCAGCTGCTCGAGCGGCAGCTCCGCTTCGTTGAACGGCATCAGATACCGATACGTATAGACGCCGATCGCCGCCCATAACGAACCGACCGTGGCCGGACGTATCAGGCGAAACCACACTACCTGCAGCAACCCGAGTTTGAGGCCTTTGTCGGCGATGATCTCGCTGGGCGTGCGCAGTGACAGGTCGATGACAGGGGCGTTATTCATGCTGGATTCCTCGGTCTGGGCTGGTCCATACCGCGCGCTTGCCGCGCCGGCGCAGGACGATGGAAGGCAACGCAACGACAGTGGTGATCATGTTGATCACCCAGAACGCAAGCGGGTACCACACGGTGTCCATAAAGTAGAACAGCAGTTTCTCGTCGTACTGACGATCGATCATGCAACCGATAATCAACTGCAGTACGCAGGTCGCGACCAGCAGCATGCCGTGCCAATGCGGCAGCAGCGAAATGTGCCATTCGGAGGGCAGCGGCACGAGGAGCCCGATCAACCCAAGCAGCATCACGAAGGTCATCGAGTAGGCCCAGGCAATGCCGAGCAGGTATTCGACGAACAGCGGCCACATCATCACCATCGACGGCCGGGCGATGTGCGGCGCGTATTTCATCAGCACCTGGATGCCGCCTTTGGCCCATCGCAAACGTTGACGGTATAGGCCTGTCAGTGTTTCGGGCATCAGGATCCAGCTCAGCGCGTGCGGCTCGTATGCGACGCGCCAATCGTGCGTTTGCAGTTTCCAGCTGATGTCGATGTCCTCGGTCAGCATGTCCGAGCTCCAGTAGCCGACGTCGGCGAGCGCGCTCTTGCGAAACATCGTGATCACGCCCGACACCGTGAAAATCCGGCCATACACCTGCTGGGTACGCTTGATGAGCCCGACAATCGACGAAAATTCGCCGACCTGCATCCGCCCGAGCAACGACGTGCGGGTACGGATCCGCGGATTGCCGGTCACCGCGCCGACGTTCGGATCGGAAATGAAGTGCTCGAGGGTCCATTCGATCGCATCGCGGCCGAGCAGCGAATCGCCGTCGATACACATCAGGTACGGCGCATCGCTGACGGTCGCCGCCGTCGTCAGGCCGATTGCCTTGCCTTCGTTCTTCGAATGGTGGATCACCGTCAGACGCGGAATTTCTGCGGCAAGCTCGTTGAGGATCGCGCCAGTGTTGTCCTTGCTGCCATCGTTGACCGCGATGATGTCGTAGTTTGCGTAGCCGAGATGCGCGAGATGATGAATCACCCGGCGCACATTCGACTCTTCGTTGAAGCACGGCACGATCACCGACACTTTCGGCATGCCTGCGGCCACCAGTGCGCGGTGCGACCTTGCGCGTCCTTTCTCGAGCGCCAGGTAATGTACGACTCCTCCGATCATCCAGAAATACGACATGAAAAAGGGGTAGAAGAAAATGAAATCCTGCAGGCGGCTGATCAGTTCGTGCGTCATCAGCGGGTCACTCCTTTGTTCTGGGCCTGAAGCAGCGCATTGATCGCGGTTGGATCGAGGCGCGAGCGCAGCGACATCACATCGCGCATCGCATTGAGTTGCGGCGTGTTGGTGGCAAAGCGGTCCGGGTAGTAACCAAAGTTCACGACACCGCGCTGGCGCAGATAACGCATCTCCTCGAGTAGCCGCTCAGTCGGCACCGCGATGTTGGTTTGCGGATCGACCACCGGCAGCTGGAAGATGGTTTGCCGCAAACCATTCGGTACCGACGACGCGAGATCCGCCAGCGTGTCTAGCCTGGCCGTTGCGCTGCCGTACCGTTCGCCGCTCGGCATGGCGAGCAGACCGACGAAGTCGTATGCGCGCATGAAGCCTTCGAAGCTCTGCGAAAAGCGGGCTTCCGCGTTGCGGTCGAGCAGTACGTCGGCATACAGGTCGCGCACGGTCAGCACGTCGCCGCCGTTCTGGCTGTCCAGCACGAGCTTTTCCAGTTGCGCGGAGAACTCGATCAGATACTGGGTCTTCGCTTCGGTCCAACGTTTCATCAACGCGGGATTGGCGCGAATCGTGCCGATGTCGGTCGGCAATCCCCACCCTTTGAACGTTTGCGCCGCGTTGCGGCCAGCGTCCTCGTAGTCGTCGAGCATTGCGTCCCCACCGAACAGCAGGCCGGTAAATGCCGAATACTTGCCCAGATCCTCGTACACGTCATGAACGAAGGCACGGGCTGCCGGATCGAACGGGCTCAACCGGTACATATTTGCCGCGCGCCGGTCGCCCGGTGCGCCCGGCGCCGCGCTGACCACCTCGATGCGTCCTGCCTGCGCCGGCGGCAAACGGAATGCGAGCAGCGGCATCCACGCGAAAACCTGCACACTCGCACGCGTGTTCAGCTGCCACGCAGCGCGTGAAAACAGATCGGCGCGCATCGGCATATGCCGGTTCGGGAAATACAGCGCTTCCGCTACGCCGGTCTCGTTCGGATCGGAATACGCCTGCAGATAGACCGAGCTCGGCTGCATCCGGTAGATACGCTCGATCAGATCGCCAAGCTTTTTCTCCTGCACGGCTCCGTCAGGGTCGTATACATCGTCGAGGTCCACGCGCACGATCCGTTCGACCGGGTTGATCGCACCGCGGTTGGTTGCGGGCTCACGCATCGACCGCTCGAAGCCGCCGACATCGACGTCATACGTCATCAGAATGCGGCGCAGACGGTCGAGCGGCACATCCGGCGTGTTTGGCCCCGCTTCGAGGCTGAACTGCGTGCGCATGCCGAGCTGCGTCGAAATCTTGCGCACCGGCATATTCTCCGCACCGTATGGCCAGACCATCGAACGAATCGTCACACCCGTGCGATCGTGCAGCTTACGAATGCTCTCGCTCAGGTCGTGTTGCACGCGCGCTTCGAATTCCGCATCGGTCTCGTAGCGCTTTTCGTTCTGAAGATACAGATGCGACGTCGCGGCCGGCAGCTCGTTACCCTGAGGATTGGCAATCGCGCCGTGATGCAGATCGTGCGTGTGCGACGCGAGTTCGACGTACTCGGATTTCGACAGCTTCTCGACGTCCTCCCAGTACATGAATGTGTCGCGCGGCACTTCGAGGTTGGCGGACAGCCGGATCTTGGTATCCGCCGGTACGTCGACCCACGACGTGACGATACCCATCACCGCGGGAAAGCGGAAGCGCTCGAGCAGCGGCAGCACTTTCGTGTAGTGACTGCGAAAGCCGTCGTCGAACGTCAACATCACCGCGCGCGGCGGCAGCGGCTTACCACCGCTGCGCGACGCTTCGACGTCCTTCACCGTGATCGGGTGATAGCCATTGTATTGAAGCCACGAAAATATCGATGTGAGCGTCCCTGTGTCGACGGCGAACGGGTCCATCATGTTCGTCGTTTTGAAGGAAGTCCGCAGATTGTCGCGGACGTCGTGAAAGCAAATGACCCTGAAGGTCTTGCCGTCTGCCGGATCGGACGGTGGCAGAAGATCGATCAGCTTGGCCGGCGCCAGCGCCGGGAATAACGAACAGCCCGCCATCGCTCCAAGACAACCACAAATAAAACGCCTGCGCGATTGCATCGTCGAACCCCCAAAACGTTAGAACGGTACGGTGAGCAACACATATGCAGTTTCCGATGTTTCCTGCTCTCCATCGTAGGCATGGCGACCGATGCCGATGCCGTAGGTTAACGTGATGTCGCGGCTGAAAGTCCATGCATGTTCCAGCCGCGCAGCCCAGAATCCGCTGGTGCCAAAACCTCTTTCGTTGTATGCACCGCCCGAAATGTAAAAACGTTGCAGCAATGAACGCTCCCCGCTTCTCCAGACCGACCATTGATGCATCACACCCAGTTCAGCTGAATAGTCGCGCGACGGGCTGTAATACACGACATTGTTCTCGCTATTGCTGCTGGTCCCCAAACGCACCGTGGCATTGATCAGCTGATTCGCAGAAGTAAAGATGCGTTGCGAACCGCCCGCGGCGATTTCCTGGCGGAAGTTTTCGTCGCTATAGCGGCCTGCGCTATAGCTGATGTCTGCCGAACGGCGATCGCCGTCGGTATAGCTGAACGCAACTCGCCCCGTGCGCCCGAAGATGTGAGCGACATAGGCTTTGGACGGCAGTTCATTCGAATCGCTATCGAATTCCGCCGTTGCCCTGAAGTAGTCGTTAAACGCGTATTCAACCTGACCATTACCGCCAGTGCGACCATCGCCGCCTAGCGAACGCGACACTTCACCTGCGATCGTCAGCGGCCCCCGCCGGTAGTCGCCGCCGGCGCCGCTGCGGACCCGATTGATCTTGCCGATATCAGTCGTCGCATACATGTAGAACGTATGCGCGAACACCCGGTAATTGTCGTACATCGGCGGCGAGTAAATGTACGTATCTGCGCTGAACTGATCGTCCGCTACCGCCGAAGCACCATGCTCGCCGTTCGTTTCTACCGTTACTGTCGGCGCGCGCCACGCGTTGTAATCACGTCTGAAGTTTCGCACCGAGCCATTCTCGGGGAAGGTCGTGGCGAATGCGTCGTTGATCTGCCTTGCGTTCGAATAGTCTCCGGTATTGAGCGACGTACGGCCCAGACCGGCCAGTGCCTCGATGTTGTCCGGATGGTCGTTCAGCGTTGCGACATACATGTCCCTTGCGGCGAGATTGCGCCCCTGGCTTAGCGTGGCATCCGCCTCGGCATTGCGCACTTCTGCGCTGAACGGCACCTGCTCCTCAAGGCGCTTCAGCTCGGCCATGCCCGCCTCGGGCTTACCGACGTATATCAGGTACTGTGCCCGCAGACGATTCAGTTTCAGATAATCGTCGTTTGCTATGTCGCCCGGTCGCACCTGATCGGCGGGCGGCAAGGCTGCACTGATGTCGTCGAGCACCTTGCCCGCTTCAACATACTTGTTCTGGTCGGTGTACGCATAGAACAGGCCTTCGCGCAAATCGATCGGCCGGGTACGCGAACCGTACTGATAACCACGTGTAGCCGGATCGGCGTTGGCGGCAGTGGCCTGCTCGACTGCGCGCTTGAACGCAACCTCAGCTTTGGCGGGCTCATTCATGTATGAGTAGGCATCGCCTACGGCAGCCAGCGCCTCGATGGAGACCGGCTGGCCTTGGGGAATCAACTCATACGACGAAACCGCCTTTTCCATTTCGCCACGCCCCGCATAAGCCACGGTGCGGTCGCCCGCTAGCGCATCGCGCACCTGCGCATACTCCGGCGTGTTCGGCAAACGCGCTTCAAAATCATCCGCTGCCTTAAGCGCGGTGTCGAGACCTTCGAAGCGATCGGGGCTTGTCATCGCGCGTGCCTTGTCGCGGCCGCCTCGAACCTGCTGACGAATAGAAAGTTCTTCAAGCTGTGCAAGATCTACTGGACTGAAGACATCGGGGCGAGCCTTGGCCTCTTCAAGCGCCTGCACTGCGCCACCACCTGTCGCCAGCCCAAACACTTCAGTGCGCACCGCACTCGGCGTCTGTGCTGCAGCTGACGGTTGTGTCGCGAGTGGCGTCCCTTGCGTCGGCGCAGGCTGAGCATCGGGCTGCGCCTGCTGGCTCGGTACGGCAGAAGGCATCTGTTGCGCCGGCATCGGCATCTGCGGTTCAGGCTGTCCCTGTTGCAATTGCAAAGGCTGTCCCTGTGGTTCAGGCTGCACCGCCTGAGTCGGTTCGGTTTGCTGTACGAGCTGAACGGTCTGCCCGATCGATGTATCCCGTGGTGTTTCTACCGCTTGCATCGCCGGCGCTGAAGTCGGCGTGATGGCCTGCGCTTCCGCCATTTCATTCGGGTCCCGCGCTCCGCCGTTATCGGCCTCCACTGCTGAGCACATCGACGAGAGAAATAACAACATAACGGGTGCGCAGGTCGCTAGCGAAATGCAGTTGGCCGGATGAAATTTCTTCGGCTGGGCAAGCACTGCATAAAGACGCTTATGTTGAGCGTTCACGATACGTCCTTGACGTTGATTGCTTTGTTCTGAAGGACAGCTTTTATTGGCAAGCGTACGACCGCGCTGTACAAGCGACATCCATGCCACTGCGCACCCAGCGCAGCGCAAACGAATCTGGAGGAGGTAAGTATTCAATTCGTGCTGCTTGCGTTTCATTTGCGATACAGCCCCAACGGGAGTTACGCGCACCGTGTTTTAAAGGCTGAACAATGAAAGTGCGAAGCGCACCGATAATTCGGAAACATCGAACAGACGGTCACGTCCGGTGCGTGTTAGCAAGCGTCGCGTTGTGTGGGATGCCGCGCAATGTGGGCGAACATTCACCGCGCAAGGACCGCAGACGTACTATCTTTTTCGGGTTCGCGCGCAGCAGCGAAGTTGCGAATCAAAGGAATTCGAACGGATCGGTTGTGCTTTTCCCAGCCTGCTCAAGATGTTTCATTTTTGACTCATCGTGGCAGACACATGACTGGATCGGATTCGACGCTGTTGAAAATCCGCCGCCGGGTAACCTTTCGTTACAACCGGCACGCCTTGGATAGATGCTTTAAAACCGTTGATGCTACGCATGCCTTAATAATAAGAAAGAAAATATTTCTGATCCTTTTTTGTTTGCGTTTTAGCGTGCCTATCCGTATTCTTTGTTCTCAACGATCTAGGGAGGTCGTCATGTGTACCGTGGGATGTGCCGCCAACAAAGCGGTATATGCGTTGAAGAAAGCGCGCTCGCTGGTGATTGTGGCAGTAGCGCTCGGCGGTACCGCTTTTGCAGCATCGCAAGACACACCGGCTTCCGATGCCGTCGCCGCAAACGCTGGTTCCGATGCACAGGAAATGCTCTATTACGTGTGCGGCGAAGCCGGCCTCGAGAAAACCGTGACGTCGCCAGATCCAAAGCATCCTTTCAACCTTGGCGTGTCGTTCGTTACGCAACAGAACGGCGCGCCGGCTTCCGACGTAGCAGTTCGCCTGCGGCGTCATGGGCGTGTATTGATGGACTTCGTCGCAGGTGGTCCGCGTTGCCTTTTTTCCGTGCCGTCGGCAAGCTATCGGATAGAAGGTACGTTCCACGGCGAAATGAAGTTTGAGATTGTCGAAACAGGAACTTTCGATACGCAGATCAAGTGGTAAGCAGCATCTAGCGCGCCGTCGATACCGCGCGCGTGGCGACGCCCGAAGCAACATCGGGTATTCGCCACGCCGCGGCATCCCGGCAAAAAAACGTAGCCTCTCGTTAAGTTCGCACGCGCATTCGCCTAGAAGAAGCAACCCAGGCTGCCAGACTCTGCCGGCGCCCTCCGTTGCCGCAACGATGCGTTTGCCTGCCGGAGCAATGCTGTGACAACCGACAGACTTTCTTCAGACACGCCGCCGTTGAGCACGGCAGCCGATCGACCCGCCGCCACCGTCAACCGGCCGGCGCAGGTCAGACTCAAACGTTGGATCGCATGGGGACCTGGCAGCAGCGCGGCGCTGAGTATTGCGTGCTTTGTCGTGATCCTCGCCTCCGTAATCGGCTCGCAACGCAGTGGGGCAAGCCGCAGTGCCCGTCAGGACACCTCGCAAGCCGCGCCGGATACGGTGCGCACCGAGTCGCAACCGGGTGCCGTCGCCGAAACGGTAAGTGGTGCATCGGCGGGCCTCGCCATGCCGGTGGCCGCTAAAACCACCAGCACCGCGTTGCCGGGCCCCGGGCCGGCAGTCGAAGCGACGCTTGCGCGGGCACGCGCTTGCGCAGCCGCGGAACGCTGGAACTGCGTGCTCGATGCATCGAACAGCGTACTGACGATGCAGGAAGGCAATGTGGAAGCGCAGTCACTTCTGCAAAGAGCGATCGTCCACGGTGGTTGGGCCAGCAGTACCACCGCGGCCGCCCAGCAAGCCGCGACGAATACAGGCGGTGCCGAGGCAGTACCGGTATCGCGCTCGCACAAGCCATCGCGCAGGCATTGGAATTCGGCGTCTCGCGAGTAATCCGCCTTTTCCCGGCCTCATACGCCACCGCGGTCCAGGGCTCGCCTGCACGAGCCCTGCCGCGGCGCGCTGTCTTTGAAACCCCTTGCTGCGTCGCGTCCTGCGTTCCAGTAAAATCCGGCGATGCCTTCCATCCATGCATGACGCACACGTCGTTATGTACATTGGATGCGAACTCCCAGACGACTACTACAACGCAAACGGCTCATATGGATTTGTTAAGCCGACTTCTTTCGCTGATGCCTGTCAGCGGCCGACTCGAGATACGCTGCCATTTCGGCGCGCCTTGGGCGATCGAAGAAGACACAGCCGGTGTTCGCGAGATTCCGTATCACGTGCTGCTGTCCGGCACCGCGGTCGTAGAAGACTCCAATGGCCCTCCCGAGCGGATGACGGCTGGCGATATCGTGCTGTTTCCTGCGGGCAAACCGCATCGCATCCATGACGGCAGCGGCGACGCCCCGAAGCCGTCAGTGGGACGGCAAAGCGAATCGCTGCTGATCGTCGAGAACGGCGAATCGGGTATCGCTGCCGATCTGCTGTGCGGCCGCTTTCTGATCGGCGCGGTGCCGGACAGATTGTTGCGCGATCATCTACCCGGCCGGCTGATCGTGCATAGCGCACGCCAGCATCACGACGCAGCAAACGGCAGCCAGACCGATGCAGCCGCAACCGACGCCGAGCCGGCCGCCACCCAATCGCCCAGCGCCAACACGCGCCTCACGCGCCTGATCGAGCTGATGCGCGAGGAAGCGATCGACCAGGGCCCGGGCAGCGAGACGCTGGTCAACCATTTGTCGGCCGCGCTGTTCGGCCTGACACTGCGTTTTGCCACCGAAACCTCGCAACCACCGCATGGTCTGCTGGCACTGGCCGGTCGGCCGCGCCTGCAGCCGGCCATTTCGGCGATGTTCGAAAAACCCGGCGAAGCATGGACGCTCGATCAGTTTGCCGCGCTGTGCAACATGTCGCGCGCAACCTTCGTGCGGCAGTTTCAGGAAGCGATCGGCCGCTCCGCCACCGACGTGCTGACTGAAGTGCGCATGACCATCGCCGGCCGTCTGCTGATGCAGACCACGCGCCCGGTGGCGGATATCGGCGAAAAGGTCGGATACCAGTCCGATGCCGCGTTTCAACGCATTTTCAAGCGTCATATCGGCATCACGCCGGCACGCTGGCGCGCGTCGGGCGGCAACCTGCAAGCACGGGAATAGCAGGTGCGGCGGCCAGCGTGCACGTCCGCCAGGTATTGATCCGATCGAGCATACGAATGATCCGCTGCGAGCTTCACGCCTTTGCAGCGCGTCCCTAAAGTGGAGCCATGCCGTTGAACACGGCACCCCACTTACGCCTGGACAGGGTCACGACACCATGCCTTCCATCACGATCTACACGCAGCCGGATTGTTCTTACTGCACTGAAGCCAAGGCGCTGTTGAAGCGCAAAGGCGCCCATTTCCATGAAATCAGCATTGCCGGCAGCCGCGCTTCAGCGGTGGCGCTGTGGCAGCGCGACGTGCATCGCACCGTGCCGCAGATCTATATCGGCAGCTATCACGTCGGCGGTTTCGACGATCTGCAGGCACTCGAAGACGCAGGCCGTCTCGATGCGCTGCTCGAACGCGACACGGTGCTGTAAAGCAGCAGCGACAGACGATGCGACGTGGTGCAAGTCACGCGCGCGCATCAACCAGTCTGTTCGACCGGCGTCACGGTGAGTTCGAGCCGTCGCGCGCCCCGCAGCACGGTCACACCGATGGCACGGTCGATACGCGAGAAATCGAGCATGCGCTGCAAGGTATCGACTCCGTCCACCGGCAGCGCGTCGATCGCAACGATGCGATCGTCGGTGCGAATATCTGCAAGTGCCGCAGGGCTGCCCTTCACGACTTCCATCACGTGCACCGCGCTTTCGGACGGCAGGTCGAAAAAGCGTTGCATGCGGCGCGGCAACGCGATCGAGGTGCCCGCCACGCCGATATACGCGCGCCGTACGTGGCCATACGCGAAGATCTGCATGATCACCCACTTCGCGGTGTCGATTGCCGTGGCGAAACAGATTGCCTGCGCACCCGGAATAATCGCGGTATTCACGCCGATCACCTGGCCTGCGGAATTGACCAGCGGCCCGCCGGAATTACCCGGATTCAGCGCGGCATCGGTCTGGATCACGTCGTAGATCATCCGGCCTGAACTGGCGCGCAGCGAGCGGCCTAGCGCGGACACCACGCCGGTCGTCACGGTTTGCTCGAGGCCGAGCGGGTTGCCCACGGCAATCGCAATCTGGCCGACGCGCAGCGCGCCGGAATCGCCGAGTTCGACGTGCGGCAGCGGTTCGGCCGAGCCGATGCGCAGTACGGCAAGATCAGTATGTGGGTCGTCGCCGACCAGATCGGCGTCGAATTTCGCGCCATCGGCCAACGTCACGCGAATATGCGTCGCGCCGTGCACTACGTGGCTATTGGTCAGCAGATAGCCGTCGGGCGTGAACAGAAAGCCCGAGCCGGTCCCGGCGCGCGCACTGCGGCCATCGGGCATGCGCCTTTCGACAGCGATGAACGCGACCGCCGGGCGCACCCGGTCGAGCGCGCCGATCACCGTGCGCGAGTACGAATCGAGCAGCGCATCGTCGTGCGGCGTGGTCGAAAGCGAGGCGCCCGGCGCGGCGCCCGATAAATCGTCGATGAAGCGGGGACGGCTTCCCATGGCATGACTCCCGGTTGCATGGATGCGCACATGGGGGGCCAGGCCGCAGTTTTTCAAGTGCAGCGGTGGGCGCGGGCGCGGCACCTGAAAAACCGCGCTGCAGCAGCGGCCTTTATGCCGATGCATATCGTGCCCTGGCGCCACGCCCGCGCATCGAATCCCCATCACCCCCTGATCGCGCGCAAGAATTCGGCGCGCGCGTTGTTGTCGGTCGCGAAGTCACCGGCAAACGACTGCGTCACCACCCGTTCATCGCCACGCCGCACCTCGCCAAGCAGCAGGCACAACTGTTCGGCTTCGATCACACAGGCCGCGCCGCGCGCCAAACCGTGCTCAGTCAGCGCGCGGGCGATTGCGTCGGTGGCATGCTCCTGGTAGATCAACCGGTGACACACGGTATCGACCAGCCGCGTCAGGCTGCCGAAGCCGAACAGCCGCCCACCGGGCAGATACGCGAGATGCGCTAAGCCACGAAACGGCAGCAGATGATGCGGACACATGCCGTGCACGGTAATGCCGCGCATCATTACCATATCGTGACGGTGGTCGTCGAAGCCGCTACCGAGCGCCGCGGCAGGGTCGCTCCGATAGCCATCCAGCAGACGTGTTTGCCATAGATCACGCACGCACGACGCAGCGCTCTGCAAATGCTCGTTTTCGACGTCGAAACCGGCCGCTGCGAGCATGCCGGTCACCGCTGTCTCGAACGCAACCGGATCGAAGCGCCGCACGGGTTCGATGCCGATGCCGGGTAGCGGCGCGTGCTCGTGCTCCTGCTCGCGCTCGCCGGCGGGCTGAAAAGATGGGTCAGACATAGCTTGTTCCTCCGCGCAATGACGGCGGCCGCAGCCACCGCCCCGGCTTGCTCCGGGATTACCAATAACGGGCACGGGCGGGGGATATTCCTTCTGCAAGCCATGAATGGCGGCCAACGCGATCTCGCAACGCTCCCGGCAGCTACGAAGCCCCCACGCGAATGCAAGCCACTCTGCTAGCCGGCTGCGCACGCACCACCGCACCGGGCACCTCGCCCGCGCACGCATCGATCGCTTGCGGGCAGCGTGTGCGAAACACGCAGCCCGACGGCGGATCGAGCGGCGACGGCAGTTCTCCGCGCAACAGCACATGCTCACGTGTGCGTTCGATTGCGGGGTCAGGTGTCGGCACCGCGGCCAGCAGCGCACGCGTATACGGGTGCTGTGGCTCCCCATACACCGCCTGTTTCGTACCGAACTCCATCACACGGCCGAGATACATGACGAGCACCCGATGGCTGATCGCCTTGACGACGGCCAGATCGTGCGCGACGAACAGCAACGACAGCGACAACTCGCGCTGCAGATCGCGTAGCAAATTGACGATCTGCGCCTGAATCGATACGTCGAGCGCCGACACCGGTTCATCGCAGATCACCAGTTGCGGCTCGGCAATCAGCGCGCGCGCAATGCCGACCCGCTGGCACTGCCCGCCGGAAAATTCATGCGGATAGCGCTGCAGGTGATACGCATTGAGGCCGACCCGCTCGAGCATCGCCAGCACGCGCGCGCGCAGGTCGGCCCGACCGATGCCGGATCGATGCGTACGCAACGGTTCGGCGACGATCTGCTCGATCGTCATGCGTGGATCGAGCGACGCAAGCGGATCCTGAAAGATCATCTGCACATCGCGACGCAACTGCGCGACGTCGCGGCGTGCGCCGTTTACGGTTTGCGCACCGCGCCAGCGAATGCTGCCAGACGTCACCGGCGCGAGGCCGATCAGCGCGCGCGCGAGTGTCGACTTGCCGCAGCCGGATTCACCGACGAGCCCGACCGTCTCGCCGCGCCGCACGTCGAACGACACGCGTTCGACCGCACGCACCGTCGCCTTCGGCGACCATGGCAACGCACGGCGTCCGCCGTGCGGCACGCTGAAATGCACGGTCAGATCGTCGACTGACAGCAGCGTATCGTCACCGCGCAGTGATGTTGAAACGGAAGTCGTCATGCCTGCACCTCGACGCGGAGACCCGCGATTTCGCCGGCCGGTTTATGGCACGCACGCGCACCGCCTTCATACGTTTTTAGAACCGGGCGCTCGCGCCGGCACAGATCGAGCGCATGCGCGCAGCGCGGCGCGAATGCGCAGCCCGCGCCCGCCATGCCCGGCAGCGGCGGATTACCGGCAATCGTGCGTAGCGGCGCGTCGCTCGCATCGGTTAGACGCGGCAGCGCATTGAGCAAGCCCACTGTGTACGGATGACGAGGCGCGGCAAACAGCGCGCGCGCGCTGGCCTGTTCGACGGTACGCCCCGCGTACATCACCATCACGTCGTCGCACAGTCCCGCCACCACTCCCATGTCGTGCGTAATCAGAATGATCGCCGTGCCGCGCTCGCGGTTCAGCTCGCGCAACAGTTCGATGATTTGCGCCTGCACGGTAACGTCGAGCGCGGTGGTCGGCTCATCGGCGATCAGGATGTCCGGCTCGCACAGCAGCGCCATCGCGATCATCACGCGCTGGCGCATACCGCCGGAGAACTCGTGCGGATACATGCCGATGCGCCGCGCCGCGTCCGGAATGCGCACGCGCTCGAGCGCTTCGATCGCGCGCCTGCGTGCCGCGCGGCGCGGCATTTGCCGATGCAGTTGCAAGGTTTCCGTCATCTGCCGTTCGATCGTCAGGAACGGATTGAGCGACGTCATCGGGTCCTGAAAGATCATCGCGATGCGTTCGCCGCGAATGCGGTTCAGCTCGCCGGTCCGCATCTGCAGCAGATTCTCGCCGCGATAGCTTGCCTCGCCGGTCACGGTGCCGTTCGGTGCGATCAGGCCAAGCAGCGCCATCACAGTCTGACTCTTGCCCGAACCGGATTCGCCGACAATGCCCAGCGTGCGGCCGCTCTCCAGCGCAAACGACACGTCCTGCACCGCATCCACGGGCCCTCCGTCGTGGCGCGCAAAACGCACGCCGAGCTTGCTGACTTCGAGCAGTGCCATCTCAATGCTCCTTCGGGTCGAACGCATCGCGCAGCCCGTCGCCGACGAAGCTCACGCAATACAACGTCACGCATAGCATCGTGGCGGGACACAGCAGCAGCCAGGGCATCGCTTCGAGCTTTTGCGCACCGTCCTCGATCAGCACGCCCCAACTCGTCATCGGCTCCTGCACGCCCAGGCCGAGAAACGACAACACGGATTCGGTCAACACGATCGACGGCACCGTCACGCTGGCGTACACCACCACCACGCCGAGCAGATTCGGCACGATATGGCGCGCGACGATCGTCAGCGGCTTGACGCCGGTCGCGCGCGCCGCGTCGACAAACTCGCGGGTGCGCAGCGTCAGCGTCTGGCCGCGCACCACGCGCGCCATGTCGAGCCACGAAAACGCGCTGATGGTCAGCACCACCAGATAGAACGCGCGGCCGAACAGCGTCATCATCAGGATCGCGATCAGCATGTACGGAATCGCGTACATCATGTCGACGATGCGCATCAGTACCGCATCGATACGGCCGCCGGCATACCCAGCCACCGCACCGTACGCCACGCCGATCAGCCCCGACACCAGCGTGCCGAGCAGCCCGACCTCGAGCGACACACGGCCGCCCTCCAGCGAGCGCACCAACAGGTCGCGGCCGAGTTCGTCGGTGCCGAACCAGTGCGCGCCTTGCGCGGTCGGTGCGAGGCTGATCGCAGACCAGTCGCTGTCGATCGCATTGTTCGTCAGCAACAGCGGGCCCGCGAAGCAGGCCAGCACGATCAGCAACAACAGCGCGAGTGCGGCAAGCGCCGCCCGGTTGCGCAGGAAACGCGCACCCGCTGCAGCGAACGGGCTGCGCGAACGCGGTGCGTCCGCCACTGCCGCAAGCGTGGCTGCGCGCCCGGAAAGAGAGAAGCGATTCATGGATTCAGTAGCGAATGCGCGGGTCGAGCCACGCATAAGCGAGGTCGACGAGCAGGTTGAACAGGACGGCCGCGACCGTCGTCAGCACGACGAGGCCCAGCACCAGCGTGTAATCGCGATTGATCGCACCGTTCACGATCAGCTGACCGAGGCCAGGCAGCGCGAACACCGATTCGGTGACGATCGCCGCGGTGATCGACGCAATGCATACCGAGCCGAGCAGCGACACGACCGGCATCAGCGCCGGCTTCAACGCGTGGCGCAACACGATCGTGTGCATAGGCAGCCCCTTGGCGCGCGCAGTGCGGATGAAATTGCCGCCCAGCACTTCGATCATGCTGCCGCGCATCACGCGCGCGATGGTTGCCATGTTGATCACTGTGAGCAAGGTGATCGGCAGCACCCGGTATTGCCACGCGCCATCGCCCCAACCGCCCGCGGGCAACCAGCCGTGACCATGCGCGCCGCGCAGCAGGATCGCGAAGATCCACACCAGCACCGGGCCGATCACGAACGGCGGCACCACGTTGCCGACATTGCCGAGCACCATCACGCCGTGATCGATCAGGCTGCCGCGCCGCACCGCGGCCACCGTGCCGAAACCGATTCCAAGCACGCACGCAATCGGCACGGAGATGCCGCCGATGCCGAGGCTCACCGGCAACGCCTTCCACACCAGGTCGTTGACCGACCAGTCGTTATAGCGGAACGAAGCGCCGAGGTCGCCATGCAGCAGCGCGAACAGATAGCGCAGGTACTGCCGCCACAGCGGCTCGTCGAGGTGATACTTCGCGTTCAGGTTCTGCAGCACCGCTGCCGACAGCTGTTTTTCCGTATCGAACGGGCCACCCGGCGTCAGATGCAGCAGCAGATAGCACACCGTGATCACCGCCAGCACGGTTGGAATCGCCCACAGCGTGCGGCGCAACGTATAAGCGAACATGGCCAGGCTCCGTCGCTTAATGCTTGATGATGTACAGGTCTTGCGTAGCGCGCTGGTCGACGTAGTTGGTCAACGTGTAGCCGCCCACGTAGGGTTTGACGAGCCGGTCGCCCGAGTACTGGAACAGCGGGATCAGCGGCGTATCGGCCATCGCCAGCGCCTGTGCCTGCGTGAGCAAGGCCGTGCGTTGCGCGTCGTCGAGCTGGCGGTTGCCTTCGTCGATCAACGCATCCACCTTCGGGTTGCAGTACCGCTGATCGTTCTGCACGCTGTTGCAGCGGATCAGATCGAGAAACGACGTGGCATCGTTGTAGTCGACGTACCATCCGTCGCGCGACATCTGCAGCTTGCCGTCGTGCCGCTGCTTGAGCATCACCTTGTACTCGAGGTTGTCGAGCTTCGCATTGACGCCGAGCTTGGTACGCCATTCGGAGGTGACGAACAGCGCGACTTTCTTGTGCAGGTCGTTGGTGTTGTACGTGAAGGTGAACGTGAGCGGTTTCGCGTCGGAATAACCGGCTTCCTTCAGCAGATCGCGCGCATAGTCCACGCGTTTGGCCATCGGCCACGCGGCCCACTCCGGCACATACAGCGCGGCGGCTTTGGTGCCCTGCACCGTGAGGCCGTAGATCGGTTTTTCGCCGGCTTGCGTGAGGCGCGAGGTCAGCAGGTCGCGGTCGATCACCATCGAAAGCGCTTGCCGCACGCGCTTGTCCTTGAAGGCCGGGTCGTCGTTATTCATGCTGTAGTAGTAGGTGCCGAGCACCGGGCTTGCTTTCAGCTCGGCGCCGAACTGCTTCGACAGCGATGCAAACAACCCGGATGGAATCCGGTATGTGTAGTCGAACTGCCCGCCCTGGTACATGCGCAGCGAGGTTTCGTCGCTTTCGATCGGCAGGTAGGTAACTTTCGTGATCGCGACGTCGCGCGCGTCCCAATACCTGTCGTCCTTCACCAGCACAATGTGGTTGTTCGGCTGCCAGTCGGCCAGCACGTACGCGCCGTTACCGATCAGGTTGCCCGGGCGCGTCCATGCATCGCCATACTTGGCGAGCGCGTCGCGGTTCACCGGCGCCATGTCCGCTTTCGATACCACTTCGGCGAAAAATGCGGCAGGCGTCTCGGTTTTCACTTCAAGCGTATACGGGTCCACTGCGCGCACGCCGAGCGTCGTGGGCGCTGCCTTGCCTGCAAGAATAGCTTTCGCATTCTTGACACATTCGACCAGAATTGTATATTTCGAACCGGTCTTTGGATCGACGAGTCGCTGCCACGCGTACACGAAGTCCGCGGCGGTCAACGGCTGGCCATTGCTCCAGCGCGCATCGTGGCGCAGCTTGAACACCCACGTATCGGCGGCTGGGCGCGTCCACGACTGCGCGACGCCGGGCACGACATTGCCGGCCGCGTCGATGCGCGTGAGCCCTTCGAAAATGTCGATACCGATCTGGTTGGCCATCACCGATTCGATATGCGCGGGGTCCAGCGATTCGACCTCGATATCCGCATGGCGCGTCAGCTCCTGCTGCGCGGCCAGTGTGACGTTAGCCGGCACGGCAGCCGCCGCCGGGCCGTCCATCGCAACGACAAGCGCCGCGAGTACCGCGAGTGCCGTGGCCGACAGGTGTGTCAAATTCAGCTTCAGATTCATGGGCGATTTCAACCGGAGAAAAACCGGCGGTGCGCGCAGCACCGCCGTCAAAACTCTTTCCGCGAAGCGGAAAGAGCGAGAGGAGCATCACTACCATCGTCCTGCGTGCAACGTCGCGCCGATCAGAAACGATACGTCGCGCCGATCTGGAACGTGCGTCCCATGTCGGTGTACAGCGACTGGTCGTAGCCGGTGATGTCCGGTTGCGACTGCCATTCGACGTCGAACGGCGGCGAGCGGTCGAACAGGTTGGTGATGCCGCCGTAAATCGTCCAGTGCTTGAAGCCCGTGTAGCGCGCCATCAGGTTGAACTGGCTATACGATGCGACCGCCAGCGTGCCGCCATCGCCGGACTCGGCCGCCACCGCGTTGGTGTACGGACCGGTGTACTGCCATGTCAGCGTGGTGGTGAACTTGCGGTAATCCCACGACAGGCTCGTATTGCCCTTCCAGCGCGGATTGCTCGCACCGAACGGCTGCAGGAACGCGAGGTTGTTGCCCGCGAAGTCCTGCGTCGGCTGGCCCGGCGAATTCAGCTTGAAGTGCCACACGTAGGCCCAATCGCCAGCGAGCGTAAACGTGCCGTACTTCGTGCCGACCGACTTGCGGAAGTTGAAGTCGAAGCCGTCGGTATCCAGCGAACCGAGGTTGATGTACTGCTGCGTGATGAAGCGGATCGAACCGTCCGGATTGCGCACCACGCGGGTCGGATCGTTCGCCTCCAGCACCGCATCCGGATCGTCGGTGCCGATCACACCGTCGATGTGGATCTTGTAGAAGGCCGCACCGAAGTCGGTCGAATTGTCGGGCGACAGCTCAAAGCCGATGTTGTAGTTTTTCGTGTGCTCCGGCTGCAGATTCGGATTGCCGTTCACCTGTTCGGTGGTGAAGTGCTTGGTCGGCGTGCCGCTCGGATCGTTCGGATCGGTCAGATTCTGGTGCTGCACGGTGACCGTCTGCGAGTTCTCGATCAACGTCGGTGCGCGGAAACCGCGGCTATACGATGCGTAAGTCGTCAGAGCCTGAACCGGCTGGAAACGCAGCGCGAAGTTCGGCGAGAACGCACCGCCGAAGTCGCTGTAGTGGTCGTAGCGGCCCGACTGCGTAAACGTCAGGTTGTGCAGCAGCGGAATGTCGACCTGGTAGTAGACCGCCGCGACGTTGCGATCGCCATCGACCGTCTGCACCTGGCCCGGCGTCACGATGCCCAGCGAGGACAATGTGCGCGGATTGATCAGCGTGCTTTCGTGGCGGAATTCCGAACCGAAGCCGAGACCGATGTTACCGGTGGGCAACGTGTACAGATTGCCGGTCGACATTTTCGCGGTCACGCTATCGACTTTCGAAATCGCCTGCTGGTTGTCCGTTGCAAACAGGCCTGCGGTGCCGTTAGGCGTGGCCGCCGGATTCGCAAAGTTGAATACACCGTTGGCAAGGATGTTTTCCGCGCCGGCCACCGTCAGCTCATTCGAGTAGCTCGTGTCGACCGTGCTTTGCGAATGCCCATAGTCGACTGCCCAGTCCCAGTCGCCGACCTTCGGCGTGGTGAAGGCGCCCTTCACGCCGGTCGATGCCTTCCAGAAAGTCGACACCGTATCCGCGACGATGGTGTGACCCGGGAACGTGTAGTTGATGCTGGTCGGAACGCCGAACGGGTTGAACGGGTTGGTCGCCGACACGGTGCGATCCAGCGGGGACACCGAACCGGTTGCCGGATCGAACACGTTGGACAAGCTGCTGATCGCAGCCGGCCCCTGCAACTGCACCGTCTCGTCGCGGCTCAACCACAGGTCCGCGTACGCCTGGACATCCTCGTTGACCTTGAAGGTGCCATGCAGCTTCGCGTTTAGACGCGTGGTAGCGGGAATCAGCGAGGTCTGCGAGGCCGGATTGTGCACGCACACCTGGCCGTTCGAACCCGTGTTCGGCGGACACGGATTGATCGGCGCGGTGCTGCCGTCGGGCAGCTCCCAGTTCGACTGCTGGTTCGGCCCAAGTGGCCCGGCATGGCCGCCGGGGAACTGCGAAAAGTCCTGATTCGCCGTCATCGAGCGGTCGCCAAGCGTCGAACCCGAATCGCGATACCAGCTCGCCGCGGCGGTCACGTTGAAGCGGTCCGAGTTCAGGTCGCCGAAGCCGCCGAGCACGCTGAAGCTGCCTTGCCCGTCGCCCGGATGCTGCGTCTTGCCGGCCTGGGCGTCGATCTGCAGGCCCTGGAAATTCTTCTTCGTGATGATGTTGACCACGCCCGCAATCGCGTCCGAGCCGTATTCGGACACGGCACCGGTCTTCACCACTTCGATGTGGTCGACCACGTTCAACGGAATCGCATTGACGTCGAAGAACGTATCGGTGAAGTTCACGGCCATCGCGTAGTTCGCCACGCGTTGCCCGTCCACCAGCACCAGCGTGTACTTCTCGCTGAGGCCACGCAACGCGAGACCCGCACCGCCCGGTGCCGAACTGTTCATGGTCGATTGCGACCAGCTGCTTCCGGAGTTCGCCGACATGCCGCGCAGAAAGTCGGCCACCGTCGTATAGCCGCTCTGTTCGATTTCCTTCGGGGTAATGGTTTGCACTTCGACGTTGCCGGTCTTGTCCGAGGTGCGGATCAACGATCCGGTCACTTCGACTTTCTCCAGCTTGGCTACCGGCGCCGTCGGCGCTGCTGCACTGCTTGCCGCTGTGGGTGCGGCCACGCTGTCAGGCTGGCTTTGCGCATAGGCAACCGGAACGCACGCAGCCGTCAGCATCAGCTCGGCGCCTATGATTTTCGTCATGGCCGAGACCAGTTTCTTCTTTTTCACTTGCTCTCCTGCTTGTTGTGCATTGAACGATCTGCCCGATGCGCGAGTCGCGCATCGGGCAGCCGTGCGAAGTCCGATGTGATCGGCGAGTTCGTCGCCGCCGGAATCTGTTCCCTGGTCTCGCACGTCCCGTCCAGTGCGCATTGCCGATCGTGTCGGACGCGCGCTGGCTTTTTAAAGCGAGCGCAGCAAAAGCAGAAGGCATGCCAACAGAAATTGGCTCGAGCTGCCTGAGCTCGCTTTAAAGCGCCTTAATCGCAAGGCAAAGCATTGACGGAATTGAATTTAATTAACGCTCAAAGAAAAACGTCATATGCATTGCACAGCGATCCGCGCGCGTACCATGCCGCCTCCCAGCCGGTCAGCAATTTTTCATAAATTTAGAGGGCTTGCTCTACTGTCGGCTGGTGCGCCTTTCGCACCTTTAAAAGGCGTGAATTGCCGAATCGGTGCATTTAATAAATGTTTGCATGTCGCGCGTTTATTCACCGAAAACGGGCAATAAAGCAATCGATGAAAGTATCGTAATTTATTGCGGATAGCCTTACTAAACAGGTTGTAAGCAACGGCTGACGCCCATATTTTCTGCCCATCGGCGCGTCATACATCTGAAATGTTTGTAATAATAAAACTCTCATCAAATGCTCAATTCGCACCATTACATTGCGCTTAAAAACATAAAGCACCAAATCGGTTCGATAAAAGACGACACCTGGTGTTTACCAGACTACTGATCTGCATTGCGGTGTATTCACACAGCTGGTTTGATCTTCCATTAGCGTCGACGAGAAACCCGATTTAAACCATGCACAATGCATTGGCATACCACGCATTAATCGGCTATCTCCGTAATTTAAAAGCGCTTATGGATCCCGGCGGAACGACAATAACCTCTCTCTACGCACGATACCCGCGCCGCTCGCAAGTCGCCTGGTACGGCCTTTGCATTGGTGCCCGCGCTTTTAAGCTGGCAACCCACAAGGGAGCCAACAACGAGAAACCCGCCGTTATGCAACGGCGTTGCGCAAACAGGAGTCCGCAGTGCTGAACACGCTCATCACCTACTCGATCCAGTCGCTGGGTCTGATCCCTCTGCTCGCCTTTATCTTCCTGATCGGCATCGCGATCATCATCGAACGCTTCATGTTCTTTACGCGCGCCGTGCGTGCCGGCAACACGCTGGAACACGACCTGAAGCTGGTCGACAGCAGCAACCTCGAAGACGCCGCGAAAGTCGCCGACCACTACCGCCAGACCGTGCAGGCCGAGCTCGTCAGAAGCGCGATCAAGGCCAAAGGCAAAAGCGAAGCGGCAGTGGAACGCGAAATCGAAGAAACCATCATGTTCCAGTTGCCACGCCTCGACCGTAACCTGTGGGTTCTTGACACCGCTGTCACGCTCGGGCCGCTGCTCGGCCTGCTCGGCACCATCATCGGCATGGTCGAGTCGTTCAACGTGCTGGGCTCGAGCGGCACGGCCAACCCGAACGGCGTAACCGGCGGCATCGGCCACGCGCTGACCGCCACCGCGTGTGGCCTGACCATCGCGATCATCTGCGTGGTGTTCCTCAACTACTTCAACAAGCGCATCCGCATGACGGTCAACCAGTTCGACCTGATTAAGTCGCTGCTGGTTTCGCGTTTCGCCGCCTGACGCCCGTCGAGGAAGGAGAAGATCATGCGCAACCATCGCAGCCACTATCTCGGCGGAGAAGAGAAAGCCCGCATCGAGATCATTCCGATGATCGACATCATGATGTTCCTGCTGGTGTTCTTCATGCTCGCCACCCTGAAGATGATCCAGGGCGCAGGCATCAAGCTCGACTTGCCACAGTCGAGCACCGCGGAACAATTGCAGCAGACCATCAAGGTATCGATCGGCGTCACGAAAGCTGACCAGCTCTATCTCGATGCAAAGGAAATCACACCCGAAGCGCTGACCGCGCATCTGCAGGAGCTCGTGCACGAATCGAAGAAAGTCGACGTCGCGATCGCCGGCGATGAAGGCACCAGCTACAAGAACATCGTCAAGGTGATGGATCTGGTGCGCGCGGCGGGCATCAGTTCGGTTGCGCTCGCCACGAATCCGACGACATGAATACGCCGGCCCTCGAGATGAACGATCCGCAACGCCCGCTCGCCGGCGCGCTATGGGCATCGTCGCCGCCCACGCGTCACCACGGCATGTCGATGAAGACGGCCATCGGCGCGGCCTTGCTGGTGGAAGTGCTGGTGGTGGCCGGCCTGTCGCAGGTCAGATTCCAGCAGGACGCGCCACCGCCGCCGCGGGAAATGCGCGTGCAGATCGCGCCACCGCCACCGCCGCCGCCCGAGATCAGGAAGCTGGAACCGCCGCCCGCGCCGGAGCCGCAAAAGACCGTGCCGAAGACGGTTCAGCCCAAGCCTCTGCCGACGCCTAAACCACCGCCCGCGAAGCCTGCGCCGGCGCCGAAGGAAGCTGCGATTCCAGCCGCCGCGGCACCCGCGCAAAACGCGCCCGCACTGGCCACCGCGCCGGCCACCGCTTCGCCTGCACCTGCCACCGCGGCAGTGGGCGCCGCACCGGTCGCGCCACCGGCGCTGCATGGCGTGGTCGACGGTCGCGGCCACTGCCAGTCGGTGCAGCCGCAGATTCCGCGGCGCGCGCTCGAGCAAGGCATTTCGGCGAGCGTGATCGCGCATCTGGCGATCAATCCGGACGGCAGCGTCAGCGACGTGAAGATCGTGCGCGTCACGCCACCCACCTCGGTGTTCAACGAGGCGGTGATCGCGGCAGGCCGCGCCTACAAGTGCGAGAAGAACGCGGAACCCTATGTGGGCGAAGTCGAATTTTCGTTCAAGACCACAGCATCCGAAGACGAGTAGCGCACCTCGCGACTAAGGACGCGGGGGCGGCTATCCGCTGCCCTCGCGCGACTCGGACCACGCGCGCGCCGGCTACAAGCCGGCGCGCGACCCAGGCACGGGCATGATGAGCAGAGAAGACTGGACAAGGAACGCGCAGCACGCGTTCGAACGACGTTTCGCAGCGTTTGCGACGACGGGTGCCATTGCGCTGTCGCTCGCCGCGGCAACGCTCGATGCGCCCGATGCGCTCGCACAGCCGTCGCTAGCGCAATACGACACACCGAAATACCCGGCAGATTTCAGCCATTTCGATTACGCCAATCCGAACGCACCGCTTGCCGGAACGCTGAATTTCCAGAACTACAGCGAAGCGCAAAGCTACGATTCGCTCAATCCGTTTCTGCTGCGCGGCTCGCCGGCACCGGACATCCAGCGTCTGATGTTCGACACGCTGATGCAGCGCAGCTGGGATGAACTCGCGTCCGAATATCCGCTGATCGCCGACGACGTCGAGCTTGCGCCCGACGGGCTATCGGCTGTGTTCCACATCGATGCGCGCGCACGCTTTTCGAATGGCGAGCCGATTACTGCCGCCGATGTCAAATATTCGTTCGATACGTTGACCAGCTCGCAAGTCTCACCGCTGTTCAACTCGCAATTTGCGGTGCTCAAGGAGGCCACCGTATTGGACCCTGCGCGCGTGAGATTTACGTTTCGCCGCGCCGAGCGCGCGGCCGCGCTCATCGCCGGCGACCTGCCGGTGTTCTCGCCGAAATGGGCAATGCAGGACGGCAAGCCCGCGCCATTCGATCAGTTGAGCAATGTCGAGCCGATCGCGAGCGGCCCCTACCTGATCGAACAACGCAAGAACGACAAGCAGATCACCTATCGCCGCAATCCCGCGTACTGGGCTTCGAATCTGCCGTCGCGGCGCGGCATGTATCGCTTCGCGCGCGTCACCTTCAAGCTGTTTCTCGACCACTACACGCAGCTCGAATCGCTAAAGGCCGGCGAAACCGACGTGCAGGTCGAATACAGCTCGTCGCAATGGGCGCGCAAATACGTCGGCAAGAATTTCGACAACGGCACACTGCAACGCAGTGCGTTTCCGAACCACGGTGCGCAGATGCAAGGCCTACTGTTCAACCTGCGCAAGCCAATGTTCGCCGACCCACGGGTGCGTGCCGCGCTCGTCTATACGTTCGACTATGACTGGATGAACCGGATGGCGTTTTATGGCCAATACCGGCGCCTGAACAGCTATTTCGACGACAGCCCGTTTGCCGCCAGCGGCACGCCGGGCGCGGGCGAACTCGCGCTGCTCGAACCCTATCGCGCGACGTTGCCCGTCGGCGTATTCGGCGAACAGAGCGCGCAACCCGACACGCTGCCGCCACATTCGCTGCGCGATAACCTGCGGCACGCCCGCGACCTGCTTGCACAAGCCGGCTGGCAGGTGCGCGACGGCCAGCTGCGCGATGCGCACGGCACACCGATGTCGATCGAAATCATCGACGACCAGCCCGGCATGGACCGCGTGATCCTGCCGATCGTGCGCAACATGCAAACGCTCGGCATCGACGCGCACATGCGTGAAATCGACAGTGCGCTGTATCAGAAGCGCATCGACAACTTCGATTTCGACATGACCACCTACATCTATCCGACCGTGACGATTCCCGGCGCCGAGCTCGCACGGCGTTTCGGCAGCGCCGCCGCGACGCAACCGGGCTCGGAGAATTACATCGGCATCCGCTCGCCGGCAGTCGATGCGCTGATCGGTGCGGTACAGCGCGCGGGCACGCTTGCCGAACTGGAAAACGCTACCCGTGCGCTCGATCGCGTGCTGCTGAATGCGTCCTACCTGATTCCCGAATACCGCTCGCCGGATGCGCGAATTGCATACAAACGCGCGCTCGGTTTTCCGCCGGTATTACCGCGCACCTATCAGGCCGAAGACTGGGTGCTCGGCTACTGGTACTGGAAAGACAGCGGCGGCCCGCGCGCCGCTGCGCCTGGAGGGTAATGCGATGCTCATCTACATCCTGCGCCGCGTGCTGCTGATGGTGCCCACATTGCTCGGCGTGATTACACTGACCTTCGTCGTCACCCAGTTCGTGCCGGGCGGCCCGGTTGAGCAGCTGGTCATGCAATTGCGCCACGGCACGCCGCACGGTGGCGAAGGCCGCGCCGCAGCCGGCGGGTATCACGGCAGCCAGGGCGTCGACCCGCAGCAGATTGCACAGATCAAGCAGCAATACGGCTTCGACAAACCGCCGCTCGAGCGCTACTGGACCATGCTGAAGCATTACGCGAGCTTCGATCTTGGCCAGTCGTACTATCAGCACCGCAGCGTCTGGCAGGTGATCCTGTCGAAGCTGCCGGTATCGCTGACGCTCGGCATATGGACCGTGCTGCTCACCTACGTGGTGGCGGTGCCGCTCGGCATTGCGAAAGCCGTGCGCAACGGCACACGCTTCGATACCGCGACCAGCGTGCTGGTGCTGACCGGCTACGCGATTCCCGGCTTCGTGTTCGGCGTGCTGCTGCTGATGCTGTTCGGCGGCGGCACGTTGTGGCAGCTGTTTCCGATGCGCGGCCTCACATCGGACAACTTCGACGACCTGTCGGCAGTGGGCAAGCTGCTCGACTATCTGTGGCACATCGCGCTGCCGGTAAGCGCGGCGGTGGTCGGCAACTTCGCGATCGTCACGATGCTGACGAAGAACACGTTTCTCGAGGAAATCGGCCGGCAATACGTGCTCACTGCGCGCGCAAAGGGTGTCTCGCAGCGCGGCGTGCTGTGGAAGCACGTGCTGCGCAACGCGGCGATTCCGCTGTTGACCGGCTTGCCCGCAGCCTTCGTCGGCGCTTTCCTGAACGGCAACCTGCTGATCGAGACGCTGTTCTCGCTCGACGGCATGGGCCAACTGTCGTACGACGCGGTGATCCGCCGCGACTACCCCGTGGTGCTGGGCTCGCTGTTTCTGTTCACGCTGCTTGGCCTCATCACCAAACTCATTGCTGACGTCTGCTATGCCATTGTCGACCCGCGCATCCAGTTCGATCGCCACGACCGCTGAAGTTGCGGGCGCAACCACCTTGCACGACGCCGCGGCATCACTTCCGGTGTCGCCGTGGCGCCGCACGTGGCAACGCTTTCGCCGCCAGCGGCTCGGCTACTGGAGTCTGGTGATTTTCTGCACGCTGTTTGCACTGAGCCTGTTAGGCGAAGTGCTTTCCAACGAAAGGCCGCTCGTCGTGCGCTACGACGGCCACTACTACTTCCCGATCGTGCGCGACTATCCGGAGACGCGGTTCGGCGGCGACTTCGCCGCGCGCACCAACTATCTCGATCCGTATCTTCGCGACAAGCTGGAAACCAACGGCAATTTCGCGATCTATCCGCCGAACCGCTACTACTTCGACACAGTCGACTATTTCGCCACGCGGCCGTACCCCGCGCCGCCGTCCGCGAGCAACTGGCTCGGCACCGACAAGTTCGGCCGCGACGTACTGGCGCGCCTGCTGTATGGCTTCCGCCTCTCAGTGCTGATGGCGCTGGCGCTGACCGTGTCCGGCGTCGCACTCGGCACGCTGGCCGGCGCAATACAAGGCTTTTACGGCGGCCGCACCGATCTGATCGGTCAGCGGCTGATCGAAGTGTGGAGTTCGATGCCGGACCTGTATCTACTGATCATCTTCGCTTCGATCTTCGAGCCGGGGTTGTGGCTGCTGTTTATTCTGCTGTCGATGTTCGGCTGGCTCGTGCTGTCGGACTACGTGCGCGCCGAGTTCCTGCGCAACCGCGCGCTCGATTACGTCAAGGCGGCCCGCACGATGGGACTGTCGAACTGGCAGATCATCTGGCGCCATGTGCTGCCGAACAGCCTGACGCCGGTCATCACGTTCCTGCCGTTCCGCATGAGCGCGGCGATTCTGGCGCTGACGAGCCTCGATTTTCTCGGCCTCGGTGTGCCGCCGCCGATGCCGAGCCTCGGCGAATTGCTGCAGGAAGGCAAGGACAATCTCGACGCATGGTGGATCCCCGTGTCCGCGTTCGCGGCGCTGGTGATCACGCTGCTGCTGCTCACGTTCATGGGCGACGCGCTGCGCAATGCGCTCGATACGCGCTCGCGCGGTTCGGCGTTCGGAGGCCGGCGATGACTGCAAAGATCACTGCGATGGCAACTGCGCCGCTGCTTGAAATCGAGCATCTGACGCTACATTTCGGCGATCGCCGGGTAGTCGACGACCTGAATCTGCGCATCGCACGCGGCGAACGCGTTGCGCTGGTCGGCGAATCGGGGTCCGGCAAAAGCGTGACTGCGCTATCGATACTGGGCCTGCTGGAACACGCGCATGCGAGCGGCCGCATTCTGCTGGAAGGCGACGATCTGCTGAAGAAGTCCGAACAGCAGATGTGCGGCCTGCGCGGCAAGGACATCGCGATGGTCTTCCAGGAGCCGATGACCGCGCTCAATCCGCTCTTCACGATCGGCCGGCAAATTGCGGAAAGCCTGCGGATTCACGAAGGGTTGCGTCCCAATGCGGCGCGCTCGCGCGGCATCGAGCTGCTGCGGCGCACCGGCATTGCCGAGCCGGAGCGGCGCATCGACAGCTTTGCGCATCAGTTGTCCGGCGGCCAGCGGCAGCGCGCGATGATCGCGATGGCGCTGGCGTGCCGGCCGCGCCTGTTGCTTGCGGACGAGCCCACCACCGCGCTCGACGTGACGGTACGGCAGCAGATCGTCGAGCTGCTGCTCGAACTACAGCAGCAGGAGGCGGCCGAACGCGGCATGGCCGTGCTGCTGATCACGCACGATCTGCATCTGGTGCGACGCTTCGCACAGCGCGTTGCGGTCATGGAGCGCGGCGTGCTGGTGGAGACCGGCGCGACCGATGCGCTGTTCGCCAACCCACAGCATCCGTATACGCAAAGGCTGCTAAACAGCGAACCGCATCGCGCAATCGAACCCGTTGCACCGCACGCGCGGCGCGTGCTCGATGTGCAAGGTCTCGACGTCGACTATCGAACCCATCCGAAAGGCTGGCGCGCGCTATTCGGACGCGCGTCCGCGGGGGCGTCATTCCGAGCGGTCGAAGGCGCAGAGTTATCGCTGCGGTACGGTGAAACACTCGGCATCGTCGGCGAATCCGGTTCGGGCAAGTCGACGTTGGCAGCGGCCGTACTTGGGCTGAAAGCGCCTACCGCCGGGCACATTCATATCGACGGTGCACCGCGTTCTCTGCTTTCGTCCGCCATGTCGCGGCGCGCGTTATATCGCAGGATGCAGGTCGTGTTTCAGGATCCGTTCGGCTCGCTGTCGCCGCGTCTGACGGTCGGGCAGATCGTCGGCGAAGGCATTGCCGTGCATCGGCCCGAAGTCGCGGCGCGCGACAGACGTCAACGCGTGGCCACCTTGCTGGAAGAAGTCGGCTTGAGCGCCGATGCCATGCAGCGCTATCCGCATGAGTTTTCCGGCGGGCAGCGGCAACGCATCGCGATTGCACGCGCACTCGCAGTCGAACCCGAACTGCTGATTCTCGATGAGCCCACCAGCGCACTCGACGTATCGATCCAGCAACAGGTGCTGACGCTACTGACGAAGCTGCAGAAGAAATACGCATTGAGCTATCTGTTCATCACGCACGACCTCGCCGTGATGCGCGCGATGGCGCATCGCATCGTCGTGATGAAGGCAGGGCGCATCGTCGAATCTGGCGAGACGCTGCAAGTACTGCGGCAACCGGCACATCCCTATACGCGTTCACTGGTCGAAGCGTCGATGAATCGCGAAACGATCGCGCCGGCGATATCGCAATGAGCCGTCATTACATGCAGTACGCGGATGCATGCTGAAATCGGCGGCATCGCTTGCTCGTCGATTCGACAGGTACCGCCATGCACATTCAGCCCAACAGCCCGACTGCTGCCGGTTTCGCGCAAGAACCGCTGGACGACCCACCGCTTCGACACCCACACGCACGCGCGCCCGACACGGTTCGGGAACCACCCACAGCGGTTCGACACGAGCACGCATCGCGTGCGGCCGACGAGAGCAGGCGCACCGCAGCTGTACCGACAGCCGCTGTATCGACAGACCCCACGCGCATCGCACGCGGTGGCAACCAGGGCAAACCGGAAGACCAATCGCCATTTCGCGAGCGTGGCGGCGGCGAAGCGCTCAGGCGGATGGCGTTCGCCTACTATCCGTTCGATCAGGCCAACTACTCAGAAAGAATCGCCGACGGTCGTCGTGGCTCCTGTGAAGGCTGGGTACGGGAAGCAGCACGTTTCCTCGACCGCGACCCAACCGTGTTCCCGTCTTTGCTCCAGGCCGTGTACGAAATGGAAACCGCGGCAAACACGCGCTCCACCAACACCGCACACGATCTGTTCGGCCGCATCGGAGCATTCCAGCAAAGCTCGACCTCGCTGGGATTTCGCCGCTATTCGGCAGACGGTGCACCCGTTGCGTACCAGAACCCGTTGCGAGGCACGGGCGAAACACCTGGCGTCGCGGTCACGCGCGTGCTCACGGTCCACCGGATGCTCACCGACCTGACGACGCGCCTCAGACAAGGAGACATCGCGCATATTCGTCTCGATGCGGGTCCGGTTGCGGGTCAAAGCCGACGCGTCGGACATGCGTTGCTGATAGAGCGAATGCTGGACAACCGCTACGCGTTGTTCGATCCGAACAACGGGGTGTTCGTCTTTGCCAACCCGATGAGAATGTACGACGGGCTCCGGCAGTACATCGAAGACGCCTTTGTCAGCGAAGGGCATCAGTTGACGCCCGATCAGATCCAGTTCTACAGCTTGTCGAGCCCAGGCAGCGCCGTTCCGCAACCCGGTTCGGCGCAATGGATACAGCCTGCGGATAACCGGGAAGAGCCGATACCGGCCGATCCGTTACCCGCATCGGCAACACGTGAAGCGTATCAGGTCTCGTCGGATGCGGCGAACCGTCTGTCGCGCGAAGCAATCGCCGCTGCTGCAGGCGGCTCGAACCCGCCCATTGCCGGTCCCGGGCTACCGATGTACGCGTTGAACGAAATCGCACAAGGCAGCTCCCCCGATCTCACACACGCAACCAGGCGCACCTGGCGCCAGTTCACCGACCCGATCGACAGGATAATCGCGCGCTTCGACATGACGGCCCTTCAGCAGGCCAACGAACATGGGCTGGTCGGTGAGCTGGACGGTTATTTGCGGCGCGACGGCATTGAGAACGCCGCTTCGGCAGACCGCCTGGTTCAGGACCTCGAGCGCGCCTTCAGCCGGCCGCATCGTGGCGACGTCGCACAGATTGGCTATCGGACCGACTTCGCGGTCGTCAGCCTCGGTTTTCGCCAGGCCCCGGACGATGCCGGCCTCGCCGCCGGCGAAACTCGCGCGAGCGCTGCCGAGTCTCACGCGGTGATCGTGCAGCGCCTGCAACGAACCACCGATTTCAGGACCGACCAGTACGAAATTTACGACCCGGACGTAGGTGTATTCCGATACGACAACTTTGCTGAGATGGCGTCCGCATGGCGCGGCATATTCGGCTATGGCTATGCGGATTTTGGCGGCGTCAACCGGGCCAGCACGAGTTATTACCTGAACACTGCCGCTTCAGGCAACAGTCCTGCGCCTGCCCCAGACAGCTCCGCGGAACGCACCGCGTCAGGCGGCATCGAACTGGGCGCCGTCGAACGGCTGCTCGGCAACACCGAGGTACTACCGCATTTCGCACCGCCAACCGCGCCCGCGCCATTGCCGCTGTTCCCTGAAGCAGACGACACGCGGCACGACGAAGTTCGCCGTGCGTCAAACGCCGACCATAGCCGACAACCGCCGTGTACGTTTCGGCCGTCGACCGTCAGTCCAGCGGACCTGAAAAAATCCAGTGGTTTTAGTTGCGAACGCACGAAACTCGCCAACATCAATCTGCAATTGCACAACGCCGACGTGGCCGCACATCCGTATCTGATCGACAGTGCCGGCTATCTCGGCACATTCCGTAGCGAACAGACTGCGCTCAATCGCCTACCCCGCGTGTCGCCCGAGCGCGACTGCTTCGTCTACTTCGTCGCGCCGACCCCGAACATGGTGGACGTCAACGACACGCTCGGCAGGTACTCGAAAGGCCAGGCCAATGACGAGATCGCGGCAATGGGCCGCCTCGAATACGCGCAGATTCGCGGCTGGAGCGTCGTCAGGAACGGCGTGCCTGGCCCCTATGTTGCGAACCCCGACTACCGGTGGGACATCTTCGACCAGACCTCGACGTCCGGAGCACAGCCTCAACTCGCGCGCTTTCCTATCGATAGCGATGTATGGCAGGCGCCTTCCTTTGCACCGTACGTACTGAATCCGTCCGGCCCGGTTCCGACTCGCGCATTCAGAACCGGGCCAAATTTCTCACACGCGCTGTTCTACGATCACGCATGGCAGAAGGTGCGCGATATCGCGAGCCGCCAACGGGCCAATCTCGACTACCGTGGGTTAATGAAGCTGCAGGCTTATAGCGCGTACGACTGGTCGCAAACGCAAATCTATCTGAACGGCCAGAACGACGTCTACGTGAACACGATGTACGCGCCGTCTGCACAAGCGAAGGACAACAAGCATTTCTTCGTACTGTCCGACGCCGGCCGCCTTCATGTTGCAGACGCCCCCAACAAGGTCCTGCGGGTAGACAGCAATGGCTATGTCTATGCAGGACCGCCGCCCACAGACAATGCAACGCTTAACGGCATATTCGAATATGTCCGCGGACATCTGGTGCATCAGGAAGACGGCAAATACCTGACAACCGGCTTGTCGTCGTATACACCGTTCGTGGACTACGATCGCGGGCCGCGAAGTCAATGGAGTTTCAAGAAGGCCGACGGCACCAACGTAGCGCCGCCCCGCGTCAATACACATACTTTCAGAAGCAGATCCGTGGGCAGCGCAAAACAGCTCTATGCGTTCTACACAGACCCGGATAGTGCACTGCCGCGCTCGGCGACACACTTCGTTACCGCGATACCAGGGGGCTCCATCGATCAACGCTTTCTCGACTACCTGCCGCGCTTCGCCCCTGCCGAAATGCGCAAAACCGCAGATTGGCTGCGCGCGCACAACGCGGCATGGCTATTCAAAGATGGCTTCTATGCCGTATCCGAAGCGCCCGGAACACTGGAGGTCCGCACGCTCGGCGGCACATCGGCGGTTCGGGCCGAGCGCCTGTCGCCGGACGCTGGCCAGGCGCACTTCACTCGCACGATCGCTACCTCGAACTATCGGGTGCCGGACGAGACATGGGAACTCGTGCGCAAATACGAGCAGCGCCGGGCATCGACGTTAGGCGCCTTGCAAAACCATGCGCCGCCCGCGTAGCGTCATCCCGGCACTGGGTATGTGTGCCAACGCCGGGTCAGACACAGCGCAACCGCGTACCCACCGTGCAGCCTCTCAATGCAGCGCCGGCACGTTCGCACGCGTGCCGCCCAGTTCGAAAATCGCCACCGCTGCATTCAACCGGTGCGCCTGCTCTTCCAGCGCACCGGCTGCCGCCGCGGCCTGTTCGACCAACGCCGCATTCTGTTGCGTCACCTGGTCCATCTGCGCGATCGCGACATTGATCTGACCGATGCCCGCGCTCTGCTCCGAAGACGCGGTTTCGATCTCGTTCATGATTGCGCTGACGCGCGAGATCGCGTCGAGAATCTCACGCATCGTGTCGCCCGAACGCGACACCAGCGCCGAACCCGCCTCGATGCGTCCAGTCGACGCGCCGATCAGATCCTTGATCTCCTTGGCCGCCGATGCGCTGCGCTGCGCGAGCGAACGCACTTCGCTCGCTACCACCGCGAAGCCGCGGCCGTTCTCGCCGGCGCGCGCCGCTTCGACCGCCGCGTTCAGCGCCAGAATGTTGGTCTGAAACGCGATGCCTTCGATCACACCGACGATGTCGCCCACCTTGTGGGAATCGGTGACGATATGCGCCATCGCGCCCACTACATCGCGCGTCAGTTCGCCGCCCTGGCTCGCAAGCGACGACGCCCCGGTGGCCAGCGAACTGGCGAGCTTCGCGCTGTCGGCCGTCTGCTTGAGCGTCGCACTCAACTGTTCGATGCTTGCGACTGTCTGTTCGAGCGACGCGGCCTGCTCTTCGGTGCGCTGCGACAGGTTTGCGTTGCCCGCTGCAATTTCGCTGACGCCCGTATGAATCGACTGCACACCGCTGCGCACGTCGCCGACGGTCGCGATCAGCGCTTCCTGCATGCGCTTCAATGCGGCAGTGAGCACGCCCATTTCGTTGCTGCTGGCCACCACGATCTGGCCGCCCAGATCGCCCGCGGCGATCCGCTCGAAATGCGCGACTGCCGCGTCGGCGGGTTTGACGATGGCGCGCGCCAGCACGAAGCGCATCAGCCATGCGAGTGCGAGTGCCGCCACGAGACCAGCCGCGACCAGCGTCGTGACCAGCGAGAACTGCTGCTGTGCGGTGCGGTAACGGTCCTCGCCCTGATCCATTTGCACTTTCTCGACGGCGAGCATCGCCTTTTCGAATGCGCTGTACAGCGACGGCAGCTTGTATGCCTGAATCTGCAGGAAGGTGTCTTTGTCGCCGCCGCGCAACGCTGCAAGTGCGGGTTCCACGCCTTGCTTCAACAACGTGTTGCGCGCGTCCTGCATCTGCTGGATCAGCGTGCGCGCCGCGTCGCTGTCTACCGCGACGGCAAGAAATTTCGCCAGCTTGTCGTTGGAGATTTCGAGGTATTTGTCCGAACGCTTCAGCACCGCGTCGGCACCTTTGGCATCGTGCAGGTCATTCAGCGACGAGTAGGTGGCAAGTGCAAGACGCAAACGCAGCAGTTGTCCTGCGCTGTTTTCCAGATTCGCGACCGCCGGCGTATCGACTGTGTAGGTTTGTTGAAGTGCGTGGTTCTCAGCGCGCAGCGCGGCAAGTCCGATCGCCGCGCCGATCATCAGCGTAACGGCGAATGCGACCACCATTAGCGTCAGGCATGTTCTTATCGACAGATTTCTTCGCATGGTCATCCGATGTATACGATCGATGCCGCGTACTCCGTAGTCGTCTCCGCGCGGCATACCAGCGTGTCATCGGCACGCTTACAATAAACTTTAGCGAAGTTTCAGTGCCTGAATGCGCAAGGCACGCCACTCGACACTCCACTCGTATGCTGTCCGAATAACGATGCGGGCCTCGGTGGACCCGCATCGGTCTTGAAGCATTCGTCCTGCTCAAGATCTGGGAAATTCGGCTTAGACGAACTTGCGCGCGTCGGCCGCTTCCGCTTCGCTCGGCTCGACGCCGAGCACGCGGTCAGGCCGCATCGTGAACGACAGCAGGATGCCAAGCGCCATCAGCACCATCGACACCGTGAACGGCAGGTTCCAGTTGCCGGTGCGATCGATCATCCAGCCGCCAACCACTGGGCTGATGATCGCCGCCAGCGCCGACCCCGAGTTCATGATGCCGCTCGCCGTGCCCGCATGTTTCGGTGCGATGTCCATCGGCACGGCCCACATCGGCCCGATCGTCATTTCGTTGAAGAAGAAACCGCCGGACAGGCAAACCGCGGCCAGCGTGATCGACATGTTCGACACCAGCATGATCGGTGCGAGCGACAGCAGGGTCAAAAACATGCAGACGCCCACCATCACGTTACGCGCAAGACGCACGTTGCCGCTCTTGCGCAGAATGCGGTCGGTGATCGAGCCGCCGAACCAGTCGCCGAGCACACCGGCGAAGAACACACCGGAAGCGAACAGCGCCGATTTGCCGAGCTGCATGTGATAGTTATGCAGGAAGTACTGCGGAATCCAGCCGAGGAACAGCCACAGCACCCAGCCGTAGCAGAAATACACGGCCGTGACGGGCGCCATGCGGCCGAGCAGTGCTCGCCACGGCACCGGCACGCGCTGCTTGACGCCGCTATACGAAGAGAGCGTCGCGCATTCGGTATCGGTGATACGCGGATGCTCGCGCGGGTTGTCGCGGAAGTACCAGATCCACACGACCGCCCAGAAGAAACTGATGATACCGATGATGATGAACGAGCCGCGCCAGTTGGTGGCAAGCATCAGCCAGACGATCAGCGGCGGCGCTACTGCATTGCCAATACGCGATGCGGCGTGCGTGATGCCTTGCGCGAAGCCCCGCTGGTCGGCGCGCATCCAGTTCGACATCGCGCGCGTGGCGGTCGGGAAGGTGGCGCCTTCGCCGAGACCGAGCAGCACACGGGCGAGGATCATCGAAGCGAAGCCGCCGGCGAGACCGGTCAGGATAGTTGCACCGGCCCAGATCACCGCGCACACGCCAAGCGTGCGGCGCGGCCCGAAACGATCGCCAACCCAGCCGCCGATGATCTGGAAGATCAGGTACGGATACGCAAACGCGGAAAACACAAAGCCGACCTGCGTATGATTCAAGCCCAGTTCCGCGCCGAACTGGCTCGCGGCCGTGCTGACGTTGACCCGGTCGATATAGGTGATGAAATACATCGCGCATAGAAGCAATAGCACGCGCGTCGTGGCTCGACGGAACATCATCCTCTCCTTGATAGTGTGTGCGCAGCCCCGGCACGCGACGTGCCATAACGGGCTGCGGTGAAACCGACTGCTCAGGCGGACTGCGCCGGCGCGCTGGCGCGCGGCGTGTGATGCGGCGGAATGCTACGAGCTGCTAGGAGCTGCCGATGCGGGAATAACGCGTGCGTGTCATGACTGTGTCTCCATTGCGCGGTTTATCTAGGTGTATCCGCTGTGTGTGTGGGTGCAGCGATGTTACAAGTGCGGGATTCAGTTGTCCTGCAGCGCCGCGGCCAGCACCCGTGCGACATGCATCGCTTCGGTATTGGCGCCATCGGCGATCTGATGGCGGCAGCTCGTGCCGTCGGCGACGACGATCGCGTCGCCTGCCTTGCGTACCGCGGGCAGCAGCGACAGTTCCGCCATTGCGCGCGATGCCGCATAGTGCTCTGCTTCATAGCCGAAGCTGCCGGCCATGCCGCAACACGACGATTCGACCGCTTCGACCTGCAGTTGTGGAATCCAGCCGAGCACGGTCTGCACCGGGCGCATCGCATCGAATGCCTTCTGATGACAATGGCCGTGCAGCAGCGCCTTGCCTGAAGCGAGCGGCTTGAGCGCGAGCGTCAGGCGGCCGGCTTCTTTCTCGCGCACGAGGAATTCCTCGAACAGGAACGATGCGCTTGCCAGCCGCTCGGCCGCTGCGCCATAGCCGTAGCCGAGAAACTCGTCACGCAGCGACAGCAGACACGACGGCTCCAGGCCGACGATCGCGACGCCGCGCTCGACATACGGCAGCAACGCATCGAGCGCGCGGCGCGCCTCCGCTTTCGCTTCGTCGACGAGGCCTGCGGCGAGGAAGGTACGGCCGCAGCAGAGCGGCCGTTCGCCGCGCTGCACGTTGAAATGCACCGTATAGCCCGCCGCTTCGAGCACGCGCTGCGCGGCGCGCGCGTTGTCGGGCTCCATGTAGTTGTTGAATGTGTCGACGAACAGCAGCACTTCCTTGGTGCCCGCTGCTGCTTGCGCCTTTGCGTTCGTTGCGAGGTTACCTTGAGCGGCGGACAGGAAAGGTTTCTTGAAACGCGGGAACGAGCGCTCAGGCGCGAGGCCGAGCCGCGTCTTGACCCAGCGCGCAAGTCCCGGCATCCGTTCCAGCGAGCCGGCCAGCGCCGGCATGCTGCTCGCGTAGCGTGCATAGCGCGGCAGATAGGCAATCATCCGTTCGCGCAGCGTCGTGCCGTGCCGTGCGTTCCATGCTGCGCGCGCTTCGATCTTGACGCGCGCCATGTCGACACCGGTCGGGCAGTCGCGCTTGCAGCCCTTGCACGACACGCACAGGTCCAGCACGTCCTTCACGTCGCGGCTCGCGAGACCATCGTCGCCAAGTTGCCCGGACATCGCCAGACGCAGCGTGTTGGCGCGGCCGCGCGTCACGTGCTGCTCGTCTTTGGTCACGCGGTAGCTCGGACACATCGTGCCCGCGTCGAACTTGCGGCAATGGCCGTTGTTGTTGCACATCTCGACCGCTTTCGCGAGCCCGCTTGCGCGATCGCTGCCGGAACCGCGCGCGCTTTCGACGCCCGTCAGCGGATCGCGCGTCACGTTCCATGCGGACCAGTCGAGCTGCGGCTGCCATTCCCGCTCGCGATACGTCGGCGGAAAACGGAAGTTGCTGGTGTCGTCCATCTTTGGCGGATTGACGATGCGGTCCGGGCTCATCCGGTTGTCCGGATCGAATAGCGCCTTGATGTCGCGAAACGCCTGATTGATGCGCGGGCCGTATTGCCACGCAACCCATTCGCCGCGACACAGGCCATCGCCGTGTTCGCCCGAATACGCCCCTTTATATTCGCGCACCAGCGCCGCGGCCTGCTCGGCGATCGCACGCATTTTCTGCGCGCCGTCGCGGCGCATGTCGAGAATCGGCCGCACATGCAGCGTGCCGACGCTCGCATGCGCGTACCACGTGCCTTCGGTGCCGTTCTGATGGAACACTTCGGTCAGGCGGCTCGTGTATTCGGCCAGATGCTCGAGCGGCACCGCGCAATCTTCGATGAACGACACCGGCTTGCCGTCGCCCTTCATGCTCATCATGATGTTCAGGCCGGCTTTGCGCACTTCCCACAAGGCCTTTTGCGCGGCGGCGTCCGGCATTTCAACCACCGAGCCGGGCAGGCCGAGGTCCGCCATCAGTTCGACTAGCTGAGCAAGCTTCGCGAGCTGCACGTCTTTATTCTCGCCGGCGAATTCGACCAGCAGCACCGCTTGCGGCTCGCCGACCAGCGCCTTTTCGACCACCGGCCGAAATGCCGGGTTCGACATCGCGAGATCGATCATCGTGCGGTCGACCAGTTCGACTGCGACCGGGCCGAGCTTCACGATGTGCTGCGTCATGTCCATCGCGCCGTAGAACGTCGGGAAGTTCACCACGCCGAGCGTTTTGTGCGCGGGCAGCGGCGACAGTTTCAGCGTCAGCGTGCGGCTGAAGCCGAGCGTACCCTCCGAACCCACCAGCAGATGCGCGAGATTCGGCTCGCCGTCCGCGGAAAACGGCAGCGGGCTCTGGCAATCGAACAGGTCGAGGTTGTAGCCGGCCACACGCCGCAGCACCTTCGGAATATGCTCGCGCATTTCGTCCTGCTCGCGCTGCGCGATCTTGCGGATGTCTTCGACCAGCGCGCGCGTGCGCGCATCGGCGGTCATCTTCGACAATGCTGTAAAACGTGCCTCGTGGCCGTCGGCGAGCACCGCGTCGATCGCTTCGACGTTGTGCACCATGATGCCGTATTCCATCGAGCGCGAGCCGCACGAGTTGTTGCCCGCCATGCCGCCGATCGTGCACTGCGCGCTAGTCGATACGTCTACCGGAAACCACAGGCCGTGTGGCTTCAGCCATGCATTCAGGTGATCGAGCACGATGCCCGGCTCGACCGTGATGGTGCGTGCGTCCTTGTCGAAGTGGACCACGTTGTTCAGCCACTTGCTGGTATCGATCACCAGCGCTTCGCCGATCGTCTGCCCGCATTGGCTGGTACCCGCGCCGCGCGCGAGCACGGGCGCCTTGGCATCGCGTGCGATATCGAGCGCGAGCGTCAGGTCCGCCTGATCCTTCGGCACCACCACACCGAGCGGCACGATCTGATAGATCGACGCATCGGTCGCGTAGCGGCCGCGCGCCGCGCGATCGAACAGCACGTCGCCCTTCAGCTCGGCGGCAAGACGCGCAGCCAGCGGCGTCGGTTGCGCACGCGCCGCGGCAGGCATCAGATGGATCGGCTTGACGAGTGCTTCGGGGCGAGAGTTCAGCATCGGCATCGCAACAGTGGGTAAGTGGGGAGCGGCTTGGGTTCAGCTCAGCGTCAGTTGCAGCGGCGGCAGACCTTCGATCGCGCCATGCACTGCGCCCGCCGTATCGGGAAAGTACATCCCCGTGTATGAGCCCGTGGTCAGCACGGTGCCCGGCTCGAACGTCACGCCGCGCGACGTGCCGTGATTGATCAGCCAGACCAGCAGCCGGCGCGGATCGCCGGCCGGGTTCGAAGGCTTGCCGTCGAACACCTGCGCGCCGTCGAACGTGAAGTGCAGCGACGGCGCTTCAAACGGAAAACGGCCGTCGTACGGCACGCCATCGCCGACGATCAGCGCACCATGATTTTGCAAGTCCGCGAGCTGCCACAGCTTGTCGACATTGGGCCACGCGCTGTAGCGGCTCGACACGATTTCGACGGCCGCATGCACGGATTCGATCGCGTCGAGCACCTGTTGCTCTGTGTATGGCGCATCCGCCGGCGCGAAACGGCGCCCGAGCGAGAACGCGATTTCCAGTTCGAGCCCGGCCTTGCCGAATTCGCGCCGCGCGAGTTGCGCGCCGCTGCGATGCACGCACGAAGCCGGCAGCGGCGAGCCTTGCGCCGGACCGTCCGGCGATTTGGCGCCGACCTTCCAGCCGGCCGCTGCTTCCTGCATCAGATCGAGCGTCGCGAACTGCACTGCGTACGCTTCGTCCTGGTTCGCGGGCTGTAAGTCTTCTGGCAGCGTGTCGAGCATCACGTGTTGCGTGCGCGCGTTCAGGATCAGCTGCGCGAGCGCCGCGCCCGGTGCATGCATCGGCAAACGCGACGTCATGCGGCCGCCTTCAATGCGGGCTTCGCGACATGACTCGTCAGATAGTCCATCGCCGCCGTCACGCCGCTCGCCTTCAGCGATACGCCAGCCAGTTTCAGGCCCATTTCGCAGCCGGACAGCGTCGCCATCAGCGTCAGGTCGTTGCATTCGCCGAGGTGGCCGATGCGGAACATGCGGCCCTTCGCCTTGCCGAGCCCCGTGCCGAGCGACATGTCGAAGTGTTCGTAGATCAGCTTGCGCACCGCATCGGCATCGACGCCTTCGGGCATCATCACGCCGGTCAGCACCGGCGAATACACGGCCGGGTCCGCACATTGAATCTCGAGGCCCCACGCGCTGACCGCCGCGCGGCACGCAGCCGCCAGCCGCTGATGCCGGGCGAACACCTGCTCGAGCCCCTCGCCAAGAATCATGTCGAGCGATTCGGACAGCGCGTACAGCAGGTTCGTGTTCGGCGTGTACGGCCAGTAGCCCTGCTTGTTCATCTCGACGATTTCGGTCCAGTTCCAGAACGCGCGCGGCAGCTTTGCGCTCTCGTTCGCCTTCAGCGCCTTGGGCGACAACGCATTGAAGCTGATGCCCGGCGGCAGCATCAAACCCTTTTGCGAGCCGGAGACCGTCACGTCGACGCCCCATTCATCGTGCCGGTAATCGGCCGAAGCCAGACCCGAAATCGAATCGACCATCAGCAGCGCCGGGTGGCCTGCCGCATCGATCGCGCGGCGCACTGCGGCGATATCCGACGTGACACCCGTCGAGGTTTCGTTGTGCACCACGCACACCGCCTTGATCGTATGGCCCGCGTCCGCACGCAGCCGCGCTTCGATCATGTCGGCCTGCACGCCGCGGCGCCAACCTTCCGCGCCCGGCAAACCGAGAAACTCGGGCTTCAGGCCGAGGGCCTCGGCCATCTTCTTCCACAGCGTCGCGAAGTGGCCGGTCTCGTACATCAGCAGCGCGTCGCCGGGGCTCAGCGTATTGCACAACGCCGCTTCCCACGCGCCGGTACCCGACGCCGGATAAATCACCACCGGCTGCGACGTCTTGAAGATCTTGCGAATGCCGTCGAGCACCTTCAGACCGAGCACGCCGAACTCGGGGCCACGGTGATCGATGGTCGGATAGCTCATCGCCCGCAGGATGCGATCCGGCACCGGGCTTGGCCCGGGGATCTGCAGAAAGTGGCGGCCGGCGGGATGGAAGTCGAGTTTCAGCATGGGCGCATCCTCGGTTTGGAATTTTGCATGCAAAATACTCTAGCGCACGTCGCCCGTCGATCAAAGCGAAAATCGGCCTTTTTCGCCAGGTAGAAACCCGATGACGTCTTTTACAGCCCGCCTGCGCTAAAATTGCCGCGATCCCGGATCTTGAGGTCTTGCATGCAAAATGCTGACATGCCGAAAGGCATGCTTCCCCCGTCCTTGCCCAAGGTCGAGCGGCAGCGCCTGCACGACACAGTCGTCGACCACCTGCGCGGCTTTATCGTCGAGGGGCTGCTTGCGCCTGGCATGAAGCTGAACGAGCGTCTGTTGTGCGAGACGCTCGGCATTTCGCGCACGCCATTGCGCGAGGCGCTAAAGGTGCTGGCTGCCGATGGGCTGATCGATATTTCGCCGAATAAAGGCGCCACCGTGTCGCTGATGAGCGAAGCGGAAATTCGCGAGATGTTCGAGCTGATGAGCGGGCTCGAAGCGTTTTCCGGCGAGCTGGCGTGCGAACGCATCACGCCGGTCGAGATCGCCGAGATCAAGGCGCTGCATTACGCGATGCTCGCGTGCCGTGCGCAGAACGACCTGTCCGGCTACTACAGCCGCAACCAGACGATTCACGACAAGATCAACGAAGCGGCGCGCAATTCGGCGCTGCGGCAAACCTATCTGTCGATCAACCGGCGCCTGAAGGCGCTGCGTTTTCGCTCCAATTTCCAGACACCGAAGTGGGATGCCGCGATTCGCGACCACGAGCAGATGATCGAAGCGCTCGAGTCGCGCGATGGTAAGCGCATGAGTGCGATTTTGCGTGCGCACCTGCTGGCCAAGCGCGATGCGGTGCTGGCCGAGCGCACGATGTCGACGGTCAAGCCTGCGGTGCCCGGCGCGTCGCCTTCCGCCGACGAGTGATGGGACGCGGGCTCGTGCGTCGCAGCTGGGAGCAGCGCGTCACACTTGCGGCTTCGTTGAAAGCGCGCAATGTGCGTCTTCAACGGGTGCATCGCCATTAGCAGTCGCCACAGGATCGCGGGCACGCCGCATGCGCGAACTGTAATGCGGGCGCAGCGTCAGAGCGCGCCGGCATTCTGGGAGGCGGCTATGAAGAAATTGACAGCGGTATGGTGTGTTGCTGCGCTTGTCGGCGGCATAAGCACAACGGCGATTGCTCAGACCAACTCGACCGGCGGCGCGGCAGCGGGCTCGAGCGAGCAGGGCGCAGCGCGAGGCATTCAGCCGGGCAAGGCTGCGGGCAGCATGGATCAGATGACGGATCCGGCGAACGCGGGATCCTCTGCGCAAGGCTCGCTGATGCAAAAGCGCGAGCAGGGCATGGCGAAACCGCAAGGCACGGAACAGAACAAGACGGGAGAGATGAAGCAGTAGGCCAGAGATGCAGGCGCCTTGCCGCAGTTGCGGCGGGCTCTGCTTGTGTGCGTCTCATGCAGGGGTGCTTATAGACCTGCTTGAAGACCGCTGCGACCTTTTGACAACGCGCTGCACCGCCGCTTCCCGGCGCAATGCAGCGCGTTTTACACGCTAACCGGCGATCAGCGGTTCACAACTTTAGCTGGCACCCTGAACGTCAATAGCGTGCCGACGAACAGCGCGCCCGCCATCACATACAAACCCAGGTTCGTGCTGTGCGTCGTGTCCTTGATGAAGCCGATCAGATACGGGCTGACGAACCCAGCAAGATTGCCGCACGAGTTGATCAGCGCGATACCGCCCGCCGCCGCCGAGCCGCCGAGGAAAGCGGTCGGCAGGCTCCAGAACATCGGCAGCGTGCTCAGGCCGCCCATCGCTGCGAGCGTAAGGCCGATCATCGCGAGCACCGGCTGGTGACCGAAAGCGGCCGACATAATGAGCCCCACACCGCCAAGCACCGCGGTAAATGCAAGGTGCCAGCGTCGCTCGCGCTTGCGGTCCGCGCTGCGCGACACGAGCAGCATCGTCACAACCGCCGCGCCGTACGGAATGGCCGTGAGCAGGCCGATCGTCAGCGGATCCGTGACGCCTGTCGAAGCGATCAGCGTCGGCAGCCAGAAACCCACCGTATAGAAGCCGCAGATCATGCAGAAATAGATGGCAGTCAGCAGCCACACGCGTCCATTGATGAATACCTCGCGCAGCGAGTGCTCGGCCTTGTGGGCTGAATCTTCATTGATGCGCTGGGTCAGCAGTTCGCGCTCTTCGGTGCTCAGCCACTTCGCCTTGCTGATACCGTCGGTAAGCAGAAAGAACGCCGCAATGCCCGCTGCGATCGAAGGCAGGCCTTCGATGAAAAACAGCCACTGCCAGCCCGAGTGATTCATTGCGCCACTGAACGCATGCAGCACCCAGCCGGACAACGGCCCGCCGATCAGCCCCGAAAGCGGCACGGCCGCGGCAAATGCCGCGAACATCTTGCCGCGCCGGTGCGACGGATACCAGTACGACAAATACAGGATCACGCCTGGATAAAAACCCGCTTCCGCGAGACCCAGCAGAAAGCGCATTACGTAGAACGCGGTCGGCGTGCTGACGAATGCCATGCCCGACGAAATCACGCCCCACGTAATCATGATGCGCGCCATCCACAGCCGCGCACCGACCCGATGCAGGATGATATTGCTCGGAATTTCAACGAGGAAATAGGCGATAAAGAAGATGCCGGCGCCAAGGCCGTACACCGTATCGGAGAAGTGCAGATCGGTCGACATCTGCAGCTTGGCGAAACCGACATTCACGCGGTCCAGATACGCGACCAGATAGCAGAACATCAGGAACGGCACGATCCGCCATGTAACCTTTGCGTATGTGCGCGCTTCGAAAGACTGCGCACCTTGTGTGACTATTTCGACTGCTTCGCTCTGCACCCTGCTGTCTCCTTGCGACGCGCTTTGCGCCTTCCGCTTTGAAGTCCGTTTTGAAGTTCGCTTCGGACTTCGTTTTGAACTTCGAGTTGATCTTGTAGATACCCGCTTTCAGCCCTTGCCCCCAAGGAATCTAAGGGAATGACCCGCTGGCGAAACCCGCAACCAATTTGTATGATAACCATACGTGTTATCTATGCCGCATCGATCATAGGTAGAAAGTGATACCGTGTCAAACGCGCAGCCGTTGCGCGAATCCTCCAACGTCCTACCGATACCGACATGGCCAGTTCGACCTCCTTGCCCCGCTCCGCCGCTTCGTTCGACGCGCCTGTCATCACGAATGTCGGCACGCTCGCCGACCGGGTCACGGCCGTGCTGCTCGACAAGATCAAGGGCGGCGAATTTCCGGCGGGTACTCGGCTGCCCACCGAACAGGTGATTTGCGAGCGCTTCGGCGTAAGCCGCACCGTGGTGCGCGAGGCGATCTCGCGGCTCAAGTCCGACGGGCTGGTCGAAGTGCGTCAGGGCAGCGGCACCGTGGTGCGCGAACCGAACCGCACCACCGCGTTCCGGCTCGACGTCGACCCGCAAGACTCGGTCGATGCGGTGCTGCGCGTCACCGAACTGCGCCGCGGCGTCGAAGCGGAAGCGGCGGCGCTTGCCGCGCAGCGCCGCACGCGCACGCAGCTCGCCGACATCAAGCGCGCGCTCGCGGCGATCGACGCGGCAGCCAAACAGCAACGTGACGGCGTCGATGAAGACCTCGCCTTCCATATGGCCATTTCGCGTGCGACCGGCAACCCGCTGTATCCGTCGCTGATCGAGTTCATCAGCCAGTTCATCCACGCGGCGATCCGCGTGACACGCACCAACGAAGCGCGGCGCGACGATTTCTCGACGCAGGTGCGCAACGAGCACCGCGCCATCTTCGATGCGATCGCCGCGCAAGATGCATCTGCGGCGCGGCAAGCCACGATCACGCATATCGACAATGCGGGCGCACGCATCCAGGAAGCGGATTCGTCGTTCTGGGAAGGCGTCGGCAGCGCCGCGGTACGCCCGCTGATCAACGAAGAAAAGAAGGCCGCCAGACGCGGCTCGCGCAGCTAGAGAAGGCGCTGCGAAGTACCCGCCTGGCCGCGCCGGCCGCTTTTTGAGGTTTGCTTCACCCGCCATCCTAAGATAACATCATCATACAACTTTCGCGGCATCCCACGCCGCGCATCTGGTTCGTCGAGTACGGAGACATCTATGAAAGTGTTGGTAACGGGTGCGGCAGGTTTCCTCGGCCGCCGTCTGATTGGCGCGCTGCTGGCGCGCGGCGAATTGACCGGTCCGGCCGGCACGCCGGTCGCCATCAAGCAGATCGACGCCTTCGACGTCGTGCCGCTCACCGGCATCGACGACCCGCGCGTGCGCCCCGTCACCGGCGACATTACCGATCGCGCGCAGATCGAGCGCCTGATCGACGCCGATACCCACGCGGTGTTTCACCTCGCGGCAATCGTGTCCGGCCAGGCCGAGCAGGAATTCGATCTGGGCATGAGCATCAACTTCGACGCGACGCGCATGCTGCTCGAACGCATTCGCGCGGTCGGCACGCAAGCGCGCTTCGTGATGACGAGCTCGGTCGCGGTATTCGGCGGTGCGCTGCCCGCCACCGTGCCCGACACGCAGGTGTGGGCGCCGCAAAGCTCGTACGGCACGCAAAAAGCGATGGCCGACCTGATGCTCGCCGACTATTCGCGGCGCGGCTATGTCGATGGCCGCAGCCTGCGCATGCCGACCGTCGTCGTGCGTCCGGGCAAACCGAACCGCGCGGCATCGAGCTTCGCAAGCGGCATCATTCGCGAGCCGGTGAACGGTGTCGATGCCGTGTGCCCGGTCACGCCGGAAACCATCTTGTGGCTGATGTCGCCGGACCGCGCGATCGACAACCTGCTGCACGGCTACGAACTGCCGAAAGACAAGCTGGCTAACGGCCGCGTGATCAACATGCCGGGGCTGTCGGTGTCGGTGCAGGACATGCTTGCATCGCTGCGCCGCATTGCCGGCGACGCCGTGGCGAACCGCGTGCGCGTGGAACGCGACCCGGCCATCGAGCGCATCGTCAATTCGTGGCCGGGCAATTTCTCGGCCGATTACGCACGCTCGCTCGGCTTCGTCTTCGACGCGGACTTCGACAGCGTAGTGCGCGCGTTCATCAAGGACAACGCCGCGCAAGCAGCGTAACCGTCACGATTTGCGGAATTCGACCATGACCTCTTCCACTGCCCTGCTCGGCTGCATCGCCGATGACTCCACGGGCGCCACCGATCTCGCGAACATGCTGGTGCGCGGCGGCATGCGCACGGTCCAAACCATCGGCGTGCCCGACGGCCCGCTCGAGACGCCCGCGGAAGCGGTCGTGGTTGCGCTGAAATCGCGCACCGCGCCACGCGAGCAGGCAGTGGCGGAATCGCTTGCCGCGCTCGCATGGCTGCAGAAACTCGGCTGCAAGCAGTTCTATTTCAAGTATTGCTCGACCTTCGATTCGACCGACGAGGGCAACATCGGGCCGGTTGCCGATGCGCTGATGAAGGCGCTGAACGCGCCGTTTGCAATCGCCTGCCCGGCATTCCCGGAAGCCGGGCGCACCGTGTATCGCGGCAGTCTGTTCGTCGGCGATCTGCTGCTGAACGAGTCGGGCATGCAAAACCATCCGCTCACGCCGATGACCGACGCGAACCTGGTGCGCGTGCTGCAACGGCAAACGTCGACCAAGGTCGGGCTGCTGCGCTACGACACCGTGCAGCGCGGCGTGGCTGCATTGGGCGAAGCACGCGCGGCACTGCAGCGCGACGGCGTCGGCCTTGCGATTGCCGATGCGATTTCCGATCAGGACCTGTACACGCTCGGCAGCGCGTGCGCAGACGATCTGCTGCTGACCGGCGGTTCGGGCCTCGCGCTCGGCCTGCCTGGCAATTTCGCCCGCGCGGGGTTGCTGCCGGCGGCGCAGGAAAGCGGCCAGGTGCCGCGTGTCGAAGGGCTGTCCGCGGTGCTGTCGGGCAGCTGCTCGCGCGCGACGCAGGGCCAGGTCGCGCATTGGCGCGACAGCGGTCGCCCGGCGTTCCGCATCGATCCGCTCGCGCTGGCACGCGGCGACAAGGTGGTCGATGAAGCGATGGCGTTCGTCGAACCGCGCCTCGCCGAAGGCCCGGTGCTGGTGTATGCGACCAGTGCGCCGGAAGAAGTGAGCGCAGTGCAAAAGCAGCTCGGCAGCGCGGCTTCCGGTGAACTGGTCGAGCAGGCGCTCGCCGCGATCGCGCAGCGCATGCATGCCGCAGGCGTGCGCCGCTTCGTCGTGGCCGGCGGCGAAACCTCGGGTGCCGTGGTCAATGCGTTGCAGGTCAAGGCGCTGCGCATCGGGCCGCAAATCGATCCGGGCGTGCCGTGCACCGTATCGGTCGGCGCAACACCGCTCGCGCTCGCACTGAAGTCCGGCAACTTCGGCGCGGTCGACTTCTTCAGCAAGGCGCTCGGCATGTTCGAGCAAACCACGACCACCAAGGGCCACGCATGAGCGCGACCGTTGCATCCGCGGCGGCGGCGGAAAGCCGCGCCCGCGAAGAGATCGCGCGTATCGGCGCCGATCTTTATCAGCGCGGCTATACGGTCGGCTCGGCAGGCAACATCAGTGCGCGTCTTGCGGACGGTTGGCTGATTACGCCGACCGATGCATGCCTCGGCCATCTCGACCCGGCGAAGATCGCAAAGGTCGGCAGCAACGGGGAGTGGTTGAGCGGCGACAAGCCGTCGAAAACGCTGGCGCTGCATCGCAGCGTCTACGACACCAACCCGGACATGCACGGCGTCGTGCATACGCACTCGACAAATCTGGTTGCGCTGACGCTATCCGGCGTCTGGCAGCCGAACGACGTGCTGCCGCCGATCACGCCGTACTACGTGATGAAAGTGGGCCACATTCCGCTGATTCCGTATTGCCGGCCAGGCGATGCGAGCGTCGCCGAACGGGTGCGCACGCTTGCCAGCGAAGTACGCGGCGTGCTGCTCGAGCGGCTTGGGCCTGTAGTGTGGGGTGCAAGCGTATCGCAGGCGGCATGGGCGCTCGAAGAGCTGGAAGAAACCGCAAAACTGTGGCTGATGACCGAACCGCGCCCGGCACCGTTGAGCGAAGCGCAGATCGACGAGTTGCGCACGACGTTCGGCGCGCGCTGGTAGTTCATTCACAGTCATTTCAACTCAACGCATCGACCGTATCTAGCGAACCGACCATGCCACGCTTTGCCGCCAACCTGACGATGATGTACCGGGAACACGAATTCCTCGAGCGCTTTGGCGCCGCCGCGGCGGACCGCTTCAAGGCAGTCGAATATCTGTTCCCGTACGACTACCCTGCGGCGCAGCTCGCGGGCTTGCTCAAGCAACACGGCCTCGAACAGGCCTTGTTCAACGCGCCGCCGGGCGACTGGGCAAAAGGTGAACGCGGTATTGCGTCGCTGCCGGGCCGTGAAGACGAGTTCAAGCGCGGCGTGGAAACGGCGCTGCAGTACGCGCACGCGCTCGGCAACCGCAAGATTCATGTGATGGCGGGCCTGCTCGGCGCTAACGAAGATCGCGCGCAGCATCGCGACGTCTATCTGCGCAATCTTGCCTACGCGGCGCAGCAGGCTGCGGCGCACGGCCTGATGATCGTCATCGAGCCGATCAACACGCGCGACATGCCCGGCTATTTTCTGAGCCGCCAGGGCGACGCGCAGCAGATCTGCCGCGAAATCGGCGCAGCAAACCTGAAGGTGCAGTTCGACCTGTACCACTGCCAGATCGTCGAGGGCGATCTCACCATGACGCTCAAGCAGTTGAGCGCCGATATCGGCCACATCCAGGTAGCCGGCGTGCCGGACCGGCATGAACCGGATCTCGGCGAAGTGAACTTCCCGTATCTGTTCGAGCAGATCGATGCACTCGGCTACGACGGCTGGATCGGTTGCGAATACATTCCGAAGGGCGCTACTTCGGCGGGCCTTGGCTGGGCCAAGCCCTGGCTTGGTTAAGCTCGAGCGCGTAACGGCGCACCGATACAAACGTGCAAGCTGCCGCGGCCGGCTATAGCTTTTAACCGGCCGCGACGCGAAGCTACGCGGGTCATTGCGCCCCGCTGCGCCTCGCAATCACCGTATCGAACTTCAGCATGCCCGAGCCATGCGATTGCAGCGACACGAGTTCATAGCCGTGTTTGCCCATCAACGCCAGCAATTCTTCTGGCGTACGCTGCGCAAAACGCAGGATGGTTTCCCGTTTCACGTCGCTAGCGGAATTGCGCATCGTGACGTGCGCCGTATGCCGGCGGTCTTCGTTGAACGTCCATGAATACCGGCAGTGGTAAGTGACGCCATCGTGCGTGTTTACGTAGTCGTGATCCTTCGGGCCTGCCACCACACTCGCCCAGTCGCGCAGATTGAACAACAGATGGCCCCCGGGCCGCAGCACGTGGTTCACACCCGCCAGACATTCGCCGAAGTACGCGTCATAGTCCGACACCGAATCCGGGTAGCTATAGATCGCGTAATTGATCAACACGCAATCGAAGCTGGCCGACCAGGGCTCGATCTGCTTCAGGTCCGCAAATGCGCTCTGCCGGTAGGCATCCGCCGGTATGCCGGCCTTCGCACCGGCGGCCCGGGCGCTGCGCAACATGCTCTCGCTGTAGTCCGCGCCGGATACGCGATACTGCTTGCCGGTCTGCCGCGCCGGCAAGCCGCGATGCAGTGCGATCATGTGGAACCCCATACCGCAGCCGGCATCGAGAATCGAAGCCCGATCCGGCAACGAGTTGACGATCCAGTCCGACATCACCGGGTCGTGGATGTCGCGCGCCAATACCTCTTCGGGTGAGACCATCGACAGATACAGATCGTTGATGTCGCGGTAAGCATCGTCTTTCATGTCTGTTGTGATTGCGTCTTGCTGAATGGAAAAGGCGATTACATTACGAGGCGCGTCAATTTCCCGAAAAAAGAACCGTCGAACCCGTAAAGCTTTTGCCATCGCGCGGCACGGCTCGCTTCGTTGCGGTATAAAACCTGAATCCGCTGCGACCGCTCGTCGCAGCATCGGCTGGCGCGACGAACTGTGACCTGAACCATCACGCCGGACTGTGCATACGGTCCCGCGTCTTGCACGCATAAAATCGCTTCCAGCATGATTACTTTGTCTGGAGAACGAATATGCATCGATTGCTTATCGTCGGCGGAGGTGCCGGAGGTCTGGAACTGGCAACGCGTCTCGGCGATGCATTCGGTGCAAGTAAAACGCGTCAGCGCATGGCCATCACGCTGATCGATCGCAATCCCACCCATATGTGGAAGCCGCTGCTGCACGAAGTGGCGGCCGGCAGCATCGATCCGTTTACGCATCAGCTCGAATATGCGGCTCAAGCGCACTGGCATGGCTTCGAATTCGAACAGGGCGACCTGGTCGGCATCGATCGTATCAACCGGCAAGTGATCGTCGGCGCCCTGTGCGACGAGCACGGCGATCACATCCTGCCGGCGCGCACGCTGCCGTACGACACGCTGGTGCTGGCGGTCGGCAGCACCACGCATTACTTCGACGTCAAAGGCGCAGCCGAGCATTCGCTTGCGCTCGATACCGTGCCGCAAGCGGAGCGCTTCCGGCGCCGGCTGATTGCAGCAGCCATGCGTGCCGGCCACAGCGACCTGCACTGCGGCACGCGCGCGGCGGGCGCACCAGGCGCGCCTGGTACGCACGGTGCACGCAAGCCGCGCGTCAACATCGCGATTGTCGGCGGCGGCGCAACAGGCGTCGAACTGGCTGCCGAACTGCGCAGCGCAACGGACGCCCTCGCCGCGTACGGACTACACAAGCTCGACCCGCTGCGCGACATCCGCATCGTGCTGATCGATTCGGGCCCACGTATCTTGCCCGCGCTGACCGAACGCGTATCGGCCGCTGCGTTGGAGGTCTTGCGCAAACGCGGCATCGACGTGATGGTCGACGAGCGCATCACCGAAGTAACGCGCGATGCGTTGCACACCGAAAATGGCGAGGTCATTCCCGCCGATCTGACCGTATGGGCTGCCGGTATCCGCGCGCCCGCCGTGATGGCGCGGCTTGGCTTGCCGATCAATGCGCTCGGCCAGGTGCTGGTGCGCCCGACGCTGCAAACCGACGACGAAAACATCTTCGCAATCGGCGACTGTGCCGCCTGCCCGCTGCCGAACGGCAGCCGCAACGTGCCGCCGCGCGCCCAGGCCGCACACCAGCAGGCCAGCTTTCTGGTGAAGGCGATGAAGTGCCGGCTGGATGGCGCGACGCTGCCCGCGTTCCACTATCGCGACCTTGGTTCGCTGGTGTCGCTCGGTCATACCAGCGCGGTTGGCAGCCTGATGGGCGGCCTCGCCGGCGACAGCCTGTTTATCGGCGGCATCGTCGCGCGGGTGATGTACAAGTCGCTGTACCGGATGCACGTTGCCGCGCTGCATGGCTGGAAACGGATGGTGCTGAACACCATCGCGCACCGGCTGCGGCGCGCCACCGTGCCGCGCGTCAAACTGCACTGACGCAGCGTTGCCCGCGGTGTTGCCTGCACCGTCGCAGCACCGGCACGCGCGCGCGTAGCCTTCTCAATACATAGCCTCATCAGAGGTTGCGACAGCTCGTTCGATACGGATTCGCTGCGCGCACACCATGCCGGCCGCAACGTGTCGCCGGATGTCGAGCCACATCCAAAACCCGTGCGCAAGCCCCGGGCATTCCTGACGTTGCAATTTCCATTATTTCATTTAGCCTACGCAAAGATGCGCATGAAGTTCATGCCACTGGCCGCGACATCGTCTATAACACTAATGATTTGCGCATATAGAGAACAAGAAATCGTGGAGCGAAGACATGTCCATTGCGCAGCACCTGTTGCAGGGCCAGGCGTTCCTGACGTCACCCCCTCTTTCCGCTTTCCCGCTGTTTACCTCCGCTCATCAAACCCTCGCCTGCCGCCCCCGCGCAGCGCCCGGCATCTGATCTGACCGTACCTGTTGCCGTCCACGCAGTTGCAGTTCCGTCAAGCCAAAGCAAATTCCATGGAGACACCTAGATGAACGCAATGCCCAAGCTTTTGCCGTTCGCCGTCGCCGCTGCGGTTTTCGCTACGTTGCCGTCTGTGCAGGCGGCCGACAACGTCAATACGCTTTCCAACTTCCAGCAGACCGGCAACACCACGCCGCCTGAGCAGGTACAGCAATCTGGCCAGCGTGCCGATGCGCTGCGCGAGAACCTGAAGCAGATCAAGCTGCCGCCGGGCTTCAAGATCGAGTTGTATGCGGTGGTGCCGGATGCGCGTCATATGGCGATCGAGCCGTCCACCGGCGTGGTGTTCGTCGGCACGCGCAAGGCGCGTGTCTGGCAGGTCACCGACCGCACCAAGCGTCGCGTGGCCGACGACGTCGTGTCGTTCGCGAGCTCGGTAACGTTCAAGGTGCCTAACGGCGTGTGCTTCTCGCCTGACGGCGTGCTGTACGTGGTCGAACAGAACCGCGTGCTCGCATTCCCGGCTGCACAATTCTTCGGCGAAGGCGGCCCCGACGTTGCGGCGGCCGTGGTGGTGCCGCAAGGCAAACTGATTCCGACGCAATTCGAAAGCTTCAATCACGGTGCGCGAGTCTGCCGCATCGGACCGGACAAGAAGCTTTATATCGCGCTCGGCCAGCCGTGGAACGTGCCGCCGAAAGACAAGCTGGCCGAGCTCGACAAGAATGGGCTAGCCGGCATCATCCGCATCGATCAGGACGGCAAGAACCGCGAGGTGTATGCGCACGGCGTGCGCAATTCGGTCGGCATGGATTTCAATCCGAAGGACAAGTCGCTGTGGTTCACCGACAACCAGGTGGACGGCATGGGCGACGACACGCCGCCGGGCGAGCTGAACCATGCGACCAAGGCCGGCGAGAACTTCGGCTTTCCGTGGTACGGCGGCGGCCACGTGCGCACCGAGGACTACAAGAACAGCAATCCGCCGGCGGGCGTGGTGTTCCCGCAGGTCGAATACGCTGCGCATGCGGCCGATCTGGGCATGTCGTTCTATACCGGCAAGATGTTCCCCGCAAAGTATCAGGGCGGCGTGTTCGATGCCGAGCACGGTTCGTGGAACCGCACCAAGCCGATCGGCGCACGCATCATGTTCACGCCGGTCAACGACGACGGCAGCGTCGGCACCACCGAGGTATTCGCCGAAGGCTGGCTCACGCCGACCGGCGAATACATGGGCCGCCCGGTCGACGTGCAGCAGTTGCAGGATGGCTCGCTGCTGGTGTCGGACGACTATGCCGGTGCGATCTACCGGATCTCGTACTCGGGGGCGAAATGATGCGTGCGTGGCGTGCTGGGGCAGTGGCTTGCGCGATGTTGACGGCGCTCGCGACATTGCCCGGCACGGCGCACGCCGCGGATATCGCCGCCGGGCGCGCGAAGGCCGTGCAGTGCCAGGCTTGCCATGGGCTCGACGGCATCGCGAAGATTCCTGAAGCGCCGAATCTGGCAGGGCAAAACGAGGACTATCTGGTGAAAGCGCTCAACGACTTCAAAAGCGGCGAGCGCAAGAACGACATGATGTCGCTGATCGTCAAGCCGTTATCGGATACGGACATCGCGAATCTCGCGGCGTTCTACCACAGCCTCGGGCAGAAATAGCGTCACGCCCGATGCACCACGATGGCGCGTTCGCACACGCCTCGTTATGAAAGGCGTACGCCGGTCAGCGGCGTGCGCCTTTTGTTTTGCCACCTGGTTATGCGGTTTTTTGCGCCCACAGCGTGCGGCCGAGGAACGTCAGCGAGCGGTCCCACGATTGTTGCGCCCACACCGGATCGAACTGCGTGCCGGCGATGCGCGTCGTGCCAACCGCCGTTTCGTTCGCAAAAGCATGATGTGCGAGGTAGCGATGGAAGGTGGCATCGACGTTGGCTTCGCGCAGTTTGGCTTCGAGCTTGTCGACGTTTTCGGCCGCGAAGAACGCGTCCTGGGTGCCCCAATGCGCGAGCACCGGCACCTTGATCAACGATGCATCGATATATTCGAGCGGCGGATGGCCGTACCAGATAACGCCGGCCGACAGTTCCGGCGTATGGCATAGCGCGAGCCACGCGAGCGCGCCGCCCATGCAATAACCGATCACGCCGACGCGCTCCGACTGTTGCTTCAGATACTGAACCGCGCCGCGAATGTCCTGCGACGCGGCATCGCCGAAATCGAGGCCGCTCATCAGGTGATGCGCCTCTTCTTCTTCGACCGTCGATTTGCCGCGATACAGGTCGGGCACCAGCGCAACGTAGCCAGCCAGCGCGAGACGATCCGCGACGCCGCGAATCTGGTCGTTCAAACCCCACCATTCCTGCAGCACGACGATCGCCGGTGCGCCCTGCGCTTGCGCGGGCTTCGCGAGATACCCGCTTACTTCTTTGCCGTCCGGACGGCGGTAACTGATCATGGAGCCTGCTGGCGTTTTCATCGGAAAGGTCCTTGGTGACGGGAAACGACGGGAAAGCAGTAGCATAGCGCCCGCCGCGAGCCGATGCAGCCATCTGAACAACGAAAGGCCGCAACACGAAACCGCAACGCAAACAGCAGGCCATTGCGTCGCGCCTTCGAACGTCATCGGGCAAAACTCGCCGGATAAGGAACTCTTAAGCCCGCTCGGTCAGCATCGCGGCTTTGCGAAGGCATGGTGCCCGCAAACCGCCGATGGAGGAATGACCGTGACGCGATCCACTTATGCGCCTTTGCAGCCGCAAAGCGCGCTCAGCAAGGTGCCCGAGGCGACCGCCGTATTCTGGATAGTGAAAATTCTGGCGACCACCGTCGGCGAAACCGGCGGCGACGCGCTTTCGATGACGCTCGGCCTCGGCTATGCCGTCGCAACGCTGGTGTTTCTGGCATTTTTCGCCGTGACACTGACGTTACAGGTGCGCAGCGACCGCTACCAACCGGCGATCTACTGGGCGGTAGTGGTGGCCACCACCACCGTGGGCACGACGATGTCCGACTTTCTGGACCGTACGGTCGCGCTCGGTTACGTGAGTTCCTCCGCGCTGCTGCTGCTCGCCGTGTTGCTGGTGCTCGCGAGCTGGTATGCAGTAACGGGCCGCATCGAATATCAGCACATCGTGCGCTCGCGCGACGAAGTGTTCTACTGGCTTACGATTGTCGTGTCGAACACCCTGGGCACCGCGCTCGGCGACTTTGCCGCGTCCAGCGCAGGCCTCGGCTTCGAGCGCGGCGCGCTGGTTTTCGCCGCGCTGCTTGCGGTCGTGGCACTGGCGTGGCGTGTGACGCGGCGTGTTCCGGCGAGCGTGCTGTTCTGGGCCGCGTACGTGCTGACCCGTCCGCTCGGCGCAACCTTGGGCGATACGCTGACCAAACCGTACGCGGAAGGCGGTCTCGCACTCGCGCGCATTCCCGCGTCGCTGACGATACTCGCTGTGCTCGCCGCGGTGGTTGCGCTGCAATGGCGGCATGCACGCGGCACGCGTCATGCATCTGCAAGTTAGCCGCCGACCTGACCATCAAACGATCTGACGCGCATTTTCTGCAGATGGTTAAGGGATTTATAAGGCGGTAGACCTAATCTTATGTAAGCGGGCGCCGTTCGATTGCCCGCCAACTCAAGGAGAGCAGCAGATGAAATCATTGTTACCCGCAATCCTGTCGGCATCGCTTTTGCTCGTTCCGGCCCTGTCGTTTGCGCAAACCAGTAACGGCGCAATGCCTGGCGCGCCTTCCGGCATGCAGAGTTACAACGGCCAGGACAGCACCACGCAGCCAAACAGTGCGCAACGGCCTGCCGACGTATCGTATTCGGCCCCGCGCGGAACCTCTGAATACGGCATGGGCACGCAAGGAAGCTGGCAGTCCGGCAGCAAAGGCATGTCACACACGTTGACCGAACCGGTGTTCGGCCATCACTGATCGATCTGCCGCCAGCGCGCCGCAATCGATGAACCTCCAGTCGATGAACCGCAGCGCCGCCGTGCCTGAGGGTGCGCAGGCGGCGCCGCGGTAACATTGACGGTCGCGCCGAATGGCAGGCCACTTATACCGAATCACCACGGAGCAACGCATGCGTCTATTGCTGGTCGAAGACGACGAAATGATCGGCGAGACCGTAGTCGAGGCGATGCGCCGCGCCGGCTACGCTACCGACTGGGCGCGCGACGGCCGAGCCGCGGTGTTATCGCTCGGCAACGGCGTATACGACCTGGTGCTGCTCGATCTGAGCTTGCCGAAGGCCGACGGCATCGACGTACTGAAAACGTGGCGCAACGCAGGCGGCGATGCGCCCGTCATCATCCTCACCGCGCGCGACGCGATCGAAGACCGCGTGCGCGGCCTCGACGCCGGTGCGGACGACTATCTGGTCAAGCCGTTCGATCTCGACGAACTGGCCGCGCGGGTACGTGCGCTGTCGCGGCGTCGCGCTGGCCGCACGCAGCCGGTCTTCACGCACGGCGAACTGAAACTCGATCCGGCCGCACATGAGGTAACGATGAACGGTACGCCGGTCGCGCTGATTCCGCGCGAATTCGCGCTGCTGCATGCGCTGATCGAAACGCCGACGCGCGTCTTCACGCGCGCGGAACTCGAAGAAAAGCTGTACGGCTGGGGCGAAGAAGTAGGCAGCAATACGATCGAAGTACATGTGCACAGCGTGCGTCGCAAGCTCGGTGCGGACCAGATCGTGACGGTGCGCGGCGTCGGCTATCGGCTCAAGAGACACGAATGACGTCGATCCGGCGACGCCTGCTGGGTTGGCTGATCTGCGGCTTCGGTGCGGCTTCCGCGGCGGCCGCGTATGGCATTTTTCACACTGCGCGGCTCGAGGCCGGCGAACTGTTCGACTACGAACTGCGCACCGTGGCGCTGTCGATGCCGGCCAACTTGCAGGCTGCCGGGCAGCATCCGGACGACATGCTCGGCAGCATTGCCGACGACCGCATCAATATCGAGGTATGGGACCACACGGGCCAACTCGTCTATCACTCGCCGCACGCGCCGCTGCTGCAGCGGCACGGCGAAGGTCTGCACACTGCCGAATACGACGAAGTGCATTGGCGGGTGTTCGGCGTGCAGCAGTCGTCGCGTTACGTGCAGGTTGCACAACCGCTCGTGGTTCGTAACGATCTGGCCGCGAAGCTCGCATTGCATACGTTATGGCCGCTGTTGCTGATGGTGCCGGGCGCGATCGTGCTGGTGCTGCTGGTGGTTGGGCGCGGTCTCGCGCCGATCCGGGGACTGTCGGATTCGCTGGCCAGCCGTTCGCTCGACGCGCTCGAGCCGCTGCCGATCGATGCGCACACACCGATCGAAGTACGGCCGCTGGTGCTTGCATTGAACGACCTGCTGGAACGGCTGCACACTGCGTCGCAAACGCAGCGCATGTTCGTGTCGGATGCCGCGCATGAACTGCGCTCGCCGCTTGCCGCGTTGCAGTTGCAATTGCAGGCGGCCGCGCGCGACGGCACGCTGACCGGTTCGGAGCAAACGCTCGATCGCGTGCAGGAGCGCCTGAAGCGGCTGATTCACCTGGTGCAGCAACTGCTGACGCTGGCGCGCGAAGACGCGGCCGCCGCAACGCCGCGTGCGAGCGTGAGCGTGCGGCGTGTGGGCGAACAGGTGGTCGGCGAATTGTCGCTGCTGGCCGAGGCGAAACGCGTCGACCTCGGGCTCGAAGCGAGCGCGCCGGCCGGCACAGACGATGCGTTCATTGCGTTGACCGAATCTCACGCGTTAGTGCTGCTGCTGTCCAATCTGGTCGACAACGCAATACGCTATACGTCTGCAGGCGGCACGGTCGACGTCGTGCTCGCGCGCGACGCGGGCACGATCCGCATCGAAGTGCGCGACACCGGCCCAGGCATTCCCGACGACGAACTGGAGCGCGTGTTCGATCGCTTCTACCGCGGTGCCGACGCGCAGGCACAGGGCAGCGGGCTTGGGCTCGCGATTGCCGCGCGCATCGCGAACCGGTTAGGCCTCGCGTTGACGCTGCATAACCGCAGCGATGGGCACGGGTTGTGTGCTCGCATCGACGGTTTGCAGCCGGTGATGGAAGCAGAGAACGTAACGCGTGCTGCTGCCGGATGAGGCGGCGGTCTTTCGCAGCCGCCGCATGTGGACGAGCAAAACGCTGCGGCCGGTTGCAACTGCAACGATCGGGGCTTCACATGCCGTGCGATGCGAGTACGCGTGCCGTTACTGCTGTTTTTGCTTCTCCATCTGCAGATACAGATGCTCGACGTTTTGCGGCTGCGCGGTGCGATAGAGCTTGTCGTGGCTGAATGCAGGCACTTGTACGCGATGCATCGCTTCGGTCAGCCCAACGCCTGCGTCGAATGCGCGACGCACGCCGGCTTCGAGCTCCCGTAGATAAGTCGCCAGATGCTCGAGGTCGCCACGCTTCGCGAGGCGGCCGAAGGCCGGCACCATCACCGGAACATCGAGCGCTTTCAGCTTGTCGAGTGCCGCGAGCCAGCCCGGTATCTGCTCGTTGCGCAGTTCGGGCACGCGACCGACGCTGACGAGGCCGCCCACGAATAGCGCCCCTGTCGCGACGTCACGCACGACGAGGTCGCCGGGCGTGCTGGCCGGCCCGAAATACAGCAACTCCAACGCGCGGCCGCCGCTGTCGAGTTGCGTGGTGCCTTCGACGGTGCGATCCGGCACGGTCACGCGCGAGCCGGCCATTTCATCGTCGCCGAGCGTGCGGATCAGGTTCTTCAGGCAAATCGCGCAGCGCTCGCGAATCAGTTCCGCGGCGCGCTGCTGCGCGAGAATCGGCACGCCACGGTCGCGGTAAGCTGCCGCGCCGAATACGAACTCCGGCCCCTGGTGCGTGATGATCACCAGTTGCACCGGTAGCGGTGTCACCTTGCGGATCGCATCGAGCATCGCACGGCCATAGCGGTACGACGAGCCGGTATCGACCACCGTCACGCCGCTGGTGCCGACGATGAAGCCGTTGTTGGCGACGATGCCGCGATTAGCCGGCGCGACTGCGTCGCCGTCGCCGAACATCACGTAGACGCCGGGCGCCACCTGCACCGGTGCCGGCGCGCGCAGCGGATCGTTGCTTAAGGCAACCGCGGCAGATGCAGCAGACGCAGATGCAGTTGGCGAGGCCGGCCCTGCCGCTGAAGCCGGCACGACCAGACTCGCCCACACAACGCCCGCCAGCAACAATGCAGGCAGCGCAGGCCTCCAGCGCCAGCGGACACCCACGTTTGCCACCCGCTGCCTCACAGCTTCGATGCCGCGCTTTGCTGCGCGCTCGCTTGCGAATTGACCGCGACAGCGGCATCGAACTCCTTGCTCTTCGTATCCTCGACGCGCGCCTTCAGCTCTCCGCTGCCACTCGGCACGAACCAGAAGCGGAAATTCGGATTCTCGCTGATCGAGAAATTGACGTCGGCCACCATCACTGGCTTGTCCGCATAGCTGACCGTCACCTTGCGCACGAAATAGGCGGTCGCATAGTTGCGTGTCACCTGGTTCATCGCCATACCGGTTCGGTTCGGATGTCTGACCATCAACTGTGCGAGCTGCGGCTTGCCGGGCACCGTCTGGCCTTGCAACGTGAGGCGCACGAGGCCAGCGCCCGCTTCCGCGGCTGCGTCGTCCTTGCCCGCGGGAGCCGAACAGCCGCCCGAGGCCTTCACGAAACGCACCGAGCTGTACAGGCGTCCATCATTGGTTTCCGCGATCGCGCGCATAAACGTGTAGTCCTCCACGCGCACCCGCGTTTCGATCGTCGCGAAACCCGATTCAGGTGCGAACGAAAAAGAACCGGCATACGGCTCCGGGTTCTCATCGATGAACAGGTAGATCTTCTTGATGTAACGCGTGGGCGTTTGCGCAAACTGCGCGGCAATCGCAATCGGCACCACCGCACCGTCTGCCGCGCGTGCGGGCGCATCGAGCTTGATCACCGCATCGCCGTGCGGATCGACCGCGCGACCCTTGAACATGCCGCTCTTGAAGTCGAGCCAGCGCGCCGGTGTTTCGGGGTTGTCTTCCGCATGTTCGTCGGCGCGCGCGAGTTGCGTCGCGAACATCGTGGCCAGCGTCAGCAACGCTGCACAGGTGCTTCTTGCGATCGTGTTCATGTGTCCCTCCGTCCCTCTGCAGTGGCGCCGCCTGGTGTGCGCGGCTGACATCGCCGCGCTTGCAGCACATTCACTGTTCCCACTCGAGCTCCGCATACGCGGCGGTCACGTTGCGGCGGTGATAGATGTCGTAGAGGCGCCATTTTTTACGCTCGCCAAGACCTATCGTGTCCACCGCCCGCTGCATCGTCTGGCCCTGTTTGAGCGCGGCGCGCACATCGCGTACGAGGTTTGCCAGATACTGCTCCTCGGCGGCCAGTGCCGGACGCCACGGCTGGTCGAGCGCCCCATGCCCCGGCACCATGCGCTGCGGATTCAGCGCGCGCAGCGCCGCGATGTCGTCGAGCCAGCCGAGCACGCTGCCGTCGATCACCGGAATACAGCCGACAAACAGCAGATCGCCCGTCCACAGCATGCCGCTAGCTTCATCGTAGACGGTTAGATCGTTGTTAGTATGGGCCGTTTTCCACGTTTGCAGGCGCAGCATCCGGTGGCCGATATCGAGTGTCTCGCTGCCGGACACGCTGTGCGTGGGTGAAACGATGATGCTGCCTTGCGCAAGCGGGCCCAGCTCGCGTTTCAGCACGCGCAGGTAGCTTTCCGCGTGAGACGCTTCGGCTTCGCCGAGCGTCGCGCTGCCGACGAACTGCGGATGATCCGCCGTAAATGCTGCATTGCCGAAGATGTGGTCGGGATGCATATGCGTGTTGATCACGTAACACACCGGCAATGGCGTCACCTTGCGGATCGCGGCACGCAGCGCACGCCCTTCGGCCAGCGTGCCGCCGGTATCGATCACCGCGACGCAGCGCGTGCCGACGATAAAGCCGATGTTCGCAATATCGCCGCGGTTCGCGCGTGTCGCGACGTTATCGTCGCCACGGTGCACGTATGCGCCGGCGGCGAGCCGGATCATCGGCAATGGCGTGACTGGAGGCAGCGCCACCTGCGATGCGTCGCGCTGTTGCATCGATGCAGGTTGCTGCGCCGTATCGCCGCGATTATCTGCAACTGCCTGTAACACCGGTGCCGCGCTTGTCACATCGGCCGAAGCCTGCACGTTCGCGACATGCGCGCATAACTGCAGAGCGAGCAACCCCGTACCGACGCAACGGCAAAAGACCCATGCAACGCCGCGCCGCCCGCCCTTCGTCACGGAGCCGCAGCCAGATCCGGCACGCCGGCATCGCCACGCCTGTCGCTCGCGCCGCGCCGCGCACTGCTACGCGCAGCCGCGATAAAAGGCGCGTACTCCCGCTCCAGAAACGGCTCCGCATGTTCGAGCATGAAGCGCCGGAATGCCACGCAGGTCGGCGACAGCTGTTTCGACGTCAGATGCACGATTTGCCAGGTGCGCTCGATCGGCGTGCTGTTTACGTCGAGCAGCGCGATTTCGCCGGCGCGCAATTCGAGCGCAAGCGTATGCAGCGACAACAGGCTTACGCCCATACCCGCCATCACCGCCTGCTTGATCGTTTCGTTGCTGCCCAGCGTCACGCAGCGCGCGGGCGTGAACAGATGCTGTCTGAACATATGCTCGACCACCGCGCGCGTGCCCGATCCCGGCTCGCGCAGCAGGAATGTGTCGCCGGCCAGCTCCTGCAGGTCGAAGCCTCGCGCGCCGCACAACGGATGCGTCAGCGGCGCGACGATCACATGCGGATGCCGTGCAAGCGGTTCGGTCGTGGTGCCCAGTTCCGGCGGCGGGCGGCCCATGATGGCAAGATCCGTCGCGTTGTCCTGCAGCAGACGCAGCAGCGTCTCGCGGTTGCCGACCGAGAAACGCACGTCCACCTTGGGAAACTGCTGTGAATATTGCGCGAGCAGTTTCGGCGCGAAATAGGTTGCCGAACTGACGATGCTCACCGCGATCGTGCCGCTATCGGCCTGCGCAAGCGAGGTCATCGTGTCCTCGATATCCTTGATCTCGCCGATGATGCGGCTGGCATGATGCGACAGCCGTTCGCCCGCCTCGGTCAGCGTCAGCCGCCGCGCGATGCGCTCGAACAGCGGCAGGCCCACTGCTTCTTCGAGCTGGCGGATCTGCATCGACACCGCGGGCTGCGACAGATGCAACTCTTCCGCCGCGCGCGCGAAGCTCGGCAGGCGGCTCGCGATCACGAAAATCTGCAATTGCCGCAGCGTCAGCGAGCGGATCAGGTTCACGGCGCGTTCCGCGACCACGCGGTCCACAACCGCTCACTGCGCAGCGGCACCGCTAACGCCGTCGCCGCTCGCCGCGGCGCAGCGATCATATGGCCGGCGAGCGCGGGTGCCATCGCGTTCAGCGGCTCGCCCGCGGCCCGTTCGGGGGTGGCGGTGCCGGTGTGCCCTGCGGCGACGGCAGCTTGTGCACGGCCGCCTGGAAGCTGAGCGTCTCGGCTATGCGCGGATGCGCGAAATCGTTGTTGTCGCCGGGCACCTCGGTATGGATTTGCGACACCCCGCCGGGCACCTCGTCGGCGAACAGAAACGTATAGCGCTTGGCGACATATTGCGGAAAACGCTGCGCATTCGGGTCGCCCAGATACGGCTGGATCTCGACCTTGCGCGCCTTCACCTGCTTGCCGTTCACATTGGCGTTCACCTGCACGATCGGCGGATTGGCGGCCAGTGCGATGCGCACGCGCTTCTGGAAATAGCGGCGCTGCCCGCCGGTCAGTTGTTCCATCTCCGCGATGTCGTGCTCGAGAAAATACAGCACCACCGGATTGCACGGCAGATCGCCGGCCGGCACCGGCACCTCGCCCGTGTGATCACTGACACTCGCATTGTGGCTCGCGTTGTTTGCGCTCGGTACCAGCACGCGCACCGTATCGTTGACTTTCTCGGGCGGCCCCGACGCGATCAGCGAGTAATCGAGTTCGGTTTGCGCCGCGACGCCTTGCAGATGCGGCGTCATGAACAGTAGCCGCTCGGCCGGCGCAATCGGCGCCGCGGCCGGTTCGCTGGCAGGGGCGGCGGCGCGCACGATCGACGGCGCGGTCCATAACGCAGTGGCGACAAGGCACGCGGCCGTGCTTGCCAGGATGCCAGCGCGAATCCCGGCACCAACTTCGCCACTCACGCCGGCACGCGCATTCATTGCAATCATGCGGCTCATTGCGGTGCGGTCGAGGCAACCGGTGCGCTCGCAATCGGCAGCAGCGGCACCTGATAGCTGGTCAGGATCGAATCGATCTTGTCCTGATGCGTGGCGATCCATTGATCGACCTTGTCGTGCCAGGGCTTTTCGCCATAGCGCGTGCCCATCGCGATCTCATAGTCGAAGCGGATACCCGGCTGAGGCGCGAACGGCACGACCTTCACGTCGTCGCCGGCGAGCTTCGCGTAGTAGCCCGCAATCGGGCCCCACACGAACACCATGTCGACGTTGCCCTGCTTCAGGTCGTGCTGGATCATCTCGCCGGGGAACGCCTGCGGGTCGCCGCTCTGCGCGGAATACGACACCGCCTGCTCGATCAGGTTGTTGTTGAGCAGCCAGTCCACCGCCGGCGTTTGCGCGAAAATGCCGAGCTTGAGCTTCTTCAGCTGATCGGGCGGCAGCTTCAGCAAATCGGCCGGCACATTGATGCCGGCAAACTCCGGCTTCTTGACGAACACCATCGCGTAGGTCGAATGCAGATACGAACGCGTGGTCGACGTCATGTCGTAGCCGTGCGGCACGCCGATGATCAGATCGCACTTGTAACGATCGGTATTCGGTTCCTTTTCGCGCAACGTATGTCGCACGAAGCCCATGCGCTGCGGAAAATACGTGTACTCGACCTTGTAGCCGAAATCGCTCGCCATCGCGGCGGCGATCTTGTTTTCGTAGCCTTCACCCTTGTCGTTCGACAACGGCATGTTGTTCGGGTCGGCGCACACGCGCAGTATCTTGTCAGCACCGTCATTATTCGGTAGCGCAGGTGCGGCGGCATTCTGCTGCGCCTGCACGGCATACGCTGCGCCGCCAAGGGCGACGCACGCGAGCGCGGCGCGGACAATCGGGGCGATGCGGGTTGTGCGAGCAAACATGGCTATCTCCGGGAACAGGAAACGGTTGCGGCCGTTCAGCACGGCGCGGCACACCGGTCAAACGAGTTGACGTCACTCACAGCGCAACCCGCGGCGCGAGCGGCCGCGCGGCGCCTCGCGTCATTTCGCATCCATCGACTGCAGATCGCCCGGATTGATCTTGCCGTCGGAACGCCCTTTCAGGTACGCAAACAGGTTTTCCCAATTCTTCTGCATCATCGTGCTCGTACTGAAGTCGGGCATACCCTTGTCGATGCGCCCGCCAAATACGGTGCGATGAAATTCGTTCTTGTCGAGCGTCTTGAATGCGTCGATCAGCGACGGACCGACCAGGCCTTCCTGCTTCGCGCCGTGACAACGTTCGCACGCCAGCGCACGCCACGTTTTCCATCCGAGATACGTATCGGGGTCGACCTTGTTGCCGTCCACGACCTTGTAAGCAACGGGTTTCATCTGCGCGGTATTGGTCTGTCCATAGGCGACCGGCCACGCCAGCAAAGCAATTGCAAACGACAACACCAAACGGCCTTTCATGCGTTCGTCTCCCATCCACTTTCGATGCGCGCTTGAGTGGCGCGCTGAGGTTTCCATACGGCAACTTGCCGCAAACGGGGCTTCGTCACGCGGCGCACCTGTTGCATTGCATGCGCCGCGTGCCGCGTACGGCACGACTGGAAAAATCCAGTCATGCCGTACGATTGCCACGCGTTTAGCCCGGAACAGCAAAGATGAACAGCGTGCCGCCTAGCGCGGTGTACTTCGCCAGTTCGCGGTAGCCACCCACTGCGCCCAGACCTTCAGTCGACTTCTGCAGGCCTGCTGCCATGCCGATACCGGCCCAGCCGCCAATGCCCGAGTAGACGCCGATAAACTGCTTGCCCTGGTACTGGTACGTGAACACGTTGCCGATAATCCCGGACGGCGTCTTGAACTTCCACAGTTCCTTGCCGTCCTTGATGCGCACTGCCTTGATGTAGCCTTCAAGCGTGCCGTAGAACGCCACGCCGCCAGCCGTGGTCAGCGCACCGGACCATACCGAGAATTTCTCCGGCTTGGACCAGACCACCTTGCCCTTGCTGGCATCCCACGCGATGAAATTGCCCATCGCACCGTTCTCGTTCGGCCCCGGGAACATCGACAGCGTCGCACCCACATACGGCTGGCCGGACACGTAATCGACATCGAACGGCTCGTAGTCCATACACACGTGGTTGGTCGGCACGAGGAACAGGCCCGAGTTCGGATCGAACGACGCCGGTTGCTGGTCCTTCGAACCGAGCGCGGCCGGGCAGATGCCCTTCACGTTCTTGTCGGCACCGGCAGCTTGCGTCGAGTAGGTGACGTTGCGAATCGGCAGGCCGGTCTTCACGTCGACGCGGTCGGCCCAGTTCACCGCCGGATCGTACTTGTCGGCAACCAGCAACTGGCCCGTTTCGCGGTTCAGCGTATACCCGAAGCCGTTACGGTCGAAGTGGACGATAGCGGGGACTTTCTTGCCGCCTACCGGGAGGTCGGCGAGGATCATTTCATTGACCCCGTCATAGTCCCATTCGTCGTGCGGTGTCATCTGATAGACCCACTTCGCCTTGCCGGTGTTCAGGTCACGCGCGAAGATCGACATCGACCACTTGTTGTCGCCTGGCCGCTGCGACGGGTTCCACGTGCCGGGGTTGCCGGTGCCGTAGTAGACGAGATTCAGCTTCGGATCCCATGCATACCAGCCCCACGTGGTGCCGCCACCGAGCTTCCACTGATCGCCCTTCCAGCTCTTGAGCGACGAATCGGCGCCAACCGGCTGCATCTTGCCGTCCGCCCAGGTCATGGTCGAATTCGGATCGAGCAGCATCTCGTTGTCGGGACCGGTGCTGTAGGCCTTCCAGACCTCCTTGCCAGTCTTGATGTCGTACGCGATCAGGCGGCCGCGCACGCCGAACTCGCCACCCGAGATACCGGTGAGCACCTTGTCGCCGAATACGTGCGGCGCGTTGGTGTTGGTTTCACCTGCTTTCGGATTGCCGTTCTGCGCGGTCCACACCACGTCGCCGGTCTTCGCGTTCAGCGCGACCAGTTTAGTGTCGGCCTGCTGAAGGAAGATCTTGTCGTCGCCGTACGCGAGACCGCGGTTCACGGTGTCGCAACACATCACCGAGATCACCTGCGAGTCCTGCTTCGGCTCGTATTGCCAGATGAAGGTTTGATCCTTCAGGTTGATCGCAATGACCTTGTTAGGAAATGGCGAGTGAATGTACATCGTGTCGCCGATCACGAGCGGAGAGCCTTCGTGACCGCGCAGCACGCCCGTTGACATCGTCCATGCGACCTGCAGTTTTCCTACGTTAGCTTCATTGATCTGCTTGAGCGGGCTGTAGCGGTGATTCGCATAATCGCCCGCCTGTGCCGCCCAGTTGGATGGGTTCTTGATCAGCGAATCGAGCTGCGGGTCGGCATGTGCCAGGAAAGAACTGAGTGCCGTTGCCGCAACCACCGCTAGTCCGAGAACCAGGGTGCGTACGTTCATGTCTCCTCCAGAATGGGTAAACCGTCCACCTCACGATGTGACACGCTACCGCGCTCAACCAGCCGCGCCGTCCGGATGCGGGTAACGAGCGATTGCTGCGCCGGGTTCATTGCCCGACTCATGCGTATGAAGGCTGATCGCATATTCCATGCCGACCGTGCAGTTTGTGTGTGTATGAGGGAATCGCGGCATCGGGCGGCACGCGGCGGCGTCAACGTGTGCCGCTTCGCTTCGGATCACGATACAACCTGTGTCAAAACCGCGATACATTGGTGGAACCCGTTGCGCGCACACTCACGTGCAAGCATGCGCAACGCCCGCGGCATGATGGGCCGGAATCGCGTAGCCTCGTTTGCGCGCGTCGTCATGTCGTTCACATCGAATGGAGGTTTCCGATGGCACAAGCCGAACAGGTGTATTCGGACGAAGAAGTACAGCAACGCCTCACCGGTGCGCTGCAGCACTGGTATCTGGAAGACGGCTGGCTGCGGCGCAAGTACCGCACCGAAGGCTGGAAGGGCACGCTGATGGTGGTCAACACCGTGGGGCACCTTGCGGAAGCCGCATGGCATCACCCCGATCTGACGGTGTCTTATGCGTTCGTCATCGTGAAGCTGAAAACGCATACCGCAAAGGGCATCACCGACAAAGACCTTGCGCTCGCAACCAAGATCGAGGAAGTGATCCACTGGCAGCCGGGCAAGGAAGGTGGCGCGCTCGAGGGCACGCCTGCGGACGATCAGCGATTCCGCTATCTCAAGTACGACGCGCCTAAGGGTTGACACGGTGCGCGGTCGGGCGCGCGCATGCGTGGTACGGCTCTTGCCTTGTTTGAGCGGTTCGCCGGATGCGCGCCGGGTTCGCCGGACGCGCGCCACTCACGCCACCGCGCGCGAGGCGAGCCGCCGGCGACAGCGTCGCTGCCACCGGCATACCGGCCCACGACCCGACCAAGGACGCTCCTGCAATGCGGATCCACACCGATCGCTCCGCGCCGCTGTCAGCGGTGACTGTCGACGCGCCTGCCCGTTTGCATATGGGTTTTCTCGATCCGAGCGGCTCGCTCGGCCGCTGCTTCGGCAGCATCGGCCTCGTGATCGATGGGCGCGGTACACGTGTTAGCGCGCGGCTCGCCGACGACATGCAGGTGGTGCGCGCACAGTCCGACACGCAACGCATGCGCATCGAGCAGTATCTGGAGCGTCTGCACGCCGCATGGGGTGGACCCGCGCTCGCGATCGAAGTGGAACAGGCGCCTCGTTCGCACTGCGGCCTGGGTTCCGGTACGCAGCTCGCATTGGCGCTCGGCACCGCGTATGCGCGGCTCGCCGGCGTGCCGGCCAGTACCGATGCGATCGCGCGGCTGCTGGGCCGCGGTGCGCGCTCGGGCATCGGCGCGCTGGGCTTCGATTATGGCGGGCTGATCGTCGACGCCGGCCCAGGCGGCCCGGGCGGTCGTGGCCCGGGTATGCCGCCGCTGCTGTTTCGCCAGCCCTTCCCCGATGCATGGCGCGTCGTGCTGGTCGACGACCTGTCGCGCGAAGGCCTGCACGGCGACGAGGAGCGGCGCGGGCTGGCGGCGCTGCCCGCATTTCCGCAAACGCTCGCGGCCCATCTGAGCCACCTTGTATTGATGCGCGTGTTGCCCGGCCTCGTCGAGCATGATTTCGACGCATTTGCCGAAGGCATCAGCGCAGTGCAGCAGACCATCGGCGAATACTTCGCGCCCGTGCAAGGCGGCGTGTATTCGAGCCCGGCCGTCGCGCACGCCATGCAGGCGATCGCGTCACGACAGAAGGCTGCGCTCGGCCAGACCTCGTGGGGCCCCACCGGTTTTGCGATCGTGCGCAGCGCCGAGCAGGCCGAACGGGCGCTGGCCGATGTCCGTGCGGCCACGCGCGATGCGCCGGCCATCACCTGTGCCATTACCAACGCGCGCAATCGCGGCGCCGCGCAAAGCGTCGAGCACGCGCGCAGCTGCGGCGTCGATATCGGGTGACGCCGCGCGCCGCGGTCGGCTGGTATCCGCCGCACGCGTGACAGGCTGCGCCGCGGCATGCCACAGCCCGTCGCATCGGCAGCGGGCCTTGCCACTCATTCGAACCCTTCCGCTAACGTCTTTTTATCCTTCACTGCCATGTCCGAAGCTACCGAAAGGCCATACATCCTGCATATGTTCACGGCCACGCCGCAGATGAGCCCGTTCGACGTCAACATGGCGGCCGATGCGGGTTATCAGATCGTCGTGCCGTACTGCAACGTCGACGCAGCCAGCGTCGTGCAGCTCACGCAAGACGCGATCTTCTCGCGCGGGCCGAAAGGCGTGTCGCGCACCGGCATCTTTATCGGCGGCCGCGACGTGATGCTCGCCGCCGATATGCTCGATCTCGCGCGCCAGGCGATGGTGCCGCCATTCGAGGTCTCCGTGTTCGCCGATCCGAGCGGCGCGTACACGACCTCCGCGGCGCTGGTTGCGCTGGTCGAGCGGCATCTGAAGACGGAGCATAGCGAGACGCTCGGCGGCAAGCGCGTGCTGATTCTGGGCGGCACCGGCGCGGTCGGGCGTATCTCGGCCGCGCTGGCGGCGTCGCTCGGTGCGGACGTGGTGCTGGCCAGCCACTCGAACGAAGCGCGCGCGCAGCAGGTGAGCCACGAAGTCAATCAGCGCTTTAGCGCCGCCACCACCGGTGTCGGCACCACCACGCCCGACGCGCTGCATGCGGCGCTCGCACAAGCCGACGTGGTGCTGGCGACGGCCGCCGCCGGTGTGCAGATCGTCGCTAGCGGCGATCTCGCGCATGCGCGACAGCTGCTGGTCGCGGCCGACGTCAACGCGGTGCCGCCGGAAGGCATCGCGGGCGTCAACGTGATGGATAACGGCAAACCGCTGGCTGGCGCAGCGCGGCCCGATGCAGTGGGCATCGGAGCATTGGCGATCGGCAACGTCAAGTATCAGGTCGAGCACCGGCTGTTTTTGCGCATGCGCACAAGCGGCAAACCGGTGTATCTGGGTTTCGCGGAAGCATTCGACGAAGCTCGCGCAATCGTTGCCGGCCGTGACTGACGGCGCGCGATGCTAGACCGGCCTCACGCTTGCCGTGCGATGCACGCGCCATTACACGTCGCGCCGGCACGCGCGTCGTTCGTTGCGATCGCCGGTTTGTCGGCGCGGCTTTTCACGGAATCGGCGGTACGCGGCGGCCTGAACGTCGCGGCGCTGGACGTGTTCGGCGATCGCGACACGCGACAGCGCGCGAAGCTGTGGCTCGATATCGGCGGCGCGCCGTTGACGGTCGATCGCGACAAACTCTTTGAGGCGCTCGCGCGCATCGCGCGCTTGCCGCACATGCTCGGCTTTATCGCAGGCAGCGGGCTCGAGCCGTTTGCCGCGCTGCTGCACGACAGGCCACGGCTGCCGAGGCTGATCGGCAACGATGCGCAGGCAACTGCCGCGGTGCGCACGCCACAGCGGTTCTTTGCGTTGCTCGATGAACTGGGCATTGCCCATCCGCAGGTGTCGTTCGTGCAGCCCGAGCAGCCTGCCGGCTGGCTCGGCAAGCGCGCCGATGGTTGCGGAGGCACCCATATCCGCGCGGCCGCCGATCTGAGCGCAGCGCCGGATTATTTCCAGCGCATCGGCACGGGGCGTTCGATGTCGGCGCTGTTTATTGCCGCGCGCGGCTCGGCACGCATCGTCGGCTTTGCCGAGCAGTTGACGGTTGCGCTCGGCGCGCTGCCTTTCGTCCACGCCGGGTCGCTAGGTCCGATCGATTTGCCGCCACCCGTTGCCGCGCAAATCGATGCGGCGATCCAGGCCATCGTGGCGCGCACCGGGCTCGTCGGTATGAACAGCCTCGACTTTCTGCTCGACGGCGATACCTTCAGCGTGCTCGAGATCAATGCCCGCCCCTCCTCTAGCGCGGCGCTCTACGAACTCGCTGCGCCTGCTTCATGGCCGCGCGGTTTGCTGGCCGCGCATATCGACGCGTGCCTGAAAGAGCGTTTGCCGCCGCCGGGCGCGCTGCGCGTGGAACGTTATGCGGCGCAGCGCGTCGCCTTCGCGCCGGCCAGCCTCACCGTCACTCCACGCCTGAGCGATGCGCTGTTCGCGGCACCGGGCTACCGCGACGTGCCGCTGCCAGGCGTACGCATTGCCGCCGGCGAGCCGGTCTGCACGCTCGTGGTCAGCGCCGCGAGTGCCGGCTCGCTGCGCGGCGAACTGGAACGGCAACAGGCCCGTCTTATCGAACTGATCGTCACTTGCCGCGAGTCCCACGATGACTTCATCACCTGAACGAACTGGATCTGCAGTTCAATCCGTCTATGGCACAGCAAGCGTCAATGCGCTGGCCGAACCGTTGGTCGCGCAACTCGTCGACGATGCCGCCCGTCTGCGTGTCGCGGTTTCCCGCACTGCAGCAGGCACGCAGATCATCGATGCGGGTGTGGCGACGCAAGGCAGCATCGCTGCCGGTGTGCTGATCGCGCGTATCTGCATGGGCGGCCTCGGCGACGTTGCGCAGCGCGTCAGTTTCGAACGCGAGCCGCTATGGCCTGTGCTGCTCGAAGTGCATACCGCCACGCCCGTGCTTGCATGCCTCGGCAGCCAGTACGCGGGTTGGAGCCTGTCGGCCACCAAAGAGCAGAACAACGGCAAGAAGTTTTTCTCGCTCGGCTCCGGCCCGGCCCGCGCGCTGGCCTGCAAGGAGCCGCTGTTCGCGGAGCTCGACTATCGCGACCGGCATCCGCACGGCGTGCTGGTGATGGAGGTACATCAGTTGCCGCCGCAAGCCGTAATCGACAAAGTGCTGAACGACTGCGGCCTCGCCGCCGATGCATTGACGATCATCGTTACACCCACGCATTCGCTTGCGGGCACGACTCAGGTGGTGGCGCGCGTAGTCGAAGTGGCACTGCACAAGACACATGTGATCGGCGTGCCGCTCGACGCGATTGTCGAAGCCAGCGGCATCGCACCGCTACCGCCGCCGGCGCCGGACGGCCTCGCCGCGATGGGCCGCACCAACGACGCGATCCTGTACGGCGGCCGCGTGCATCTGACCGTCACGCAAGATGCACTCGCGCGGCGGCTCGCTAGCGAACTGCCGTCATGGAATTCGCGCGATTACGGCCGGCCGTTCGCAGATGTGTTTGCGTCGTTCAATCACGATTTCTATCAGATCGACCCTGCGTTATTCGCGCCGGCGGAAGTGTGGGTCAGCAGTCTTGAAAGCGGCGCGACGCATTACGGCGGCAGGCTCGATGGGGCGTTGCTGCATCGGCAATGGGATGCGGTAGTGGATCCGCTTGCGGCGTCGACGTCGGCGTCGGCGTCGACGTCCGCGGCTGCGCCTGCGCTTGATAACCCAACCACCAATACGGACACGCAATGAGTGAAGTGCCGTTCGGCGCGGGCCTGCGCGTCGCAATCATGACCGACGAAACCGGCTGGCACACCGGGCGCCTGAAAAAAGCCTTCCGCGCGCGCGGTGTGGATGCGCGCTGCATCGACCTTGCCACTTGCCGCATCGATACGACGTGGCAACCCTATGGGCTAGCGCTGCCCGGCTTCGGCCACACATTGCCCGATGCGGTGTTCGTGCGCGGCATCGCGGGCGGCACCTTCGAACAGGTGACCTTGCGCCTGGGGATCCTGCACGCGCTGCGCGAATGCGGCGTGCCGGTCTATAACGATGCACGCGCGATCGAGCGCAGCGTCGACAAATCGATGACGAGCTTTCTGCTGCATCGCAGCGGCGTGCCGACACCGGCCACCTGGGCGAGCGAATCGGCGGCCTTCGCACAGCGCGTCGTGATGCGCGAAAGTGCGGCGGACCGTCAACTCGTGCTGAAACCGTTGTTCGGTTCGCAAGGCAAGGGGCTGCGCCGACTCGGCGCGAGCGCGCGACGCGACGGCACGCTGACACCGCTGCCGCCGTTGCGCGGCTTCGGGCAGGTTGCCTATTTACAGCGCTTTGTCGGCACGCGTCGCAGCGCGAGCGCGCGAGCCGCTCGCGCAGGCTTCGACTGGCGCGTGCTGGTGATCGGCGGGCGAGCGGTTGCTGCAATGCGGCGCATTGGCGGGCGAGGCTGGATTCACAACGTCGCGCGCGGCGCACACTGCGAGCCCGCTGAACTCGATGACGCGCTCGCGCAGACCGCGATACGCGCAACCGCAGCGTTGGGACTCGACTATGCGGGCGTCGATCTGATTCCCGCGTCCACCGACCCGCGCGACATGACTGCCTCGCCGCTGGTACTGGAAGTAAACGGCGTCGCCGCATGGCGCGGGCTGCAATCCGTCACATCGGTCGATATCGCCGCAGCCCTCGTCGACGATCTGCTCGACCGCAAACTGGCCAATGCCGCCGATGCTGCAGCGCCGCTATCTCTGGCACTAACGCTCCATGCAAGCCGCTGACGATCCGCTTGCACGCGGCCGCAACGCATTTTTGCGCGCCTGCACGCTGGATGTGGCAACCGCCAAACCGGGCAACGTCAGCGTGCATAGCGCCGGACACCGGATGGAAGCCGCCCAGTTCATCGCCAGTGCCACGGCAGCAGCGCCAGCGCTGTTCCAGCATGGCACGCCCGTCGGCGCACGCATCCTCGATGCGGTGATGCGCACGCAAGAGGCAGCCGGCTGCAATACGAATCTGGGCATCGTGCTGCTGGTAGCGCCGCTGGCAGCCGCACTCGAAGCCCCGGGCAGCCTGCACAGCGCCGCGCACTGGCGCGCGGCCTGCGAGCACGTGCTGCAGCGCCTGTCGGTAGACGATGCATGCGCGGCCTATCTGGCGATCCGCGCGGCGAACCCGGGCGGCCTTGGCAACGCGTCCGAACAATCGGTGCACACGCAACCGACCATCGACCTGCGCGCGGCGATGTCGCTCGCCGCCGCACGCGACAGCATCGCGCGTCAATACGAAAACGGCTTCGCCGACGTATTCGAGACCGGTCTCGCCGCAGTTGCATCGTTGCCGGACGCCCCCCCCGAATCCATCACGCTCGACGTGTTCCTGACGTTCCTGTCGACTTGCCCCGACTCGCACATTGTGCGCAAGCAGGGCGTGACGGTGGCGCAAAGTGTCACGAATGAAGCACGTCTGCAACACGCTCAATGGCGTGCCGCGCCGCACGTTTCCCAGTCTCCTCAGCTCGATGCATGGGATGCCGAACTAAAGAAACAGGGCGTCAATCCGGGCACGAGCGCCGACCTGACGGTCGCCACGCTGTTTGTCGCGAGCTGTCTCGCACCGCAGCGTTTTGCGGCTTAGCGCACTGCGTGCCCGATTGGCACGCTTCCTGTTACTCCCGACGGTGGTGCATTTCACGCGCTCGCCGTGCGGCCAGGCGCCGTGCGCCACGAGCACACCTACGTCGACAGATCCAACCTTCATCGGAGAACAGCATGGCCAAGATTAACCGCGTCCTGGTAGGCGAGTCGCTAGTCGGCGATGGCAACGAAGTCGCCCACATCGATCTGCTGATCGGACCGCGAGGCTCCGCAGCAGAAACCGCGTTCTGTAACGCGCTGACCAACAACAAGGACGGCTTTACGTCGCTACTCGCGGTGGTCGCACCGAACCTGCTGACCAAACCGAACACGGTGATGTTCAACAAGGTCACCATCAAGGGCGCCAAGCAGGCTGTGCAGATGTTCGGCCCGGCACAGCACGCCGTGGCGCTGGCGGTGGCGGACTGTGTCGAAGACGGCACCATCCCGAAGGACGAAGCCGACGACCTGTTCGTCTGCGTCGGTGTTTTCATCCACTGGCAGGCGGATGACGACAAGAAGATCCAGGAGTACAACTACAAGGCCACGCGCGAGGCGCTGCAGCGCGCGGTGAAGGGCGAACCGAGCGCGGCGGAGGTAGTCGCGAAGAAGGCCTCGGCGGCGCACCCGTTCGCGCCGAACTAGGCTGAGCTCAGGCAATACAGTTTGTACAGGTAGTGCAGGCGATGTGCCGCGCCGGCTTTGATGCCGCGCGCGGCACGCTTACGCGGATGCAGCTTTATGCGGCGACAGCGTGGGGCGAAACGCATCACATCGCATCGACAGTGCAGGTGTTTCGACTAAAGGGTTCGGCATGATTTCACGTTGTCGCACGCGGCTCGCGATCGTCTCTGTCGCATGTGCCGTGCTGTTGCCGGCGTTCGCGCTGGCCGCGGGGCCGTCGGATACCGCGGCAGGCAAGGCGGCGCCCGCACAAGGCTATAACTATCCAACTGAAGGGCGCGTCGAGTATGTGCTCGGCTGCATGGACGATAACGGCCACGATTTTGCCAACGTCTACAAGTGCTCCTGCACGATCGACAAGATCGCGTCGGCCGTGCCTTACGACGATTACGTCGAACAATCGACGTTTTCCAAGTACGCGACGATGGGCGGTGAAGGCGGCGCCGAGTTCCGCATGGACAAGGCGCGCGCGCAGACCAAGAAATTCCGCGCAGTGCAGCAAAGCGCTTATGAGGCGTGTGGGTTGGTGAAACCGGCGGCCTCGGCCGCGAAGTAGCGCGGCTTGCGTTGCGTTTGCGTTGTGCCGCATTGCCGCTATGCGGCGCGGTTCGCGCCGTAGAAAAACACCGGGCATGTTCGGATGCCCGGCGTTCCCCGTCGCTATGGTCCGCGTTCGCCGCTTACCGCGCAGGCCGGCTGCGCGGCCTGCCGGCCTCAATCGGGTATCAGCCCTTCTCCCAACGAGCCCCATGCGCCCCACCGGTGGCGCATTGCATCGCGCCGGCGCTCGATCAACACGCCAACCGCGGTGACGTCGTCGAATTTAGCCGGCTTGCTCAACGACACGCGCACCCAGTGCGCACCGAACTCGCCAATCATCAGCTGCGCAATCTGCTCCGCGAGCGCCTCCAGCAGTTGTACTTTGTGCGTTGCAAGAAGCGTATGCAGCGCAGTGCGCACGGCCGCGTAGTTGACCGTATCGGTGATGCAATCGGTATGGCACGCACGCAGCGAAGGCACGCCGACGGCCAGGTCCAGACGCACCGGCTGTGCGGCATGGAGCTCTTCCTTGTCGATGCCGATCACGGTGTTACCGGTAAAACCCTCGATATAAACGATATCCAGCGCCGTGCGCGCGGGCGCAAACGCGAGACCGTCGTCCGTCGCGAGCCACTGCGGGTCGCGCTCGGCATAGGGTGCGTCCATGGGTGCCCGCATCGCGCGGATTGCATCGAAACGCTCCATAAGTTCAACTCCGCTGCCAGACTTCGGCTTGATGTGAGACGGTTAGAGAATGGCGAGCTAATCGGTGCGCACGCCTGCGATTTTGTGCGCACTGCATAAAGCCTTGAAAAGACATCCTTCTATGCAAAGCAAAAACCGCGCGCAATGGCAAAACCTTATACGACTACTTATTGATGGCGAACGATAACGGAGGTAGAGTGTTTAAGGTGGACCTTATGTAGCGGATGCCTACAATGGTTTGCCTTGCATCGCTGTAGTTGCATGGCGTATGTGCGCCGCAGATGCGCGCAGCGCTGAAGGGGAACAGAGGAACATACATAAATGCGTCAGTCCGCCGCTCTAAGGCGCGGGCAGCGGAACGCAATGGAGACGCCCCCAAATGTCATCGCTCGCTGACATCAATTCGCATGTCCGTGATGTTCTGAACACTGTCCACAACCAGTCGGCTACGCGGCCGACCAGCGATTCCGTCGCTCAGTCGTGGACACGCTGCCTGAACGAGTTCGGTCTCGATCCGGGCCGCTTCATCATGCCGCCGGTGCTGACGCAGCATGAACTCACCGAGCGCCGTGAGGCCGCCAGCGATCTGATCGCGTGCTCGAAGCTCGAAATGACCACGCTCTATCAGCAGCTCGCCGACCCCGATCTCGCCGTCGTGCTAACCGATGCGGATGGCGTGATCGTGCATCAGGTGTCGTCGGTGCCGTTCGGCGAAGCGGTCGCAGCAGACGGCTTGCGTGTGGGCTCGGTATGGAGCGAGCGCACCGCCGGCACGAACGGCATGGGGACGTGTCTGGCCGAACGCGAGTGCCTCGCGGTCTATCAGCATGAGCATTTTTATCCGCGCTATACGTCGCTGACCTGCTCCGCCGCGCCGATCTTCGACGATCGCGGCACTGTAGCTGGCGTACTCGACGTGACGAGCCGCTCTCGGCTATTACAGCAGCACTCGCTGGTGCTGGTCGGCATGTCGCGGCAGATGATCGAAAACCGCCTGATCGACTCGCGCTACCGGCGTGCGAACATGATTCATTTTCACAGCCGCCCGGAATTCGTCGGCACGCTGCACGCGGGCAAGCTCGCCGTAGACGACGAAGGAACCGTGCTGGCGGCGAGCCGCAGCGCGCTATTTCAGCTCGATCTGCGCTCGCCTGACCAGCTATGCGGCAAGCGCATCGAAGAAGCCTTCAACGCAAGCCTCGAAGACATGATCGCGCGCAGCATCCGCGGCTCGTTCCACCCGGTGACGGTGTACGGCGCGCATACCAATACCCGCTTCTTTCTGGTCGCGCAGACGCCGCGCGATGCATCGACCTTTGCCAGCACGGTGACACCGTCGATCGCTACGCGCGGCATAGCGGGCACGACGGCAGCGCCCGACGCAGCGCCGGTTGCACGCAGCCGGCCCGCGCGCAACAAGGAAAGCCGCGCGTGCGCATCCGCAGCAGCGCCCGCTTCCGGCCGGCTCGACAAACTATCGCAGCTCGAATTCGGCGACCCGCGCATGGCCTCGCAGATCCAGCTCGCCGGGCGCGCCATTCAACGCAAGATTCCGATCATCCTGCGTGGGCAAACCGGCACCGGCAAGGAAGTGTTCGCCAACGCGCTGCACAGCATCAGCCCGAATAGCGCGGGCAGCTTTGTCGCGGTGAATTGCGCGTCGTTGCCGGAGAACCTGATCGAGAGCGAGCTGTTCGGCTATCGCGCGGGCGCCTTCACTGGCGCACAGCGCGAAGGCCGGCGCGGCAAGATCGTGCAGGCGAACAACGGTACGCTGTTTCTCGACGAAATCGGCGACATGCCGATGACGCTGCAAGCGCGCCTGTTACGTGTGCTCGAAGAGCACGAAGTCACCCCGCTCGGCACCGAAACCACGCAGAAGGTGGACTTCCAGCTGATCAGCGCGAGCCACCGCAATCTGCTCGAACTGGTGCAGCGCGGCCTGTTCCGTGAAGACTTGTATTACCGGCTAAGCGGCATCGAGATCAATCTGCCGGCGCTGCGCGAGCGCGCGGACATCGGCGCGCTGATCCAGCATCTGCTCGACAGCGAATCCGACGATCCGCCCACGCTCGCCGCCGAAGCGCGCCAGGCGCTGCTCAGCTATGCATGGCCCGGCAATATTCGGCAGCTGCGGCATGTGCTGCAAATGGCGGTGGCGCTATGCGACGGCGACGAAATCCGCTGTATGCATCTGCCGCCTGAGATCACGCAGACCGGCGGTAATGGTCATGCTGCCAATGCCGCGGCCGTTGCGCACGCAACCGATGCGCCCTCCGCGATGAACGGCATGCTCGCGCTACCCGACGATTGCGACATGTCGAGCCTGAACGCGATCCAGATCCGCGAGCGCGAAACGGTGCTGGCGATGCTCGACGAACACCGCTGGAACGTCAGCAACGTCGCGAAGACACTCGGCATTAGCCGCAACACCTTGTACCGGAAGATGCACAGACTGTATATCCGTCTGTCGCACGACAACACACCTCCGTTGAACGATGCGTAAGTCTGGCCGGAGCCGCCTATGAGCGCACCGGAACCAGGGCAACCGACGCACGCACCGGAACCGGCGCGCCGCCCCGGCGAATTTCGCCCCGACGCTCATTTCGCGTGGTGCGTGACCGGCTCCGGCCACATGCTCGAGGAGTCGATCGAGCTTGCGTTGCGCTTGCCGGGTGTCGATATGTTTCTGTCCGCGGCCGGCGAAGAAGTATTGCCGTTGTACGGCTGGCCGATCGCGAAGCTGCGCGAGCGCGTACGCGTATTGCGCGACAACAGCGCGAGCGGCGTGCCGGTCGGCATGCTGTACGAAGGCCTCTATCACACCGTGGTAATCGCGCCCGCCACCAGCAATACCGTCGCGAAATGCGCATTCGGCATCTCCGATACGCTACCCACCAATCTGTTCGCGCAAGCCGGCAAGCAATGCATCCCCGGCATCGTTTTCGCATGCGACACGGAGCCGAGCGTGATTACGCACAGCCCGCACGACTGGGTCGAGGTGCGTCCGCGCGCGATCGAACTGGAAAACGTCGAGCGGCTCGCGCGAATCGAATACACGACGGTGGCGCGTTCGCTCGACGAGCTGCGCGCCGCGCTGCAGGCACGGCTCTCCACTCTCGGGCTCGCATGGAACACATCGTCTTCCTGACTGGCAGGCTCGCTGAAAAGAGCCTCGTGCAGGTGCTCGAAGGCATCGATGACGCATCGTTTACGTGGGAAGTGCGTGAAATCGGCCTGCAGGTCGCAGGACTGATGACCGCCGACATGATCAGGCGGCGCGTGACACTGCCGCTCGCCGCGCAACGGATGATCGTGCCTGGCCGCTGCCGCGGCGATCTCGATGCGCTATCCGCGCATTTCGGCGTGCCCGTCGAGCGCGGCCCGGAAGAAGTGAAGGATCTGCCGCAATTCTTCGGACGAGCCGCGCGCCATATGGACCTGTCGCGTTACGCCACGCAGATTTTCGCGGAGATCGTCGACGCGCCGCGCCTCGATCTGAACGGCATCGCCGAACGTGCGAAACAGTACGCGGACCAGGGCGCCGACGTGATCGACGTCGGCTGTCTGCCCGATACGCCGTTTCCGCATCTGGAAGACGCGGTGCGCATGCTGAAACAGGCGGGCTATCGAGTCAGCGTCGATTCGATGCTCACCGACGAATTGCTGCGCGGCGGCCGCGCCGGCGCCGATTATCTGATGAGCCTGAATGTCGATACGCTGTGGATCGCCGATGAGGTGGCCGCCACACCAGTCCTCGTCGCGCGCGAACCTCGCGACATGGCATCGCTGCATCAGGCGATCGACACACTGCTCGCGCGCGGCAAACCTTTTCTCGCCGACCCGATTCTCGATCCGATTCCGTTCGGCTTTGCGGCTTCGGTCGCGCGCTATGTGGCGCTGCGCGAGCGCTACCCGCAGATTGCGCTGATGCTCGGCATCGGCAACGTCACGGAGCTGACCGAGGCCGACACCACCGGCATCAACGCGCTACTGCTCGGTATGGCGACGGAGCTGAACGTAGCGGCCGTGCTGACCACGTCGGTGAGTCTGCATGCGCGCCGCGCGGTGCGCGAAGCGGATGTCGCACGCCGCATCATGCACGCCGCGAACGAAGCCCAGATGCTGCCCAAAGGCATCTCGACCGACCTCTGCGCACTGCATGCGAAACGTCCATTCCCCTATAACTCGCGCGAAATCGCTGAAATCTCCACCGGCATACGCGACCCGAACTATCGCGTGCAGGTATCGGACGACGGCATCCACGTATACAACCGCGAGCTGCACGCGATCAGCGGCGATCCGTTCGAGCTTTACCCGCAACTCAAGGTCGAACAGGATGGCGGCCACGCGTTCTACCTGGGCGTGCAACTGGCGCGCGCCGAAATCGCATGGCAGCTCGGCAAACGCTTCGACCAGGATGCGCCGCTCGACTGGGGCTGCGCAGTCGAGCGGCCTGCCGAAGACCTGAGTGCGTGGCACGTGCCCGGCAGCACGAAGAAAAAAGGCTGACGCCCAGGAGGAGAGAGCGGAGCGCCAGCCGCGTGAAACATGTGCGCATCGCTCAGGCTCGCGCGCAGCGGTCGCGAAGTTGCAGGATCATCGGTGTGAAGATCAGCTGCATCGCGAGGCCCATCTTGCCGCCCGGCACGACGATCACGTTCGGCCGTGACATGAACGAGTCGTGCAGCATCGTCAGCAGATACGGGAAATCGATGCCCTTCGGCCGCGCAAAGCGGATTACGACGAAGCTCTCGTCAGGCTGCGGTATTTCACGCGCGGTAAATGGGTTCGACGTATCCACAGTCGGCACCCGCTGGAAATTCACATGCGTACGCGAGAACTGCGGGCAGATGTAGTTCACGTAGTCGGGCATGCGCCGCAGGATCGTATCGACCACCGCTTCATGCGAATAGCCGCGCATGTTCTGATCGCGATGCAGTTTCTGAATCCATTCGAGATTGATGATCGGCACAACGCCGACCAGCAGATCCGCATGTCGCGCGACGTCCACCGTGTCGGTCACGGCCGCGCCGTGCAGACCTTCGTAAAACAGCATGTCGGTGCGCGGTGCGATGTCCTCCCACGGCGTGAAGGTGCCGGCCTCCTGCTTGAAACTTGCCGCGTCCGCTTCGTCGTGCACGTAACGGCGGAACTTGCCGGTGCCCGATTCCGCGTAGTTCGCGAACAGCTGCTGCAATTCCTCCAGCAGATTCGCCTCGGGACCGAAGTGGCTGAAATGACGCACATTGTCCCGTTCGGCGCGCTTTAACGCCTCGCGCATGCCGAGCCGGTCGTAGCGATGGAATGCATCGCCTTCGACGATCTGCGCATTGATCTTCTCGCGCCGGAAAATATGCTGAAAACTCTTCATCACGGTGGTCGTGCCGGCACCGCTCGAGCCCGTTACCGCGATAATCGGATGTTTGACTGACATGCGCGCGTCTCCCGGGATGCCCGTTTCCGGTGCATCCATCGATGATGTAAAAGCGGATACGACGGTGCGCCTATGCAAGCACCAGGCGAGCACAGCCACTACGCACGCATCATGCCGACGCCTCGGGCAAAAACAGCGAGCGCTCGCGAAACAGCGGCGATGTAAATGGCCGGTCCGTGCCGAGATCGTGCTCGCGGTGATAGCGCTCGAGGCGTTCCACCTCGTGCTTCGAGCCGAGTATCACAGGCACACGTTGATGCAGTTCGTGCGGCAACACATCGAGAATGCGTTCGCGCCCGGTGCTCGCCGCGCCACCCGCCTGCTCGATCAGGAAACTCATCGGGTTCGCCTCATACAGCAGACGCAAGCGGCCTTGCTGCGTGGCGGGCGCGCGAAAATCGCGCGGGTACATGAACACGCCGCCGCGCATCAGGATCCGATGTACCTCGGCGACCATCGCAGCAATCCAGCGCATGTTGAAGTCTTGATCGCGGCAACCGCTGCGACCGTCCTTGCACTCCTGCACGTAACGGCGCACCGGCGGCTCCCAGAAGCGTTCGTTCGATGCGTTGATCGCGAACTCGCGGGTTTCGTCCGGAATGCGGATGGCCGAATGGGTGAGCACGAAGTTGCCGACATCGCGCTCGAGCGTAAAACCATGCGTGCCGTTGCCGATCGACAGCACGAGCATCGTCGCGGCACCGTAGATCGCGTAGCCGGCCGCGACCTGCTCGTGGCCGGGCCGCAAAAACGCGGCGGCGCCGATGGGCGCAATGGCAGCAGCGCCAGCGGCGGCGCCCTCTTCCTGCACCGGCGCACGCAGCACCGAAAAAATCGAGCCCACCGTGCCGTTGATATCGATGTTCGACGAACCGTCGAGCGGATCGAACGCGAGCAGATACTCGCCGCGCGGGTAACCCGGCGGAATCGCATACACATGCTCCATTTCCTCCGACACCATGCCGGCCAGCAAACCGTCCCACTCGCAATGCTGCAGGAAGATGTCGTTGGTCAGCACGTCGAGCTTCTTCTGATCCTCGCCATGCACGTTCGCGCTGCGCGCCGAGCCGTAATTGCCGTCGAGCGCGCCGCGCGTCAGCGCCGCCGCAATCGTCTTGATCGACGCGGCCACGTCGATCAACAGCGCCGCAAGCCCGCTCGAACCGCGCGGCGAACCTTGACGGTCGAGCGCATCGATCAGGAATTTGGAAAGCGTAGTTCGTCCGTCGCGCATCGCATGCTCCCTATGAGGCAATCGACTGGCCGGCTGCAGGATGCGTGCCGGGCGTCAGACGCTCGAACACACGGCTCGCACGGATATCGCCCGTGGTGATCAGGGTCAGCGCCGCCGGGTCGGCCGGTTGTGCGCCGTCGAGTGCCGCCGCGAACAGCCGGTTCGCCTGGCGCAGCCGCGCGCGGTCGAGCGCATTGCGCACCGAGCGCGCGTTCGCAAAGCTCGGCTGCTTGACCCGTCGCGCCAGGTAGTCTTCGAACGCGAGGCGCGAGTCGCAATCGAAGCGGTAATGCATCGTGTCGAGCATGCGTTCGGCGATGGCCAGCAGCTCTTCCGCGCCGTAATCGGGAAACGTGATGTGATGCGCGATGCGCGAGCGAAAGCCCGGATTGCTTTGGAAGAATGTGTCCATCCGCGTCGCGTAGCCGGCGAGAATCACCACCAGGTCGTCGCGCTGGTTTTCCATCGTCTGCAGCAGGATTTCGATCGACTCCTGGCCATAATCGCGCTCGTTCTCCGGGCGATACAGGTAGTACGCCTCGTCGATGAACAGCACGCCGCCCATTGCGCGCTTGAGCACCTCGCGCGTTTTCGGCGCAGTATGGCCGATGTATTGACCAACCAGATCGTCGCGCGTAACCGAAACAAGATGATTGCGCCGGATATAGCCGAGCCGGTGCAGCACGTCGGCCATGCGCAGCGCGACCGTCGTCTTGCCGGTGCCGGGGTTGCCGGAAAAGCACATATGCAGCGTCGGGGCGCCGGTTGCGATGCCGAGCTGTTCGCGCGCACGTTCCACCAGCAACTGTGCGGCGATCTCGCGAATGCGCGTTTTCACCGGAGCAAGGCCAACCAGATCGCGGTCCAGTTCGGCCAGCACGTCGGCAATGCCCGACTCGCGAAACAGCGTGAGCAGGTTCACGTGAGAGGCGTCGTGCGGGGTATTCGGCTGCGGTGGTTCGAGCTTTCCCTGCGGGCTTGCGTGCGGCGCGCTGCGCACCCGCAATTCGAGCGTATCGGCAATCATGGTCGTCTCCGATTGATGGAAATTCTGTAGAGGCGCAGTGCCGCTGCGCACGCGGCCTGGTGCGGCTCAATGCGGCGCGTCGCGCCGCGCGCCGCCGGCGCGCGACTGCAGCGCATAACGCTGCACGCGTCCGCCGCTTTCCTGACGTTCGAGCCACAAGGTCGCCTCAACCTCCGGTCGATTCACGATGAACGACAGCCGCATCGTCTCGAAGCCGCGCACCGAGTCGAACGCATTGACCTTGATGTAGTGCTGCGGATTCGCCGCGCGACAGGCGTTCACCTCTTGCATGACACCCGCCGCATCGCGCAGATCGAACAGCGGCTGGCCCCACATCTCCCAGTACGTGTTGCGTGGATGCGGGTTATCGGTGAATTCCACCGAGCACGCCCAGTCTTGCGCCAGCGCATAGTCGATCTGCAGGCGGATTTCATCGTCGGTCAGTTCGGGCAGGAAAGAAAAGGTGCCTTGAGTGATGCGCATGGCAATGCCTCGCAAATAAGGTTGAACTCGTGATTCGTGATTCGGCGTGCGCGGCGGCAATACGTCACGCGACACTCGGCGTCGCTGCAAAATCCGGCGTATCGGTGGACGCGTAATTGAACGTGACGTCGCGCCATGTATCGAGCGCCTGCTTCAGCGGCAGACAATGACGCGCCGCCGCCTCGAGCAGTTCGGGGCCTTCATGCGCGATGTCGCGGCCCTCGTTGCGTGCCTTCACGATCGCTTCGAGCGCAACCCGGTTGGCTGTCGCACCTGCCTGAATGCCGCCCGGATGGCCAATCGTGCCGCCGCCGAACTGCAGGATTGCGTCGTCGCCGAACAGATCGAGCAGTTGATGCATTTGCCCCGCGTGAATGCCGCCCGACGCCACCGGCATCACCTTGCGCAAACCTGCCCATGGCTGATCGAAGAACAATCCGCGCGACAGGTCGACCGGATTGCGCGCCTCGCGCAGCACGTTGTAATAGCCCTGTACGGACAGCGGATCGCCTTCGAGCTTGCCGACCGCCGTGCCCGCATGCGCATGATCGACACCCGCCATACGCAGCCACTTTGCGATCACGCGAAACGAAATGCCGTGATTGCGCTGCCGCGTGTACGTGCCGTGTCCGGCGCGATGCAGATGCAGGATCATGTCGTTCCTGCGCGCCCAGCGGCCCATCGACTGGATCGCGGTCCAGCCGATCACGAGGTCGATCATCACGATGCACGAGCCGAGTTCCTTGGCGAATTCGGCGCGCTCATACATGTCTTCCATCGTCGCCGCGGTCACGTTCAGGTAGTGGCCCTTCATTTCACCGGTCTCGGCTTGCGCACGATTGACCGCCTCCATCGCGAACAGATAGCGGTCGCGCCAGTGCATGAAGGCCTGCGAGTTGATGTTCTCGTCGTCCTTCAGGAAATCGAGGCCGCCTTTAAGGCCCTCGTAAACCACCCGCCCGTAATTCTTGCCCGACAGACCGAGCTTCGGCTTCACGGTCGCGCCGAGCAGCGGGCGGCCATACTTGTCGAGACGCTCACGCTCCACCACGATGCCGGTCGGCGGCCCTTGAAACGTCTTCAGATACGCGACGGGAATGCGCATGTCTTCCAGACGCAATGCCTTGAGCGGCTTGAAACCAAACACATTGCCGATGATCGACGCGGTAAGGTTTGCCACAGAGCCTTCTTCGAACAGATCCAGATCGTAGGCAATGAACGCGAAATACTGCGGCTCGACATCCCCTGCGCCGGTGCCCGGCACCGGATCGACGCGATACGCTTTGGCCCGGTACATGTCGCACGCGGTGAGCCGGTCGGTCCACACCACCGTCCACGTAGCCGTCGACGATTCGCCGGCCACCGCAGCCGCTGCTTCTTCCGGTTCGACACCGGGCTGAGGCGTGATGCGAAACAGCGCGATCACGTCCGTGTCTTTCGGCGTGTAATCCGGCTGCCAGTAGCCCATCTCGCGATACTTCATGACACCCGCGTCGTAACGGGCGCGCTTTGCCGGCACGGCGGGCTCGATGGCCGCCTTGCTGAAATCGTTCATCACCTGACCTCCGGAAAGACGGCGCGTATGAATGGGAGATACGCCGTATGGGGAATGCGCTGCGGATCACTGCTGCTGTGAGGTCAATGTAGGCGCGCTGCTGCGCGAAGGGAATTCACGATTTTCTTGCGCTGGCTTAAGCGATGCATTAACACTGATGACGGAGCGATCAATTGCGCTCACAATGAGCGTTCGGCCCGTGCAACACTTTGCTGCGATGTCGCGACAGTAAGCCGTGTAAGCCCGAAGCCGGTCGTTGCGTATGCACCAGCAGGTATTGTTCGTACGCAATGGGCGGCGGTGGGCATGCAGCTTGCGTCCTCGTAGCGGGTCGACGCGATCGGATGCCGATGGCGTCGGTGCCTTAGGCAATCGCCTTTCACTCAAGGAGGATGACTATGCAGTGGACAACCCCGAGCTACACCGATATGCGTTTTGGTTTCGAAATCACGATGTATATCGCTACTCGTTAATCGACGAGCCCGTGCGGGCCACCGTTCGCGGCGGTCCGCACTTCATGGTTTTCCCTTAATGTTTTCCCCGTAGTTTTTTCTGCACCTGTCGTTTCATCCGCCCGCGAAATGCCGGGCATCGCGCAACGCCACCTGCCGGCATAACCTGCGTTCTTCGCCATGATTCACGAAACGATCGTCACCACTGCGGCTCGCGATGGCCAGGTCCATATCGCACCGATGGGCGTGCGTTTCGAAGAAGGCTTTGCGATTCTCGCGCCATTCCGTCCGTCGACCACGCTCGACAACATCCTTGCAAGCGGTTGCGCAGTCGTCAATTTCACGACCGACGTGCGCGTGTTTGCCGGCTGTGTGACCGGCACGCAGCGCATATGGCCCACTGTTGCGGCAAGCCGCGTGGCGAGTGTGCGACTCGCGCAAGTGCTCGCTCATACCGAACTGAGCCTGGCCGAGGTGCGCGAAGACCCGCAGCGTCCGACGCTGCGCATGCAGTGCGTGCACAGCGAAACACACGCGCCGTTCGGCGGTTTCAATCGTGCCCAGGCGGCCGTCGTGGAAGGTGCGATTCTGGTGAGCCGTCTGTTCATGTTGCCGGCCGACAAGATCGATCACGAACTCGCGTATCTGCAGATTGCCATCGACAAGACCGCGGGCCCCGACGAGCAAACGGCGTGGTCGTGGATCGTTGCGGCGATCGAGCGTTATCGCGCAACACATGCCGCTAGCGGTAGCGCGCAAACAACTGGCACACCTTCTGCTGTAACACCCACGTTGCACGAAACGCGTTGACGCTCGCCTGATTCGCACGCATTGCATGCGATGGCGCAGCAGTGCGCGCCTACACTTCCTTCCCCCGGAGATCCCAATGACCGCGTTGCTCGCGAGCGTTCGCTCGGCAGATGAAGCATTCGATGCTGTAGAAGCCGGCGCCGAATTGATCGACCTCAAGGAACCGTCCGGAGGCGCGTTGGGTGGCGTGGCCCCCGGCGAGATCGTGCGGATCGCGCAGCAGTTGCGCGCGCGCTATCCGGTCAAGCCGATCAGCGCGACGATCGGCGACCTGCCCGCGCATGCGTTCGACGAGATCGCGGCACGCGTGATCGATGTCGGCGCGAGCGGCGTGGACTTCGTCAAGGTCGGCGTCAAGGCGGACGCAAGCGCACGCGCCGAAGCACAGGCGTGCCTGTCGCACCTTGCCGGCTTACCCGCTCCGGTCCTGCCGGTATTGCTCTGCGACGAAGGCATCGACGCGCAAGTGGTCGCGCATGCAATCAGTCTCGGGTTTGCGGGTTTAATTTTCGACACCGCTGTAAAAGACGGCCGCACGCTGTTCGATTGCGTCGACGCGAAGACGCTGGCCGCGCACATGGCCAACATACGCGCCAAAGGCGCGATGGTCGGCATGGCGGGTTCGCTCGGCTGGGCGCAGCTCGCGCAGATCCGCGCGCTCGCACCGGATATTGCAGGCTTTCGAAGCGCGCTGTGCAGCGGCGGTCGCACCGCGCGCCTCGACCCGCAACGCGTCGCGCAATGGGCCGACGCACTGCATCATCCGCAGGGGCAGCCGGATGCCGCGCTCGCTACGCAGCCGGCGTATTGAGTAGCCGCTCGCGCATCAGTGCAACATCGCCCTTGTTGAACAGCTCGACCACGTAGTTCGCGTCGTTCACATAGTCGACGAAGCGTGCGTCGAGCACGCCGGCGGACGCCAGCGCGTCGAGCGGTGCGTCCGCCTCCAGCTCGCAGGACTTCACGACCAGCAGCCGCTCCGCATTCAGCGACTTCGACAGCCACGCAGCGAGACTATCCGACGTGGTGTCCCAATTGGTCATGTCATTGGGCGTTGCGCTCATCAGGCCGATCGGCATCCACACGGCCACCTGGCCGTTACGCAGCGTGCGCCGGATCATGTCTTCGCTGGTGGCGAGCACAAGGTCCGGCAGCACACCCTGCATCATCAGCGCGTACTGAGTCATGGCCAGCAGACACATGTTGTGAGCGGCCAGGTCGTCGAACTTCCATTCCTTCTGATAAACGCGCACGCGGTCCGCAAAATCGCCGCCGCCCGGCACGATCACGACGCGTCCGCCGCCCACTTCCCACAGCTGCGTGAGCCAGTCGCGCAGCGACGGGTCGTGACTCAGGCTTCCCCCGATCTTCACCACCCACATGTTTGCCTCTCTCTGTTGCCTGTTGTCATGCGGCATGCGCGGTAGCGTTCGCGGGTGACGCGGCCGCCCGCAGATCGCCGGCTTGCACGGCCATCAGCAACGCTACGGCGACACTGGGTGCGCAGGTCGCAATCCATTCGGCCGAGGTGTCGCTGCCGTCGTGCGGTGTGGATGCGCAGGCGTGCTCTGCCGGCGTGTCCATCAAGGGCCCCGTCAATGCGCTGAAGTCGACGTAAGCGCGTGCCGTTTCGCGCGCCAGTGCCGCGACCAGAAAGCGGCCGCAACCCGCACCCACCAACGGCGCTGCGGCCAGTTGCGGATGGGCTTCGCTCACCTGCGCAAGGCAGGCGCCAATCGTGCGCAGCTGTTCGTGTCGCCACGTGTAGGCGAAGCTGCGCCATTCGTCGATGCTTGCATCCGATGCGTCGCGACCGATGGTCCGCGCGAGCCGCGCGCAACTCGCCCCGATGGTTTTCGCGCCGTTGTCCGCGCTCGGGTGCTGATCGTGCGGTGGCCATAGCTCGCCGGTCAGACGATAAATGTCGGCGCTCGTCGCGAACCATTCGTTCATCACGCCAGCGCTCTCGCCGCGAAACGCGATGCGATGCGCAATGCCGCACAGCGGCGTGCGCACCACGCCGTGATACGCAAGCTCGCCGGTTACGAGGCGAGTCGCGTCGTTCACGCCGCGCGCTGCGACGCGCGCGTGCACGATTGGAACGATGTCGGTGGTGGTGCTGCCGATGTCGATCAGCAGCGCATCGGGCATGCGCGCCGCGACCCATTGAGCAGTCGCCAGCCAGTTTGCCGAGGCCACCGTGCGCCAATGCGCGATCGCTTCGTCCGTAGCGAGCCAGCCGTCGCCGCCGGCAAAGAAGCGAACCGCGCCGCCCAGCCGCGCGGCAAGCGTGTGCACCAGGATTCGTACGCCTTCGGCACGGTCCGCGAACAGGTCGACCATCTCGCCGGACATCGTCACCGCATGGCGCGTATCCGGCGCCGCAGCCGATGGCCAGCGCGCCAATACTTCGTCGATTACGCGCTCGAGGTGCGCCAGCCCCTGCCAAAGCGGACACGCCCATTGCACGACGTCGGCGAGCTGTCCTTCAGCGCTTGCCGCGGAAACCTTCACATGCGCGCCGCCCACGTCCCAGCCGAATACCGCGGGCGCCGCTGCATTTGCGGTATGGTCGCTCATGACGCGGCCCTGCCTGCGAACACCGGCACGCGCAGCATATCGTCGCCCGTTGCAGGCGCAAGCTTCACGCCGTGCGCGGCCAGCACCTGGGCCGCGAGATTGCGTTTGAGCCGCGCCGACAAGCCTACGTACGCCATCGTCACGCGCGGATTGACCTCGATCACCACCGGCTCTCCGTCTGGCCGCCAGACCACGTCGATACCGACGAAGCCGCGCAGGCCCGGCAACGCGGCCGTGACGCGCTGTGCGAGCGCCGCGAGCGTGCGGCCCTGCGCGCTGCCTTGCTCGATGCAATCGACGTCGACGCCGTCGAACTCGATCACCCGCCCCGCGTGTCCTGCCGCCGGCGCATCGGCCACGCCGATCCGCTGCCGGTTGATGCTGATCAGCTCGTTGCCCGCCGCGCTGCAGATCAGCGACAGGCTCAGTGCGTCGCCATTCACCCATTGCTGCAGAACAGGCTTTCGGCCAGCCGCAAGCCGCGTAGCGAAGTCCGCACGGGCTTCGGCGAAGTCGTCGAACAGATAGGTGTCGAGGCCGCCGGCGCCGTCGTCCGGCTTGACCACCCAGGCCGCCGTGCCATCGGCATAAGCATCGCCGCGCCGCGCCGCCATGCCATCGAGCGCCATGCCCGCGGCATCGAGCGCGGGCGTCACCGCAATACCGTGCGTCGCGAGCAACGCGGCAGTCTGCCGCTTGCTCGAACACAACGCGATCGCGTCCTTCGTGCAACCGAGCCAGCGCGCAGTGCCAACTGCATCGGCAAGCTGCAGCATCAGCCCATCGCATTCAGGCGCGACGATCCACGCATAATCGTGCTCGCGCGCCGCGCGTGCGACGAACTCCATCATCGGCTCGCCGGGCGCGGCGCAGTAATGCTGCAACGGCGAACGCGACGCAGCAGCCGCCTCGAAACGCGAACTCGCAAAGCTCACGTCGATGCCGCCGAGATCGCGCAGGTCCTGCACCATCGCATCGCGCATCGCGCGCCCTTCGACGATCAGCACGCTCAGATCCGCGATACCGCTTTCGCCGGCCAGTTCCGGGTCGATGCCACCGCCGGTGAGATACTCGTACACAAACAGCCTGATCAAGGAAAGTCTCCGATGCGGGTCATCCCGGTTCTCGATCTTCTCGACGCTCACGCGGTGCGTGCGGTACGCGGCGAACGCGCGAACTATCGCCCTATTCAGTCCACTCTGTGCGCGACCAGCGAACCGCTCGCCGTTGCGCGTTCACTGCTTGCGGCAAGCCACGCGGACACCTTGTACGTCGCCGACCTCGATGCGATCGTCGCGCAGCGCGCCGATGCGGCGACACTTGCCGCGCTGTGCAACGGCCTGAATCCGCCCGGCGCCTCCGGCCGCCGTGTGCAGATCTGGCTCGACGCGGGCTTCAGCGATTGCGCGTCGATGCTCGATCATCTGGCGCGCCTCGTCAGCCTCGGCGCAGCACGCGAGACGCTCGTGCCGGTATTCGGCTCGGAGTCGTTGCGCACACCTGCGGCGCTGCGTGAAGCACGCGATGCCGGCTACGCACCGATCCTGTCGCTCGATCGCCGCCAGGGCCACGCGCTCGCCGCGCCCGGTGCCGTCGATGCATTGCACGACACGCCTGCGCTGTGGCCCGAACGCGTCATCGTGATGACGCTCGATCGCGTCGGCGCCTATCAAGGCCCCGACCTCGACACCTTCGACACGATCCGCAAACGCGCCGGCGCGCGCACCTTGATCGGCGCAGGCGGCATCCGCAATCGCGCCGACCTCGATGCCGCTGCACGCAGCGGCGCGCACGCGTGGCTCGTCGGTTCTGCCCTGCACGACGGCAAAGTCGCCGCACCAGACAGCGCATCCAGGTGAACCGCAAACACAATATCCATGCCAAGCAGCCTGTCGCGCTACTGCCGCAATCCAATCGCAAGGAACGCGTTATGCGGCTCGCGCGGGTGACACTGTGTTACGGCGCGACGCACATACTGTGTTGCGCATGCTGACTTCGCGCTGCGGGTAAAACGGCTGAGCGGGTGCGGTTCTTCATGCAAACGCATGACGTCACGCTGCAAAAACCGATAGCGTCCGCGCGCATGTATCATCGCGGCCCACTCGACCGGCCCCGTGCAATACGGGCGGCCACTGCCGCACGATCGGCATAGAGCTTGCTCTAGCGAGCCGCATGCACGATTCCTCCTCCCCCGCGCCGAATGCCGCGCAGACGGTCGCGCCCACGGCGCCGCCCGCGTCGGTGTCGGCGTTCGTGTCCACGACACGCGACTGGACTTGCCCCTTCTGCCCACTGCTGTGCGACGACATCGCGGCCTGCGTACGCGCCGACCAGACGATCGCTGCGCCCGCCACCGACTGCGCACGGCTAGCGCAGGCGCTCACGCACTTCAGCGCCGCGGACAGCAACTGCCAGCCGCTGCTCGATGGCCAGCCCGTAGCACGCGAAGCCGCTCGCGCGCGCGCCGCGCAGATGCTTGCGCAAGCACAACGGCCATTGTTTGGCGGATGCGCAACGGATGTCGCCGGCGCACGTGCGCTGTATGAGCTGGCCGCCAACTGCGGGGCGATTCTCGACACACTGCACGGCGAAGCACTCGGCGCTGCGACGCTCGCGCTGCAAGATCGCGGCGCGTTGTTCACGACGCTCTCGGAGGTGCGCTCGCGCGCCGATCTGCTGATCGTATTCGGCTGTGCACCCGGTGCAGGCCATCCACGCTTTTACGAACGGACCCTCGCGGACAGCACGCGGGCACGCGATATCTGTTTCGTTGCATGCGCCACCGATCCGGCAGCAAGCAAGATTGCGCACGCCCGTTGTGACGCGATGCTCGAACACGCATCGCCTTATGACGTACTCGCGCTATGGTCCGCACTTGCCGAAGGCCGCAATCCGGCCGCCTTCGACAGCAGCCCCGAAGATGTCGCACAGATGGCGGCGCAACTCGCCGCACTGATGACGCGCATCGCGGCAGCGCGTTACACGGCCGTGATCTACGAACCCGCGGCCTTGCCGCAACCGCATGCGGCACTGCTGATCGAAGCGCTGCACCGCATCGTCAAGGCACTCAACCGCACGACCCGCGCGGGCGCGCTTGGGCTGGGCGGCGCGGATGGCGCGCTGACGGTCAACCAGACCGTCACCTGGCTGTCCGGCCTGCCGCTTGCCACGCGTGTGGCACGCCTCGATCGGCCTGACGGCGCCGCACCGCTCGAGCATGACCCGTATCGTTACCGCACCGCGCAATTGCTGGCCGCGCGCGAAATCGACGTGCTGCTGTGGGTGGCGAGCTTCGAACCACACCCGTTGCCCGATGCACTCGATCCGCAGGTGCCGGCTATCGTGCTGGGGCCGCCCGCGCTAGCCAGTCACATCGTGCAGCGCACCGCGCCTACCGTGTTCATACCGGTCGCGACGCCGGGTATCGACAGCGGCGGCCATCTGTTCCGGCTCGACGCGTCGGTGGTCGCGCCGCTTGCGCCGGCACGCCACGTGAATCTGCCCAGCGTGGCCGAACTCGCGACGGATCTCGCAGAGCGCGTCGGCGCGCAGCGGAGGTCGTCATGACGCTTGCGCGACTCGCCGGCGGCATCGTCTACGATCCAGCCAATGGCGTGAACGGCGAACGCCGCGACCTGTACTTCCGCGACGGCCGCATCGTCGATGCACCGCAAGGTGCGCAAATCGACCACGACTACGATGCGCGCGACATGATCGTGATGGCCGGCGGCATCGATCTGCATTCGCATATCGGCGGCGGCAAGACCAATCTGTCGCGTCTGCTGCTGCCGGAAGACCATCGCAACGACGCGCCACGCGACGCCGCTTACGAAGCGGTGCGCGACACACAAGGCCGCTATCTGCGGATGCCGTCGTGCGGCGTCTGCACGCCGGGTACCCTCGCAACCGGCTACCGTTACGCCGAAATGGGCTACACGGCCGCCTTCGAGCCGGCGATGATCGCGTCGAACGCACGCCATGCGCATCTGGAAATGGGCGACACGCCGATCATCGATCACGGCGCCTACGTGATGCTCGGCAACGACGAACTGCTGCTGCAGATGCTCGCCGCGCGCGAAGACTTCGACAAGCTGCGCGATTACATCGGCTGGACCATCAATTCGAGCCGCGCGCTCGGTGTGAAAGTCGTGAACCCCGGTGGCATCTCGGCGTTCAAGTTCAACCAGCGTTCGCTCGACGTCGACGAAGCGCACACGCATTACGGCATCACGCCGCGCGATATCCTGCGCACGCTGACGCGCGCACTAACGGAGCTGCGCGTGCCGCACCCGCTGCACGTGCATGCGAGCAACCTCGGCGTGCCCGGCAACGTCGCATCGACGATCGCGACGATGGATGCCGCCGACGGCCTGCCGATCCACGTGACGCACATCCAGTTTCACAGCTATGGCACCGAAGGGCCGCGCAAGTTTTCGTCCGGTGCGCGCGAGATTGCCGAAGCGGTGAATGCACGGCCCAATGTGACGATCGACGTCGGCCAGATCATCTTCGGGCAGACCGTCACCGCATCCGGCGACACGATGATGCAGTTCAAGAACGCGCCGCTCGCGCAGCCGCGCAAATGGGTGCTCGGCGATATCGAATGCGATGCGGGCTGCGGCGTCGTGCCGTTCCGCTATCGCGAGCAAAGCTACGTGAATGCGCTGCAGTGGATCATCGGGCTCGAGATCTTTCTGCTGGTCGACGATCCGTGGCGCGTGTCGATGACCACCGACCATCCGAACGGCGGGCCGTTCACCAGCTATCCGCATCTGATCCGGCTGCTGATGGATAAATCGTTCCGCGACGAGCAACTCGACCGGCTGCACCCGGAGGCGAAAGTCGCGAGCGCGCTGCCCGAACTGAAACGCGAGTTGTCGCTGTACGAGATCGCGATCATCACGCGTGCCGGCCCGGCGCGGCTACTCGGTTTGAGCGACCGCGGCCAGCTCGGAGCGGGCGCCGCCGCCGACATCGCCGTGTACCGCAACGACCCGGATCGCGAGCGGATGTTCACGTCGCCCGCGTATGTGTTCAAGGACGGCACGCTGGTCGCGCGCGACGGCAACCTGGTGGCCACCCCGACCGGCGGCATTCACTACGTATCGCCCGATTACGACCGCAGCATCGAAAAGACCGTGCGCGCGTACACCGATGAGAACCTCGTCGGCGGCTTCGCGCATACGGCCATCAGCGACGACGAAATCTGCGCCTGCTGCCGCGGCGGCCGGCTGCTGCCAGTCGAATGCTTCGAGCACGGCGCGCAGCCGTCGGCGCCTCGCGCGGCGCGGCCCGCCGCCAGCCCGCCCTGAGCGCCGCGAGCCGACGATGCAGATCAACCATACCCTGATCGACGACACCTTCGCGGAAGCCTTCCCGATGAAGGCCACGCGGCTCGTGATCACCGCGCACACCGCCGCGTGGGCGCGCGCCTCGGCGCAATCGCTGACCGGCTTTGCGACTTCGGTGATCGACTGCGGCTGCGAAGCGGGCATCGAGCGCGACCTGGCGCCAACCGAAACGCCCGACGGCCGGCCGGGCATTTCGGTGTTGATGTTCGCGGTGTCGTCGAAAGAACTGGCCAAACAGATCGCGCGGCGTGTCGGCCAATGTGTGCTGACCTGCCCCACCACCGCGGTATTCAGCGGCATCGATCCGGCCACCAGCCACGCACCGCTGTCGGACCGCGCACCGCTCGGCAGTGCGCTGCGTTTTTTCGGCGACGGCTGGCAGATCGCGAAGATGCTCGACGACACGCGCTACTGGCGGGTGCCGGTGATGGACGGCGAATTCGTCTGCGAAGAAACCACCGTGACGGTGAAAGCGGTGGGCGGCGGCAACCTGCTGCTGCTCGCGCGCGACACCGACCATGCGCTCGCCGCCGCCGAAGCGGCGGTGGTTGCGATGCATCGTCTGCCGAACGTGATCACGCCGTTTCCGGGTGGCGTGGTGCGCTCGGGGTCGAAGATCGGCTCGAAGTACGCGGGCGCGGTCGCATCGACCAATGACCTGTTCTGCCCGACGCTGATCGGCGTGGCCAAACGCACCGAGCTGACTGCAGAGGTGGGCTGCGTGCTGGAGATCGTGATCGATGGGTTGACCGATGCGGACGTCGGCGCAGCGATGACCGCAGGAATCGAAGCGGCTTCGCGCGCGGGCAGCGGCGTGCTGCGGATTTCGGCTGGCAACTATGGCGGCAAGCTCGGGCCGTATCACTTTCAATTGCACCAGCTGGCGGCGACGCTCGCGGGGCAGGACGGCAACGGCGCGCACACCGGCGATGACCGCGGCCCCGCCGGGAGCCCGCGATGACCATCACGACGCTGCGCATCAAGGCCGCACCGGGCTTTCGCGTCGACGGTTCGCTATTGCAACCTGCCGCGCTGGCGACGCTATCCGCAGCGGATGTGGCGCACCTGCTGCTGCCGGCCGGCAACGAGGCGTGCGCAGTAGGCGACCTGTTCGACATCGCGCACGCGCAGGAAAACGGCGCAGACGCAGCGCACGAAGCCAGTTTGATCATCGAAGGCGACGCGCACTGGCTAGACCGCATCGGCGCCAACCTTGCTGAAGGGCGTATTCATGTCAGCGGCAACGCTGGCGACTACGCCGCACTGCGCATGGCCGCCGGCACGCTGCAGATCGATGGCAACGCCGGTGCGTTTGCCGGCGCCGAGATGAGCGGCGGACAGCTGACGGTGGCCGGCGACTGCGGCGACTTCGCAGCGGGCGCGCTGCCCGGCGACATGGAAGGCATGACCGGCGGCCTGCTTGCCGTGCAAGGCAACGCCGGCGCACGACTGGGTGACCGCATGCGGCGCGGCAGCGTGCTGGTGGCTGGCGATGCCGGCGACTTCGCCGCCACGCGGATGGTGGCCGGCACGATCGGCATCGCGGGGCGGCTGGGCGCGAACTATGCGTACGGTATGCGCCGGGGCACGCTGCTGCTGCTGCACGAACCGCCGCGCATTCCGCCCACTTTCGCGGCCGGCGGCCGCGGCTACGACGTGTTCTGGGCGCTGTTCGTGCGCATGTTGGCCGCGCAGCGCGACACCCTCACTCGCGCATTCGGCAATGCCACGCTGTTTGCGCCGTTCCTGACGCTCGCCGCCAGCGCACTGCCGCGGCGCCATGCAGGCGACCTGGCGGTGGACGGACGCGGGGAATTGCTGATCGCCAGCGCGCGCGGCCAGGCGGCAAACTGAACACGAGCAGTTGAACCCGCGACACCGCAGCAAAGCAAGACATCAAACCCGCCCTGCATAAAAAAGCGGAGACAACGCGCAGTACAGCGACCACCGCGTGAACTCAGGCGCACGCAATGCGCCAAAGAAGGAAAGAACCACGCTGTGCGACTGGGAGAGACAACATGAACGCAACGCATACGAGCAGCGCGGCGCAAGCGGGACAAACCGCCAACGAGCGCTTCTCGCGACCGCTGATTGCGCTGCACTGGATCATCGGCGTTGCGATCATTGCGATGCTGGCGATCGGCCTGTACATGGTCGGGCTGCCGCGCGGCCTCGAATTCAAGGCTTCGCTGATCAACTTCCACAAGTCGCTGGGCATGACGATTTTCCTGCTTGTGCTGATCCGCATCGTGGTGCGGCTGGTCTACGGCAGGCCGCCGCTACCGCCGATGCGACCGTGGCAACGCGCCGCCGCGAGCGCTACGCAGGGTCTTTTATACGTTGCAATGGTGGGGATGCCGCTGACGGGCTACCTCGGCTCGTCGTTCAACAAATACGGCACGCGCTTCTGGGGCATCCTGCTGCCGAAGTGGGGCTGGGACGATAAGGGTATGCGCGCATTGTTCTTCGGCATTCACGAGGTGTGCGCGTGGATTCTGATCGCGCTGATCGCACTGCATATCGCCGGCGCGCTCAAACATCAATTAATCGATAAAGACGGACTGCTGCGGAGAATGCTACCGTGATACGTATGACGTTTCTGTATGACGTTTGACCTGCGAATCACGACGCAAGGAAAGGAAAATGAAAATCAAGGTGCTCGGTTCGTCGGCAGGGGGCGGCTTCCCACAGTGGAACTGCAACTGCCACAACTGTAGCGGCGTGCGCAACCAGACTATCGTCGCAGAGCCGCGCACGCAGTCGTCGCTGGCAGTCAGCGTCGATGGGGTGGCGTGGCTGTTGATCAACGCCTCGCCGGATATCCTCGCGCAGCTCGCCGCGAACCCTGAGCTACAGCCGGCGCGGCATGCGCGCGACACAGGCATCGCCGGGGTGCTGCTGATGGATGCGCAGATCGACCATGTCACCGGCCTGCTGATGCTGCGCGAGCACAACGCGCCGCTACCGATCTATGCAACCGAGCCGGTCTGGCAAGATCTTTCCAGCGGTTTTCCAGTGGCCTCGATTCTGGCGCACTACTGCGGCGTCGAACGCCATACGATCGCGCTCGACGATGCACCGCTCGAAGTGCCCGCGCTGCCGGGCGTGCGCATCGAAGCGCTGCCGCTGTCGAGCAAGGCGCCGCCGTATTCGCCGCACCGCAATGCGCCGGTGCGCGGCGACAACATCGGCCTGTTGATCACCGCGCTCGATTCCGGCAAGCGTGCGTTCTACGCGCCAGGGCTCGGCGTGCTGGAGCCGCACGTGCGCGATGCGATGCGGCGCGCGGACCTGCTGCTGGTCGACGGCACGACGTGGACCAACGACGAAATGATTCGCCTCGGCCTGTCGAAGAAAACCGCAGCCGATATGGGCCATCTTGCGCAATCCGGCCCGGGCGGCATGATCGAAGTGCTCGATGCACTCGATCGCCCTGCTGCGCGCAAGGTGCTGATCCACATCAACAACACCAATCCGATTCTGGTCGAAGACGGCCCCGAGCGCCGCGTGCTCGCACAGCACGGCATCGAGGTCGCGCGTGACGGCATGCTTTTCGACCTGTGAGCCTGATGCATCGGTGAACGCATAAACGTATCAGCGGCGCATGCGCCGTACCCACGGAACTCGAGGAAATCCCTGATGAACAGCCTTGGCGCGAACCGCGCAACGCACGCCGAAGCGGCGTGGACCCGCGAAGAATTCGAAGCACAGCTGCGCGCAAAAGGGCGCGCGTATCACATCCATCATCCGTTCAACGTGAAGATGAACAGCGGCGGTTGCTCGCGCGAGCAGATCCGCGGCTGGGTGGCGAACCGCTTCTACTACCAGATCAACATTCCGCTTAAAGACGCGGCGATTCTCGCCAATTGCCCGGACCGCGAGACGCGTCGCCGCTGGGTTCTGCGCATTCTCGACCATGACGGCTATGGCGACGACGAGGGCGGTATCGAAACGTGGGCGCGCCTGGGTGACGCGGTGGGCCTGTCGCGCGACGAACTGTGGTCGCTCGAGCACGTCGTGCCCGGTGTGCGCTTCGCGGTGGACGCTTATGTGAATTTCGCGCGCCGTGCACCGTGGCAGGAAGCGGTGTGCTCGTCGCTGACCGAAATCTTCGCGCCGCAGATCCACAAGGACCGGCTCGCCACCTGGCCCACCTACTACTCGTGGATCGAAGCGGAAGGCCTCAATTATTTCCGCTCGCGCATCTCGCTCGCGCAACGCGACGTCGAGCACGGTCTGGCCGTCACGCTCGACTATTTCCGCACGCGCGAGCAACAGGAGCGTGCGCTCGACATCCTGCAGTTCAAGCTCGACATCCTGTGGAACATGCTCGACGCGATCGAAAAGGCCTTCCCATCATGAACGATACGAACCCGAACGCTCGGCCGGGCGCACCCGATGCTGCGTTGCAACCGAAACTGAACCGGCTGTTCCGCCTGCAATTCGAACCTGCCCAGGACGCGCACGTATTGCTATATCCGGAAGGTATGGTGAAACTGAATCAAAGCGCTGCGCAGATTCTTTTGCGTTGCGACGGCACGCGCAATATTGCGGCGATCGTCGCCGATCTTGAACAGACGTTCAACACAACCGGCCTCGCGCCCGAAGTGGAAACCTTCATCGCTCATGCAGTCGAGCGCGGCTGGCTGGAGCCCTCAGCATGACTGATCTATCTGTCGCAGTGCAGCACGCCAAAGCCGATCGCGCCGGCATTGCGCCACCGCTATGGCTGCTTGCGGAGCTCACGTATCGCTGCCCGCTGCATTGTGCGTTCTGCTACAACCCGGTGAACTACGCGGAGCAGCGCGGCGAACTCAGTACCGACGAGTGGCTGCGCGTGCTGCGCGAAGCGCGCGCGCTCGGCGCCGCGCAACTCGGCTTTTCCGGCGGCGAGCCGTTGCTGCGCGACGACCTCGAAGTGCTGGTTGGCGAGGCGCGCAAGCTCGGCTTCTATACGAACCTGATCACGTCGGGCGTCGGCCTGACCGACAAACGGCTCGATGCGCTGAAGGAAAGCGGCCTCGATCATATCCAGCTGTCGTTTCAGGACTCGACCCAGGAGCTGAACGATTTTCTCAGCAGCACCAAGACCTTCGACCTGAAAAATCGCGTGGCGCGCTCGATCAAGGCGCACGATTTCCCGATGGTGCTGAACTGCGTACTGCATCGCTACAACCTGCCGCACGTCGACAAGATCATCGACATGGCACTGGCGATGGGCGCCGAATATCTGGAGCTGGCGAACACGCAGTACTACGGCTGGGCGCATACGAACCGCGCGCAACTGATGCCGACTGAAGCGCAGCTGCGCGAGGCGGAAGCGGTAGTCGAGCGCTATCGCAACGAGATCGGCAACCGCTGCAAGATCTTTTTCGTGGTGCCCGACTACTACGAAACGCGACCGAAGCGTTGCATGAACGGCTGGGGCTCGGTGTTTCTCGGCGTGGCGCCGGATGGCGCGGCCTTGCCCTGTCACTCGGCGCGTTCGTTGCCAGGCCTCACGTTTCCGAATGTGCGCGACACGCCGCTTGCGGACGTCTGGTACGAAAGCGATGCGTTCAACCGCTTCCGAGGCTTCGACTGGATGAAAGAGCCGTGCCGCAGCTGCGACGAGAAAACCCACGATCTGGGCGGCTGCCGCTGCCAGGCGTATCTGTTGACGCAAGACCCAGCCAATGCCGACCCGGTGTGCGACAAATCCCCGCACCACGAAAAGGTGGTACGGGTCGTGCGTGAAGCAGCGCAACGCGGCGCGGCGCTCACACCGGACGAACAGCCGGTGATTTTCCGCAACGACGCGAATTCGCGTCGATTTGCAGCCGAGGCCGCGCACAAGGACTGATAGCAGCGGGCATCACGAGTCACGCATCACGAACAGGGCATCGCGAATCACGCACAACCTATAAAGCGCAACAGATAAAGCTCAACAGATAAAGCTCAACACAAGGGAGCGCGCAGATGAGTACCGCCGATATCTCCGTGTTGCTGGTCGACGATCACGCGGTCGTGCGTGAAGGGTACCGGCGTCTGCTCGAATTGAGCCCGGATGTGTGCGTGGCCGGCGAAGCGGCCGATGCGGCACAGGCCTATCAGCGCTTCTGCACGCTGCAGCCGGATGTGGTCGTGATGGATCTCGCGCTGCCCGGCGCAAGCGGAATCGAAGCGATGCGCCGCATGCTCGCGCGCGAGCCGGATGCACGTGTGCTGATCTTCAGCGTGCATGAAGAGACGCTCTTCGTGCGGCGCGCACTCGATGCCGGCGCGAGCGGCTATGTGACGAAGGCGAGCGCGCCCGAGGTGCTGGTCGAAGCGGTGCGTGCGGTCGCGCGGCGGGTGCGTTATCTGAGCGCGGACGTGTCGCAGGCGCTGGCGCTGCGCACGATGTTCAGCGAAGGGCCGCCGGGGCGGCAGTTGTCCGCGCGCGAATTCGAGGTGCTGCGCTTGCTGGTGCAGGGCTACACGTTGCCGGTAATCGCCGAGCGGCTCGGGCTCAGCCAGAAGACCGTCGCGAATCACCAGTCGGCGATCCGCCAGAAATTCGGTGCGAACAACGGCGTGCAGCTCGCGCAGATGGCAAGCCGGCTCGGCCTTCAGTTTGGGGATCTGACCGCGCCGGCGACGTCCGGCGTGCCCAGTGTGGCGCTCGGTTCGTTCGGATCCCTTGGTTCCGGCAGTCCGGCCTGACCCGGCAGCCGCGCGCACAGCATAAAGCCCTCGTTCTCACGGCTGGCAATGTGAAACTCGCCGCCGAGCGATTCGACCCGCTCGCGCATACCGACCAGTCCAAGCCCCGCGCGCGGCTTCCATAGATCGACGCCCGGGCCATCGTCAGCCACCGTCACGACGATTTCGCCGGCGCGCTCGCTATCGGCAGGTGTGCGCACCAGGTAAATCTCCACGCGCGCCTCGCGCGCAAACTTCGAGATGTTGGTCAGTGCCTCCTGAACCAGCCGGTACAGCGTCACATTCAGCGCATCCGCCAGGCCATTGAAGTCCCCTTCCACCGTCAGCGCAAACGACGCGTCGGGCAAGCGTTCGCGCCAACTGTCCACGCAGTGTTCGACCGCGCTCGGCAAGCCGAGCTCGTCGAGCCCGATCGGCCGCAGCCGGCGGATCATGCCGCCGATCTGCCGGTACACGAACGACGCGCTTTGCATCACCGCCAGCGACGCACGATGAATCTCCGGCTCACCCGCGGCAGACAAATCGCGAATGCGTGCGGCATCGAGTGTGATTGCGTTCAGGTATTGGCCGAGTTCGTCATGCAGTTCGCGGGCGAGATGACGACGCTCCGCCTCCTGCACTTCGATCGCCTGGCTTGCGAGGCGCCGGTTTTCCTCCAGCAAGCGCTCGGCTTGCTCCTCAAGCGCTCGGCGGTGCAGCAGCTCACGGTGCGATTCGCGATAGCGCCGCCATGCGAACCATGTGAGGCCCGCTGCCAGCACGAATAGCGTGACCGGTAGTTCGTCGAGCTGAAAACGCTCGGCGCTGCGGGTCCATCGATATGCGAGCTCGCTGACGTCGAAGGTCGTACACAGCACGCCGGCTACAACCGTCAGAACCAGCACGCAGGCCAGATCGCGCCGCATCGCGCGGCGACTCGTAGACGGCGATGACACGGCGGAGCGATCCATTGCGATGGGCGGCATGTCGGTGTCGGGTGGCGGCGGAAACCCATTCTACTCACGTCGCGCAAACCATTGCTTACGTTCAGGAAGGCTTCCTGACTGATTCAGGAAAACTTCCCGGGTGCATTTTCGGCCCAGCGTGCGACGCTATCGATGACAAGGCAGGCAGAACACATCAGCCATGATCGATGCGGCCGCAACCAGTTGTGTGTGTCATCTCATCCCCCGAAAAAAGAAAAACAGGCAGGAGACAGCAACGATGAAGAACATGCCACGTAAACGGCGGCACACGCAAGCGCCGAAACACCGGGTTGCCTTGCGGCTTTCGGTCGCCGCGGTGCTGGCGGCATTTGCCGCGGCGTCGTGGGCGCAGGGCCAGGATGCAAACCCGGCCAACCCGCCCGTGAATGCGCCGGCTGCGAATGCACCGGCCGACAATGTTCCGGCCGATACGTCAGGCAAGCCGCAAACCGCTACACCCGCCACCGCACAAACCGGTTCGGAAGGAACGGTGCTGCAGCCGATCGTCGTGATCGGCACCACACCGCTGCTTGGCGTCGGCACACCGATCGAACTGGTGCCGGCCAACGTGCAAACCATTCGCGGCCGCGATCTGGTCCGGCAGAATTCGCATACGCTGACCGACTACTTTGCAGCCAACCTGCAGAGCGTCGACATCAACGAAGTACAGGGCAATCAATCGCAGGTGGACATCAATTATCGCGGCTTTACTGCGTCGCCGGTGCTCGGCACGCCGCAGGGGTTGTCGGTGTTCATGGACGGCGTGCGCATCAACGAGCCGTTCGGCGACGTGGTGAACTGGGATCTGATCCCGCAGGCAGCCATCGACACGATCCAGCTGATTCCCGGCTCGAACCCGACCTTCGGCCTCAATACGCTCGGCGGCGCGATTGCGGTGACGACCAAGAACGGCCGCGACAACCCCGGCGGCGAAGCGGAAATCCAGCTCGGCTCGTGGGGCCGCAAGCTGGCGCAGATCCAGCAGGGCGGCACCATCGGCAGCAATCTCGACTACTACTTCACCGCCAACACGACCAACGACGACGGCTGGGCCGACCACAATTCGAGCCAGCTGCGCCAGGCGTTCGGCAAGCTGCGCTACATGGATTCGTCGACCACCCTCTCGGTGTCGGCGGGCGGCGCCGACAACACGTTAAACGGCTCGCAGACGATTCCGCGCTCGTTCCTCGATAACCGCTCGCAGGCGTACACGTTTCCGGATACCAACGAGAATACGGTCGGCTATCTGACGATCTCCGGCGAGCACTACTTCACGCCAGATGTCGAACTGAGCGGCAATGTGTACTACCGGCACTATCGCAACACGAACGTCAGCAGCAACGTGAACGACGATTTCGGCCAGCAGGAAGGCGACGACGATGACGATATCAACACGATACAGGCGAACAACGCGCAATCGGTGATCGTCACCGACAGCTACGGCGCGAGCCTGCAGTTGACGCTGCTGCAAAAGCTGTTCGGCAAGAAGAACCAGTTTGTCGCGGGCGTGGCAGCCGATATGGCGAATTCGCACTTCACGCAGTCGCAGCAAAACGCCTTCTTCACCGACTCGCGCGCGACCATCGGCGATGGCCCGTTCGTGCAGCAGACCGATGCGAAAACCCGCAACGCGAACTACGGCATCTATTTCAGCGATACGTTCTCGTTCAACGACCAGTGGTCGATGCTGGTGGCGGGTCGCTACAACTGGTCGCGCGCGACGATCGGCGACGAAAGCGGCATCCAGCCGCTGCTCGACGGCCGGCATACGTTCTCGCGCTTCAATCCGGCGGTAGGCATCAACTGGAATCCGACCAAGTCGTTTACCGCGTACTTCACGTATAACGAAGGCATGCGCACGCCGACGTCGATCGAACTGGCGTGCGCGGACCCAGCCTCGCCGTGTTCGCTGCCGAACGATTTCGTGGCCGACCCTTCGCTGAAGCCTGTGATCTCGAAGACTTTCGAAGTGGGTGCGCGCGGCAAGCTCGGCGCGCACACGCAATGGAGCGCGGCGGCCTACAACACCACGCTCGACGACGACATCCAGTTCATCAGCTCGAACGGCGCAGCGAGCACGCTTGGCTTCTTCCAGAACGTCGGCAAGACGCGCAGACAAGGCTTCGAACTGGCCGGGCGCACACAGTGGGGCCCCGTCGGCGTGGGCATGAGCTACAGCTACGTCAATGCGACCTACCGCTCGACGTGGACCGAGAACAGCGCGAGCAATTCAAGCGCCGATGGCGACGGCAACATCACCGTGAAATCCGGCGACCGCATTCCGGGCATTCCGGCCAATACCATCAAGATGCGGCTCGATTATCAGGCATTGCCGCGCTGGACGATCGGCGGCAACCTCACGTATCGCAGCAATATCTTCGCGCGCGGCGACGAAAACAATCAGGACGTAAACGGCTCGATTGCGGGCTATTTCCTGATCGACCTCGATACGACCTACAACGTGACCAAGCACTTTCAGGTATTCGGATCGATCCAGAACCTGTTGAACAAGCGTTATGCGAGCTTCGGGATTCTCGGGCAGAACTTCTTCAATGGTCCGAATCACACGTTCGACGGCGACAGCATTTCGAACGAGCAGTTTCTTGGGCTGGGGGCGCCGCGCGGGTTCTGGGTCGGGGCGCGCTATTCGTGGGATTGAAGCGGGAGCGGGAGTAAGAGTGCTGGGCGGCGGCACGCACCGCCGCCCAGGCTGTGCATCACGTCACTTCGCTGCAGCGATCGAACCGGCGCTCGGCGGCGACGTCACAATGCCCCACGCAAGCGGCAGATTGCCGATTTGCCCAACCGTCTGATAGTTAGTCGCATCGAGCACGTACACCGCGTTCGATCGGCCGCAGGCGAGCAGCAGCTTCGAGCCATCCGGCGTAAAGCTGAAGTGCCAGCAACGCTGGCCGATCGGCGCATCGGCAATGTGTTCGTAGGTCTTCGCATCGAACACCTGCAGCGTCTTGTCGCGCGCGGCCGCTACCAGCAGGTGTTTGCCGCTCGGATCGAACGCAACGCCATACGGCCCCAGCTTCGTCGCGACAGTCTTCACCGGTTTCAGCGTGTGCCCATCGAGCACGACGAACTTGCTGGTGTTCTCGAGCGTCACGACATACTGCTTGCCGTCCGGCGAAATCTTGATGCCGCGCGGCCGCGAGCCTGCATCGAGCTTCAGCGTGCGCACGGGCTTGCCGGTGCCGGTGCGGTAAACGGACACCGTGTCGTCGCCTTCGTTGGTGACGAGCATTTCGCTACCATCGGGCGAGAACTCGACGCCTTCCGTTTCGTGACCGCTCTTCACCGAGTGCACCACTTTCATCGTCTTCAGATTGACGATCGCGATCTCGGCTGGCGGCTCGTTGGCATCGTCGTCGTCCTTGCCGCCTTTACCTTTTCCACCCGCCTGCTGATCGCCTTTTTCCGCAGGCTTGCCGGCTTGATCGCCACCTGGCTGCGGCCCGCTGGCCTGCTGTCCGGCCTGGGCTTGCATGTGCGCGAGTGCCTCCGGCGGCGGCCCGCTCTCACCCGGCTCGTAGGTCACATACGCAAAGCCGCGATGCACGCGCACGAACTCAGGGTTTTTGCCGATCTTCACACGCTTGACCACCTCGCCGGTGGCCGTATCGATCGCGGAGAGTTCGCCGGACTTGCCCGCCACCAGCAGCAGCTTGCCGTCGTCGGTCAGGCTCAGGCCGCGCGGGCCGGCATTGCCGAGCGGAATGGTCTTGGTTAGCGTCATGCTGCCCAGGTCGATCACGCCGACACCGTTCGTTTCACTCGTCACATAGGCGATCGGCTCGGCAACGGCGTAGGCAGTGCTCGCGCTGAGCGCGGCCGCCACCCATAGCGCGGCGCGCGCGCTTGTTGTTGTGCGATGCATCGTGTGTCTCCAGCAGTTGTTCTTTGGTCGGCCCGAGAGGCGCAGGAGCGCCTGCCTGCGAGCAGGCACCCTGCATCCCAGTGTGCGCATTGTGCGAGCGGTTGACAACGGAAGCAGGCGGGAGTTTTTCCCGAATTGGACGTGTGCTGCGGGACTGCGGCGCATGGCCGCACGGGGTGCGTTACGCCTGCGCGAACATCGTCTGCCGGCGCCCTTGCGCCTTGGCCGCGTACATCGCGCGGTCGGCGCGCTGCAATGCCTGGCCGACATCGAGCGTGCGTGCGCGACGCGCTTCCGGGTACAGGCAGATGCCGATGCTGGCCGTCACGCTGACCGGCAACCCGATCGCGGCGTTGATCGATTCGATCGCCGCATGGATGCGTTCGGCAATCGCCATCGCGTCTGCCTCGTTGACGATACTGCGGGCAAACACCACGAACTCGTCGCCGCCTAACCGCGCCACCGCGTCGCCGCGCCGGCTCATGCGCGACAGTTCGTGCGCAAAGCGCCGCAGCATTTCATCGCCGGCAGCGTGGCCGAAGGAATCGTTGACGTCCTTGAAGCCGTCCAGATCGATGACCAGCAAGCCGACCTGGTTGGCCTGCTGCCGGCGCGACATATGCGCGTGGCCGACCGCCTGCACGAGACTCGTGCGATTGAGCAGGCCTGTCAAAGGATCGGTCGCCGCACGGCGCTCGAGCTTGTTGACGAGCACGAACAGATAAAACGAAGTGGCCACCACCGCCAGCAACAAACCGACGCCGACCGGCCGGTTCATGATCCACCAGGGCTCGTGCGCCATCAGACCGACAAAGCCCGTGACCGCCATCGCGCATGACAGGATCAGCGGCCGCTTGCCGTAACGGCAACCTGCGCCGACCAGGAACCAGAATACGATGAATAGCAGCGGCAACGCGGCGCGCCCGCCGAGCGCAAGCGCGGCGATCGCCATGCCCTGATCGACGAGCGTAGTGATGATCAGCCGCAGCGGCGATTTGCCCGGCTGCAGGCGAATGGCCAGCCAGCTGGCAAAACCGAAAAGTACATAAAGCGCCATCACCGCGATGGTGAGCCGGGCCGGGCGGTCCAGATCGGTCAACGCGAACACGCAATAAATGGCCAGCGCGACGCTTCCCAATGTAAAGCGAAAAACTGCTTGTTCTTTTTCTGGCTGGCTTTGATAACCGTCGATAACGGTCGTTCCATGCCACGCCCCCGTGCCTAGCCACGACATATTGCATCTCTCGACTTTCAAGCGACGCAGAATATTAGCGCGGTGACAGAAATCGAGGCTACAAATAAACTGACTTAATAAGAATTGAGATTCATCGGCATGAATCGCCCCTAAAGAGTTAACCGGTGTTGCGCTCAATACGCCGGATTTACCGGAAAAAGGTCCCGCCACCGGAAAACCGATTTCATATGCAACTTACAGAACGGTAATTCAGGCGCTCCAGATACCCGAGCTGCCGCGCCGATGGCTGTCGACCAGATGGGTGTCGATCATGCCGGTGGCTTCCATCAGCGCATACATCGTCGTCGGACCGACGAAGCTGAAGCCGCGCTTGCGCAGCGCCTTGCTCAATGCAATGGATTGCGCCGAGGTGGTCGGAATTTCCGCCATCGTGCGCGGCGTCGGCGTGACCTCTGGTTTGAACGACCAGATCAGCTCGGCAAGACCACCTTCGTTGCGCAGCGCGATGGTTGCGATCGCGTTGTTGATGGTCGCGACGATCTTCGCGCGATTGCGGATAATCGCGGCATCCGCCATCAGGCGTTCGATGTCCTGTTCGGTGAATTTCGCGACCTTGTCCGGATTGAATTGCCTGAATGCGCGCCGGAATGCCTCGCGCTTGCGCAAGATCGTGGCCCACGAAAGACCTGACTGAAACGCTTCGAGGCTCAGACGCTCGAACAGGCCGTGCTCGTCGTGGATCGGCATGCCCCATTCGGTGTCGTAATACTCCCTTAGCAGCGGGTCGGAAGCAGCCCATGGCGGTCGCGTCAGGCCATCTTCGCACCTGATTGCGTCGATCGGCTTCACGCGTTTGACGCGCTCGGCAGAGGCATCGGCCGATGAGGGTTTGCGGCGCGCAACGGCCGTAGAATCCGCGTTTTTCTTCATGACTTCACGATGGCTTGGAGGCAAGTGCCGCATGTATAGCGAGTCGGGCATGCGTCTGTCAACCGGCCATCGTTTGATGTGTCTATACACAATACGATTCGCCGGGCTTTCGCAGCGACACAGCGACGTTGCTCTTTCATTCGCAACGCACCTGGTGATGGACTTTCAGCGGCGCGTTCCGGTGTATTCTTTGACGTTCGCGAGAACAATTCCGCATTGGAGCAAGCAATGGAATGCGAATACACGTTTGTCGATTCACCGGTCGGCCAGCTGCAGCTGGTTGCGCGTGGTGACAAACTGGTCGCCATCCTGTGGGAAAACGATCGGCCGAATCGCGTGAGGCTCGGCACGCTGCGTGAAAACAGCACGCATCCGGTGTTGCTCGAAACCGCGCGGCAACTCGGCGAATATTTCGCAGGCAAGCGCGAGCGCTTTGACGTCGCGCTCGAATTCACCGGTACCGACTTTCAGAAGCAGGTGTGGGCCGCGCTGCTCACGATCCCCTACGGCGAGACCCGCAGCTATCTCGAGATCGCCGAACAGATCGGCAATCGCAACGCTGTGCGAGCGGTGGGCGCGGCCAACGGCCGCAATCCGATTTCGATTATCGCGCCCTGTCATCGTGTGATCGGCTCTTCCGGCGCATTGACCGGTTTTGCCGGCGGTCTCGCTGCGAAGGAACGGTTGCTGATGGTCGAAACGGGCAGCGAAAAGCCTGCCCTGCCGGCGCGAAAACCTAAAGCCGTCGACAAGCTGCGCACGTCCGCCGTCCAGCGCTCGTTGTTCTAGGCGATCTAGTGGTGGTGGAACAGGACGCTCGTCAAACTGCGGTCGAACTCCATCTGCCGTTCAAGCCACCGCTCGCGTGGTCCCGGTTGCTGGCGTTTATCGGCGGCCGTGCGTCCGCGGGCGTCGAATCGGTCGAAGACGGCATCTATCGCCGCGCGATTGGCTGGAACGGTGCGGAGGGTACCGTCGAAGTGCGGTTGCATCCGCGCAAGCACTGCCTCGTCGCGACCGTCGACGGCGGCTTGCGCGAGCATGCCGGCGAACTCGCCGCACCGCTCGCACGCATGTTCGATCTGCATGCCGATCCGCGCAAAATCGCCGCCTGCCTCGGCGCGGATCCCTGGCTGGCGCCGCTGTTGAAGCGCACGCCCGGCTTGCGCGTGCCGGGCGCGTGGTCGGACTTCGAACTGGTGGTCCGCACCATCGTCGGGCAACAGGTCAGCGTAAAGGGCGCGTCGACGATCATGAGCCGCATCGTGCAGCGTGCGGGAAAGCGCATCGACGGCCATCCTCACGAGGCCACTGCATGGCGCTTTCCGACGCCGGCGGAACTGGCCGTGGCCAATCTCGACAAGATCGGCATGCCGACCCGACGCATCGCGACGGTGCTGCGCTTTGCCGAGGCTGTCGCATCCGCTGCGCTGCCGCTAGACGATCCCGATGCAGACCCGTTCAAGCTGCAGCGCGATATGCTCGCGCTGCCTGGCATCGGGCCTTGGACAGTGGGGTATGTGGCGATGCGCGCGCTGCGCGATCCGGACGCGTGGCCCGAAGCGGATCTGGTGTTGATGCAGGCCATCAGCCAGCGCGATCCTTCGCTGGTGAAGTCCGCGCAGCAGCGCGCGCGCACCGACCTGTGGCGGCCGTATCGCGCTTATGCGGCGTTGCATCTGTGGAATGGTGTCGCGCTGGAAAGCGGCAAGGCCAAGGGCGGGTAGGGTTTGTGGCGCACGGCTAGTGGCGCACGGCTAGTGGCGCACGGCTAGTGGCGCACGGCGGCGATGCATCGTGCCGCCGCAGCCGCGTAAATCGTGCTGCCTGACGCGCATACGTCGCAGCGCACCTGCGTGTTTCAGGGCTTAAGCGCCGCGCACCAGATCGTTCACCACGGTCGCCAAAGGCACAACGCCCTTGACGATCTCCTCCTTGCGCCCCTCGAAGTCGATCCAGCCTTCGTTGAAGCCGTCGAGCATCTGGATGCGCGGCGCCGGATGTTTCATGCCCTGCCCTTTGAACAACGTTTCCCACGTTTCACGCGGCACTGCACGTGCATGCACCGCCTTGCCGAGCGCCTGCGCGAACGCTTCGGCAATGTCGTGCTGGCTGATACGCGCGGGCCCTTCCAGTTCGACGACGCGCTTGCCCTGCCAGTCTTCCTGCAATAGCTGCGCGGCGACGCGGCCAATGTCCGCGGTAGCAACCATCGGAATCGCGCGGTCAAGCGGCTGAAGAAACGCGTGGATCACGCCTTCATCGCGGGCCGACGCGACATCCCATGCGCAGTTCTCGAAGAACCAGCCGGGACGCAGGAACGTGACCGGAACCCGCTGCTCGCTGAGCGCCTGCTCCATCAGCGTGCGCTGCGTGAGCAGATTGGTTTGGGTGGCCTGCGCGCCGATCGTCGAAAGACAAAGAACCTTGTTCGGTTGCGCCCGGCCGATAGCAGCTACGACTGCGTCGATGACTTCGCGAGCCTCAGGAAAGCCCGGCGCGGGATCGAATTCGGACGGCGGCAGGATGAACACGCCCTGCACGCCTGCGAATGCATCGGTCAGTGCATCGGCGTCGCTCATGTCGGCCAGCGCGACGTCGCAGCCCCGCGCGGCCCACGATTCGCCCTTGCGCGGATCGCGCACCACCGCGCGCACCGGCTGCCCTGCTTCGAGCAGCGCCCTGGCCAGTGCACCTCCCACCTTACCGCTGATACCCGTAATTGCGTACATGTCCGCTCTCTCCATCAAATAGGTTGCGACGTGCATGCATCGTAGTCGCCGCCGTTTGTTGATGGAATGGCGCGGCTGTCACTACATTGATGACATCAAGTCACCAGTAGCGAATGACGGGTTGCTGTCGCGCGTCGACGAACTTCAGAACAACGTGCGAACGCCGCCGCCAACGGTGTAACCGGAAGAGAAATGCGTCGCGTGGTCGCCGAGCACCGCCGTATAGACGAGCGTGCGTTTCGACAGCGGATAATCGTAGCCAACCGACCAGGTATTGCGAAACTCATCACGCTGGCCACCGCTTTTCGACATGCCGTCCGACATCAACACCGTGCCGAGGCCAATACGAATCGCCGCGCCCAGTTCGCCGAAATTCACGTGATACCCGCCGCCCGCGATCGCATTCGACACATACTGATACTGCCCGTACAACTTGACGATGCCGACCTCGTAAGTTGCGCCCGCCTGCACCGCCGACTGCGTCGACAGACCCGGCACGCTCGCCGACAAATCGCCAGGCGTAGTGTTGAACTTGATCTGCTGATACACGACGTTCGCGTTCAACGGACCACCGCGATACTGCACCTGCCCGGCCCACTTGTTCTGCCCCGGTTCGCCGGCTGCGTTGCCGAACGCGTATTGCGCGTTCATCTGCCAGCCGCCAAACGGCGCAGACGAGTACGTCACCGCATTGCTCCACTCGCCACCCCCGCCACCGACACCTTGCCCGTTCACCGCCACGTAGGTATGAATCACCGCCGGCGAAAACACGAACGAATTGAAGAACGGGTTATAGAAGATCGTCGAGTTCCAGTACAGCGGACCGATCTGGCCGACTACCAGCTTGCCCCACGGCGCGTTGACGCCGACCCACGCGTTGCGCGAGAAAAACCCGTCGCCGGCGAAGCGTCCGAAGGTGCCGTTCTGCACCGAGAAGTAACTCTCGAGTTCGAACACGGCCTGATAGCCGCCACCGAGATCTTCAGCACCCTTGAGGCCCCAGAACGACGCGGTCGAGCCGCCGTTGCCGACCATCCACGCAGTCTTGCCGCCCAAGGCCTTTTTCGCGCCGACGAACGCGTCGACGTCGCCGTACAACTGCACGCTCGATTGCGCGGCGGCATGGCCGCTCCAGCACAAGGTGACGAGCGCCGCCGCAGGGAACGCGCGCAGCAGTTTCCTGTTCATCTGATACCTCCGTAGCGTATTGTTTTATCGTTGCGAAGCGGCTCAGTGCAACGCGGCGCGGTAGTAGGTCGAGTCGTAGTACTTCGACGGGTCCTTCAGCGTCTTGTGAGGCGTCGCATAGCGGCTGCGCAGCGCAAGCACGGTGCGGATGCCGGCCACGTTCATGCGGCCTTTGCGGAAGAAGCCCGCTTTCGGATCAAGCAGTTCGCCGTACGTCGTCGCCGCGAGTTCGGGCGACATCTGCGGCACGTTCTTCAGCAGGATCTGGATCGCTTCATCGTGGTTCTTCGGGTCGTACAGCCAGTCGATCGCTTCGACGTAAGCCTGAATGAAGGCCACCACCTTCGCCTTGTTATGGCGCGCCCACGAGCGGCGCGTCGCCGCGACGTTGCCCTGATACGGGCCGATCACGTCGGTAGCGGCGGCCAGTTGATGGAAGCCTTCATTGCGCGCGAGAATGTTGAACGGCGTCGACAGCAACGTCGCAACCTGCTTGTGCTGCTGCAGCGCAGCCCAGCGCTGCACCATGCCGCCTGCTGTTTCGATCTGGTAGTCGTCGGGCTTCAGCCCTTTGCGCGCGAGCATGTCGTACAGCACGAACGCGTAGCCGGTGGTGCGCGCATCGACCGACAGCGTCTTGCCGCGCAGATCTTCATAAGACTTGATGTCCGGCGCCGCAACCAGCGAAAGGAAGCTGCTGTCGCTGCCCATCACCGCGACGAAATCCGGTTGTGGACCGATCGGTGCCTCGCCCTCGCCTTCCACATACGCGACGATGTTGTCGATCGCCGTCATCGCGATGTCGAAGCGTCCTTGCGACAGATCCGTCATCTGGTTCACCGAACCGGTGGTGCCCTGCAGGATCACGTGAATCCCGTGGTTGGCGAACAAGCCTTTCTCTTCGGCCACGTAGCTTGGCCAATTGAAGCCGCCGGGGAATACGTTGACCGTCACGTCTCCGAGCGTGGGTGCGGCTGCCGACGCGGGTTGCTGTGCCGCTACGGGGTCTATGCCGCACGCGACGAATGCAGCGGCCACGAACGCCGCGGCGAATGTCTTTCCAAATGCTTTCATCGATCAACCATCCTAAGTATGTATTGCAACGAATTGCTGAAAAGAGGGATTCAGAGCTATTTCACAGTGACCGCGCCGGCGGCTGCCGCGTGGCCTGCGGGCTGCGCCATGCGCGACGGCTGCAGCGCGAGGGCCAGCAGCGCGCCGGCACAGGCCAGCAGCGAGATCTGCACGAGCCCGGCAGTCGACCAGCCGGCGGAAGTCGCGAGCCAGCCGATCGTGTAGCCCGCGATCGACGCCGAACCGTACAGGCTCGACACGAACACGCCGGAGGCCTTGTTGTTCAGATGGCTGCTGACCGAACGGATGTGATACCCCGCCAGATTCACGTAGATCACCCCGCTGACCACCAGACCCCACGCGAACGACAGCAGCGCCTGCGCAAGCAGCGTCGTCGCTGCATAGAAGAGCCCGTAGCCGAGCAATGCCGCAATCAGGAAGCTGACCGTCAGCACCTTGCGCGCCGATACACGGTCGCCGATCCAGCCGCCCGCGATCGATGCGAACACACCGAATCCGTACGCGCTCATCACACGGCCGGTCATCGCCGGCGAAAAGCCGAGGTGTTCGCGCAGGAAGGTCGGGTACATGCCCAGATAGCCGTAAATGATCAGACCGCCGATCAGGCTCAGCACGGTGAGCAGCACGCTATTGCGGTTCAGCAGCGTGTGCGCGGCCGCTGGCAGACCGCGCTGCGGGTCGAGCCGGGATTCGTTGCGATCTTCCGCTGCGCGCGTCTCGCTGAACCACGGGCGCACCGCGACGAAGATCAACGCGATCGCGACGAAACCCGACAGGCCGAACACGATCATCGGAAAGCGCCATACATGCTGGATTGCCAGCAATCCACTACCGGCAACCGGCCCGATAATCGCGCCCACGCCGAACGAAAAATTCACCGCACCAACCGCGGTCGAACGAAAACGCGTGAAATAGCTGGTGCCGATCGCGATGATCACAGTCAGTTGCATCGCTTCGCCGATGCCGGTCGCCGCGCGATACAGCAACATGTCGGCAAAGCCATGCGCGCTCGCCGTCAATACCGTGCCGACCGAAAAGATCGCGATGCCGATCACGGTGGCGGTGCGACGCGACAGTCTTGCAAGCAGAATGCCGGTCGGCACGCCGGCAACCGCCATACCGAGCGTGAAGATGGTCGACAGCAAGCCGATCTGCGCGAGACCAAAGCCGAACTCGTGACGCACGTCGGCGGCCAGCAGCGGGAAGATCTGACGGTCCATTGCATTGATCGAATACGACGCGAGCAATACGACGAAGATCGCGACCGCCGCCAGCGTCGAACCCGACGGACGTGACCCGGCCTGCAGCGCACGCTGCGAAGGAAGACTATTCATGAACGTCTCGAAGAATGCGGCCGCCGCGCGGGCGCCGCGTAACACGGGAGCGGCGCAGGCCCGCACGAGCCTGCGCGCGCGACGCTGCTGCGCTTAGCCCGGCTGCGGTGTCGACGCCGCGAACGCGTCGCAGATCGCGCTGCCGGTCGTGAACACCACGCCCTGACGCGCGCTGATATGCGCCAGTGCCTCGCGGAAGTAACGCAACCGGTGCGGCACGCCCATGATGTACGGATGCACCACCAGCGCCATCACGCGCGGCTCTTTCTGCGCGTCCGCATACAACTGTTCGAACTGGTCGATTGCGCGGTTGCGATATTCGGCGGCTGCGTGATGCTGGATCAGCATCATCGCGACGTCGTTGCATTCCTGCGTATACGGCACGCTGACGATCGGTTTGGTGCGCGTCTTCAGATACAGCGGCTGATCGTCGAGCACCCAGTCGCACACGTAGTCGTAGCCTTCTTCGACGAGGATGTCCGGGGTTTCCCAGGTTTCCGTCAGGCCCGGTCCGAGCCAGCCGCGCGGCGCCGTGCCGGTGAATGCGCGGATCGCCTCGGTGGTCTTGCGGATGTCGGCGCGTTCGTCTTCGACCTTCTGCATGTTCTTCTGGCTGTAGCCGTGGCCGACGAACTCCCAGCCGCGCTCGAGCGCCGCGCGCGAAATCGGCTCATAACTACGAATCGCCGAACCGTTGATCGCCAGCGCCGCGCGAATGCCGAGCGTGTCGAACACGTCGAGCATGCGCCAGAACGCCACGCGGTTGCCGTATTCGTGCCATGCCCAGTTCGGCACATCGGGCGTCGGCGAACCGCCGGCAGGCGGCGTCAGCACGGTGCGCGGCATCGTCTCGAGCGGGTTCCATTCCTCGATGTTGACGATCACCCACACGGCGAGCCGCGCGCCTTCCGGCAGCGCCAGCTTCGAGCGATCGACGATCGGCGAATAGGCGAGACGGTCGTTCGGTAGCATGTTCATGATTTCCTCGAGCCGATAGTGAAGTGGATCGTGTCGAGCCCTTCGATCGCCCCTTCGATGCGATCGCCAGGCAACACAGGGCCGACGCCGGCAGGCGTGCCGGTGAAAATCAGATCGCCGGCCTTCAGTTCATATTGCGTCGACAGGTTCGCGATAATCTCGGGCACGTTCCAGATCATCTGCGCGAGGTCGCCCTTTTGACGCGCTTCGCCGTTGACCGTCAGCGAGATCGCACCACGCCCGATATGTCCGACGCTCGCGACCGGATGCAGCGGGCCGCACGGCGCCGATTCGTCGAACGACTTACCCATCTCCCACGGCAGCATCCGTTCGCGCATTTCGCGCTGGCGGTCGCGGCGCGTCATGTCGATGCCGACCGCGTAACCGAACACATGCGCGAGCGCATCGCCCACTGCGACGTTCGCCCCGTCCTTGCCGATCGCGACAACCAGTTCGATCTCATGCTGGAAGTCTTCGGTGCACGGCGGATACGCAAGTTCAGCGCCATTTGCGACGATCGCATCGGACGGTTTCTGGAAGAAAAACGGCGGGTCGCGCTCGTCGCCCTCTTTCATCTCGCGAATATGCTCAACGTAGTTGCGACCGACGCAGTACACACGACGTACCGGAAACGCGTGGGCGTCGCCTGCGACCGCGAGGACGGGAGTGGCCAACGGAACGGCAAATGAAGCAGTCAAGCTTGTCTCCTGGTCAAGGTGGGTTGAAGCGATAGTCTGTGTACAATAACGCCTTGTCAACGACAAAGTGTATTCACTTTGGACTGCACCGCAACATTTCCCTCTATGCCTCAATCAGACGCACATGCACCAAAAAGTGGGATCAAGCCGTACTGGCGCGGCTATCGCGTGCTGAACGCGTTCGTGCTTTTGCATACTTTTAGCGCGCGATCCAGCCATAAGTGTGCGCAGCTGTCATCTATAATCGGGCTCGTCTCAAGTCCGAGGACCCTATGATCGAAAAAGCCGCTGCCGCCACACTGTCGGGCGAACTCGCCGAGCGCATCCGCCAGGATCTGCTCGATGGCCTGCTCCCGCCCGGATCGCGCATCAATGAGGTGTCGTTGAGCCGCGAGCTCGAGGTATCGCGCACACCGCTGCGGGCCGCGCTGCAGATGCTGGCGGGCGAGGGCCTGCTGAACTACACGCCGAATCGCGGTTTTACAGTGCGGGCATTTCCGTTGTCGGAAATCGTCGATGCATATGAGATGCGTGCACTGGCGGAAGGTCTCGCGGCACGGCTCGCGGCGGAACGCGGGCTATCGGCCGAGGCTTGCGTGGAACTGGAGAATGCGCTCACGCGCGGGGATCAGATTCTGTCGAGCAATGCAGAGCCGAATGAACAGCGCGCCGACTATGCCGAGGTCAACGAGGTCTTCCATTCGGTGATTCATGACGCAGCAAGCTCGCGGCTGGTGGCGGATGTGTTGCGGTTATGCCAGCAGATTCCGCAGGCTTCGGCGCACAACATCCTGGCCTTCGAGATCGACGACATTCGCGAGCGGCACCGCTTTCACCATCGCATCTACGACGCGATTCTCGCGCGCGAACCGCGTGAGGCAGAGAACCTGATGCGGCAGCACGTGGTGAGTGTGAAGACGTCGCTGATTCGCGCGACGAGCCGGCAGCTGACGGCGCATAGCGAGAGTGCGGCGAAGGAAAGGCGGCGGTGAGCTAGTGTTTGTGTCGAAGTAACCCAGCCTTCGCCGAGCTCCGACAGCATCGACTATTGGCCGAGGCTTTTCGGTGTCTAGTGCTCAAGAAGCGCGCCGAGCGCGAACTCGTCGGCGATCTTTTTCAGGCGCTTGTCCCGCGTCCAGATGGACACACCAGGCTGAAGCTTTGCAGATGCAAACAACGACGCATCGACGTAGCCGATGCCTCGACTAAATAACCGCTGCTGCTCGATCAGGTACAACACTTCGTCGGGTGTGGCGACCGGCACGCGAGGCAGGTCGTTCAACGCACGAAGTACGGTAGCGCGATTGCGCAAGCTGCCTAGCGACAACTCGCCGATTACATAGGGATGGATCCGGACACGGTCGTGAAGCAGGAGGTCGACCATGATCGGCTCGGAATGGTCGATGTGGTCGATCCACACGGACGTATCGACGAGGATCATTCGGCTTCCTGCCGACGGCGAGGCGCAGCGGTGATGCCAGGCTGGCTGCCGCCCAGGGCGGCGAGCCTGCGCGCGGCTTCGCGTTCGATAAGTGCCCTCAGCGCCTCGCGCACGAGAGCGGACTTCTCGCTCAAACCCGTGTAGTCCTGCGCCCGAGCAACCAGATCATCGTCGAGAGCGATTGTGGTTCGCATAATGTCTCCATTGGTTGAGCACGATAATAGCATCGTTTGATGTCAAAATATGTGCCTTCGTTTGATCATCCGTGTACCGGACATCATCTTTAAAATTGTACAGGTACTGTACAGGCTCACCCCGATAAACTGCGGTCACTCCCATCAGTACTGTGAGACGGCCCATGTCCTACGAACTCCTGAGCGCGTTGCCGGCCGGCATTCTGTTCGCGCTCGTCACCACCATCACGCCTGGCCCCAATAACACGATGCTGCTCGCATCCGGGGTTAATTTCGGCTTCCGCCGCACGCTGCCGCATTTGTTCGGCATTAGCGCGGGCGTCGTGCTGTTGATGCTTTCGGTAGGGTTTGGCCTCGGCGAAGTGTTTCATCGCGTGCCGCGTCTCTATACGTTGCTCGAAGTAGCCAGCGTCGGCTATCTGCTGTATCTCGCATGGAAGATCGGCACCTCCGGCGAAGTGCGTGCGCGGCAGGGCAAGCAGCGGCCGATGCGCTTTCACGAAGCGCTACTGTTCCAGTGGATCAATCCGAAAGCGTGGATGATGGTGCTCACCGCCGCAACCACGATCCATATGACCGAGGACGTCGGCATCAACGCGCTGTTGATGGCGGCACTGTTCTATCTGATCGGACTGCCTTGCATCTGTTTGTGGGCCGCGGGTGGCACAGCGTTGCGGCAAGTGCTCGCAAAACCGGTCTGGCTGCGCGCATTCAATATTTCGATGGCCTTGCTGCTGGTGCTGTCGCTCTATCCGATCGTGTTGCACGTGCTCGAATAAACCCGGGCGCTGTGCAAAAGCAGCATCAAACATGGCTTTATTCGCGCGGCAGTGGGCAAACGCGCAAAGCGCCGCAATTGGCGGATGCACACGGAATTCAAGCGTGCTAATGTTGGTTTGTCGTCGTGTACAGATCGCAATGCGTGCACGGCGTGCAACGTCGACATTCCCTGTATCCGTACTTCGCGTTACCGGCAGCCATGTTACGACTTCGACAACCGTCGCCGCACGACACAGTAACGGTGCTGCTCCGGCGCTTGAGCCGGCAGCACCATCTGGCCGAAAACAAGAATAGCTTCCTTACCCGCGTTCCCGCGAGTGACGGCCCTCCAGATGCAACCCTGCCAAGCCGCGTGCGCGCCGCGCGAGCCGCATTCGATCTGGTCGACCAACTCGACGAGCAGCAACAGCTTACCGAGTCCGACAAAGAAATTTTGATGTTCTGGTTGCTTGCGCATTCGACCCTCGAACTTCGCGACGCGATGCATGCGTTCGGCGTCGTGCCGCGCGCCACTGCAACCCGAATTACCGCAGCCGCCTTGCATTTACCCGACTATCTGGTTGAACTGGCTTACGCCGAGCAAGGCAATCTGCAACGCGCAGGTTTGTTGATCGTGAGTGGTACAGCCGGTACGTTGTTCGAAGTGATTCAGCTAAACGAAGGTCTCGTCGCCCGCGTTCAGCAATGACGGACTACAGCAACGCTGCAACGCGCGCGCGTAGCGTCGGCACGACTTGCGCGTCGAACCACGGGTTTCTCTTCAGCCATATCTGATTGCGCGGCGACGGATGGGGCAATGGCACACACGCCGTCGACTCATATTCTTGCCACGACGCCACTGTCTCGGTTAACGTCGTCTTGCGCCGGTTGCCGAGAAAGTACGCCTGCGCGTACTGGCCGATCACAAGCGTCAACTCTACGCTGCGCAGATGCGCGAGCAGCTTGTTCATCCACAATGGTGCGCATTCCGGCCGAGGCGGATTGTCGCCGCTCTTGCCGCGCCCCGGATAACAGAACCCCATCGGGATAAGTGCGAAATGGTGTGCGTCGTAAAAGACTTCCGGCGTCACACCCAACCATTCACGCAAGCGCTTGCCGCTCGCGTCGTTCCATGGCACTCCCGTCTCGTGCACTTTCGCGCCCGGCGCCTGCCCGACGATCAGGATTCGCGCGCGCGCCGCGACTTGCAGTACCGGGCGCGGACCGAGCGGCAAAAAAGGCGCGCATACATTGCATGCCCGCGCGCTGGCGAGCACGCTGTGAAGCGTCTTGCTGGGATCTGAATTCATACTGCCTGATTGATGGGCTGTGCAGCGCCTGCATGGCGCGCGAGGCTGGTGAATGCGCGTGCAGCGTGCAGTTGCGCGTTCGTGAACGAAGTTGCGCGCCTCACGCAAGCACGAACATGGAATATACCGCGTCGTCGTACGTCTTAGAGAAACAACCCTTTCGACGGAGTGCCTGATGAGATATGTGATGGCGGTGTATGACGGCTCTCCCTGCTCGTATCGCGGTGTGCTCGTTGCGGCGCAACTCGCAGCCAGTCATCAGGCGAGGCTGCATATCTTGTCGGTCGTGCCGCTGCCGAGGTACGCGCTCGACATCGCAACGGACGCCACAATGTCGGCTAGCGTCGACGCATACCAGCACCTGCTCGGCAAGCTGGAATCCGATCTGGCGCAACGCGGCCTGCAGTTTCAGCTAGCGCTCAAGTTCGGCAATCTGGTCGACGAAACGGTTCGCTATGCAGTCGACTATAGCGTTGGCCTGATCGTCGTGGGCTGTTCGTTCCGATCGCTGGTTAGCCGCTGGAAGGCACGCACCTTTATGCAAAGGTTGGTGTGGCTCGCGCCGTGTCCTGTCACGATGGTCAATGAAGCTCGTACGCCAGACCGGTAAGTCAGGCTGGGATGCCCGGAGGCACGTTTCAGGCTATGTTTTGTCCTGTTTGGTACACATCCGGCATTGACGGATTTCCCTAGCGTGATTAGCTCACGGTCTACGTAAACTCAAAATAAATATCAGGCCTGTCAAAAATAAGCGAAAATTCGGACTTGATAGAAAATGAGTTTATCGCGTGGAATAAGCCTCTTGGTGAAGTGTCTTTAGCAGGTGGTGGCGCGCCCGATCTCGCATCGAGACATCGGGCGCTATTAAATAACACCGCTTCCTTCACTACCAGGTGCTAAACGACACAATGAGAAAACTCACACAACAAATTTCAACTGCCGCCGCCATGACCTTCGCCTTGTATGGTGGCGCTCATGCGGATGAGACGGTGAAGATCGGTCACGTCGCACCGCTGACCGGTGAAATTGCGCATCTTGGCAAAGACAATGAAAACGGTGCACGCCTTGCGATCGAAGAAATCAATGCAAAGGGTTTGACGATCGGCGGCCAGAAGATCACGCTGCAGCTCGACTCGCAGGACGATGCGGCCGACCCGCGCACGGCCACGCAAGTCGCACAAAAGCTGGTCGACGACAAGGTCGTTGCAGTGGTCGGTCACCTGAACTCCGGCACGTCGATTCCTGCGTCGAAGATCTATAGCGACGCCGGCATCGTGCAGATTTCGCCTGCCGCATCGAATCCGGCGTACACGTTGCAGGGCTACAAGACCACCTATCGCGTGGTTGCAACCGATGCGCAGCAGGGGCCGGCGCTCGCGAACTACGCGGCGAAAAGCCTGAAGGTGAAGAAGGTCGCAATCGTCGACGACTCGACCGCATACGGCCAGGGCCTCGCCGGCGAGTTCGAGAAGACTGCGAAAGCGCTGGGCATGCAGGTCGTGTCGCATGATGCAACCAACGACAAGGCCGTCGATTTCCGCGCGATCCTGACCAAAATCAAGGGCGAGAGCCCGGACGCGATCATGTACGGCGGCATGGACGCCACCGGTGGCCCGTTCGCGAAACAGGCCAAACAACTCGGCCTGCGCGCGAAGGTGCTGGCAGGCGATGGTGCATGTACCGACAAGCTGTCGGATCTGGCCGGCAACGCGACCGACAACATCGTGTGCTCAGAAGTCGGCATGGCACTCGAAAAGATGCCGGGCGGCGCGGCCTTCGAAGCGAAGTACAAGAAGCGCTTCGGCCAACCGATCCAGATCTACGCACCGTTCACGTACGACGCGGTGTATGTCGTCGTCGATGCGATGAAGCGCGCGAATTCGACCGATCCGGCAAAGATCCTCGCGATGATGCCTAGCACCGACTACAAAGGCGTGTCCGGCGAAATCACCTTCGACGCTAAGGGCGATCTGACGCACGGCGTGATTTCGCTGTACGACTACCGGAACGGCAAGAAGATGCTCATCGACGTGGTCAAGATGTAACGTAAAGGCGGGATGGCCGTCGCGGCGCGCAACCAGGCGCCGCGACGGCCACGCGCAGCGGCCGCACGGTAGCCGTGTTCATCAAGCAACGCATATGCCTTGTTGCCGGGTACCGGCGCGCACGACGCTGCGCAATCGCGTACGAGCGTATCGCAGCATGCTGCATGCCCCTGCATTATGTGTAAATGCGCGTTGTTTCGGCATAAAACACATGGGAGCACGGAACAACGGGTGCATCTCACGCGACGACAGCGTATGTTTACGGCAAGCGTCGGCGCTTCGTGTCCGGCGCGCCGGGAGACGCCTCATGAAGACACCGTCAGTCAGGGCAGGCGCCCATATCGAAGGGATCCACTGGATCGCCGAGTACGCCGAAAACGTCCACGAGATCCGCATCTTTCGTGAAGGACTGGAAGTGGACGTGCACAATGCCCCGTCCACGCTGTTCGGCGACGAAGAGAACGCCGGGTCGAAGAGCTGTGCGGATCACCGTGCGGCGGAGGCTGCGGTGATCGCGTATTTGCGGCGCTTCGTCGCGGAGCACGACGCTGAAGAGTAGCGGTGGCGCGTCATTCGCCGGGCGAGCGTACGTTGCCCGAGCCGCCGCGCAGGCTACTTTTTCGCTTCGTCTTCCTCGCGGAAAATCCGGTCGGCCAGATGGAACGCCGAATTGGCCGCCGGCACACCGCAATAGATCGCCGTCTGCATCAGCACTTCCTTGATCTGATCGCGCGACACGCCGCTATTCTTTGCCGCGCGCAGATGCAATGCCAGTTCCTCACTGCGGTTTAATGCGACCATCATCGCGATCGTCAGCATGCTGCGCGTGTGGCGCGGCAGTCCGTCGCGCGTCCAGATCTCGCCCCACGCATAGCGCGTAATGAAATCCTGGAACTCTTCGGTCAGCTCGCTGCGGTTCGTCAGCGACCGGTCCACGTGCGCGTCGCCCAGCACGCCGCGCCGCACCTGCATGCCGGCGTCGTAGCGTTCGTTGTCGTTCATCGTTGCTCCTTCAGGAAATCGAGCACCGTCCTCGTGAACGTGTCCGCCAGCTCGATGTTGGAAATGTGCGATGCGTCGAGTTCGACGTAGCGCGCGCCGGGAATCGCCGCGGCCAGTTCCTGGCCTTGCGCGGGCGTGGCCGCGACGTCGTGCGTGCCCGAGATCACCAGTGCCGGCACCTTGATGCCGGGCGCTTCGGCGCGCAGGTCGGCGGCATCGATCGCTTCGCAGTTGGCCGCGTAGCCGTCCTTGTCGGTATGCACGAACACGTCGCGGATAAAACCGAGCACCAGCGGCTCCCGCGCGATGAAGTCCGCCGTGAACCAGCGCGGCAGCACCGCTTCGGACAGCGCAATCATGCCTTCGTTGCGCGCCCGCGCCGCGCGCGGCACCCATACTTCAGGCGAACCGATGCGTGCTGCGGTATTGGCGAGTACGACGCGCCCGATACGGTCACCGTGGCGTGCGGCCAGCGCCACGCCGGTCAGCCCGCCCATCGATACGCCGCAGAAATGCGCCCGCGCGATCTTCAGCGTATTGAGCAGGCCCAGCACGTCGCCGCTCAGTTGCTCGATCGTGTACGGCCCTTTGGGCGCCTCCGAGTGGCCGTGGCCGCGCGTGTCGTAGCGCAGCACGCGAAAGTGCTGCGCCAGTTCGGCGACTTGCGGCGTCCACATCGACAGGTCGCTGCCGAGCGAATTCGACAGCACGAGCCACGGCGCGCTGCCGTGCCGGTCGCCGTCGATCCGGTAGTGCAATTCGATGCCATTGACTGCAGCGTAAGGCATGCGGATTTACTCCTTGTCAGGGGTGCGCGCGGGGGTGCGCACGGGTGTGCTCAAATTAAGCGCGGAATGAAGCGCCAGCACCGCGTCCACGAACGCGTGTGCCTCGCCGACATAATGCGCCGGATCGAACAGGCTTCGCAGGCGCTCGGCCGGCAGGTGTCGCGTGACGGCGGGATCGGCGGCCAGCACGTCGTAGAGCGTGCGGTTCGATGCGACTGCCTGCTTCGATGCGTGCTCAACCAGATGATGTGCGTCGAGCCGGCCGATCTGTTCGCCCAGCGCGAGCATCACCGCTTCGCCGAGTATCAGGCCGTGCGTAGCGTCGAGGTTGGTCGCGAGGCGTTCGGTGTTGACGTCGAGCCCCGCCGCGATCTGTTCGATATGCGCGAGCGCGCCGCCGGCAAGACGCGCGAGGTCCGGCAGCGCATCCCATTCGGCCTGCCAGCCGCCCAGCGCGCGTTCGTGTTCCTGCACCATGCCGGCCAGCACCGTCGCGACGAGGCCCGGCGCGCGCGCTGCGGCAGTCAGCACCGCTGCGCAGCCGACCGGGTTGCGCTTGTGCGGCATCGTCGACGATCCGCCCTTGCCTGCGGCGGCCGGTTCACCGAGTTCGCCGAGCTCGGTCTGCATTTGCAGCGAGATGTCGCGCGCGATCTTGCCGAGCGTACCGATCAGCATGCCGAACAGGGATGCCGCTTCGGCAATGCGGTCGCGTTGCGTGTGCCACGGCAGCGCCGGTTGTGCGAGGCCGAGTTCGCTTGCAAGCGAGCGGCTTACCGCGGGCGCCGCACTGCGCAGGCTCGCCAGCGTGCCGGCCGCGCCGCCGAACTGCAGTACCAGCGTGCGTTCGCGCAATGCATCGAGGCGCTCGCGATGGCGCAGCAGTGCATCGAGCCATTGCGCGAACTTCAGGCCGAGTGTGATCGGCAGCGCCTGTTGCAGCCATGTGCGGCCGATCATCGGCGTCGCGCGGTGGGTGCGGGCGAGCACAGCGATCGCGTCGCAGGTCGCCGCGAGGCCGCGCTCGAGCAACGCGTAGGTATCGCGCAGCTGCAGCACCGTCGCGGTATCGATGATGTCCTGGCTCGTCGCGCCCCAATGCACGTACTTCGATGCTTCGGCGTCGAGCTCCTTGACGCGCGCCGTCAGTTGCTTGACGAGCGGAATCGCCAGATTGCCGCCAAGCGCGGCGTCGTGTGCCAGTGCATTCGCGTCGAGGCGATCCGCATCGCAAGCCGCTTCGATTGCGGCCACCGCTGCCTGCGGAATCACGCCGTGCGCAGCCGACGCGCGCGCCAGCGCGGCTTCCACATCGAGCATCCGCTGCAGCGTCGCGCGCGGCGACCAGATGTCGTTCATCGGTTGCGTGCCGCAAATCAGGCCGGTCAGACGGGCGCTTGCTTCGAGCATGATGACGTTGTTCGGGCGAAAGAGGAGGAAGGGTTGAGGCGTCTCGAATGCTTGTATGAGTCTTGTGAGCCGGCGACGGCAATCTCGCGCGAGGCCGGCACGGCCGGCCGATTTGCGTAGGCACAACGGCACGGCGGCGCGGCGTTCGTGCGGGCGCTGGCCCGTGAACGCCGCGCGGCGAGCGCGCTTACGCCGCGCGCGCCGCTGCGTTGCCGTCGATCAATGGCACGCCAGTCAGTTTCTGCAATTCGGCGAAGTCGATATCGGAGAAGATCTCGCGCACCACGAGGCCAGCGGGCGTCACGTCGATCATCGCGAGGTCGGTGTAGATGCGGTTGACGCAGCCGACGCCCGTCACCGGGTACGTGCATTCCGCAGCGATCTTGCTTTCGCCTTGCTTGGTCAGGTGCTCCATCATCACGAATACCTGCTTCGCGCCGATTGCCAGATCCATTGCACCGCCGACCGCCGGAATCGCATCGGGCGCGCCGGTGTGCCAGTTCGCCAGATCGCCCTTCGCCGACACCTGGAACGCGCCGAGCACGCAGTAATCCAGATGGCCGCCGCGCATCATCGCGAACGAATCGGCATGGTGAAAGAACGAGCCGCCCGTCAGCAGCGTGACGTGCTGCTTGCCGGCGTTGATCAGTTCGTCGTCTTCTTCACCGGCTGCGGGCGCCGGGCCCATGCCGAGTACGCCGTTTTCGCTGTGCAGGAAGATTTCCTTGCCGGCGGCGAGGTGGTTTGCCACCAGCGTCGGCACGCCAATGCCGAGGTTCACGTACGCGCCTTCCGGAATATCCTGTGCAACGCGTTTGGCCATTTCATCGCGGGTCAGTCGTTTCATGTCGGATCTCCTGTCAGGCGGCGGCCGTGCCGGAACGCGAAATCGGGTGGGCAGCTTGCGGCACTTCGATCACGCGCTGCACGAAAATGCCCGGCGTGACGATTGCTTCCGGGTCAAGCGCGCCAAGCGGCACTACTTCCGACACCTGCACGATGGCCGTTTTCGCTGCGCTCGCCATGATCGGGCCAAAGTTGCGCGCGGTCTTGCGGTAGATCAGGTTACCCCAGCGGTCGCCCTTGTATGCCTTGATCAGCGCGAAATCCGCATGCAGCGGCATTTCGAGCACGTAATGCCGGCCATTGATCTCGCGGGTTTCCTTGCCTTCGGCGAGTTTGGTGCCGTATGCGGTCGGCGTAAAGAAGCCGCCGATGCCGGCGCCGGCCGCGCGGATGCGTTCCGCCAGATTGCCCTGCGGCACGAGTTCCAGTTCGATTTCGCCGGCGCGGTAGAGCGCGTCGAATACGTACGAGTCGGTCTGACGCGGGAACGAGCAGACGATCTTGCGCACGCGCTTAGCCTTCAGCAGCGCCGCGAGGCCGATGTCGCCGTTGCCGGCGTTGTTGTTGACGATCGTCAGTTCGCGCGCGCCGTGTTCGATGAGGGCGTCGATCAGTTCAGACGGCATGCCTGCCGTGCCAAAGCCGCCGATCATCACGGTCGCGCCGTCGTGTATGTCGGCCACCGCCGACTGAAGCGATTCGAAGATCTTGTTGATCATGTCCGATTCCTGTTGCGACGCTGCGTGCCCAAGCCGCGAGCCGCTCTTCTGGCTATGCGCGGGGTGGTCTGCACCTCCAGTCGCCCTGCTTGCCCATGCAGCCTGCCTCAAATCGATGCCGGTTGCCCGAATGTTCGACATACGAACACAGATTCGTTTAGCGAACGTACCGGCGCATTATGGAAGGCGGCCGGATGGGTTGTCAAGGTTGCGGGCCCACAACCGTCCCGCATGCGATAGGCTTCGCTTATGTCGCGCGCGATGAACACATAACAGGAGCGAAGATGACCACAAGCAAGAAGAAGACGAAGTCGGCCGCCGACGTGCCGCCCCGCCCGACGCGCACAGAGGCCGAAGAAGCGGTACGCGTGCTGCTGCGCTGGGCCGGTGACGATCCGCGGCGCGAAGGGCTGGTCGATACGCCGGCGCGCGTGGTGCGCGCATACGAGGAATTCTTCGCGGGCTACCAGGTCGAGCCGCGCGACATCCTCGCCCGCACGTTTTCCGAGGTGGACGGGTACGACGAAATGATCGTGCTGAAAGACATCCGCTTCGAGAGCTACTGCGAACACCATATGGTGCCGATCATCGGCCGCGCGCATGTCGCGTATTTGCCTGAGCATCGCGTGGTCGGCATTTCGAAGCTCGCGCGGCTAGTCGATGCGTTTGCGAAACGCCTGCAGATTCAGGAGAAGATGACCGTGCAGATCGCCGATACGCTCAACGACGTGCTGCAGCCGAAGGGCGTCGGTGTGATCCTCGAAGCGTCGCATCAGTGCATGTCGACCCGCGGGGTGCATAAGGCGGGCGCCGAGATGGTCACGTCGCGGATGCTCGGCACGTTCCGCACCGATCCGTCGACCCGCAGAGAATTTCTTGCGATCGTCGGCCGTACGGCGGCGGTGAGCGTTACGCATACTTGAGCGGGCTTTGAAACGCGCTGCGGCCCCATGCGCCGTGCAGAGCTGCACCTGGGCGCGCGTCGACGCGCCATACCTGCAGTGCAGCGGCTAGCGCGCAAACACGCTCAACGCGCGCCGTCGTCACTGCGGTCGCGATTGCGTTCGCCTTCGCGCACCTTGCCCTGCGATACGCTGCTGCCCGGTGGCACGCTGTGCGTAAGCCACACGTTGCCGCCGATCACTGAACCGCGCCCGATCGTCACCCGGCCGAGAATCGTTGCGCCCGCATAGATCACCACGTCGTCCTCGACGATCGGATGGCGTGCATTGCCTTTCACGAGCGAGCCGTCGGCATCCGCGGCGAAACTCTTCGCACCGAGCGTCACCGCCTGGTACACACGCACGTGTTCGCCGATCACCGCGGTCTCGCCGATCACCACGCCGGTGCCGTGGTCGATGAAGAAGCTCGGGCCGATCTGCGCGCCCGGGTGAATATCGATGCCGGTGGCCGAATGCGCGATCTCGTTGATAAAGCGCGCGAGCAGCGGCACGCCGAGCCGATGCAGTGCGTGCGCGAGCCGATGATGCGTCATCGCCCACACGCCCGGATAGCACAGCAGAATCTCGGTGATGTGCTGCGCTGCCGGGTCGCCTGTGTACGCAGCCTGAATGTCGCTGACCAGCAACGCGCGAATTGCCGGCAGTTGCGTGCCGAACTCGCGCGCCACTTCGAATGCACGCTGGCCCATGTCCACGTCCGGCGTCTCGGCATATTCCGGCAGGAAGCGCAGCGCGCGGCGAATCTGCTCAGCCAGCAGCCGCAACGTGCTCTCCAGTGTGTGGCCGACATAGTAGTCGACGCTTTCGTCGGTCAGATCGGGCGCGCCCCAATGCGTCGGGAACAACGCCGCACGCAAACCTGCAACGATGTTGATCACCGCATCGCGCGACGGCAGTTCGCGAATCCCGCGCGGGTGGCGCGTGCGATGCAGTTGCTCGCGCGAAGCGCGCAACTCGCCGACGATGTGTTCAAGACCCCAGTTGTTCAACGGAACGTTTGACATGGCGCGACCACACCCGTGCACGTGCACGGTCAAAGTGAATTGTCCCCAGAGGTTACCGCGTTTTGCGCGGCACCGTGCACAGGCATGGCGCGCACGTCGGCGCTGCCTCAGATCGTCATGCTGCTCGCGTCGATCCAGCGCACGGCCCAATCGCGTGCGTGCGCGATTGCAGCGGCTTCGTCGGTAAAGCGGAGTTCAGTGGGAAAGAAACGGTTGGCAACCAGTTCGCCGTCGCTTGAACGCGAGACGACAACATACGGTTGCCAGCTTCCGTCGCCCGCGCGTGCCGGCGAGCAATTCAATAAATAGCCACGATGAGTGAATGCAGCATCGACATGCATGAGTCATCAGCTCCCGACTGCCTCATATGACGGTTCGAAAAGGTGCATTACCGCACTAGCGCATTGGCCAATATCGTTATTGTGTCGCCCCGAACGTTAGGAATATTACTAACCGCCAACACTGGGTCGAAGAAGGATCATACTCTGTAGAAAATCCTCGTCCATTAAAAAACGCAAAAAAATGGCGGACGTGGTTAGCTCGCGCACCAAGCGGATTTTTGTATCGTGAGTACCTGCCGGAACGGGTCTTGCTGAACTGTTCGTGAAGCCGATTCGTAAGGAGGTAATGCTCATGATGTCCACCAGGATGAACCCCGCACCGACCCAACGGTCCGCCGGCCTCAGCGCCGAAATGCACAACGACCGCACGCACGACAGCACGGTCGACACCGACGGCAAGAATCGCGAAGCCGCGCGCCTTGCCGGTCATGGTGCGATCGGTCCCGACGAAGTGACCACCAGCAATGCAACGCACGACAACAGCTTGCCAGAAGCACGCGATGGCCTCGCCGGCTTCGATAGCCGTGCCGGCGGCGGTAGCTTGCTGCTCGCGCTCACGCCAGGCTATACCGTGGTTGAGAAAGGCATGGCCGAGCCGCAATCGGATGGCTCTTTCACCACCGATCGCGAGCGGGTACGCGCGAATCAGCAATATGGCGGACGCGCGCACTTCGCGATCAATGACCGCAGGCCGACCCACATCATCGAGTTGCAGCGTATTGGATGATCGGTCGCGTGGTGTGCTTGTGCTTGCACTTGTACTTCGCTGAAGTGGCTGTGACAATCTGTGGAACGGTTCCACGTCAGCGGAGAAAACAGCCATGAAAAAAATTGTGGTGATCGGCGCAACCGGCACGCTCGGTCAAGCCGTCGTGCATGAACTGAAAGCGCGCCATGAAGTGATCGAAGTCGGCGCCACACGCGGTGCGCTGCGAGTCGACAGCAACGATGCTGCGGATGTCGAACGGTTGTTTAACCAGATCGGCAAAGTGGACGGTGTCGTCACGGCAACCGGCAAGGTCTTCTTCGGGCCGCTGTCGCAGATGAACGTCGCTCAGTTCCGCAAGGGGCTCGACGACAAGCTGATGGGCCAGGTGAACGTCGTGTTCGCAGCGCTGCCGCATATCAACGACGGCGGCTCGTTCACGCTGACGAGCGGCATCCTCGCCGATGAACCGATTCGCGAAGGCGTCAGCGCAACGACGGTCAATCTCGCGCTGGAAGGTTTCGTGCGTGGTGCCGCCATCGAAATGCCGCGCGGCATTCGTATCAACATCGTCAGCCCGACGGTGCTCACTGAAGCGATGGATAGTTACGCGCCGTATTTTCGCGGTTTCGAGCCGGTCAGCGCACAGCGCACAGCTCATGCGTATTTGCGTAGTGTCGAAGGTGCGCAAACGGGGCGGGTTTATCGCGTCGGGTATTGAGCTGCGTGCTCAGTGAATCTCCGGTTCGCCGTTGGTCGCCGCACCGTCGCGCTGCAGGAAATCGAAATCGCAACCTTTGTCGGCCTGCATCACGTGCACCTGGTACATCGCGCCGTAGCCGCGCGCAAAGCGTGGCGGCGGCGCGACCCATTGCGCCTTGCGCTGCGCCAGTTCGTCATCCGATATCAGTACGTTCAGTTTGCGCTGCGGCACGTCGAGTTCGATCATGTCGCCGTCGCGCAGCAGCGCAAACGGACCACCGATGAACGATTCAGGCGCGACGTGCAGTACACATGCGCCGTAGCTGGTGCCGCTCATGCGCGCATCGGAAATGCGCACCATGTCGCGCACGCCGCGCATCAGCAGCTTGCGAGGAATCGGCAGTTGGCCCCACTCCGGCATGCCGGGCGCGCCGACAGGCCCAGCATGCTGCAGCACGATTACGCAGGTTTCGTCGATATCTAGCGCATCGTCGTCGATGCGCGCCGCCATGTCGTTGTAGTCGCGGAACACCACGGCGCGGCCCGTATGTACCAGCAGCTTCGCTTCGGCGGCGCCGGGTTTGATCACCGCGCCGTTCGGTGCGATGTTGCCGCGTAGTACTGCAAGGCCATTGTCCGGCAGCAGCGGCGTTGCGCGGCGGCGAATCACGTCTTCGTTGAAGATGCGCACGCCTTCGAGATTCTCGCCGAGCGTATGGCCGTTTACCGTGCGCTGCGAGCGATCGATCAGGTCGCCCAGTTCGGCAAGCAGCGCGGGCAAACCGCCTGCGTAATAAAAGTCTTCCATCAGGTAACTGCCGGTCGGACGAATGTTCGCCAGTACCGGCGTGCGGCGCGATAGCGCGTCGTAGCGCTCAAGGGTCAACCCGATACCTGCGCGGCGTGCAAGCGCGATCATATGGACGATTGCATTCGTCGAACCTGACAGCGCAAGACACGTGGTCACAGCATTGTCGATCGACTGTGCAGTCAGAATGTCGGAGGGCTTCAGGTCTTCCCACACCATCTCGACGATCCGCATGCCGGTTTTCGCGGCCATCTGCGCGTGCCGCGAATCGGCCGCGGGAATCGATGCGAAACCAGGCAGCGTGAAGCCAAGTGCTTCGGCGGCGCTTGTCATCGTCGATGCGGTGCCCATCGTCATGCAGTGGCCGGGCGAACGTGCGATGCCGCCTTCGACGCCTTGCCAGTCCGCTTCGGTGATCTTGCCCGCACGCAGGTCTGCCCAGTACTTCCAGGTATCCGAACCCGAGCCGAGCGTCGTGCCGTTCCAGTTACCGCGCAGCATCGGGCCGGCCGGCAGGAAGATCGCCGGCAGGTCCATCGAGATCGCGCCCATCAGCAGTGCCGGCGTGGTTTTGTCACAGCCGCCCATCAGCACCACACCGTCGGCGGGATACGAGCGCAGCGTCTCTTCGGCTTCCATCGCGAGAAAGTTGCGATAGAGCATCGTGGTTGGCTTCTGGAACGGCTCGGATAGTGTCTGCACCGGCAATTCGATCGGAAAGCCGCCCGCTTGCCAGATGCCACGCTTCACTTCTTCGACGCGCTGCTTGAAGTGTGTGTGGCATGGGTTCATCTCGCTCCACGTGTTGAGGATCGCGATGACCGGTTTGCCTGCGTATTCCTCGCGGCTAAAGCCCATTTGCGCGGTACGCGAGCGATGGCCGAACGAGCGCATATCGTTGACGCCGTACCAGCGATGGCTGCGCAACTCTTCAGGGGTCTTTCTGTTTGCCACACTCGCTCCTGCATCGATCTGTTCAATGGACCAAGCTCAGCGACGGCGCGTGTATGCCGTTTTTGCGCAGGCTCAACCGCCTTTGACACCCTGAGTATTCACATACAACGCGTACAGCCCGTGGCTCGCCGCCATAAAGAGCCGATTGCGATGCCGGCCGCCGAAGCAGACATTCGCGCAGCGCTCCGGCAATGCGATATGCCCGAGCGGCTCGCCTTGCGGCGAAAACACGCGTACACCGTCGAGTTCATCGTTGCCCATGCCCCAGCCACACCACAGATTGCCCTGCACATCGACGCGAAATCCATCCGGCGTGCCACCCGGGCCTGCATCGATCAGCACGCGATTGTTCGCCAGTGCGCGGCCCTGCTGCACGACGTCGAAGACGCGAATCTTGCGCGGCTCACCGCGCGATTCGACGATGTACAGCAGCTTTTCGTCCGGCGAGAACGCGAGACCGTTCGGGCCGATCACGTCGTCGGCCACCATCGTTACTTCACCGGTGTGCGCATCGATCCGGTACACGCATTGCGGCAGTTCCGCTTCCTGTTGTTCGCCTTCGTAGAAGCCGGCGATGCCGAAGCTCGGATCGGTAAACCAGATCGAGTGATCGGATTTCACGACCACGTCGTTCGGCGAATTCAGGCGCTTGCCCTGGTAGCGCTCGGCCAGCACCGTGATCGTGCCATCGTACTCGGTGCGCGTGACGCGGCGCGTCAGATGCTCGCAGGTCACGAGACGGCCTTCGCGGTCGCGTGTATTGCCGTTTGCGTTGTTTGAAGGACGGCGAAATGGCGTCACCGCGCCGGTTTCTTCATCCCAGCGCAGCATGCGGTTGTTTGGGATGTCGCTCCACAGCAGGTAGCGTCCGTCGCCAAACCAGACCGGACCTTCGGACCAGCGCGTGCCTTGGTAGAGGCATTCGACCGAGGCCATTGCAAGGCGTAGCGCAGTGAAACGTGGATCGAGAATACGAACGGCCGGATCGGGATAGCGGCGGTTGGGGTCGGTCATGGCGGGTCGAGTGTCGCGTGTCGCGTGTCGCGTGTCGCGCAGAGAAGGCCGGGCAGCGCGCTGCCCGGCAGTTTGCAGAGGACTCTTGTTTTGCTGCACGGGCAGCGGCAACAACAATCGCTGCGCCACCGCGCGGGCGCTATGAACGCACGGCGGTAGCGGCAGCGACAGTGCGCGGCATCAGCCCTGCACGGGCTTGCCGTCGCGCAGGCGCCAGAGCGCAAGCGGATTATCGTCCTGCAGTGCTTGCGGCAGCAGTTCGGCCGGCAGATCCTGATAGCAGACCGGCCGCAGGAAACGGTCGATTGCCGTTGCGCCAACCGAGGTTGCACGCGCATCGGAGGTGGCAGGGAACGGGCCGCCGTGCACCATCGCGTGCGACACTTCGACACCGGTCGGGAAACCGTTCGCCAGAATGCGGCCGGCCTTGCGTTCGAGCGTCGGCAGCAGTTCGCGGGCGAGTTCGTAGTCGTCGGCTTCGAGCTGCAGCGTCGCAGTCAGCTGACCTTCGAGATGCTCGGCCACCTTCACCATTTCCGCGATGTCCGCGCAAGTGACGATCAGCGATGTCGGCCCGAAGATTTCTTCCTCGAGTTGCGCAGTGGCGAGGAATTGCATCGCCGTGGTCTGGAATAGCGCCGGCAACGCCGCGCATGACGCGTCCGATTGCTGGCCTCGCGCAATGCTTTGCACACCGTTCAGTTCGTTACGCTGCAAGACGCCATCCTTGTACGCATTCGCGATGCCGGCCGTCAGCATCGTCTGCGCGCCCTTTTGTGCCAGCGCTTTGGCAGCGGCGTCGATGAACGTCTGCTTGTTCGGCCCATCGAGCAGCAGCACGAGGCCCGGGTTGGTACAGAACTGGCCGACGCCGAGCGTTACCGAATCGATGAAGCCGTTGGCAAGCGCCTCGGCGCGCTTTGCCAGCGCGCCCGGCAGCACGAAAAACGGATTGATGCTGCTCATCTCCGCGAACACCGGAATCGGCTCGCGACGCTTTGACGCGATGTTCACTAGCGCCAGGCCACCACGCCGCGAACCGGTGAAACCAACCGACTTGATCGCCCGATGCGCAACCAGCGCCTCGCCAATCTCGTTGCCTGCGCCGACCATCAGCGAGAACACGCCTTCCGGCAAACCGTTGTCGGCCACGGCTTTCTGGATCGCGCGGCCAACCAGCTCCGACGTGCCCAGGTGTGCCGGATGTGCCTTCACGACGACCGGGCAACCGGCTGCCAGCGCCGATGCGGTGTCGCCGCCCGCCACGGAGAAGGCCAGCGGGAAGTTGCTCGCGCCGAACACGGCCACCGGACCCACCGGAATCTTCTGCAGGCGCAGATCCGAGCGCGGCAGCGGCTTGCGCTCGGGCAGCGCGGAATCCAGCGTTGCGGTGAGCCAGCGGCCTTCACGCGCGAGCGCGGCGAACAGTCGCAGCTGACCCACCGTGCGCCCCCGTTCGCCTTCGAGGCGCGCCTTCGGCAGCGCCGATTCGGCTTGCGCGCGTTCGATCAGCGCGTCGCCGAGTGCCATGATGTTGTCCGCGATAGCTTCGAGAAAACGCGCACGCGTTTCAAGCGGCGCCTGACGATACGGATCGAACGCCAGCGCTGCCAGTTCGCACGCACGGTCGACCTCGACCGTACCGCCACCGCCGAACTCAGGCTCGATCTCCATGTTGCGGGCCGGGTCGAACGCGCGCAGCGTGCCTTTAGTGCCGCGCACCGCGGACCCGCCGATCAGCATGTCTCCGGTAATCTGCATGTTGCAACTCCTCTCGTAGGCCGCGCGATTGTTGTTCGCGTTCGTTGGCGTGTTTACGCGCACGCGCGGCCAAAAAATTCACATAGTGGGTATGCGCCTTCAACGGCTCGCGGCAGTGTCCGCGAGCTGGCGCTCGAATGCGAGCAGGGCCTGCGTCGCAGCATCGATCTTCGCATGATGTTCGACCGGAGTCGAACTCAGCAGCGGTAGAAGCGGGCCCATGTCCGCGAGCTTCGACATCGTCACCGCGTCGTGCAGCACGCGGATCAGTGAGATCGCGTCGCGCAGTGTTTCGAGCGGCATGAAGGCGTCGTAGAGACGCCGTGCCTCGTCGGCACGATTCGCTTTGGCCGCGTTGAACAGCGCCGTCACCGCGTGCGGCGCGATGCAGCCCGAGCCGGTGGTCCATGCAGCGAGACCGAAATCACGCACATGCACGAGCGCGGGGCGCTCGCCCATCCCCGAAATCACCCGGGCGGAGCTCACACTCTGCAACAGCCGCTGCAAGTACGGATCTTGCGTAGGATTGTCGCGCACGATCGCGTACTTGACCGCAATCAGCGTACCCTGATCGACAAGGCGCGCGAGCGTCTCGACGTCGACGTAGTTTTCGCTCTTCACATACAACGTGAGCGGCATGCCAGCGAGCTGCGAAATGTGCGTCAGGCCGGCTTCGACGCCCTGCGGCGTGGTGAAACCGCTGAACGGCAGCACCATAGCAGTGCGATACGAAGTCTGCGCGAGGATGCGAGCCTGGTCGACCATCTTGCCGTAGTCGGCACCGATCGCCGGAATCACCCGCGTGTCGGGGCCGCTGCTTGCGGCGAGTAAATCGAGCAGATCGCGGTATTCGCTGATTGCGACGTGGTACAGATTTGCATTGCCGGCGTAAAGCAGCGTGCGTACTCCGCCGGCTTCGATATGGCGAATCAGCTTTTGATTCTGCGCCACATCGAGACTGAAGTCGGCGCGGCGCGCGAGTGGCGGTACGGCCATCACGCTGGCAGCGAATTCCTGCTGCTGGATGGGAGAAACGTTCATGGATGCTGGCGACGAGGCGGCGATGTCGAGCGCGAAAGTAGCATTCGCGCTCCAATGTTGTCAAACAACTTCATCCAGCGAACGCACGGCCGATACAGGCAAAAACCCTGATGCCATCGCCGCGGCGGTATGTTTCAATGCTGCTCGTCTGCCACATAGTTGCTTAACAGCCACACAGCATGATTGCATTCTCCCTACAGATGATGCGGTCTTTCTACGCAACCGACAGCGCTTCCCGACGCAATGAAATCGCTTCCGTTACCGACCGCAGATTTTTCTGCAGTTAGAGTTACCGTATTCGCGAAACGCGAATACCCTTAAATCACGGGAAAATGCTCTTATTGGCAGATTTTCTAAAGATTGGCGATGTTTTTATGAACAAATCGCAAATTGGTTTTCGCTGCACAGTTTTTCAGTGAAGAAATAATAATGATGCTAAATTAATGCAGAAGAATACGAGGGCCATGGCGCACGCTGGCAATAGCCAGCGGCATGGCTCCGTCATGACCTGAGAGAACTGCCTTGTCGCTACAATTTTTTGAGCAGATGTCGCCGATGCTCAACGCGGTCGACGACACGACCTGGTTCAGCGAGCTCGGCCGCCTTGCGGAAGGCTGGGGATTCAATCGCGTGCTGGTAGCCATCCTGCCCCGTCCGGGTATCCGGATGGAGGACGCGTTCGTGCGCAGCAGCTATGCGCCGGCGTGGCGTCAGTTCTATGACGCACATGGTTTCGCGCACATCGACCCAACGGTCGCGCACTGCACGACCAAATCGTCGCCGCTGGTATGGTCGCCGGCGTTGTTCAACACGAACCCGCAGCAACAGACAATGTATGAAGAGGCGCGCGCCCATGGGCTGCGCGCCGGTATCACGCTGCCAATTCACGGCCCGCAGCAGGAAAACGGCATGCTGTGCTTCGTCAATGACAGCAACCCCACCAGCGAATTCTGGCGGCACCTTGACGTCGTATTGCCGAATCTGGCGCTACTGCGCGACCTCGTGATCGACACGAGCCAGCCGTATCTGAAGCATCACACCCAAGGGCTGCTGCCCAAGCTGACGCCGCGCGAGCGGGAATGCCTGCAATGGACGGCGCGCGGCAAATCCACGTGGGAGATTTCGCACATCCTCGGATGTTCGGAAGCCGTGGTGAACTTCCACCTGAAGAACATCCGCACGAAATTCGGCGTGAACTCGCGGCGTGCTGCCGCCGTCATTGCAACGCAACTGGGACTTATTGATCCAGGTTGATCAGCTCTTTGGCTTCACCGGCGAGCAGGCGTCCAGCCTTGCCGAGGTCGCCGTCGCTGATGGTCTTGGAGAAGTAGAGCCCAAGCAGGATCGAAACGGGTGCGGGGATTTCCGCGCCGGACTCGAAGCGGCTGCCACGCGATTGCGTGACGCCGAAGCGGGCCCAGAATTGACGCTGACTTTCTTTTCTTTTCTTACGGTAAGCGATGATCAAAACACGATCGACAGCGGACGAAACGTCTGCAGCGCGGTTTTGTACTGCCGCTTGCCAATGATTTTCGAGCAGTTCCATGTTGAGTCCCCATCGGGTTGGCTATTGCTTGTCTCAATTTTGATGAGGAGGGCATCAACCCAACACCTATCCAGGTAGGTAGGTGCAAATTTGTATCCAAAATGCATAAGTTTTTCAGCGTACGGGACAGGCCCGGGCGAGGAGAGACGACCATGCACGCAGCGATTCGAGTTGGCAGCACCAGGGAATTCGACGATTCAGACATTCACGAAATGTACCGGCTACGCGCCCGGGTTTTTCACGGGCGAATGGGCTGGGACATTCCGATCATCGCGGGGATGGAGGTAGACGGCTATGACGCCCTTGGGCCGCATTACATGCTGATCCAAGACGCAGGGATGAAAATTCGCGGCTGTTGGCGCCTGATGCCAACCGAAGGCCCGAACATGCTGAAAGATACGTTTCCACAGCTGTTGCACGGCAAGGCCGCCCCGGTCGGACGGCACATCTGGGAACTGAGCCGTTTCGCGATCGAGACCGATCCTGAAAATGAACAGACGTTCGGCTTCGCCGACGTCACGATGCTGGCGATCCAGGAACTCGTTACGTTCGCGGACCGCATGGGCATCACGCGTTACGTAACCGTAACGACCACCCCTATCGAACGCCTGCTGCGCAGAACCGGTATCGAGATCGCCCGGCTTGGCCCACCGTTGCAGATTGGCGTCGAACGGGCGGTGGCGCTCGATATCGCGGTCAGCGAACAGACGCGCAATGCGCTGTTCGGACCGATGGCCGCGGCGGCCTGACGAGAAGACGAAAGCCGCGCCAGTGGCTTCATTACGCTCGTGTTTCGGCGCGAGAGGCTGGCTCTGCGGCAAGTAGGCCGGCCGCCGAGCCTACTTGCTACGATGGAAGGTGATATGCGAGATCTTCCGCACCAGCAAGGCCGCGGCAAGCGCCGCGCAGCCGGTCAGCAGTACGCCGATATGGATCGACTGCACGAGCACGTGTCGCGCTGCATCGACCAGCGCGGGGCCCTCAAGCCCCGCGCGCTTCAATTGGACCAAAAGCGCGTTGCGCGAGCCCTCGTCGACGAGAATGCGCGGATCGGCAAGCTGCGTACGCCACTGCGCCGCCACCGTTTCGCCGAGCACGTGTAGCGAATCGTCCACACCTGACGCGTAACGGCGGTTCACGATCGTCGCAACCACGCTGGTGCCAAGCATGCCGCCGACCATGCGCGTCGACTGCAGCAGCGCGGTCGTGATGCCCAGACGCTCGCGTCCGGCGATCTCTTGCCCGAACACGTTCAGGTTGTTGAGGATGAAACCCAGGCCGATACCGACCGCCGCCATCGACAATTCGAGGTAAAGATGCGGGGTAGCCGGCGACGCGAGCGCGATCCCCAGCGAAGCGGCAACCAGCAATGCGAAGCCGATCGACAGAATCGACGTAGGCCGCGACATGTGAAGCACGATGCGCGTATTGATGAAGCTGCCGAGCGCGATGCACGCGGCGATCGGCGTAGCCAGCAGGCCGGCCTGTTGCGGCGAAAGGCCAAATCCGCCCTGTAACAGCAATGGCGCGAAAAAGATCAGCGAAAACATCACGAAACCGGACAACACGGACAGCGTAAACAGCGTGACCAGATGCGCATCCTTGAACAGGTCGAGCGGGATGATCGGATGAGTCGCGCGACGCTCGCAGACCAGCAGCAACGCCGCGCCGGCCACGACCAGCACTGCAAGCAGCAGATTGGCGCCGTTCAGGCCGTCCTTCGGCACCGCCTCGATGAAGGTCTGCAGACCGCCCAGCACCAGCGCAACCAGCACTGCGCCGGCCCAGTCGATACGCACGTCGCCGCCACGCTCGCGCCGATAGTGCGGCAGATGTGCCCAGATAAAGTACAGCGCAAGCGCGCCGACCGGCAGATTGACCAGAAACGTCGAGCGCCAGCCGAAATGCTGGCTAAGCCAGCCGCCGAGCGACGGTCCGGCCGCCGTGCCGATGCCGTATGCGGCGGCCATCACCACCTGCCAGCGCACCCGCTGATGCGGGTCTGGAAACAGATCGGGAATCGACGCGAACGCCGTGCCCACCATCATGCCGCCGCCCACGCCCTGCAGTGCCCGCGCAAACACCAGAAACGGCATGCTCGTCGCCAGGCCGCACAACAGCGAAGCGGCTGTAAACACCAGCACTGCGGCGATCACGAAGCGCTTGCGGCCGAAGTAGTCACCGAGACGGCCGAACACCGGCACGGTCACGACGGAAGCAAGCAGATAGGCACTCGCAATCCATGCGTAATATTCGAAGCCGCGTAATTCGGAGACGATCGACGGCAAGGCGGTACTGACCACGGTCTGGTCGAGCGCAACAAGCATGTTGACCAGACCGATGCCGAGCATGGCCAGCAACGCGTCGCGGAAAGGCAGAGGACGGGAAGGATTCACTTCGAAAGGCACACGCAAGGCGCGCAAAGAACACAAGCTGATTGAAAGGCCGCGGCATACAACGCCGCACATAAAATTGACCGCCGATACGCGCGTTATGAGCCGAACATCCGGTCGCGCGCATTCTGCAGATGCGTCCGCATCGCCTGCTCCGCTGCTGCAGCATCGCCGAGCCGGATCGCGTCAAGCACCGCACGGTGCTCGGCCTGCACGAGCCGACGGCGCTCCACCGTTTTGACCAGCGACAGGTTGCGCGACAGATCCATGCTGAACACGATCTGCTCTTCGATGAACGACATCATCGTGATGAAGAACTGATTCTTCGACGCCCGCGCAACCGCGAAATGGAAGATGAAATCGTCCTTCGCGCCAAGCCCTTGCGTTTCGATGACACGCTCCAGTTCGAGCCACGCCTGTTCGATCGCAGCGATATCGTCGGCATCGGCCATCTGCGCGGCAAGCGCCGCCGCGCCTGCTTCGGTGACGATGCGAAAGTCGTAGCAGCGGCGGATATCGGACAAAGATTCAAGCGGTGCGAAGCGGCGCACATCCGGGTCGGGCCGGCGTGCGACCGTGGTGCCCGAGCCGTGCCGCGTCACGATGATGCCGTCGGCCCGTAGACGCGCGAGCGCCTCGCGCACCGTCGGACGCGAGGTGTCGAAGCGCTCCGCCAGTGCATGTTCGGTGGGCAGCCGCTCGCCCTCCTTGTACTCGCCTTCGAGAATCCGATTGAGGATATCGCCGTAGATCTTGTCCGGCAGCCCGGTCGATTTGCGCTCGTTCATCATGCCAGCAGGCGACTTGTCAGAGTAGGCTGCAATTGTAAGGCAACTGGCCCGTGACTAACCGGTTGCGACGCATCGATGCACCAGCCGCAGCCGCGCATCGCATGAATCTCGGCATCGCCCGACGCATCGCCGGCGCAGGGAAATTTGCTAAATGTTTGATTGACATCATGTCGGCGAGCGCGCTGACGCTCTACTTCTATTAAGCTTTCGGGTACGCATCACCGTCATCGCTGTCAAACATATGAGTCAGCGAATGCGTTCCTTCCATGCTGCAGCGGAACGCCCTCGCCGTTGACCCTTTCCGCGCGGAGCCATCATGTACACACGCATTCTCGTAGCAGTCGACGGTAGCCAGACTTCCCGCGGCGCCTTCAGGGCCGCGCTGCATCTCGCCGAGTCATTCGGTGCGGCATTGCGCGCGTATTACGTGATCGAGAACACGCCGATGTACTTCGAGGCACCCGGATACGACCCGTCGATTCTGCAGAAACAGTTCGTTCAGCAAGGCAAGGATCTGACGGCCGAACTCATGCAGGCGATGCGCGAGCACAACGTGAGTGGAGAAGTGACGGTGGGCGAAGCGACTCCGTCCGACGACGTACCGGAACTGCTGCTGAAGGCCGCCGCCGATTTCAAAGCCGACCTGATCGTGATGGGCACGCATGGCCGGCGCGGCATGCAGCGGCTGATTCTCGGCAGCGTGGCCGAACGCTGCGTACGCCAATCGACGCTGCCGGTGCTGCTGATCCCATCGGCAGCGAGCCGAGCAGCCGAAGCCAAAGACGTGGGCAAAGACGCGCAAGCGTAGCAAGCAGGCCGCAGGCGCGTCACTTTGACGCGAAGTTGTGCGCACACCGAATGGGACAATGGAGCTATCGAGACTTTCCGTTGTCCCGCCGCCATGCCAGGTCCTGCCGCCTCAACGCCTATCGTCGTTCACCGCGCGCGCGGCAACACCGTCAGCGCGCCGCCCATCCGCCACAGCGCACGTTGTTCGACTTGCGCGATGCGCCATCTGTGCATGCCACAAGGCTTGCGCGCCGAGGAGCTGCCCAAGCTCGAAGCACTGATCTGCACCGCGCGCACAGTGACACGGGGCGAGACGCTATACCGTGCCGGCGCACGCTTCGAAAACCTGTACGCGGTGCGCGCCGGCTCGCTAAAAACCACCATGGCGCACCGCGACGGCCGCGAACAGGTCACCGGCCTGCGGCTTGCCGGGGAAGCGCTCGGCCTCGACGGCATCAGCAGCGATGCGCACACTTGCAGTGCAATTGCACTGGAGGACAGCTCCGTTTGCATCGTCCCGTACACGGCACTGAAGCATATGTGCCGCGAAATCGATACGATGCAGGACCGTCTGCACCGGCTGATGGGCGAGCAGATCGTCCGCGAAGCCAGCCAGATGATGCTGCTGGGCTCGCTGAACGCGGACGAGCGCGTCGCAGCATTCCTGCTCGACGTATCGGAGCGCAATGCGCAGCGCGGTTATTCGTCGGCGGAATTCAATCTGCGTATGACGCGCGAAGACATGGGCAGCTATCTGGGCATGACGCTCGAAACGGTCAGCAGAACGCTGTCGAAGTTTCAGCGGCTGGGGCTGATCGGCACACGCGGCAAGTTCGTCCGTATCGTCGACCTCGAGGGCTTGCGAAAGCTTTAACCGGGCCGCGCAATATACGAATGGGCTGCAGGCTACGTCCCTTTGTTGACTTCACAGGGATGCCGTCACAGGTTACAGTCTTAGGTCTCCCGTTTCCCGCATGGAGACCCGGCCAAATGAACCGAGATCCCCGCCTGCAACACCCGTTAGTGCAGCGTCTGAAAGACGCTCGCGAGATTACCGACGAACTCTTTACCGTCGTCAAAACCGAGTACCTGTATGAACGACCGATCCGCGAACGGCACCGGATCGTGTTTTACCTTGGCCATCTGGAAGCATTCGACCGCAATCTGTTTGACGAGCGCCTGTGCAAACTGCCGGCGTTCAGCGCGGAACTCGACCAGTTGTTCGCATTCGGCATCGACCCGGTCGATGGCGGATTCCCTACCGATCAGCCTTCCGACTGGCCTTCGCCAGGCGTCGTACGCGACTACGCACAGCAGGCGCGCGAACAGATCGACTACGCACTCGCCACGCTCGAATTCGGCAGCGACGGCATTCGCACCGGCTCGGCCGAACAACTGTTGCAAGTCGCGATCGAGCACCGGCTGATGCACGCCGAAACACTCGCGTACATGCTGCATCAGTTGCCGCTCGAGCAAAAAACCGCACCGGCCGGCACGACGCCATACGCGGCACGCACGGGCGAGTTCGGCAAGGATGCCAGCACGGTTGCGCAGGCAACAATGGCGCAGATTCCCGCAGGACGCGTCGTACTCGGCATGAAACGGGAAGACGGCCAGTTCGGCTGGGATAACGAATTCGGCGCACAGCAGGTCGACGTGGACGCATTCGAGATGGACCGCCATATGGTGACGAACGGCGCTTTTCTGCAGTTCATCGAAGCGGACGGCTATCGGAATCGCGCGTACTGGAACGACAAGGACTGGGCGTGGAAAGAAGCCGAACACGTCGCGCACCCGGTTGGCTGGACGCAGCGCGACGGTACGTGGACGCTACGCACGATGTTCGAAGAAGTGCCGTTGCCGCTCGCCTGGCCGGTGTACGTGAGCCACGCGGAAGCGAGCGCTTACGCGAAGTGGGCCGGCAAGGCGCTGCCCACTGAAGCACAATGGCAACGCGCGGCACACGGTGTGTCGCAAGACGATACGCTGCCGGGCAACTTCGATTTCCGCAGCTGGGACCCTACGCCCGTACACGCGCATCCGGGCAATGTCAGCGCGTTCGGTATCGAAGGGCTGTTCGGCAATGGCTGGGAATGGACGGCTTCGCTATTCGAGGCGCTGCCCGGATTCGAACCGTTTCCGTTCTATCTCGGTTACTCCGCGAACTTCTTCGATGGACAGCACTATGTGATGAAGGGTGGCTCGCCGCGCACCGCACAGTGCATGTTGCGACCGACCTTCCGCAACTGGTTTCAGCCAAGATATCAATACGTGTACGCCGGGTTTCGGTGCGTGCGCAACTGACGAATGAGGCGGAAGCTGAAACAAAAATCCAGCTTCCGCTTGAATGAATATTGTCCGTACCTTACAAATTATTTCGCACGAAATGAACCAGACGGATCTCCGCGTCCGATCGTGCGACGACTTGACACTTTGAAATACGCTGACCGTTGTAGATAAGCGCCCCGCCTTGTCTCAACCTCTGCAAGCCTGAGCGTTCGCAGCATCCACCGCGCGACGCTGTTCCTTTCGAAATCCGTTTGCGCTGCCAGAAACGCGGCGAGATTCCACTCGTCCGTGCAACACAAAAACAGCCTGTTCCGAACCACGCCTGACGATCTCTCCGCCGTCGCGCACCGCGTCGACGCAAAGCTCGAAAGTCTTCGGCCGACCAGATCGAATACGACATCGACACCCTGTGACCCAATCGCGCGGATCTGATCGAGATACGCGGATCATTTGCAATGCTTGATGAGCGCCTCCGCTGACTTTCGCGAGCTTGCTCGCCGAACCAGCAACGCTTCACGCTGTTTCCCCGAACCGGGGCTCTCAGGTAGTGACGAGCGAAATCCACGATTCCCCAAACGAATCCAATACCGGGGCCAAGCTCTCTGCACCTGGCTACGCCTGTATGTCGCGTAACCGCTGCTCCGACGCCCGGCTGTTGGCACAAGGTCGGCGCGCCCTTGTTTGCGCTCCACGCGTCGTTGACGCTACGAGTCCTAGGTGATATCGTTGATTCTGTATTCAGAACATCGTTCCATATAAAGGAACCATACGAACCCCGACTTCGATTCGCGATTCAATTCGTGGGGCCTGAGATGCTAGGCAATATCGGCAAGCCCGATTCTTCGTCGTTGTCCCACGCGCACCGCATTCGTGAAGTAGTGCGCGCGAACTTCGAACTGGGGGCCGATATCGTGATCATGGTTTCGGAGATCGAGTGTCAGGCGCCCGGGTGTCCTCCGCTGGAAACCGTAGTTGCGTTCTGGACCAACGAGGGTCGCCATCGCTTCAAGGTCTTCAAGCCAATGTCGGAATTCGACGGCGAGGATGTGCCATGGAAATGGCTAAGACGCTCGTTGATCGTCCCTGACGATTATTTTGATGGCTGTTGCTAATGGCCATTGATAGGAGACGTGGTGAATGGCAACGCTAAAGACTTGCGTCCAGACCCTTGGACATACCGAGGCCCTGAAAACCGGCAAGGTCGACACCGGCCCATGGTCGCTGGAATTCGAAGAAGTACCGGCGATCATCAAGGCGTTCCGGCGCATGGTTCGCGGTACTGAGTTCGATGTCTGTGAGATGGCCATGACGACCTATCTGTGCGCCAGGGCATACGGCAAACCGTTTACGGCGCTTCCCGTTTTCATCGTGCGCGCGTTCCACCATGGCGGCATTCTGGTGAACCGCAATCTCGGCATCGAGCACCCGCGCCAGCTGGAGGGCCGCAAGGTCGGTGTCAATCGCGGCTATACGGTTACCGCGGGTGTGTGGGCCCGCGCGGTGCTCGCCCAACAATACGGTGTCGATCTTTCGAAAGTCACCTGGGTTCTTTCTGGCGACGAGCACGTGGCGGAGTACAAGGCACCGGCCAATGTGGTGCCGGTGGAACCGGGCCAAACGGTCGAAGATCTGCTGATCTCCGGTGACGTAGCGGCGGCCGTCGGCCTCAAGATCGAAAACCCGAATCTGGTTCCACTGATCCCCGATGCACAGAACGTGGCTTTTTCGGCGATGCGTGAATCGGGCTACTACCCGATCAACCATACGGTCGTCGTTCGCAACGAACTGCTTGAGCAGAACCCGGATCTGGCTCCCACGCTGTTCAACGCATTCGTGAATTCGAAGCGTCAGTGGCTCGAACGCCTGCAACGTACGCCAGCCGTAGAACGCCAACCCAGTGACAGCTTCTATGGCCGCGTGATGGACACGCTTGGCGGCGATCCGCTGCCATATGGTGTCGAGCCCAACCGTCAGGCGCTCGAGAGCGTTATTCGCATCGCGTCGGAGCAACGCATCCTGAGCCGCCAGGTTGCACTCGAGGACATCTTTGCCGCCGGTACGCTGGCGCTCGTGGGTTAAGCCCTGAGCCACAGATCCAGAATCGAAATCGAAAATCGAATCAGACATGCAAACTAACGATAGACAAGTCACGATCCCCGCGCTTGCCCAGATGAAGCGCGACGGACAGAAAATCATGGGCGTGGTGGCCTGGGATGTGCACATGGCGCGCATTGCCGAACGTGCGGGCGTCGATATGCTGATCGTCGGCGACTCGGTGGGCGTCAACGTCTGGGGCCACGCCAACCCGCTCGAGATCACCCTCGATGAAATGTTGATCGTATCCAAGGCAGTTCGTCGCGGCGCCACGTGTGCACTGGTATGCGCCGACATGCCTTTCGGTTCGCTGCAACGCGGCGTCCAGTCGACGGTAGAAGCCGGTATCCGTCTGGTCAAGGAAGCCGCGGTCGACATGATCAAGCTGGACGGCGCCGCAGACTATCCGGAAGCCGTCACCGCGCTGGTAAAGGCTGGCATCCCCGTGATGGCCCAGTTCGGCATCACGCCGCAAACGGCGCTGAAATACGGCATTCAATACCAGCATGCAAACGGCGCGCTGGTGTCCGATGCAATGGTTGCCCAGTTGATTCGCGACGCAAAGATCATGGAAGCCGCTGGCGCTTCGATGATCGACTTCACGAACTCGGGCCCCGTTGCCGGTGAGGCCGTGTGCAAGGCCGTCGATATCCCCGTCATTGGCGGTTTTGGCGGAGGCCCATGGCTCGATGGTCGCGTACGTATGGCCCATGCCGCCATCGGCTACGGTGCCGGCAATATCGACGCCGAACTGGAGCAGTACGCCAATGTGGCTCGTACGACGCTCGCCGCGTTCACCGAACTGTTCGCCGACGTTCGCGCCGGCAAGCAGATCAAGGGCACCCCGAAAGCCAAAGCCGCAGTCTGATCCCCGGGAGCAAAGCATGCCTTTCGTTACTGTTGATGGAATTTCCACGCGTTACGATGTAATCGGCGACGGCCCCGCGCTTCTTATGTACAGCCCGGGCGGTTTCAATGCCACGATCGAAACATGGACCACGCTCGGCGTCTATTCGCGGGTCCAACCTCTCGACTATCTGAGCAAGCGCTTCAAGTGCATCGTCTTTGACCGCCGCGAAACCGGCCAGTCGGGCGGCCGTATCGAGCGCGTCACCTGGCAACACATGGTTGCACAGGGTATCGGCCTCCTCGATCACCTGGGCATTGACCGAGCGTTTCTGATGGGCGGTTGCATGGGTGTTTCGCCCGTCATCGCATTGGCGACACAGCATCCGGAACGCGTGTTGGGCCAGGTCCTGTACTGGCCTGTCGGTGGCGCCCGCTACCGGATGAACAGTCATCAGCGCTTCTCCGAGCATCTGGCATTCGTGAACCAGAACGGAATGGCCGCAGTGGTGGAACTCGCGCGCTCGACCGGCAAGCCGTTCGGCGCGGATCCCAGGGGTGGCCCCTGGGCATCCGTGATCCAGACGAACCCCGCATTTGCGCAGGCATTCGCATCGTTCGACGTTGCAAAGTACCGGGCAATCACAACCGGCATGTGCCGAAACCTGTTCGACCGCGACACTGCACCGGGCGCCGAGCCGGAAGACCTGCTGGTGCTCGACATCCCGACGCTGATCATTCCTGGACAAGATGCATCGCATGCGACGTCGGCCGCCGTATACCTGCACGAGTGCATTCCGAATTCGCAGTACTGGGCCGTGAACGCAGCCGATCAGCAGGTGGCCAATACGGCGGAGCGTCTGGATGCGTTCTTCAAGTCCACACTCGACAAGCAGGGCCTGATTCCGGCCTGAAAACGACGTCGAGAACAATCTTACGAACGATTTTAAATGCGGCGCCCCCTATTGTGATTATCGATATCCACTGCCATTACACGACCGAACCGCTGCCCCTGCATGTCTTTCGCGACAAGCAGCTAGCCGGGTTGCTGGATCCGGCCCGCAAGCCCAAGGGCACGGACCTTGGCATCAGCAATGACGAGATTATCGCCAGCGTTCAGCCGCAACTGAAACTGCAACGCGAACGCGGTTCCGATCTCACGATCTTCAGCCCGCGTGCCGCCGGGATGGCGCATCACATCGGCAACGAAGCAACCTCGAACGAATGGACGCGCCTGTCCAACGATCTCATCCACCGGATTGCGACGCTGCTGCCGAACAACTTCGCTGGTGTCGCGCAACTACCGCAATGCCCGGGTGTCAGCCCCGCGAATTGCATCCCGGAGCTGGAGCGCGCAGTAAACGAACTCGGTTTCGTGGGCGTAAACCTGAACCCGGATCCGAGCGGCGGCAACTGGAGCGGCCCCCCGATGACCGACCGCCACTGGTACCCGGTTTACGAAAAGCTGGTGGAGCTTGACGTGCCGGCCATGATCCACGTCAGTTCGTGTTGCAATCCGAATTTCCATCACACGGGGGCCCACTACATCAACGCCGATACCGCTGTATTCATGCAGTTGATCCAGGGCAATCTGTTCAAGGATTTCCCGACGCTGCGTTTCGTGATCCCGCACGGCGGCGGTGCCGTTCCGTATCACTGGGGGCGTTACCGCGGCATGAGTCTCGCCATGCAAAAGCGCCAGTTGGTCGAGCACGTGATGCAGAACGTGTTCTTCGACACCTGTGTCTACCATCTGCCCGGGATCGAGCTGCTGACCCGCGTCGTTCCGGAAGACAACATCCTGTTTGCGTCAGAAATGCTGGGGGCCGTGCCCGGCATCGACCCGGAAACAGGTCACGCATTCGACGATACACGCCGTTATATCGAACAGGTTCAAGGCCTGAGCGAAGAGACCCGGTTCAAGATCTTCGAAGGCAATGCGCGCCGCGTCTACCCGCGCCTCGATGCGTTGCTGAAAGCCCGTGAAGCCCAGGCGCAGGCTGCCGTAGCTCACTAGCAACGACGGGGGCCCACCGGACACCCGTTCCACAAAAAAGGTTAGAACATGTCGCGTCTTAATGGTGTCATCCGCGCCCTCGAGACAGGGGGCCACGCATTCTCCCTGTTTGCGCCGTGCGAAATCGAAACCGCAACCGAACTGCAGGCGTCGCCCTACCATTCGGTGGTCTTCGAAGGCGAGCATCGTGGCTGGGATATCAAGAGTCTGCGCAACAGCCTGCAATATCTGATGAACCGTAGCCAGATCGCCAAAAACGGCCTCCCCCCTACGGTAACCCCGTTCGCCCGTGTTCCGGCTAACGGCTGCGAGATGAATCAGTTCCTGGCCAAACAGGCGCTGGATATCGGTTGCTACGGCATTGTGTTCCCGCACATCTCGACGGTCGAAGAGGCCTACAACGCGATTTCCGCGTGCCGCTATGCACGTCTGAAGGACAAGCCCCTCTACGAACCGGCAGGCATCCGCGGCGATGGTCCGATGCAGGCTGCGCGTTACTGGGGTCTTTCGATGGCGGAATACTACGCGAAAGCCGACGTATGGCCGCTGGCTGCCGATGGAGAAATCTTTGTCGTTCTGCAGATCGAAGACACGGCGGGGATCACGAACCTGCCGGACATGCTGAAGAACGTCCCAGGGATCGGCGCAATACTGATCGGAGAGGGCGACCTGAGCCAGGAATTGGGCGTTCCCCGCCAGACTGAGCACCCGGAAGTGTTGGCCGCGATGGCGCAAATCGTTTCCGCGTGCAAGGAACACAACGTGATCGTTGGCCATCCTCATGTTACGAAGGACAACGCGCAAAGGGTGATCGACGAGGGCTACCGGTTTCTGATGGCAGCAGCACCGCGCAACTTCGATACCGTGAATACCGTTCGCTCGAGGCTGGGCCATCAATAAGCCAGTCAATCGAAGCCTCATTAAAAAATAGACAGGCGACCGATAGCAGGCTGAATGGGCTGGGTCGCCCTTTTCCAAGGAGTATCTGAGATGGTGGACAAGGTCGTTGCACAGGTTCGGGTCGGCCCGAGCGAACTGGAATTGCGCGAATTCGACATGCCGGAGGTTGCGGACGATTGCGCGTTGATGCGTGTTGAAGTTGCCGGCATCTGCGGCACCGACGTCAAGATGTACAAGGAACAACTTAAGGGTGCGCCGGTCGTGATGGGTCACGAAAACATCGGAATTCTTGAGAAGGCAGGTCCCGAGTTTCTGAAGCGTACGGGCCTCAAGATCGGCGATCGCATTTTCCCGGAACACTACACGTCGTGCGGCAAGTGCGAACACTGCCACTCAGGCCAATACCGTCACTGCATCGGTACCGACTGGCGTTTCAATCCGAAGGGCATCCGCCTCGGCTATACGGCAATCGACAATGACCACTCGCCGCTGTTGGGCGGGCTATCGCAATACATCTATCTGCCGTCGAATGCAGTCGTTCATAAGGTTCCGGACGGTCTGGATCCGGAACTCGCAGGCGTCGTCACGCCGATGGCAAATGGCATCGAATGGGCACTGTTCGATTGCAATGTCGGCTATGACACATCGGTGCTGATCCAGGGCCCGGGGCAGCAAGGTCTTTCGCAAGTTGTTGCATGCAAGCAGGCTGGCGCTTCGATGATCATCGTTACCGGTACGGCGAAGGATTCGAAGCGTCTCGCAATCGCGAAGGAACTGGGCGCCGACGTCGTGATCGACGTGTCCAGGGAAGATCCGCTGGAAAAGATTCTGGCAGCGACGGACCACCGCGGTGTCGACGTCGCGCTGGACTGCACGGCAGGCGCAGGCACCAAGGCGATTCTGCTCGGTATCGAAGCACTGAAGCGCAAGTGCGGCACGCTGCTGATTCAAGGTGAGATGGCCGACTTCCCGAACTTCCCGATTGCGAAGGTGACCGTCAAGGCCATCACGATCAAGTCGGCTCGCGGCCACTCGTATAAGGCTTGCGAACTCGCGTTGAAGCAACTGGCATCGAAGCGCTTTCCGCTCGAAAAGATCACCACGCATCGCTTTGCCCTGAAGGACGCAGACGCAGCGATCAAGGCCGTGGGCGGCGCGGAGGATGCGATTCACGTGTCGATCATGCCGTGGATGTAATCGAAGCGAATCGGGGCCCTGGGGCCTGACGCAGTTATTTTTCAGACCCCACGGCGGGCTGAGCTGTGGGGTCGGCGGAGAGATGAGAATGAAAAAACCTATCCCGATAACAGTTCTCACGGGTTATCTGGGAACGGGTAAGACAACGCTGCTTAACCGCATTCTGTCGGAAGATCATGGCAACAAGTACGCCGTGATCGTCAACGAGTTCGGTGAGATCGGTATCGATAACGATCTGCTCGTGTCATCGGATGATGAGTTGTTTGAAATGAACAACGGATGCATCTGTTGTACGGTCCGGGCCGATCTGATCCAGGTGCTTTACAAGCTTCTGGCCACGGCGCAGACCTTTGACGCGGTCATTATCGAGACTACCGGTTTGGCAGCCCCAGGCCCCGTGATCCAGACGTTTCTGGTCGATCCATATTTGCAGGCCCACTTTAAACTCGATTCGATTATCACGCTGGTGGATGCGGTGCACGTCCATCAGCGACTGGCCGATAGTCGGGAAGCCGTGGAACAGATCGCCTTCGCGGATCAACTGATTATCAACAAGATCGAACAGATAGACAAAAAGCAGCTGCTTCGTATCGAGACTGCGCTTCGCGGGCTCAACCCGTTTGCGCGAATCTACAGGACATCGCGTTGCCAGATCCAGCTTGATGCGGTGATCGGTCGCGGGTCGTTCGACCTGTCCCGCGTTGAGGGCCTGCCCACGATAGCGGACGCGCCTGCTGCGGAGCACGTCCACGATGAATATTGCGGCCACGACCATGGGCACATGCATGACGAACACTGCGGTAGCGATCATGCCGATCACAATCAAGCGCACGATGTCGATAACCACATTCAGGCCGGCGGCATCCATAGCGTCGCGTTAACGACGGACAGGGCGCTGGATCTGCCCCGGCTGGAAGAATGGCTTGCGAACCTGGTGACCGTGCGGGGCACTGATATCTTGCGCAGCAAGGGGATCTTTCACATCTCGGGATACGAGCGCCGGTACGTATTCCAGTCGGTCCACATGCTGATGGAGGGCGACTTTCAAAACCCTTGGACCGACGCGAAGGCGCGCTATAGCCGGTACGTGCTGATCGGCCGAAATCTGGATCGTGAGGCCTTACGAGCCGGCTTTGAAGGCTGTATCCATGGCTAATGCCAGCGCCCGGACTGCAGGTAGAGAAAAGGATATTCAGTGATGCTCGTCCCCGCCCCACTCGGCCCCCAGGCAAAACTGGTGCTGCTCCGACACGGCGAATCCAAATGGAATGCCGGTTCCAGGTTTACCGGATGGGCGGATATCGATCTGACGCCGCAGGGCATCGTTCAGGCCCGGCAAGCGGGCGAGATGCTAAGACATGCCGATTGGACTTTTGACGATGGATTTTCGTCGATGTTGACCCGCGCCCTGCGCACCTACTGGGTCGTCGCCCAGCACCTCTATCCGGATCAGGAACCGCAGCCCGTCACCGATTGGCGACTTAATGAACGGCATTACGGCATGTTGACCGGCATGAGCAAAGCAGAAGTTTCGGCCCGCTACGGCCCGCTCGAGTTGGCGAATTTCCGCTTTAACGTGGATGCGCGTCCAGCGCCCGTACCGCCAGAGAACCCCTACAGTCCGGAGTCGGATCCCAGGTACCTGGCCTTCGCGCCTCGCTCATTACCCCGTGGCGAATCGATCGGCGACGCGGCAATCCGCGTGCGTGCGGCATGGTCTGAGCGGATATTGCCGCGCCTACAGGCTGGCAAACGCGTACTGGTATGCGCTCACGGGACCACCCTGCGGTCACTGATACAGATCATCGAAGGCCTGCAGGACGACAGGGTCATGTCAATGAAAGTCCCGAATGCCCAACCTGTGGCCTACAACGACTGAACAGACCGATCAAAGCAATCTTTATCTGAAAGATTGCCCTATACAAAGGAGAGACACGATGCCGCATGAAAAAGACCTTGCTCACTGGCACGAACCGGCTGGCCACAAGAAAGCGGGTTTCGGCGAATTCAAGAAGCAGCCGACGCCCTACGACCTGTTCATGGAAAGCGAAGGCGTGCCGGTTTTCCGCGATATCGGTATCAAGGACGTGCGCAATCTGCCGATGGTGCAATGGAAGCGCAAGGGCGGTCGCGGCCACTACATCCAGTTGCTGGGCACGGAAACGAAGTGGGGGTGCTACGTGGTCGAAGTGCCGGCAGGCAGCGCACTGAACCCCGAAAAGCATATGTTCGAGGAAATTTACTGGGTGGTCGAAGGACGCGGCACCACCGAGGTCTGGCTTGAAGGCGAAAGCCGCAAGCACGTGTTCGAATGGCAGGCCGGCTCGATGTTCTCGATTCCGATGAACGCCTGGTTCCGTATCGTCGACGGCTCGAACTCCGGTGCGATTCTGCTTGCAGGCAACACGGCACCGAATGTGATGAACCAGATCAACAATGTCGAAGCGGTGTTTAACAACCCGTTTGTGTTCCGCGATCGCTTCAGTGCAGACGAAGACTTCTACAAGCCGCGCGACGAGATCGAAACGGATCCGGTTCGCGGCCTCGCGCGGCGTCGTACCAACCTGATTACCGATGCGGTGAACTGCGAGCTGCCGCTGGACAACCGTCGTTCGCCGGGCTACCGCCGTGTCGAGCCGTTCATGACGGAGAACTGCTTCTACTTCTGGATCGGCCAGCACGAACAGGGCCGCTACTCGAAGGCCCACGCTCACACGTCGGCCGCCATCCTGATCTGCCTGAAGGGTGAAGGCTATACCTACACGTGGCCGGAACAATACGGCGAAACCCCCTGGGCCACCGGTCACGCAGACAAGGTCCGGCGCCTCGACTACGGTTACGGCGGCATGGTGACCGCAGCGCCTGGCGGCGCACGCTGGTACCACCAGCACTTCAGCACGTCCAGCGAACCGTTCCGTCTGACCGCATGGTTTGGCCCGCACAACCCGGGCCGGGATCCGGGTGCCCCGGGCGCGAAGCACAACGACTACACGGCTCAGGACGTCGGCGCTGGCGGCACCGCGATCCCTTACTGGATGGAAGACCCCTACATCCGTCAAGAGTACCAGTCGCGCCTCGCGAAGAACGGCGTCCAGAGCCGTATGGACCCGTCGTGGTACGTGAAGCCGGAAAAGCATGTCGGTGACTCGGTCGTCTGACGCGTTCGCGTAGTGGGTCCGCAGTCAGCAGGTCCAGAGGGCTGTGTTCTTTCAGGGACGCGGCCCGTCTTTTATGTACTGGAGACACGCATGAAAAGCGAGCCACAAGAAGGTCGCATCTTCTTTACCGATACCGGCCGGAGCCTGGAGGAAGAGGACGAAATCCAGCTGGTCAGCGTGGGAATCGATGTTGGATCCTCCACGTCTCACATGGTCATTTCGCGCATCGTGCTCGAACGAACAACCACGCGTTACATCGTTTCGCAACGCACGATCCTTCATGAATCGGATATCTTACTCACCCCCTATTCCGACGATCTGACGATCGACGAGGCGCGGCTGGGTGCATTCATCGATCAGCAATACCACAAGGCGGGCGTCACGCCCGACCAGATCGATACCGGCGCGCTGATCCTCACCGGCCTGGCAGTGCGCCGTCGCAACGCACGGGCGATCGCGGATCTGTTCGCCGCGCAGGCGGGCAAATTCGTTTCGGTCTCGGCGGGTGACGGACTCGAATCCATGCTGGCGGCATTCGGTTCCGGCGCGGTGTTGCGCGCACTGCGTCAAGATACGCGTCTGCTGCACCTGGATATTGGCGGCGGCACCACGAAGATCGCGATCTGCGAAGAAGGCGAGGTCAAAAGCGTGACCGCGATCGACATTGGCGCACGCATCATCACTGTCGACGCGGACGGTCGCATTGCCCGTGTCGAATCCGCGGGCGAACGGTTTGCGCAGGAGCTTGGCGTCACGCTCACCGTGGGTGTCAAGCCGGGCCCTGGCGTACTGGAGGCCATCGTCGAACGCATGGCCGAGCGCCTGTGTGAAGCGTCGATGAAGAACGGCGCGGAACTTAGTCCGCTCACGGCTTCGCTGCTCCGTCTGACGCCGCTTGAAGGCGCCCGGGTTCCCGATCTGGTCACGTTCTCGGGTGGTGTTTCGGAATACGTGTACGGCCGCGAAACGCGCGAGTTCTGCGACCTGGGCTTGTGGCTGGCCGCCGCGGTTCGCAAGCGCATCGAAGCTTCAGGAGCCGAAATCAGGGAAACCGACGAGGGTATCCGCGCCACCGTGGTCGGCGCCTCGCAATACACGGTTCAGGTGAGCGGTAGCACGGTGTTTGTTGAACCGCAGTCGGTTCTGCCGCTGCGCAACCTGCCGGTGGTGGTCCTCGATTGCGATCTCGAGCCGGATCAACTGGACCCCAACGACATCGAAAAAGCCGTGACCACCGCGCTTGGGCGGATGGACCTGCAGGCAGACACGAAGGCCGTTGCCCTCTTCCACCGGTTTGCTGGCACGGCCTTCTATCGTCGCATGGACGCGTTTGTGGCCGGTGTGATGAACGCCATGCGCACGCGGATCGAAGCCGGACAACCGATCGTCCTGATCGGTGAAGGCGATGTCGGCGGCCTGATCGGCATCCACTTCAAGCGGGAACGTGGTCTCCCGGTGCCCATCGTTTCCATTGACGGAATCTCGCTGAAGGAATTCGATTTCGTCGACATCGGTGAGCTGCTTCCCACGGCCTCGGCGGCACCCGTCGTGATCAAATCCCTGGTGTTCCCGACGTCAGGTGGTCTGGGCAGGAGCGCATTTGAACCCACAACCGAAGCCGCATCCGGATAACGGGCCAGCGATGATCTATCTGCGCGATCTCTATCCGCCAAGCACGGCCCGCGCATCCGGCTGGATCGATGTCAGTGGCGGCCATCGCGTCTACTGGGAGACGCATGGCAATCCGCTGGGTATTCCGTTGCTGCACCTATGCGGCGGCCCTGGCGGTTCCCCTGGTCGCCAGGACCCGCGATTTTTTAATCCCTTCGGTTATCGCATCGTGCTCATTCACCCTCGCGGCGCCGGTCGCTCGACGCCGGCGGCCAGCATCGAACACAACACAACGAACGATCAGATTGCCGATATTGAACAACTTCGCATGCTGCTCGATATCGAACGCTGGATTGTTTCCGGCGCATCCTGGGGGACCACGCTAGCCTTGGCTTATGCCCAAACCCACCCGCAACGAGTCCGCGCGCTGCTGCTGCGGGGTGTCTTTCTTTGCACCGCACGCGAACTGGAGTGGCTTTATGGCGGAGGTGCCGCTCGCTTGCATCCTGAGGCTTGGGAGCACTTCTCAACATGGACCGGAGCTTCTGGACGTCAGGGTCTTCTAAAGGCCTACGCACGGGCATTGAATTGCGGCGCCTCCGAAGAGGAATATGAGGCGGCCTATCAGTGGTGTGCCTGGGAAAATCATCTGGCCGGATGCCGGGACCCGCTACGCGGCACGGCTGCCGAAACGAAGCTGCAAGAACTGGCCATGGCTCGCATCTCCGTGCACTACTTTCTGCATGAGGGATTCCTGTCACCTGATCAGATACTCAACCATACAGACCGATTGCAAGACATTCCTGGCGCGTTAATTCACGGCACACGGGACGAAGTGACGCCGACCGGTGCCTACGCGTTGACTCAGGCATGGAAAAAATCCGAGCTTCACGCGATAGAAGGCGGAACCCATCTGGCCAGTGACCACGCCGGGATGATCGATTGCATCGTTCGCAACTCCAGCGAATTAATAAGTTTGCGATAGCAAGTAGATCGACCCCGATTCTTTTGAAGATCGTCCGCATGCGATACACGGTCACCTGCGCGTGTAGTGCGCGGACTGCAGCTGGAGACTAGCGACAATGAACCAAGCCGTAAATTCATCAACGATTCGCGTTGCGGAGCTTGTTGACGAGCAAAAGATCGGCCCATTTATCTGGAGCGTCGTATTCATTGGATTTATGTGTCAACTCTGCGATGGCTATGATCTTTCGGCCGCCGCATTTGCATCAATCGGTATTGCCCGCGAGTTCGGAATCGAAAGACACGCGTTGGTCCCCCTGTTCAGCGCCGGTCTTTTCGGCATGCTGTTTGGCGCCTTGGGGTTTGGCTACGTCGGCGATCGCTGGGGCCGGCGCGTAGCCATCCTCTCCTCGACATTGCTCTGCGGTGTGTTTACGCTGCTTAGCGCGACGGCCCATTCCTTTCCTGTGCTGATGGCCTTCCGCTTCCTTACCGGAATTGCGCTTGGCGGGCTGCCCGCCAATACCGTGGCGTTGACTGCCGAATACGCACCGCAGCGCATGCGCTCGCTGCTCATCACGACGATGTTTGTGGGGCTGACTTTCGGCGGCGCGCTACCCGGCCAGCTTGGAAGCTTGATTCACCCCACGCAATGGCGCCTGATTTTTACCATCGGTGGTCTTGCGCCGCTTGTGACCGCCGTCCTCGCGAGCATCTTCCTGCCCGAGTCGATCAAGTTTTTGTCGGTGCGTAACGCGTACGATCCTCGGATCGTGAAGCTTGCACGCAGGATCCGTCCGGAATTGAGCATTCCGGTCGATACGCGATTTCAGATCCTTCATCTTGCGGAAAAGAAATTCCACGTCAGGCAGCTTTTTGAAGGCAATCTGCGCATCATTACGCCCCTGATCTGGGTGATGTCAATCACGACGCTGTTCGCGAACTTCTTCATGAACAGCTGGATGCCGACGCTTCTGAATTCATTCGGCCTGAACCCGCACCAGGCCGAACACGCTGCCTCCATGTACTACCTGGGTGGCGTGCTCGGCGGCCTGCTGATGTCGTTGATGCTCGACCGGGGACGCCTGTGGGTCGTGCCTCTGTATATGGCGCTCGGCGCGCTGGCGGCCCTGCTGCTGGGGCTGCAAACCCACTCGATGACACTGGCCCTTGGCGTATTCGGCGTGGGCCTCTTCATCCTGGGGACACAATCGGGGACGAACGCGCTGATGGCGCTCTGCTACCCCACTCAGATCCGCGCCTCGGGTACGGGTTGGGCACATGGTCTGGGACGCCTTGGCGCCATTGCCGGCCCGATGACCGGTGGCAAACTGATCCACATGCACGTGCAGATGGCACAGATCTTCTGGGCACCGGCCATCATGTCGGTCGTCGGTTGTATGGCCACGATCTGGCTGTCACGCGCCGCCCGGGAGCGCTTCCCAACGCGATAGCGCATAGTCGCCTTTCGCATCATCGACACCGGCCGCAACGCGCAAAGCATGTCGATCGCCACGCCGCCCCGGTTCCACTTTTCAGGTTTGTCGACTACAAGGTCCGGCGCAGCACAACCGGCATTCCACCCATCGTCTGTTTCGTCATCCACGCGGCCAATGCGGAATCCAGGTAGTCCGCATGGCCGGGAAACCAGCCAAACAGATGCATACCAAAATCACGCACCATGCTTGCGCCGGCTCGCCCCGCTTCCAGTTCCGCCTTGACTTCGCCTACCGACCTTAAAACCGCCGCATGCTCTTCGATGTGACAGTCGCGCGGCGGGAATTTCGTCGCACGCATCCATTCGTCTTCCTGCTCAAAATGGCTGATCGCGTGTCGCTCGAATTCATGGATTGCAGCAAGCGCGCTAGTCTCGGAACAGCTCACGAGGCGTAGCGCGACCTCGTAGAATTCCTCGTGCACGTTATCCATTGGCGTGAACCCGAGCAGCCGCGCATCCGACCAGGCCACGCTCGCATCGCTTTGCCGCACCGGCGCTTCGAGGTCAGCCGCTGCGGAAACGTACTCAAAATCTTTTGCGTTCATTCTTTTCTCTCAAAGAATCGCCTTTGTAACGGTTCCCGTCTATATCAAACGGGTCAGACTGACACACGCGGCAATGGCGGCGAAACCCGCACCGGTGACCAATGCAACCACGCCGGCATGATGAGGTTCAATCAGCAGAATGAACGCCGTCAGCACAGCACCGCACGTCTGTCCAAGCACGCGCGCTACGCTAATCATGCCGCTTGCATTGCCGGTTCGGCCGGTCGGTGCGAGGGCGAGAAGCGAACGATTGTTAGGCGTCTGGAACAGACCGAAGCCTATCCCGCAGACCGCCATGCGCCAGCCGATATCGAACGAAGAGGGATGTGACGGCAGTAGCGCTAGCAACGACAGGCCCGTTGCCAGGACAGCCAGCCCCACGCCACCGAGCGCCCCCGCCTTAAAGCGGCTCGACAACGAACCCGCTAGCGGTGCGATGCATAAGACGGCGATCGGCCAGGGCGTAATGAGCACGCCAGTTTCCATCGTGCTGCGCCCGAGCGCATCCTGGAGCATGAACGGCAGCGAAACGAACGCGAGCATCTGCGCCGTAAACGAACAGATCGAGGTCAGGACGGCCAGCAGAAATGCCGGTTTAAGCAACAGGTCTACCGGCAATAGCGGCCTGGTTCGGTTTCGTTCGCGACGCACCAGCAGCCACGCACAGATCGCTGCCGCCGATAGCTGAATGACCACGCTTGCGCGGATGCCGCCAGCGTGACCCATCTGATCGACGCCTAGCACGAGCAAGCCGAACATCGCTGCATTCAGCAGTGCACTGAAGTAGTCATACTCTGCTTTTGATACAGGCGGCCGGGGCAGCGCCTTGAATCCAACGAAGAACGTGATAATGCCAAGCGGCACGTTGATCGCAAATAGCCACGGCCATGTTGCAACCGACAGGATAGCCGCGGCCACCGTCGGCCCGGCCGCGGTCGAAATGGAAACGACCGACGCATGAATACTGACACCGCGCCCGAGCAGCCGCGATGGATAAATCATCTTGACGATCGCGGTGTTGACGCTACCGATACCCGCCGCGCCCAGGCCCTGCAGCACACGCGAAATGACCAGCGCGTCCAGCGATTTCGACATTGCACACATCAGCGATGCGAACGTGAAGAGCGCCAGCCCCACCATGTAGATGCGCGCATAGCCGACACGGTCCCCCAATGACGACAGCGGCAACAGCGCCATGATTATCGAAAGCTGATAAGCGTTGACGATCCACACCGACTCCGAAGGGCTGATGTGCAATATCGTCGTGATGCTGGGCAACGCAATATTGGCAATCACGCTATCGAGGCTACTGAGCGCGGTAGCAAGGGATACCGCCACCACGCCAAATATCAGCTTGCTGCCGGTCAGGCTTTCCTCCTTTGCAACGATACCCGTCTGCCCGATTGCGATTTGTCGCATGATGATGCTCTTCCGCGATCAAGGTTAAAGACGTAGAGGATTTTCCAGGGATTTGCCAAGTGTTTCCCCGGCGTCTCTCGACGACAGGTCAAACGCTGAAGCTTTCGAGGCTTGCCGGATGGAAGAGATCCTTCGCGATCAGCAGGCGGCTCGAAAGTCCCTCTGCGTAATGCTGTGCCAGGAACCGGTTGAGCACGTGCTCGCTCGCGGCGAAGCCGTACGACCAAAAGTCGTCACCCATCAATTCACGCGCAGCGCGCAGTTGAGTCTCGATAAACGGCAATGTCACCTTCGTCGCCGATGTATCGGCCAGACGGTGCAGTGCGATCGCCTTCGATTTCTCGAAAGCCTTCATCACCGACATCGGCAGCCATGGATGCTGTTCAACCAGTGTGCGCCGGATGCCTAACGTGTGCATGATCGGAAACAGCTTTGTTTTGCGATACCAGGCCTCAGCTTCGGCTTGCGGATCGTCGAACAGATACTTCACGTTCGGGGAGCCTCGATCGAAACACGACGGTGCCCGCGGGCCGATCAGCGCATCGATTTCACCGGTGTCGAGCATTCCGGAAATCGTCTTTCCTTCAGGTGCATTCACCAGTTCCACATCTTTGGGCAGGTTCAGGCTGATCTTTTCGACGCGGGTTGGGTCTTCGTACCCCCCACGCACCCAGGTCACATCCGCTGGCCTGACACCGTATTCTTCCTCGAGAAACAGGCGCACCCACACGTTGGCGGTCAACTGGTATTCGGGCACACCGATGCGCTTGCCTTTCAGATCTTCCGGTTTGTCGATACCTGCGTTCGCGTTCACATACACCGATGTGTGACGGAACGCACGCGACGGGAATACCGGAATAGCCACGTACAGAGACGTACCTGCTGCCGTCTTCACAGAATAGCTGCTCAACGACAGTTCACAGATGTCGTAGTCCGCATGACGCAATGCGCGAAAAAAAATCTCTTCCGGCTCCTGCAACAGGAACGTCGGATCCACGCCCTCAATCTGCACTTCACCATCCACCAGGGGGCGCATACGGTCATAGGGGCCGACCGCAACGGAAAGCTGCAGCTTGCTCACATTGTCTCCTTTAGAGAGCAAAGAAAAATCAATAGAACTGGTCGAAGTGCACCTGCCCGAACGGCACGCTGCGCGCCAATAACATCTTCTGGATCGCCTGCCCCATCGCTGGCGGGCCAGCGAAATAGATTTCCAGGTCGCGTAGAGCATCACCAAACATCGACTCGGCCAGCTCATGCACAAAGCCGGTGTGACCGTCCCACTGCTCGCCGCCCGCGTCCGAGACGGCCGCGTTGAAATGAAGATGCTTGCCGAAACTCTCGAGTGCCTCGAGCATGTCGCGTCCGCAGACATCGCGTGGTGTACGGCCGCCATACAGGAAATTCAGTTTGACACCGCTCATTCCCGGGTCTGCCGCCACACCGCGCGCAATCGAAATCATCGGCGCGAGGCCTGAACCGCCAGCGAGACACAGAATGTCGCGCTTCACGTCGCGACGCAGATAGGCCATGCCGTAGGGGCCATCGATTTCGATCTGCTGGCCCGTTTCCAGTGTGTCGAACAGCGCTTGGCTACCGTGCCCATTCGGTACGCGACGCACCTGGAAATCAAGCACTCGTGCGCGCGGGCCTTGCACAATGTTGCTCATTGAATAGGCCCGCTGACCGTTCACACCAGGCAGCCTCAGCAACGCGTACTGTCCCGGCTCAAATCGCATGTCATCCGAAAGCTCGAAACAGAATTCCCGGATATCGTGCGTGACCGGACGACGCAATGTGAGCGTACCGGTCACACGTTTTGGTTGATGGACGGGCGCGTAATGCCGACTCGGACGTACCTTGATCGTGCAATCGGTTCGCGGCGCGCACTGACAGCCGAGATACCGGCGGCGCTCGCGATCTTTCGCAGTCCAGCCAGGTGCCTCTTGCCATCTCGCGTCAACCTCGCCTTCTATCAATTCGAATTTGCAGTTACCGCACGCGCCGACATTGCACTCGTACGGAAACGCGATGTTATTGCGCAAAGCCGATCGCAACAGCACGTCGTCGTTACCGCATTCGAAAAACTGATCGGCACCAGCCAGCGTGATGCGATGTTTCTGCTTGCTCACAAGGGTCTCATCCATGTCGACGGGGGTTCAGATCGACTGATGCTGCTTGCCCGCTTCCGCGATCATTGCATCGCGTGCGCCTTCGCTAAACGGCATTTCACGCTTCAGCAGAATGGCAACCGAACGAACCTTCTGCGACTCCGGATCGCGGCCTGGCGGCAGCGTGCCGTTCTCGGCGAGCGCGCGCGCCGACTTCATGATCCGGCTGCGCATCATGATGATGCCGTTGTCGGTGCCAACCAGGTTCTCTCTCGTACGATCCTGGATCGGCCCCATGCTCTCCTGAAGCGACGCATCCTGCATGGCGATGCCGTCCACTCCGCTGTACGTGGTGCCCGCTCTCTGCGCTGCGCGGTCCATCAGATAGTTGTTGGTCTTGTTCTGCTCGGGAACATAGTTGCTGCCCGGCACGTAGCGCACGTGGATACCCTTGCCGTCCCGCATCGCCTGCAGTTCGTCTTCCGTCAAATCGCGCGTCGGATGGTAGTCGAAGCTCCATGCCCAGCAATTATGATCGTCGATCGGCACCCAGAAGTGCCCATGTACCGGGTGATCGCCGCGCGGCGGAACCATCGTGAAACACGGCATCACCCACGGCGTAATACGCCAGTAATACTGATCGTCCTCCGCATTGCGCCGCACGCCGATTACCAGTCCGCCTGACGCTTCGACAACCTCGAAGACGGGAGCCAGGTCGTTCATGTTGTACTGGTTGCCCTTCGCGCCCTTGAACAGAGGATCGGCGTTGAGGCTGCCGCTGTGCAGGAACGAAACATGGCTCGAGTCGATACCGCCTTCGAGTGCCTGCAGCCAGTTGCATTCCTGAATTCGCTTGGTCATGAACGACTGGCGTGCTGGCACCGTCGAGAATTCCCACGCAGGCAGCGGCGGCTGCTGGTCGGCCGGCCCCATGTACACCCAGATGACGCCGCCCTGTTCAACGAGCGGATACGACTTCAGCTTTATCTTTTCCGCGTAGCCGCTTTCCTTCGCTTCGGATGGGACCTCGGTGCACTGACCGGCCACGTTGTATTTCCAGCCGTGGTACGGGCAGCGAATACCACCCTCTTCATTGCGACCGAACCACAGCGACACGCCACGGTGTGCGCAGAACTCATCGATCAGACCGAGCTTGCCCTCTGAATCCCGGAACGCAAGCATGCGTTCCGACAGCAGCTGCAGACGAACTGGTTCACCACCCGGCTCCGCAAGTTCTTCCGACAGCAACGCCGGCAGCCAGTAACGACGGAACAGTTCGCCCATCGGCGTACCGGGTCCGGTTTGTGTGACGAGATCGTTCTGCTCTTTTCTCAACATGGTATGTGCCTCAGGGTTACTGTTGCTGCGCGACGCAGTTGTGACGCGGTTGTAATCTGCCTTTCTTTTCGTTCTTTTATACGGAACGCTGTTCACAGAGCAAGAACAAAGTTATCATCGGACCCACAACATGTCAACGATGGAGATTCCCTATGAGTCACGCTTGCGCATTCGCTCACCTCTGCCACGCGGGAGACGTAGCCGAAGGCAAGGCAATCAAGGTCGAAAAGAATGGCCTGACACTCGCCGTATTCAATATCCAGGGCGAGTATTTCGTAACGGATGACACCTGCACGCATGGTCCGGGATCGTTGTCGGAGGGCTATATCGATGGCCACACCGTGGAATGCGATTTTCACAACGGCTCGTTCAACATCAAGACCGGCGAGGTTGTCGCGCCGCCATGCATGATTCCGCTGAAGACGTACAGGACGCACGTCGAAGATGGCGTGGTCGTGATCGAAACTGATGGGGAGTGAAACTGATGCACAGGGCGTTTCGGCTAACGCTTGGCGCGTGCGCTCTTGAAGGGAGGAAACCAGCCTGGGTGCCTCCCACAGCAGGATGATTGTCGTTAGCCAGTCACGAACGGAGTTTTCCCGCGTGATAGTCCCACACCTTTTTCAGCAGATTCGGCTTCCACAGATTGCGGCCGATCGTGTCGATCTGTTCGGGCGATAGAACCATCGGTTCACCGAGCTGTTGCGCGAGATACAGCCGATGCGCGTTCTCTTCGAGATAAAACGCGAGCACGAACGCTTCAAGAATGCCTTCCGCCGCAATCACGGCGCCATGCGACTTGAGCATGACGACGCGGTGCGCGCCCAGGCATTCCGCCAGTTCCTGACCCATCCGCTTCTCGTTGATTGAAACCGTCCTCGGGAACGACTGAATCTCGCCGAGCACCGCAGCCTGCATGATTACCGGCTTCACAACGTTACCGGTCATGCTGAACAGCGTGGACCAGGTAGGATGCGTATGCACAACCGAGCTAACGTCCGGGCGCCTGCGATAGACTTCCGAGTGAATGTGAAACTCCATCGGCGGCGCTGCATCGCCTTCAATCAGGTTGCCGTCGAAATCGATCGTCACAATATCGTTCGCGTCGAGCGCACTACGCGTCGACGCGCCCGAATTGATCAACATGCGATCCTGACCTGTTACACGCCAGCTAAAGTGGCCGTTGAAGTCGATAACGCCGGCGCGTTCGAGCATCCGAATGGCGTCTACCAGCATCTGCTTCTGTTCAATGTATGCACTCATTGCCTTTGCTTCCCAATCATCACGATGCCTGTCACAGCCTGCCCTCCTTGATTCGATATCCGTGCGGGGTCGCGCTCACTGTTTCAAGCCCTGGGCGGACCATGCCAACCTGTTCTCATATGCGGAACACACGTATGTTATTATGGAACAACTTTAAGTTTCCCTGCGGGTCGGTACAAAAGTCAAGACAAACGGGATAGAAACTGGGGTTAGTACGCATGCGTCAAGAGGGGGAAATCCATCGGCAAACGCTGGGGCGCCCTATAGACTGCGTTTCGTGACGATCGCCTTTCGCGACGATGCGCGCTAAATTTGATGAGGATGTTTAAACTGGACGCAAAAGACATGCGGAACAACGAAGCAGACAAAGAACTGGAAGCGGAACAGGATGGGCCGCGCAGGCTGTCATCGGTAACGGCGGCATTGCGACTGCTCAAGATGTTTTCGCAAGAAGAGCCCGAGCTGGGCATCAGCGTATTGTCAAAACGCATGAGTCTCGCCAAGAGCACAGTGCATCGCCTATGCGCTGCACTGCTGGCGGAAGGCTTGCTGGAACAGAACCCAGACAACGGCCGATACCGGCTCGGCCTCCTCTTGTTCACACTCGGCGGCCTCGTGCGCCGGCGTTTCGACGTAACAAAGCAGGCGCTGCCGTTCTTGCACGTGTTGCGCAAACAGACAGATGAAACCGTGCACCTTGCAATTCTGGACGATACAAGCGTCGTCTACATGTTCAACCTTGAGAGCGAACAGACGATCCGTATGCGCTCGTATATCGGCGTGCGTAAATCTGCCTGCTATACAGCAGAAGGGCATGTACTGCTCGCGTTCAGCACGCCGGATGTCGTTTCGCGCGCAATCAGGCAAGGCCTCGTCGCGCAAACACCCAAAACGAACACAGATACGCAGGCGTTTCTGAAATCGCTCGAGGAGGTTCGTCGCGACGGCTATGCGATCGACGATGAGGAGTCTGAAATCGGCATGCGTGGCATTGCCGCGCCCGTGCGTGACACGACGGGCAATGTCGTCGCGGCGATCGGCTTCGGCGGGCCCGCGCAACGCCTGACGAAGAAAGCGCTGCGTGCCGCGGTGCCGCATCTGATCGCCGCGACGGACGGCATTTCTGCAACGCTTGGCTATCACCCCTGAGATCGTCAATCAGGATAGAGCGTATCCACTCGAGCGGCGCAAAGCCTTGCCGCCTTCGCGTGACGAGCCGCCTTTAGCAAGGGTTCTGCACGAACAATCTTCAAAGCGCTGTGCCCGACAGGCACGGCGCTTTTTATTTTGCGTAACACAAAGGCATCGACATCGAGCAAAACCTGATTGCCCGACGTACGGTCAGCGTGCTAAAAGTATAGCTTATTGATACTGGAATGCGGTTCCTTTATATGGAACATGCATTTTAACCCCTGCCGAGTTCATGCCATGTCTACCGTCGAAGAACCCGCTGCCGCTTCTGCAGCTCCAAACGTCGCCTTATGGGACATATTTACGACATTCGTGCGCATCAGCGTGATGTCGTTCGGCGGCAGCACTGCCGCATGGTCCTATCGCGCAGTTGTGGAGGAACGCAAATGGCTGGATAACGACGCGTTCGTCGCCGGCATGACCCTATCGCAAGTCATGCCCGGTGCAAACCCGGTCAATGTTTCGCTTTATGTCGGTCAACGCCTGCGCGGGTCGCTCGGCGCGCTTGTCGGTGCGCTCGGCATGATTTTGCCCGCTCTTCTCGTTGTACTCGTGCTCGCGGTGCTATACGCGCGTTTCTCAGGCTATCCGCTCACACACTTTCTGCTGCTCGGCATTGCCGCTGCCGGTGTCGGTGCGACGTTTTCGATGGGCGGCAAGGTTGCGATGCGCATCGAGCGCAAGCTACTGCGCTACGTGTTTGCCATTGTCTCTTTCGTCGCGGTCGGTATGTTGCACTGGCCTACCGTGCCTGTCGTGCTCGTGCTCGTGCCTATTAGCGTCCTCTGCGCTGCCATGGAAAATTAAATGGATAACGTCCTGTTAAGAATGGTCCTTCTGTTCGCGCCGCTTTCCGCGCTTTCGTTTGGCGGTGGCCAGACCATCATTGCCGATATCCAGCTTCAAAGTGTGTCGGTCTACCATTGGCTCTCTGGCCAGGAATTCGCGGATCTCTTCGCGATCTCGCGCGTATCTCCTGGACCGACCACCTTGATTTCCGCGCTGATCGGCTGGCATATGGCGGGCTTTATCGGCGCGATCGTGGCGACGCTCGCGATGTATATCCCGTCGTCAACGGTATTCGTCACCGTGACGCTGTTCTGGCATAAGAGCGAAGGCACGCGTTGGCGTCACGCGATCGAGCGCGGGCTGGCGCCAGTTGCGGTTGGCTTGATCTTCGCTGGGGCCGTTGCGGTGATGCAATCCATGCACGCAACGACGTTTACCTGGGCAACCACGGCTATTGCAGGTTGCGTCGTCCACTTCACCCGGCTCAATCCGTATATTCTGATGTCAGCCGTCGCACTTGCTTACGTGGCCATGTTTTACCTGCCACTCTGAGAGTAAAGCGCGGTCCCGCTACTGCGTTGAGATATCAGAAGTGGTGGCGAATGCCCGTTGCGAATAATAACTGGTTGTTTCTGCTGGAAGGCACCATCGAATTGATGACGACCGGCGCTCCAGCCGAAGCGCACTGATAGATCGCTTCGATGTAGGTATCAGTGCGCTTTGTCAGCAGGTAATCCGCTTGCAGCGCGCCCTGATTCCAATGCGTGTCCGTACCCTGCGTGTACGTATACATAGCGCTAAGCGACAGCGTAATGCTCGTCTGCCACGTGCCGTAGACCTCGTAATTATCGAAGGCTACCGCTCGAGCGGGCAGATCCGTTCGCGTGTCGACCACGCCGCTATAGATAGATCGCGTCCATGACGCTGCCAGCGTAAATGCGCCCAACGCCTGGCTTGCGCCGACACCAAAAGTGTTTTGCGTCTGCACTGAAGCATCGAACGTAGTATGGTTTGTGCCCGGCAATGTGACTGCATCGTAAGCGCCACGTTCTGAATTGCCCCGGCCGTCCACATGCAGCCAACTCGCCCCTGCGTTGAAGCCGCCGCGAGCATAATTCGTACCGATGCTGTACGCACGATTGTCCGCAAACCGCCCTGCTGTGTTTGAAAAAGCATACATCCCACCCAAACTCAGCCCGCCAAACGACGAACTGCTGTACTTCAGCGAATTGCGTGCGAGCCACGAATTATTCGTGTTGTCGTTGTCGAAGGGATGCGCGAACGCAGTGCCGCCGCTGCCGCCCGTCAGCGTGAACGGAGCGAGGTAATCGTGGATAGAATCGTATTGGTGCCCGAGCGTCAGCGTGCCATATTGGTCATTCCCGATTCCTAAATAATAAGGATGGTCGTTCTGATCAACGCCTGTGGTGACGCTGAAGCCACGCTCAAGACGAAAGACTGCCTTGCTACCGCCGCCAAGGTCTTCCGAACCTTGCACGCCCAGAAAGCTGCCATCGATCAGACCCGATGCAAGCTGATATTGGCGCCCACCGCGGACATTGTTCAACCAGACGGCGCTCGCATCGATTTCGCCATACAAGGACACACTGCTTTGAGCCAGTGCGTTCGAACCGAACGCACCCAGTGCTGCAATCAGACCAATACTACCGACGCCTCGCCTGACGCGTTTATCGTGCTGCCTCGCCATCGCGATCACACTTCTATTTCATCGATACGCTGCCATTTATAGACGATGGTAGAAGCCAGCCAGATGAACAGGCACAGGCCGATAATCGCATAGCCAACCATGCCGAAATTATCCCCGATCGTACCGACGCCATCCCAGAACGCGCCGTTCAGATGCAACTTGTCTGCGATCAGCCCGAGTGCTTCTATTCCGCCCACGCCGATTGCGACAACCGCCGACACCAAGGTAATCGTCATGTTGTAGTAAAGCTTGCGGATCGGCTTCATGAACGCCCAGCCGTACGCGCCCAACATCAGGATGCTGTCGGTCGAATCGACGAGAGACATTCCGGCTGTGAACAGTGCCGGAAACACCATGATCGACCAGATAGGCACACCGTGCGACACCTGTGTAGCCGAAACGCTGAGCAAGCCGATTTCGGAAGCCGTATCAAAGCCGAGTCCGAACAGCACTCCAAGCGGATACATATGCCAGCCGCGCGAAATCAGGCGAAACATCGGCTTGAAAATGCGCGCCAGCAAGCCGCGATTGGCGAGTAGAAGATTGAGGTCCTCTTCGTCGTACCGCTCGCCACGGCGGACGCGCATAAATGTAGCAACCACGGATTTCAGCACGATCAGATTGATCGTGGCAATGATGAACAGAAAACCCGCCGATACCAGCGTGCCGATTACACCTCCGATCGCCTGCAAGGTCTCAAAGCGATGTTGCAGAGCGATCGCTGTCGCCGCGATCGCTGCGGTGGCGGCAATAACAATGGTCGAATGACCCAACGAGAACATCAACCCCACCGTCACCGGGCGCTGCCCCTCCTGCATCAGCTTACGTGTGGCATTGTCGATTGCAGCGATATGGTCTGCGTCGACCGCGTGACGCAGACCAAAGCTGTAGGCAAGCAGGGCCGTACCAAGCAGCACCGGCTGTCCGTGGAACGCGATGAATGCCCACGCCCACGCGCCGAGATTGAACACGCCCAGCAGCGCATACATAGCAGCGATACGACCTCGAACATTCAGGTCAGCATCGTTAAAGAGGAATTTGAGGAATTGAATCATTCACGTCTCCACCGAAAGATCTCGTCATGCGCACGGCCGCGCATCGCTCATACGTTTTTCGAAACTCCTCATACTCCGAGGCAGTATTTTCTGTTCCACATAAAGGAACCTAGAGCCTTTATTTGGAACATCCGGAAAGAATGATGATGTGTATGCTATGGTGGTGTCAAGACGCAATCTGCGTGGCAATGGATAGCAACATGCAACGCATCACGATTACGATTGACGATTTTCTGCTCGCAACGCTCGATCAAACGACGAAACAACACGGCTACAGCAGCCGCTCGGAGGCGTTACGCGACATCCTGCGTGCCCATCGTTCGGAGGAGTTGCTGAATGACGTGCACGCGCAATGCGTAGGAACGTTGACAATCGTGTTTGAGCACGGCGTGCGCGAGCTCGCGCAGCGCCTATCGGATGCGTATCACGCGCAACACGCGCTGATCGTTAGCAGCAGTCGCATCTATCTCGATCACGACAATTGCCTCGAAACAATCGTGCTGCGCGGCGCAGTGGGGACGATTCAGCAGTTTGCGTGGTCACTTGCGTCACAACGTGGTGTGCGCAACAGCAACCTGCATCTGATGCCGTTGATGGAAGAGCGTGTTCCGCCACACGAGCATTTGCACGTGTGACAGCGTTCGTTTCTTTAGGCGCTAGTTGTGGCTACCCGAGTGGTCATGTGCGTGATCCACATGGTGGTGGTGCCCATGGTCGGCGCCGTGACCATGGCCATGATCGTGATGTTGATCCTTGCCCGCGGTAACGTGATGATGGTGACGATGGACGGTGCCATCCTCGTGTGCATGCCATTCGGATGTATCGGATTTGCCGTGCAGGCTGGGGTCTTCGCTGAACACCAGCGATTTGACGGTGACGGGCACGGTGCGTGACGGCATACGGATGCGGCCCAGATCGACGTAATCGAGCCCCCGAAGCGAAACGCCATCAATCACGAACAAATCATTTCCGTTCAGTGTTTCGCGTAACAGGTTGCCAAGCGAATAGGCGATGTCGCCATCGGCAATGACGTACAGCGGTTTGCCGGCAGCGACAGTCGATTGATTGCCGTCGATCAATCCGCGCGCGAGCGCAGCAAGGCGAGAGTATTCCGGCGGTCCCGCCCAACGCACGACGATCGCCACATCCTGATCCCCCTCCTTCAGATCGTAGCGCTGGAAGCTCTTGCGCAGCGATTCAGCTACGGCTGCAGGATCGATTAACCCGGTCATGCGCTCTTCGATCGGCACGACCTGCATATTTTTTCGCGGCAACAAGTTGCGCGGATTCGAAATGAACGTCGTGTTTCCGCTCAACTGAATGCTGTATTCCGACGCGCCGAGAACGGTCGCGCGAATGCATTCGATGGCGGGTAACAGCGGCCACGGCACTTGCGTTGCGAGCACGCGCCGCCGCACCGCCGCGCCGAAAAGCTTCCCGAGGTCGAGGAAATCGCGCGTCTCCCGCTCGTACACATATTCGCCGACACCACCGGAGAAGATCAAACCATCCAGTTCTCCCAGATCGCCAATCGGATCGGTCAGAAAAAGCGAATTCAGGTCATCAGCGGTGAAGCGCTCGGTCAGTACCCGCACAAGCGCCTGCGCCATCCAGTCGGCAACCTGCGCAAGCTGCTCGCGCGTCGTCTGGCTGCCGATTTCCCACGCGAATCCCGCTGCTCGTGCGTGGTCTTTGCCCGCCGGGTCGAGCCGCGTAATTCTGCCTTGCTGGTCCGTCACGATCAGACGACCGCCCAGGTGAACCGCAGCCGTGCCGATCACGTTGCCGGAATCGACCAGACCCAGTTTGGTCGTGCCGCCACCGATATCGACATTCAGCACACGATGTTTGTGTTCGTGCGAGTATTTCGCTGCTCCAGAACCGTAAACGGCCAGCATCGCTTCCATGTGATGCCCGGCAGTCGCGCAGACAAACTCGCCGCCCTGTTCGGCCAGCATATCCGCAATGCCCTCGCTGTTCTCGCGCCGGAGCGCTTCGCCAGTAAGGATCACCGCGCCGGTATCGATGTCGCCTGGACTGAGATTGGCCTCCTTGTAGGCCGAAGCAACGATACGTTCAAGGCCCCGCGTGTCCATCTGCGTCTCGCTCAGATACGGTGTGAGCGAAATTGGGCTCTGGTAGATCGGCTCACGCCCAACGATGATGTAACGGCTCGACAGTTCTTCTGCGATGCGCCGCATATGAATACGCGAGAACACGAGCTGCGTACCCGACGAACCGATGTCGATACCTACGCTGTTGAGAACGACGTTATCGAGCAGCCACACAGCCTCCTGATTTGTTTCGGATTCCGCAAAATCGTGATCGTGATCATGATCCGCATCGTCGCCATGCTCGTGATCAGGGTCGTAACCGTACAGATGATCATCAAGCGAATGAACGTTTGTATCGTTCGGCATAGGGTGTCTCCGGTTTGTATGACCTATGTGCCGGGATCATACCGCAGCTTGCGCGATTGCATCACCTCTAAAATGGAACGACTCTCCGCATACGAGAATAGTTCAGATTGCAGTAGTGAGCACCCAAGTCACTGGCATAGAGCAAATAAGGCCGTGTAGCAGCCAATAAAGGCGTCCAACCTAGGGCTAACCCACCCCTCCCAATCCTTGACAAAAATCAACCACGCGCGCTCAATGTCGGCACCGGACCCACAAATGGAAACGGCGTTCCATATAAAGGAACTGTAAAATGGAATGAGGTCACGCAAGGAGACAGTTGGTGGAGCTTCAACTTGATGTCACCAATACGCCGCCCCGATTCTGGAAGCGGCTCGATTCAAAATGGCTGGTGGTAAGCAGTACGATTCTCATCGTCGCAGTACTGGCATTGATTCCACTGTGTTTCCTGCTGTGGCAGAGCTTCATGACGCCGCAGGGTGCAGATGCGCCACCGCAATTCACGCTCGCCAATTACCGTATTGCGTTCGGTAGCGCGGACTCCTGGTCTGCTTTCGCGAATTCGGTGGAGTTTGCCATTGGCGCTGCGCTCGTTTCGTTTGTTGTCGGCTCAGCGCTTGCCTGGATCAACGAGCGCACCAATACGCCCTTGCGTCGCCTCTTCGCGGTGGTGACGGTGGTGCCGCTGATCAATCCGGCGATCCTCTTCACCATTGCCTGGATTCTGCTTGCCAGCCCGAAGATCGGGGTTTTGAACGTTGCGCTGATGCATTGTTTCAACCTGTCGCATCCGCCATTCAACATCTACAGCATGGGCGGGATGATCTGGATCGACGGATTGCAATATTCACCCATGGCGTTCCTGCTGATGTCGGCAGCGTTTCGTGGCATGGACCCGTCGCTGGAAGAGTCCGCCATCATGAGCGGTGCCGGTCTCTTCAGGACGACATGCAGCGTCACACTTCGCCTTGCCGTACCAGCAATCGTTTCGACGGTTCTGATCCTGTTCGTGCGAGCCGTCGAATCATTCGAAGTGCCTGCGCTCATTGGCCTACCGGTAAAAATCCAGGTTCTGACTTCGTCGATTTATGAAGCGTTGCAGCAGTATCCAACGCCGACCGGTCTGGCCTCTTCCTATTCAACGATCCTGCTGCTCATCACTTCGGTCGGGATCTTCATCCAGAGCCGCTTGCTTGCAAAGGGCGGCAAATTTGCAACGGTCAGCGGCAAAGCGTTCCGTGCACGCGCAATTGACCTCGGTCCCTGGCGCTACTTCACGGCGGCAATCTTTGTGCTGTATGCGCTTGTGATCGTGGTTCTGCCGCTACTCGTGCTGCTATGGTCGTCATTCCAGAAGTTTTATGTGCCACCGTCGATGGAGGCGTTGCACCATCTGACGCTCGATTCGTATCGCTACATCTTTAGTTATCCGGAACTCAAGGAGGCCGTGGGCAACAGCTTGCTTCTCGGTTTCTCCTGTGCGACGTGCGTGATGCTGCTTTCCGCCATCGTGTGCTGGATAGTGATCAAGACAAAGATCCGCGGGCGTTGGCTGCTTGACAACCTTGCTTCGCTTCCAATGGTGTTTCCAGGCCTGGTGTTAGGTCTGGCATTCATGGTCTTTTTCCTCAACGTCAACATCGGCATCTACGGGACGCTGTGGATTCTCCTCATTGCTTACATCACGCGATTCATGCCCTATGGGATGCGTTATACGCAAACCTCGATGATTCAACTGTCGAAAGAGCTCGAAGAATCAGCTGAAATGTGTGGTTCTGGCTGGGGCACGACGTTCCTTCGTATCGTTTTGCCACTACTTAAGCCGGGTTTGATGGGCGGTTGGATTTACGTGTTCATCGTATCGATCCGCGAACTGTCTGCTTCGATCCTGCTGTACAGCCCGGGTAGTGAAACGATATCCGTCGTCGTCTGGGAACTGTGGCAAAACGGGCAATACGTAGAACTGTCGGCGTTGAGCGTGATGTTCGTGATCGGACTGTTCGCGCTTGTATCGCTTGCGCAGTGGGTTGGCGGCAAATTCGGCGTGAAATCGATCTGAACCGGCCGCAACAGAATTATTGAGGCGACAATGCTGAATATACAGAATCTGAACACGGTGTATCTCGACAGTCACGGCGCGAAAGTCGCAGGCATTGAGAACGTGAGCTTCGAAGTCCCCGAAGGCAAGCTTTTCACGCTGCTTGGCCCCAGCGGCTGCGGCAAATCCACGACTCTGCGCTCGATCGCAGGCCTTGAAAAGCCCGATGCCGGCAAAATCACAGCAAACGGTGTGACCGTTCTTGACGCAGATCGCAAGATCTTCGTTCCACCAAACAAACGTCAGTTTGGCATGGTGTTTCAATCTTACGCCATCTGGCCGCACATGACGGTATTCAGGAATTGCAGCTTTCCCCTTGACGTTGGCAAGAGGAAATTTACGAAACAGCAGATTGCCGACAAGGTCATGCGCGCGCTTACCGCGGTCGGTCTCGATCATGCGGCGGATCGCGATGCAACGAAGATGTCTGGCGGCCAGCAGCAGCGCCTCGCTCTCGCTCGCGCGATTGTGATGGAGCCGAAACTCCTGCTGCTCGACGAGCCGCTGTCGAATCTCGACGCAAAGCTGCGCGACAAGATGCGCTTTGAACTGAAGCGCCTGCAGCGCGAGTTGAACGTCACGACTATTTACGTCACGCACGATCAAGAAGAAGCGCTGGCAATGTCGCATGAAATTGCCATCATGAAGGACGGCCACATCGTTCAGAAAGCACGTCCTCGCAGCATCTACGAGCAACCTGCCAATCGGTTCGTCGCAGATTTCATTGGTAGCACGAGCTTCGTAGATGGAACCGTCCGAGACACACAGGGTGACGAGCTAACGATTAGCTCCACCATCGGCACGATCAGAGTGGCCAACGGTGTCGGCATGAACGTCGGCACGAAAGCCGTCGTGTCGCTGCGGCCCGAGAACCTGGAGATCTTTGCCAGCAAGCCAATAGTCGAACATGGAAATGTGTTTGAAGGCACGGTGTATTCCAAGGTATTTCTTGGAGAAACGCTTGACCTTCAGATCAAGATCGGTGAACAGATTCTGCTTGCGCGTGCGCATCCGTCGCACCGCGAGCCGGTTGGCACCAAGATTTGGGTCGCAGTAGATCCATCCCGTTGTGTCGCATTGAACCCTCAATAGATTCGCTGTACCAACAAGGAGTCGTTATGTCTGAATCAAGCATCGACGCGAACTTGACGCATGAAGAGGCTCAGCCCGCGGAAGAATCGCATCACAGCACCGCTGGCAATGTGAAGAATCGCGTATTCGTGCGTGGCATCGAGGGCGCATACAACCTGAACGTGGAACTCGAGCGCCTGCGTTCCGTTCCGCGCGTGCGCAAAGGCAAAGAAATCAAGTTTAGCAAGGGGCCGCAGACGTTCAGCCGTCACTACGTGCAGCCGAAAAACGGAATCACGCAGACGTTCCACATCCATCTTGAAGAATACTCGCCCGGCGGTCACTCGCAGAAACACGGCCATGTGAACGAGGCAGCGTTCTACATCCTCGACGGCATCGGTTACGAGGTGCACGACGGCATCCGCTATGACTGGGAAGCCGGCGACATCGCGATCGTCCACAACAACTGCGTGCACCAGCACTTCAATCGCAGCCTCGACAAGCCTGCACGTGCGCTTGTGATCAAGACAAAGCCGATGTTCATGTTCATGAACATGCTGTTCCAGAAGACGGTCGAACCGCGCCCTGATGAGCCGTCGCCAACCGGTGCGGGTTTCGTCGCACGCATGGAAGAGACTGATTTCAATCATCCGGAAGGAGGCTACTGATCATGGCATGGACCGAATCGGGAAACTGGCTGGCAGGCAAGGAAAACCGCGCGCTTTACAAGGACCTGCTGGAGCACGCCGAACAGGCCCCTGAGCGTAACGCCAAGCGTGCAAAGATTGTACGGCCCGAGAATATGCCGTGGGAAATGTCGCAGCAAGGCCTGCTCAAGCACCTGCTGAACGAAAGCATGAACACACGCATGGAGACGGTCGACGCATACATGCAGATCATTCCGCCGGGCAGCAAGTCGGGCAAGCACCGTCACCTCGCTGAAGAATGTCTGTATGTGCTTGAAGGTCGCGGCTATGACCTGCATCAGGATTACGACGTCGAAATCGTCGATCAATACACGTGGAAGCCAGTCGGTGACGTCGAGCGCTTCGAATGGGAAGCCGGCGATGTGATCTATATACCGCCTGGCACCGCCCATCAGCATTTCAACGCCGACCCAGATCGCCCCGTGCGCCTGATCTCGGCAATCAATCGCATTTTCTGGAAGAGCGGCCTCAACGATCTGCAGCAACTCGAAGACGCGCCGGAATACGATCCGGCGGTGACGCTCACCGCCGAAAAGATTCGCGAGTACCTGAAGAGCACCGCCACCGTCTAGGTACCACCTGAACAAGATGGCTTGCGGCTCCGCGAGCCATCTTGTTGTGTACGCAACCCGCATCGAATGGAGAATTCAATGAGCAAGAACGCAGTGGTTTCCGAGGACATGGCGAAGAAATTCGCTACCGAAAAGGAAACAGCGTATACGCGCTGGATTGCCCAGCAGGGCCTGGACATCATCGATGGCCATTATGTCCAGGACTTGCGTACGGTTGATCTCAAGGATTGGGCGCGTCGTGGAGGCAGGGGCGTCTACATCAACCACGAAGCGTCGCGTACGTCGAACGACTGCTACGTCTGCGAAATTCCGCCGGGCAAATCGCTCGCACCTCAGCGCCAGTTGTTCGAAGAAATGATCTATGTGCTGAGCGGCCGCGGATCGACTACCGTTCGCAACGAGGCAGGTGCGGAAGTCACGTTCGAATGGCAAGCCGGTGCCCTCTTCGCCATCCCGCTGAATTGCTGGCACACGCACTACAACACGTCTGGCAAGGACGCTGCACGCTTTGTTGCGGTCACGAACGGGCCGCCTACCATCAACGCGCTCGAAGACATCGATTTCATCTTCGGCACAGCGTATGACTTCAAGAACCGCTTCAACGGCGAGCCCGACTATTTCGCGAATGGCGGCGAGCAAAAGGGTCTGCTGATGGAGACCAATTTCGTCGCCGACGCGGTGAACCTGCCGCTGATCAGCGCTGCCGAGCGTGGCGCCGGCGGTGGTCATATCCGTTTCAACATGGCGCGCGGCTCGCAGAACAGCCACATTTCGCAATTCCCGACCTCGACGTACAAGAAAGCGCACTCACACGGCCCCGGCGCGCACGTCATCATCATGAGTGGATCGGGCTACTCGATGATGTGGCGCGAAGGCGAAGAGCCGAAGCGTTACGACTGGCAAGCCGGTTCGCTGATCACGCCGGCCAACGGCGAATTCCACCAACACTTCAATACGAATCCGAATCCGTCGCGCTACCTCGCGCTCAAGCACGAAGTCGTCTCCCAGCGCAATTCTCAGGGTGTGCCAAAAGCGTGGATCTCGCGGCGCATCGGCGGCTGCCAGATCGACTACGCGGACGAAAATCCGGTCATCCGTTCGACGTTCACGTCGGAACTGGAAAGGATTGGCCTGAAGATGCAGATGGATGCCGCGTACAAAAAGGAACTGGAGACGCTTCCGCAGGTAGCCGCCTGAATCCCGGTCGCTGACTCCGCTGCCGCGCTACCCCGCTAACCCGGTGCAGCTGAAGGAACGGGGGACATCAGATCGATGTGCCCCGCCAAAGTAAACATATCGGAGACTCTTGATGAAGAAGAATTTCCGCCTCGCAGTCATTGCTGGGCTCGCCGGTGCCGCGCTGACGTTTATGAGCGCCAGTCCCGCTTTCTCGGCCGGCTATGTGTCGAGTGAATCGGTTGCGAAATACAACGGCGCAGATCGCACGCAAAAGCTGATTGCCGGGGCGAAACAGGAAGGTAGGCTGACGGTGTACTCGTCCCTGCCCCCCCCTGATTTCGACCCGATAATCAAGGCGTTTGAGCAGAAATACGGCGTGCAAGTAACGGTTTGGCGCTCGAGCGCTTCCGGCATTCTGCAAAGGGCCATTTCTGAGGGCCGTGCCGGTCGCTACGAGGCCGACGTGTTTGAAACCAATGGCCCGCAGCTTGAGGCGATGTATCGGGAAAAACTGTTGCAGCCGATCAATTCGCCGGTTCTGAAAGAGCTGATTCCGGCAGCGGTGCAGGACAGCAACGCATGGACGGCTACCCGCCTGAACGTGTTCACCGTCGCATACAACACCAATCTGATCAAGAAAGCGGATCTTCCGAAGTCGTACAAGGATCTGCTCGATCCGCAGTGGAAGGGCAAGCTCGGCGTGGAAGGCCAGGATTCGTTGCCGTGGTTTGCGCAAACCGTGCAAAACCTTGGCGGACAACCAGGGGTCGATCTTTTCAAGCAGATTGTTGCAAAGAACCATGTGTCCGTGCGTCGCGGCCATACGCTCGTGGCAAATCTGGTGGCCTCGGGAGACGTGCCGATGGCGTTAGGCATCTATAACTACAAGGTTCAGTCCATGAAGGAGGCCGGTGCACCTATCGACTGGTTTTCGATCGGGCCAGCTGTCACCCAGCCGAACGGGGTCGGTGTCGCACACATGCTCAGACATCCGAATGCAGCTGTCTTGTTTTATGACTTTCTGCTCACCGACGGTCAGGCCGTGTATGCAGCACACGATATGGCTGTGACGAATACGACGGTAAAACGCAAGCTTCCGGACGTGACGATGCAGATCATTTCGAATAAGGACATCATCGACAACCAGGCAAAAAACCAGGCATTGTTCGATAGCGTGTTCAGCGGCACGTAGTCAATGCCGGGGCGGGAAAGTCTCCCGCCCATTTAAACTTGCCCCTGAAAATTCAGTAGCTTCCCGAGCCGACCGGTTGCCGCGCGAAAACCCAGATCGGCGTCCAGTCAGCGCCGCCTCACATGTCAAATTCAGTGTCGCAACCATTATCGGTTGGTGTGCATCGGGCCGCTTAATTAGGTATGCGATGCGTAGTGGATAACCAAACCCTTCCTGCGTGAACGGAACAACCGGATATAGACCGGTTGTCATTTAAAGTCATGATTGGAGACATATGAAAACAAAATTACTTCCGCTGATCGCTTTCCCTGCCCTGGCCAGCATTGCGCACGCTCAAAGCTCGGTGACGCTGTACGGCATCATCAACGAGGGCATTAACTACGTGAACAATCAGGGTGGCGGGTCGGTCGTCGGGCTGATCAAAGGTCAAACCAACGGCAGTCGCTGGGGTCTGCGCGGCGCTGAAGACCTTGGCGGCGGCATGAAGGCGATCTTCGATCTGGAGAATGGTTTCGACGGTTCTGCTGGCACGCTCTCGCAAGGCGGTCGCCTGTTCGGTCGTTCGGCGTGGATGGGTCTGCAAACGCCCTATGGCCGACTCACGATGGGTCGACAATACGACGCCATGCATGATGATGTGGGCGAGCGCCTGGCGGCAACGGGCATTTGGGCGTGGGTCGGGAGTCATCAGGGCGATTTCGATAACCTGAACGCCAATTTCCGGTTCGACAATTCGATTCGCTATATCTCGCCCATCTTTAAAGGTTTCAGGTTCGATGGGGAATTTGCGCTAGGCGGAACGCCGGGCAACTTTGGCACGAATCGCCGGTATCAACTGGCGATGACCTATGATTCAGGTCCCATTCTCGGTGCGATCGCATACGAGAATATCAACAACCCGGCTGTGTCCGTCTACGATAGCGAGGTCGCGCCGACTGACCCGACTTTCAAGTCGCCGGGTAGATCTCCGTCGTTCAGCGGCTTTCAGTCGGCCAATACGCAGGCGATCTTCGCCGCAGGTATTGGCTATCGATTCGGCACGGGAGGGCAAGTCAGTTTTGTCTACACGCGCACGATCTTCAGCGATATGCTGCGGACCTCTACAACGCCGAACACCGGCTCGGCCACGTTCAGCAGCTATGAGGGCAACGTCCGTTATCGCTTCATGCCAACGTTGATGTTCGCTGCTGCCTACGACTATACGATGGTGCGCGCACCCGGCAGGTCGGCGCACTATGGTCAGGTTAATTTCGGTCCGGATTACTTCCTGTCCAAAGCCACCGACATCCAGCTTAGCGGGATCTGGCAGCACGCTAGCGGCGTTGATTCAACCGGCAAGGCCGCGGTCGCAACGATCGGATCGCTGGGTGCCTCCACCACGCCAACCCAGATCGCAGTGAAGTTCGTGCTGCGACATCGCTTCTAGGCTACGCGGAGCACACAGAGCCCTGTGTGCGTCCTTCTGAACGAAATTTGATGGCCATGACGTTCGAACCGTGGAAGTAAAGCTATGCCTGACTACCAGACTCCATCTGAAGTGCGTTACCGGATTCAGACGCCGAATTCTTTCCCGCGTCGCATTCGCGTGATCGCACTGACGGACAACGATCCCGAAGTCTCGAACTGTCGCACCTATGCCGACGTGGAATTTTCGAAGGCTAGCGATTTCGCCGCACTTTTGCAATGTCCTGATGCCGGGCCAACCTCGAACGCCAACGCATTAAACGACTGGCTCGGCATGCCTGATACCGTCGTTATTTCGGGCCGTGAAGGTGACGACGCTCAAGCGGTTGCCATCGCGGCGAAAGCCTATCGCATGAATGGCGTCACGGTGTCCGTTGTGATCAGCCCATCCGCGGAGAAATCGAACCGCACGGCCGATACGCTGCGCCCCTGCAGCACGATGATGGTTCTTCCCGCGAAGTCGGGTCATCTGGACGATCTGCTTTCCGCGCTCGGCGCACAGCAAGGAGATTAATTTGAAACGCGACATCAATCGCTGGTGGACGGTGTTCGGCGGCGCGGTCTGCGTCTCCGTCGGTGCAGGCGTGTTGTCTGCATTCATGTTCGGCATGTTTATCAAAGCAATCGCCGCTGAGAATCATTGGAGCCGTGCACAGGTTTCACTTGGCTTGACCGTCTTCGAATTTTCAATGGGGCCGGGAACCATCCTTCTCGGCTCGCTGATCGACAAAATGGGGGTGCGTCGCCCTACGCTTATATTTCTGATCCTGTTTGCAGTGTCCACAGCTCTCGTGGGTGTGTTACCGGCGTCTCCATGGATATTTGCACTGGCATTCGTTGCGGTCGGTCTGTTCGCACCCAGCACGAACGCGTTGCCATATGCGAAAGTAATCTGTGCCCGCTTCGACCGCCAGCGCGGGCTGGCACTCGGTTTGATGGTCGGCGGCACGGCAATCGGTGCCATCTTCATGCCGCACTACGCGGGTTACCTGCTCAAGCACTTCGGCTGGCGTGCCGGCTATTTCGGTGTCGCTGCATTAATGGCCGTGTTTTCTGTCCCTGCGCTCTTCTTCCTCGTCAAGATGCCGCCAGGCGTAGACGAGGAGCTTGTGCGCAAAGCGCATGACGCCAGGCGCGAACTTCCATCGCTGTGGGCACTATTGCGCAACGACCGCGTATTCCGTCTGCTGGGCATCTCGATCTTCTGCGTTTCCGGTGTGCTGCTCGCGTTACTTTCGCAGCTGGTACCGATGATGACCGATCGCGGCGAAACGGTCACGGCCGCAGCAACGATGCTGTCGATCGCCGGTTTGACGTCGGCGCTCGGTCGTCTGTTCGCGGGCTGGTTGATGGACCGGGTTCATGCACCTTACTGTGCCGCGCTTTCGTTCGCGCTGACCCTGATCGGCGTGGTCATTCTCGCCATGGGCGCGACCGGTTCCGCAGCCATGATCGCTGCTGCATTCATCGGCGTGTCGATGGGCGCGGAAGCGGACATCATTACGTTCATCGTAAGTCGCTACTTCGATCTGCGCCTGTTTGGCCGGGTAAGTGGCGCGATGTGGATGGCGTGGGGATGGGGTGCCGGCATAATGATCTTTGCGTCCGGGCTATCGTTCGACCTGACACATTCCTACAAGACCGCCCTCTGGACATTCTCAGGCTTCATAGCGGTCGCCGTCGCGTCGATCATGCGCCTCGGGCCCTATGTGTACCCGGAACAACGGGATCCTAAACGTGCCGCACTCGATGCACGTGCTCCCGCCTGATTACCGTCGGCTCTGTTTTATGGGCGCTTTTCCGCGCCTTCTGTTCTCTTATTTTTGGAGAAATTGCTCTCACGCAACATACCAAAAGTCTATTCACATCACATTGCGCCAGTATTTGACCTGGCTGTTCAAGATGCTCTCCCAACGGGGTTAACCCGCAAAACGTTCAATCTTGATTGACACCGCTAATGGCCGCACGTAGAGTTAATCACACGCAAAAACTGGTCCGTCGGTCCGCATAAAGGAACGAGAATTCGACCAGTAGATGGACGGCACGTGCCGACCGAAAGCAAAGGCGCGGCGCTACTGAGGCTTGAAAGAGCCTCGCTTTCGCGCGATGTCTTAGCGCCCTGATTGCGTTGTACCTTGCATATCCGGCCCATATGACGCTGCCGCGGCTCTCCGCTGGTTGAGAACTGCCTGGGCCTGCTCCAGGTTTCCCGGATAGCTGTCGTCGGCAATGCCGGGGTTGTAGCCTACCGCTTCCAGCTGCTCAAGTTCCTTGACCACCTGGGCATGCGTGATGGGCCCGGCCGCATACGACGACAGTGGGATGAGGATGGCAGCCGCACTGACAACATTGGTCACGAGTTTCATGGTCTCCCCCCTTTGGGGATGTGTAGATCTATATGAGTGCCGAGTATACACCTATCAACGCGCACCATAGGGAAACCACTGATTTACACACATAGTGGGACTCGAAATGAATCAGATTGGCGCGGACGCCTGTAACTTATCCTTGCAAATTAAAGCGCTCTTTTGATTTACAGGGCGCGAGCTGTGAGCTCCTCTAACCGCATCAGACCGTTCAAATCTTGGTTTATTTCTGATCGGCTTATGGTTAATTGGTCAGCAACTGACCTGCCAGATCACAAGAGGGTGCTCTTCAACGAACGCCCTCTTTCCACTGATACTGATGCGCTCCGTCAGGCCACGACGATACGGCAGGGATCCGCGCTCGCCAGTACCTCTGCGCGGTCCGCGACCGGTGGGTAGATCCATTCGGTATTGATCTGCCGCTTGAGCGCTTTGGCTTGCGCGCCCGACAGCTTGACCTCGCGATCCCAACCCTCGGTGTACACCGCGCCCCACGAGCCCAAATCCAGACAGGTCACGTATTTCGGCTGACTGTACGGAATCGGTTCCACGCCCAGCAAATCAGCCGCGACATTGTTCCCTGCCGAACGCCCCAGATTCATCGCGTGCTGGCAGGACATCTTCGCGTAGTTGCCTTCGTCATCGGTTGCCGCATACGCGCAGTCGCCGGTTGCAAACACCGCGTCGACACCTTTCACCTTCAGGTTCCGATCGACATGCAGGCGGCCAAAGCTGTCGCGTTCCCCGGGAATCTGCGCAGTCAGGGTGCTGGAGCGTGCGCCCGCGGTCCAGATGACGGTATCCGCATCTATGCGCTCCCCGTTTGCGAGCGTCACCCCTTTCGCATCGACCACCGAAACACCCGAGCCGAGCTTCCATGTCACACCCAACTCGCTCAGCGCTTGTGTGATGACCGGCCGTGGACCCGGACCCAGATCGCGACCCAGCTCGGTATTGCGATCGACAAGCACCACATTCACTGCGGCATCGCTGCCGAGAACCTCACGCAGGCGAGCCGGCATTTCAGCCGCTGTTTCGATTCCGGTGAAGCCCGCGCCTGCGACCACCACGGTGTTGCGCGCGGCACTCTGCGGCCGCCTGGCCAATGCATGAATATGTGCTTCGAGTTGCGCCGCGGCGGCCACCTGGTCGACGTTGAACGCGTGCTGTTCGAGCCCCGGCACGTCCGGCATGAACAGGCGGCTGCCCGCGGCAAGCACCAGACGGTCGTAGCCAAGCTTCGTGCGTGATGGGTTCGCGCCGACTCCGGCCACGCTGACTTGCCGGTTCACCACATCGATTTCCTCGACCTTCCCCTGAATGAACCTGACGCCGACGGCCGCAAAGATGTCTTGCAACGGCGCCCTCATACCGTTGGGATTCTGCTCGTACAGGCGCGGCCGCACGTGCAGTTCGGGCTCCGGTGCAACCAGCGCAATTTCCACGTCGGTGCGCCCGAACTGGTCGAGCAGCCGAGCGGAGGCGAGCGCGCTCCACATGCCGGCAAAGCCGGCGCCAATGACAAGAATGCGTTTTGACATGCTTCACTCTCCTAAAACAAACCGGTTTCATATGTCGAAAGCAGAGTACGGCACGCATGACGAGCTTCGCGTAACGATCACTCACCTCGGTAACTCGGATTGTATTAATCCTAGTTACGAAGAGCAAGAAATTTTGTTGAAAATTGATGAGCAACGCGTTTACCTTGCCGTCTGGCGATCTGTCAGTTATCGTTACTACGACATTGCAAGTCGTAGTTATGAGAAACAGGATGCCATCATGAATGCGGTCCGAGTGGTCGGCGCACTTTGCGCAGTTGCAGTTCTGGTTACCGGCGTTGCCGCGTGGGCGTCGGCAACGGAGTCAGCCTGGATGACAGGCCGTTTGATCGACGAAACGCAGAGCGGCCATCAACTATCGATGACCGACGCTCGTCGTGATGTGAAGACCTGCTACTGCGCATCGGGCGCGTACCCAGCAGACGACGCGCTACAGCTGCGCTAGATTCTCAGCCCGCGGCTCTTGAGCCGATAAACCAGCTGTGGCCGCGTGATGCCGAGCGTACGAGCCGCCGCGGACAGATTCCCGTTGGCACATCGCACCGCGCTTTTCAACAACGCGGTTTCGATATCGTCGAGCGAGGTCCGCTCCACATCGCCGCCCAGCCCCAGCAGCAGGCTATTCACCTTGCGCGTCACGCGCTCCACTTCGTCATCGCAGCCTGGGTCTGGTTGAGTCAGCAACGAGCTCGAGGCCATCAGCGAGCCGTCTTCTCCGACGCCGAACGTCGCCGTATCGATCGACTCGCCGCTGGTGAAAAGATGGCCGATGTCGATTGCGCCGCCATCGTTTGCGAGGATCACGCCGCGCTCGACGATGTTTTCCATTTCGCGGATATTTCCGGGCCAGCTGTAATTCAACATTGCATTCAGCGCGCGCGGTGTAAACCCGGTGACGTCACGTTCGTGGCGCTCGCGATACTTGCGCAGCAAGTGGTTGAGCAGCACCGGCAAGTCTTCGCGCCGCTCGCGCAGCGGCGGCACACGAATCGGGAATACGTTCAGGCGAAAGTACAGATCCTCGCGAAAGCGGCCAGCGACAATCTCTTCACGCAAATCGAGATTCGTCGCAGCCACCACGCGCACATCGATGCGGCGTGTCTCCGTGCCACCTACCCGTTCGATTTCGCCTTCCTGCAACGCACGCAACAGCTTGCCTTGCGCCGTCATGCTGAGAATGCCGATCTCGTCGAGAAACAGCGTGCCGCCGTGCGCGCGCTCGAAGCGCCCCGGGCGGCTTTGTGTCGCATCGGTGAAGCCGCCCTTCTCGACACCGAATAGCTCCGATTCAACCAGCGCGTCGGGAATCGCCGCGCAATTCACCGCGATGAACGGACCGGCGGCGCGCGCGCTGATGCGATGCAGCGTGCGTGCGCAGACCTCCTTGCCCACTCCGCTCTCGCCCAGAAACAGCACGGTCGCACGCGTGTTCGCGACGCGCTTGATCATGTGACACACCGCATTGAAGCCCGGCGATGCGCCAACCATGTTCTCGTCGCCAAATGCACCACCCGCTGTCGATGCTGACGCGCGCAGCGAATTCGCCGCCGATAACCCCTTTGTGAAGGTCTGCGCCTGCATGAAGCGCAGATCCTCGGCGGCCTCCTCGCCCCATGCCTCGACCGGCTTGCCGATGATCCGGCAATGCGCGTGGCCGAGCGCACGGCATTCGACCTCGCGATACAGGATCGGCCGCCCCATGAACACACTCGAATAACCCGCCGCATAACCGAGCTGTGTCCAGCAAACCGGCTCCGCTCCGATGCCATAGATACGGATGTGCTCTTCGTCTTCCGCGCAGTTTTTCCAGATGAATTCGCCGTAATACTCACCACGCTCGACGTCGATCTCGAGCCGCACCGGCTCCACCGCCGTGATGCCTTCGAGCATATGCAGCTGAGGGCCAACAGCAAACATCTCCGTGATGCTGTTTTCAGGGCGCACGCGCCGCGCGAGTTCCGCATCGCGTGCGCCGGAGTTGTAGCCCATCCGCGTGAGCAGGCCGCGCGCCGCGTCGAGCCCGAGGCTCTCGATCAGTTCGCGGCGCAACGTGCCGATCGCGCCGGTATGCACGAGCAGCATGCGCTGCTCATCGAGCCAGATGCGCCCGTCGCCGGGCGAGAAGTGCAGGCGTGACATCAAGTCGGCGATATCAGGATACCGAAGGCTGTCTACCGGCGCGCCTTTAGGCACCACCATCGACATACGATCTTTCGCTTTTGCAGCGTCTCTGTCGCGGTGTGGCATCAGTCGTTCCTCCAGCAGCCTCGATATTTTCGATGCGCCACGATATTCGATGTTCTGTTGCCGCGCAATACACAGCAACCACGCGTGGCTATCGATGAAACGGCGCTATCCGTATGCGCCCTGATACGCATTTGGTCAATCCGAAACGCGGCGTGCGACGCGCTTTTCGAGCATTTGATCAAGCGGTTGCGCAGCGGCAAATCACGCGTTCGCAGGCCGCCTTCGAAGACGCCGCCGCGGTTGCCAGCACGCACAAGGCTTCGCCGCCGCAAGACCACCATAAAAGCATCGCGCGACCGGCGCGCAGACGTTGCGCGCGCATCGATTGGCATACGTCTTGCCCTATAGGGTCCACACGCCGATTCTCGCTCAAATCATCCAGTACCAGAAGCGGCGGCAAACCCCAACCCGAGACACCACGAACATGGATACAGCGACCTCACTGCATATGCAGAAGCCTTCTCCACCCGGCTTCGACATCAACCGGCGCTTCGTCCGTTTCAGAGCGTTAAGCAAAGACGGCTTCGTCGAGTTTGACTTCTCGATTGGCGACCCGGGCCTGAGCGTCGAACTCGTGATGCCGTTTCGCGACTACCAGTCGTTCTGCGTCGCGCATCGTGTGACCTGGCTCACCCGCACCGAGGGCGAAGCGCTCGACGCCGACCAGTCGAAGTGGCGCTATGGGCAGCCTGGGCTGTCCGAATGATTTCCGAACGATCCCCACACGACACAGGAGAGACGAATGCAGATCGACATCAAGACAACCGCCGTGGCACAGGTGCGACAAACCTTCTCGCACGTGGCGCGACGCATCGGCGCAGACAAGCCTGCGTCGCGTTATCAGGAAGCGACGCTGGAACTGCAGCCAGAAGTCAATTTTCACTACCGGCCGCTATGGGAGCCTGAGTTCGAGCTGTACGACAAGGGCCGCACCGCGATCGTGATGAGCGACTGGTATGCGTTCAAGGATCCACGCCAGTACTACTACGGCGCGTATACGACCACCCGCGCCAGACAGCAGGATACGATGGAAAAGAACATCGAGTTCGTCACCAAACGCGGCCTGCTCGCGAATCTGCCCGATGAAGCCAGGGCCCAGATCGCCGCCATCATGGTGCCGCTGCGTCACGTCGAATGGGCGGCCAATACCAACAACTGTTTCGTAACCGGCTACGGCTGGGGCACCGCGATCACGCAGGCGACGATGTTCCACTGCATGGACCGGCTCGGCATTGCGCAGTACCTGTCGCGCATCGGCCTCGTGCTCGACGGCAATCAAGGCACGTCGCTGCTCGACGGCAAGCAACAGTGGCTGAACGATCCGCTGTGGCAAGGCCTGCGGCGTCTGGTCGAGCACATGATGGTCGTCGACGACTGGTTCGAGACCTTCGTTGCGCAGAACCTCGTGCTGGACGGACTGCTTTATCCGCTCGTCTATCGCCATATCGACGCACGCATCTCAGCGCAGCATGGTCCAGGCCTCGGCATGCTCAACGAGTTCGCCATTACATGGTTCGATGAAACCAGCCGCTGGGTCGACGCGACCATCAAGACGGCGGCCGCGGAATCGCCTGCCAATGCAGCATTGCTCGCCCAATGGATTGCGAAATGGCGCAGTGCGACGATCGAAGCTTTGCAGCCGCTTGCAGAAAAAGGGCTCAGCGACGACGCACGGCACGTGATCGAGGAAGTTGCGCAGGCGTTCGATGCACGCGTCGCAAAACAAGGCCTACCGACGGGAGCAAACCATGGCTGATTCCGTGTTTATCGCGTTTCAGGCCAACGAAGACTCGCGTCCGATCATCGAGGCAATCCAGACCGACAACCCGCATGCAGTCGTCAGCCCGTTCCCGGCGATGGTCAAGATCGACGCGATCGGGCGTCTGGTCGTCAGGCGCGAATCGGTTGAAGCGCTGATCGGCCGCAGCTTCGACCTGCGCGAACTGCAACTCAACCTGATCTCGCTCGGCGGCAACATCGTCGAAACCGATGACGAGTTCATCCTCGAATGGAAGGCCTGAACGGCCAGGAGACACATCAAATGAGCACACCACACACACCCAGGAAACTGAGCATCAAGGAAAACTACGCAATGCTCACGCGCGGGCTTGGCTGGGACACCACCTATCAACCGATGGACAAGGTTTTCCCTTACGACCGCTTCGAGGGCATCAAGGTACACGACTGGGACAAATGGGAAGACCCGTTCCGCCTGACGATGGACGCGTACTGGAAGTACCAGGGTGAAAAGGAGCGCAAGCTGTACGCAATCATCGACGCGTTCCAGCAGAACAACGGCCAGTTCAACGTCACCGATCCACGCTATATCAACGCATTGAAGCTGTTCCTGACGGGTGTGAGTCCGCTCGAATACGCGGCGCATCGCGGCTTCGCACTGGCGGGACGCAACTTTCGCGGCGCGAGTGCGCGCATCGCGTGCCAGATGCAGGCGATCGACGAGTTGCGTCATGCACAAACGCAAGTGCACACGATCAGCCACTACAACAAATACTTCAATGGCTTTCACGACTTCAGGCACATGCACGATCGCGTCTGGTATCTGTCGGTGCCGAAGTCGTACTTCGAGGATGCGATGAGCGCGGGGCCGTTCGAATTCGTGACGGCCATCTCGTTCTCGTTCGAGTACGTGCTAACCAATCTGCTGTTCATGCCGTTTATGTCCGGCGCGGCGTTCAACGGCGACATGGCGACCGTCACCTTCGGCTTCTCCGCGCAGTCCGATGAATCGCGGCATATGACGCTCGGCCTCGAAGTGGTCAAGTTTCTGCTGGAGCAAGACCCCGGCAACGTGCCGATCATCCAGAGATGGGTCGACAAGTGGTTCTGGCGCGGCTACCGGCTGCTAACGCTGGTCGCGATGATGATGGACTACATGTTGCCCAAGCGCATCATGTCCTGGCAGGAAGCGTGGGAGACCTACTTCGAAAAGAACGGCGGCGCGCTGTTTCACGACCTCGAACGCTACGGCATCCGGATGCCGAAGTATCACGAGGTAGCGATGAAGGAGAAGGGTCGCCTGTCACACGAGGCATGGGGCATCTTCTACAACTACACGCACGCCGCCGCACTGCATACGTGGATTCCAGAAGAGCACGAGATGCAGTGGCTGAGCGCCAAATATCCGCACACGTTCGACCAGCTGTATCGGCCGCGCCTCGAATATTGGCGTGAACAGCAGCAGGCCGGCAAGCGCTTCTACAACAACACGTTGCCGATGCTGTGCCAGGTGTGCCAGATCCCGATGGCGTTTACCGAGCCAGACGATCCAACAAAGATCTGCTATCGCGAAAGCGACTACCTCGGCAACAAGTTCCATTTCTGCTCGGACGGCTGCAAGGACATCTTCAACCATGAGCCAGAAAAGTACGTACAGGCCTGGATGCCAGTTCAGCAGATCTATCAGGGCAACTGCTTTCCGGACGACGCCGATCCAGCCGCGCCGGACTTCGATCCGATGCGCGAGGTGCTGCGCTACTACCACATTCATGCGGGCGAAGACGGACACGAGTTCCAGGATTCGCCCGATCGCAAGAACTGGCAGCAATGGACCGGCAAGACGGAACGCAGCGCCGCGCCCGCACCCGACGGTCAACCGCAGCCCGTTTGAGAAACCGAGCAAAGGAGACTCGTGATGCCAGTCATCGCACTGAATGAAGGCTACACCGGCGAGATCAGGGACCGGGTAGAAAACTTCCACGGCAAGCAGCTGCTGTTTGTCGGCTGGGAAGACCACCTGATGTTTTGCGCGCCGCATTGCATTGCGGTCGTGCCCACGCTGCCGTTCAAGACGCTCGTCGATGAATTGCTTCCCGCGATGTATGCCTCGCACCCGGACTGGCAGCGCGTCGATCTGCGTCAGGCGCAGTGGTACCGGTCAGGTGAACCTTTCATGCCGGACCCCGAGCAGACCTTGCAACAGAACGGCCTCGGCCACAAGGCGGTCATCCGCTTTCGTACGCCGGGCCTGACCGGCATCGCCGGGTCATGCAGCTGACGGAGATGATGCAATGAGTTATCAACTGACCATCGAGCCGATCGGCCAGACGATCGACATCGAGGACGAGCAGACCATCCTCGACGCGTGCATGCGAGCCGGTGTGTGGTTGCCGCATGCCTGCTGTCACGGCCTGTGCGCAACCTGCAAGGTGCAGGTACTGGACGGCGAGATCGAACACGGCCCCGCATCGCCGTTCGCGCTGATGGATTTCGAGCGCGATGAGCGCAAATGTCTGGCGTGCTGTGCGACCGCGCAATCGGACCTGACGATCGAAGCCGACATCGACGACGACGAAGATGCGCTGCATTTCCCGGTACAAGACTTCACCGGGCGCATCAAGGAAATGGTCGATCTGACGCCGACCATCAAAGGCATCTTTGTCGAACTGGCAGGCAACGGCATCGACTTTCAGGCGGGGCAATATGTGAATGTGCATATCCCCGGCGAAAGCGTGCCGCGCGCCTTTTCGCTCGCCGACAAACCCGCTTCGCGCACACTGATCGAATTAAACGTGCGACGCGTGCCAGGCGGCAAAGGCACGGGTTATCTGCACGAACAACTGGGCGCCGGCGACGAACTCCGTTTTAGCGGACCGTATGGGCGCTTTTTCGTGCGCAAGTCCGACCCGAAGCCGGTGATGCTGCTGGCGGGCGGCTCGGGGCTGTCGAGCCCGAAATCGATGTTGATCGACTTGCTGCACGAGAACGACCGGCGACCCATCACGCTGGTATACGGCGCACGCAATCGCGCGGAGCTGTACTACCACGAGCTGTTCCTGCAACTCCAGCACGAGCATCAGAACTTTACCTACGTACCCGCGCTTTCCAACGAAGCCGAGCAATCGCCGTGGTGCGGCTTTCGCGGTTTCGTGCACGACGCAGCCAAAGCGCATTTCGATGGCGATTTTCGCGGCCACAAGGCGTACCTGTGTGGCCCGCCGGTGATGATCGAAGCGGCGATCCGCACGCTGATGCAAGGTCAGCTGTTCGAACGCGATATCTACACGGAGAAGTTTCTCACCAGTGCGGACGGCGCCGATGCGCTTGCGAAAAGTCCGCTGTTCAAGTCGATCTGACGGCACATCAATTCAGAACCCCAGACTCACCTCACCTGGAATCAACGGAGTTGCAATATGAAACGTCATGCCATCGATGCCCTTTTGCAAAAGATCAACGACAGCGCAATCAGCGAAGGGAATCCACGCACGAAATCTATCGTCAACCGGATCGTGCGCGACCTGCTGTGCACGATCGAGGATTTCGACATCACGCCCAGCGAATTCTGGACCGCACTCAATTTTCTCAGCGAGGCGGGACAGCGCCTTGAATTCGGTCTGATCGCGGCAGGGCTTGGCCTCGAGCATTTTCTCGACCTGCGGCTCGATGAAACGGAACAGCAAGCCGGACTCGAAGGCGGGACGCCCCGCACGATCGAAGGGCCGCTCTATGTGGCCGGCGCACCCGAATTCGTTGCTCACGCCCGCATCGACGACGGCGCCGAACCAGGCGAACCGCTGGTGATGCGCGGGCGTGTGCTCGGCGCAAACGGCATGCCGCTGGCAAACGCGCTGGTCGAAGTGTGGCACGCGAATCATCTGGGTAACTACTCGTACTTCGACAGATCGCAGCGCGAGTTCAATCTGCGCGGCGCGATCCACACTGATGCAAACGGCCGCTACAGCTTTCGCAGTGTCGTGCCGGTCGGCTATAGCGTGCCACCGGACAGCAAGACCCAGCAACTGCTCGATCAGCTTGGCAGGCATGGCCATCGTCCCGCGCATATTCACTTTTTCGTCACCGCGCCCGGTCATCGCAAGCTCACCACGCAGATCAACATTGCAGGCGATCCGCACCTGTGGGACGACTTCGCGTTTGCGACACGCGACGGCCTGATCCCGGAACTGCTGGCCGCCGAAGGTGACGAAGGCAAACCGTACGGGCTCGACGGCAAGTTCACGTTAATCGAATTCGATTTTGCTCTGACGCGCGATCGTGCAGACTTGCCACGCGCTGAAGTGGAGCGCGCGCGCGCCAACGCCTGAACCAGCCAAACATGGATGCGCCCCACCGCAGTTACGCGGGGCGCAGGCCATGGGCGTTACGGGTCGTTATCGCGCGGCCGACCTTCAGGCGTAGCGCAACATGCGCAAGCCGTGCACCGTCCACTGAAACATCCAGCACGCTGGCCGATTCCTCATAAGTCAGACCTTCGACCTCTACAAGCAGCAACAACGCGCGCTCGTGCGAAGCAAGCGAGCGGAATTCGAACAGAATGCGCGCATGCATCCGCCTTGTGCGGCTGCGCCAGTTACGACCTGCCGCCGCCGGGTGCCGCGGCTTCGTCTCGCAATGCGAGCGGCTGTCGGGCGCCGCCATGTTGCCATTGCGGCTGAATGCGGCATGCGCGGCTGCCAGCATGCGCACGAAGGTGTCGCGTTCAGAGCGTCCGTTGCTGGCCTTGAGCTCTGTGTCGCACGCATGGGCCACCATCGACTCGGCAAGCGGTTCATCTTCAGTCAGTCGATATGCAAAGCACCAGACCCGTTTAACCAGCGTACGCAGCACAGCCGCGTCGAAAACTGCATTCATACCTCATACCCCTGATGAACACCTTCCGCATAACTACGATTTGCCTAATCGCAGTAATATGCCTGTAAAGATTAGCGCACACCTTTTCCATGCGCAAGGTGTCGATCGATAAGCACTGGCCAGGGCCGAGACAGGACAACGCTGACGCAATCTTGGTCCACTCCGAATGACGATTCACGGGCCTGAACCCGCGTCCACCCCGGCAGTAAACTGGTACACGCCCGATATGCAAATCAGCAAGGAAACCACCATGCCAAGCTCGCACAGCGCACCGCAATCCACATCCGAGACCGTCGTCCTGCGGCATGCAGCCAGTCGCGAAGAGTTGATTGCCTGCTTTCCAGTGATCGCCCAATTGCGCCCTTATCTGAAAGACGCAGCGCAATGGGTGGACCGCGCATTAAAAATGACACCTGCGGGCTATCGTGTGCTTGCAGCGTGGAATGGCGAGAACGTCGTTGCCATCGCCGGCTATCGCGTGATGGAAAACCTGATCCACGGACGCTTTCTGTATGTCGACGATCTGGTAACCGCCGAGCGCCACCGTGGTAGCGGCCTGGGCTCCGCATTGCTAACCGAATTGTCTTCGCTCGGAGCCAATGAACACTGCAGCCGGCTGGTTCTCGATACCGCGGCAGCAAATGCCGGTGCGCGCCGCTTCTACAGGCGCGAGGGCTTGTTCGATCTGGCCATCGGTTTCATCAAGCCATTGGACGCGGGGGTCCTGTGAACATCCTCCATATCGATTGCAGCCCCAGAACGCAGTCGCATAGCCGCCAGCTTTCGGCGGCGATCGTCGACCGGCTGCTTGGCGCGGACCCGCATGCGAACATCACGCGCCGCGATCTCGGCCGCCAACCGATACCGCACGCCAACGAAGACTACGCCATCACCTTGTCTTCCCCGGCGGCATGGGCTGCCGGTTTGCAAGGCCATGCGATGCAGTTGTCCGAGCAACTGATTCAGGAGCTCGAAGCGGCCGACGTTATCGTGATCGGCACGCCGATGAACAATTTCACGATTCCATCGGTGTTCAAGGCGTGGATCGACCAGATCTTGCGGATCGGCAGAACCATGGCTGCGACGCCAGGCGGCAAGGTAGGGCTGTTGCGTGATCGTCCGGTGTTCGTCGGTATTGCTTCCGGCGGCATCTTTTCGGGCGACAAGGCTAACCAGCCGGACTTTCTCACGCCCTACCTGTCGGCCGCATTGGGCTGCGTGGGATTGAAAACGCTCCATTTTCTGCCGCTCCAGGGCACGGCATCGCGCAACCCGCAATCGGTTGCGGCTGCGCGGAGTGCGCTGCTTGCCAGCATCGACACGGCTGCGCTCGTTTAATGTCGCCTGGACGGCATGCCGAGTTCCGCCGCGAACCCTACGGATAAACCGATGAAACAGGTGACACCGCTGCAAATGGACGGGCTGACGCTGGATCGCGTCGGCCCGACGTCGCTTGCCGAACAGATTTCGCGTCACGTCGAAGTAGCGATCGCCGAAGGTTCCCTGCCGCCCGGCGCACGCCTGCCGTCGTGGCGCGACCTCGCCGCACAACTTGGCGTGGCGCGCGGTACCGTGAAAGCGGCCTACGAGAAACTGATCGACAAACAGTTGATCATCACCGCAGGTTCCGCGGGCACACGCGTTGTCAGCCGCTTGCCGGCAACGCTCTCCCATACGCCCGTCACCGCAGACGCCGACACCCTGATTCCGCGTGAGTTCCGCTATCGGTCCGACCAGACGCTTGTCTTCCAGATGGGCGTGCCGGCTCACGACGCATTCCCCGCAACACTATGGTCGCGCCTGCATCGGCAAGCCGTGCAATTTACGTCGTGGCGCACCGGTTATTCCGACCCGCGCGGTCTCGCCGAACTCCGCCTGGCACTCGCGTCGCACGTCGCGATTGCGCGCGGCATCGAATGCTCACCGGAACAGATCATCGTGACGTTCGGGTACCGCGGCGCGCTGGCGCTCGCGCTGCGTGCAATCGACGCAGCCGGCAAGCAGGCCTGGGTCGAAGATCCGGGCTACCCTGTCACGCGTTTTGCGCTCGAGCTCTCCGGTGTGCATCCAGTCGCGGTGCAAGTTGACGATGCGGGCTTCAACGTCAAGCGGGCGCGCGAACTGGCGCCACGCGCGGCACTCGCGATCGTCACACCGGGGCAACAGGCGCCAAGCGGCGTCACGCTCGCCGCGCATCGCCGCGCCGAACTGCTGCAATGGGCCATGGAAGCAGGCGCATGGATCGTCGAAGACGACTATCTCGCCGAACTGCATCTATCGGGGCGGCCTGCTAACGCGCTGGCCTCGCGCGGCGGCGCCGATCGGGTGATCCATATCGGCTCGTTCAGCAAGACCATCAGCCCGGCATTGGGCATTGGCTTTCTCGTCACGCCCTTGCCGCTTGCGCGCCGCCTGATCGAGGTGGCCACGTGGCTCGGCGCACCGCCGAACGCCGCCATTCAACTGGCGCTTGCCCGATTCTTGCGCGAAGGGCACTACCTGCGCCATTTGCGACGCATGCGCAGCCTTTACGCGCAGCGCAGGCAGTGTCTGGTGCACACGCTAAGACGATTCGGCGTCGAAAGCGCGTCGCCTGCCGGCTTGTCCGTCATGCTGCCGCTGCCTAATGGTTTCGACGATGTGGGCCTGACGGGACCGGCCCACGCCGCCGGTCTCGGTGCCGCGCCACTTTCGCCATGGTTTGCCGACGCGTCGCGCTCCCGCGCCGGCCTGTTGCTCGGCATCACCAATGTGCTGGAACAGACCATCGAACAGGACTGCCGCCGCTTGCTGGCGTTGATCGGCGATCCACCGCATGGAGCAGGGAGCGCGGCGCCGCCCTGATCGCCAGCGCCGGCGTGTGACGTTCAGGCAATGCACCCGCCCGGCATGCTGGCCTTCAAACTTATCCTGCAGCATTTTGAGTCAGCGTTTGCGGCATCTGCTTTTGCGACCATCCGCCCGCAAGCGCCCGATACAGCGACACGGCAGCGCTCGCGCTGCGCGTGCGGCCGTCGGCAAACGCGTCTTGCGCCAGCAGCAGTTGCCGTTCGGCATCGAGCACTTCGAACAGATCGATCAGTCCCGCCTGGTAGCGAACGCGTGCCAGTTGCGCCGCCTGCGCGCTGTCTTTTGCCGCACGCTGCAGATGTTCGTCTTCAGCTTGCGTATGCGAGTAGAGCACCAGTGAATTCTCGGTATCTTCCAGCGCGAGCAGCACGGTCTGCTGATACTGCGACAACAATCCCGCCGTATCCGCGCGCGCGGCGACAAGACGCGCACGCACGCGCCCCACATCGAGAAACGACCAGTCGACACCGAGTGCAGCGAAACTCGTCTGGCTATCCGCGGTAAATAGCGAACTGGCCGCAAAGGCCTGGCTGCCGATCAGCCCGATGAAACTTACTCGCGGGAACAGATCTGCAGTGGCGACACCGACGCGAGCCGTGGCTGCGTGCAACCGCTGTTCAGCCGCCGCTACGTCCGGCCGTCTGCGCAACAGGCTGGCCGGCGTGCCGGGATCGATCGCTGCCGGCAGCTGCGGCAGCGGTTTGGCCTGGTCGAGGCCCGCCAGCGTACCAGGCTGCTTTCCGGTCAGTACCGCGAGCCGGTTTTCATCGACCGCGATGCGCGCCTCCAGCGCGGGAATGCGTGCCAGCGTCGATTCGTATTGCTCACGCGCTCGTGCGATGTCGAAATCCGAACCGCGTCCCGAGTTGACGCGGGCTTGGACGATCTGCAGCGTTTCCAGCTGGTTCTGCGCGTTCTCGCGGGCAATCCGCAAACGCTCCTGCGAACCTCGCAGGTCCACATAAGTGCTGGCGACCTGCCCCGCAATCGCCACCTGCAACGCGCTGAAATCCGCCGCGCTGGCCGCGGTTTCCGCGCGTGCGGCTTCGACACTTCGCCTCACCCGGCCGAACAGGTCCAGTTCCCAGCTAGCGTTCGCCGCAAGGCTGAACGTATTGGTATTACGTTCGTCGAGCGAAGCACCAAACGCCTGATCCTTGCTCAGGCGCTGATGTCCCGCCTGGCCACTGGCCGTGACAGTCGGATATCGATCGAATCTGGCCTGACGTAGCAGCGCGTTGGCCCGGTCATAGTTGGCTAGCGCCGAGCGCAAATCGTGGTTCGCAGCCAACGCCTGCTCAACCAGCCCGGTTAGCTGAGGATCGTTGAAGCCGTTCCAGAACGCTTCGTCCGCTCGCGATGGATCGCTCGCCGCCTGGTCGGCATCGTTGTGTGATACATCGCGCGTGAAATGCGCAGGAGTCTGTGTGACCGGGGTTTGAAAATCCGGCCCGACCGCGCAGCCGCCCAGCGTTCCCGCCACCGCCAGCGCAGCGATCAGCTTATTCATGATGAGTCTCCACAACCGCGCCCATGCGCCGCGTCGCCAGACGATGTCCAAGCTTGCGGATCACGACATAGAACACCGGTGTCAAAAATAGACCGAACAGCGTCACGCCCAGCATTCCCGAAAACACCGTGATGCCCGTCGCCTTACGCACTTCGCTGCCTGCGCCATGCCCCAGCAGCAAGGGCACCGATCCGGCGATAAACGCTACCGACGTCATCACGATCGGACGCAAGCGAAGGCGGCACGCTTCGAGTGCTGCAGCAACGGTGCTCTTCCCCTGCAATTCAAGTTCACGCGCAAACTCGACGATCAGAATCGCGTTCTTGCACGCCAGTCCCATCAGCACGACCAGCCCCACCTGTACGAATACGTTGTTGTCTCCGTCGGTCAGCCAGACGCCCAGCAGCGCCGCACACATGCACACCGGCACGATCAGAATGACCGCTAGCGGCAGTGTCCAGCTTTCATACAGCGCTGCGAGCACCAGAAACACCAGCATGACCGCGAGCGGAAATACGATGACAGCCGCGTTGCTCTGCGTGACCTGCTGATAGCTGAGGTCGGTCCATTCGAGCTTGATGCCAGTCGGCAGCACTTTTTGGGCAATCTCGTCCAGCTTCGCAAGCGTTTCCGCGGAAGACAATACGCGTGGGTCCGCATCGCCGATCAGATCCGCCGCCGGATAGCCGTTGTAACGAATCACCGGGTCTGGCCCGTAGGTGGGAGCGATCGTTACCATCGAACCGATCGGCACCATTTCTCCGCGTGAATTGCGGGTGCGCAGGTTTGCGATATCGGCCGCATGCTGCCGGTATTGCGTATCGGCCTGAGCCATCACCCGATAGACACGCCCGAACTGATTGAAGTCGTTCACGTACACCGAGCCCAGATACGTCTGCAAGGTTTCGAACAGGTCGGACAGCGCGACGCCCTGCGCCTTGGCCTTGACCCGATCGATCTTGACCTCGAGCTGCGGGATGTTGGCCTGGTACGAACTGACCGGATACGTCATGCCCGGCGTTTGGGCAACCGCGGCGCGAAACGCATCCAGTGCGTTTTGCAACGCGCCATAGCCGAGGCCGCCGCGATCCTCCAGAAACAGCGAGTAGCCGGAACCATTACCCAGCCCTTGAATCGGCGGCGGCATCAACGCGTAAGCGAAGCCGTCCTGGATCTGCGCGAACTTCTGGGCCAGTTCCGCGTTGATCTCCACCGCACTGCGCTTGCGCTGGTCGAACGGCTTGAGCACCACATAGCTGGCCGTCAGATTCGGCGTATTGACGGTCTGCAGCGCGTTAAAACCCGCGTAAGAAGTCACCAGATCGACGCCGTCGACCGTATGCGCGACTTCATTGATCCGACGCGCCACCTTCACGGTCCGCTCGAGCGACGCCCCCTCCGGTAACTTCGCACCGGCGAACAGATACAGCTTGTCCTGCGTCGGGATAAAGCCACCCGGTACGCTGTGAAACAGCAATGCCGTCACCGCCAGCAAGCCGAAATACACCGCAAATACCGCACCGCGCAGCCCGAAAGTTTTCTTGACCGCATGCTCGTATTGCTGCGACGTGCGGTGAAAGAAACGGTTGAATGGGCGGAACAGCCAGCCCAGTACGCGATCGATCGCGCGCGTCAGCAGGTCCTCGCGGCCGCCGTGACGTCTGAGCAGTTTCGCCGCCAGAGCCGGCGATAACGTCAGCGAGTTGATCGCCGAGATCACGGTCGAGATCGCGATCGTCACCGCAAACTGTTTGTAGAACTGCCCCGTCACGCCGGTCAGGAACGTCATCGGCACGAAGACCGAGCACAGCACCAGCGCAATCGCGATGATCGGGCCGGAGACTTCGCGCATCGCCTTGTGCGCGGCTTCGCGTGGCTCAAAGCCTGCATCGATATAGCGCTCGACGTTTTCGACCACGACGATCGCATCGTCGACCACGATGCCGATGGCCAGTACCAGACCGAACAACGTCAGCGTATTGATCGAAAAGCCGAGTATGTACAGAAACGCGAAGGTCCCGACAATCGACACGGGTACGGCCACCAGCGGAATGATCGACGCGCGCCACGTTTGCAGAAACAGGATCACCACCAGCACGACCAGCACCACGGCTTCCAGCAGCGTGTGCTGCACCGCGCGGATCGAATCCCGCACGAAGATCGTCGGGTCCCATACGGCCTTGTACGCGACACCGGCCGGGAAATTCACCGAAAGCTCTTTTAGCTTCGCATAGACCGCATCGGCAACCGCGAGCGAGTTCGCGCCCGGCGACAGGTAAATACCGATCGTCGACGAGTTCTGGTCGTCCTTGAAGGTGCGCATCGTGTAGTCGCCGGCCGCGAGTTCGACACGCGCAACATCCGACAGGCGCACGACCTGACCCTGCTCGCCGTTCTTGATCACGATATTGCCGAATTCCTGCTCGGTGCGCAGGCGCCCCTGCACATTGATCGACATCAGAAAATCGGTTGCAGCGGGCGTCGGCTCCGCGCCAAGTTGCCCGGCCGACACCTGCACGTTCTGCTCACGGATCGCGCTAACCACGTCGCCTGCAGTCAGGCCACGCGAATTGAGCCGGTTCGGGTCGAGCCACACGCGCATTGCGTAGTCGCCGGAACCATAGAGACCGACGTCGCCGATGCCAGGCAGGCGCGATAATTCGTCCTTGATACGCAAGGTCAGATAGTTGCGCAGATACAGCGAGTCATAACGGTTGTCCGGCGAGTACAGGCTCACGTACATCAACGGCGTGGGCGACTGCTTCTGTGTGGTCACACCGTACTGACGCACCTGTTCAGGCAAACGGCTGAGGGCCTGGCTGACGCGGTTCTGCACGCGCACCGCGGCCGTATCCGGATCGACCCCGGGAAGAAAGGTCACCACCACCTGCAAGCTACCGTCGGAACCCGATACGGACTTCATGTACATGATGCCCTCGACGCCGTTGATGGCCTCCTCAAGTGGCGTTGCAACGGATTCGGCGGTCTCTTTCGGGTTCGCGCCGGGGTAGGTTGCATGCACCACCACCGTGGGCGGAACGACCTCCGGATACTCGCCGGCCGGCAGCAGCGGAATTGCAATCAGGCCCACTGCAAAAATGATGATCGACAGCACAATGGCGAAGATCGGCCGGTCGATGAAAAATTTGGAGAAATCCATCGCTAGCCTCTCAATCAACCGTCGCGTTGTTGCCGGCAAGGCCTGCTCGCGCATCGGTCTTACCCATCGAAGCGGGCGTCGGCTTCACGGCTGCACCGGAGAAATAGACCCGCTGCAGCCCACTGACGATCACCCTGTCTGTCGCGGCAAGCCCGGACTCGACCACGCGCAGGCCGTCAATCGTCCGGCCCAGCGTGACGTCCTTGCGCAGTGCCTTGTCGCCGGGCCCAACGACATAGACGTACTTGCGATCCTGATCGGTGAGAACCGCTTTGTCGTCGATCAGCAGTGCGGCGAACCGGTCGCTGCCGGGGAACTGAACGTGTGCATACAAGCCCGGCGTAAGCAGATGATTTGGATTCGGCACCACGGCGCGCGCCCGGATCGTGCCGGTGGCCGGATCCAGCTGATTGTCGAGGAAGTTGACGGTGCCTGAGCGCGGAAAACCGGTATCGTTGGCGAGGCCGATTTGCACCCGTTGCGCCGGAGCGCTGCCGACCGCTTTGCTGGCGCGTTCGAGATAGCGCAGATAGCTGTGCTCGTCCGCATCGAAATACACATACACCGGGTCTTGCGACACGACCGTAGTCAGCAGTGTCTGATCCGCCTGGGCCAGGTTGCCTACCGTGAGCATCGCACGGCCAGCTCGCCCGTTGATCGGCGAACGTACTTCGGTAAAGTCCAGATTCAGGCGGGCTGTCGCGAGCGCTGCCTCTGCAGCGCGAACCTCAGCGTTCGACTGCTGATACGTGGAATGGCGTGTTTCCAGTTCCTCCATGGAGATCGCCTTGCTGTCGATCAGCGCCTGGGCGCGCCGGTCCTGCGCCAGTGCGAGCGTCGCCGTCGCCCGCGCACGTTCGAGTTGCGCCTGCGCACTTGCCAGCGCATCGCGATAGGGCCGCTGGTCGATCACGAACAGCACGTCTCCTTTCCTGACGTCCTGCCCTTCGGTGTACAGCAGGCGTTCGACATAGCCGCTGACTCGCGCCCGCAATTCGACGGTATCGATCGCACTGATCCTGCCGTTGAATTGATCCCATTCCTGTACCGTCTTCGATACGACAGGCGCGACGCCTACCGTTGGAGGCGGCGGCGCGGCAGCGGCACCTTCCGAATTTCTACATGCAGCGCAGGCAACGCCCAATACACCCATAGCGACGGCTCGAAGCAGCATCGCAAAGGCTCGACTCGGTATGACCGCTCGCGCACGAGTTCTGGTCTGCATCTTCATAGCTGATATCTCCACAACGTACCGCACGACGAGCGCTCTTGAACCGATTCGTCATGCCATCCCACACGGATCGTTAAAAGGTCCTGGGGGAACCATGATGCAACCTTGGGCGAAAGGCAGAAAGAGCCAACTTTGTGCTGCCCGTATGGACCAAAGTACGATTCGACAGGGCGTGCGTATCCCGCCCTGAATCACCCGGGAATCTCAACATGCTTCGCAAAGCACCATCGCCCGATGCGACGATGCTCGACGGGCGAAGCGAGTATATACGAATACTACGATTCACTGTGTCGTAGTATCAACACCAACCCGATACAGCAGGGCACCGATTGCTTCGACGAATCGCACTTGCATGGAGCGACCGTTGAGGGGTTTCACCCGGTACGCAGACGCACCGTTGATGCGGCGTGGTAAGTTCCATCATTCACTCCGTCAGCCGGGCCGACAGGTCAGCACGCGTCCTTCGTCAGCTGCCCCGACGAAGCCCCTCGCAGGCGCGCCGTCACGCGTCCGGACTGAACCGATCCGGACACCATGACAGCGCTTTCGAACCTCCTGCCCAGGCTTGCGCAGATGCACAGGCTGCGGGCTTTCGCCGCCGTGGCGTGCTACGGCAACGTGCATCGCGCGAGCGAAGCACTGCATCTGTCGCAACCCGCCGTTACCCGCGCCGTACGGCAGCTCGAGGCATCGATCGGCACCGCGCTGTTCGAACGCACCACCAAAGGCATGCGGCTTACCACGCCTGGCGACTGCGCCTACCGGCGCGTCAGCCGCGCACTCGAAGAGCTACGCGCGGCCGGCGGCGAGATTCTGCCCCGCACCGCACAACGCCGCCATCACGCGCAAGCAGCCGAACGCCTGTCGCAGACGATCACCGAAGCGATGCTCGCGGCGCTGGTCGCCGTCGCGCGTTGCGGCAGCGAAAAGGCGGCGGCCACGATGGTCGGCATCACGCAGCCGGCACTCAACCGGAACCTGCATCTGCTCGAACATCTCGCCGGCGTACCGCTGTTTACCCGCTCCGTGCGCGGCACGCAGCTGACCGAGCCCGGCGACCTGCTGCTGATGCGCGTCAAACTTGCACTGGGCGAAATCCGCATCGCGGACGAAGAGCTCGAATCGCTGCAAGGCGAACTGGGCGGCCTGGTGGTGGTCGGCGCGGCCACTTCAAGCGGGCTGATCGTGCCGCTCGCCGCGGATCGGACCTTGCGCAAGCATCCGGGGCTGCGCATCCGGATCGTCGACGGCACCTACGAAACCTTGAGCCTCGGCCTGCGTTGCGCCGACATCAACATGATCATCGGCGCGCTGCGCCCGGAAGAACGCGAACCGTACTCGACCCACGAGCCGCTATTCGACGATGTACCGAGCGTGGTAGTACGTGCGCAGCATCCGTTGCTGCGGCAGCAAACGATTGGCAGCCTCGCCAGCCTGCGCCACCACGAATGGGTGGTGCCGCTCGGCGGCACGCCGTTGCGCGAAACCTTCGAGCGGGCCTTTCGCGCGGAATCCAGCGAACCGCCGATCATGCAGCTCGAAGCGAACAGCCCTTCGGTGGTGCGTACGCTGCTGCTGTCGAGCGATCGCCTCGCACTGGTGTCGCATCGGCAGATCCAGCACGAACTGCGACAAGGGCTGCTGGCGATCCTGCCGGTCGACGTGAAGCTGATGCGGCGCGAGATCGGTATCTCGCGGCTACGCAACAGCGAACCGTCGCCGGGCATGCTCGCGCTGGTCGACGCATTGCGGGCGATCGCGTCGGATTAAGCGGGCTCGCCTGATCGGCTCGATCCCTATACCGCGGCGCCATCGCGACGCCCCACCGGCCACGCGCTCCGCCAAGCTCGACCCGCAACGCGATTGAATCCGCGACGCCTGCCAGGGCCGGGCGCACAACGCTCAAGCCGCCTCCCGCCCTCTCTTCTATCAGCAAAACGTATCGCCTTACCGCCATCGGTATTGGTCACGGCTATCAATTTCGGCGAACCTTCGTGCCGTTGCCTCGCATTCCGAACGAAGCGCGGCAACGCAGCAGAGAACGCTAGAGAAAACGGCGCGACAGCCCGCAGCGAGCCATTTGCCGGATACCCGGCGAAGCTCGCCCAAGTACAAAAACCAGCTGGAGACACCCTTGAAGAAGCTGATTCTGACCGCCGTTGCATTGGCACCTTTATCGGGCGCCGGCTACGCCCAAAGCATCGTCACGCTGTACGGCTCGATCGATTCGGGCATTCGCGATGTCGGCAACACGACACCCGGGGGTGGACAAAAGATTTCGCTCGGCTCCGGCACATACCAGTCGAATCGCTTCGGCTTCAAGGGCGTCGAAGATCTGGGCGGCGGCTACAACGCGCACTTCAACCTCGAAGGCGGCTTCAACGTAGGCACGGGCGCGCTCGACAACACCGTCAGCAAGATTTTCAATCGCACCGACAAGGTCGGCATCGGCGGCCCGTTCGGTTCGATCGATTTCGGGCACATGTACACGGTGGCGCACGACACGCTCGCCGGCTATGAACCGTTTCGCCTGCAATACCTGAGTCTGACGCTCGCGGCAGCAGCGGCCGCGGGTGTGGCCGGCAACGGCCGCGACGACAGCGTGATCCGCTACAACGGCACCTTCAGCAAGCTGAAGCTGCGCGCCGCATACGGCGTGGGCGGCGTGGCCGGCAGCGTCGCGGATGGCGCGATCCACGCGGTGGGTTTCAGCTATGCGATCGGCGGTCTGAGCTTCGGCAGCGCGTATACGCACAAATCGGTGTCCACGGTGGCGGGCACGCCGCCGTACTTCAACGAAAACCACTATACGTTCGGCGCTTCGTACAAGCTCGGCCCGCTTACCGCGATGGCCGGCTATGCGCGCGACTCCACCGGCACCGCATCCGTGCGCGGCAACACGGTAGACCGCTATACATGGGGCGGCCTGCGCTACCAGATCAATCCGTTCGTCGAAGTAATCGCGGCCTATTACGACCTGCGCGACACGACCGCGGGTGTCGACGGCAAGAAGGACGTGGCGATCGCCGGCATCACGTACCTGGTATCGAAATCGACCTTCTTCTACGCGGACCTCGACAACACGCATTTCAGCGGCGGCTATGTGACCAACGCGAAGCTGAACCCTTCGCTGCACTCAAACCAGTTCGGCATGTCGGTAGGGATAAACCACAATTTCTAGTTTGCCGGAAGTTTGCAGGGGTATCAGCAGAAAGCATCGGCAGACCACCAAAGCGTATTGGTCGCGCGCGCAGGCTCGGGGCGATACTCGCGAGCCAGACATCCCGATCGGCAAACACATTCGAAACTGACAGGCTGCCCCAGCACATCGCGCAGCGCGCGCGTGCAACAGGTTCGCCACATAGGAGGCTTGCATGAGAAGCACACGTCCCTGGCCGCAACGCGTGGCCAGCATGCTGGGAGGCATAGCGCTCGGCGCAGCGCTTTATTCGGGCGCGAACGCAGAGGCCGCGGAAAAGCTCACGATTCTGGTCGGCGGTGTCGAGAAAATCCTGTATTTGCCCGCCGCGCTCACCCAGCAACTCGGCTACTTCAAGGACGAAGGCATCGACGTCGATCTGGTCTCGGTCGCATCGGGCTCGGTCACCGATACCGGCTTGCTGTCCAACTCCGCACAGGCCGCGGTCGGCGCCTACGAGCAATCGATCCACATGCAGGCGCAGGGCAGGTACGTCACGTCGATCGTCCAGCTCTCCGCCAGCCCGCAGGAAGTGCTGCTGGTGTCCACTGCGCAGGCGGCCAACATCAAGACCGTCGCCAGTTTGAAAGACAAGCTGATCGGCGTCACCGGCTTCGGCACGCTCACTCATTTTCTGAGTCAGGACCTGGTTGCGCACGCGGGGCTCAAGCCGAGCGACGTGCACTACCTGGCAGTCGGCGCCGGCAACACCTTTATCGATTCGATGCGGCACGGCCGGATCGACGCCGGCATGACCCAGGAACCGACCGTATCGATCCTGCTCGATCACAAGGATGCCCAGGTGCTGGTCGATCTGCGCACGCCCCAGGCGGCGCGCGCGGCGCTCGGAGGCGACTATCCGGGCTCGTGCATCTACGTTCGTTCCGACTGGCTGCAACAGCACAAGGACGCCGCGCAGAAACTGGCCAACGCGTTCACGCGCACGCTGCACTTCATTGCCACGCACACTGCGCAGCAGATCGCCGACAAGATGCCGCCGAGCTACTACAACGGCGACAAGGCGCTGTATGTCGAAGCGCTTGCGCGCAGCAAGGACTCGTTCACCGCCGATGGAAAGATGCCCGCAGACGGCCCGAAAACGGTGCTCGACGTACTCAGCCGCTTCGGCGCCGGCGTCACGGCCAGCAAGATCGATTTGAGCAAGACCTATAGCAACGACCTGGTGGTCGCCGCTGCACCCAAAGTCGCCAGTACCGCCCAGGCCACCAAATGAGGAACGTCGCCATGTCGCTTCAGCTAGATTACGGTGCGTCGCGGGCCGCCCAGCAACCGGCCGCGATCGAAATGCGCGGCGTAGATCGCTCGTTCCAGACGCCGGACGGCACGCTGGTTCAGACGCTCAGCAACTTCAATCTCGACGTCGCGCCCGGTGAATTCGTCGCGGTCGTCGGACCGACCGGCTGCGGCAAGTCCACCACGCTGAACCTGATCACTGGGCTCGCACGTCCGGACGCGGGCGATGTGAAGATCTTCGGACGGCCGGTCGACGGCATCGATCCGCAAGTCGGCTTCGTGTTCCAGGTCGACGCGCTATTCCCGTGGCGCAGTGTGCTCGGCAACGTCAGCGCCGGGCTGCGTTATCGCGGCGTGAACAAAAGGGAGGCGAACGAAGCCGCGCTCGAGTGGATCGCGAAAGTCGGCCTCAGACGCTTCGCGAATCACTATCCGCACCAACTGTCTGGCGGCATGCGCAAGCGCGTCGCGCTCGCGCAGACCTTCATCTCGAATCCGAAGATCCTGCTGATGGACGAGCCGTTCAGTTCGCTCGACGTGCAGACCCGCACCTTCATGCAGGACGAACTGCTGAACCTGTGGTCGAGCCTTGGCGCATCGGTGTTGTTCGTCACGCACGACCTCGAAGAAGCGGTGGCGCTGGCCGATCGCGTGATCGTACTGACCGCGCGCCCGGCTACCGTGAAATCGTCGTATCGCATCGATCTGCCGCGACCGCGCGTGATGGGTGAGATTCGCTACGACGCGCATTTCATGGAACTGTGCCGCACGATCTGGGCCGACCTGAAAGACGAAGCGCGCGCCGGCATGGACGGCTCGACAGTCAGCGAAGTTCTGCAAACCGAACTCGCAGCCAACCCGTAATGGAGATTCAATCGATGGCTACCGGCAATTCCGCGACACATTCCGTCGCCCCTCCCGCCTCCGCTACGCCCGCAGCCGGGCGTGCCGACGACGCGCGCCGGCGCGCAGCCCGCAAGCGCCGTCAGCGCAGCAACCGGATCCTGTTCGCACGCCTCGCGATTCTGGTGATATGCGTCGGCGGCTGGGAAGCCGCTGCACGCGCCGGCCTGATCGATCCGTTCTTCTTTTCGATGCCGTCGGCGATCGTCGCCAAGCTGTTCGACTGGTGCACCAACGGCACCTCGCAAGGCACTTTGCTGCTGCAGGTGTGGGTAACGCTGCGCGAAACCGTGTTCGGCTTTCTGATCGGCTCGGTACTCGGCGTCGTGTGCGGCATCGTGCTCGGACGCAACCGTTTTCTGGCCGACGTGTTCAGCATCTATATCAAGGTTGCGAACTCGATACCGCGCATCGTGCTGGGCAGCATCTTCGTGATCGCGTTCGGCATCGGCATGGGTTCGAAAGTCGCGCTCGCGGTGGTGATGGTGTTCTTCGTGGTGTTCGCCAATGCGTTCCAGGGCACCCGCGAAGCCGACAAGGCCTTGATCGAAAAGACCCAGATTCTCGGCGCCAGCAACTGGCAGGTCACCACCTCGGTGATCGTGCCGTCCGCGATGAGCTGGATTCTCGCCAGCCTGCACGTGAGCTTCGGCTTCGCGCTGGTCGGCGCGGTAGTTGGCGAATTTCTCGGCGCACGCGAAGGACTCGGTTTGCTGGTGGTCACCGAGCAAGGGCTGTTTCATGCGGACGGCGTGTTCGCCGCGATGATCGTGCTCGCCGCGATCGCACTGGTCGCCGATGCAGTGTTGACCGGCGTCGAAAAGCGCCTGCTGAAGTGGCGCCCGCCAGTCTCGCACGACGTCGGCGCATGAATGCGTGAATGCCGCCGCTACTGCCGCCGCGTGCAAGCCCTGTTTCGAACCTTGAGGAGATTCAATTGACGCAAATCTGGTGCCGTTTTTCCGACGGAGAAAAAGACAGTTTCGGCCTGCGCGAAGGCGATTTCATCGTCGAAGTGGAAGGCTCGCCATTCGCCGACTATCGGCTCGGCTCGCGCAAGCTACCGTTGCAGGACGTACAGATTCTGGTGCCGGTCGTGCCCGGCAATTTCTATGCGATCGGTTCGAACTACCGCAACCACGTGCTCGCACGGGCGCAGTTCAAAAGCGGCACGCCGAAGTTCTACGACGAACCGCGCGTCGGCTATCGCGCCAACAGTGCACTGGTGGCGAACGGCTGCGACATCGTCAAGCCGCGCGATGCGGGGCTCGATTTCCAGTACGAAGGCGAACTGGTTGCCGTGATCGGCAAGCGGGCGAAACGCGTGACGCCGGCGGAGGCCGAGCAGTGCATCTTCGGCTGGACGATCGGCAACGACGTGACCGAGCGCACGTGGCAGAAGCACGACCCGACCAATCTGCGCGGTAAGAACGCGGACACCTTCAAGCCGATGGGCCCGTGGATCACCACCGGTGTCAGTCTCGCCGACATGACGACAACGGTGCACCTGAACGGCGCGAAGATTCACGAATTCCCGACCGGCAACATGCTGTTCAGCCCAGCGGAAGTGATCAGCGCGATCTCGCGCTACAACACGCTGCATCCGGGCGACGTGGTCTGGCTGGGCACCGATGAGCTGCCGCGAAACCTTAGCGAAGGCGACGAGATCGAGGTCGCCATTTCGGGGCTTGGCGCGCTGCGCAACAAAGTGATCATGGAATAAAACAAGGAGAACCCGGCTATGCGCATTATCGATTCACAGGTACACATTTGGGACGCGGTGCCCGCGGCCTTCGCTGCAGCCAACCCGGAAGAACCGGCGAGTTTCACGTATCAGAACCTGCTCGCCGCGATGGATGAAGCAGGCGTCGACAAGGCAATTCTGGTGCCGCGCTCGTTCAACGGCGCACGCAACGACTACGTGCTGGAAGCGCTGCGCGCGCATCCCGATCGCTTTGCAGTGATGGGACGCGTACCGCTCAACGAGCACGAAGGCAAACCGCTGCTCGCGAACTGGAAAGCCGAGCCCGGCGTGCTCGGCGTGCGGCTGACGTTTCATCGCGACGGCAATCGCCCGCACCTGACCGACGGCTCGATGGACTGGTTCTGGCCCGAGGCCGAGCGTCACCAGATTCCCGCGATGGTCCATGCACCCGAGCGCTTGCCGGAGATCGGCCAGATCGCGGCGCGCTATCCGGGCCTGACCTTGATCATCGACCATCTGGGCTTCGCGCGCGCCACGATCGATGCGGCGACCGGTCCCGCAGTCGAGCGGCTGGTTCAACTCGCGCGTCATCCGAACGTGCATGTGAAGGTCTCGACGATGCCCGCGTATTCGACTGCGCCCTATCCTTATGAAAATCTGCGCGAGCCGATTCGCCGGGTGATCGATGCGTTTGGCGTCGAGCGCTGCTTCTGGGGATCGGATATGACGCGCTTGCCCGAGGGCTCGTCATATCGCAAGAGCGTGACGATGTTCACCGAGCAAAGCAGCTTTGTGACGAAGGACGAACTGACCGAGTTGATGGGCGCCGGATTGGCGCGCGTGCTGGGTTGGCCTAAAAGCCTGTGATGGCCTCAGCAGATCGCTGAATCGTCCCGTAATCGACGCCTGATTCGCAGGCGTCACGTGACGCCTGGCGGCGCACCTGCGCCGCCCAGTCGCACATGTCGATGTGCGCTGCGCGCGCTGTGCCCGTCACCGCGAGAGCCACGTCGCGTCCTGCAAGCGGGTTTCGACGAAGTCCCTGAAAAGCCGCACGCGCTCAGGCAAATGTGGACGATAAGGCGCGATCCATTGCACGTCCGAATCTACTTTGGCGTAATCGGGCAGCACGTGCACCAGGGACCCGGCGAGGATCTGAGCGTGGACGTCCCAGTACGGCCGCAGTGCAATGCCCGCGCCACCCAGCGCCCAGTCGCGCAACACCTCGCCGTTGTTGCTCGATAGCACACCGGACACGCGCAGTTCGGTAGCCGGTTCGTCGTAAGGCTGCGCGGATACGCGGCTCAACCGCCAGACATTGGCCGGCATATCCCGCTCCAGCATCAGCAGGCACGCGTGATGACGCAACGCATCGAGGCTGTCAGGCACACCGTGTTCGCGCAGATACGCCGGCGAAGCCACCATCACCCGATTGTTTCTGGCAAGCGTATGGATGATCCACTGCGTGGTGGCTGGTTGCCATAACCAGACCGCGGCATCGAATCCTTCCGTTTGCAGATCGGGCAACCGGTTCTTCAGATGCAACTCGATGCGCACTTCCGGATAGCGCCGCGAGAATTCGTCGATGGCAGGCGCCATCCATTGACGGCCGAAGCCCATATTGCAGGCCAGCTTCACGAGGCCGACCGGCGTCGTGCTGAAATCGCCCACGCGCGATTCGAGATCGGCGAAGCCCGACAGGACCTTCGCGGCGAGATCGCAATACAGGTCGCCTTCCGGTGTCGGCACGACGCTGCGCGTGGTCCTGCGAAACAGCCGCACCGTCAGGCGCGTTTCGATCTGCGCGAGCCGCTTGGTGACCGCCGCACCGCTCACGCCCACGCGTGCTCCGGCGCCCGTCAGGCTGCCGCATTCTCGTATTGCCAGCACCAGCGCGAGGTCCGCTCGCTCGAGCATTGCTAACTCCGGGTAAAGAAAGAACTGAATCATTATCGTCTTGTTGGATTGCAATAAGCCCACAACAATGCGGGGCTAATACGGCTTTCGCATCCGGGGTTCTTCGGCAGCGCGGCACAACATCGGGGCGAACACAAAACAGCCTTAAGAACGCGGCATAGCCGCGTCATATAACGATGGAGACAATATGGAACCCAGCTTGCCGTCCGCCCTCCGCAACAACTACGCGATCATGGCCCGGATCGATCGCCTGCCGAGCTCCCGCCACCTGCTTAAGGTCGTTGCACGTATTGCAGCAGGCGGCTGGTTCGAGTTTTTCGAACTGTTCATGCCCGGCTTTATTTCGCTCGGTCTGGTGCGCTCCGGCATCTATACGATCGAAAACAAAGGCCTGCTCGACACGCATAGTTTTGCCAGCTTCCTTGCAGCGTTTTTTGTGGGCATGTTTCTTAGCACCGCAGTATTCGGCTTTGTTTCAGACCGCTTCGGCAGGCGCTCGGTCTTTATCTATTCGATGCTGATCTATTCGGCCGCCCAGTTGCTTGTCGCGATTCTCAGCGACCCGCTATTGATCGACATCGCGCGCTTTGTCGCCGGCTTTGCGGTGGGCATGCAACTGATCAACAACGACTGCTACGTGACCGAACTGACACCGCGCGACCGCCGTGGCCACTACATGACCACTTCGTACATCTTCGTGCTGTCTGCGATTCCGGTGTCCGCCTTCCTCGCCGCACTGCTGGTGCCGCTCGATCCATTCGGGATAGCCGGCTGGCGCTTCGTCGTCGCGCTGGGTTCGGCTAGCGGCCTGATCGTGTTTTTGCTGCAACGCGGCTTGCCGGAATCGCCGCGCTGGCTGGAAGTTCATGGCCGCGTAGCCGAAGCCGACCGGGTGGTGAAGGACATCGAGACCGCGATCGAGGCCGAAAAGGGTATCGCGCTGCCGCCACCCGATCTCACCGTGCCGGACCCGGTGATTGAAACAGGACGCTGGCACGAGATGTTCAGCCGCTTCTATCTGCCGCGCACGCTGCTTATTTCGCTGTTCCAGTTTTCGCAGACCATCGCCGTATTCGGCTTCACTGCGTTCGTGCCGGTGCTGCTGATGCATCACGGCTTTTCTATCGTGCATTCATTGAACTACTCGCTCGCCATCGTGTTGATGGCGCCAGTCGGCGCCGCGATCGGTGCGTGGCTATCAGAACGCATCGAGCGCAAATGGCAACTGGTGCTGTGCGCGTGCCTGATCGGCCTGGCGGGTACCGCCTTCGCAACCGGACGAAACGTGCCGTTGATCGTCTGCACCGGTGGCTTGATCGCACTCGGCAACAACTGGATGATCGCGATTTTCCATCCGTACGCCGCCGAACTATTTCCTACCCGCATTCGCGCCCGCGCGATCGGCTTTACTTTTTGCTGGAGCCGCGTGAGTTCGGTGTTCGTCGGTTATTGGGTCGGCGATCTGATGGCCCGTTATGGCCAGACAGGCGTGTTCGCGATGATCGGCGTGGCGATGCTCACGATCATCGTCGGCATCGGCGCGTTCGGTCCGCGGACCAACGGACGCAGCCTCGAAACGCTATCGCCGTGACAACCATTTGCTTTTCTTAGGAGAAAGACGCATGAAAATAGGCATTCTTGAAGGCGATGACATTGGCCACGAAGTCGTTCCCGAAGCAGTCAAGGTGATGCGCGCCGCCGCTGGCCGCGCCGGACTGGAGATCGACTGGCGGCCGGTGCCGATCGGCCGCAAGGCCTTCGACACATTGGGCCATACGCTGCCGCCCGACACGCTCGACACGCTTAGCGCACTCGACGGCTGGATTCTCGGACCGATCGGCCACATGGCCTATCCGAAAGTGCCTGAGGCGATCAATCCGCACCCGATCCTGCGCAAGCACTTCGACCTGTTCGCCAATATCCGGCCCGCGCTGTCGTACCCGAGCGTGCCGTCGTTGCATCAGAACGTCGACCTCGTCATCGTGCGGGAGAACAATGAAGGCTTCCAGCCGGACCGCAACGTGGTGGCCGGCAGCGGCGAATTCCGGCCGACCCAGGACGTGACGATCTCCGTGCGTGTCATCACGCGTGCGGGTTCGTCGAAAGTGCTGCACGAAGCGTTCAGGCTGGCGCGCTCACGTCGCAAGCAACTCACGGTCGTGCATAAGGACACCGTGTTCAAACTGGGATGCGGCATGTTCGTCGAGGAAGCGAAGCGGATTGCCGCCGAGTACCCGGACGTGACGATGAACGAAGCGATCGTCGACACCTTCGCGATGCGCCTCGTGATGACGCCGCAGAAGTACGATGTGGTGGTCACCACCAATATGTTCGGCGATATTCTGACCGACGAAGCTGCTGGCCTGGTCGGCGGCCTGGGCCTCGCGCCCGGCTTGTCAGCTGGTCCGCGCCATGCAATGGCCCAGGCCACGCACGGCTCGGCGCCCGACATTGCCGGGCGCGCGATCGCCAATCCGTACGCGATGATCATGTCCGGCCAGATGCTGCTCGACTGGCTGGGCCGCAAACATGAGGTCCGTGCGGCCTGCGATGCCGCCACTCGCATCGAGAAAGCGGTGAGCAACGTGATGCGCGAGCGCATCGCGCTGACCGCCGATCTGGGCGGAACGGGCAAGACTCACGAAATGGGCGACGCGATCGTCAACGCGATCCTGGCTGCGTAATCGCGCGCCGGGTGCGAAGGCAGGCTCGCTTCGCGGTGAGCCTGTCGTTTAGCAGTCAATTCTGCGAGTGCGGCAAGTGGACGCACGACAATGCCGCGGCGCATCAATACGGTATTGTGGCGCTAACCGGCATCCCTCTTCGCCAATCTTGACCATCACGAAGTTGACGCACGAAGACCACGTCTGCCCAACACAGCGCATCAGGCCGCCGGCACCCACGATTTCAACGGCACCGTCACGTCGCAGAGGTCTTCCGGCCGCAGCGCGAGGCCACGATTCACCAGTTGCCGCGCAGCCAGATGATCGACCGGCATATTGACGGTTTCCACCGCGATCAATGCATCGCCCACGTAGTGCAGCAGCGAAAATTTCCCGTCTTCCTGCTTGCCGCGGAAAAAGCGTTTGCTGTCCGGATGAATCAGCCCGGCGATCTGAATTCGGAACGCGCCCTGTTCGGACCAAAACCATGGTGTAGCCGAATACGGCTCCAGCTTGCCGATCAGCGTTGCTGCCGCGCAGCGCGCCTGGTCGACGGCGTTCTGCACGGCTTCGAGGCGAATGCGCCGGTCGCTGCCGAATAGCGGAAACGACGTGCAATCGCCGATTGCAAGAATGTGCGGATCGCTGGTACGCATGTAGGTATCGACAACGATGCCGTTGTCGCACACGAGCCCGGCCTGCTCGGCCAACGTGGTTTCCGGCTCGCCGCCGATGCCGATCAGCACGGCGTCGGCCTCGTGCACGACCCCATTCGATTCCCGCACGCCGGTCACCGCGCCGTCACTGCCAACCTCGATGCCTTCGATACGCGCATCGAGCCGGATATCGATGCCGCTCGCACGATGTTGCTGCAGCAGATAGCCGGACATCTCGGGCGACAGCGCACGCATCAGCAGAGCCGGCGCATATTCGAGCACGACGACCTGTTTGCCGAGCGCGTTGGCGGTGGCCGCGGCTTCAAGACCGATAAAGCCGCCGCCGATAACGACCAGCCGCTTTGCGCGAGCAAGATGCTCACGCAACTGTTCGGCGCTGCCCGCGCTGCGCAGATAGTGAACGCCCTTCACGTCTTCTGCGATACCCGGCAAGCGTCGCGGACGCGAGCCGGTTGCGAGCACCAGCGCGTCGTAAGCGAGCGTGCGGCCCGATGCGAACGTCACGCTCTTCGCGTCCCGGTCCAGCGCAACAGCGGCGTCGCCAAGCTGCATCGCGATACCGTGCTGCTCGTAATATTCGGCCGCACGGATCGGCGCAATCTGCGCATCGCCGGTCTTCAGAAAAGCCTTCGACAGCGGCGGACGATGATACGGCACGTGGGCTTCGGCACTCGTCACCGTGATGTCGAGCTCATGGCCGGCCTGCCTCGCCTCGACCAGACTGCCGCACAGTTGCGCAGCGGCATGACCGGCGCCGATCACGAGAATACGTTTTGTCATGACACATGTTCCTTGAAGAAATTGCTCACTGGTGTGCACGTCCGCTCGCCTCATCGACAACGGCCGCGCCCTCCTCGACCCGAATCTCGGCAGGTCTGAGCCCGCGCCCGTCAACGGTGGTCAGTCGCAGGCGTTGCAAACGCTGCTTCTTCTTCGCGTCGAGCGCAACCATCATCGGCTCGCCGTGCTCAAAAAGGTTCTGCTCACCCCATTGTCGCAACGCGACGAGCACCACCTGCAATTGCTCACCGCTCCCGGTGAGATGGTATTCGCTATGCGCACCACCATCGGACGCGTCTCGCACCTCGAGAATGCCGGCCTCGACCATTCCGCGCAGCCGCGTGCTCAGAATGTTCTTCGCACACCCAAGACTCTTTTGAAACTCATTGAATCGTCTCGCACCCTTCAGCGCGTCGCGGACGATCAACAGCGTCCACCAGTCGCCAACCACATCGAGGGAACGGGCAACCGGACATTTCTCGTTCTTTAAGGAGGTGCGTCTCATGGTGTGGGAGCGGTGAAGGCGTTTGCCTTACTGCGCTCTTTCATCGGATATCGAACAGGGCAACAGTATAACTTTCCCGGTTGCATATCTAAACCGCACCGTGCTACCGTTGCGGCGTTCGGTGGCATGATTAAACCCATCGTGATGCATATGCACATATTCGGTAACCGTTATGAAAAGTAAACATGCACCGCTAACACGGTGTGGCATTGCGATGCTTGTAGTTTTAACTTTGACTACTGCGAAACCCGCACCCTCCTTCGCAGCCTGCAAGAGCGCGAGTGGCACACCCTTGACGCGCGCGCAGGTCAAGCAGGAGCTCATAGACCTGGAGGCAGCAGGCTACGACCTGGGGCGCACCAGCGATGACAGCTATCCAGACGATATCCTTCAGGCGGAGAGGAAGATCGCGAAAAAGCGGCAACACGCGTCGGCGCGCACAGCCTGCTACCTTGGCACGTCTACATGCACCGATAGCACGAAAAGTATCGTGCAATGAGCCGGCTCTTCATCAACGGCGAACGCTGCGCGGAAGCTATCAAATCGAATCGGCAAATTCTAGCCAGCCCCGCCAGGCCGCGTGCCGTGACGCGCGAGGAATCGATCGAGCTGGCTCGCGAAAGCCTTGCTGTCGCGCGCGCTAAAGGGCGCAGGCCCGCCTGTATCGATGCCGGCACTGCGCAGTTGATCCATCACGTCGCGCATCGTCATGCGTTCCTGGATGTTTTCGCGGGTCAGCCAGTTTCCGCGTGGATCGAGCACATGCCCGCCCTTGTCGATTACCGCAGAGGAAAGCGGTATGTCCGCGGTAATCACCAGGTCGCCGGACGCGACCAGTTCGACGATACGGGCATCGGCCACGTCGAAACCGGCCGGCACCTGAATCGATTTGATAAAGGGAGACGGCGGCGTGCGCAGATATTGGTTTGCCACCAGTGTCACCGTCACTTCGGCACGTCGCGCAGCGCGAAACAACATGTCTTTGATTACGGCGGGACAGGCGTCGGCATCGACGAACACTTGCATGAAGGTCATTCCGGCACGTTAAAAGACGATCTTATATCAAGGCCGGACGCGGTCTTCGTGTAGCTCGGGTCGCCGCGCTCCCAAGGCAGTCAGAAAGTAAGATTTAATTCATCAAATGCGCGTGCAAAAGTGAATACCATCGGTGGTCGACATGAGGACCGTATGCCGAACCGAAGCACGCACATCAAACCTGGCAACACACCACACCCAAACATCGAAGAAGCGTTGAGCCTCGCATTACGCGCACTGTCCCAGCGCGCCTGGCCCGATGCGATCAGCCACGCCGAACGCGCGATTGCCGTAGCCAGCAACCATGGCTTCGCACATATGCTGCGCGGTGTTGCATTGACGGGGGCCGGACGTCTGGATATCGCGTTGCCCGCGCTCGAACACGCGACGCGGCTATCGCCCGCAGATCCGCGCACGCATTACAACTTCGCCGTCAGCCTGCAACAGGCGGGGCATATGTTGCGCGCGATGGCGGCGTATCGCGCCTGTCTCGCGGTCGAACCGAACTTCGCCGATGCGCTGTGGAACTACAGCGAATGCCTGAGGCTGCGCGAACACTTCGAACTCGCACTCGAACTGTTGGACCGCCTGGCCGTGATCGAAGGCCGCAAGCGTCGACATGCGGCACACCGGATGGCGGTGTGCTGTTCATACCTGGGCCTCGCCGAGCGGGCCGATATTCTGTTCCGCGAGCAGCTTGCCGAAAACGACGACCCGGCGACTCACTGGGAGTACGCGCTGTTCCTGCTGCAACAGCAGCGTTTTGATCAGGCATGGCTGCATTACGCGCGCCGCTTCGATGCCGGCGAGAGCATCATGCTGCGCGGCATCGAGCGGCCTTACCCGACATGGAATGGGCAATTCGAAAGAGACGGATTGCTACTCATCACTGGCGAACAGGGCGCCGGCGATGAAATCCTGTTCGCCGCATTCATACCTGGGCTGCTCAAGCGCGCGAACGCCGCCGGCATGCGTGTCGTGGTGATGTGCCGGCAGGAACTGGTCCGCCTGTTTCGCGCGAGTTTCCCGGACCTTCAAGTGGAATCCGCCGCGCTGCTCGAAGAAGATCGCACAGACCGCGCATCGTTCGCCAGTGTCATCGGGCATCACACGTCGAGTGCCTGGCATGCCTACCTCGGGGATCTTCCCCGCTGGATCGACAAGCCGACGCCTGCCCGTTATCTGCAGCCTGACACCGGCGATCTCGCCGACGCGCGCGCACTGATCGGCGAACGCGCTACATCTGCCGATCACGGCAGCGCGTCGCGCCCGCTGCGCGTCGGACTCGTCTGGTCGTCCAATCCCGCTGCCGTGCGTGACAACCGCACCGCACGCAATGTCCCTTCTGCACTCGTCAACGGCTGGCTGAGCGGCATCCACAACGTGCAGTTCTATGCGTTGATGCCGCTACCCCACCTCGAGCGGATCGCCGAAGTCCCCGACCTGCCGCTCACCGACCTGTCGGAATTCGTCACGGATTTCAGCCGCACTGCTGCGGCAATCCAGTGCCTCGACCGGGTGGTATCGGTATGCACGTCGAGCGCCAATCTGGCTGGCGCGCTCGGCGCCGATCTGCATGTGCTGCTGCAGCGGCACGCCGACTGGCGCTGGGCGGACAATGGACGCGCGTGGTATCCGAACGTCACACGTCATCGACAGGCACTGCGCGGCGACTGGAGTGCGAGCCTCGCTGAACTGGCCAGCCATCTCGCACACACGACCGGAACGTAACGACCGCGCAGCAGCGCAGTCGCGCCTTACTGCACCCGGCTGCGCAGATACGCGGAGCCACGCTCGGCCGCGATCACCAGTACAAACGTCACGATCAGCAGAAACGAAACGGTCCGATACTGAAACAGGTTCATCGCGGTCAGCAGCTCGAAGCCGATCCCGCCCGCGCCGACAAATCCAAGCACCAGCGACGAACGCAGGTTCTCGTCGAAGCGAAACAGGCTGATACCAAGCAGCGTCGGCAACACCCCGGGCACCACCGCATGCGTGAACACCTGCATGCGGCTCGCGCCGGTCAACGTCAACGCTTCGACGGGGCCCATTTCCATGTCCTCGATCACCTCGGCGAACAAACGGCCAAGCATGCCGACCGAATGCACACCCAGCGCCAGCGCGCCCGGAAACGGCCCTAGCCCGACCGCGGTCACGAACAGCAATGCCCACACCAGATCCGGCACCGCCCGCGTGATGCCGATAATCGCGCGCGCGATGTAATACAGCGGCCGCGCGGGACTCACATTGGCCGCGGCCAGCAGCGCAAGCGGAAACGCGAGCAGCACCGCAAACACGGTACCGAACACCGCGAGATCAATCGTCTCCAGGATCGGCGCCAGGCTCGGCCCGAACTGGCTGAAGTCGGGCGGCATCGCGCGCGCGAGGATGTCGGCCATACCGTGCGCGCCGGTGAGCAGATCCTGCGGACGCGCATGCACGCCCACACACGCCTGCACGAACAGCGCGACAAACGCGGCCAGCGCAGCGATCCGCGAAAGCGGACTGCCGCGCGAGGTCTGCGGGGACGCTGCCCGCAGCGAAGAAACGCGATTCATGAGGTCTCGCTCACATACAGGTTGGAGATCTGTTGCATGCTGACGGACGACGCGCGTTCGTCGAATTCGATCCGGCCGCCGCGCATGCCGATCAGGCGATCGGCATAGCGCGTCGCGAGTTCGGGCTGGTGCAATACGCACACCACCGCGAGTTGGTCGTCGGCTGCGAGGCGACGCAGCAGACGCATCACTTCGTCAGCGGCTTCAGGGTCGAGACTCGCGACCGGCTCGTCGGCAAGCACCACTGCGGGCCGCTGTGCCAGCGCGCGCGCCACCGCGACGCGCTGCGCCTGGCCACCCGACAGCGTGCCCGCGCGTTGCCCGGCGAGTGGCAGCAGGCCGACTTCGTCGAGATAGCCGCGGGCGGGCTCGATCTCGCTCTTCGGCACGCGGCCGAGCATCGTCGACAACGTGCGATGACGGCCTAACGAGCCGGTACACACGTTCGCCAGTACGCTGCGCCGCTTCACGAGATTCGCGTGCTGCGAGATCAACGCGACCGACATCCGCGCCACGCGCAACGGCTGCCCGGCGAGCGCGGCGAGATCGCGGCCACCGGCTTCGACGGAACCGCCGGTCGGCCGGTTGAGCCCGACCACGCATTTCATCAGCGTGGACTTGCCGCAGCCGTTGCTGCCGAGAATCACGACCATCTCGCCCGCGTGCACCGTCAGGTTCACGTCGTGCAGCGCGGTGTGCCCGTTCGGATAACGCATCGTCAGGCCGCGCACGGCCAGCCGCACGTCGGCCTGCACGCCGCGCAGCATCGCCGGATCCGCCCCGGCGAGCACCGCGCCCCTTTCACTGCCAGGCGCGGGCCCCATCGTCGCAACCGTATGCAACGTACTCACAGCTTGTTCAGATCGATGTTGAGCGTCGAGACCAGATCGCGAATCTGATCGTATGCGCTGTCGGTCTGCGGCACCGTCTTCAGCGCCTTGCCTTCGTTAGCCGCGAGGAACTTCTGGTCGGCGTCCGGCAGTTCGCGGAAGTCGAGCGTCTGCAGTACGGCGGCGAGGCGCGCCTTGAAATCAGCCGGCAGATCGCCGCGAATCGCAAACGGATCCTGCGGAATCGGGCCGGACTTCCACAGCGTTACGTACGCTGCCGCATCGTATTCGTTGTGCAACAGCGCGCTGGCGATTTCCTCGCTGTTCAGCTCGCCCGCTTCGACCTTGTGATTGCGCAGCGCCTCAAACGACGCCGTGTGGCTGCCCGCATAAACAGCCTTGACGTCGTGGTCCGGATCGATGGAGCTCTTGCGCAGACCGAATGCCGGGAACAGGTGGCCCGACGTCGACGCGGGATCGGAGTATGCAAACGAGTGCCCCTTCACATCGGCGAGCGTCTTGATGCCGCTGCCCGGCCACGTGACGATCGACGCAAAGTAATTGGCCGGCTTGCCGTCTTCACCGGAGAACCCGGCGACTGCCTGCGCATGCGCAACCTGATGCGCGAGCACATAGCCGAGCGGGCCGAACTGGCCGAACTCGAGCTTGCCGTTACGCATCGCTTCGATTTCGGCGTTGTAGCTGGTCGCCACATACAGCTCGACCTTGCAGCCGATCTTCTTGCCGATCAGGTTGGCGAGATCCGTATAGACCGGCAGCAGCCGCGCGGTCGATTCATACGGCTCCACGCCGAAGCGCACGGTGCCGTCGTTCGGGCACGCATTCGACGCGGCGGCCGCATCGGCTGCATAAGCCCCGTGTGCCGCAACCGCGCAGCAGGCCGAAACGAGCAACGATGCGACAAAGCGGAAAGATTCGATTTTCATGCCGGAGTGCTCCAGATAATTGAAGTGCCAGGGGGCTACCACTGATAGGACATGCCGGCGCCATAAGCAGCGCCATCCGACCCGACGCTGATGCCGAGCTTCATCTTGATGTTGTTGCTAAAGCGCGCACTCGCGCCGAGCGCGGTGGCGCCATAGCCCTGATAGGTGGCGGTGCCGATGCCGATCGCGAAGTTCTTGCCGGCGTCGACTTCCGGGATCATCGTCAGCGCGGTGGCCGCGGCCACGCCGCTATATGCCTTGCGGGCCACGCTGTTGATGCCGGACTGAACCGACGACAACTGGTTCACGTTGACGGCATCCGTGCCGTTCACACCGGGCGCCACGTTGGTGATGCGTCGCTCGCTGCCGGGCGCGCCGACCGACACCGTGTTCGGATCTTCGGCGACCGAGCCCGAACCCAGTGCAACCGAGTTGGCCGCCGCGGCGTTCGCATTCGCACCGAGCGCGGTGGCATTGCTGCCGCCGGCGCTCGCATTGCTGCCCTGCGCAGTCGAGTTGATACCGGAAGCCGCGGCGTTGGTGCCGATCGCCACGCTGTTTTGTGCCGACGCAACCGCGCCTGCCCCGTTCGCCGTGCTGTTGTCCGACGCGGCCAGCGCATTCGCGCCGATCGCGGTGCTGTTCTCGCCGGCCGCATTCGCCGCATATCCCATCGCGGTCGCCGCTGCACCCGACGCGACTGCTGCCGCCGGCGAGGTGCCACTGCCGCCCGGCGTCGCGCTCTTGTCGGTTGCCGTTTGCGACGCGTTCGTGCTGCCCTGCGACAGGGCCGGCGGCGTGGTCGCCGACTGCTGGCCGATCGAAGCCATCTGATCCGACAACTGGTTCGCTACCGCTTCGAGCTGCTGCAGGTTGACCGCGTCGTTGGCCTGGCTGCCGGCCGCTACGCCGGTGATCTGCCGGTTGCCGACGTTGACTTCGCCGGCCGACGACTGCGGGCTGCCCAGACCAAATGCCTGATACGCAGCCAGCGCACCGCGCACCGCCTCCGAGTTGCCACCGAGCGCCACGCTGTCGGAAACCGCGAGGCTATGCGAACCGATCGCGACCGAATCGTTGGCGCTGATCGAGTTGCCGGCCAGCGAACCGATCGCGACGTTGTCGCTGCCCGTCACGAAGAAGCCTGCGCCATAGCCCTGCGCGACGTTGTTGCTGCCCATCACGTCGTGCCCGGCGCCGTAGCCCATCGCAAGATTGGTCTGGCCGGTGACGTTGCTGCCGGCATACGGGCCAAACGCCGCATTGTTATCGCCGTGCACCGCGATGCCCGCATTCGCGCCTTCGACGACGTTGTCGTTGCCGACCACACTCGAGCCCGCACTCACGCCGCTCGCCGAGTTGAAGCTGCCGGTCACGCTCGATCCGGCGTTCTGGCCATTTGCGAGGTTGTTGCTACCGGTGACGTACTCGCCGGCATTCGAGCCGAATGCGGTGTTCTGGTCGCCGGTCACGAAGCTGCCTGCCCAGAAGCCGTACGCGTTGTTATAGCTGCCCGTCACGTTCGTCTCGGCGCTGCGGCCGAACGCCTGGTCCCAGCCGCCGGCCACGTTGATACCCGCGAAATAGCCGATCGCCTGGTTCGCGTTATGACCCGACACATTGGTGCCTGCGCCGTTGCCGATCGCCAGATTCCAGTTCGTGCTGACGGTGTTGCCCGCGCCCTGGCCGAGCGCGATGTTGTTGTTGGCTGTGACGTGCTGGCCGGCGTTATCCCCGAACGCCTGGTTATAGCTGCCGGTCACGTACTCGCCGGCGCTGGTGCCGAACGAGTCGTTATAGCTGCCGGTGGTGTAGCTGCCCGCCCAGAAGCCATACGCGTTGTTGTAGTTACCCGTCACGTTGGTCTGCGCGCTGCGGCCGAACGACTGGTTCCAGCCGCCCACCACGTTGATGCCCGCGAAGAAGCCGATCGCCTGGTTGGCATTGCCGCCCGACACGTTGGTCCCCGCGCCGTCGCCGAGCGCGAGGTTGTAGCTGGTGCTGACGGTGCTGCCCGCGCCCTGGCCGATGGCGGTGTTGTCGTTACCGGTTACCGACACACCGGCCGTTTCGCCGATTGCCGTGTTGTTGCTGCCTTTGACCGTGTTGCCGGCCTGCTCGCCGAAGGCCTGGTTGTAGTTGCCGCTCACGCTGGTGGTGCCCGCGCCGGTGCCCACGCCTTCGTTGTGCGTCGTGCTGTCGTAGGTGGTCGACACCTGCGCGTCGGCCTGCACGCCGTAGGCGGCGAGCAGCACGCCCATCAGCACGCTGAGGTGCGCGACCTGCTGTCTGTTCGTCATGTTGGGGGTTCCTAGTCGTTTTGCGCGGGGCGATCAGTTCGCGATCCCGCTGGCCATCGCCGGATCGCTGATGCTGGGCGCACCCGTTTCGACCCGGCCCGCAAAGCGGCGCACGAGATTCGGTGCCGTCAGCGTGAAGTCGTACCAGTTGCCGGTGCCCGACAGCGGCCAGTTCTGCTCGGCCGATTTGCCGGCCGGCACGCTCAGCGACCAGGGGCCGCCGGTGAACACGCTTGCGTACGCACTGGCGCTCAGCGAGACCTGCACGTCCGCGGTGCCGCGGTTGTTGACGGTCGCGTACACCGCGCCGTTTGCAACGTCGTAGCAGACCTGCAGTTCCACCAGCGCGCCGCTGCCGGTGTTGCCGCTGAACTGGCGCACGAAACCGTTCGGGCCGTACACCCACAGGTTGTAGTTCCCGTTGACGTCGCTGGTCCACGCAGTGTCGTTCAACTGCTTGCCCGCTTCGACGGTGTAGCGGCGCGGAATTCTGGCGAGATTGTTCTGGTCGTACACATGGAACACCGTGCCTTGCGTGCCGGTGTTGCTGAACATCAGCTCGATCGAGCCGCTGGTGGAGACCCGCGCGCTGGTATGCAACTCATACGGCAACGCACGCGACGGACGGTAGCCGGCTTCCTGGAAAAGCGGCTCCGGTGCACCCGGCGCGCTCACGCCCGGCAAGGCGCGCTGTGCGGCGTCGAAAGCTGCTGTGTTCGCGGTGCTCGGCAACCCCGCATACGTGCTGTTGGTCGCGTTCGGGCTGGTGAAGTCGAAGCAGCTGGTCAGATCGCCGGCCACCGCCCGATGCCACGGGCTCACGCTCGACGCAGTGATACCAAAGCGCTTCTCGAGGAACAGCGCCATCGACGTATGCGTGAACACCTCGGAGTTGACCCAGCCGCCCGCGGTCCAGGGCGAGATCACGAACATCGGCACGCGGCCGCCGAGGCCCCACGGGCGCACCGTGCCGCTGACCGTATCGGCTGCTTCCAGATACGTGCGCGCAGGGTCGGAGAAATACTCGCCGGCGAGCGACATCGTGGAGCCGCCCATCACATTGCCGCTCGCGTCGTACGACGGCACCGCCGGACGCAGGCCGTGATCGAAGATGCCGTCTTCTTCGTCATAGGTGATAAAGAAGGCGGTCTGGCTCCACACGGTCGGATTGGCCGTCAGCGCATCGAGCACCTGCGAGATAAAATTCGCGCCGTCGCTCGGGAAATAGCTGGGGTGTTCGGAGACATTCGGCGTCGGCAGGATCCACGACACTTGCGGCAGCGTGCCGTTCTGCACGTCGGTCGCAAACGACGTCAGGAAGTCCGGGCCGCCGGTCATGCCGTTGTTGTAGATCGCCGAGCCCGGCGCCGAGGTACGGAAGCTCTGGAATGCCAGGCAGCCGTGCAGCAGGCCGCTCCAGTTGTTGTTCGGATCCTGGTAGATCTTCCAGCTGACGTTCGCGCCCTGCAGCAGGTCGGGCAGCGTCGGCCATGCGAACGACGACCCGCCGTAGGTGTACTGGTTCGGCGCTGCGGTTGCCGAAATCGTGCCCGACACCGAGCAGCGCAGGTTGGTCACCTCGGCATCTGCATCGGTCGGGTTGATGCCTACCGCAGCAAGCGCCGGATTGTAGTTGGAGCCCGAGAAGAACACCACGCGGTTCGGATCGGTCGGACCGGTCAGCGCGCAATGGTAGGCATCGCACAACGTGAAGGCTTCGGCGAGCGCGAAATGGAACGGAATATCGGCGCGCTCGTAATAGCCCATCGAATACTGGGTCTTCCAGTACGGCCAGTGGCCGAACAGCCCCTGGTTCCACGCCGCCTGACCGCTACCGTAATCGTGCGGGCAGTCGGCCACGCCCATCGCGTTCATCGTTGCCGTATCGAGGTGGAAAGGCGGAATCGTGACCGTGGTGGTCGCGGTTGGCGCGCTCGACACCTGCTGCCACACCGGTTGGCCGCTCGCCAGCGTGATCGGGAAGCGGTCGCCGAAACCGCGCACGCCCTTGAGCGTGCCGAAGTAATGGTCGAACGAGCGGTTTTCCTGCATCAGGATCACCACGTGTTTGATGTCCTGGATCGTGCCGGTCTGGCCGCTCGGCGGAATCGCGAGTGCGCGCCGGATCGAAGACGGCAGCATGCTGGCGCCGGCGAGCACGCCGGTGGCGCCCGCTGCGCGCAGGAAGTCGCGCCGCGCAAGGCTCTTCGGCTTGGCCGGGACGTTGACGTCGTGTGCTTTGGTATTCATGGGGGGTTTCTCTACAAGGCTGGAAGGGGGAGTGCCGTGCAAGCCGCGCGGTCGCCGTTACGCGCGCTCAGGGCGCGCAGTGCAGGACCGGCGCCGAATTGTTCGAAGTCCCGGACGCCGGGGATGCCCCGGATGCCGGCGTCGAGCCGCCCGCGCCCGAGCCCGGAGCACCGCCCGCCCCCGAGCCTGGGGCGTTCGACGCGCTGGACTGCCCATTCGGGCTGCTGCCACCGCCGCCACCGCAGGCGGCCAGCAAAACTGCCGCGACGACGAGCGCGGCACCGAGCAGCGCGCGCCCCCCTATCCCGTGCGCAATCTCTCGATCACGCACCACAGTGCATTCGAAGTTCATATCAGTAGACCGTATTAAATGCCGCCGGAGGAGATCGACACCCCAGCGAACCCCTGCGTAGTTTTGGCCGGTCCCGAAGCTGCGTTGCTTCACCCCGGAGCAAGTGCGCTGCGCTGAACAGCGAAGCGAACGATCCGCATGCTAGGCACCGTCTGTGACAGCGAAATGAAGATAGCTCAGTTTAAAAAGATGGTTGATATGAGCTAAGTTCAGCATTAAGCTTGCGGCTGTTTTTTATCAGCCCGACAGGTCAGGAACGTTCTCGATGCGCCATTTCCCCAGCTCTCTTTACGATCCCGCGTACGACCCCGCGCGGAGAAGCGAAGACGCACCGCCCTCGCAGCCACCATCAGGAACACCTGCAGCACCCTCGGCGCCCGCCGTGCCGGCGCAGGAATCCACCGCCTTGCAAGTGCTGGCGGCGCGCCGTCTGCTCGCCGACGCAAACGGTTTCGTGATCGATCTCGATGGCACGCTGGTGTCCGGCAACCAGGTGATGGCCGGCGCGAAAGACCTGCTCGACTACGCGGCGGATCGCTATGCGATCGTCTCGAACAACTCGCGCGATACTGCGTCGACGCTGGCGCGCAAGCTGGTAAGGCTGGGTCTGCGGGTCAAGCCTGAGCGGATCGTGCTGGCGGGGGAGCAGGCGGCGCTACTGGTGGCGCAGCGATATCCGCAGGCGCGCGTGCGGATCGTCGCGAGCCCGGCGCTGGCGCGGTTCGCGGCTTCGCTCGGCTGTAACGTGGTCGAACACGAGCCGGACGTGATTCTGCTGGGACGAGATGTGAACTTCAGCTATATGCGGCTGACGTCAGTGGCGAACCAGTTGCGACGTGGCGCGAAGCTGATGGTGGCCAATCCGGATCTGAACCACCCGGCAGCCGATGGCGGCGTGACGCCTGAAACCGGCAGCCTGATGCACGCGGTGGTTGCCTGCGCCGGCGTCGAACCGACCTGCGTGGTCGGCAAGCCGGAGCCGTTGCTGTTTAGACAGGCGTTGCAGCGGTTGGGCACCGATGCGGCAGACACGCTGGTGATCGGCGACAACCCGCTGACGGACGGCGCCGGGGCGCGGCAGCTAGCCATGCAATGCCTGCTGGTCGGGCACCATGCGGATGCTCATGTCGTGTCTCTCGCACAGTTGTTCGGCACGAGCGACGCGAACCGGCGCCTCGGTTGAGGGGTCAGCGCTTCACGTCGCCAGCCCCGCCAGCCGATACCCCACCTGCAACTCGGTAATCAGATGGCGCGGCTGGGTCGGATCGTCTTCGAGCTTCTGGCGCAGCGTCACCATATACACGCGCAGATACTGTGGCCGGTCCGCGTACCCCGGTCCCCACACGTCGAGCAGCAGCTGCCGGTACGTAATGACCTTGCCATAGCCGCGAATCAATGCGGCCAGCAGCCGGAATTCAGTCGGCGTCAGATGCACCGCCGCGCCGTTACGCGTCACCTCGTAAGTCGCCAGATCGACACCTACGTCGCCAAAGCGCACCGTCGAAGCGGCCGGCCCATCGCTTGCCACCAGATTCGCACGACGCAACTGCGCGCGCACCCGCGCGATCAGCTCGGGCACGCCGAACGGCTTGGTCAGATAGTCGTCCGCGCCGGTGTTCAGCGCATCGACCTTCTCGGTTTCGCGATCGCGCGCCGACAACACCAGCACCGGCGCGCGCGACCAGCTGCGCAACTCGCGGATCAGCACCTTGCCGTCCTCGTCCGGCAAGCCCAGATCGACGATCAGCAGCTCCGGCTGCCGGCTCGCGCTTTCGACCCGCGCGGCCGCCGCCGTGCCCGCCTCGAACACGGTCATCCCTTCGCGTTCCAGCGACATGCGGATAAAGCGCCGGATATCCGCTTCGTCTTCGACAATCAGAATGCGCGGTTTTTTCATGCAAGTACCTCCTGTTCGATCTCGGGTGGCGCACCGAGCGGCAGCCTGATTTCAAAGCGCGTGCCCTGCGGCGAACGCCGCTCTGCCTGAATCGAGCCTTCGTGCGCATCGACGATCGTGCGGCATAGCGCGAGCCCGAGCCCCACGCCGGAGATAGTCGATTCGCGCACGCCGCGCGTGAATGCCGTGAAAAACTGTTCGGGGTCGAGGTTCGGCAAGCCCGGACCATCGTCTTCGACGAACAGATGCATCGTGTCGCCCACTGCACGCGCGCGAAACTGGATCGTCGAGCCAGCGGGTGTGTACTTCACTGCGTTGTCGATCAGGTTGACCAGCACCCGCTCGAACGCAATCGCATCGATTTCGATCAACGGCAGATCGGCCGGCAGTTCGGTGCGCACGCGGTGCGCAGCCAACGTGGTGCCGAGCCGGGCCAGCGCACTGCCGGCGATCTCGCCAAGCGCGTGCCATTCCTTGTTGAGGCGCACGCCTTCGCTTTGCATGCGCGCGAGATCGAGCAGGTTCGTGACGAGCCGGTAAAGTTCTTCTGTCTGCAGGCGGATTGCGCGCGATGCAGTGGTGCGCTCGATATCGGGCAGATCGTTGACCCGCTCGAGCGTTTCGGCCAGACCCCGTATGGCTGTGAGCGGCGTCTTCAGATCGTGCGATACCGCGGCCAGCAGCGCGTTGCGCAGTTGCTCGCCTTCCATGCGCACCTGCGTGTCCTGCGCGATCTCGATGAAGTGCGTGCGCTCGAGCGCCAGCGCGATCAACGAACAGCACGCTTCAAGCAGACGCCGGTCGTCGGCATCGCTCGACAGCTCGCCGCCGTGCTCGGCACAGATCGCCAGCACGCCGCGCACGCACATCGGCCCCTTCAGCGGCAGATATAGCGCGCTGGAGCCGCTCAAGGTCTGCGTGCCGGCGCCCGCGGCTTCCGCATGCTCGTAGGTCCATTGCGCGACGGAGGTATCGACGAACGGATCGGTGGGTGCTCGCGTCAGTTGCTCGGTTGCGTCAGGCAACACGAGTGCAACTTGCGCGTCGAACAGCGGCGCGATCGTTTGCCGGCACACCGCCGCGATCTGCGCAGTCTGGATCGCGCTGGACAGGTCGCGCGCTACCCGTGCCACCGCGGTCGCGCGCCGTTCGCCGGCAGTCGCCACCTTGGCCTTGTAGCGCAGCCGCGCCGACAGCTGGCTGGTGACCAGCGCAACCGTCAGCATCAACACGAAGGTGAACAGGTATTGCGTATCCGATACCGCGAACGAAAAGCGCGGCTCGACAAAAAAGAAATCGAAGCTTGCCACGCTAAGCAGCGCAGCCCAGGCCCCCGCAACACGGCCCAGCCGCAACGACAGCAGCACCACGTTCAGCATGAATAGCATCACCACATTCGGCGTGGCAAAAAAATGCAGCAGCACACTTGCGATGAAGGTGGTCAGCGCGCAGGCGAGAAATGCAAGGATCAGCCCGTTCAGCCGCGTTTCGGCAGTGCTCTGCGCTGGCGGCCGCGCGTGCCGCGCATCCACATCGCCGGTGCCGACCAGCAGCAAACCGAGTTGCGGATCCGCGCGAGCAATGCGTTGCGTCAAACGCGTTTGCCACGGCATGCGCCAGCGCCCTCTGCGGCCATCGTGACCAAGCACGAGCTTGGTCGCGCCGCGCTCGTGCGTATAGGCCAGCAACGTAGCGGCGACGTCTTCGCCAGGCAGATTCGCGAACTCGGCGCCAAGGCCATCGGCGAGATTGGCGAGCGCCAGCAAGGTCTGCCGCGTCTGCGGATTGCGCCCGCTATCCGGCTGGTCGACGTGCACCACCAGCCATTCGGCGCGTAACTGCTGCGCGAGACGCGCGCCCTCGTGAATCAGCTTTTCGTGCGCGGTATCGGCGCGAATGCAAACCATGATCCGCTCGCGGTCGGCAAGCGTCGCGCGCAGCCTGCCCTTCAGGCGTTGGCCGTGCACGTCCGCATTGACGCGATCCGCGACGCAGCGCAAGGCCAGCTCGCGCAGTGCAAGCAGGTTGGTTCTGCGCAGATAGTTCGCGCGGGCGACTTCCGCTGCCGGCGGCAACGACACGATGCCGGACAACAGGCGTGCGAGCAGATCGTCGGGCGGCAAATCGATCAGCATTACGTCGACTGCATCGGCGAACAGGCGATCGGGCACCGTCTCGCCCGCGCGCACGCCGACGATATTGCTAGCGGCATCGCTCAAGCTCTCGAGGTTCTGCACATCGAGCGTGGCATAGACGTCGATGCCCGCTGCCAGCAGCACATCGACGTCCTGCCAGCGTTTTGCATGCCGGCTGCCGGGCAGGTTTGCGCGCGCGAGTTCGTCGATCACGATCAACTGTGGATGCGCGGCGAGCGCGCCGTCCACATCGAACTCGCGTACCAGCCGCCCATGGTGTTGTACATATTTCGGCGGCAGCACCGGCATACCGTCGAGCAGCCGCCTGAGCGGTTCGCGGCCGCGCGTGTCGATCTCGCCGAGTGCGATGTCGACGCCTTCGTCACGTCGCCGCCGCGCGGCCTGCAACATTGCCCATGTCTTGCCCACACCAGGGCATGCGCCAAAAAACAACTTCAGCTTGCCCCGTTCGGTGCTGCCTGCTTCAGTTCCGGACGCTTCGGCTTCGCGTGCGGAAGCGGTGCGCATCTGCTTCACATCGCCCCATTAAAATGGTGTAAAAACCTCCGCACTTACCGTAAAAAAAGTGTATCGGAAGCCTTACGAAAGCAGTGTGATCACCACATCGATCAGCTTGATACCGATGAATGGAGCGATCACACCTCCCACTCCGTAGATTAACAAGTTACGCGACAACAGTCGCTGTGCAGGTTCGGCCCGATAGCGCACACCCTTCAGTGCAAGCGGTATCAACGCGATGATGATCAGCGCATTGAAGATCACCGCCGACAGGATCGCGCTTTGCGGGCTGTGCAGATGCATCACGTTCAACGCCGACAAGGCCGGGTATGTGGTAACGAAGGCCGCGGGAATGATCGCGAAGTATTTGGCCAGGTCATTCGCCACGCTGAAGGTGGTCAGCGCGCCGCGCGTCATGATCATCTGCTTGCCGACTTCGACGACACGCAACAGCTTGGTCGGATTGCTGTCGAGGTCGACCATGTTGCCGGCTTCCTTCGCTGCCTGCGTGCCGCTGTTCATCGCCACCGCGACGTCTGCCTGGGCGAGCGCGGGCGCATCGTTGGTGCCGTCGCCGGTCATCGCGACGAGGCGGCCTTCGGCCTGGAAGCGGCGGATCAGTGTCAGCTTGTCCTCTGGGGTCGCTTCCGCGAGGTAGTCGTCGACACCCGCTTCCGCTGCGATGGCCGCCGCGGTCAGCCGGTTGTCGCCGGTTACCATCACGGTCTTGATGCCCATCCGGCGCAAATCCGCGAAACGCTCCTTGATACCGCCCTTCACGATGTCCTTCAGTTCGACCACGCCAAGCACCGCTTCGCCATCGGACACCACCAGCGGCGTGCCGCCGCGGCGCGCGATTTCGTCGACCACGCGCTCGGTATCGGCCGGGAACACGCCGCCGAGCGCGCGCACGTGTTCGCGGATCGCTTGCGCGGAGCCCTTGCGGATCTGCCGCGCGCCGACATCGACGCCGCTCATCCGCGTGTGTGCGCTGAACGGCACCGGCTTGCTGTCCTGCAACTCGCGGCCGCGCAGATTGAAACGCTGCTTGGCCAGCACGACGATCGAGCGCCCTTCGGGCGTCTCGTCGGCAAGCGAAGCGAACTGCGCGATGTCTGCCAGCTGACGCTCTTCCACGCCATGGGCCGGCACGAAGGCCGTCGCCTGCCGGTTGCCAAGCGTGATGGTGCCGGTCTTGTCGAGCAGCAGCACGTCGACGTCGCCGGCCGCTTCGATTGCGCGCCCCGACATCGCGATGACGTTCGCGCGCAACATGCGGCTCATGCCGGCCACGCCGATCGCCGATAGCAGCGCGCCGATGGTGGTCGGAATCAGGCAGACGAGCAACGCGATCAGCACCGTCAGGCCGACTTCATGACCGCCTTTAACCAGCGCCGACACGCTAAAGCCCGAGAACGGCAGCAGCGTCACGCAAACCAGCAGAAACACGATGGTCAACGCGACCAGCAGAATCGTCAGTGCGATTTCGTTGGGGGTCTTGCCGCGCTTCGCGCCTTCGATCATTGCGATCATGCGGTCGAGAAACGCTTCGCCCGGGTTGGCTGTTACGCGTACCACCAGCCAGTCGGACAGCACGCGCGTACCGCCCGTCACCGATGAAAAATCGCCGCCCGATTCGCGGATCACCGGTGCGGATTCGCCGGTGATCGACGACTCGTCGACCGATGCGACACCCTCGACCACTTCACCGTCGGCCGGAATCATGTCGCCGGCTTCGACCAGCACGAACTTGCCGGCGATCAGCTCGTCGCTAGGCAGCGGATACACCGGGCTGCCATAGCGCGGCTGCTGGAGCACCTTCGCGAACACGCGTTTGCGCGCGCTGCGCAGTGCCGCGGCCTGCGCCTTGCCGCGCCCTTCGGCAAGCGCTTCGGCGCCGTTCGCGAACAGCACGGTAAACCACAGCCACAGCGCAATCGCGAAGATGAAACCAGCCGGCGCCTCGCCCTGCGCGAAGATCGCCTGCAGCCATAGCAGCGTCGTGACGATGCTGCCGAGGTAAACCACGAACATGACCGGGTTCTGCCATTGCGTGCGCGGCGACAGCTTGCGAAATGCATCGGCGATCACGGTCTGCCACAGCACCTGCGGTATAGGCGCATGCGGCGTTGCGGGCAGCGCGACGGAATCGGCCTGCGTGATGGATTCGTTGGGCACATTCATACAAGACTCTTGACTATCGGGTCGCGTTGACAGCATCCAGCGCGAGGTTGAGTTTCAATACGTTTACGCGCGGGTCGCCTAAGACGCCAAGCTGACGCGGCGTGACGTTCTGTTCGATCAGCGCGTTCACCTGTTGCGGTGTGAGGCCTCGGGCATGTGCAACGTGCGCGCCCTGCAAGACTGCGTTCGCGACCGAAATGTCGGGGTCGAGGCCGGAGGCGGACGCGGTCACCGCATCGACCGGCACCGGCGCATCGGCCGCGAGACCGTTTTCGCTGCGATACGCCACCGCGCGCGCCTGCACCTGATCGACCAGCGATTTGCTGGTCGTCCCCAGATTGCTCGCACCGCTTGCCGCAGCGTTGTACGGCTGCGCCACCGATTGATCCGGATGCGCCGGGTCCGGGCCCAGCGTCGCGCTCGGCCGCGGGTGGAAATACTGCGGCCTGGTGAAGTTCTGGCCGATCAGCAGCGAACCGGCCGGTGCGCCGCCGCGCTCGACGAGGCTGCCGCGCGAGGCAGCGGGCCACACGAGTTGCGCGACGCCGGTGGTCGCGAGCGGGTACGCCAGGCCCGTGACCACCATGAAGAACACCGCGGAGACCAGCGCCGGACGCGCCATGCCGCGAAACAGCGGCACGCCGGGCTGGTTCGCCTGAGACGGCGTTGGAGTTTGAGTCACTGTGCTCATCGATTTCGATCCTTAGAACAGTTGTCCGCTTGCCAGCATCAGATGCTCGACGATGGGACCCAGCGCGAGCGCCGGGAAGAAGGTCAGTCCGCCGACCAGCAGCACCACGAACACCAGCAGGCCGGTGAACAGCGGCGTAGCGGTAGGCAAGGTGCCCGCGCCTTCAGGAACGCTCTTTTTGGCAGCGAGCGACCCGGCCACAGCCAGCATCGGCAGCAGCGTGAAGTAGCGGCCGAGCAGCATCGCGAAACCGATCGTCGTATTGAAGAACGGCGTGTTCGTGTTCAGGCCGGCAAACGCGGAACCGTTGTTCGCCGTACCGGACGTGTACGCGTACAGCACCTCGCTAAAACCGTGCGGGCCAAGATTGTTGAGACTCGCCGGCGTGGACGGCCACAACACCGCTAACGCGGTCAAACCGAGAATCGTCAGCGGATGCGCGAGCACCGCGAGCATCACGAACTTCATCTCGCGTGCCTCGATCTTCTTGCCGAGAAATTCCGGCGTGCGGCCGATCATCATGCCGACGATGAACACCGTCAGGATCGCGAACGTGATCAGGTTGATAAAGCCGACACCGTCGCCGCCGAATACGTTGTTCAGCATCATCTCGGCGATCGGTATGAGACCGCCGATCGGCGTCAGCGAATCGTGCATCGCATCGACCGAGCCGGTGGTAGCCGCGGTGGTCACCGCGACGAACAGGCTGGTCTGGCCGATCCCGAAGCGCAATTCCTTGCCTTCCATATTGCCGCCGGCCTGCAGCGCCGACGTGTGCTGATCGACGTTGAGCCGCGTGAGATTCAGGTTGCCGTGCTGCTCCGCCGCATAGACGATCGCCAGCGCGCCAACCAGCATGACCAGGAATGCAGTGAAAAATGCCCAGCCTTGGCGGCGGCGCATCAGCATGCTGCCCGCCGTATACGTGAGCGCAGCCGGAATCAGCAGCATGCACAGGATGTGCAGCGTATTGGTGAGCGGCGTCGGGTTCTCGTACGGATGCGCGGCGTTCATGCCGAAGAAGCCGCCGCCGTTGGTACCCAGGTGCTTGATCGACTCGAGGCTCGCCACCGGGCCCATCAGCAGGTGCTGTTGCGCGCCTTCCAGCGTGGTCACGACGGCTTCGCTGCTGAGCGTCTGCGGCATGCCTTGCCATACGTAGACCAGCGCCATCACGAACGACAGCGGCAGCAGGACGCGGTACAGCACGCGCGTGAAGTCGACCCAGTAGTTGCCGATATCCTGCGCGCTCTTGCGGCACAACCCGCGGATAAAGCCACCGCACGCAGCAACGCCGGTCGCGGCGCTGACCATCATCAGGAATGTGATGACGGCCATTTGCGAGAAGTTGGAAAGACTCGATTCACCCGAATACGATTGCCAGTTCGTATTGGTGACAAACGACGCAGCTGTATTGAACGCGAGGTCCGGCGTTTGCGCCGCACGCTGCAACGAATCGAACGGCAGCAGGCCTTGCACGCGCAGCAGCAGGTAGCCGAGCAGCATCATCGCGGCGTTGCTGAGCAGCAGCACCACCGCATAGCGTTGCCACGGCATCGGCTCGGCAGGGTCGGTGCCGAGCACTGCATAAGTCCAGCGCTCGATGCGCCAGTGCCGCTCATGCGTAAAGACGCGCGCGAGCCACTTGCCCATCGCGACCGTCAGGCCGGTCATGACGGCAAGCACCAGCACAAATTGAACAAGATCGTCGAACATGGCAGTTTCCTTTAGATCCTGTTCAGCGCAACGATAAAGCCCGCGGAAATCGCGAAAAAGGCTATCGACACGACGGTAAAAATCAGGTCGTTCATGATTGTTATTGAGCGGAAAAAATAAGTAGCAGCGCTGACGTGCGGATCAAAAGCGTTCGGGCTTGATCAGCGCGTACAGCAGATAGACGAACAGGGCTGCGGCAAGCAGGCCGGCAAAGGCGATCATGATCGCGCCTCGTGCACAGGCAGGCGCTGGCGCACTGCGGCGCGGCCTCTGATTTTCGAATGAAGGAGCGGCGGCATATCGATCAACTCGGGTTGTGGAAATACGCCGCTACTGTAGGGAAGGCAATGTCAAAAGCGTGCTGAGTTTTATAAGGCGATGTAAAGGCGAAGTTAAGGCACGACGCTTATCGCAAACGCATGAGTTTCCGGCGAGCGAACCGGGTTCCGTCATCCTGCTGTCGCACGCGGCGCATTCAATGGTGCTGCGTGCGTCGACACACTTTCCGCGCACGCGCCGCTCGCACCCGGTCGATTCGTCGCTGAGCATGTCTCAGAGCAATCATATAAATATTCTGAAATATTTTCACCCCGCTGACATATCGGCCCATTAGTCTTTCACGCGCCCCCCAACCCGTTGAGAGACACATGAGCAAAATCGATCGACGTACTTTTCTATCCGGCGCTGTCAAAACCGCCGGCGCCGCAGCCGCACTTAACGCATTGCCGGCCAGCATCGCCAAGGCTCTCGCGATTCCCGCCAACGTGCATACCGGCACGATCCGCGACATCAAGCACATCGTTGTGCTGATGCAGGAGAACCGTTCCTTCGACCACTACTTCGGCGCGATGCGCGGCGTGCGCGGTTTCGGCGACCGCCTGCCGGTACCGGTGCCGGGCGGCGAGCCCGTATGGAACGAATCGGACGGCACGCGCGTGATCAAGCCGTTCCACCTCGACAGCGCGACCGTCAACGCGTTGCGCGTGGCCGGCAATCCGCACACCTACATGGATGCGCAGGACGCGTGGAGCCAGGGCCGCTTCGGCCTGTGGCCGAAGTACAAGAGCGAGCGCTCGATGGGCTACTACCGCCGCGAAGACGTGCCGTTCCAGTACGCGCTGGCCGAATCGTTCACGCTGTGCGACGCATATCACTGCGCGATCACCGGCGGCACGGACCCGAACCGCATCGTGTTCTTCTCCGGCTCGAACTACGATCCGGCGACGCGCAAGGCCGGCATGAACTCGGTGGCCGCCAATGCCGAAATCAACAACTTGCGCTGCAGCGTCGGCGGTCATCTGCCGACGCCGGGCTACTCGTACAGCGGTTCGGCCTTTACGTGGAAGACGCTGCCCGAGTTGCTGCAGGACAAGGGCGTGTCGTGGCGCATCTATCAGGACCCCAACAATAACTGGAACGGCCTGCTGCACGGCGGCCTCGCGTTCGAGAGCTTCCGCCAGTCGCAACCGGGCAACCCGCTATACGACAACGGCATGACCGCATGGTCCATCGAGCAGCTCGCACAGCACGTGGCGGCCGAGACGCTGCCGGAAGTCAGCTGGATCCTGCCAACGCCCGCGCAATCCGAACACCCGGGCGCACCGTCGAGCGCAGTGGAAGGCGCAGCGTTCATCGATACGGTGCTGTCCGCCCTCACCTCGAACCCGAAGGTGTGGAGCCAGACCGCCTTGTTCATCACGTTCGACGAAAACGATGGCTTCTTCGATCACCTCCCCCCTCCGGCTGTGCCGTCGCTTGATGCGGCCACCGGCGATCTGATCGGTAAGTCGAGCGTCGATGTAACGGGCGAATATCTCGACACGCAGGGCAACCCTGCGCTGAATGGCCAGAACAGCAGCGGCGACGTGATGAACGTGCGGCCGTGGGGCTGTGGCCCGCGCGTGCCGATGTACGTGGTGTCGCCGTGGACCAAGGGCGGCTGGATCAACTCGGAAACGTTCACGCACACGTCCCTCGGCCGCTTCCTCGAGAAGCGCTTCGATATCCACGTGCCGGCGATCAGCCCGTGGCATCGTGCAGTGGCAGGCGATCTGACCTCGATCTTCGACTTCGAATCGCCGAACAGCCCGAAATTCCCGACGCTGCCGGACACCAGCAACTACCAGGCAGTGGTGGCCGACCAGCTGAAGAAGCCGGCCGCGCACGCCCCGGCGACGCCGGCCGTGCTGTTCCAGGAAACCGGCATGGTGTTCTCGCGCGCGCTGCCGTACGAGCTGCATGTAACGGCGGATGTCGATGTGTCGAACGGCCACGTGCAGCTGAAGTTCAACAACACCGGCAACGCGGGCGCGGTGTTCCACGTGTACGACCGTCTGCACCTCGACCGCATTCCGCGCCGCTACACGGTGGAAGCGGACAAGTCGCTGAACGACCGCTGGGATACGCGTACGTGGGATGCCGGCAAGTACGACCTCGAAGTGCACGGGCCGAACGGTTTCCTGCGCACCTTCAAGGGCACGACGATGGCATCGGCACAAGCAGCCCAACCGGAAGCCAAGCTCGCTTACGACGTGCGTGCGCGCGAAGTGGTGATCAAGGCGCACAACGACGGCCGGCATAATGTGAAGCTCACGCTGGTGGCCAATGCGTATCGCACGGGTGGCGCGGTGACGCTGAACCTGCAGCATGGCGACGACGTCGAGCATCATGTGTCGGTCGATCACAGCGGCTGCTGGTACGACCTGACGGTCAGCGACGCATCCAGCGGTTTCGAGCGGCGCTTTGCCGGCCGCATGGAAACCGGCCGCCCGAGCGTGACCGATCCGGCGATGGCGACTGAGCTCAGCTAAGCGGCGAGTTGTCGATGTAACGCGCGGCCGCTCGTTGCGGCCGCGCGGCGCAGGCGGATTCCGGCGGCCCCGGGTTGATTTTCAACAGGCTTTGGCATAAAGCGCCGGCCGCCGCGCATTCCGCTTCGCGCAGGACCCGCCTCTTCGTTTGGCGTAACGGTCCACCCCTGTTGCATACTTTGCGATTGGCTCATCTGGATTAAAGTGAATCCAGCCGCTGCCGGACAGCGGGCCGTTTGCTGGACATCCAATCGGAAAGGTTCTATGAAAGCGAAACAACCGGGCGCTGCCCGTTTGCGCGCCCCCGCCGGTGCGCGCCGTACCGCCGCCGCAGCGGCCAGCGCCGTCGTCGCGCCCGAGGCGCAGTCGGGCATCCTGACGCGGGTGATGGGCATGCGTCCGTCGTTCGGACCGGCCAGCCAGAGAATTGCCGACTTCGTCGTCGAGCATGCGAGCGACGTGATCCACATGTCGGTCAGCGACGTCGCCGAACAGACTTCTTCCAGCGAAGGCAGCGTGGTCGCGTTCTGCAAGAGCGTTGGCGCAACCGGTTTCCAGCAGCTGAAAATCCTGCTCGCGCAGGAGCTCGTGCAGCCGGTGCAGATCATTCACGAAGATCTCGAACCGGAGGACGACGTCACCACGGTCGTGCGCAAGCTGTTTCACAGCAACGTGCAGACGCTGCGCGACACCGAGGCAACGCTCGACGTCAAGGCGGTCGAACAGGCGGTGAAGCTGCTCAAGGCGGCAAAGCGCATCGAAATCTACGGTATCGGCAGCGCCGCGCCGATTGCGGAAGACGCCGAATACCGGATGCTGCGGATCGGCCTGAACGCGAAGGCGGTGGTCGATTCACATATTCAGGCGATCAGCGCGTCGCTGGCGGGTCCCGAGGTCGCGACGCTGACCATTTCGCATTCGGGCAGCACGCATGAAACGCTCGATGCGACGCGGCTCGCCAGAAAGTCCGGTGCGCGCACGATCTGCATTACCAATGTCGGTAAATCGCCGCTGCGTGCGCATGCGGAAGTGGTGCTGTGCACGATGGCGCGCGAAACGCGGTTTCGCACTGAAGCGATGACGAGCCGTCTCGCGCAGTTGGCGATCATCGACGTGCTGATTGCCAGCCTTGCGCTGACCGAGTATGAGAAATCGGTCGACCTGCTGCGGCATACGTTCGACGTGTTGTCGATCAAACGGTACTGAGCGTACTGCGGCGATTGCGGCTAAGACTAAGACTAAGGCCAAGGCCAAAGCCAACCGAGGCCACTAAAACCACGAAGCGGCGCACGCCGTGCGCCGCATGCGGCCGCTATTCGTACTGCCGCGCCTCCGTCATCAGCGCAGGTGTACCGATCACATCGTTGATACCGTCGAAATCGAGCATATGGTCGCGCCATGGCGCGGTCGTGCCATGCTCGCGCAGGCTGCGATAGTAGCCGCGCAGCGTATGCGCGACCGCGCGAGCCGTGCCACCCGGGAAGATCACGATGCGAAAGCCGAGCTGCGTCAGCGCCTGCGCGCTTTGCACCGGCGTCTTGCCGCCTTCCACCATATTCGCGAGCAGCGGCACACGTGAAGCGAAGCGTTGGCACGCCGCTTCCATCTGTTCGACCGAACGCAACGCCTCGATAAACAGCGCATCGACACCCGCTTCCAGATAGCGCTCGGCCCGCTCGAACGCCGCGTCGATGCCTTCCACCGCCACCGCATCGGTACGCGCCAGAATCAGCGTGTCGTTGCTGGCGCGCGCATCGACCGCCGCGCGCAGCTTGCCGCACATCTCGCTGACCGAAATCACGCCCTTGCCGTCCAGATGGCCGCAGCGTTTCGGGAAGGTCTGATCTTCGAGCTGGATCATCGCGGCGCCGGCGCGCTCGAAGCCGCGCACCGTGCGCTTCACGTTCAATGCATTGCCGAAACCGGTGTCCGCGTCGACGATCACCGGCAGGTCGACCCGCTCGGCAATCCGCGCGAGTGTGTCCTCGACTTCGGTGAAAGTGGTCAGGCCGACGTCCGAGCGGCCGAGCCGCGTATAGGCAATCGACGCCCCCGACAGGTACACCGCTTCGAAGCCCGCCTGTTCCGCGATCAGCGCGGTCATCGCATCGAACACGCCGGGTGCGAGCACCGCCCCTTGCGCGAGCTGCGCTTTCAATCGTTTGCTGGTTTTTTCCATGATCGATGTAGTGGATTCAGTCTGTGCCGGGCGAAGGTAGGCGACGCGCTTGAGCGGCTTACGCCGCTTGCACGTCGTGCAGCCGCGCCGCGAATGCATCGCAGGTGGTGATCTCGCCGACCGTGCGCAGGTCGGCCAGCGCCGCGTCATGCGCGGCATCGCTGCCGGCTGCGCAGCCGTCGGCCAGCACCAGCACGCGGTAGTCGCGCATGTGCGCATCGCGCGCCGTGCTGGCCACGCCGCCATTGGTCACGATGCCGCACACCGCCAGCGTGTCGATGCCGGCGCGGCGCAGCACCCAGTCGAGCTGCGTGTTGAAGAACGCCGAATAGGCGACCTTCAGCACCGCGACGTCGACCAGATCTTCGAGCTCGGGCACCGTTGCATGGCCGGACGAACCGGACACGAAGTCGCCGCGCCGCAGGAACGGACGCAGTTGCTTCAGGTGTGGCGAGATCATCGGTTCACCATGCGCGTCGGGCCACAGCGTGAACTGGCTCGCCGCGACGTAGCCGCCCAGCCGCTTCAAGATGCGCGCCACCGGCAAGATGCGGCCGGGCAAAGCACGCGCGGCAGCTGGCACCGCGCCGCCGCGGTCGTACGCGCCGCCGGCACTGATGAAGTCGTTTTGCAGATCGACGATCACGAGCGCGGTGCGCGCGGCGTCGAGCAGCGGGGTGTTGTGGGTATCAGTCACATTCAGCTCCTGGCTCAGCCGGCTTGACGCGTAATCAGCAGATTGCCGAGCGCATCGACGCGACCCCTAAAGCCCGGTTCGAGCCAGATCGTCGTGTCCGCCTGTTCGAGAATCGCCGGACCGTCGACGCTCGCGCCGACCGGCAATTCGAGCCGCGCATGACGCGTCGCGTCCCACCACTGGCCATCGTGAAAGACCCGCTGCGTTCCAAGCGGCGCAGGCATCGTGGACGACTTCGGCGCCAGCACCGCCAGATCGAACTTCGGCCGCACGCCGATGCGCGCATAACGCAGGTTCATGATGCGCACCGGGATGCCGGTGAGCGCGCGCCCGAACGCGGCGCGATAGGCCGCTTCGAAGGCCGCTGCAATCGCGTCGCGCGACAACGCGCTGCGTTGCACTTCGACGCGCACCGTATGGCTCTGCCCGACGTACAGCATGTCGAGCTCGACGCTCTCGCGCACCGCATCGAAGGCGACGCCTGCCGAATCGAGACGCTGCTGGCACGCGTCGGCCATCGCCGCGACGCGTTCGCGCAGATCGTTCGCATCGAGATCGGCGAGCGCGCAATTGACGGTTTGCACGGTGTCGTGACGCATATCCGCAATCACGCAGCCGAGCGCCGACGTCACGCCCGGAAAGCGCGGCACGATGCCGGTAGTGGTACCCACTTCGCGCATCATCGCGCACACGTGCAACGCGCCGCCGCCGCCGAACGGCATGTACGCGAATTCGCGCGGATCGTGGCCGCGTTCGATCGACACCAGCCGGATCGCGCCGGCCATCTTCGCGTTGGCCACTGTCAGGATCGCTTCGGCGGCCGCGTACGCATCGAGGCCGAGTGGACCGGCCACATGTACGTCGATCGCTTCGCGCGCCTTGCCGGCATCCATGCGTGCCAGCAGGCCGCCTCCCAGCGGGCGGTCGGCGGCGATGCGGCCGAGCAGCACGTTCGCATCGGTCACCGTCGGGCGCAGATTGCCGCGGCCGTAGCACGCCGGGCCCGGATTGCTGCCGGCGGATTCAGGGCCGACCTGCAGCAGGCCGCCCGCATCCACTGACGCAATCGAGCCGCCGCCCGCGCCGATCGTCTCGATCTGGATCATCGGCGCGCGTACCACCATGCCGAATTCGATCGAGGTCTGGGCAGCCAGCGAGACCTCGCCGCCCGCTACCAGCGATACGTCGTATGACGTGCCGCCCATATCGCCGGTCACCAGATTCGGATAACCCGCCGCGCGGCCGATCGCGGCACACGCGATCACGCCTGCCGCCGGCCCGGATAGCGCGGTGCGCACCGGCATATCGCAGGCTGTGTGGCGCGACATGATGCCGCCGTTGCTCTGCACGACCAGCAGTTCGCCGCTAAAACCATGCGCATTCAGGTCGCCCGCGAGCCGCGTCAGATAACTGCCGACCACCGGCTGCAGCGAAGCATTCAGCGTGGCCGTCGAACAACGCTCGAACTCGCGGATCTCGGGCAGCACTTCGGTCGCGGCGGTGACGTTCGCATTCGGCCACAGCGCGCGCACTGCGGCGACCGCGCTCGCCTCATTGGCCGGATTCGCGTACGCATTGACGAAAAACACGCACACCGCCTCGCAACCGCGCTCCAGCAACTCGCGCGCGGCGGCCTCGACCTGTGCAAGATCCACCGGTGTGTGCAGCGTGCCGTCGGCGAGCACGCGCTCGCTCACTTCGAGCCGCACATCGCGCGGCACGATCGGCGCGAAATTGCCGCGCAGGCCCCATGTCTGCGGGCGGTCGCGGCGGCGCATTTCGAGCACGTCGCGAAAGCCCGCGGTGGTGATGAGCCCGGTGCGCGCCATCTTGCGTTCGAGCAGCGCATTGGTGCCGACGGTCGTGCCGTGCACGATCGTCGCGATCGCAGCCGCATTGGTGGCCAAACCCGCCGCGGCTTCCCCTTCGCGCGGCGCGCCGATGCGCTCGATACCGTTCATGAAACCGCGCGCTTCCTCACCGCGCGTGGACGGCACCTTGACCACTTGTGCAGTGCCAGCCGCCTCGTCGAGCACAAACAGATCGGTAAACGTGCCGCCCACGTCGACGCCAACGACGAGCGAACCTCGTGCAGCAGCCTTCATTACTGTTGCTCCTTCGAATCGGTAGTCACGTAACCCATTGCGCGGTCGTGCGCGCGCGCCGTTGCCGAACGCTTGTCCGGCTCGCCATATCCGCCGCCGCCCGGTGTTTCGAGGCGCACGCGTTCGCCGCGCTTCAGGCGAATGCCGAGCATCTTCGACGCCATCGGCGGCGTATGCCACTCGCCGTCGCGTTGATAGCGGAACACGTTACGCACCGATGCCGAACCGCCGGCGATACCTTGCGGCGCGGAACGACCGCGCTCGCCGAAGATGAATGCCTCGGCCTGCTCTTCGAGCAATTCGATTTCATAGATCGCGCCGAGCCCGCCGCGATGCATACCGTCGCCGCCCGAATCGGGACGCAGCGCCCATTGCGTGAAGCGCACCGGATACGCGGCTTCGAGAATCTCGAGCGGCGGGATCGTCGCGGTCGAGATCGGCGCGTTACCGTGGCTCAGGCCGTCGCCGTGCGCCTGGCCGCCGTGGCCGCCGCCGAAGAAGCTGAACATCACCCAGCGCTGGCCGGTGCGCACGCCGCTGGTGCGATGACCTGCAATCGACAGCGCGTTGATCGTGCCGTACGCCTGGGCCATCGCGAGTTCGGGTGCAGCCTTGGCCATCGCGCAGAAGATCACGTCGATCATGCGCAGGATGGTTTCCGTGTAGCCGCCGACCGGACGCGGACGGTCCGCGGAGATCAGCAGGCCGTCGGGTAGTTCGAAGGTCACGGCGTCGAGCACGCCCGCGTTGGCCGGGACATCGGGAAACAGGTGTTTCAGCGCGACATAGCAGGCTGCAATCGCGGTGGCGCGCGAGATGTTCACCGGGCCCGCGCAGGCCGGCGATGTGCCGTTGAAATCGAGCGTCAGTGTTTCGCCGGCCACCCGCATGCGCAGTGCGATGGTCAGCGGTTCGTCGCGTACGCCGTCGTTGTCGAGCACGTCTTCGAACGTGTATTCGCCATCCGGAAGCGCTGCGACGTGTGCGCGCATCAGCTTCACCGCGCGCTCGCGTAAAAGCGCGAGCGCTTCGAGCACGGTTGCGTCGCCGTAGTTGTCGAGCAGATCGTTCAGACGCCGGCCGCCGAGTTCGAGCGCTGCGAGCTGACCGTTCAGGTCGCCCCACAGGCTGTCCGGCAGCCGCGTGTTCGCCTTCAGGATCGCCAGCACGTCTTCGTCGAGTTCACCGCGGCGCAGGATCCGCACCGGCGGAATCTGCACCGCTTCCTGCCAGCATTCGGTGGCGGCCGGGTTGTAGTTGCCCGGCACCGCGCCGCCCACGTCGTGCCAGTGCGCAGCCGAAGCGAGAAAGCAGAACAGTTCGCCATTGCGGAACACCGGCCGCACCAGCTTGAAATCGTTCGCGTGCGTGCCGCCTTCGTACGGATCGTTGAACAGCCACACGTCGCCGTCGACCATGCCGCCGCGCGAAGCCGCGGCGCGTTGCGCGGCCTGCACCGCGAAGGCCATCGCGCCGACGAACACCGGCAAGCCGGTTTTGCCCTGGATCAGCGTCGCGCCCGACTGCGCATCGTAAATACCGTGGCAGGCGTCGTGCGCCTCCGCGATGATCGGATTGAACGCGCTGCGATACAGCGTCGCGTCCATTTCGTCGGCGATCTGTTCGAGCCGGCCTTTCAGGACCGCCAGCGTGACCGGATCTAGCATGGGTTGACTCCGTTGGATGTGGGGTAGCGCTGCTTCAGCAAATTCAACAGGCCGCCGGCTTCGACCATCTCGAGCAGAAACGATGGCAGCGGCTCGCAGGCCAGCGTGGTGCCGTCGGCGCGCACGATGCGGCCGGCGTGCGGATCGAGTGTGATGAGTGCGCCCTCTTCGATGCGACCGGCTTCGGCGCAGGTCAGCAGCAGCAGGCCGACGTTGAAGGCATTGCGGAAATACAGGCCGCTGAACGCGGGGGCGATCACCGCGCGCACGCCAAGGCGTACCAGTGCGGCCGCGGCCTGCTCGCGCGACGAGCCGATGCCGAAGTTCGGGCCGGCCACCAGCACGTCGCCGGGCTGCACGTTCGGCGCGAAATCGGGGCGCTGATTTTCGAGGCAGTGACGTGCGATTTCGTCGATGCCGAATTTCATGTAGGCGCCGGGCGCGAGGGCGTCGGTGTCGATGTCGGCGCCGACGCGCCACACGCGGTGCTGCGTATCACGCGCGTTTGATGCCGCGGCACTGCTTGCATCTGCAATCTTTGCTTCGTTCATGCCAGCACCTCGCGCGGATCGGTAATGCGGCCACGTAACGCGGATGCCGCTACGGTGTACGGCGAACCGAGATACACCTGCGCGGTTTGTGCGCCCATACGGCCTTTGAAATTGCGCGCGGTGCTGGAAATCACTGTGCTGCCTTCGGGGATCTGGCTGCCATAGCCCGCGCATGCGCCGCATGAGGTGGCAAGGAATTGCGCGCCGGCAGCTTCCAGCACGGCGAGTATGCCTTCGCTTGCTGCCTGGTCGCGATCGCGCACGCTGGCAGGCGCGACCACCAGTTGCACGCCCGCGGCCACGCGCTGGCCGCGCAGCACGCTGGCGGCGGCTCGCAAGTCGGCGAGCTTCGCGCCGGTGCAGGCGCCGATGTAGGCCACCTGGACGGCAACATCGTCGAATGCGCTCACGCCTTGGGTGTTCGCCGGGCTGTGCGGTGCGGCCACCTGCGGCTCGAGCTCTGCCGCGTCGAATTCATGCGTGAGCGCCTCGGCATCGGCGTCGCTCTGCCAGCGCGCGACGTCGATTTCATCCGCCACGCCGACGCTGCGCAAATAGTCGAGCGTCACCGCGTCCGGCGCGACCAGCCCGACTTGCGCACCAAGCTCGGCGCTCATGTTCGACAGCGTCATGCGTTCCTGCATCGGCAACGCAGCGACGGCTTCGCCGCAGAATTCCACCGCCTGATAGCGGCCACCGTTCATGCCGAAGCGGCCGATCATATGCAGCATCATGTCTTTCGCAGTCACGCCGGCGGCAAGACGATTGCGCCATTGCATGCGCAAGGTCTGCGGCACCTTCACCCAGATCTGTCCCGACACGGCCACGCCAAGCATCTCGGTGCTGCCGATGCCGAACATGTACGCGCCGAATGCGCCGCCGGTCGGCGAATGCGAATCGCCGCCCACGCAGAACATGCCCGGCCGCAAGTGGCCGTGCTGCGGCAACACCACATGGCAGATACCCACGCTGTCGTACACGTGCGGCAACTGTTGCGCGCTAGCCCAGTCGCGCGCAATGCGCACGATGCGGCGCGATTCGTCGTCCACTTCCGGCACGTAGTGGTCGATCACCAGCACCACTTTCGACTTGTCCCACAGCGGCGCGCCGAGCTGTTCAAGCATCGGCTGCAAACGGCGCGGGCCGCTCGAATCGTGAAACATCGCGAGGTCGACTGCACAGGTAACGATCTCCCCCACTTCGACATGCGGCTTACCACAAGCCGCTGCAATCAGTTTTTGCGCAAGCGTTTGTGCAACTGCCATCGACTACATCCCTAGATAAGTGCGGCGCAATGCGTCGGTCGCCATCAATTCCGAACAGGTGCCCGAATAGCGGATCGAGCCGTTCTCCAATACGTAACCGCGGTGCCCGGTTTCGAGCGACTGGCCGACGTTCTGCTCGACCAGCAGGATCGCGAGGCCGTCGTTCTGCAAGCGGCGGATCAGCGTGAACATGTCTTCGACCATCAGCGGCGACAGGCCGAGCGATGGCTCGTCGAGAATCAGCAGGCGCGGCTCGGCCATCAGGCCTCGGCCGATCGCGAGCATCTGCTGTTCGCCGCCGGACATCGTGCCGGCTAGCTGGTCGATCCGTTCGTTCAGACGCGGGAACAGTTCGATTATCCGCGCAAGGTTGCGCGTGCGATTGGCCTTGCCACGTGTGAACGAACCAAGCTCGAGGTTCTGCCGCACGCTCAGGTTCGGGAAAATCTTGCGGCCTTCCGGTACCTGGATCAGCCCGGCTTTTACGACGTCGCGATAGTGGCGGCCGGTCAGATCGTGGCCGTCGAAACGCACGCTCCCGTGCCACACCGGATTGATGCCGCATACGGTGTTGTTCAGCGTCGATTTGCCGACACCGTTGCTGCCGAGCAGCACTACGGTCTCGCCGGCGTCGACGCGCATGTCGATGCCGCGCAGCACTTCGGTGCGGCCGTAGCCGGTGCGCAGGCCGGTAACTTCGAGCAGGGCGCTCATCGTTGGCCTCCGTGCTGTTTGAGGCGCTCGGCGGTACCGTGGCCGAGATACGCTTCGATCACGGTCGGGTCCGACGTCACGTCGCGCGGCGTACCGCCTGCGATCAGACGCCCTTGCGCCAGCACCCACACGTGTTCGGCAAGACTCATTACGGCGCGCATCACGTGTTCGATCATCAGCACCGTCACGCCACCGTCGACGATGCCGCGAATCACCGGAATCATTTCGTCGATCTCGCTCGGGTTCAGACCGGCGAGCACTTCGTCGAGCAGCAGCAGACGCGGCTGTGCCGCCAGCGCGCGCGCCAGTTCGAGCCGCTTGCGGCCGCCTACCGTCAGGTCTGCAGCGGGTTTATCGAGGTAGCCGTGCAAATTGACGCGTTGCGCGACGGCCTCTGCCGCCTGCAGCGCGCGGCGCCGGTCCGGCTCATGCAGATGCGCGCCGACGGCGATGTTCTCGCGCACCGTCTGTGCGCCGAACGGCTGCACGATCTGGAAGGTGCGCGTGAGCCCGAGGCGCGCGGACTTCTGCGGCGCCATGCCGGTGATATCGCGGCCGAGATACTGCACGGTGCCGGCGCCCGGCTTCAGGAAACCCGACAACAACGCAAACAGCGTCGTCTTGCCGGCGCCGTTCGGGCCGACCAGCGCGGTCAGCGTGCGCGGCAGCACGTCGAAGCTGACGTCCTGCACCGCCTTCAGGCCGCCGAACGTGATCGACAGGCCACGAGCCTGCAATAGCGCTTCAGACACGGGCTTCCTCCTTGCGCTCGTCCTGCTGCGGCGCAGACTGCGGCGGCTGCGCGCCTTTCAGCATGCGGCGCACCGACAGCCCCGCGCCGCTCAGCCCGCGCGGCAGGAACATCACGATCAGCACCAGCACCGCGCCGTAGATCACCATGCTGATGCCGGGCACTTCGCCGAACAGGTTGCGGGTTGCTTCGCCGAGCGCGTACAGCACCGCGGCGCCGAGCACCGGCCCCCACAGCGTGCCCGCGCCGCCGACGATCACGCCAACCAGCGCCTCGACCGAAATCGTCGAACCGAACGCGATGCCCGAATCGATGTACTGGAACATCTGCACGTAGCACGCACCTGCCGCAGCCATGAACGCCGCGGACCATGCGATCGCGCCGAGCTTGACGCGCACCGGATCGACGCCGATCGCGCGCGCCGCGTTCTCGTTGTCGCGCACCGCCTGCAGATACGCGCCGAAGCGCGAATGGCGCAGCCATGCGGTGCACAACAGCGCGGCGATCACGAAGCCCAGCAGCAGATAGATATAGCCGCGCCGCGAACCGAACTGCAGGTTGGCGATGCTGGCATGCAGCGGCACCATCAGGCCGACGCCGCCGCCCGTGAACGGCACCGATACGGCGACGATGCGGAACACTTCGGCAAAAGCCAGCGTGACGAGCGCGAAGTACGAACCCTTCAAGCCGCTGCGGAAGGTCAGTGCGCCGACGATCAACCCGACTACGACGCCCGCCGCGATCGCGAACGGCAACGCAAGCCACGGGTTCCAGCCCCACGTCAGCTGCGCGATGGCCTGCGCGTACGCGCCGACGCCGAAGAACAACGCATGGCCGAACGACAACTGCCCACCGTATCCGCCGAGGATGTTCCACGATTGCGCGAGCAGCACCGCATACAGCGACATCATGATGAACGTCAGCGCCACGCCGGATTGCAGCAACGCGGCAGCGGCGGCAACGATCACGCCGAACAGCACAATTGAGCGTATATCGCGCATCGCTAGATCCTCGCCCCGAACAACCCTTGCGGGCGCACCAGCAACACGACGATAAAGATCGCGAACACGCCCATCTGGCCCAGCGAATCGCCGAACCACAAACCGCCGAGCGATTCGACCACGCCGATCAGCAAACCGCCGAGCAGTGCGCCGACGAAACTGCCCATGCCGCCCAGCACGACGATCGTGAACGCGATCAGCACAAAGCCGCTGCCAACCTGCGGGTTCACGTAATACGCGGGCAGCAGGAAACAGGCGGCTGCACCGACGCAAGCCATGCCGATTCCAAACGACAACGCATAAACCTTGTCGACATCGATGCCCATCAGCTTTGCCCCATGCTTTTCGCGGGCAACGGCGCGAATCGCGCGGCCGAGATCCGTGAAGCGCATGATCGCGAACAGCAGCGCCGCGATCACCAGCGCGCCGCCGAACGCAATCAGCTTGGGCAACGCGAGCAGCGCCGGTCCGATCGCGACGGTCGCCAGCGCATACGGCGTATCGATGTTGCGCGTATCGGAGTGGAACAGCACCAGCGCCAGGTTTTCCAGCACGATCGAAATGCCGAGCGTGACCAGCAGAATGTTTTCGTCCTTACCGTGCCCCGCGCGATTGATCACGCACCGCTGCAGCAGATAGCCAAACGCGAACATGCCGAGCATCACGAACGGCAAGGCCGCATACGGATCGAGCCCGAGCCGCTCGTGCAGCAAATACACGGCATACAGCGCCACCATCAGCGCCGCGCCGTGCGCGAAGTTGATGATGTGCAGCACGCCGTAGATCAGCGTCAGACCAAGCGCGATCAGCGCGTAGACGGCGCCGGTCGTGAGCCCGTTGAGCAGCGCCGTGAAAAGAATGGCGGGGTCGAACATGCGCGTGCCTCAGCTCTTCACCGGAAATACCGGTGCGGTTTCGCGGTACGGGTCCGGCAGGATCGCCTTGATATCGTGGTTCACCACCTGCGTCAGCAGCGGCTGCGCGCCGGCGTTCTGGCCGTTGACGAAATGCGTCGCACCGTACGGCATGAAATGATCCTTGAAGGTGCTCGACGCGAGCGCCGCAGTGATTGCCGCGCGATCGGCGGAACCGGCACGCTCCAGCGCATCGGCGAGCAGCATCATCGACGTGTAGGTCATGAACACTTCGTACGAGAAGTACGCATCTTTCGCTTCGACACGCTTCTTCAAAGGCGCGACGCGGGCGTCTTTCGGATTGAACCAGTGGTTGCAATCGATCACGCCGTTCGCGATGTCCGGATACTCCTTGAGGAACTTGTAGCTCGAAGCCGCGCCACCCAGCACCGAAAAGATCGCTTTCGGCTGGACTTTCTGCTGCTTCATCGCGAGCAGCAGCAGCGCGTATTCGTTGTAGTAGTTGGCCGGAATCACGATGTCCGGATTCACCGAGCGCATGCGCAGCACGATGTTGCTGAAGTCGCGGGTCGGGTTCGGGTGCTTGACGACTTCCTTGATCTCGAAGCCGTACTTCGGCAGCTCGCTGCTGAGCAGATTCGCGGTGCCGGTGCCGAACAGCGACTCTTCGTGCACGATCATCACGGTCTTCGCGGGCTTGCCCGCGGCTGTGTTCAGCGTGTTCAGGTAGTCCACCGCGCGGGCGCTGCACACCTTGTAGCCAGGGCCGAAGCGAAACGTATTGGTCAGGCCGCGCTCGACGATCTGATCGGCCACACCGACGTCCACCACATGCGGCAGGCCGTATTTCGCAGCGGTTTGCGTGGTCGCGAGGCAAATCGCCGATGCGTACGCGCCGACAATCGCCGCGACGCCCGCTTCGTTCATCTTCTCGACTTCCGCGGATCCCGCTTCCGGACGCGACTGCGCATCGCCCAACACCGCTTCGATCAGCGCGCCGCCTTGCGACTTGATGCCGCCTGCGCGGTTGATGTCTTCGATCGCGAGCAGTGCGCCGAGCCGACACTGCTGCCCGGAATACGCGAGCGCACCCGTCACCGGATGCAATACGCCGATCTTGATGCTCTTGCCGCCGGCGGCGCGCGTAACCCAGGGCGCGCTCAACATGGCGGCCGCAACCGTGGACTGACGCAGAAATGTACGACGCGAACTCATTGGCTCTCCGTGGGCATGCTTGATGGTCGATTCGGATTGACTTCGGATTGACTTCGGCTGACTGCGGCTTTGACAGCAGCGGATCCCGACGCCCCGCTTACAGCTTTTCGTTGACCGACACCTTCGCCTCGATGTCGCCGACGCGCGACAGCTGCAGCTGGTACTGGTAGCGGTCCGGCCGATACAAGCCTTGCAGCAGCTGCACCGGCCGCTCGCTGGTATCGCGTACCAGCCGCGTCACCGCGAGCAACGCCGAGCCCACCTGCACATCGAGGTTGCGCGCGACGACCGCGTCGGCGAGGCACGCGGTGATGGTTTGCGTCGCACCGCCTAGCTGTACACCGGCTTCTTCGAGCAGCATCAGCATCGGCTTGCGCTTCAGGTCCTTGCGGCTCAGCTCCGCCACCGCTTTAGGCACGTGCGTCGTGATGTACGACACCGGTCCGCTTGCGATGCTGCGCACCCGAATGCTTTTGTAGACGGGCTCGCCGACCGCCAGATGCAAGGCCTCGGCAATCGCATCCGATGCGCTTACCACGGTGCTGTCCAGCACTTCGACCGTGGTGCGCAAACCAGCGCTGACGATGTTGCCGAGCAGGCCGGTCAGATGCGCTTTCTGCCGCGATACCGTGCCCGGCTGCGGCCCACCGGGTTGCCTGCTTTGGCGCTTGCTCGCATCGCTGCGCAACGGCCACGTGCCGATGCCCGGCCGCCGCGTGACGAGGCCATCGGCCACCAGCATCTCCATCGCCTTGCGAATCGTGATGCGCGCCACCGTGAATTGGTCCGCCAAAAGATGCTCGCCCGGCACACCTTCTTCGTCGAAACGACCTTCCTGGAGCTGCTCACGCAGCACCCGGTAGATCTGGTGGTACTTCGGTAAAGGTAGTGTCGTCTCCATTTGGGTCACTCTAGAAGTGTCATATTGTCCGGTCAATAGAACAAATACAAACAGCGTTTGTTCTACATGGAAAACACCGATTAAACCCGCAATGTCACGCGTATGACAATGGCGGCCGCCTGAAGGCCTGAACGCGCGCCGCGCTGCAATCGCTCCGATGGGACATTTCAAGCTTCGAATGTTCCATTGACAAGACAAAATAGGCTGCTTAGTTTTCCGCAACCTGCTTCAACCCTGCTCGCTTAGGGTTCCGTACTGTATTGCAGTTCGCCTCGCGGCCGGCGCATCTCGACCGTGACATGCCCCCGTCTCGACAGGGGAATTCGAAATTCGACACTAACAAATCAGGTTCGGGTACAGATGAAAAAGTCACTTTGGGTGGCAGGATTGCTTGGCGCATTCGGCAGTATTTCGGCCGCGCAGGCACAAAGCAGCGTCACGCTATACGGCATCGTCGATGAAGGCTTGACCTTCAACAACAACTCGCATGGTGAGCGTCAGTACAGCATGGTGAGCGGTGAAATCCAGGCAAGCCGCTTCGGTCTGCGCGGCACGGAAGATCTCGGCGGTGGTTTGACCGCGCTGTTCGTGCTCGAGAACGGTATGGATCTGAGCAGCGGCAAGCTCGGGCAAGGCGGCCTGATGTTCGGCCGCCAGATCTACGTCGGGCTCGGCACGCCTTACGGCACCATCACGCTCGGGCGCCAGTACGATTCGGTGGTCGATTACGTCGGCCTGTTCGAAATCGGCGATCAGTGGGGCGGCTTCTATACCGCGCACCCGGGCGACCTCGATAACATCAACAACACGAACCGCGTGAATAACGCGATCAAGTACACCAGCAAGAACTACGGCGGCCTGACGTTCGGTGGCGTATACAGCCCAGGCGGCGTGGCGGGACATACCGGCCAGAACCAGATCTGGTCGCTCGGCGGCGCTTACTACAACGGCCCGCTTGGCCTTGGCGCCGGCTACCTGAATATCCGCAATCCCAACGTATCGTTCTATGGCACCAGCGTGTTGGCCAATACGTCGGGCTCTGCGCCGCTCGCGACGATGAACAACATTACGTCACCGGTGTTCTCCGGTTTTGCGGATGCGCGCACGCAGGAAGTGATCGCAGCGGGCGGCGCTTATACGTGGGGCGCAGCGACTTTCGGCGGCACTTACTCGAATACGCGCTTTAACGATCTGGCCGGTGGGCACTCGGCGCCTAACCCGTTGGGCAGCCAGGGCACCGCGGTCTTCAATAACGTCGAAGGCAATGTCAAATACCAGATCACGGCGGCGTTTCTGGTCGGCGCCGCGTACGACTATACAAAGGGTAGTTCGGTTAATGGCAAGGATGGTGCGACCTATCACCAGGCCGCAATCGGCGCCGATTACTTTCTGTCGAAGCGCACTGACGTGTACTTCGTCGGTATCTATCAGAAGGCGTCAGGTACGGATTCGACCGGCCATGCAGCGGTTGCCGCAATCAACGGTGTGACGCCGTCGAATGACGATCGTCAGCTGGTGCTGCGCGTGGGCATGCGGCACAAATTCTAAGCGTTGTCTGATGCGGCGCGCAGCAGGCAAGCGTTATTGCTTTTGCGCGTCGCCGCGCGGTGCGAGTGCGTGCAGATACTGCACCAGCGCATCGAGGTCCGCATTCGACACCACGGCTTCACTAAAGCTGGGCATTCGTTGATTCGGCCACGTGCGCACCGCTTTCGGATCGCGGATGATCGAACGCAGGCCGTAGTCGGTCAGATATTGCGTTGGGCTCATCGGCCTGCCGAGGTCCGGGCCGACTTCGCCTGCCCCGCCACCGTTGATCCGGTGGCATACCGAACATTGCACGATGAAGACGTCGTGCCCGCGTTTGACGGCCGCATTGTTCGACAGTGCCGCCGGCACGGCCAGTTGCGGCCAGCGGTGATCCGGGCTTTCCACCAGCGACAGGCGCACCAGCTTGTAAGGCCATTGCTCGCTGGTGATGCCCGAGCGTTCCGGATGCTCCCAGATCAGATAGTACGGTCCGGCGGACACTTTCTCGTTCGGCAGCGCGGGCCACGGCTGCGCTGGGTCTTCTACCGCCACCCATGCGACTGCGCCCTGCTGGCCGGCTTTCGTGATCAGCGCGAGCGGTATCTGGCTGACGAAGCCGTCGCTAGCCTGGGCTTCGATGGTATCGAAGCGCTGTTGTTCCGCATGCGTGCCGAGCAACGCGAGCAGCGGTACGGCGCGATACGGCACCTTGTTGCGATAGGCGTCTTGATCGACGTGCACGACTGCGCTGTCGGGTCGCGCAAGCAATTCGGCCGCGCTGTAATGCTGCGCTGCGATGCCATTGTCGACGGTGAGCGCCGGTGTATCGGCATAAGCCGGTGCGCCGGCGATACAGCTGAATGCGAGGCCGAGCCGCACCAGCGCGCGTTGCAGACGATGCGTGCCGCGCGTTGCGAGTAGCGCGCGATGCGAGGTTCGCGGATAAAGCACGTCCGGCGCGTTTCTCATCATGCTCAGAGCCTGATCTGGAAAATGCGCGTACGGCGGTGCGCGCTGGCGACAGTGTACGTCGCTGCTTTCGGCCGCGCACGGCCAATGCGAAGACAACGCATGCCGGCGCGGCTTGCTCGCTCGCTAATCAGCTACGAGCCGGCACTAACCTGCACTAGCCCGCATCGTCGCGCAGCAAGCGCGGCTCAAGCATCGAAATTCACACCGCGCCTGCGCAATTCGCGCATTGCACTATCCAGATGCGCTCGCGCACTTTGGGCATCTCCCGCGCGCATCTGCTCGTACGCGCGTTGCGCGACGTCATGCGGTACGGGTTTCAATGGCCGGTTCGCCATCATCGCCTTCAGTTGCACGTCGGCCGCGCGCTCCAGGTAGTACAGATCGTCCCACGCCTCGGCAATCGTTGCGCCCGCGACCATCACGCCGTGATTCTTCAGAAACAGGATGTCCGCGTCGCCCATCGTCGCGGCAATGCGGTCGCCTTCCGATTCGTCGAGCGCGAGGCCGTTGTAGTTTTCGTCGACTGCCGTGCGTCCGTAGAACTTCAGCGCGGTCTGCCCGAGCCACAACAGCGGCGGCCCTTCGAGCAGACACAGCGCGGTGGCATTCGGCATATGCGTATGAAAAGCAGCCTTCACGCGCGGCATCTGCTTGTGCAAACGCGCATGGATATAGAACGCGGTCGCTTCCGGTTGACCTTCGCCAGCGATCACGCGGCCGTCGAAATCGCACACCAGCAAGCGCGTCGCGGTGATCTCCGAAAACGCATAACCGTACGGATTGACCAGAAACAGATGATCGTAGCCCGGCACCACCGCCGAAAAGTGATTGCAGATGCCTTCCTCAAAGCCATACTGCGCCGCGAGCTGAAAGCAGGCCGCGAGTTCCGCGCGGGCCTGCATGATCGCGTCCGAATCGAGCTGCAACTCGCGCGGCGTGGCGGCCGTGCCGCCCGTGCTAAGCGTGTGTGCCATGAGCCTCGCCTGTCAAAGTGTCCATCCGAGCGCTGCGAATAGTGGGGGTACCTCGTCCAGCTGCGTCAGTGTCGCATCGGGCTGGTAGTCGGGCAACCGGCGGCGGCCGGTGCGCCGGTCGATCCATACGCAGCGAAAGCCGATGTCGCGCGCGGCCGCGTGGTCCAGGTGCGGGCTCGCGCAAATATGCACGACGTCGTCGCGGGTCACGCCGAGTTGCGCATACGCGTAGTCGAATAGCCGCCGGTCCGGCTTGTAGGCACCGGCTTGCTGCGCGGTGATCACGCGGTCGATGTGGCCGCCAAGCTGCGCGACGTTGCCGGCAATTACGTCGTCGTCGGTATTCGACACGATGCACAGCCGGAAGCCGCTTTCCTTCAGGCGCTGCAGCGTCGCGACTACCTCGGGGAACGGCGGCATCGCGGAGATGCGATTGGTCAGTTGCGCGACGTCGTCGGCGTCGCTGGAGAGACCGAACTGTTCGAGCGCGAGACGCAGGCCGTCGCCCGCCACCTCGCGAAACGAACGGTGCGGCGGGGTCTGCTCGAGCGCGTGCTCGTAGTGGTCGTAGACCTCGATGAACTCTTTCGGACCGATGCCGCTGTGGCCCTTGCGCGCGAGGATGTCGCGCACCGCGGCCAGCAAGCCTTCATCCCACTGGATCAAGGTTCCGTAGCAGTCGAAGGTAAGCCACGACGGACGTGGCGTCGATTTGAGGGGCATGGCGAACTCCATGGGTAGGCGGGATATCGATGGCAGCCAGCTTAGGTTCGATTGCCGTTATTTGGAAATTGAATTATCTTTTGAGGATCAGTGATTTTTCGAATAAGCAACGCCGGAGCTCGCCATGCTGGATCTCGATCTGTTGAACACGCTGGTTTGTGTTGTCGATGAAGGCAGCTTCACGCGCGCCGGCGAGCGGGTGCACCGCACGCAATCGACCGTCAGCCAGCAGGTGCGCAAGCTCGAAGAACTGGTGGGGCGTACCTTGCTACTGCGCGATCGCGCCGGCAGCAACGTACGGCCTACCGAGTACGGCGAGTTGCTGGCGCAGTACGCGCGCCGGCTGCTCGCGCTGTCGCAGGAGGCCGAGGATGCGCTGGCCAGCGATCAGACGCTGACCGCCGTGCGCGTCGGGGTGCCGGAAGATTTCGATGCGCGCCGCATGTCCGGCATGCTGTCGGGATTCGCGAGGACGCAGCCGGCGGCGCGGCTCGAAACGGTGTCCGGCATGAGCACCGACTTGCGCCAAAAACTTGCCGCAGGGGACATCGAAATCGCGCTGATCAAGCGCGAGCCAGGCAGCGGCGAGTGCATCGCGAGCTGGCCGGAAGAGCTGGTTTGGGTGCGCGGCGCCGCGTTCGATGCCGACGCGGAGCCGGTTCCACTTGCGTTGTTTCCACAAGGTTGCGTGTACCGGCAACGCGCGATCCGCGGCCTCGACAAGGCGCAGCGTCGTTGGCGCGTCGCGTTCGGCAGCCATAGCCTGACCGGCATTCAGGCGGCCGTTTCGTCGGGCCTCGGGGTGACGGTACTGCCCACGACGGCCGTGCTTGCCGAACACCGCGAATGCAGCGGGATGCCGGCGCTGCCGTCTACCGAGCTTGCGCTCGTCACCTCCGGCGGCGCGCTAAGCGGCATGCAGCGCGCGTTGGTCGACTTTCTGGTGGCGGAGCTGGAGCGCGTTTAATGTGCGGCGATGCAGTGACAGCGGCTCCTGCCGCATGCGCCACTGCTGCTGAAAGATAGAGGGCGCGCGATGATGTATCAATTCCCGCTGGCGCTCGCGCGGGCAAACAATGCGTTTGCCGGCAAACAAGCGGGTAAGCGGCGGCGGGCGCGTCGTTCCGTATCACGCCTTCGACGCATCGCCCAGCATCACGGTCCAGCCGAGACCGCGTACGTTGCGGATCACCGTCAGCCCGAATTTCTTGCGCACCGAATGGATCAGCACGTCCACCGCGTTGCTCTCCACTTCCTTGCCCCAGCCATAGAGCCGGTCTTCCAGTTGCTCGCGTGACAGGATCGTGCCGGGCCGCTCGAGGAAAGCCAGCATCAGCGCAAACTCGCGTGCCGACAGCACGGAATTCACACCGTTGCAGCACAACGTACGCTTGTCGAGATCGAGGTTCAGCGACTCGTCGCCAAGACGCGAGACCGCGTAGCCCGCCTTGCGACGTAGCACCGCACGGATGCGTGCGAGCAGTTCGGGCACCTGGAAAGGCTTCAGCATGTAGTCGTCGGCGCCGAGATCGAGGCCCTGAACCCGCGCATCGAGATCGTCGCGCGCGGTCAGGATCACTACCGGCACCGGGTTGCCTTGCGAGCGGCAGTTCTTGAGCAGCTCGATGCCGCTCATGCCCGGCAGGCCCAGATCCAGCAGCACGACGGTGTATTCGGCCGCCTCGATCGCTGCGCATCCCGCCGTACCGTCGCGCACCCAATCGACGCTGTAATCCGCATCCTGCAGCGCGCGCAGCAGGCTTTGGCCGATCTGCAGATCGTCTTCAATCAGAAGTACTCGCATGATGTCGTGTCACAGCAACGAAAACGTTGTGTTCGATTCGCGGCGCGAGGTCGGCGCAAGCCAGCGGACGCGGCTGCCGGTGCCAGGCCGTAGCCCGCCGGCGCGCTCAGATGGGGGGCTACGCGCCGGGTATGGGAATAATAGCCGACTCGCAGGCACTCAGGACAGCTGCGTGAAGCTTCAGTATTTTTGATTTCGTGCGCGACTGACCGACATGCGGTAGTGCAACCGGATGCGCAGAAAGCAGGCAAAAAAAGGCCGGCTGCATGGGCAGCCGGCTAAAAGATTCTGGCGTACACCGATCGCCGAGCCAGAATCTGAGGGGCCGAAAATCCGGATCAGCACGGGGGTTGCGCATCGGAGGAGGCCTGTCCTCGGGAGACGATTCGATAGTAGGCCGGCAGAATTAGGCTTGAATGAGCGGACGTGGCACGTGCGGCAAACGCAACGTGCGGCGCGCGCGGCGTGCGCGGTGGCAAGCGGTCAGCGGTCAGCGGTCAGCGGTCAGCGGTCAGCGGTCAGCGGTCAGGCAGCTTAGTCGACCCGCGGAAAACCGACCGACGCGACGATGCCGGAGTGCCCGTCGTCGCGATTCCTCAGCGATGCGCTGCCGCCGTATTTGGCGGTAATCGCCTCTACAATCGCCAGGCCCAATCCGCTGCCCTCGATCTGCGTATTAGCGCGGAAGAAGCGGTCGAACACGCGTGGCAGCAAGTCTGGCGCGATGCCCGGGCCGCTGTCGATCACTTCGATCCACACCATGTTGTTGCGCAGCTCAGTACGCAAATCGACCTTGCCGCCATCGGGCGTGTAACGGATCGCATTGCTCACCAGGTTTCGCACCGCGATGCAGATGTCCGCTTCGATCGCTTTCACATAGGCGGTGGCCATTTCTTCGGCACCGATGTCGATATTGCGTTGCATCGCGATCGGCAGCACTTCCGCGACGGCTTCGACCACCACCGTCGATACGTCGACGCGCGTGATCGCTTCACGCTGCAGCGACGCATCCGCTCGCGCCAGACGCAGCAGCTGCGCGATCAGCGAACCGGCGCGTGCAATGCCGCGGCGCAGCTCCTGAAAGCGCTCCTGGTTGCCGGACACGATGTCGCGCTGCAGATTGTCGGCCTGCAACTGCAGCGCGGTCAGCGGCGTACGCAACTCGTGTGCGGCATCGGAGATGAACTTGCGCTCGGCTTCCATCGACTTCGCGAGACGCTCGATCATCCGGTTGATCGAATCGATGAATGGCCGCAGTTCGATCGGCACGCCGGCGCTCGGCAATGCCTGCAGATGCGCCGCATCGATCGAACGCACCTGCGCGCCGAGCTGGTTTAGCCGCCTGAACGCGAAATGCACGACCACCATCACGGCCGCGCATACCAGCGGCACCAGAATCAGAATCGGCCATAACGTGCCTACCGCCGCTTCTTCGATCAGGTCGCGACGCACCGACGAACGCTGCGCCACCTGGATCACCCGCTCGGGATCGCGCAGCGTATAGATACGCCACTGCTCGCCATTCACCGTCTGCGAGCTAAAACCCATTTGCGCGTCGCGCGGCAGCGGCAGCGACGGGTCGGTGGAACGGAACGGTTCGTCGCTTTCGTCGCGCCAGATCGTGATCACGATATCGCGCTCCGGCTGCGAGCCGCGTGCGGCAATCGATGGCAGCGCGTCGCCGAAGCCACCGCGCATGCGGCCCGCGACCTGCTCGAGCCGCAAATCGAGCAGCGCACCCAGGCCCGCTTTGGATAACTGATAAGAGCTGAGCCCTTGCACGACGCCGACAATGCTGACCACCACGCATAGCGCGAGGACGAGTTGGGTTCTGAGCGATTTGATCATTGGCGGCGCAGCGGCAGAGTGACGTTGAGAAAGATGCCCAGGCCCATCGGCAACGCGGGGGCAGCGCCCGGTGCAAAGCGGCGCGAGCAGACGGATTGCGCAAGCTTTTTGCGCAACGATTCTACTCTGGCGATGCGGGGGAATGGCGTGGACGACGGGGCTTGGGAGTGGGCTTTAAAGCGGGTTTTAAAGCGGACTTCGCGGGCGCTTTGGAAAGACTTCAAACGCAAAGGGCGCACAGCCTGCGCTGTGCGCCTTTGTTCAGGAGCGGCGTTGCCGACGCAACGCCGCAAGATGGCCGCCATGCGGCTCAGTTATGCTGATAGATCGAGTTCAAGCCGACGTTGTCGTTAGGGTTGAACGCGGCACCCGACTGCGAGCTCGCGCCAGCCACGCCGCCTACGCCGCTGGTGTCGGCCGGTTTGATCTGATGCGGCTGCGCAGGCATGGCAGGCTGCGTTTGCGCCGCAGCCGGCACATAGTCCACTTCTTCGTATTGCACCACTTGCACGTATTCGTCGGGAGCGGCATTTTGCGCAGCAGCGGCTTGCGGCGCAGTTTGTGCAAAGCAGACGGCCGGCACGACGAGAGCAGCGGCCACAGCAACGGATTTGATAAACGAGTTCATGATGATTCCCTCCAGGGTGGTTTTGGTGGTTCGTGGTTCAGGCGTTGTGTCGTCCCACGGAAACCATCGTAGCTGGGGAGAATTAGCGGAAAATGAGTGGCTGTCATCACCCACCACCACTCACCACCGCTCCTTAACGCGTGCCGGCGAACACGAATACGTCGTCGCGATCGCGCAGCGGCAACGCCACCAGCAATTGCGATTCGTCGAGCACGGCGCTGCCGGATAAGGTTGCGTTCGCATCGATACACGGCGCTGCAGCGAACGTCACCGATACGTCGTAGGCATTGAGGTCGCTGCGCGGCGTCAGCGTGCCGCGAAACTCGCAACCGCCGTCTATCGTGCCGGCCAGCAGGCCGCTGGCGGTTATCGTCATCTGCGCGGGCGCGTTGCTTCGCAGCGAGCGTGCGTTGCCGCTATAGAGGCCGATGGTGGCCGCCCTTGTCGGCGGTTGTCCCAATATTTGCGCAGGACTGGCGGTGAAGGTCGTGCTGTTCGCGTCGCCGCTGGCGGTCACGCTGCCGCTCACTGCCGGCGAGTGCGAAAAATCGATCGCAACCCGAACCGGTGTTGCATTGCCCGACGGCGCGAGGCGATAGCGCGTAGCCTGCGTGCCGTCGAAACTGGCGGCGTCCGTCTGCGTGCCTTTGCGCACCACCACCACGTCGTCGACCGTGCGCGGCGCAGCCGCGGGTTGATAGAACAGGTACGCAGTGCCGTCGTAGAACATCGCCAGCATCAGATTTTGATGCGTAGACAACGAACCTTTATAGATGCCCGGCGATGCGGTCAGCAGCGGCGTGGCTTGCGAAGCCGGCGGAAGATTGCCCGTGCCGCAACCGGCCAGCGCGGTGGACAGGGCAAGACATGCGAGGGCCGTTTTCATCGTCGTGCGTGCCTTTTACGAGTGGGTGAAAGGACAACTGCAAGGCAACAGCGATTGCGCAGCGGCGCATGGACACGCGGCTGCGCACTGCATCGGTCTTCGTCGATCGGATGAGGCTACAACGGATTCGGCAAACGCCGCGGATATGCCGCATGGATTGCGTGTGCGGGGATCAGTCAGCGCTTGCCGGCGCGCACGCGATGCTTTGGGCCGCACCACGCGCAACAGGTGAAGTGTGAAGCGTAACGGCGTCGTTGTCTTCAGGAATCTGATGAGGCGCGCGGGCTGGACGCGCCGGGCGTTTTGCCTCGAGCGCGAGCGGCGGCTCTGCGCCGCCCGTCTCTGCGGGTCAACGCGTCGCGGCCTCGGCGGCTGCCGCCATTTCGTAGCGGGCTTCCTGCATCAGATGAATTGCCCGCGCCGCATGGCCGCCCATGTCGTAGCCATTGGCCCGCTGTGCGGCGCCCATCGAGCTCAGTAGCGATAGCCGTAGCCGTAGTAGCCGCGGTAGTAGCCGTGCGGATGGCCCCAGTAGCCACCGATGACGACCGGCGGCGCCACGTACACCGGAGGTGGCGGCCCGTAATAGACCGGCGGCGGCGGTGCGTAGACAGGTACCGGCACCATCGGCGCCACCGGCATCATCGGCATCATCGGCATGACCGGGCTGATGCCGACGCCCACGAACACATGCGCCTGCGCGCAGCTGATGAGCCCACCCGCGAGGACGGCGCCCACGATGACCTGGCGAATCCCTTTCATGTTGTTCTCCTTGAGGCTGGATGCGTCTGGCTGATCGCATCGTTCAAGGACATTCTGGAGGCCAAGAATGAGAGAAGAATGAGCAGTTGTGCGTGCAACGAAAAGGCAGCGACGCTATTTGATGTGCAGCTGGAGCGACTCGAGCAGCTCGGCCAGACCCAGCCATACGATCTGCACGCCAATGCAGAACAGCACGAAGGCAAGCAGGCGCATCGCGACCTGTGTGCCTACTGCGCCCAGCAGCCTCTCGAGATGGCCGGCGAACCGTACGCAAACATAGATGCTGGCGCACAGGATCAGCAGTGCGATGCCGACGCCGATCAGATGCACCGGCGACAGGCCTTCGCGCGGCGAGCCGGTGCCGAGCGCGATCGCCACCGCGATCGAGCCGGGGCCGACGGTAATCGGCAGCGTCAGCGGGTAAAACGCTCGGGCCCGCAACGACGCCTCGTGCAGCACGCCGGTTTCCTGCTGCGCGTCCGACTCCGTCGCTTCGTCTGCCGGCGCCTGCAGCAGATTCCATCCCGCCACCGCAACCACGAGTCCGCCCGCCACGCGCAGCACCGGCATCGAGATGCCGAAAAACGACAGCACGTACGCGCCGATCGACAGTGACCCGAGCAGGATAAACAGGCTGTTGATCGCAATGCGCAGCGCCAGTTCGCTGCGCTCGGCGGGGCTCGCATGCGGCACCATCGTCAGCGTGATGAAACCCGACGCGGGCGGATTGATGATCGGGAACAGCCCTGTGACGAGCAAAAGAATCGTTTTCGTCAGTTCATTCAACATAAGCTGACATCCTTCGAAGTTTGCGCACAGGTGCGCAAATCGGTAAGCGCTCGGGTGGGCAAGCCATCACAGGGCGCGTGGTATGCAGGCTCTTCATTGGTGACGCTGCACTTTAGCATCGCGAGCCGGCGTGCCGGGCAAAACGCACATCGTGTTGATGTGACGGATGGCGCCCAACTATCCGCATGATCAATCGTCGCGTGCCAGCCGACAGTTCGGGTTGCGCAATCACGCTGCAATCTCCGCCGCTCCTTATGCGACAGGCCATCCACGCGATTGGCATGGACGATGCCTTGTCGAAGACAACGCGCCTGCATGCATGAAGAAGGCGCAGCACAAGGAGACCGGCATGAACGGGTTAAACGGCACGCGGGCGCGCCTCGCGGCATCGCTGACGTCGATCGGCAGCAAGGCACAGTACGGCTTCGAAATGATCGCGGCCATCCTCGTGACTGCGCTCGCCGGCTTTCTGTTTGTGCCGAAGCTGGTCGGCCTGTGCGGCGTGCTGTTCGATCCGGTGACCACCGTGCAGCCGATTCAGGTATCGGAGGAGTTGCGCGAACAGGGCTACACCGAAGCGACGCTGCAGCAGTTGCTGATCGATGCGTTGGGCGACTTACGCGCGGATGCATCGGGTGTGACGCCGAAAGCCGACGCCGAAAAGGTGTTGTCCGAGTTCAAGATCCCCGATGTCGAACTGCCTGGCACCGGCATATCGATCCGCCCGCTGATCGAATTTGCCCGCACGCTGCTCAAACGCGATTCGATGGTGTATGGCAGCGTGGTCGGTTCGCCCTCCGGTTTCGCGGTGATGCTGACGCTGCGCGAGCCGGACGGCCGCACGGTGCCGCTACACGGCGACAGTGAGACCGCCCGGGCAGCGCTCACAAAGATGGACAACCACGCTCAGCCCCATTTGCAGACCGGTATGGAAGCGGCCACGTTGAAGCAAGCGCTGCGCGCAGCCGCCGAGAAGATCCTCGAACATCAAAGTCCGCTGCTCTATGCGTCGTATCTGACCCAGGTCGAACAAAGACGCTGCCTCGAGGGCGAGAGAAAATGCGACTTCGCCGAAGTCCGCAAGCTGTTCGCGCAGATCGCGGCGGGCGCCCATAGCGACAGCTCGCGCGAAAACGCCGCATGGGCCAAGCTCGCTTTATCCAAGCTCGACACCTACGCCGGTAACTATGAAGGCACCATCAGACTTTCCAGCGAGATCGTCGAACTCAGCGATAAATACAGCTCGTGGGAAAAGGTGCGCCCCTGGGCGTACTACAACTGGGGCGTCGCGCTGAACGATCTGGGCTGCTACCAGCAAGCGGCGCAAGTGCTGCGCCGGTCCGTCAATGAACGCACCGATAGCGAGCCGGCTGCGCACAACGCGCTCGCGCGTGCCTTTCTCGCACTGGCGAGCGCCGGTGCCCCCGCACTCTCCAGCGACGTGAGCGACTCGGGCAACGACGGAATGGATCTGGTGATCGTCCCGCCAGGCTTGCCGCCGCGCGATAACCGCGAAGCCGCGATCGCAGAACTCGATGCAGCGCTGAAGGCGAACCCCGGCTACCAGGAAGCCTATGTGAACCTTGGCGATGCGTTGCAGTTGCAGTCGACGTCAGACGGCCTGTCGAAAACAAACGCGCAATCCGCTCTCGTCGGCGATTCGCGTGAGGCGTACTGGCGAGCCGTGGATCTCGATGCCAAACAAGCCGACCGCGCCTATGAGCGGCTGCTTGCAATGAAGGACCCCGACTCCATGAAAGTCGCGCAGCGGCGCGATGCGCCGCAACGTGCGCAATGTCAGCAGCGCATGGCGCGCTCGTTGCTCGAAGCATGGGGCTGCAGCGACCGGCAGATCGAAGCGGTATCGGGCCGTGCGCCCGCTGCCTCTGAGCCTGCCGGGCAAGGCTTGCTGCATACCGCCGCCCCCGCAGCAGAGCCTGCCGTATGCCGCCAGCACGATTTGCGCTCGCAGCGTCCGCAACGCTCGCCCACCCGGCCGGCCGCGGACGTCAGCGTGAAATGGACGGCGCTGCATTCGCCAGCCGTCTCGCCGTCGAAATCGGACAGCGACGCCGAACCCGCCAATCACGGCGCCTGATCTGGCCTCGCCTAGTGCGCGCCTGCCGCCGCGCCTCCTCCTGCGCCACCCTTTACAGGCTTGGTCAACCAGATCAACGGAATGATCGCGATGAAAATCACCGCGGATAACCAGAAGATATCGTTCAAGCCGAGCATGGTTGCTTGCGCGTTCAACGATTGCTCGAAAAACGCGAGCGCCTGATTCGATCCTCCGCCGAGTGTCCCGTGCACGGCATCGAGTGCACCGGTGAAGGTCGGGTTGTCGATGCTGCTCTGTTCGGCGAGCCGCGCGTGGTGCAGGATCGTGCGGTCGTTCCAGCCGGTCGTCGCGAGCGAGGTGCCGACACCGCCCGCGAAGATGCGCGCGAAATTCGACAGGCCCGCGGCAGCCGGAATCCGCTCCGGTGCAAGGCCCGACAGAATGATCGTCGTCAGCGGCACGAAGAACAGCGCAGTCGGAATGCCTTGCAGCAAGGTGGGCAACACGAGTGTCCATGCATCCACGCCGGTCGTGTAGTTCGAGCGCATGAAGAACACCGCCGCATAGCCGACGAAGGCCATCGTGGCGAGCACGCGCGCGTCCGACTTCGGCATGATTTTCGCCATCACCGGCGCCAGCAGCACCGCGAAAATGCCAAGCGGCGCGGTGACGAGGCCCGCATCCACCGAACGGTAGCCCAGATAGCCCTGGATCCATTGCGGCAACAGCACGAGGTTCGAGAAAAACACCCCATACGCCACCGAGATCGCGATCGTGCCGCCACGAAAGTTACGCACCGCAAAGAGCCGCAGATCGACGATCGGGTTCTTTTCGGTCAGCTCCCAGATCAGGAAAAACACGAAGCTGACTGCTGCGACCACCGCCAGCGCACAGATCACCGGCGAGTTGAACCAGTCGAGATCCTTGCCCTTATCCAGCATGATCTGCAGTGTCGCGACCCACGCGATCAGCGATAGCAGGCCCACCTTGTCGATGCGCAGGCGCCGGGTCTGCGTCTCGCGGTCGCGATACAGCGCCCACGTGACGCCCGCCGCGAACAGCCCGACCGGAATGTTGATGTAGAAGATCCACGACCACGAATAGCTGTCGGTAATCCAGCCGCCGAGCGCCGGCCCGGCGATCGGGCCGACGGTTGCCGTCATCGCCCACAGCGCGAGGGCGTGCGAGCTCTTTTCCTTCGGGTATGAACCGAGCAGGATCGCTTGCGAAAGAGGCGTCAGCGGGCCGGCCACGACGCCTTGCAGCACGCGCGCGGCGAGCAGCACGACCAGATTCGGAGCCATCCCGCACAGCCAAGACGACAGTACGAACAGCACGATCGCACCAACGAACAGCCGGATTTGCCCGACCCGTTGCGTGAGCCACCCGGTCAGCGGAATCGACACCGCGTTGGCGGCAGAGAACAGCGTGATCACCCACGTCCCTTCGTCGACCGAGACGCCCAGGTTGCCGGAAATCGTCGGGATCGCCACGTTGGCAATCGATGAATCCAGCACGTTCATGAAGGTTGCAAGCGCAACGGCAAGCGTGGCGAGCACCAGCTTGCCGCCAGTGAGCGGCGGCGGGCTGACGGAGTTCGTCGGCATGTTCATCGTGAATCCTGTTCGTCGTTGTCGGATAAATCTGACGGGTCAGTTATTTGGGTAAAAAAAATGGCGCGACTTGTGCCGATGCATCGTGCGACGTATCGGCAGGCGCATCAGCCGGCGCTGCGTTGCGCTGCATCGCGCTTTGCCAGCGGCCGCGGCTTTGCCGCCTGGCTCGCAGCGGTCGCTGCAGCCCGCGGATCGCCGACAGTGTTCTGCGCGATGATCCGAGCGATTTCCGCATCGGCCTGCGCACCGTATCCGCTGAACACATCCGTGCGATAGCTGGTGTTGACCGCGGCAGCGAGCTGGCGACCGCTTGCGTCGCGGGTCTCGACGTCCACCTGCATCGACAGGCCAATACGCAGCGGATGCGCATCGAGCTCGCGCTGATCGAGCTGGATGCGCACCGGCAGACGCTGCACGATCTTGATCCAGTTGCCGGTCGCGTTCTGCGCGGGCAGCACTGCGAACGCGGCGCCCGTGCCCGCGGAAAATCCCACTACACGTCCGTGATATTCGACAGCGCCGCCATAAACATCGGCGGTGAGCACCACGGGTTGGCCAATGCGCATCTGCCGCAGCTGGCTTTCCTTGTAGTTCGCATCCACCCAGACACCATCGAGCGGCACGATCGCCATCAACGGTGTACCCGGTGCGACGCGCTGCCCAACCTGCACCCCGCGGCGCGCCACGTAACCGGTGACCGGCGCGGGCAGCGTGTTGCGCGCATACGCGAGGTACGCGTCGCGCACTTTCGATGCAGCCGCCTGCACGTTCGGATGCTGCTCGACCGTGGTGCGATCGGTCAGCGCGCGATTCGCCTGAGCCTGCTGGCGGGCGGCATCGAGTGCCGCCTGCGCGGCGGCCTGCGCATCGCGTGCGTGCGCAATGTCTTCGGTCGACACGGCGCCGGTGTCGGCCACCGCCTGGCGGCGCCGCAAGTCGGCGGATGCGCGCGCGAGGTCGGACTCGCGCTGCGCGACCGTCGCGTTGAAGAAGTCGTTGTTCACGTACAGGCTGCTGACCTGCCGCACGGTTTGCGCAAGCGTCGCTTCCGCGTTGCCCAGGGCGATCTTCGCGTCGGCTGCGTCGAGCGTCACGACCGGGTCGCCGGCCTTGACGATCTGCGTGTCGTCGGCGTTGACCGCAACCACGGTGCCGGTTACCTGCGGCGTCAGCTGCACGAGGTTGCCGCTGACGTAGGCGTCGTCGGTGGCCTCGTGGTAGCGCGCGTAAGTCAGGTAGTACGCTGTGTATGCGGCGCTGCCGGCCACCACCACGATGCCCAGCAGGGCAAGAAGCAACTTGCGTTTGCGTGGCTGCGGGTCGGGCGCGGTGTCGGCAGACGCGCGAGCGGGCGCGTCTTTCGGTTTGACGGGTTTGCTGTTGTCCATTTCGCTCATTTCGTTTCTCCGGTGCGATTCAGTGCGATTCGATCAGTTCGGGCCGGCGCCGCGTCAACGCGTGGCAACCGATGCGGCGGGTGCGGCTGCGTTCGATGAAGCGGCCACCGGTGCTGTTGCCGTTGCCGTGTCCGTGTACCCGCCGCCGAGCGCCGCCGCTAGCGCAATCTGCTGGTCGCGCCGGTCCATCTGCAGGTTCGCCACCGCCTGGTCCGCCGATAGCGCGTTCATGTCCGCATTGAGCACGGTCAGCTGATTCGTCAGGCCCGCCTTGTATTGCGTGAGCGCAAGTTCGTCGGCACGGCGCGCGGCGGCTTGCGCGGTCTGCGCATCGACCAGCTGGCCGTCGGTTGCGCGCACGTTGGCGAGCTGCGTGGCAACTTCGGAAAGCGCGGTGACGAGCGTCTGGTTGTACGCGCCCACCGCGTAGTCGAATTCCGCGTAACGGCCCTTCAGCTGGGCGCGCAATGCGCCTGCATCGAAGATCGGCAGATGGATCGCAGGACCGGCCGAAACCGTGCGGCTCGCCGCCGTCAAAAAGCGGCCGAAGCCAAATGCATCGAGCCCGATCGCGGCGCTCAGGTTGATGTCCGGATAGAACTCGGCCTTCGCCTCTTTCACGTCATGCGTCAGCGCATCCACGCGCCAATGCGCCGCTACCAGGTCGGGCCGGCGGCTCACCAGGTCTGCGGGCAAGTTGTCCGGCAGCCGCACCTCGTCACCGACGCCGAGCGCCGGACGCGCAATCGCCAGCCCGCGATCCGGGCCCGCGCCAAGCAGTGCGGCAAGCTGATAGCGGGTGGTGACAATCGAGCCGTCGAGCGCCTTGAGCGCGGCGCGGCTCGTCGCGAGATTGGCCTGCGCGGTCTTGCGTTCGACTTCGGTATCGAGCCCCGTTGCGATGCGGCCCGCCGTGATCCGGTCGATCTGTTCGCGCTGTGCGACCTCCTGCTGCGCGATGTCGCGCAGCGCGTAGAGCCGTGCCAGCTGGTTGTACGAGCGCGCGATCGCAGTAGTCAACGTCAGCTTGACCACCTGGGCATCCGCTTCGCTTGCCTGCAGTTGCGACAGCGCGGCCTTCAGCGTTTCGCGGTTTTTACCCCACAGGTCGAGGTCGTACGATGCACCCAGTACGCCCTTGTTCTCCGACTGCCACGAACCCGCGTACGGCGGCGGCACCACTGCGTTACCGGAAAACTGCTGGCGCGTGTACGAATAGCTGGCGTCCGCGCGCGGCAGCGTGCCGGCTTTCGCGGTTTCGCTATAGGCGGACGCGCTCGCCACGCGCGCACGCGCCTGTTCGAGCGTCGGGCTCGCCTGCAGCGCTTCGGCAAGCAGCGCCTTCAGTTGCGCATCGCCGAACTGGTCCGCCCAATCTTCTGCGGGCCAGCGGCCGCCTTCGGCCGGCATGCTCTGTTGCGTCGCGTATTGCTGCGGCTCGGCGGGCTTCTGGTCGCTGTGGATGCCGGCATAGTTCACACACGCGGACAGCACGGCCGCGAATATCACCGATACGCTCGCCTTCAGCCCGCGAGCCGCGCTACCTGCAATATTTGATTGACCGCTCATTGTTTGACCTGTCAGATAAATAGATAAAAAAAACCGCTCAATCGTTCAGAAACTTCGCCAGCAAGCGGCGCAAATCGTCGAATTCCGCGGCGGAAAACGCGTGCAGGCGCGCATTCAGCACGCCCGGTGCGATTTCGGCAATGCGTGTTGCGGCGGCACAGCCCGCTTCGGTGAGGACCAGGTTCACCACCCGGCGGTCGCCCGTATCGCGCGAACGCCTGAGCAAACCGCGGGTTTCGAGCCGGTCGAGCATGCGTGTCATCAACCCGGTGTCCATGCCGAGGTGGCGCGCCAGACTGGCGGGCGTGGCACACGTGCCGCGTTTGAGTGTCATCAGGATGCCGACGTGGTGGGCCTTCACACCGAGCTCCTTGAGCCCCGCGTCCAGTTCCGTGCTCAGCAGGTTGCGCGCCTTGTTCAGCGCGAAACCGACGCTTTCGACCAACTGATAGTTGTCCGGCGTGTAAAACGGCATCTCTGACTCCTCATTCGTTGCGCGAACAATAGCTGACAGGTCAGATATCGTCAAGAAAAGTTTCCGGACACGCCGAGGGAAACCCGGGTGCACCAGATAGCTGGAGAGTGTTTAGGGTGACGCGGCGGCGCGCCGCTTTATTCGCCGACGAATTTGTGCAGCAGGCGGCGCAACTCGTCGAGTTCGGCCTTGGTGAATTTCTTCAGACGCTCGTTCAGCACCACCGGCGCGATCTCGGGAATCCGCGCGGCCACCGCGCGGCCGCTGCTGGTCAGCGTCAGATTGACGACGCGGCGGTCGGCCGTGTCGCGCGAGCGCTGGATCAGCGCCTTGCTTTCGAGCTTGTCGAGCATACGCGTCATCAGGCCGGTGTCGATGCCGAGCAACGTCGACAATTCGAACGGCGTGCTCGCCAGCTTTTGCTTCAGCGACAGCAGGATGCCCATTTGCTGCGATGAAATGTCGAGATCCTTCAGCGCGGCATCCATTTCCGTGAGGATCAGGTTGCGCGCCTTGTTCAGCACAAAGCCGACGCTCGCTGTCAGATCGTAATTGTCTTTGGTGTAATGCCGCATGCGAAATCTCCTGCACGACCGACCGTGCGCGCTCACTGACGGATCAGATACTACCAAACCCGCTACCGCCAGAAAGCACCGGCCGTGGCTTCAGCTTATTTCAGGCCGAGCCGTTTCGCCAGGCGGTTCAGATTGGCGCGGTCCATACCGAGCGTGCGCGCCACCGCCGCCCAGTTATTGCCGCTGCGCTCCAGCGCATCGGCCACCAGGGTTCGTTCGTATGCGGCGACCGCGCTGCGAAAGTCGGTGCTGGTGGCGTCCATGGCATGAGCGCCGCTGGTTTCGCCGGGGCGTGGCGCGGCTTCGAGACTGCCCGGCGCAAGGCCGAGATCGAGCGCGGTCAGCGTCAGGATGCGCGGCCGTTCGCGGTGCCGCGACAGCGCCTTGAACGCGCTGCGGCCGATCATGTGCTCCAGTTCGCGTACGTTGCCGGGCCACGCGTACGCGAGCAGCGCCGCCTGTGCATCCGTGGCGAGCCGGATGCTCAACAGGCCGAGCCGCGCGCGGTTCTCTTCGAGGAAATAGCCGGCCAGCAGCAGCACGTCGCGGCCGCGCTCGCGCAGCGGCGGCACGCGCAGCGGATAAACGCTCAACCGGTGGTACAGGTCGGCACGAAAGCGCCCGGCGCGCACTTCTTCGGCGAGGTCGCGATTGGTCGCGGCGACCAGCCGCACGTCGACCTTGTGTTCGCGATCCGAGCCGATGCGCTGCAACTGGCCGTTCTGCAAGACCCGCAGCAGCTTGGCCTGCACGCCGAGCGGCAGTTCGCCGACTTCGTCGAGCAGCAGCGTGCCGCCATCGGCCAGCTCGAACTTGCCGCTGCGATCCGACGATGCCCCCGAAAACGCGCCGCGCACGTGGCCGAACAGTTCGCTTTCAACCAGCGTGTCGGGCAGCGCCGCACAGTTCAGGCTGATCAGTGCCTCTTTGGCGCGCAGCGATTGCATATGGATTGCGTTGGCCACCAGTTCCTTGCCGACACCCGTCTCGCCGGTGATCAACACCGTCAGCTCGCTGTGAGCCACCGTGCGGATTTCGTCAAGCAATTGACGGTGCGCCGCGCTGCTACCGATGATTTCGCGGCTGCTCGGCCCGCTTGCACGCCGGTAAGCTTCGGCGCGCTGACGCTCTTCTTCGGAGTGGCGCGCCAGTGTGTCGATACGCTCAGCCACGCTGACAGTGGCTGCAGCCAGGCTACCCAACGCCTGCAGCGTGTCCATGTCAATATTTGCGAAGCGCGCCGGGTCGAGTGCGTCGAGCGTCAACAGCCCCCACGGACGTCCGCCGATGTGAAGCGGACAGCCGAGACAATCGTGCACTTCGAGATTGCCGCTCACGCCTTGTACCAGACCGTCGTAAGGGTCCGGCATACCTGAATCGGCAGGGAAGCGGGTCGGCTCGCGGCGCGCGAGCAGCGCAGCGAAACGGGGGTGGTCGCTCACGCGAAAGCGTCGGCCGAGCGTATCGCTCGACAGGCCGTCGATCGCGAGCGGCACCAGCGTGTCGTCGTCGAGGCGTAGCAGTGCGGCAGCGTCGGCAGGGAACAGCGTACGCAGCGTCGTCAACAGACGCCGGTAGCGTTCGCGTTGCGGCAAGTCGCGCGACAGGTCCTCGACGAGCGGGATCAATGCGTCCAGCACCGTCGATGCAGTCAGTTTGACTCCTGATGCAGTCTGTTCGACTCGGGTCATATTCACATCGGTGTTTTATAAGCCACTGATTCTACGACAAATTAAAACTGGCCCGAGAAGTGCATAGTCAGGTGCAAAACCCGCTTGCGGGCGTTCACCCACTTGTCACCCAACGAGGAAGTCTCATGCTGTCAGCCGAACAACGCGCCATCATCAAAGCCACCGTCCCGCTGCTCGAGAGCGGCGGCGAGGCGCTGATCACTCACTTCTACAACACGCTGCTCGCGGAAAATCCGCAAGTGCGGCCGCTGTTCAACCAGGCACACCAGGCAAGCGGCGACCAGCCACGCGCGCTGGCCAACGGCGTGCTGATGTACGCGCGTCATATCGATCAACTGGAGCAACTGGGCGGGCTCGTCACGCAGATCGTCAACAAGCACGTCGCGCTGAATGTGCTGCCCGAGCATTATCCGATCGTCGGCGGTTGCCTGCTGCGCGCGATCCGCGAAGTGCTCGGACCGGAGATCGCCACCGATGCGGTGATCGAAGCGTGGGGTGCAGCGTATCAGCAGCTCGCCGGCCTGTTGATCGGCATCGAAGAAAACGCGTATGCGGACAAGGAGCATGCGAAAGGCGGCTGGCGCGGCACGCGTGCGTTCAAGGTGGCGCGCAAGGTGAAAGAGAGCGACGAGATCACGTCGTTCTATCTGCAGCCGGCCGATGGCGGCGAACTGTATGAGTTCAAGCCGGGGCAATATCTTGGGTTGCGGCTGGATATCGACGGTGCGGAAGTGCGCCGCAACTATTCGCTGTCGGCGGCTGCGAACGGCAAGGAGTATCGCATCAGCGTGAAGCGCGAACCGAACGGCAAGGTGTCGAACCATCTGCACGATCGCGTCAACGAAGGCGCTACGCTCGACGTGTTCACACCTTCCGGCGACTTCACGCTGGAAGCCAGCGACCGGCCGCTGGTGCTGATCAGCGGTGGCGTAGGGATCACGCCGACGCTCGCGATGCTGCGCGTTGCGCTGCAGACGTCGCGGCCGGTGCATTTCATCCATGCGGCGCGTAACGGCGGCGTGCATGCGTTCCGCAAGTTCATCGACGATCTCGCGGCACAGCATCCGCAATTGAAGCGCTTTTACGTGTACGAGAAGCCGCGCCCCGAAGACACGGCTTACGATGCGACCGGTTATATCGATGAGGCACGGCTGCGGGCGTGGATGCCGCAGACGCGTGACGTCGATGTGTATTTCCTCGGGCCGAAAACGTTCATGAAGGCGATCAAGCAGCACCTCGCTGCGATCGGCGTGCCGGCTGCGCAAAGCCGTTACGAGTTCTTTGGTCCGGCTTCGGCGCTGGATTGAAGTTTTTTTGCGCGGCTGGCTTTAGCTAGCGCCGTGGCTCGATGGGAAGAGGCGTGCGTTGCGCCTCGTCCCGCGTTTTTTTCTGCGCGTTCCTGCTTACCGGTCGTCTTCGAAGATCGAAGACGGATGGCGACACAGCGCGTCCACCTCGATCTCCATGTACGGAAACAGCGGCAGGCGGCTCAGCAGATCGTGCAATTGCGCGGGACCGTCCACGTCGAACACGCTGTAGTTCGCGTAGCGGCCCGCGATACGCCATAGGTGTCGCCACACGCCCTCTTTCTGCAGGCGCTGCGCCAGCGCCTTTTCTTCGGCTTTCAATTGCTCGGCCCGTTCGGCCGGCATGTCGTGCGGAAACTTCACCGCCATCTTCACGTGAAATAGCATCGGGTGTGCTCCAGATCTGTGGGCCTCAGTCGGCCAGCGCGCGCACGCGCTGCACTTCGCTAGTCGGGATGTCGCTGCGCTCGCGCACCAGCACGAAGTCGAAGTCGATCAGCGAGAACTGCCCGGTGATGCCGTAGGGTTTGCCGGCCGCGCCCTCTTCCTGCTTGAGCTGCGGCACGAGACCATCGCGCGTCGCGAACGCGAAGTCGTCCCACAGATACGGATCGCCTTCGATATTGATCTGCGTGGTCAGCTTGCGAAAGCCCGCCGCGGACACGAAGAAGTGAATGTGCGCTGGACGGTGCCCATGCCGTCCCAGCCGATCGAGCAGTTGCTGCGTCTTGCCGCCGGGCGGCACGCTGTAGCCCACCGGCACCACGCTGCGGAAGCTATACGCGCCTTGCGCGTCGGCGCGAATCGCGCCGCGCAGATGAAAGGCCGGCTGCGACTTGTCGAAGTGCGAGTAGTTGCCCAGGTGATTCGCGTGCCAGACCTCGACCAGCGCACCGGGCGCTGGCTGACCGTCTTCGCCTAGTACGCGGCCACGCATCACCAGCGTCGTGCCCGGCTCGCTGCCGTTATCCAGACGCGCATGCTGTTGCGATTCGGGCGCACCTGCTACGTACAGCGGACCTTCGATCGTGCGCGGCGTGCCGCCGTCGGCGCCCGCTTTCGCTTCCGCTTCGTCGAGGCGCACGTCGAGGAAATGTTCGAAGCCGAGGCCCGCTGCCAGCAGACCCAGTTCGCCGCTCTGCCCTGCTTCGCCCAGGTAATTCAGCGCAGACCAGAATTCGTTTGGCGTCACGTCCAGTTCGTCGATCGTGATGAACAGGTCGCGCACGATGCGGTGCACCACCTGCTTCGTGCGAGCGTCGCCGGCACTGATTGCGCTGGCGTCGATTTTTTGCAGTAACGCGTCGATGGCTTGCGGGTTCATGGGGTGTCTCCTTTCATGTATCGATTGCTGTGGGGAAGGTGGCCGCGTTAGTGGTGATAGTGCGCGGCCGCCACGCTCGCGCCGCGCTTTGTATCGCGCCGCAAGCGTTCGATCTTGTCGAGATCGAGTTGCACGCCTAGGCCGGGCCCTTGCGGCAACGTCAGCGTGAAGTTCTCGTAGCGCAGCGGCTGCGTGAGAATTTCTTCAGTTAGCAGCAGCGGACCGAACAGCTCCGTGCCCCATCTGAGCTCGCGAAACGTGCTGAACAATTGCGCCGATGCGATCGTGCCGAGCGCGCTTTCGAGCATCGTGCCGCCGTACAACGCAATGCCTGACGCGAGCGCAATCGCCGCGACGTCGGCCGCACCGCGTAATCCCCCGGATTGCGCGATCTTTACGGCGAATACGTCGGCAGCGCTGTCGCTGGCGAGTACGAATGCGTCTGTCGGGCCATGCAGCGCCTCGTCGGCCATGATCGGAACCTGCGCGAGATGCGTGAGCCGCGCGAGGCCGCGGCGGTCGTCGGCACGCACCGGCTGCTCGACAAGTGCAATGCCCGCGTCGGCAAGCCGGCTGAGTGCCCAGATCGCGTCCGGCACACTCCACGCCTGATTGACATCGACGCGTACTTCGGCGCGGTCACCCAGTTCTTGTTTTATTGCTGCGACGTGCGCAACGTCGTCGGCTACCGCACGGCTGCCGATCTTCAGCTTGAAAATACGGTGCCGCTTCATGTCGAGCATCTGCAACGCTTCGTCGATATCGCGCCGCGTATCGCCGCTTGCCAGCGTCCACGCTACTTCGATCGAATCCGTCACGCGGCCGCCGAACAGTTCGGAAAGCGGCACGCCAAGGCGTTGCGCGTGAGCGTCGAATAGCGCCGTTTCCAGTGCGGATTTGGCGAAGCGATTGCCCTGGTAGAGGTCGCCGAGATGCGCCATCGCCGCGTTGGGACGCGTCGCGTCCATGCTGCGCAGCGCGGGTGCAAAGTAAGTCTCGATGTTGGTCTTGATGCTTTCGGGGCTTTCTTCGCCGTATGCGAGCCCGCCGATCGTCGTGCCTTCGCCCCAGCCGGTGATACCGTCAGAGCATCGAATCCGCACCAGCACCAGCGTCTGGCAGCGCATCGTCGCGACCGACAGACGATGCGGCCGGATCGTCGGCACGTCGACCAGAATTGCCTCTACTTCCTCTATCCGTATGGAACTCGCGCTCATGCAACTCTCCTGCTGTTGCGACCCATACTAGAAGTAGCGCAGCGGTGAGTCCAACACCGTTTGAGTGCGGTTTCCATACCTCATGGGTATGGAGAGAGGATGCTGAACCTGCCTGCCTACCTGCGTGCGGCCCGTGGGCCGAACATGTCGCACAGGAAGCACAGCAGGTATGCGCCGGCGCCGAGCGCGAACAGCATTCGATGGTTGCCGCCGCTCGCATTGAACACCGACGAATACGTGTAACCCGCCATCGCCTGAAAGGCGGCGAACAGGATCGTCGCACGGCTCCATACCAGGTTCTGCCGCGCGTGATTGCCGGGGATGACCTCGTGCACGCGCGCCAGCATCAGCGGCACGATGCCCGGCGGGAAGCTGCCGATCAGCACGGCCAGCGCGCCGATCGCAACGCGACTGTGCGCGCAGGCAAGCAGCGCAGCGAGAATCGCCTGCGCCAGCATGACCACGCGCATGCCAGTCGCCGCGCCGAGCCGGTCGGCTAGCGCGCCATAGACGGGCGGCCCGGCAATCGCGCCGACGCCATACAGGATCCAGCACAGTGCGCCCAGATGCGCACCTGCATTCAGGCCGCGTGCGATGAAGTCGACCAGAAAGACCATGGTCGGCACGATGCCGAACGCCATCACCGCGTATTGCAGATACAGCATGCGCACGGTGGAAGCGGCTGGCTCGTTGGCCGTCGACGTCGGCGCGTGGGCCTGCGCCGCCGCTGCGTGCGCCGCCGACGACGGCCATAGCGGCCACGTCACGACGGTCAGCACCGCCGACAGCACGCCGAGGCCGAGCCATGTCTGGCGCAGGCCGAAGTCGAGCAGCAACGGAATGATCGTGCCCGATGCCGCAATGCCGAGCCCCAGCCCCAGAAATAACGCACCGCTGACCAGCCCTTTGCGCTCGCCGGGCACGTGCGGCATCACGGTCGCCGCAACCAGCACCATGACCGAGCCACCGGCGATGCCCGACAGCAATCGCCAGCCGAAAAACCAGCTGACCGAAACCGGGTACGCGCAGGCAAAAAATGCCAGCGTCACCGCCACCATCATGATGCGCAGCGTATGCGAGTTACCCAAACGACGGGCCAGCGGACGGCCGACGATCGCGCCGATCAGATAGCCCATCAGATTGGCGGCGCCGAGGTACACCGCGTCGGAAGTGGCAAACCAGTGTGCCTGGATCAGCGAAGGCAGCAGCGGTGTGTACGCGAAGCGAGCCAGACCGATGCTCGACAGACTCGCGCATAGGCCTGCAAAGATGTATCTCCACGCGGAGGGACGCCGCGCGCCGATCGGCACGGTGCCGGGGAGTGGGGATGTCATGAAGCCAGATTCCTTGAGGTTCGAAGAATGACGAACGGTCGTGTGGAGACCACAGACGGGGTTCCGTTATTTTTGACTTACGTGTCAATGTTGGCGATTTTAGACACGTCTGTCAAACACTGCAAGTCTGTTGACATGTACGCTGACTTGGCGACGGATGAAAATTCGACCAACCTCGCGGCAGCGATGTGTTTGGTCGCAGTTGAATTTTTTTGGGGAACCGATGGTGACCTGTCGCGCAGAACAGGAAGCGTGTGCCGTGGCCATGTTACGTGCGCACGCAGATTTGACCGGGCTAGCCGAACAGTGGGCAAGCTGGAAGCGCGCTCGTGTGGAGGCCGACGATCTGGAAACGGCGCAAGACAACGCGCTGGAACAAGCGGCAAAAGCAACAAAAGCGGCATGCGCCGCTTTTGCGTGACAACAAGCGAGAATATCGGCTCCGCTCAGGCCGCTTCAGACCGTTCAGGCCGATCCGGCACCGCGCTCGCGCCGCCGGCCCGACGCGCGCGAATCGAGCCATTTCACCACTTGCGGACCGAACGTGCGCGGCGCCTTGGCCACGGTGCGCGTCGCGATGTCCGCCAGCGTTTGCGAAGCAAGGGATTCGCGCATGCGCTTCTCCGCCTGCTGCATCACGCTGTGAATCGAGCACATGCCACTCGTGGCCCATGTCGGCGCTGTATCGCCGAACACGGCACACCGCTCGCGCACTTCGCGGCATTCGAACAGTGGCTTGTCGCCATCGATGGCAATCACTACGTCCAGCACCGAAATCTGCTGCGCGGGCCGAGCCAGCGCGAAGCCGCCCTTCGCGCCTTCGGTGGCGATCACCAGGCCCGCCTTGTGCAGCTTCGTGAATAGCTTTGCGAGGTAATCGGCGGGCACGCCCTGCAGTTCCGCAAGGTCGCGCACGCTGGCTTCCGGTACGCCCGGCGCGGGCTCGATCAGGTACAGCATGCAATGCAACCCGTATTCGACGCCTGTGCTGATATGAGCCACTTTTCTTCACTCCGACTTGATGTATCGGAGTAAGAATACCGGCATTTCGGCGCTGGCGCAATATGACGGTTCGTGTCAAACGCGCCGGGCCGCGCGCATCGCCACCAGATAGATCACCGCCCCCGCGACCGCGCCGATCAGCCAGCCGAAATTGTTTTCCGGCAGCACATGCAGTAACTGCGAGCAAATCTCCCAACCGATCGAGATGATGCCGGAAACCAGCAGCGCCGCGACGCCGACCTTGTTCCAGCCGCCGTCATAGTAAAAGCGCGCCTTCGGCGACATCGTGTAGAGCGCGGCCGTCTGCACCTGCTGCTTCTTGACCAGATAGAAGTCCGCCATCATCACGCCATACAGCGGCGCCAGCACCGCCCCGAACACGCTGACGAAAATCGTGATCGCCTTCGGGCTATCGACGAAAATCCACGGACACACCAGCACCGCAAGAATCGAAGCGATCAGCCCGCCGCGTTTGAAGTCCACGTGCTTTGGAAACAGGTTGGCGATGTCGTAGGCCGGCGAAACGAAATTGGCAACGATGTTGATGCCCATGGTCGCCACGATGAAGGTCAGGCTGCCGATCACGACCGCGACCTTGTTATCGATATGCGCGACGATCTCCACCGGGTCCATGATCATGCGCCCGAACACCGTCGCGCTGCCCGAGGTGACGATCACCGTGATGATCGCGAAGACGATGAAGTTGACCGGCAAGCCGAGGAAGTTGCCGACCTTCATCTGGCGTTCGCTCTTCGCAAAGCGCGAGAAATCGCCGAAATTCAGCAGCAGCGCAGCGAAGTAGCTGACCACCAGCAGGATGGCGCTGCCCATCGCGGCGAACTGCTCGTTGCCGGTCAGATGCTGGCCGCCGAGCGTCAGGCTCAGGCTGCCGAGCCCGGCCTGCGACAGGATCCACGCCATCAGCACGAACATCACCACATAGACGGCCGGGCCGCAGAAGTCGATGAATTTGCGGATCGTCTCCATGCCGCGCTGGAAGATGATCAACTGGAAGATCCACATAAACAGAAAGCTGATCCAGCCGAGGGCGGTGAGTTGCAGAAAGCTCATCTGGGTCAGCGCGACGGCCGGCGGAATGAACAGCAGAATCAGCGTCGCTACCGCTTTCGACGCGAAGTAGGTCTGCACGCCGTACCAGACGATGCCCACCACGCCGCGAATCACCGCTGCGAGATTCGCGCCCATCACGCCCATGCTGACGCGCGCCATCACCGGAAACGGAATGCCGTGAACGTAGCTCGGCTTGCCGACCCAATTCATCAGCACATAGACCACCAGAATGCCGATGGTCATGGCGAGCAGCACTTGCCAGCCTGAGATGCCGAGCAGAAACAGGCTGGCGGCGAACGTATAGCCGCCCACGCTGTGCACATCGGACATCCACATTGCAAAGATGCTGTAGCCGGTCCACGTGCGCCGGTCGTGCGGGACCGGTGCGAGGTCGCGGTTGTGCAGACGCTCGTCGGTGGGCAACGCGGCGTCGCCGGCGAGCGGCTGGGCATCGCCGTCGAAAAGCGGTGAGCTGGACATGGCTTCCCCTTAAGGGTTAACGACCGGTTATCTGCGCGAGAGACACTCGGTATTGCGTATGGCCATGGCGCGGTCCGCAGCGGAGGATGTGCGGCGGTGGGATCGCGTCGGAACAGCGGCTGGTTGTTGTGGCTGCAATATAGATTGTTTTGGCAATGGCCGCGGTTGTCTAGTTGTCAATAACATGCGGTGCGAAGTACGCGGCACTGGTGTTGCACTCAGAATCGCGGCTCATCCGCCGCCTGCTGCGACGGCGCCACTCGCGCATCCGCCGCGCGCATCTTCTCGAGCGTCTTCGGCTCGAGCCTCAGCGCCAGCCCGATCAACAGCGCGTCGACGATGCACAGATGCACGAGCCGCGCGACGCCCGGCGTATGAGGCTCGACCGCATCCGGCGCGCGCAGCAGCAGCGGAATATCCACCAGCCACGCAAGCCGCGAGCCGACGTTGGTCAGCGCAATGGTCGTCGCGCCGCGCTCCTTCGCGATCTGGATGCTTTCGTTCACTTCGATGCTGCGCCCCGAATGCGAGATCGCAAACGCGACATCGCCCGGTTCGAGCAGCCCCGCATACAGACGCTGCAAATGCCCATCGGTGAACGCGCTAGCCGCGACGTCGAGCCGTAACAGCCGCAACGCCGCATCTTGCGCCACCAGCCCCGAGCCCGTGCCGACGCCAAAGCAGAACACGCGTCGCGCGTTCGACAAAGCTGCGAGCGCCGACTCAACCGCCAGCGGGTCGAGCGCGCTGCGCGCATGCGAGATGCCCTCGATCGCCGCTTCGCCGACCTTGTCGAACAAGGTCGGGATATCGTCGCTGCTCGCCACCGCCTGCGACGCATACGGCATGCCGCCGGCCACGCTCTGTGCAAGCCGCATCTTGAAGTCGCGCAGCCCATGCGCGCCGACCGCGCGGCAAAAGCGCGTCACCGAAGGCTCCGAAACATCGGCGCGCTGCGCGATCTCCGTAATGCTCGCGCGCATCGCAAAGTCGACGTCGGCGAGCACCATATCGGCGACCTTGCGTTCGGCGGGCCGCAGCGTCGGCAGCGCGTCGCGGATGTGTGGAATCAGGTTCGCTGCGGACACCCGGATATTCCTCTTGCGTTCAAGGTTCGCTCTGCAAGTCGTTGCGCTTGTGCTGTAGTCAGCCCGAAACTGTGTGCATAAAACGACACAAGGCGCACAGCGTCAGCATTGACATCGGTACTACCCGAGTCGTTTGCCGCTGCCCGTGTCGAACAGATGCACGTGTTCAGCGGGCAAGCGCAACAACACACGCTGCCCCGATGCCAAAGCCGCGCGCTGCCGCGTCGTCACACACCACGGGCTGCCGCCGATCTTGCCGTACAGATGCGTCTCCGCACCGGTCGGCTCGGTCACTTCGATTTCCATCGGGATGCCGCTTCCGCTTGGTGCGCTATCGAGTTCGATGTGCTCGGGGCGCACGCCGAGCGTGAGCTTCGCGCCCGGTTGCGCCGCCCCTTGCGCCAGCGGAATGCGCAGACCATCGGCGAGCAGCAGCGCGAGGCCGCCATCGCCGGCCACCACTTCGCCTTCGGCGAAGTTCATCGACGGCGAACCGAGAAAACTCGCTACAAACAGATTGGCCGGACGATCGTACAGGTCAAGCGGCCGCCCGATCTGCTCGATGCGCCCTGCATTCATCACGACGATGCGATCGGCCATCGTCATCGCTTCGATCTGGTCGTGCGTCACGTAGATCACGGTGTTTTTCAGGCGCTGGTGCAGCGCCTTGATCTCGGTGCGCATCTGCACGCGCAGCTTGGCGTCGAGGTTCGACAGCGGTTCGTCGAACAGGAACAGCGCCGGTTCGCGCACCACCGCGCGCCCCATCGCGACGCGCTGGCGCTGTCCGCCGGACAGCGCGCGCGGCAGGCGGTCCAGGTAACCGCTGAGATTGAGCATCTTCGCCGCGGCTTCGATGCGCGGCTTGAAGTTCGACGCCGTCTCCTTGCGGATGCGCGGGCCGAACGCGATGTTGTCGTACACCGACAGATGCGGGTACAGCGCATAGCTCTGAAACACCATCGATATATTGCGCTGCTGCGGTGCAAGCGCATTCGCGCGCGTGCCGCCGATCAGCAGGTCGCCGCCGCTGATTTCCTCGAGACCGGCCACCATTCGCATCAGCGTGCTTTTGCCGCAGCCCGATGGACCGACCAGCACGACAAACTCGCCATCGTCGATATGCAGGTCGATGCCGTGCACCACCTGGGTGTCGCCGTAGCGCTTGTAGATGCCGCTTAGTTGCACTGCTGCCATGCTGTCCTCATCCCTGATTCGATGCGTGTCGTAGGTCTGGTGCTTCGGTTTCATGCGCCGCGCGGGCTATGTGAGTGCCCGCTTTGCGGCGCGGCTGTGCGACGGCGCCGCTGCGTTTTGCCATCACGCCGCTTCACGTTATAGCGACTCGAGCGTCAGCTCCTCGGCCATCAGCCGGTTGCCCGCCATCAGGCCGCCGTCCACCGGCAGCGCCACGCCGGTAATCACGCGCGCCTGCGGCGACGCGAGGAACTGCACGGCATCGGCGATATCGTCCGGCGTTGCGAAGTCGCGCAGCGGGTACCACTTCTTCAGGTTCTCGAAGACCTGCGGGTTCTTGTCGACGCGCGCCTGCCACGCCTGCGTCTTCACGGTGCCCGGGCACACGATGTTGGCGCGGATGCCGTAGCGGCCCAGTTCGATGGCGAGCGACTTCGTATAGCTGATCAGGCCCGCCTTCGCCGCGCTATACGCCGGGTGACCGAGCGCCGCCATGCCGTTCACCGAACCGATCAGCACCAGCGCACCTTGCTGGCGCGCGATCATCGCTTCGCGCACCGCTTCGACCGTGTGATACGTGCCGTTCAGGTTCAGATGCACGTCGCGCTGCCAGCTGGCCGGATCGGTTTTGGCGAGCGTCAGCCCTTCGGCCGCGCCGGCGTTCGCCACCAGCACATCCACCGGGCCGCGCGCCGCGGCTGCCTGCGCGACCGCTTCACGCACCGCCGCCGCGTCGTTCAGGTCGACGGCAAGCGGCACGACCTGCGCCGCGCCCAGCCGTTCGGCCAGTTGCGCCAGCGCCGCGGCGTCGCGATCGAGCGCAAACACCGTGTCGCCCGCGTCGACGAAACGCCGGCACAGCACGCTGCCGATCCCGCCGCATGCGCCGGTTACCAGCACCACACGATTCATGTCCTGTCCTCATCGTTCGGTAGCCAATGCGCATCGCCCCATGTCTTGTAAATTTCCAACATGTGAGACATCGCCGACTGCCGGAAGCCATTTTTAACGGTTCGTCCGTCAAACCGGTGCAACCGCCTGCGTTGCAACAAAAACCCCATCGTTACAGGATCTTATGCAAAAGCGAAGACAACAAAAAATACTCGGCATCCCTACGTGACAAGCTTTTTTTCATCCTGTAGGATTTTTTCAAACAATTCAACCCAAAGCCGCCGGCGACGGCAGCAGACCACTCCAGGAGAGACGAAATGTCGTTGCATGCACGTGCTTCCCTTACGCTAGGCAAGCTCGCCGTAGCGCTTACGTTCGCCGGTGTCGCCATTGCGGCGCACGCCGACACAGTGCGCGTCACCGTCGCGCACTACAGCGATCAAACGGCACCGTACTTCGAAAAAATGGCTCGCCAGTTCGAAAAGGCCAACCCGGGCACGACCATCAAGATCGAAGACGTGAACTGGGACACGCTGCAACAAAAGCTGCAAACAGACATTTCGGGCAACGCGAACGCGGATCTGGCGATCGTCGGCACGCGCTGGCTGCTCGATTTCGTGAAGGACGGCGTCGCCGAGCCGCTCGACGGCTACATGGACGCGAACTTCAAGAACCGCTTTATCGGCCCGTTCCTGGCTCCTGGCCAGATCGACGGCAAGACCTACGGTCTGCCGATCGCCGCATCGGCGCGCGGGCTGTACTACAACAAGGATCTGCTGGCGAGCGTCGGCTATCCGAACGGTCCCAAAACGTGGAACGACGTGATCGAAGCGTCGAAGAAGCTGAAGGCCAAGGGCGTGGCCGGCTTCGGCCTGCAGGGCAAGGAAATCGAAACCGACGTCTACTATTACTACGCGCTGTGGTCCAACGGCGGCGACGTGCTGAACAAGTCGGGCAAGGCCGGCTTCGATTCGCCGGAAGGCATCAAAGCCGCGACGCTGTACAAGACGCTGATCGATGACGGCCTGACGCAGCCAGGCGTGACCGGCTACAGCCGTGAAGACGTGCAGAACCTGTTCAAGCAGGGCCGCGTGGCGATGGTGATTTCCGCGCCGTTCCTCGCCAAGCAGATCAAGAAGGAAGCACCGAACCTGAAGTACGGCATCGATCCGGTGCCGGTCGGCACGAAGGAAGCGACCTACGCGGTCACCGATTCGATCGTGATGTTCAAGAATTCGAAGGTGAAGAAGGACGCGTGGAAGTTCCTCGATTATCTGTTCACGAAGGAACCGCGCGTCGAGTTCACCAGCACCGAGGGTTTCCTGCCGACCACCAAGGCGGAAGCCAGCGACCCGGCGTTCGCCGATCCGGACACCAAGGCGTTTATCGCGCTGCTGCCGCATGCGCACTTCGCGCCGACCGTGACCGGCTGGGAAGACACCGCGAAGGCGGTGACCAACGCGATGCAATCGGTGTATCTCGGCAAGGCGAAACCGGCTGACGCGTTGAAACAGGCCGCCGGCGAAGCCAACAAGTCGCTCGGCCAGTAACCAGTAACGGACTGTCGACTCCCCATGACGCCGCGCGTGGTCCACTTGCCAGGCGGCGGCGTCGCCCTCGACGGAGCTGTGCCGCCGCCCCCCGGCGGCACGCGCGAGGCCGGCTTCGGCCCGTCGAGCCCTTCCGGTCCGCCCGGCCCTGACCGGCCCGGCGGCCGGCGTCTTTTCTGATCGAGCACGCATGAGCCGTTCCGCATCCGCCACCGTCGCCCGTTCTGCCGCCTCCGGGTCTGCGCTGCCGCGCATGACCACGCCGTGGCTGCTGATCGCGCCGAGTCTGATCCTCGCGCTGTTCATCATCAGCTATCCGATCTTCAATATCGTGTACCAGTCGATGCACGACGTATCGCGCTTCGGTGCGATACGCGGCTTCAACGGGCTCGCGAACTTCTATAGCGTGTTCTCCGACCCAGTGTTTCTCGACGCGACCCGCCGCACGCTGGTGTGGACCGCGTGTGTGGTCGGCGGCACCGTGCTGATCTCGGTACCGGTCGCGCTGGTGCTGAACCAGGACTTCCACGGGCGCGGCATCGCGCGCACGATCGTGATGCTGCCGTGGTCGGTTTCGCTGACGATGACCGCCGTCGTGTGGCGCTGGGCCTTCAACGACGACTACGGTATGGTCAACGTCACGCTGCAGCGGCTCGGACTGATCGGTGGGCCGATTCACTGGCTCGCGACGCCGGAGCTCGCGTTTCCAGTGGAAATCGCGGTCGGCATCCTGGTGTCGATTCCGTTTACCGTGACGATCCTGCTCGGCGGTTTGTCTTCGGTGCCGGGTGATATCTATGAAGCCGCGCGCATCGACGGCGCCAGTGCATGGCAGCAATTCCGCCAGCTGACGCTGCCGCTGTTGCGGCCGTTCATCAACATGGCGATCCTGCTGAACGTGATCTACGTGTTCAACTCGTTCCCGATTATCTGGGTGATGACGCAAGGCGGCCCCGACAACGGCACGCACATTCTCGTCACCTATCTGTACGAACTCGGCTTCCGGCTCGGGCGACCCGGCCAGGCGGCCGCGGTGTCGCTGGTGATGCTGGTGATGCTGTTCGTGTTCTCGATGATTTACCTGCGCATGCAACCGTCGAAAGAAGGAGACGCCGCATGAACGCGAAAATGAAACGCACCGTGTGGTGCTGGATCGCGCTGGCGCCGCTGGTGGTGGTCGTGCTGTTTCCGTTTGCGGTGATGCTGTTCACCGCGTTAAAGCCTGCGCAGGAAGTGTTTATCTATCCGGCGCGCTGGCTGCCGGTGAACTGGCGCTGGCAGAACTTCGTGGATATGTGGACTGCGGCGAACTTCGGCGTGGCGTTGCGCAACAGCTGTGTGATCAGCCTGCTTTCCACGTTGCTCGCGCTGTCCGTCAGCTTGCCTGCGGCGTATGCGCTGGCGCGCTTTCCGTTTCGCGGGCGGGGCGCGTACCGGCAGTTTCTGCTGGTCACGCAGATGCTGTCGCCGATCCTGCTGGTGGTCGGCCTGTTCCGGCTCGCCGCAATGATTCCGTACGGCGACGGCAATCTGGTCGATTCGAAGATCGGCGTGATCGTGTCGTATGCGGCGTTCAATATTGCGTTCGCGGTGTGGATGCTGTCGTCATATTTCCAGACGGTGCCGCGCGATCTCGAAGAATCCGCGTGGCTCGAGGGCTGCAGCCGCACGCGCGCGGTGTTCAAGGTGTTTCTGCCGCTCGCGGTGCCGGCAATCGTCGTGACGGCGATCTTCACATTCATCAATGCGTGGAACGAGTTTGCGGTGGTCTACACGCTGATCCGTTCGCCGGAGAACAAGACGCTCACCGTGCAGGTAACCGATATGGTGGCGGGCAAGTACGTGGTCGAATGGCATCTGGTGATGGCGGCCACCTTGTGCGCGACGCTGCCGGTTTCGATCGTGTTTGCTTGGCTGCAGCGTTATCTGGTGAAGGGGTTGGCGCTTGGTGCGGTGAAATAGCGGCTTTGTATGCTGTTTCGGCTGCGCGGAGGCAGTTGGAATCAGGTCGAAGCTGGTTACCACGAATTAGCAGAAATTGGTCATTTGTTAGAACCAGTTTTGCGCCTAATCTTCATCTGTCGCGCAACTGGATGCGCACTCAAATCAGAGGAAGAATCGCCATGGAACCCCGTCTCGACTTTTACAAGGCTAACCCGCTCGCCATCAAAGCCATGCTCGCCGTTGAAGAGCGCATCAACAAAAGCGGGCTCGAAAAATCGCTGGGCCATCTGGTGCGTCTGCGCGCGTCGCAGATCAACGGCTGCGCGTATTGCGTCGATATGCATACGGCCGAAGCGCGCCGCGATGGCGAAACCGACCGGCGCCTCGCCACGGTCGTCGTGTGGCGCGAAACGCCGTTCTTCACCGATCGCGAGCGGGCCGCATTCGAGTGGACCGAAGCGCTGACGCTGGTGTCGCAAGGACACGTGCCCGACGCGGCATGGGAAGCCGTCAAACCGCATTTCAGCGAGGCGGAACTGGTAGACCTGACGCTGCTGGTATCGGCGATCAACGCGTGGAATCGCTTTGCGATCGGCTTCCGCAAGATGCCGGAATAACGCGCAGCCCGATGGGCATCGCATGAAGCAGGCTACGGCCTGCTTTTTCGTTTCGGGCCGCCAGGTGCGACACTACGCTTCGAATTCACCAGAACGTCATCAAAGGAGAACGGTAGATGGAGGGGTCTTTTATCGAAGTCGCTGCCCACGACGGCGGCCGCTTCAACGCGTATGTCGCGCGCCCCGTGCAGGGTTCGGGGCCAGGCCTCGTGCTGCTGCAGGAAATTTTCGGCATCAACGACTATATGAAGTCGATGGCCGACCGCTTTGCCGAAGAAGGTTATGTGGTGCTGGTGCCCGATCTGTTCTGGCGTATCAAGCCCGGCATCGTGCTCGGCTATGAAGGCGACGACCTGAAGCAGGCTTACGATTGCTTCAGCCGTTTCGACACCGATCGCGCCATCGACGACATCGCCGCCACACTCGCCGCGCTGCGTGCGCTGCCGGAGCACAAAGGCAAGGTCGGCACGGTCGGCTACTGTCTTGGCGGCAAGCTCGCCTACCTCGCCGCGACGCGCACTGATGTCGATTGCGCAGTCAGCTACTACGGCGTGGGCATCGACGCGCATCTGGACGAAGCCGCCAACCTGCGTTGCCCATTGATGCTGCATTACGCGGAAAACGACGCCTACTGCCCCGCCGACGCACGCGAACGGATCGGCGCGGCGCTGGCAAAACGCCCGCATGTCGACGCATACCTGTACGCCGGCTGCGACCACGCGTTTGCGTCGCCCGGTCGCGCGCACTACGACAAGCCCGCGGCAATGATGGCCTACTCGCGCACGCTCGCGCTGCTGCGCCGCGTGCTTGGGCCGGTGTACGACCTCAATGCGTTGTGGGAACAGCACTGCTATTTCGAATTCGCGACGCGCGACGTCGAAGCGGTGATGCCGACGATGGTCGCTGAACCCTACGTGAACCACGTGCCGACGATGACCGGCGGCGTCGGCCATGACAAGCTCAAGCATTTCTACACGAATCATTTCGTGCACTCGAACCCGGCCGATACGAAGCTGATTCCGATCTCGCGCACGATCGGCTCCGACCGCGTCGTCGACGAGTTCATCTTTGCATGCACGCATTCCTGCGAGATCGACTGGCTGCTGCCGGGCGTTGCGCCGACCGGCAAATACTTCGAGGTGCCGATGCTCGCGGTGGTGTGCTTTCGCGGCGACAAGCTGTACAACGAGCATATCTACTGGGACCAGGCGTCGGTGCTCGTGCAAGTCGGGTTGCTCGATCCGGAGAATCTACCCGTGGCCGGCATCGAGAGTGCGCGCAAGCTGCTCGACGAAAAGCTGCCTTCGAACCGCTTGATGGGCGACAAGTGGCAAGGTTGAACACCGGTCGATGCGCATTCGCCGCGACGTTCGCGGGTTGAAATGCCCATGCGGCCGGGACTAGACTGTGAGCTTTCGATCGCCGGACCGAACTCACGGAGAACGCCGCATGACCCATAACATCGAAGGACGCTCACGCTGGCTGGCGCTCATCGTGCTTTGCCTCGGCGTGCTGATGATCGTCCTCGACACGACCATCGTCAACGTCGCACTGCCGTCGATCGCGACGGATCTCGGCTTTTCCGAAACGTCGCTGGTGTGGGTTGTGAACGCCTATATGCTGACGTTCGGCGGCTTTCTGCTGCTCGGCGGCCGGCTCGGCGATCTGTACGGGCACCGCAAGCTGTTTCTCGCGGGCATCACGCTGTTTACGCTCGCTTCGCTTGCATGTGGCCTTGCCAATTCGCAGGTACTGCTGGTGTGCGCACGGGCGATACAAGGGCTCGGCGGCGCGGTCGTGTCGGCTGTTTCGCTGTCGCTGATCATGAATCTGTTCCCCGGCCAGGCAGAACGTGCGAAAGCGATGGGCGTGTACGGCTTCGTATGCGCCGGCGGCGGCAGCATCGGCGTGCTGCTCGGTGGCTTGCTGACCAATCTGCTTAGCTGGCACTGGATCTTTCTCGTCAATCTGCCGATCGGCATCGCGGTCTATGCGCTGTGCGTAGCGTTGCTGCCCGCGGGCCGCGGCAACGCGCACGGCGAGCGGCTCGATGTGGCCGGCGCGATCAGCGTTACTGCTTCGTTGATGCTCGCCGTGTATGCGATCGTCAATGGCAACGAAGCGGGCTGGATGTCGGCGCAAACGCTCGGCCTGCTGCTCGCTGCCATCGTGCTGCTCGCGGTGTTTATCGTCGTCGAAGCACGTGTGCTTCATCCGTTGATGCCGCTCAAGCTGTTCCGGTTGCGCAATCTGACTATCTCTAATGTGATCGCCGTGCTGTGGGCCGCCGCGATGTTCGCGTGGTTCTTCATCTCCGCGCTCTATATGCAGCGCGTGCTCGGCTACGCGCCGTTCCAGGTCGGACTGGCGTTCTTGCCGGCCAATCTGATCATGGCGTTTTTCTCGCTTGGCCTGTCGGCACGCATCGTGATGCGCTTCGGCATTCGCCGGCCGATCGCGGTCGGCTTGCTGCTGGCGGCGATCGGCTTGCTGCTGTTCGCGCGCGCGCCGGTGAATGGGCAGTTGATCGTCGATGTGCTGCCGGGCATGGTACTGCTCGGCATCGGCGCGGGCGTTGCGTTCAACCCGATGTTGCTGGCCGCGATGAACGACGTCGCGCCGAAGGATTCAGGGCTTGCGTCAGGGATCGTCAATACGTCGTTCATGATGGGTGGCGCATTGGGTCTTGCGGTGCTGGCGAGCCTCGCGGCAGCAGCCACCGGCGAAGTCGGCGCTGCGCAAGGCGAGCGGGCTGCGCTGGCCGTCGGCTATCACGTGGCGTTTCTTTGCGGCGCGATTTTCGCGGCGGTCGCGGCACTGCTTGGCGCGTCGCTGTTACGCACCGCGTCGCCGGTTGCCGTGCAGCCGGAACACGGGCCGCACGCGAAGAGCGGCAGCGGTCGCGCGGCGGCCGACCAGATTTGATGGTCACCCCGGGCGGGCAGGAGCTTTTTGGTTTTACCGCCGACGATATACCGGGTGACGACGTACGTTGGCCGGCTCGAACGCCTTATGCGAAATAGATGCTTTCTCAAGGTTTTTCGGCGGGTGCCGTAAAGCTTGATCAGGCTCGAGCGCACCTTTAGGCGCGCGTACTCCCGATCTGCACCCACCCACCACTCAACCAAGATGAAATTAAGCCGAACCCTCATGCTGGGCGCAATGTCGCTCGGCATCGCCGGTTGCGCGACGAGCTATCAGGAACCGTCGCAAGCCGATGCCGCCACCCTTGTTCTTCGCAAGGCAGACGACTTCAGCGCACAAGCTTTCATTTATGGAGGCGCAGCCGGGTGCACCGACCGCCATCGTCTTCCAGTGATGGACCACGAAAAGGAAATCACGCGCAAAGTCGCGCCGAACGCGCCGTTGTCGTTCTCGATGTTCTATATGAAAAATCTCGTGCTGGTCGAGCAATTCTGCGTCGATACGCTGACGTTCACGCCAGAAGCCACGCACCGCTATGTGGCGTTGTTGTCGATGACCAATAATCGCTGCCACATCAATCTGACCGATGTGGGTACCGCCGCCGCGCCACTCGCTGTCCCTGCTCCGGTCTCCAGCACGGAGCACACGTGGAAGCGTGCAATGACAGAACAAGGCCCGTTCTGCGGGTCGTAGGCGGGATGCCGCGCCGCGGCGGCGTGTGCGCGGCGGACGCCTGAAAGCGCCGCCACGCGCCGCTGTGGACCGCTGTGGACATTACCGCGGCGCGTCCTTTTGCAAGTCGCGGAATGCCGCTTCGCCGGCATCCGACACTTCGACCCATTTCCTGTCGGGTGCCGCGCCTTCCACGTAGCTGTCGTGCCAGTTCCACCATTTGTAGGTCGGCGTTTGGGGGTAGCCCTCGGGCGAGTCTTCCCACACCTCTTGCCGGCCAAGCGGTGTGATGTCGAGGTAATTCCACGTCCCGCCCATCTGTTCGTCGCCGCGATTGTTGATGAAGTAGGTGCGATGGACCTGCGCGCCGTTGCGATAAAACACGTTTGTGCCGTGCCATTCGTGCACGCCGAAATCGGTGTCGAAGCTGTCCGTGAGGGTGAACCAGGGCATCTGCCAGCCCATGCGCGCTTTCAGCCGTGCGATGTCCGCCTGCGGCGCACGCGATGCGAACACGAGCGTCGTGTCGCGGGCATTCAGGTGCGCAAGGTGCGCGACCTGATCGGCCACCATCGAGCAGCCTCGGCACGCGTGGTCGGGCCAGCCAAATACGCCTGGTTCAAAGAACGCGCGATAGACGATCAGCTGGTGCCGGCCTTCGAACAGGTCGACAAGGCTGGCCTGGCCCGCCGGGCCCTCGAATACGTAAGCCTTTTCCACCGCCATCCACGGCATCCGGCGGCGTTCGGCGGCAAGCGCGTCGCGGGCGCGACTGTGGGCCTTTTCCTTCACCAGCAGTTGCTCGCGGGCGGCTTCCCATGCCTGCGGCGAGACCACCGGCGGCGTACGCATCTCAGGCTGCTCAGTATTGCCTGGGTTTTGGTCTGAAGTCGTCATGGTTTTGCTTCCTCCTGATCGGGACGAGTTTTTACGCTCCGTCACGCAAGCATCGTTCCCTGCGTGGAGCGGCGGCATCGACTGCTGCTGTCACACAGTCTGGAGCCGCCCGGACGATCGTTGGGAGTAACAAATGTGGCGGCATTCGCCGTGCGCGAGCGGGCGTGCGCGGTTGCCCGCCGTTTCAGGCGTCGCGCCGGCCGTTTTCGAGCGGCTTCGACTTCACTTCGAACGCTTCGCCGGTCGTGAAAAAGGTGCCGCCGGCCACGTAGTGCACCGTGCGTGCGTTCGGGTCGTCGCCGAAATGCCAGCGGTTGTCCGAGTAGACGCTGCTGTCCGCGTAGGCGGCGACCACCTCGGCAAGGAACAGGTCGTAACGCTGGCTATCGTCTGGAATCACCTTGCATTCGAGCCATGCCACGCAGCCTGCGAGCATCGGCACGTCGATCTTCTGGCCCTGGAAAGTCTGCAGATTCAACGCGGCGAACTTGTCGAATTCGACGCCTGCATTCGAGCCGACTTCGAGCGTCTGTTGCGCGAACGCGCGGTCCGGTATCTGCAGCCCGAACACGCCACTCGCGTCGACTAACTGACGCGTGAGCGTGCGGCTGTCGATCACGACCGCCACCTTCGGAGGATCGAAATCGAGCGGCATCGTCCAGGCCGCGGCCATCACGTTGGAACGGCCGCCGTGCGCGCTGGTGACGATCGTAACGGGGCCATGATTGAGGAGCCGCGTGGCGTGCGGCAAGTCGACGGGGGCACGGGTGCCTTTCATAGCGTGGGAGCGAATCTCGACGAGGAACGGGAAGCGTCGAGCATAGATCAACTTGGCTTGTGCGTCTGTGGCGGCTGTTTGGCGGCTGTTTGGCGGCTGTTTGGCGGCCCTTCGACGGCCTGTATGCGGCTGGATCGACGCGTTGCAGCATGACGCATGGCGTTGGCAGACCACTCAGCAGACGGCGCGTTACGCGCCGCTGCTGCACTGCACCGATCAATGCGGCCCGTTGGTCTTTTCGTTCGCTGCGTCGAGGGGCTTGTGCGCCTCGTTGCCCGCGCCCGGGAAAAACGCGTTCCATGCTGCCCGGACGCCTTCCGCAGCGGTCACCTCTGCGCCGATGTCCTCTGTTTCTCCACCCGCTCGCACGGGATCCTGGCTCAAGCCGCGCCAGTGCGTGAACACAAGCGGCGGTTTTTCCGTCCAGTCACCCTCGACGTAACGGGCAAACGCCGTTTCGCCGTTTGCCAGTTGCACTTCGTACCAACCTTCCCGCACCGGCTTGAATTCGTCTAACGGAAACCACTCAGTCGGTTCAATTTCCATTTGCGTCCCTCTCTATCGGTTCGTCGTGACGGGTGCCACAAGCCATTGTACGTGCGGAATGGGTCGGCATAGGCGGCGGCATGGCCGTCTGTTACCAAAAATGCGCATGAGGAATATATCCAATTAAATCGCACGAGTACGCCAACTTATTCGTATATCTTTGAATGTGTTCTCGCCCAGAATTACCTTCATCACGAACCCACTTGAAGGAGAACATCATGAACCGTTTCGAAGGCAAGACCGTACTCGTTACCGGCGGCAACAGCGGCATGGGCTTGGTCACCGCGCAGGCTTATGCGGCAGAAGGCGCACGCGTCATCATCACCGGCCGCGACGAAGCCACGCTGGCTACCGCGAAAGAATCGCTCGGCACGTCCGCGCTCGCCATCCGCAACGACGCCGGCTCGACCGCCGCGGCGCGCGAACTCGCAAAGCAACTCACGGATCAAGGCGTGCGGCTCGATGCGGTGTTTATCAACGCCGGCATCGCGAAGTTCGCGCCGTTCACCGACGTGGCCGAATCGATGTGGGACCAGACTTTTGACATCAATGTCAAAGGTCCGTACTTTCAGCTTCAGGCGCTGGTGCCGTTGTTCAATAAAGGCGCGTCAGTGGTGCTGAATGGCTCGATCAATGCACATATCGGTATGCCGGCGTCGTCGGTGTATGCGGCGAGCAAAGCTGCTTTGATTTCGCTGGCGAAGACGCTGTCGGCCGAGCTACTCCCGCTCGGCGTGCGGGTCAACGTCGTCAGCCCGGGCCCGATCAGCACGCCGCTGTATGGCAAGCTCGGCTTCGACGCGGCGGCACTCGACGGTGCCGTCGAACAGATCAAGGCTCAGGTGCCGCTTGGGCGCTTTGGCGATTCGCGCGAAATCGCTGCGACGGTGCTGCATTTGTCGTCGCAAGAGTCGGGGTTTATCGTGGGCACGGAGATCGTCATCGATGGCGGGATGATGCAGTTGTAAGTGGTTCGGGCGGCGGCGCTGTTGCGGGTTGTTGGGTTGCTGTGCGTGGTTGAGTTGCTGTGCGTGGTTGGGTTGCTGTGCGTGGTTGGGTTGCTGTGCGTGGTTGCCTGCCGTTGCTTGTGCGCCTCAGTGCGCCGCCGTGCGTCTTGTGCGTCTCGCCGCGCGATGCGCGGCGCGCGGATGCGCATCGCCGTAGAGATCTTTCGCGGCGGCGGTATTTGCCGTATCGTGCCCGCTTGGCATGCAGTACGCACAACCCATGCGCCGGCCGGGCTTCGCAGCGGTCGGTGCGGCGAGGAGAGGTAGCAACGTGGAACAGCGACTCAACGAATTCGGCCAACCCATCGGCGCACCCGTGCCGCACTGGCACGGCGCCCAACAGCCTGACGGCACACCGCTCACGGGCCGCTATTGCAGACTCGAGCGAGTCAGCGTCGCGCAGCACGCGCGCGATCTGCACGACGCGTACCGCGAAGCAACCGATGCGCGCGACTGGACGTATCTGAGAGCAGGACCGTTCGCTACACTCGATGCCCTCAGCGAACATCTGGCGACCTGCGCCGCGTCTACCGATCCGCTGCACTACAGCGTGATCGACCTCGCAACCGGAAAGGCGCTCGGCACACTCGCGCTGATGCGCATCGACGCACCGAACGGCGTGATAGAAGTCGGCTTCGTGACGTTTTCGCCGCGTTTGCAGCGCACCCGCATCGCGACCGAAGCGGTGTATCTGTTGATGCAGTACTGCTTCGAGCGGCTCGGCTATCGTCGCTTCGAATGGAAATGCGATGCGCTGAATCTGCCGTCGCGCGCTGCCGCGCTGCGCTTTGGCTTCACGTTCGAAGGCATATTCCGGCAGGCAATGGTCTACAGCGGGCGCAATCGCGACACTGCCTGGTATTCGATCATCGACGGCGAATGGGCCAACGTTCGCGCGGGCTTTGAAGCATGGCTCGCGCCAGATAATTTCGATGCGCAGCACGCACAGCGACACAGGCTTGCAGAATTGATCGAGGCACAACGCGCACGCGGCGTTACGGGGTAGGCTTGGCGCGTTGGGCGCGTCCGGCGCGTTTAGCGCGCGGCGCGCTCAGTTCGGCGTGCGAGGCGTTTAACGTGCAGGCTTGGATCGCAGCGCGTGTAACGCAGGCGCGGCGGGCGCAGCGCATCGGGCAAACATCTGCCCGTCTGGCCACTGCGCCACCGCGCCACCTGATCAGCTGTTGATAAACGCCAGCAAATCGGCATTCACCTTGTCCGCATGCGTCACGCACATGCCGTGCGGTGCGCCTTCATAGACCTTCAGCGTCGCGTTCTTCACGATCTTCGCCGACATGCGGCCCGCTGCGTCGATCGGCACGATCTGGTCGTCGTCGCCGTGCAGGATCAGCGTGGGTACATCGAACTTCTGTAGGTCGGGCGTGTAGTCGACCTCGGAGAACTGCTTGATGCACTCATACTGGCCCTTGATGCCGCCGCGCAGGCCTTGCAGCCAGAATTGATCGATCGTGCCCTGCGACACCTTCGCGCCCGCCCGGTTGAAGCCGAAGAACGGTAGCGCCAGGTCCTTGTAGAACTGCGAGCGGTTATCGGTTACGCCCTTGCGGATGCCGTCGAACACGTCCATCGGCAAGCCGCCGGGATTCGCCGCAGTCTTCAGCATCAGCGGCGGCACCGCACCGATCAGCACCGCTTTCGCAACGCGCTTCGTGCCATGCCGGCCGATGTAATGCGCCACTTCGCCGCCGCCCGTCGAGTGGCCGACCAGCACTGCGTCCTTCAGATCGAGCTTGTCGATCACGGCCGCGAGGTCGTCGGCATAGGTGTCCATGTCATTGCCCTGCGAGGTTTGCGAAGAGCGCCCATGGCCGCGCCGGTCATGTGCGATCACGCGAAAGCCTTGCTGCGCGAGAAACAGCATCTGCGCATCCCACGCGTCGGCATCGAGCGGCCATCCATGCGAGAAAACGATCGGGCGTCCGCTGCCCCAATCCTTGAAGAAGATTTGCGCGCCGTCTTTGGTAGTTACCGTATTCATCGTCAACGCTCCAATGTGGTGAGTTAAAGCTGCGGACAAGTCATCGCGAGGTGGCAGGCGCGAGCCCTTGCCGCCTCGCCGACGCGAACGCTTACCTGTAGTGCAACTTGCTGATGTATTGCGGAGTTTATATTCGACGGACGGGTTAATCAGGCCGCCGTCGACGCAATAGGATCGAGATTCGCGATCCAGCCTCAGGCGAACCCACAAGCAATCGCTTGCATGCCGCGCACCGATTGGCACTTTGGCAAGAGACGGCGAAGATTATGCGGTGAATTTTTTTGCGGCGCATCGATGCCCCGAACACCGCGCCACACCGTGCTCGAGCGTGTAGAGGCGGACGCGGCGACACGCACTTGTGTGCAGCCGCCACGGTTCCTGTTCGTGCGCCGACGTCATGTCGCGGCGCGCCGCGCACCGGCAGTACGACTTACTGGCGCGACTTCATCATTTCCTGCATTGCCGACTGCATTTCTTCAAGACTGACTTCGCGCTTGTGCGTGGCGACCGACCAGCGGTGCCCGAACGGATCTTCCAATTGACCGTAGCGATCACCCCAGAACATATCGGCAACCGGCATTGTCACCTTCGCCCCTGCGGCAGTTGCTTGCGCGACCGTCGCATCGACGTCGTCGACGTACAGGTGAATCGTGACCGGCGAACCGTTCAGCTTCTTCGGCCCGAGCGCGCCGGCGCACTCGGGCATTTCGTCGACCAGCATCAGTATCGAATCACCGATTTTCACTGCAGCATGCATCAGCTTGCCGCCCGGACCGGGCAGACGCGCCTGTTCGACGGCGTTGAATGCCTTCTTGTAGAAATCGATGGCAGCGGCCGCGCCGTCGCACACGAGATGCGGAGTCAGCGAATGCATGCCTTCGGGAATGGTCTTCACAGCTGGCTTGGACATAGTGGTCGCTCCTGTATTCAGTGAGTTCAACGATGATCGAAGCTACGCCGGACATCGCGGCTTCATCACAACGACGAGTAAGCCACTGCGCGATCGACATGTGAAGCGGTTATTTTTGTTTCGCACTGCGCGATCGCGCGCGGTTGTGCGCGGTTGTGCGCGGTTGTGTTGCGGAGCGTCCGGATTGCTCCGACGGGTGCTGGCGGCGCTGGAGTTACGGGGCCGGAGCCGGTATCGTCCGAACGTATGCCACGAACAGGGAGATCCGCTGTGACCAGGAACTGGTTTTCACACTTCTCGAATGGACTTTCGTCGATGGCCGGCAGGCCCGTGACGTTCGTCATCGCGGTCGTGCTGGTGGTCGTGTGGGCGATCAGTGGGCCGCTGTTTCACTTCAGCGACACATGGCAGCTCGTCATCAACACATCGACGACGATCGTCACGTTTCTGATGGTTTTCTTGATCCAGAACACGCAGAACCGCGATACCGCGGCCATGCAGATCAAGCTCGACGAACTGATCCGCGCGCTGGAAGGCGCGCATAACGCGCTGCTCGATCTGGAAGAGCTCGATGAGAAAGATCTGACGCGCTTTCGTAAGCGTTACGAGCAACTGGCCGAAAGCGCACGTGACGCGTTACGCGACGGCGGCACCGATACCGATTCGCCGTTCATCGATGATCGGCATGACGGTGCCGACGATGAACGGCCTGCCGCGCCGCGTGAGAAGCGCGAACGCAAGTAGAAATGGCGACGGCGCCCTAGGGGCGCCGTGCCGTTGTGATCTCTCTGCGATCGCCGTTTACGTTTGCGCCTGCGCTTGCCTTCACGCAGCGCCCACATACACGGCGCTGCCGCGCGCGCCAGGCGCGAGCACGTACTTACTTCGCGGCTATCGGGCGCAGCAGCGTGTCGATCGCGATCGCGATTTCGTCGACATGCGTTTCCAGCGCAAAGTGACCGGTGTCCAGCATTTCAACCGTCACATTCGGATTATCGCGGCGATAAGCTTCGGCGCCCGGCGGAATGAAGAACGGGTCGTGCTTGCCCCAGATCGCCAGCGTCGGCGGCTTGAATTCGCGGAAAAACGTCTGGAAAGTCGGGTACAGCTTCACGTTCGACGCGTAGTCGAGGAACAGGTCGAGCTGCACTTCCTTGTTGTCGCCGCGTTCGAACAGCAGCGTGTCCAGTGTGTAGGTTTCCGGCGCGATCGAATCGGCGTCCTGCACACCATGCGTATATTGCCAGCGCGTGCCTTCCAGGTTCAGCACCGCATCGCGCACCACCGCACGGTTTTCCGCGCTCGGCTCAGCCCAGTACTTGCGAATCGGACCCCACGCGTCGCCGAGCCCTTCTTCGTACGCATTGCCGTTCTGCGAGATCAGCGCAGTCACCCGCTCCGGATGCGCGACCGCGAGACGCAGGCCTACCGGCGCGCCGTAGTCGAACACGTACAGCGCGTACCGGTTGAGCTTCAGCGTGTCGACAAATGCTCCGATCGTCTTCGCGAGCGCGTCGAACGAATAGGTGTAGCGGCGCTCGGCCGGCACCGTCGTGAAACCGAAACCGGGCAAGTCGGGAGCGATCACACGATAGCGGCCGGCGAGACGCGGCATCAGTTCGCGAAACATCAGCGACGAAGTCGGGAAGCCATGTAGCAACAACACCACAGGCGCGTCCGCCGGACCGGCTTCGCGATAGAACACGTTGACCCCGTCGGCCTCGACGCGCTTTAGCGCAAGGCGGGAAATGGCTGGCAAACCGGCTTGTTGCAGTGCAGATGTCGACATGATGAGCTCCGAAGGTGGCGGTCAGTAGTAAGGTGATGTCGCCGTTTTGAAACCGTTAAACGAATCGTTTAGCGGTTACGTGTGCACATGATAGTCGAGTTTTGTAACTTGTCAACGGCATCCTGAGAGGTTACATTGGTAAGGTAGATATAACGTTGCATTGGGTCTGCCGCGGTGTGCGGCGACCCGACGCGACTGAGGAAGCCTGACCATGAAGTACTCCACCTCTTCGCATTCGCCCGAGCCGCCGTTGCTCGCGGATCATCCGGCGCTCGATTTGCTGAACACGGTTGTGCAAATCGGTGGCGTGCCCACCGACTTTCTTCAATCGGACACGGACGTGCTGCACTGGCTGCGACGCATGGGTTTCGCTGTAGGAAACGAAGTGCTCGCATTCAGATCGGATTCACTTCGCGACGCGGCGCGGGGATTGCGCGAGATGGTTCGCGCGCTAGTCGAGCAACGGCGCGCCGGTAAACGGATGGACATAGCGGCGCTGAACGCGTTTCTCGCGTGCGGGAGCCATGCATTGGTCTTGATTGAAGACAGCAATGCGCTGCGCGTGGCGCGCAAGTTCGAGACACACACAGCAGAGCAATGCTTGTTGCCGCTCGCCGAAGCCGCTGCGCAGTTGATCGTTGACGAGGATTTTAAACGCGTGCGCCGCTGCGAACATCCAGAATGCACGCTGTATTTCTACGATCGCACGAAGTCACACAGGCGCCGCTGGTGCAGCATGACCGCGTGCGGGAACCGGTATAAGGTTGCGCGCTTTCGTGAAAAGCAGAAGAAGTAGCGAAGGGGTTCGCTTGTTTTCGCTTTGCTTGACTGGCGACGCTAGCGAGGTCGGTGACACGTGCGGCGCGAGCCTTCAGTGGACGCCGCGGCGTGTTTGTTTGCGCGTTTTTTGCTGTGTTTTTTGCTGTGTCTTTTCTTGCACCGGCGCCGGAGCCTGTTCGCGCGCTTCACCGCGCGTGTAGATGTTCATCTCGCCGGCACGCGCCAGCAACATGTCCCGTTCGCGCGCATTGCGCGTCATCGCAGCCGCGCGCTCGAACTCAACCCGCGCTTCGTCTCGGCGGCCCAGTTTTGCGAGCAGGTCGCCGCGCACGCTCGGCAGCCAGTGATAGTTTTCGAGCGTGCGGTCAGCGGCGAGCGCATCGACAATTTCCAGACCGGCCGACGGTCCGAACGCCATACCGACCGCCACTGCACGATTCAACTCGACCACCGGCGACGGCGCAACCTGCGCGAGTGCGTCGTATAACGCGACGATCTGCGGCCAGTCGGTTTCAGCGGCAGTTCGCGCCCGCGCGTGGCATGCCGCAAGCGCCCCCTGCAGTGCATAAGGGCCACTCGCGCCGCCAAGTGCCTCTGCCCGCTCCAGCGCCGCAAGGCCGCGGCGAATCAACAGCGGGTCCCAGCGGCTGCGATCCTGATCGAGCAACAACACCGGGCGGCCGTCTTGCCCGACGCGTGCATGCAGGCGCGACGCCTGGATCTCCATCAGCGCGACCAGGCCGTGCACCTCGCTGTCTCCCGGCGTGAGGCCCGCCAGTACGCGGCCGAGCCGCAGCGCTTCTTCGCACAGCGCGGGTCGCATCCAGTCGTCGCCGGCAGTGGCCGAGTAGCCCTCGTTAAAGATCAGATAGATCACCTCGAGCACCGATGCGAGCCGCACCGCCCGTGCATCGGCTTGCGGTACCTCGAACGGCACCCTGGCCGCCGACAACGTACGCTTGGCGCGCACGATCCGCTGAGCGATGGTCGGTTCAGGCACGAGGAACGCGCGCGCGATCTCGTCGGTTGTCAGCCCACCGAGCAGCCGCAGCGTCAGCGCGACGCGCGCATCGGTGGATAGCACCGGATGGCACGCGGTGAACACCAGCCGTAGCAAGTCGTCGCCAATGTCGTCGGCACGCGCGGCGTCGAGCGCATCGACAAAATCGGGCACGACGTGTGCCTCGAGTGCATCGAGATCATGACCGAGCTCCTCGCGCTTTTTCGCATGCAGCGCTTCCTGACGCCAGCGGTCGAGCGCGCGGTTCTTCGCGGTAGCCATCAGCCAGGCTCCCGGATTATCGGGAACGCCGGCCTCGGGCCAGTGCTCGAGCGCAGCCACCAGCGCGTCCTGCGCCAGTTCTTCAGCCACGCCCACGTCGCGCACGATACGGGCGACGTGCGCAATGACTTTCGCGGACTCGATCCGCCACACCGCCTCGATCGCACGATGGGTCGCAGCCGTCGTCACGGCCGGCCTCAATTTGCCTGCGATAAGTGATCGACCGGCACGTCCGGGTTCATGTACGCCAGTTCCCAGATATGCCCGTCCGGATCTTCAAAGCCGTGGCTGTACATAAAGCCGTAGTCTTGCGGCTCGCGCGGCGCTTTACCGCCCGCCGCAAGGGCTTTTGCGACCAGATCGTCGACTTCCGCGCGGCTATCGCACGAAAGGCAGATCAGTGCCTCCGTGCTCTTTGCCGGATCGCTTAACGGCTTATGCGTGAAGGTCTGAAAAAACGGCTTGACCAGCAACATCGTGAAGATGTTCTCGCCGACGATCATGCATGCCGCATTTTGATCGGTGAATTTCGGTTCGAACGTGAACCCGAGCGCCGTGAAGAACGCCTTCGAGCGTTCGAGGTCTTCCACTGCGATATTGATGAAAATCTGCTTGTGCATGATTGCCTCGTTTAGTGGTTCGTACCTTCAAGATTGCGAAACCGGCTCGTCGCCGCACCCGGTTTGAAGTCGTCGAGCCCGTACAGTTGCCGGACTTCGATCTCGCTGTCTACATGGTCGCCAAACGGCGCTGGAAAACGACGCGCCCATTCCCTCGCCTCTTCGCGCGAGCGCACCTGGATAAGCGTATAGCCGGCAAGCAACTCCCTGGTCTCGGCAAATGGCCCGTCGCTCACCGTGCGCCGGCCTCCCGAATAGCGGATGCGCCAGCCTTTGGAACTCGGTTGAAGACCGCTTGCGTCAAGTAGTACACCCGCCTTCGACAGCTCTTCGTGATAGGCGGCCATTGCAGCGATCAGTGCTTCTTCCGGCATCGCGCCGGCTTCGCTGTCCGCGTTCGCTTTCACCATGATCATGAATCGCATCGCCCGTTCTCCTCGCCCGATGGGTCGGCAGCGGAACCATTTCTGCGGCTCCTTGCCAGCACGACGAACGAAGTTGCGGCGGATCGACACATTGGCGCGGCAATACACCCAGGAGAAACCCGCATTAGCGCTGCACGCTCGAGGCTGCCCGTTGCCTGAGGCTTCCGGGCGCGGCTTCTGCACGCGGCTACGGACGCCGTCTCAGCCCCTTACCTTGCCGCCTGCTCGTGGCTGCTACTCGTAGCAAGGCCCGAGCTTGCGAATCTCGATCGTGCACCACTGCGCTGCGGGACATTCGGCAGCGAGCGCAAGCGCCTCTTGCTGCGTGTCGCAATCCAGCAAAAAGAAACCGCCGATCATTTCCTTCGCCTCAGCAAATGGGCCGTCGATCAGGCGGGTTTTGCCGTCGCGCACCTGCAGCCGTTTGCTGTTGTTGACCGTTGTGAGCGACTCTGCCGCAATCAGCACGCCCTGCTCCTGCAGGTTGTCGCGATAGCGCAGCATCTGGCCGAACACTTCGCGCCCGGCAGCCTCGCCGCGCTCCTCGCGCTGGTCCACCGGTTCGACGATAAGCAGCATATAAGCCATGGAACCTCCCCAATGAAGAATTCGCTGAAACGCTTGCCGCAGCAACACGGCCGCCTCCACACCTGCGCAGGCAGTCTAGCAAGCGCGCGCCGCACGCGGCAAACAGACAAGGAAGCAACGTACGACAAATTTTCGGACTGCGGTAATCACAGTGACACCGAAATTTGCACAAGCCCGAGCACGAGAATTTCCCTTTCGCCGAAACCTTAAATTCCTTAAAAAGGCAAACCAGAATTTAATACTTTAACAATTCATTATTTTACGAATCATAATTTAACTTTCAACTAGTCCGAAAGTATTAGGAAAATTCTTATACTAATTAACACCGCCATTCATATCCCATCGCATAAAAAAACATCCCCTCAAGCACATATCAAATTCCACTGTTGCAGCCTGACAACGCCACCCTTCTCTCAAAAACATAAATTCAATTTTATTTAGATAAACAACCTCAATAAAAACATAAATCTACTCCATCTCATTTTATTTATTTCCAATTTAGCAATACGTAATTTACAACTATCAAACACACGACACTTAGGGTGCCTACCTATACTGCGCCCATTCCCGCAAAGGGGAATTCGAACGGCCTCACTTCGATTCGGACCGCCCGCATGCGGTGCGTGCCCGGCGTCAAGGCGAGCCGATGCGTGACCAACAGAACACAGAAGGAAGTTCACATGAAAAAGACCTTGATCGTTGCGGCAGCTGCCGCGTCGTTTGTTCCGCTCGCTCACGCGCAAAGCAGCGTCACGCTATACGGCGTAATCGACGCAGGCATTACCTACACCAGCAATGTCAACGATAGCGCGCGCTGGGCGCTCGGCAGCGGCGGCATCGAGCAGAGCCGCTGGGGGCTGCGCGGCACCGAAGATCTGGGCGGCGGCCTGAAGGCGATCTTCAACCTCGAGAGCGGCTTCGACATCAACAACGGCAGGTTCGCCAACAATGGCAGCCTGTTCAACCGCCAGGCCTATGTCGGTCTGTCGAGCGACTACGGCACCGTCACGCTCGGCCGCCAGTACGATGCCGCGCAAGACTATCTCGCTCCGCTCAGCGCCACGGGCAGCTGGGGCGGCACGTATTTCGCGCATCCGGGCAATAACGATAACCTGAGCACCAACGGCGGCTTCCCGGTCAACAACTCCATCAAGTTCGCGAGCGCGAACTATGCGGGCTTCACGTTCGGCGGCACGTACGGTTTCTCGAACTCGAGCGACTTCGGCAACAACCGCGAATACAGCTTCGGCGCCGCGTACCAGTACCAGGGGCTGCGCATCGGCGCCGCTTACGCGCAGCAGAACAATCCGGGCAGCACCGCAAGCGGTGCGACGGACGGCGTGGCGTTGTCTGCGCTGAACAGCGCCGTGGGCAACTTCCGGATGCGTGAGTACGGCGTCGGCGCAAGCTACGCGTTCGGACCAGCACAGATCGGGGTGGTATGGACCCAATCGCGTCAGGACAACTTCGCGGCCGGCGCAGCCTATTCGCTGCACGCCAACAACTATGAGGTCAATGCGAAGTACAACCTGACGCCCGCACTGCGCGTCGGCCTTGCCTACACGTACACGGACGGTGCGTTCAACGGCGGCGACGACACACCGAATGTCGGTCACGTCCATCAGGTTGGTCTGCAGACCGACTACGCGCTGTCCAGGCGCACCGATGTATACGCGCAAGCCGTGTATCAGCACGTAACCGGCGACGACAGGCTCACGGCGTCGATCTACGGGGGTGGCAACACCGGCGTCTCGTCGTCGCACAATCAGGCGACGGCTTCGGTCGGTCTGCGTCACCGCTTCTGATCGACGATTAAACGCGCGCACGATCAGCCCGCTCGCGCGCGTTGCAGGCAGCACCGGCGTGCCACGGCACGCGGGGCTGTTCTGCCGGGCCGAAACCAGCCCGCAGAACAGCCCCGCAGCGTCACCGGACGCTTGTCACGCTTGTGCCATCCGTTTCAGTTCTGCCGCCAGCCGGTCGAAGTTCTCTTCATTCGACTTCAGCGCAAACGTCTTCAGCTGCGCGCAGACGGCAGGTGTATCGAACACCATCCGGTAGGTCAGCCGGGTCTTGTTGCCGGCTTCATCAAACGAAGCGGTGACCTGAAAATGCGGACCGGAGACATGATCGAACACGATCCGCTCCGGCTCAGCAATTTCGATGAATACGCTGTGATTGCGATAGTCGACGCCATCCGGGCCATGCATCACAAAGCGCCAGTTGCCGCCCGGTTTGAGTTCGAATTTGTGGAATGTATTGCGAAAGCCCTTCGGTCCCCACCAGCGGGCAAGGCGTGCAGGCTCGGTCCACGCACGGAAGACGCGCTCGCGCGGTGCATCGAACGTACGCTGCGAGATGAGCTCCCGGTCGGGGCCCATCGGATGTTCTGCGTTCGTCTGTGGCATGGCGCGCCTCCTCGATCGGCAGCGCGCATCCGCACAACCCTGCGGACGCGCTCAATCGAGCATAACGCATTGCAAGCGCGCCAACCGGACATTGCGCCACGCCGCAGCCGGCGGTGCAGGCCGTCATTTACCGCCAGCGCCGGCGCGACCACACAACAGCCCACAGCCACAGCCCACAGCCACAAAACCCAGCCAAAGCCGCAGCCATAGAGCAAAAACTTAGGCCGCAACCGTTTCCATCAACCCGCGCAAGTCTGCGGCGAGGCCTCCGGCTCGATCGGCACCACGCGTCGTGCCGGCGGCGCGCCGCATTGCCGCAGCAGATCGCGCAGCTCGTTGATCACCGGGAACACCTCATGATTCCAGTCGGCGCCCTGCGCGTCGTGCGCTTCCTGCTCGCGTTCGACGATCCAGCGGTCTTCCGCGAAGATCCGCTCCGTGAACCAGACCAGCAGCGGCCACGCCGCGTCGAGCAACACGCCGACACGCGGCCGTTTGATCGACAGCAAACCAAACGTGCGGTTGGTGCGCTGTTCGCGATCGAGCGGCACGTAGCAAATCCACAGGTCCATCACCAGGCTGCCTTCCGACGTGCGAATCCGCAACGTCTGGTACGGGTAGCCGGTGCGGATCGTCATCACATCCTTGTGATTTTCCCCACCTTGCCGGCTCTGCCCGAACACCAGCGCTTCGCCGATCGGCTGTTGGCCGGCTTCGCGCGAAAACGTGTAGTCGACCTCGACCCAGTCGTCGCCGCGGCGACGCCCCAGCGAACGCGCGCGCATCTTGCCCATCTGGCGGCGGTGCAGGAACTGATGGTTCATGTCCATCAGGTTCTCGTGCATGAACGAGTAGTGGCATGCCACTTCCCGGCCGAAACGGCGCGTCTTGTAGGCCTTGTCGGCCACCGAGCCGAGCGGCGGCAGCGGCGTGGCTTCAGCCAGCGCAGCATTGCCGGGGAACACGAAAATCAACCCTTCCACTTCGCGGCAAGGGTACGCGCGCACGCCGTTGGGCAGGCGCTCGCGGCCGAGATATGGAACATCGATGCAGCGGCCGGTGCAGTCGTAGGTCCAACCGTGATAACAGCAGCGGATCGCCTCGCCGTCCACCACGCCGCCGTGCAGCGGCACCTGGCGGTGTGCGCAACGGTCTTCCAGCGCAAACACTGCATCCGATTCGGTGCGCACCAGCACGATCGGGTCGCCGCCGAAGCGCACGCCGTGTGCCTTGCCGCGTTTCACTTCACGCGACCACGCTAGCGGATACCAGTGATCAGGATGGATGTTGACGCGGCGCAGATCGCGCACTGGCGCCTCGGCGGCAGGAAGCTCGACTTTGCTGTTGTTCTCCACAGAACTGACTGCGTGCATGTATGACGCCCTCCTGGCGCAGCTTCGTCCGAAATCGGCAGGGCCGAAGTTCGAAAGCTTTCTAGTGAGTTACTGAATTCGTTGCTCAGTCTACTAGAATTGGGGCGGAATTTTGAGCTTCGCAAAATATCGCCGGTTGGGCACCATGGCGAGGCAGGGTATATGCGTATTCCGGCGTGGCGTCGCCGTGAGCGGCCGGCAACGGCCGTTTTCGATCAAAAACGGTGCCGCGCAAGGCCGAACGCAGGCCGAATACAAGGCCGAACACCCACAAATGAAACGCGCCGCCCCGCCATGCTGGCGGAATGCGGCGCGCGCGCTTCAGAAAAGGATGTGGCCGATAGACGCAGTGCTAGTTGCCGTTGCCCGAGCCCGGCACGACCAGCCCCGAGCGATGCTGCTTGCCCCACGACTTGCCGCCGCGCAGGAAGTGCAGCCAGCCGAGCGCAGCACCGGCGTGCCGCAGCAACTGGAACGTGAACGGTTCAGCCACAGCGGCGGCGATCGCCATCAACAGACTCGTGCCTTCGTGCAGGCCGGTCCAGCGCCGGTACAGATAAATGCTCCACACGTAGAAGGCCAGGTCGAGCGCCGTCTTCAGGAAAATCACGCTGAAGATCGAGAACACGATCACACCGTGGCCGCCGAACAGAAACGCGAGCAGCAAACCGAACGCGGTCAAACCGTAGATCGGCTGCATCGTGTCGAATGCCTTGACCGGAAGCATCCACATGCCGAGCGCGCCGAAGCGGCGGTTGCCGGTCATGTCGCGATTCCAGTATTGCGTCTCGAGGAAGCCTGCGAACCAGCGGCGCCGCTGGCGCAGGAAGCTGCCCAAGGTATCGGGGGCATCGGTCTTCGCATGGGCGTCGCCGACCACGCGCACATCCCAGCCGAGATCGTGATCGACCGAATAACGCCGCAGCCGGTGAATCAGTTCGTAATCTTCGACGAGACACTGGCCGTCGAAACCGCCCACTGCCACCAACGCTTCGCGCCGGAACGACGCGAACGCGCCCGACACCAGCAGCAGACTGTCCGCACGCATCCACGCAAAGCGCGAGATGAAATTGCGCATGTACTCGTATGTCTGGAACCACTGGAACATCCGGCCGCCCACCGACTTGCTGCACACCGGCACCAGAATGCCGGTGGCCGCGACCAGCGTCGGGCTCTGCGCAAACGCGACGCGCATCGCCCGGGTTGCGTCAGTGGCGAGCAGTGTGTCGCCATCGACGGTCATCACGGTTTCGGTCGTGATCAGATCGATCGCGACATTCAGCGCGCGTGCCTTGCCACCGTGCGGCAGACGCAGCCAGAACAGATTCGGGTAGCGCGAGCTGGCCGCGCTCAGTTCGCCGAGCGCCGGCGCAGTCAGACCGAAGCGGGTGGTCAACAGGGCTTCGGTGCCGTCGGTCGAGCCGTCGTCGGCAATCACGATCTGTTTGGGGCCGTCGATCTGCTCGAGCAGCGCGGCAAGCGTCACCGGCAGCACCGCAGCTTCGTTGTGTGCAGCGACGATCACGCCCATCTCCGGCATACGCCGGCCCGTGGCCACGACCTGCTTAGGCATCAGGCGCCCCGCCAGCGGCCAGGATTTGATCGTGACGAATACGAGCAGCACCGTGTCGTACAGCACGTAGGCGAGCCCCGTCGCCCACGCGACCAGGCCATGCAGGAAGAACGCTCGCGCAAACAGCAGGATCCACAACGCGGTGACGCTGCCGTGTATCAGCCGGCCGGCCCACGTCGCCCCACGCGGCACGATCCGCGGCGACACGGCGGCGAGCGCCTCTTCGAGCGAACGTTTCGGCGCGCAGTACGCACGGTCTGCGGGAACGCCGGCAACAACCTTGGCTTCTTCAGCCACGATATCTGCACACATTACGGCACCATCCGTTTGATGACCGAATGACGGTCGATCCATTGATGCTTCAGCGCGCCGCCGACGTGCATCGCGAGCAGTGCGTAGAGCCCGTAGCCCAGCCACGCATGCAGCGTGCCGAGACGATCATGCAGTTGAAGATGTTCTTTGACGGCCGGGTCCAGATTTAGGATGAAACCGATACGCGGCCAGTCAAACAGATGGAAGTACTGCATCGGATGCGTTGCTGCGTCCTTCCATGCGGAATCGTGCGCCCAGCCGGACAGCGGCAGGCCGATCATCAGCACGTACAGCAGAAAATGCGCGACGTGCGCGGCGACCTTCTCCCACGTCGGAAATTCGCGCGGCAGCGGCGGCGCCCGATGCGAAACGCGCCACAGGATGCGCAGCAACGCGAGACCGAGCACGGTAATCCCGATCGATTTGTGGGTGTCGACGATCGGACGAATCCAGCCATCGGGAAAAGATTCCGCAGTGAGCCCCAGCACTGCGTTGCAAATGATTAGCACCGCAATCACCCAGTGCAGCACCATGGCCGTGCGGGTGTACTGCGTCGGTTCAGCGTGCGGCTGGCTGAGGACCGTATGTCGGGACTCGATTGGCGTGGTCATGAAGCTATTTGTCGGAAATGGGTGGGCGGCGAAAGCCGTTCGAAATAGATGCACGAACTGCCGTTGAATGTGCGGTCAGTCCGCTTGACTGTTTAACGGTCGGGCAGGCTTTTTTATTCCGGTCTTTGTTTGGCTTTGGCGAGTACGCGGGGTTTCGTGCGCATTGCATCAAAGCCTGCGGATGCCATTACACGGCATTACATGTGACGCGGCGAAGACACGCCGAGGTCTGCCGGCGTTCGCACGCGGCGGCCGCGCCGGCGGACATTTCCATTGCCTTACGCAAACGCATCGACGCCCTGCACGAGGCGCCTGGCCAGCCGCGGCTGGCGCAGCTGGTCGATCCACCATTGCAGCGCGCGACCCTCGTGATCGCCACGCCATGCGACGTATAGCACATTCGGCTCGCGCGGGTCGGAGGTCTCTTTTTCAACCAGTTCGCCGCGCTTGAGCAGCGCGGCAACCCGCTGACGCGGCAGCCAGCCGATACCGAGGCCGTCGCGCTGCGCAAGAATCTTGGCGCGCATGGTCGGCACGGCAAGCGATGCCTGGCCGCCCACCGTGCCATACGCGCGGCCGCTCGCGCGCGACGAGTCGGCCACCACCACCGCACGCTGCTTCGACAGCTGTTCACGCTTGAGCGGCCCTTTGACTGAAGCAAGCGGATGGCGCGGCGCAACCGCAAATACCCATTCGACCACGCCGAGCTCGAACCAGCGCAAGCCGGGTATCGCCGGCGGTTCATTGGTAGCGCCGACGATCAGGTCGGCGCGGCCGTCGCGTAAGGCCTCCCAGGTGCCGCCCAGCACCTCGTTGGTCAAGCGCAGCTTGACGCCGGATTGCAGCGCATCGAATGCGCGAATCACGGGCATCATCGTTTCGAACTCCATCAGGTCGTCGGCGACGATCCACAAGCGATCTTCCCAGCCGCTCGCCACCTGGCGCACCCTCTGCGTCATGCGCGCCACGTCCTGCATCAGCCGCGCGGCTTCTTCGGCGAGCAGCAGGCCGGCCGGCGTCAGTTGCAGCCGGTAGCGGCGGCGGTCGAACAGCAGTGCGTCAAAGCGCGTCTCGAGCTGGCGCGCCGCGTGCGAAACAGTCGACGGCGCTTTGCCCAGCCGCGCCGCCGCGCGCGACAGGCTGCCGCTTTCGCGGATCGCTTCGAGCAACTCGAGTTCTTCGTCGGACAACATGTGCAACTCCATCGAACGGGTTATCCGAAAAGCGTACGGCAAATCCGCGCTGACCGTCCATGCAAACCCAAACGCAGGCGCGGCCATCGCGGCGCATTGCGCTAGACTTTGCGAGAACCGCAAGAAGGAGACTCGCATGATCCGCAAGACCCGCACGGCCTCGCAGTTGCAGGACGAAGTAAGCCGGCGCCTGCAGCGCCTGCCTGAGATCGTCGAGGAAGGAATGAGGATTCAGGTGCCGCGTGCGCAGCTGCAGGAGCCCGATGCCAGCGGCTGCAACTGGACCATGAAGCACTTCGGCAATACCGCCGGCCACGACCGCGCCGTCGCCGACGTGCTTGCAGCAGTGCGCAAGGAATTCAATCTGTCAACGGAAACGAAGAGCCTCGACAGCCTGTTCGGCGACGCACCCGCCGAATAGCGATCATGTGGCGTTGCGCGGCGCCGGGGCGAATGCCGTTGTCAGTGCCGCGCGCCGGTCGGCGAGTCGTTGCACGAGCTTCCACGCATCGTCGCCGATCCGGTAGTTCGACGACAGGTCCGCGGCGCTGTCGAAACTGCCGAAGCGGTCCTCGCTCGTGACCGACGCGCGCCAGTGCGTCGCGCCATCGAGCGTACGCGCCTCGATCTTGCCGGGTGCCGGCGACACGAGATAGTAGCCGTCCCTGAACAGCCAGGCGGCATTGTTCGCGCCCAGCCAATCCGACGCTTGTTGCACCTCCTCAGGGCCCATCCAGCTCGCGTAGTGCACAAAGTTGCCGTCGTACGCGATGCCCGGCACCCGATAGACGAACTGCTGTGCGCCCGGCGGCAACGCCGAGTCCGGATCGTTCTCGAAGCGGTATAACGCGAGGCGGCCGCCGGTCTTGCCGGTCAGCGAATATTCGTGGACCGGCGGCAGCACGGCCCGCTTGCCATCGGGCTTCGTCAGTTGCCACGCCGAACGCTCGCCGGCATCGTAAGACGTGACGAATGGCGTGTAGACGGACTTGCCGGCTGTCAGAAACTTGCGATCTTCGACGTGAACCAGATGCAGGCCGTCGTATTCGAATACGCCGTTGGTGCTCGGCCCGGATGGCACCGAGCCGACATACGCGTATCCGTCGCCGCCGATGCGCAGCACCTTGCGATGGTCATTCGCCAGATGCAGCCGGCCATCGTCACCCATCGTGAATTCATGCCTGCTCGCAGGATCGGTCGCGTAGCGCGAATATTTGGCCGCGACGGCAGGCCACTCGCCTGCGGCGACCAGCAGACGCGTGACTGAAATGTCGCCGCCGCCGTAGGCATCGACTTTCAGCGGACCTCGATAGTCGAGCCCGGCGCGTTGCCGATCCTGCAGGTTGCGGATGTTTTCCCATGCCTGGTCGAAAAAGGCTGCGTGAACGAGGTTGGGGTTCTGCCTGAATACGGTCGTGTCGCCGCTGCCTGCGTCATGCATCACAACCCATGCGTTATAGCCTTCCTCGCGCCATGCCGGGCTCGCGACCGGCAGCCGGGCAAGCTGCAATTGCGCGCCCGCGGTTCGCGTCTGGTTGTAGACGTCCCATCGATAATCGGGGTTGTACACGAACTCGCCCGCTACGCCATCCTTTATCTGTCGCCAGCCGCGAATCTGCGTGTAATCGATGTGGCCCATCGCAGCGACCTCGCCCAGCCCGGCTTCACGGGTTCGCTCGCCGAGCGTCGCGGTCACGTCGATCATGTTCGGCGTCGGCGCCACCGCATAGAGATAACCGTCGGCAACGCCGGCTGGCAGTCGCTCTGCTGCCTTGTGCTCGCTGCGAAACGTGCCGAGATACCCGGCGCTGTCGACCAGGCCCGGCCGCGACGCGACATCGAAGTTATGCAGATCGAGATTGATGTTGCGTAACGCGGTGCGCGCACAGTCGAAGCCGCCATGCAGGAAGACCTGCAAAGGGCCGAGCGTCGACGGACGGTAAAGGGCGTAGGGTTTCGGATCGTGTGGCGCATCGGTGGAGCGCTTCAGATCCTGACGTCCCGCCGCAGACAACGGTGTCAGCGAAAACGGTTCGCCCAGCTGGGTGGGCAGATCGGGCTGACGGGGCACGCTCCCCAACGGCAGCGTAACGAGCGGACCCGCACCGGGCTGGGACAGCGGTTCGATTTCGCTTAGCAGCAGCGACGCGCCGGGCAATTCGTGCTGCGTCGACGCGCTGGTTCTCTGTTGGGACGGCAATGGCTCATGGTGTCCGAAGTACAGCGTATCTGCGCTGCGCACGCCACCCCAATCCTGATAGCCGCGAGAAAACAGGCCGTGCACGGCAAGCGACAGTTCGCCGAAGTTCGCGTACCTGAACACGCCCATATCGGGATCGTAGAGTTCATACCCGTCTGTCGCATAGTTATCCGAGCGTCCCAGCCGCTGCACGAGGATAGAATGCCCGGCTCGTGACGTGTGGTCCGACCTGCCCGCTTCGCCACGGGCTCCGGGCCGGCCGGCAAAGCGGAGGCGGATCTCCGCAAAATCGTTGCGGTAAGTCATGCGGGCGTCTTCGCCGTCAAGCGACGTACTGAAATGGCGCCGCAAGTCCTCCTGAAGCTGCACAGCACGGCCGATACCGTAAGCACCCGGCCGGCGCGTCCAATCCGGCAAATCAACCACGAGGCCATGCAGATTCTGTTGCTGCAAGTCGCGCAGCTCGTCAATCGATGCGGCCCGGCGAACCCGATCCGACAGCGCCGACCTGACGTTCTCGGTCGCCCCGAGCAAATCCGCAGCACCGTGTCTCGCGATGTCCCGAAGCGCGTAAAACGCGAGACCCTGGGTTGCGTCGGGCAGCGACTGCGTGGCGCCGGCTGCAGCGGCAAGCGTGCCGCGGGACAGGTCGTTCGACTCCTCGGCGCCGAGCCGATAGAAGTCATCGAGCGCCGGTGCGCTGCGCGGCAGCGCTGTAACAGACGGTCCGGGCAACGCGGGTTCGGCCGGCACCGCAAGACCAATGGATGGCACGCCCGACATCGCGTAGTACTGGACGCTATCGGGTATCACCGCGAGTAACGGCTCCGGCTCGTTGAATGCTTCCTCGACATAACGTCGCAGTGCAGCTTCGGTGTTTTGCCAGCCCACGTAGCGGAATGCGCCATTGTTCGGATCGAAAATCTCATACTCGTCCGGTGCTGCGCGTCGCACCGCCAACGCATGGCCGTGTGGCCCTTCGTGCGTTTCCGCCGCCACCACGCTCAGGCGCACGAACGCGAGATCGCTGTGGCGCAATCTGTCGCGCAGGCCGGTCACCATCGCGTCGAGCTTGTGATCGGCCGTCTCCAGCGCGCCGAACCGGTCTACCGCCTGCAACCGGTAGCGTTGCAAGCCCAACGCTCGTGGGTTCTGCTGAAACGTGCTGACCCGACCAAACACGTGGCCCGCCACGCCGCTGCGCCGCTGCGTTGCATCGGTACGCAGCGCGCGCACCGCTGCCGACAGGCTCAAAGGCGATTCCTCACGGTGGCGGTCGATGCGCTGCATCGCTTCGCGAATCCATCCCTCACACGCTCCGTTGCGGTCAATGCTGCGTTCGCCCGCATAGCTGTACTGGTCGAATGGGTCGAACGACCATGACGTCGCTTGCAGTGCCTCGCCGCCGCGGCACTCGCGGAAGGGCGAGTGTTCTGCGCACTTGCCTAGCGAACCGCCGCGCCTGACGCGCACCGATGCGTGCGAGACGCCCGCTGCTGCCTGCGCTGCGCCCGCACGTGCAAACGTATCGACGAGTCCAACGGGCGAACGACGACGAGTACGGCTGGAATCCACGGCTGCCGCCGGCCGTTCGTCGTCGGAATCCGAAGCAATGCGAGCTGCGGCCGCGCTAACCGGAGGAACGTTCATGTGTCGGACTCCTGGAGCGAAATATCACTTCAGTGGAGTCGTCATTGCAACATGCCCTGAACGCGTTTACGTAGTAACCACGCAGCACGCCACTGCATGCCGCAGCAGGCGGGAAGGCGGAAGACAGCGTTGTGTCACGTACTCGCGGTCGTGGTGCGATTCAGTTCCATCAGCGCTTCGTCGTACCGCGATTCGCGCCCCTGGACACGCTCCCACGTTTCGCCCGGCATGTTGTAGCTCGACGACAGCGCGCCCACTGTGCGGAAGTTGGACTCGCCCCCACCCGACGTCAGTCCCTCTGCCCGCCACACGGGCGTGCCGTCGAGCTTGCGGACCTCTAGCACGCCGGGTTCATCAGCCGTGGCATAGAACCCGTCGTGAAACAGCCAGGCGGCGTTGTGCGAACGCAGCCACGCTTCAGCACCCCGCGCCTGTGCAGGCGTGACCTTGTCGACATAGTGGAGAAAATTGCCGCTGTATTCATTGTCCGGCACTTTGGTTACGAAGCGCGTTGCGTTGCGCGGCAGCGCGCTGTCGGGATCGTTGTAGAACGCATAAAGCTGCTGTGCGTCGCCGGCCGACGATCCGCGAAAAGAATGGGCGTTGATTCGCGGCAACAAGACTTCCTTGCCATCGGCAGTATGCAAATGCCAATCGCTGCGTCCGCCGTGATTCACTGCATCGACGAACGGCGTGTATGACGACTTGCCTGTCGTCAGGAATTTCATGTCTTCCTGATGGATCAGATTATGGCCATTGTGATTGAATACGCCGTTCAACGAATTTGCATCAGATGGCGTATCGCCGAGGAAGACGTAACCGTCGTGATCGACGCGCAATACCTTGTCGTAGTTTCCGATCAGATGGAAGCGACCGTCATTGCCCATGGCGAAATCGTGTTTCGCTCCCGGCTTATGCGTATAGGGTGCCCTCTGCGTGTCGATCTGTACCGCGTTGTTCTGATCGATGAAAATCTGCGTATTGGTTGCATCTCCTGCTTCATATGCCTGAATCCGCAGAGGACCGCGATAGTCCAGCCCCGCCGACTGCAAGCCGTTTAGCGCGCGCACCTTACTCCAGGCGGTGTCGTAGAACAATGCATGGGTCAGATTGGGATCCTCATTAAAGCGCACGGCACCGCCCACTTCATTTTTCGTCGAGACGAATGGCCTGAACGGTGTGTCGCGCCATGCGCTGCTGTCGACCGGAAAGCGCGCCAGCTGCGGCTGGGCACCCGAGGTTCGGGTCTGGTCGTAGATGTCCCATCGGTACTCCGGGTTGCGTACGTATTTGCCGGGCACGCCATGATCGATCACACGCCATCCGCGGATTTGCGGATAGTCGATCCAGCCCATCGCCGCCACCTCCCCTTCCGACCCTGACCGCGTATTCGTGCCAAGGCTGGCCGGCACGTCGACCATGTTCGGGGTCGGCGCAACGTAATAGATGAAGCCGTTGCCGGATTCGCCGGGCATGCGCTCGAGGGCGGTGCGCTCATTGCGGAATGTGCCCAGATAGCCTGAGCTGTCGATCACGCGAGGGTTGGCTGCCACGTCGTGGTCATGCAGTGCCAGATTGATATCGGCCACCCGGGTACTTTCGCAGTCGAAGCCGCCATGCGCCCTGAGCTCTTGCGGCGACACCGTCGCGGGACGAAACAGGCCGTTCGGTTTCGGATTGGCCAGCAGCGCGGTGTCGCGCTTCAGGTCCGAACGCAGCACGAAGGCGGGCGGCTCGATGGTCAACGGCGGCGGCCGCAAATCCGGGCGCGCAGTGGCACGCGATGGCGAGCCGATCACCCCTAGCCGGCGTTCGATATCGCTCATGCTCAGGTTCGCGGCGAGCGCAACCGGCGGAGCGTCGCCGACACCTGCGTCGGCGACCGGGGCCGCCATGTTCGCGTAGTAAGTCGTATCGATATGGTCGACGCCGCCCCGTTCGCGGTAACCCGAAGCAAACATCTCGCGCATTGCCTGTGCCATCGCGTCGAAGTTAGCGTAGTGGAATACGCCTGCTTGCGGATCGTAGACTTCGTACGGATCGGTGCGGAAGTCCGGCGAGGCACGCAGTCGTTGCACCACGACCGGCTGTGCCTCGGGTGGCCGCGCCGCGCTGGCATCCGCCGCCGGTTGCGGTCGAAATCCGACGCTGATGTTCGCGACGTCGATCGGGTAGCCGAAGCGCGAATCGCTATCCCTGTGCATGCTGCCGAAATGCTGCTGCAGGTCGGCCACGAGACCTTCGCCCGAACGCACATCGAAGGCGCCGCGGCAGCGTACATAGCCAGGCATTGGTTCGACGAGACCGTATGGGTTCTGCTGCTGCAGTTCGCGAATCGCGTTGAGCGACGGCAGCCGTTGGGCCCGGTCGCCGAGGCGTTCCCGCATGCCCTCTGTAACATCGGTCAGATTCGTTGCGCGGCCCTGCGTGATGCCCCGCAGCGCGTACGTCGCGAGCCCGTTAGCTTCGCCGGACAGTGCGTCGCGCTGCCCCGCCGCGGCCGCGAGCGTACGCATCGACAGACTGTTGGAAACGTCCGCACTGCGCTGGTACGCGTCGACCGTCTCCCGCCCGGCGGGCGCGCCGGCAACAGGCGGTTCCGGCAACGGCAGCGACGCTGCTGCTTCGCTCTGCGGCCGGGTGATCTGCATGCCGACCGAAGGGCCTGGCCTGCCGTAGAACTGCAAGCTATCGGGCCTCAACTGCAGGCCTGTCTCGCTGAATGCATCGTCCATGTAGCTGCGCAACGCGGTTTCCATGTCGCGCCGGCTTGAATAGAGAAACGCCCCATTGTTTGGATCGAACAGCGCGAACTGGCTGTTGGGCAAGCGCTGCAGCAGTAATGCATGGCCATATCGACCATCGCTCGTGCCGGGCCTCACCGCGCCGACACGAATGTGCACGAGATCGCCGACGCCCAGATGGTCGCGCATATGCTGAAACATGTCGCGCATCGCTGCGCCGCGCGAATCCCCGCTGTTCAGTTGTATGCGTGCGCCGCCCACATAATCGCGCAACGCCAACGATTCCGCATTGTTCTGGTATCGATCAACGCGTGCAAACTGGTCGTCCGCAATGCCCTCGCGTCGTGTATTCGCATCGGTGCGCATATTTCGGACGGCGCTCTGCAGATTCCCCCGAGAACCTCGATCGATGCGCCTCAGCGCCTCCCGTACCCAGCCTTCGCACGCACCTCGCCCCTCGCTGCCGTCACGCTTCGTGTGGTCAGCCTGATCGAAAGGATCGTACGACCACGAAGTCGATGCGAGCGCGTCGCCGCCGCGGCATTCGCGAAACGGCGAACCTTGCCCACAGGTGCCGAGCACCGGGCCGCGCTTCACTCGAGAGATCGGCTCGCTGGTCGAACCGGTTGTATTCGCAACGGAGTCGCTGGTGCGTTGCGCGGCATGTTGCAGGCTGGAGCGAGCCGGGACACGCGGTGCAACGGCTGGGCTTTTGGCCGGCAAGCCCGCGCTGCGATGCGCTGTGTCGGATGGAACGCGTTGCAGCGTTTCGTTATCTTCGCTTATGAATGCAAGCGCACTTGCACCTGTACTGCTGGTAGACGGTATCGACATATTTTCAGACTCGCGAAAGCGTGAAAGCCTATGTTTCGTATGAGTCTGAATTCAATCATGGTGCATATATGCCGGTGTGGTGACGGCTGACGACGCACGTCATTCGCAGCTGGGTGCGACTGCCCGTCGTTGCCTTGCGTGCCGCTACGTGCGCAACGCGCCGAATGCTTCTTCGAGCGGCGCTGCGGCAGTGGGCCGCACCACGCGTGCCACTTCGATGCCGTCTTTCATGAAGATCAGCGTGGGCCACAGCTTGACCTTGAATGAGCGGCCAAGCGGGCGGCCTGGTCCGTCTTCGATTTTCAGGTGGCGTGTACCCGGATGCGCAGCAAACGCTTCGCCGATCAGAGGCTGCGCGCCCTGGCAGTATCCGCACCAGTCGGTCCCGAATTCGACCACGGTCGCGCCGGCCAGCGCATCGACGTCCGCGCGCGACGGCGCGGTCTTTGCATATTCGGTAACGCTGCTCATGTTCCCTCGTGCAACGGTATGGCGATACGCGGGCACCTTGCCCGCGTCGCATTATGCGGTGCGCAAGGCGATCCGGATTACCGCCTCGCCCGCGCTATCCACGCCGACTGCCTAGCCGTGCTGGCGCCGTGCGCGGACCGCCTGTGCCAGACCGTCGAGCACCGGCTCGGTCTGCGCCCAGCTGATGCACGCATCGGTAATCGATACGCCGCGCTTTAACGGCACGCCCGGCTTCAGATCCTGGCGGCCCGCTTCCAGATGGCTTTCGATCATCACGCCGACAATGCGCTGCTGGCCGGCCGACAACTGCGCGCCGATCTCCTGCGCAACGTCCACCTGCCGATCGTGCGACTTGCCCGAATTCGCGTGCGAGCAATCGATCATCACCTGCTCGCGCAAGCCGATCTTGCGCAACGCCGCGCAGGCTTCCTCGACGCCCGCAGCATCGTAGTTCGGGCCCTTCTTGCCGCCGCGCAGAATGACGTGCGCGTCGTCATTGCCGCGCGTTTCGAAGATTGCGGCGAGGCCCATCTTCGTCATGCCCATGAACGCGTGGCTCGCGCGCGCGGCGACGATCGCGTCGGCCGCGATCTGCACGCCGCCGTCGGTGCCGTTCTTGAAACCGATCGGGCAGCTCATGCCCGACGCGAGCTGCCGGTGCGTCTGGCTTTCGGTCGTGCGCGCGCCGATCGCGCCCCACGCGATCAGGTCGGCAATGTATTGCGGGCTCAGCAGGTCGAGAAACTCGGTGCCGGTCGGCAGGCCGAGGCTGCTGATTTCGAGCAGCAGTTCACGCGCGCGGCGCAGCCCTTCGTTGATGCGGAAGCTGCCGTCCAGCCGCGGATCGTTGATATAGCCCTTCCAGCCCACCGTGGTGCGCGGCTTTTCGAAATACACGCGCATGACGATCAGCAGGTCGTCGCGCAGCGTATCAGCCTTTGCTTTCAGAAGATGCGCGTAAGCGATGGCCTGATCGTGGTCGTGAATCGAACACGGGCCGACGACGATCACGAGCCGGTCGTCGCGACCGTGCAGCACGTTCGCCACTTCGGTGCGGCTTTGCTCGACCAGCGCCTGCACGCCCGGCGTGATCGGCAGTTCGTCAAGCAGCAGTGCTGGGGAAATCAGCGGGCGAACCGCGCCGATGCGGGTGTCGTCGACGCGGGTGATGTCTTGTGTGGAATCGGCTGAGCCGGCTTCCAGGTCTCGTGTGGGGTTGTCGATGCGGCTCAAGGTCGTTTCTCCGGGCAGGGGCCGTGCGGCTTGCGAAACGCCGATTATCGCATTTCGGGCTGACGCCCGCGCCGGCGGTCGGGCCGCGCCGATGAGGATGGCGCGGCCATGGCCGGGTCGGCCGCTTGAGGTCGGATTCGAGGCCGCAGCTGAAGCCGCCTGACGCCCTCAGGAACCGTTCATCAGCTGCACCAGATACGGCTTCCACACTTCCGGATGCGCAAGCGTCTGGTGCCCATACGATTGCGCCGTCTCCGGCATCTCGACAAAGCGTCCCTGCGGAACCTGGCCGATGAGGCGCTGCATCACGCCGAGGTCGGCTGCATTGATCAGGTCGTCGCTGAAATTGACGGCGAACAGCTTGTCGCGGATCTTCGACAGCTGCGGCTCCGGGTTGTAGTCCCACGACGATTCGAACCAGTACAGCACATCGTTCGCGTCGGTCTTGCCCGCGTCTGCTACCAGCGAGTCGTACATCCGCGTGGCCGCCTCGCGATCCGGCGCCTGGCCCTGGATCCGCGCCGGATTGTTGGTCATCAGCGTGAAGATCGGCATTACGCGAGTCCATTGCGTTGGCTGGGCCGCGTACGCGCCGTCCTGCCAACCCGGATCGTTGCGGATCGCGCTGACGATCATCTGTCGCCACAGCCAGTTGCGGCCGGCCATCGCGATAGGCTGGCTCGCAATCGGCATCAGCGCGTCGGCCGTGCCCGGATAGCGTTCGCCCCACATCCACGTCTGCATGCCGCCCATCGATGTGCCGAGCACCAGTTTCAGATGCTTGATGTGCAGTCCGTCAACCACCAGACGATGGTTCGCCTCAACCACGTCGCCATAGCCGTAATGCGGGAAACGGGTGCGCATGCCGTCGCTCGGCTTGCTCGAACCGCCGCGGCCCAAACCATCCGGAATCACGATGAAATAGCGGCTCGCATCGAGCGGCTCGCCGGCCGCGAACAGCTCCTTGCGCATCAGCGGCGTCAGGTACGCCTTGCTGGTGCCAGTGGTGCCGTGCATCAGCAGCACGGCATTGATTACGTTGCCGTGCGCGTCGTGCTGCGGCGTGCCGAGCGTCACGTAGTGAATGCGAATTTCGGGGAGCACCGTACCGTTGGAAAACTGAAAGTCTTTTGCAACGAAATCGGCAGATCGTTCGGCATTGGTTTGATTTTGATCGGCCGGCGTTGCAGCGAATGCATGGCAGGACAGCAAGAAAGCAGCGAGCGTTGCGGCCCCGGCCGCGATAGATCGAAACACGTGGAACTCCGTGATTGGTACGATATTTTTGAGTGCTCGATCCTACACGAAGCGAAGCGTTGACCAAATAACAGAAGCCTGTCGTTCGTCTTTCATTGCGCCGCATGCAAACCGTCACTACACGCAATGCGGCGGTGCACGCTGCCGCTTTCAGGTGCGCTTTCGCAGGTCGCGCAGCACGATAGGCGGATTCAATTGGCGTCGCGCGGCGCGACGTCCTGTAATGGGAAGCTCGCGTTTCCGGTTTCCGCTTGTTCCCCTCGTGACGCCAACCCTCGGAGAGACCCATGGCTCAACCGTTGCCCGACACCGATGAAATCGTGAAGGCCATTGCAGCTGAAACCAACACCCCACCGGAAACCGTCTCCCGGCTCTACTCCGATACGCTCGCCGACTACAAGGCCAACGGCCGGATTTTCGACTACGCGCCGATTCTCGCGGCCAAAAAAGTACGCGAGGCCTTGCGCCACCCTGCCCGTTGATCGCACCCGGCCGCGCGTCGCCCGCTCACTTCAGATCGTCGAGCAGCGACGCACGCACGTTCGCGTCGATCGTCTGCGCCGAAACCGGGTAATGCGGGTGATCGCACCCGACCAGCAGCGCCGCGCCGTCGCGCAGGCGTATTTTCATTGCAGGCGTCAGCTCGAAGCGCACGAAATGCACGGCTGAAGTCTTTTCGTTGTTTTCGCGTTCCATGTCTTCGTCCGCGATTGCATAAGCGGGCGCTTCGCCTTCGACCTGCACGAACACGCGATCTTCGATGCCGATCAGCCGCGCCAGCGCTGCGCGGCGTTCGACGTCGTCTTCGTACTCGATCTGCAAGGTCGCCTTCAGGTTGCTGCCGTCCGGAACGAGCGGCAGATAGGCGTCCAGTTCGCCCTGAATACCGTCTTCATCGAAGATCTTCTCGATGTGCAGCATCTCCTGGATCTGGTAGCGGATCGTCAATTCGTCTTCGAACAGGAACGTTACGTGATTGCCCAGCTTCACGGTGCGCTGCTTCTTGTGCTCGATCACACGCTGGCGCATCGCCTTGCGTGTCTTCGAATAGCTCTCGAGCGACAACAGGGAATTCCTTGCGATGCTCATCGGACCTCCTTGCGATGTGAAGCGGGCGAAGCGGACTGTCGATGTCAAAGGCCATAGGCCTTGCGCAATAGCGTCAACGGATGCGCGAGCTGTGTGTGCGGCAAATGGTTGCGCTCGATGCCCTGTTCGATGTGATGGCCGGCCAGCTGGCAATCGGATGAGATGTAGTCCGGTTGCGGCTGGGCCATTGCCTTGAACACCGGCGTGCCGATCTGCAATGCGGTGTGATGGAACGCCTTCTTTATGCCGAAGGTGCCGGCATGCCCGGAGCAGCGTTCGACCACCGTCACCTGCGTATCGGGAATCAGCGCGAGCGTCTCCGAGGTCTTGCGGCCGATGTTCTGCACCCGCGCATGACACGGCACGTGGTATGAAACCTTGCCGAGCGGCGTGGTGAAATCGGTCTTTAGCAGGCCATCGCGATGCCGTGCGACGAAGTACTCGAATGGGTCCCAGAACGCTTCGCTTACCGCGCGCACGTCTTCATCGTCGGGGAACATCAGCGGCAGCTCGTGTTTGTGCATCATCACACAGCTCGGAATCGCGCCGACGATCGCGTAGCCGTCGCGCGCGTACTTCGCGAGCACCGGCAAGTTTTTTTCTTTCTTGTGCGCGACGCCTTGCAGATTGCCTTGTTCGAGCAACGGCATGCCGCAGCATGCTTCGCTCGTCACGAGCACATACGGGATTTCGTTGTGCGCGAGCACTGCAAGCAGATCGTGCCCGATGCCCGGTTCGTTGAAATTCACATAACATGTGGCGTAAATCGCGACTTTGCCCGGCGTGCGCTCGCCGTTCCTGACCGGCACTTCAGGCGAACGTTTTGCCGCACTGCGAAACTTGCGCGGCGCGAAATCCGGCAGCCACGCCTCTTTGTCGACACCTAGCGTTTTTTCCATCAGGCCGCGCGCCACCGCGGTGTGATTCACCGCGTTGACCGCTTGCGTCACCACCGGAATGCCGGCGATATGGCCAAGCGCATCGGTGTTCGACAGCAAGCGGTCGCGCACCTTCACTTCGCCGCGCCGATACGCTGCCGCCTTCGCGCGCAGCATCAAATGCGGAAAATCGACATTCCACGCATGCGGCGGCACATACGGACACTTCGTCATGTAGCACAGGTCGCATAGATAGCACTGGTCGACTACCTTGCCGAAGTGCGCCTTGTCGACCTCATGCGCTTCGCCGGTAGCGGTTTCGTCGACCAGATCGAATAGCGTAGGGAACGCGCCGCACAGCGATACGCAGCGACGGCATCCTGCGCAGATATCGAATACACGCGCCAATTCGTCGTCGATTGCCTGCGGGTCGTAAAAGCTGTCCGAGCGCCAGTCGAGCGCATGCCGGATGGGTGCATCGAGACTGCCTTCCTTGTGAGGCGTCACGTCAGTCTCCTTAAGGCGTTCTAGTCGTTTTTGTATCGCGCGTCGCACTGTGCTGCGCGCACTGCACGCGATGCAGCACGCAAACTTGCAGCCGGTGCCGCAAGCTTGCGTGCGATGCGTCGTGCATGCCGCCAGACCGGCACGCGGTGAACCGCGCCGGCTAGCGCGCTGTTAGTCGGCGAGCGTTTCGAGCGCGCGCGTGTAGCGGTTCGCATGGCTGCGTTCCGCTTTGGCGAGCGTTTCGAACCAGTTGGCAATCTCGTCGAAACCTTCTTCGCGCGCGGCCTTTGCCATGCCTGGATACATGTCCGTGTATTCGTGCGTTTCGCCTGCAATCGCGGCTTGCAGATTCAGGCGTGAATTGCCAAACGGCAATCCGGTGGCTGGGTCGCCTGCCGCTTCGAGATATTCGAGGTGCCCATGCGCGTGGCCGGTTTCGCCCTCGGCGGTCGAACGGAACAGCGCGGCGAGGTCGTTCTGGCCCTCGACATCCGCCTTGGCTGCGAAATACAGATAGCGGCGATTAGCTTGCGATTCACCGGCAAATGCGTGTTTCAGATTTTCTTCTGTCCTTGTTCCCTTGAGCTGCGACATCTGAGCCTCCGTGCATAGCCTTGTAATGTGGGGGGCGCGCGAGGGGAAAACTACTCAGTCGCATGGACTTCGGCAAGGCGCGCGCGCCTGTACCGTGTCTTCAAATCTAGAAGCCCGGCGATGCGTTCCCCAATTGGGTTTTTCAATCCCGCCGATAGCAGTTTGGCTTGATTAACGTATCGTCCGATATAGACTGATGATGGCCTACTGATTCTTTGCAATGGAGCGGAAATGCGGCTCACCATTCTTATCAACGGGTCGGATCCAACGGTCAATCACGACTATGCGGTGCTGTGGCTCGATACCGAAGAGCGCCGCTGGTCGCGGGAAGCCCACGACGGCATCGATCTGCCTGCATGGGGTGAACTCCACGACGACGACGGCGTGACGACCTTATGCGCGCCCAGTGCCGACACACCGTTATGCACGCTGCGTGGCCTGCATGTGGATCGCCGGCAGCGCGTCAGCTCGGCCCAGGGTCTCGCGGCCTGGGAGTCGGGCCGCACGCGCCACCAGATGAACGGCTTCTGGCGCCTGCAGGCGGTCGACCGCTTGCCGGTGCATGCGGAGCACAGCCTGTTCGATTCGGGCGCTAGCTAGTGCGCCGCGCCGTTGTACGGCGCAGGCTTGAGCGATGCCACATCGACTCCATCCAGACAGCGCGCATTGATCGCGACCATCTCGGTACCGTCCGGCAACTTGCCGTACGAGAATGCTTCAATGCCGCAAGTACGGCAGAACTGGTGCTGGATGACGTGTTTGTTGAACAGGTACTGCTGCATCTCGCCATCGCCTGCATGCAGGCGAAATGCGTCGACGCGTGCGAAACCAAGAATCAGCCCGCGCTTTGAGCAGATCGAACAATTGCATGAGATGGTCTTGTCCAGGTCGACATCCACCGTGAAACGCACGGCGCCGCAATGGCAGCCTCCTGCATAGTGTTGCTCAGCCATTTCTCCCTCCGTCTTCATCTGATTTGCGTTTGATCAGCCGCGGCATGCTGCAGTGCACATCGTGCATCGCAAATGCTTGCGCGCAACGCTATACTTGCGCACTTTTCGTCTCCGATCCATTCCTGTCTGTCCGACTCCCGATCTATGAAGAAGTGGTTAGTCTGCCTGTTGCTCGCGGCAGCCGGTCATGCTTTGGCCGCGCCGTCGTGCAGCGAATTCACTCCCCGCGGCCAGTGGCCGGTGTTGACCAACGCAAAGATGGCGCCGAAAACGCGCATGCTTTGCTATACCGATTTCGCGGTGCTGCATTCCGGTATCACGCATGGGCCGCTGTGGTCCGCCGAACATCTGACGCGCGAGCATATCGAAGCAGCCAAAGACATGACGCGCACCAATCGTTTCTTCGAAGATGCGCGATTGCCAGCCGGCGAAGGTGCAACACTCGCCGACTACAAGCGCAGTGGCTTTGACCGCGGCCATATGAGTCCCGCGGGCAATCGCTGGAATGCCGATGCGATGGCGCAGTCGTTTTCGCTAGCCAACGTCGTGCCGCAGAACCGTCAGAATAACGAACGGCTCTGGGCCAGTATCGAGAGCGCCGTGCGCAAGCTCGTGCTCAAATACGACGACACGTATGTGATAACGGGCCCACTGTTCGCCGGCCAGCAATTGCAGACCATCGGGCCGTCACGCGTGTTCGTGCCGACGCAGCTTTTCAAGGTGGTCTACGTGCCCAACAAGCAGCTTGCGTTTGCAATCGTCGTGGACAATGTAGCGACGAACCGCTACAACATCGAATCCGTGCATGAACTCGAAGCGGCAAGCGGCATCCGCTTTTCGGGCATACCCGACAACCTGAAAGACCAGCGGCCAGGAGGACTAAAAGGTGTTTAACGCATTCGCAAACGACGCCGACGTACTCAACATTCAAGGCGATGCGCTGAGCGTCACGAACGGGACGACACGCGTCGTGATCAGCGGCACGCTCGAGCTGACGCGCGACCAGCGCGGGTTGAAGGCAGCGCTCGCGCTCAAGCAGTCGCTTGACAGCGTGGTGGCGGCCTTGCAGGCGCAGGCCGACTTGCCGGAGCGCATCAAGGACGAGCCCGATGCAAAGGCGGGCGTAGTCGACAATCCGTTTTGACGGACCTGACCGGTTCGGCCGACTTCTCCGGCAACCCATTCCTTCGAATACCGCCGTTCAACCCATCAATCCGTATCCCGGCATGACCGTCACGCCCGGGCTGCCGATTACTGTCTGGTTCCGCGCTCTACAAGGGCGCGGACATCGAGGCTCCACGAGCGCCTCGCCCAGTTCTCTCGATTGAAGGTTGAATTGCAATGCTCACTACGTCCAACACGTTTTACTCCAGCAATCGCGACACCGACGAACTCACGTCGTCGCGCGATACACCTGTATCGCGAGCAGCCGGAACAACACCCACCGCAAACTCCGACGCCGTTTGGGCCCAGTCCGGCGACACCATCAGGGGCGCCGTCGAGTATGACGAGGGTCACGACCGGCACGATCTCGAAGCACCGCAAGCGGCGCTGAACGAGGCTCAGCAACGCAGGGACGACGCCAGGCGAGATTTTGAAAGCGCGAGGGGTAGCGGTGGCGCAAAAAAAGCACTGGCAGCGATCTACAACGATGCAAAGTCGAAATGTGAGCAGGCGCAACGTAACTTCGACGCTGCACTGAAAACATGGAACGGAACCAGCGCCCGGCATCTGGCCGCCACGGCACCGTACGCAGGCAACAACGTCCAGCTCGATGCCGACAACCGCGTGCCGCGCGCTCAAGGCGCCGGCTCCGCAGACTGGGTGTATTCGGCCACCGACGCGAAGCGGATTTTGCAAAATGCAGTGGAAAACGCCAAAGCCAGCGACGAAACGACCTTGTCCGAAGCGTGGGGACAGCAGGTTGAAGATCTACGCAAGTGGCGCAACGACAATGCAGAACAGGCTGGCGCTGAGGACATCAAGCGCAATCTGAACCAGGATGCCTATGTCTATCTGAAGCTGCAGGAAAATGCCAAACGCAGAAGCGCCACGATGGACGCGGTGTTGAAGGGATTCGAAGAACATCTGGACGCCAATGAAATAGCGGTCAACGCCCAGTTTGCCGGCAATCGCCAGCCCGACCGGCAGGAAGTGGTCCGACTGATGCAGCAGCGTCAGACAGAGCTGACGCGCTGCCTCGCTGAGATCAACGACCAGAGTCACCTGTTTTCGGCGCTCGCCAACAAAAGCGTGAACAACATGCGAGTCGCGCTTCCGCCAACGGCCGACACCGTTTTCAAGCCGGAGGATAGGCTCGGTGCTGGCAAGGCCGAGGGTGCCGAAACGCAGGCATCGATCGACAGCGAAGCAGCCGGCATCCAGCGCGGTGCGAGGCTCGCGGCGCAGGCGGAACATGCGGCCGATAATTCCGAATTGCCGACCGTCAACAATCGGCGCGAAAAGGAGACTGCAACTTATATCGAGCTGGCAGAGAGCGCGCACAGCGTGCAGGGAACGCTAGGCGCACTTGCTCACAGAGTCGAAACGGAGGGCAGGGCCGTCGAATGGAGCATCCCGGGAATGAAACTCCTCGACCTGAAATCGCTGGTCCAGTCAGCCCAGGGCGCCGAAACCGGCATGCGCGAGTACGTCGCAAAAGCACAGCAGGGAACGCTGACGGCAGCCGACAAGAAAGCGTTCGCAGGACACGTGCTCGACCTCGCAGCAGTGTTGACGCCGTACATACCTGTGATCGGGCCTTACGTCGAACCCTTTGTTGTGCTGGCAGACACGGTGATGAGCCTGATCAACGATGAAACGTCGACCCCAGTAGAAGAGATTGCCAGTCAACTCAACGCTCAGACCGCGTATAACCTGAGCGGCCAGTATGCTGCTGTCAGCAAACCGGCGGCCCGCTAGCGCACCAGACACCGGACCGTGGCGTAGACGTCCCATTTGGAACGCCGCTCCGCTCGCACTCAGGCATCGTGCGATATATTGCCGCCCAAAGCCGCGCCAGTTTGCGCGAACGCTGCGAGCTTGCCGGCGTCGACGATCTCGATCTCGGCATAGCGCAGCGACAATGCACCGCGCATTTCGAACTGGCGCAGGATCTGGTTGGTCGTTTGACGCGACAAGGCCAGCATCATCGCGAGGTCTTCTTGCGCTACTTTCAGGACGCGTCGCGATGCACCCGCGGCACCGTAACCGCCTGACATCAGCAACAGCCGGCGCGCGACGCGCTGTGCGGCCGGCAGCAGCGCTGTCTCTTCGATCGCGTCAAACGCGAGGCGCAGCTTGTGCGTCAGCAGCAGGCCGAACGGGCGCCAGTATTCGGGGCTGCGTTCGAGCAACGCCATCAGCGCCGCGCGCGGCACGTGAAACAGCGTCGTTGCGCGCACGGCATACGCATCATGGGTTCGGCTGCCCTCGTCAAACAGCGTGATTTCGCCGAACCAGTTCACCGGCTCGATCAGCGCCAGCAGTGCTTCCTTGCCGGCGACACTTGCTGCGCCGATTCGCATCAGGCCATCCAGTACGCAATAGAGGCCATCGTCCGGATCGCCGCGGCTAAAGAGCCGTTCGCCGGCAGCGAGACACCGTGTATGCCCGCGTTCGAGCAGTTGCGCCCGCAACGGCGGCGGTGCGGCGCAAAACCACGCGCTGCGCTCGAGCGTTGCCGCAACGGATGAGTTCGATGGATAAGCTGAAGTCATGATCGTCGGCCCGCTAGAGGCAAAGCCCCAAACGGAATGGAATGTCGGATACGCGAATGTTTCAACACAAGCCGCCGGCGATTATGATGGCTTTGCTTCAGGAGCGGCATCCATGAGAACGCTGACGGAACAACTTGCCCACTATGCGGCCTATCATCGCGACCGGCGCAACATCGTCACGCACTGCGTCGGCATTCCGATGATCGTGCTGGCGCTCGCGGTTCTGCCAGGCAGGCCGGCGTCGACGTTCGGTGCGTTACCGGTGGCCATCTCGCCGGCATGGGCGCTGTTTATCGGCGGTACGCTCTATTACCTGATCCTCGACGTTTCGCTCGGCGTGATGATGGCGGTGTTGTCCGTGCTGTGCGTCGCGTGCGGACAATGGCTTGCGGCACAGTCCACGCCGGTCTGGCTGACGAGCGGCATCGGCCTGTTCGTGATCGGCTGGATCTTCCAGTTCGTCGGGCATGCAGCGTATGAACACCGCAAACCGGCCTTCGTCGACGATCTGATCGGCCTGATGATCGGACCGTTGTTCGTGCTTGCCGAGGTGCTATTCAGTATCGGTTGGCGGCCGGCGCTACGCGAAGCGATCGAAGCAAAGGTGGGACGCACGCATGGCGGCGTACATGGCGTGGCAAGTGAGCGCCATTAGTGCCGCGGCGTCAATCCGAACGGCTCAGTCTTGCGCCGGCCAGCGCATCAGCCGCACGCCATGCAGCGCCGTCAGTGCGACTGCGATCCAGATCGGCACGTAGGTCCCAAGTTGCTGTGTCGTGAGCGACTCGCCCAGCAACGTCACCGACACCAGCACCAGCAGCACGGGCTCGACATAGCCGAGGATGCCGAACAGCGCCATCGGCAATAGCCGGCTTGCCTTCAGATAAGTTGCGAGCGCAACGGTGCTGAGCGCGCCGAGGCCCGGCAACCACAACACCCACATGTCGACGCGGCCGGACAGCAACGCAAACGAACCGCCGTGCGCCGCCAGCACCGCAGCCACCGGAAACAGCAGCGACATCTCGACCGCAAATGCAGTGAGCGAATCGGCATTGATGCGACGTCGCAGCACGAAGTACGGCGGGTATCCAAGTGCAACCAGCAGCGTTGGCCATGCAAATGCACCGGTCACCCATAGTTCATGAACGACGCCGATCGTCGCACAGCCGACGGCTGCCCACTGCAGCGGCTCGAGTCGTTCGCGATAATAGAACCGCCCGGTCAGCACCATTGTCAACGGCAACAGGAAGTAGCCAAGCGACACTTCGAGCATGTGTCCATGCAGCGGTGCCCACAGGAACACCCACAGCTGCACGCCGAGCAACGCCGCACTCACGGCCAGTGCGAACGCAGTGCGCGGCTCGCTGAATGCACGCGCGACCAGCGCGCGCAGCAGCGGCGCACGCGAACGCAACGCGACCAGGATCAATGCGCCCGGCGCAGTCCACAGTACGCGCCACGCAAAAATGTCGAGGCCCGTCAGCGGTGCGAGCAACTTTGCGTAGACGGACAACAGCGCGAACAGCGCCGATGCACCGACCGAAAATGCGATGCCGCGCCCGGGCTGGTAAGTGTTCATCGGCGCGGCGCCCGGCTGGGAACAGAACATGCGCTGCTAGCACAAGCGTGCGGCGTGGCAGGATTGGTGGCGGCTGGATCTGGGTTCATGCAAGCTCTGGTTCAACTGTGCCGCGATTTCGTTGTTTCGGCTGTCGGTGTGCAGCGCACGATCATACGTGGCTTCACATCGCGCAACGGTTCAGCCCTTCGTGATGCGGGCATTCTAGTGGTGTTACACGCCTTATAGGTGAAACAGACATACGAATGGATGCGTGCATGTTTTCGCGTAAAGGCGTAGAACGTAACTTTCGCCTTTTCAGGTTCATCCACCGCAGGACACATCGTCGTCACGCGCAAGCGCGATTCTTGCTTGACGAAGCGTCCGTCACGCCGCAATAGCCGGCCGGTTGCACCCCCGGATATGTGCCCCTCTCAACGTGCGGCACGCCATCGTCCAACTCAAGCCATCGCAGCACCGCGTACCACCTGCTTCGCCGTATGCCGTCCCCGAACTCGACAACATGGAGCACACATGACCCAGCCAGCCCTATCGCACGACGTCTCACCGGAATTCGCCGCAGCCGTGCGCGCCGGCCTGAGCCGCGCGCCGCAAAAGGAACTGCCGTCGAAGTACTTGTACGACGAGGTGGGCTCCGCGCTTTTTGAAGTCATTACCGCGTTGCCTGAATATGGCGTAACGCGCGCCGAAGAGCGCCTGCTCGCGCGGCACGCCGCCGACATCGTTGCGCACGTGCCGCACGACGCGATCGTCGCCGAACTCGGCAGCGGCAGCGGCCGCAAGACACGCCGCATTCTGGAAGCGCTCTGCAAGAAGCGGCCGACCTCGTCGACGTCGTATTGTCCGATTGAAATTTCGCGCACCGCTTTGCAATTATGTCGCCGCGAACTGGGCGACCTCGAGCGCATTTCGATCGTCGGCTATGAGCGCGACTATCTCGCCGGCCTCGCTGAAGTCAGCAACCAGCGCTCGCACGACGAACCGCTGCTGGTGCTGTTTCTCGGCAGCACGATCGGCAACTTCGGCCGGCTCGCGGCGACGCGCTTCCTGCGCGATATCCGCAATATGCTGGCGCCCGGCGATGCGCTGCTGCTGGGTACCGACCTCGAAAAGCCGGTGCCCACGCTGATCGCCGCGTATGACGATCCGATCGGGGTGACCGCCGCGTTCAATCTGAATCTGCTCGCGCGCATCAATCGCGAACTCGGCGGCAACTTCGAACTCGACGCGTTCGAGCACGTGGCGCGCTTCAATCCCGAAGCGCGCAGCGTCGAGATGCATTTGCGGGCAAAGCGTCGCGTCAATGCGCAGATTCGCGGCGCGCAGCTGAACGTCACGCTCGAACCGGACGAAACGATCTGGACGGAAAGCAGCCACAAATATCGCGCGCATGAGCTCGAGGCGATTGCCGACGATGCCGGCTTTGCGTGCGAGCAGCAGTGGGTCGAACAGGATTGGGGATTCGCCGAGAGCTTGCTGGTTGCACGGTGAAGGCAGACGCGCGTCAGGCGCCGCGCGCTTTGACGGCGCGCAGGCGGCTGCGGGCGCGCGTCAGTGCTGCTCGAAGCGCTCATAGCGCTTGCTGGTCACGCGTTCTTCGCCGGCCACTTCGGTGACGCGTGCCGCAGGCGGCCCGTGGCGCAGCCACGACAGCATCCGGTCCACTGCATTGGCCGGCCCTTGCAGCAGCGCTTCGACGGAACCGTCGTCGAGATTGGCCACCCATCCCTTGATACCGAGTGCATGCGCCTCGCGCACCGTCGCGTGGCGAAAGCCCACGCCCTGCACCATGCCCCTGACGCGCACATAGTACGTTTCGATCCGCGAATCGAGATCCGTGCTGGTCATGCTCTGTTCCTCTGACAGTCGTTTACGCGGGCATTCTAGTCGCGTCGCGCTTCGCTTGCCGAGCATCGTTGCATTGCGCGACGGATCGTCGATTGCGGATCGCGGCACGCCGCGCCCCGGCCACGTACAATCCGACGACTGTCACGCAGGGACCCAACAGGAATGACTGACCAGAATCGCGATCTCATGCTCGTGACCGGCGCATCCGGCTTTGTCGGCTCGTCGGTGGCGCGCATTGCGCAACAGAAAGGTTTTGCCGTGCGCGTGCTGGTGCGCGCCACCAGTCCGCGCCGCAATCTCGAAGGGCTCGACGCGGAAATCGTCGTCGGCGACATGCGCGACGAAGCGTCGATGCGCGCCGCGCTGCGCGGCGTGCGCTACCTGCTGCATGTCGCGGCCGACTACCGGCTGTGGGCGCCCGACCCGAGCGAGATCGAGCGCGCCAACCTCGAAGGCACCGAAGCGACGATGCGTGCGGCGCTGAAGGAAGGCGTCGAGCGCATCGTCTACACCAGCAGCGTCGCGACGCTGAAGGTGACCGGGTCGGGCGAATCGGTAGACGAAACAAAGCCGATGACGCCGCAGCAGGCGATCGGCGTTTACAAGCGCAGCAAGGTGCTGGCGGAGCGCGCGGTCGAGCGGATGATTGCGCAGGATGGACTGCCGGCGATCATCGTCAATCCGTCGACGCCAATCGGCCCGCGCGACGTGAAGCCGACGCCGACCGGACGCGTGATCGTCGAGGCGGCGCTCGGCAAGCTGCCGGCTTTTGTCGATACGGGCCTGAACCTCGTGCACGTCGACGACGTCGCCGCAGGGCACTTTCTTGCGCTCGAGCGCGGCAAGATCGGCGAGCGCTACATTCTTGGCGGGGAAAATCTGCCGCTCCAGCAGATGCTCGCCGACATCGCCGCGATGACCAACCGCAAACCGCCAACCCTCGCGCTGCCGCGCTGGCCGCTTTATCCGCTGGCACTCGGCGCGGAAGCGGTCGCGCGCGTGACGAAGCGCGAACCGTTCGTCACCGTCGACGCGCTGCGTATGTCGAAGAACAAGATGTATTTTTCGTCGGCGAAAGCGGAACGTGAGCTCGGCTATCGCGCGCGGCCTTATCGCGAAGGGCTCAAGGATGCGCTCGACTGGTTCCGCGAAGCGGGGTATGTGAAGTGAAAGGGTGACGTGCGGGGTGACGCGCGGAAGGTGCGTGGTGGCGGGCAACGCCCGTCGCGCTGCGGTTCGCGCGTAGCTTCGCGCCGCGGCTTACGCGCCGTGCTGCATTTTGTTACAACGTCGACAGGTTCAGCCGGGTCAAAGCAGTGCATCAGCAGGTAAAATCGCGCGTCTTATCAGAGAATTGCGCATGAACCTTCAGGAACAGATCGGCACGCTCGAGGCGAGCGTCGATGATCTTATTCGCGCCGCCGCGGCCGCCGTTGCCGCAGCAGCCAGGCCGGCCACACCGGCCGATAGCGAAACCGCGGTTGCCGCGCCGCCCGATACCCACCAGGAAACCGAGCCCGTCGAGCCGACGGTCGTTGATGCCGCGCAGAATGACGGCGGAAGCACAGGCGCGCACGAGTCTTCGGTCGGTGCCGGACATGGCGATGGCGACGCGCGGGCCGAGGTGGCCAATGCGCCCAGCGCTGTCGCCACGGCGCCAGGCGTACCAAACGCGCCAAACGCGCCGGCTGCGCCCGATGCCAAGCCGATGCTGCACGTCGAACGCCCGAGCCAGAACGAAATCGCGCTATCGATCAACGGCCAGACGGTATCGCTTCATCCGCTGCAGGTCGGTCAGTTGATCGAGGAGCTGGCGAACGCGCGTGCGTCGATGCAGCCCGAAGTACCCGCCAATCTGCCGCCGGGCTGGCGCTTCGTGTCGACGAAAAACCCGATGATGGCGGTGCAGAAGCAGTCGAACGGCGACCGCTTGCTGGTGATGCGGCATACCGGTCACGGCTGGGTGCCGTTCACGTTCTCGCCCGACATGATCGTGCAGATGTACATGATGCTGACGCAGGGGTAGCGGCTTGCAGCGGCGCGGTGCGGACGACGCGCCCGCTGTCGTGCCGCTCGATATGCGTGCTGCCGCCAACACGCTTCGGTCGATGCGCGGCCGTCAATGCGCGATCGGCATCATCACATTCGGCAACGCCACAGCCTGTGGCACGGTCTGCGAGCTCTCCAGCGCATCGGAAGCCACGCCGGGTGCAGTTACCGGCCCGATGCACACCGTCGTCCAGCGCCGGTCGCAGGCAGCCAGTTGCAATGTGGAAGGCGCCGTTGCAACCGCGTCGCCCGGCACGTCGACCACCGACGCGAACGACTTCACCCGCACGCCGACCATCTCCGCGTAAGCTTTCGAGCCGCCATAACTTTTCAGCGCGGCATTCAGATCGCCGCCGGCAGACTTCATATAGCCGTACAGGATGGCCGAGCCCACCTCGATGTTGGTGTCCGGCTCGGTCAGGTCCTTGACGTTCTTCAATAGCGGCCGGTGCGCGCTCGGCACGACCTGCATCAGGCCAGTCGCGCCGTTTTTGCCCTTCGCCTTTTCCTTGAAGCGCGATTCGATCGAGATGATCGCCAGCAGCAATGCCGGCGGTAGCGCGTACTTTTCCGACGCCGTACGCACGGCGCCCGAAATCTGTACCGCCTTCTCTTTGGCGAGGCCGAATTTTTTCGTCAGGTAGTCGGACAGGCGGTCGATGCGCGGCGCCTCGACCGTCTGCGACTCCGCGCTGCCTGCTGCCGGCTGGCCGCTGCCCGGTTCATCGGCCAGCGCACCGTGCGCCGCGACGAGCAGGATGACGATAGCGGAGAGCAGGCGGCGCAGGGTCATCGGGTGAGCGTCCTATCGTTCCTGTACTGGCGCCTGCACGCGGGCTTTCCATTGCCCGCCCTTGCCACGCCAGTAACGTACTGCCGAGCCAAAGGTCGCGCTGACGTAGAACAGCGCCACTAGCGGCAAAAACGGCGCCCACAGCAGCGAGCGCCCGTAGTAACCGAGCATCGGTGCATAGGCGACGCACATCGCCGCCCACGCGAGCCACGCGGGCCAGCCGAGCGGCCCCAGCACCAGCGCCACGACCGGCGGCGCCAGATAGATGACCGTCATGCCGAGCAGCGTACCGGCCAGCAGCAACGGCGAATAGCGCAATTGGGTAAACGCGGTGCGCGCGATCATGTTCCAGATTTCGCGCCAGTCGTTATAGGGCCGCAACGAGATACTACGCGCCGCGACGTCGAGCCGGATCGGGTGGCGCCCTTCGCCACGGTGCTTGATGCGTGCAGCGAGGCTGCAATCGTCGATCAGCTCCGCGCGGATCGATTCGATGCCGCCCGCTTCCTTGAGCGCCGTGCGGCGCACCAGCATGCAACCGCCGGCCGCGGCCGCGGTGCGATTGCGCGAATTGTTGACCCACGAAAACGGATACAGCTTCGCGAAGAAGAACACAAACGCCGGAATCAGCGCCTTTTCCCAGAACGAGTCGCAGCGCAGCCGCACCATCAGCGATACGAGGTCGCGCTGTTCGGCTTCGGCGCGCGCCACCAGCTGGGTGACGGCTTCAGCCGGATGGCCTATGTCGGCATCCGTGAGCAGCAGGTAGTCGCACGGTACACGCCGTGAACGGACTGCCGCGATGCCCTGCGACTGCGCCCACACCTTGCCCGACCAGCCCGCCGGCAGCGGCTTTGCGCTGATGACGGTCAGACGGTCGGGGCATTGCAGCTTCAGCGCCGCGGCACGGGCGGCCTCGGCGGTGCCGTCGGTGCTGTGATCGTCGACCACGACTACGTGGAAGGCGCCCGGGTAGTTTTGCTGCAACAGCGTCGTGACGGCCTGCGCGATCACGTCGGCTTCATTGCGGGCCGGCACGACCGCCGCGACCGCGGGCCATGTGTCGCGCGCCTGCACCGGCATTAACGGGGCCGGCCGGGCGCGCCAGAAGCCGCCACGCCCGAACAGCAGCACCAGCCAGATCAACAGCGAGAGGCAACCCAGTACGAACAGGATCACGGCGCTCATGCGGCGCCCTCGGACAGCGCCGCAGCGGTGTGACGCGCTGCCAGCAGGTGCGGCGCGTTTGCAACAGCGCAATGTTCGCAATGGTTGTAATGGTGGACTTCCATCCGGCGAGCCTCTAGATTCCACATTCAGAATGCGGCAGTAACACTTGCCGCGCGGTTGGCTATTTTAAATGTTTCCCGGCTAGCCGCGCATTGAGTCATTTTTGCCAGGGCCGATCGACCAACGAGCAGGCGCATAAAGCAAACCCATCGGGTTAGCGTTAGAATGCGCGTTTGGTCTTCAACCTGTGGCTTTTTGTCGGTTTTAAGACGTCAACTAATATATCGACGCGGCGATCGAGTCGTTTTTACCGATTTTATCGCCAACCCGCGTCAGTCGGAGTTCGCCAGCTTATGCGAGTCATCCTTGCTCAACCCCGCGGCTTTTGTGCGGGTGTTGTACGCGCGATCGAAATTGTCGACCGTGCGTTGCAGCAACACGGCGCACCCGTGTACGTGCGCCACGAAATCGTCCACAACCGGCACGTGGTCGATAACCTGCGCAGAAAGGGCGCTCGCTTTGTCGAAGAACTCGATGAGGTGCCCGAAGGCGCAGTGGCCATTTTCAGCGCGCACGGTGTCGCGCAAAGCGTCGAACGGGCTGCCGAGCAGCGCGGTCTCGACGTGCTGGACGCCACCTGCCCGCTGGTCACGAAGGTTCACGTCCAGGGCCGCCAGTATGTGGCCGCCGGCCGCACACTGATTCTGATCGGCCACGCAGGCCATCCGGAAGTGGAAGGCACGATCGGCCAGATTCCCGGCAAGGTGCTGCTGGTACAGAGCGAAGCCGAGGTCGCGAATCTGCAACTGCCGCTCGACGCACCTCTGGCCTACGTTACGCAAACCACGCTGTCGGTCGACGACACCCGTGGCATCATCGACGCGCTGATGAACCGGTTCAGCGACATCGTCGGTCCGGACACGCGCGACATCTGCTACGCAACGCAAAACCGCCAGGCGGCGGTGCGCGAATTGAGCGTGCAGGTCGACGTGCTGCTGGTGGTCGGTGCGACCAACAGCTCGAACTCGAACCGGCTGCGCGAAATCGGCAGCGAAAGCGGTGTGCCGAGCTACCTCGTGGCCGACGGCTCCGAGGTCAAAGCCGAGTGGTTCGCGAACGCGGATACCGTCGGTATCACCGCCGGCGCATCGGCACCGGAAGAAATGGTGGAAAACGTGATCGATGCGCTGCGCGCATTGGGGCCCGTCGACGTTACGACGATGTCGGGCCGTGAAGAGAAAGTTGAATTCAAGTTGCCGTCCAAGTTGACGCAACCACTCGCTGCACGCGAAGTTTAAGGAGAACCGTCTTGTCTATTCCGCTGCTACAGAAAGTTCGGGTCGGCGCCTACATCATGCGCAAGCACCTGTCGGGGAATAAGCGTTATCCGCTCGCACTGATGCTCGAACCGCTGTTTCGCTGCAATCTGGCCTGCAATGGCTGCGGCAAAATCGATTACCCGGATCCGATTCTGAATCAACGGTTGTCTTTGGCTGAATGTCTCGAAGCAGTCGATGAATGCGGCGCGCCGGTGGTGTCGATCGCAGGCGGCGAACCGCTGCTGCACAAGGAAATGCCGCAAATCGTCAAGGGCATCATGGCGCGCAAGAAATTCGTGTACCTGTGCACGAACGCGCTGCTGATGGAAAAGAAGATGGACGATTACGAGCCGAATCCGTACTTCGTCTGGTCGGTGCACCTCGACGGCGACAAGGAAGCGCACGACCATTCCGTGTCGCAGGAAGGCGTGTACGAAAAGGCCGTGGCCGCGATCCGCGAAGCGAAGCGCCGTGGCTTCCGCGTCAACATCAACTGCACGCTGTTCAACGATGCGCAACCGGACCGCGTGGCCGCGTTCTTCGATACGTTGGGGCCGCTCGGCGTGGACGGCATCACGGTGTCGCCGGGCTATGCGTATGAACGCGCGCCGGATCAGCAGCACTTCCTGAACCGCGAAAAGACCAAGCATCTGTTCCGCGAAATTTTCAAGCGCGGCAACAACGGCAAGAACTGGTCGTTCAGCCAGTCGGCCATGTTCCTCGACTTCCTCGCTGGCAATCAGTCGTACCAGTGCACGCCGTGGGGCAACCCGGCGCGTACCGTGTTCGGCTGGCAACGTCCGTGCTATCTGGTCGGCGAAGGCTATGTGAAGACCTTCAAGGAACTGATGGACACCACCGACTGGGACAAGTACGGTACCGGCAACTACGAGAAGTGCGCGGATTGCATGGTGCACTGCGGGTTCGAAGCGACGGCCGTGATGGATACGGTCACGCATCCGCTGAAGGCGTTCAAGGTGAGCCGCAACGGTCCGCGCACCACGGGCGCGTTCGCGAAGGACATTCCGCTCGACAAGCAACGCCCGGCTGAATACGTGTTTTCGCGGCACGTCGAGATCAAGCTCGACGAGATCAAGCGTACGCCGGGTAAGGGTAAGAAGGTTGAAACGGCTGCTGCGGTGAATTGAGCGCGGTCATCGCTTCTTGCTGAGCCCCAGGTAAAAGAGCGCAACGGTGTAAGCCGTTGCGCTCTTTGTTTTTGCGCACGCGGTTTTTGCGCGCGACGATTCAGTTCGAGTTCAGGCTGTCAGCAGCACTTGCCGGCACCCGCGCCGTATCGCGCGTTTTGCCGCTCGCGGAAGAACGCTTCATAGGACATCACCGGCTGCCCGGGATGGGTCGCGCGCATATGCGCGACGTACGTGTCGTAGTCGGGTACGCCCACCATCAGACGCAAGGTCTGACCCAGATAACGGCCGGCGCTGCGCACGTCGTCGCGAAGATCCGAGAACATCGCGCGCTCCTGTTTAATGGGCGCCGCTGGCGCGGGTGGTAGCCGGCATCGCTTCGAACGGCGTTTCATGCGCGGTGGGCAGATCGGCGCGCCGTGCGCGCAGAACAGCCAATACGCCGTACACCACCACGCTGACGACCACGAAGATGAACAGGCCTGCGAGCGCGGCGTCGACATAGTCGTTGAACATGACGCGTTGCATCTGTTCAAGCGACTTCGCCGGTGCAACGATCTTGCCTGCGTCTGCTGCCTCGCTGAGCTTCGCCGCATGCGCGAGAAAGCCGATCTTCGGGTTTGCGTCGAAGATCTTTTGCCAGCCCGCCGTCAGCGTGCAGATCAGCAGCCAGACAGTCGGCACCAGCGTGACCCATGCATAGCGCTCGCGCTTCATCTTGAACAGCACGACGGTGCCCAGCACCAGTGCGATGCCGGCCAGCATCTGGTTCGAGATACCGAACAGCGGCCACAACGTATTGATGCCGCCGAGCGGATCGACCACGCCTTGATACAGGAAGTATCCCCACGCGGCAACGCATAGCGCGGTGGCGACCAGATTGGCCGGCAGCGACTCCGTACGCTTGAGCGCCGGGTGGAAGGTACCCAGCAGGTCCTGCAGCATGAAGCGGCCCGCACGCGTACCCGCATCGACCGCGGTCAGAATGAACAGCGCCTCGAACAGAATCGCGAAGTGATACCAGAAGGCCATCATCGCCTCGCCACCCAGCGCCTGGTGCAGGATGTGCGCCATACCGACCGCGAGCGTCGGCGCGCCGCCGGCACGCGCGATGATCGTCGTTTCGCCGACTGCCTTCGCGGTTTCGGTGAGCATCTCCGGCGTCAGCATGAAGCCCCATTGCGATACCGTTTGCGCGACGGCCTCCGGCGTCGTGCCGAGCACCGCGGCCGGCGCGTTCATCGCGAAGTAGATGCCTGGCTCGATGACCGACGCGGCCACCAGCGCCATGATCGCGACGAACGATTCCATCAGCATCGCGCCATAGCCGATAAAGCGTGCGTTGCGTTCGTTGTCGATCAGCTTCGGCGTGGTGCCGGACGCGATCAGCGAGTGGAAGCCGGACACCGCGCCGCACGCGATCGTGATAAACAGGAACGGGAACAAACTGCCGGACCAGACCGGGCCGGTGCCGTCGACGAACTTCGTCAGCGCGGGCATCTTCAGTTCCGGCGCGACAAACAGAATGCCGATCGCCAGGCCGAGGATCGTGCCGATTTTCAGGAACGTCGACAGGTAGTCGCGCGGCGCCAGCAGTAGCCACACGGGCAGCACCGATGCGATGAAACCGTAGCCGATCAGAATCCACGTGAGCTGCGTGCCGCTGAACGTGAACCACGCGGCGAGTGCCGGTGAATCGTGCACGTGCTGGCCGAACACGATCGACGCCATCAGCAGCACGAAGCCGATTATCGAGACTTCACCGATGCGCCCCGGCCGGATAAAGCGCGTATAGACGCCCATGAAGATCGCGATCGGAATGGTCGCGGCCACCGTGAACGTGCCCCACGGAGAGTTGGTCAGCGCCTTCACGACGATCAGCGCTAGCACCGCGAGGATGATCACCATGATCAGGAACGTGCCGAATAGCGCAATCACGCCCGGCACCGTGCCCAGTTCCATCTTCACCAGATCGCCGAGCGAACGGCCGTCGCGCCGCGTGGAAATGAACAGCACGATGAAATCCTGCACCGCGCCCGCGAACACCACGCCGGCGAGAATCCACAGCATGCCCGGCAGGTAGCCCATCTGCGCAGCCAGCACCGGGCCGACCAGCGGCCCTGCGCCGGCGATCGCCGCAAAGTGATGGCCGAACAGCACGAAGCGGTTGGTAGGAACGTAGTCGAGGCCATCGTTGTGTTTGACGGCCGGCGTCACGCGATTGCCGTCGAGCTGCAACACCTTGTTCGCGATGAAGCGGCCGTAGAAACGGTATGCAATCAGATAAACGCAGACTGCGGCGATCACGATCCATAACGCGCTGACCCGCTCGCCTTGCGCGAGCGCGATGGTACCGAACGCGAAGGCGCCGCATAGCGCAACCGCGATCCAGATGACAAACCCGGAAGCCCGATTCATGGGAGTCTCCTATTTAGTTATACGAATATCGCCCGCTAAACAGCGTTCGAAGGCGGTGTACGGACAACGCGTAGATGCGCTGAAAAGACCAGCGCTGGCGACTGGCCGATGCGCCGCACGGCGCTATGCATGATCGATATGTGCCATGCTCTGGGCGTGTAGTATTCGCTTTCGCCATCAGCGTCACAAGCGCATAACTACGTAAGCGCGCTACGTACAATTACGTAGGCCATCCGGCGGACTTTCCACCGATGAATCTCAAAGCGAAAATATTCCTGCTCGCGATCGTGCCATTCATCGTCGCCATCGCAGGCATCGAATTCGGCGTGCGTCAGCAGGCCACGGCACTCGCGCGTACGCAGCACGCCACGACCCAGACCGCCTATATGGCAAGCAAGGAGATCGAACTGCGTCATTACGTCGATCTCGCCACCAGCGCGATTGCGCCGATGTACGCTGCGGCCGGTGAAAACGGGAGAGACGAGGCAACGCTGAAAAGCCGCGCGCTCGCGATGCTGGAGAAAATGGATTTTGGTCAGGATGGCTACTTTTTTGTGTACGACATGCACGGCCGCTCGTTGATGCACCCGCGCGAGCCCGACCTCGTGGGCCGCGATCTGTGGACGCTGCGCGACCCGGCGGGCGCGCTGACCATCCAGCAACTGATCGCCGCGGCCGCGAGAGGCGGCGGTTACGTGCGCTACATGTGGCACCGGCCGTCCACCGGCAAGCTCGCGCCGAAACTCGGCTATGTCGTGCCGCTCGAGCGCTGGGGCTGGATGCTCGGCACCGGTGTCTATCTGGACGACGTCGATACCACGCTCGCGCGGATCGACGAGCGCGCCTCCGCGAACATCGAGCGCACGATGACGTGGATCGGCGCAATCGCGCTCGCCGGCTTGTGTGTGATTACGTTGTGCGCGCTGGTGCTCAACGTCAGCGAATACCGCAGTGCCGACGCGAAGCTGCGGCGTCTCGCGCAACAGGTGGTTGCGTCGCAGGAAAACGAACGCGCGCGGCTGTCGCGCGAACTGCACGACGGCATCAGCCAGATGATGGTGTCGATCAAACTGTTGCTCGAATCCGCGCTGGCGCGCTTCGAGCGCAGCGAGACGCGCTTGCCCGCCGCGGAGGCCGCGCTATCCACCAGCCTCGCGCGGCTCGGCGACACGCTGCGTGAAGTGCGGCGCATCTCGCATGCGTTGCGCCCGACGATGCTCGACGACCTGGGGCTCGCGGCCGCGCTCGAGCAGCTCGCAAGCGAGCTCGGTGGCGAGTCCGGTATCGCGATCCGCTTCGGGCAGAACGACGTGGCACGCGGCGCCGCGTTGCCGGAGGCAGTAAACACGGTGCTGTTCCGCATCGCGCAGGAAGCGCTGACGAATATCGTCAAGCACGCGCAGGCGTCGCGCGTGGCGCTCGCGCTCGACGTGTCCGCACACGTAGTCACGCTGACGATCGAAGACAACGGGCGCGGCTTCGACGTCGAACGCATACAGGCCGACCCGCACGCGGGGGTCGGTCTGCGCAACATGCGTGAGCGGCTCGCCGCGCTCGATGGCACCCTCGCGCTCGCGTCCCAGCCGGGACACACCGTCGTGCGGGCTCAGGTGCCGGCCCACCTGCGCACCGGCCAGACACCGCTCGCCACCGAGGACCGTGCATGAACGACACCACGCCGAGCGCCGCTCGCCTGATTCTCGTCGACGATCACCCGCTGGTGCGCGACGGCCTGCGCGCCCGTCTCGAAGCCACGCCTGGCTTCGCGGTGGTCGGCGAGGCCGGCAATGCCGACGAGGCGATTGCTCTTGCCAGAGCGCACCAGCCAGACCTGGCGTTGATGGACGTCGGCATGAGCGGCATGAACGGCATTGCGCTGGCCGGCGTGTTTCACGAGCATTTTCCCGAGATCCGGGTGCTGATGCTGTCGATGTACGACAACGTCGAATACGTGACGCAGGCCGTGCAGGCCGGCGCAAGCGGGTACGTGCTGAAGGATTCGCCCGCCACCGAGATCGTTCGCGCGATCGGCGCGGTACTCAACGGCCAGACTTTCTTCAGCGCGGGCTTGGGCGTGCGGATGATCCAGGCCTCGGCAGCGCAAACGCCGCTTGCACGTCTGACGCCACGCGAGCGCGACATTCTGGATGCACTTGCCGAGGGCTTGTCCAGCAAGCAGATTGCGCAGCGCAACAGCCTGTCGGTGCGGACCGTCGAAACGCATCGACTGAATCTGAAGCGCAAGCTCGAGATCGACGGCCAGGCGGAACTGATCAAATTCGCGGTGGAACATCGCCGCAACCGCTAGACGCGCTCGCTACGTTCGCGCCGCATCCGCCCGGCATCAAGTCAGCCGGGCGTACGGTGGTGAAGAAACGAAACGAGATCGGCGCAAGCCTTCACAGGCTCATTGCGCACGCGCACTACGCAAGCTCAGCCGGCGTTGCGCGCGTTGTGAGCGGTGATGAACTTGATCAGGCCGTCGACACCGCCCTTCGAAAGCTGTTCCTGAAACTGCGTCTGATAAACCTGGATCAGCCACGCGCCGAGCATGTTGATGTCGTAGATCTTCCAGCCGTTGGCGGTTTTCTCAAGCCGGTAGTCGATCGAATCGTCGCCGCCGTTGCTCAGCACGTGCGACTGCACGACGATGTCCTTCGCGCCGCTCGGCACGCTGGGCGGCACGAACTGGAACTTCACGTCCTGCGTGCGCAGTTGCGAAAGCGACGCAGCATAAGTGCGCACAAGCAGCAACTGGAATTGCTCGTACAGCTGTTTCTGTTGATCCGGCGTGGCGGTGCTCCATGCCTTGCCGACCGCGATGCGCGTGGTGCGCTGGAAGTCGGTGGCCGGCACGAAGTGGGATTCGACAATGTCGGTGATCTTCTTCATGTCGCCGCCGCGTGCCGCCGGATCGGCCTTCATCGTGTTGACCGTGCCTTCAACCGCGGCCTTGACGACGGCTTCAGGCGCGGTTTGTGCAATAGCCGCGGTGGACATGAAGGCGGCGGCTGCGAGAAAAGCGGTCAGGTATCGTTTCATATGCGGGTACGGTAAGAAATTGGCGCCGGCTCTGGATGTAACAAACAACAAACGGCAGTAGCAAATGGCGAGCCGCGCCGGGACGGCCGAAAGGCCAGTATAACGGCTTTGACAGGCGCTCCCGCCCTTCTATCCGCCGGACCTCGCAATGCGTCTGTATACTTATGCGCTCTTGAAGAAAATGCCATTTAACGACAAAGGCTGTGCGCCTACATGCTGAAGTCATCCATCGTTAGCCTCGCCATTTTTTCCGTGCGCCGCCCGCTGCAGGTGATCGGCGTATCGCTGGCGCTCGCGGTCGCGAGCGGCTACTACGTCGCCCATCACTTCAAGATCAACACGGACGTGAGCCGTCTGGTCGAAAACGACGAGAAGTGGTCCGCGCTCGACAATGCGATCGATCAGGCGTTCCCGCAGCGCGGGCAGACCATCCTTGCCGTGGTCGAAGCGGGCGCGCCCGAGTTCGCGCAAGCAGCCGCCAATACACTTGCTACCGCACTGCAAAAGGAATCGAAGGAGTTCACGTCGGTCACCGAGCCGGCCGGCGGACCGTTCTTCGAACACAACGGCCTGCTGTTTCCGTCGCTGGCCGACGTGCAGTCCACCACGTCGCAGCTGGTCAAGGCCAAGCCGCTGATCAACTCGCTGGCACACGATCCGAGCCTGGCTGGTCTCGCCGACACGCTGAACACCAGCCTGCTGCTACCGTTGCAGATCGGCCAGGTGAAGCTCGCCGACATGAGCCACCTGTTGTCGCAAGCTGCGAACACCGTCGACCACGTGCTCGCGGGTCAGCCCGCTGCGTTCTCGTGGCGCGCGCTGGTCAACAAGAGCGAGGCGGCCACGCCCGCGCGCGCCTTCGTCACGGTGCAGCCGGTGGTCGACTATGCGGCGCTGCAAGCGGGCGCACGGGCGTCGGAGGAAATCCGCAAGACCGCCGCCACGCTCGACCTGGGAAGCCAATACGGCGCGCGCGTCCGGCTGACCGGCCAGCAACCGCTTGCGGATGAAGAGTTCTCGTCGGTGAAAGACGGCGCGGCGGTCAACGGCATCCTGACACTGGCAGTCGTGCTGTTCATCCTGTGGCTCGCGTTGCGGTCGGGGCGCATGATCCTGGCGGTGCTGATCACGCTGTTCGTCGGGCTGGCGATCACGGCCGCGCTAGGCCTGATGATGGTTGGCGCGCTGAACATGATTTCAGTCGCCTTCATGGTGCTGTTCGTCGGGCTGGGCGTCGATTTCGGCGTGCAGTACGGCGTCAAGTATCGCGAGGAGCGGCATCGCGACAATCGTCTGTCGGCGGCGCTCGTCAATACCGCGTACAGCATCGGCGTGCCGTTGACGCTCGCTGCCGTCGCCGTCGCGGAGAGTTTCTTTTCGTTCTTGCCGACCGCGTATCGCGGCGTGTCGGAACTGGGAAAAATTGCAGGTGTCGGCATGTTCGTCGCGTACTTCACGAACATGACGCTGTTCCCCGCCTTGCTCAAAGTGTTCAACCCGCCGGGCGAAGCAGGCTCGCCGGGCTTCCACAGACTCGCCCCGGTCGACGATTTCCTCGACCGCAATCGCAAGCCGGTGCTGATCATCACGCTGGTCGTCATCGTCGGCGCGTTGCCGTTGCTTACGCACCTGCGCTTCGACTTCAATCCGCTGCACCTGAAAGACCCGCATACCGAATCGATGGCCACGCTGCTGTCGCTCAAGGATGCGCCCGAAGCCGGCGTCAACAATGTGCGTGCGCTCGCGCCGAGTCTCGCCGATGCGGACAAGATCGCCGCGCGTCTGTCGAAGCTGCCCGAAGTGGGCCGCACCACGACGCTCTCGACCTTCATTCCGCCAGACCAGCCGCAGAAGATCGAGGTCATTTCGGCCGCGGCGCAGCAACTGCTGCCGGCGCTCACGCAAACGCCTGCACCGCCTGTCAACGACCCGCTACGCGTCGCCGCGCTCAAACGCGTGGCGAACCAGCTGTCGCTTGCCGCCGAAGATCACCCGGGCCCCGGCGCCGCTGACGCGACGCATCTGTCCGCCTCGCTCGTCAAGCTCGCGAATGCGGATGCCGCGACGCGCGATCGCGCCGAGAAAGCCTTCTCCGAACCGTTGCGGATCGCCTTGCATCAGCTGGCCGAGTTGCTGCAGCCCGCTTTGATCACGCCTGAAACGCTGCCGCCCGCGATCGTGCGCGACTGGGTCGCGCCGGACGGCCACGCGCTGGTCGAGATTTCGCCGAAGGTGCCGCCCGGCACCGACCCCGGCGACGACGTGATGCTGCGCCGCTTCGCGCAGGCGGTCAAAACCGCGGAGCCGGCCACCATCGGCGGCCCGATCTCGATCCTGCATTCGGCCAATGTGATTATCCTGTCGTTCCTGCAGGCGGCCGGTTGGGCGCTGATCGCGATCACCACACTGCTATGGATCGCGCTGCGGCGGTTCAGCGACGTGCTGCGCACGCTGATTCCGCTGCTGGTGTCGGCGGTTGTCACGCTTGAGTTGTGCGTGGTGTTCGGCATGCCATTGAACTTTGCGAATATCATCGCGCTGCCGTTGATGCTCGGCGTCGGTGTCGCGTTCAAGATCTACTTCGTGATGGCGTGGCGCAGGGGCGAGACGGGCCTGTTGCAGTCGAGCTTGACCCACGCCGTGATTTTCAGCGCGGCGACCACCGCGACCGCGTTCGGCAGCCTGTGGCTGTCGCACCATCCGGGCACCTCGAGCATGGGACGGCTGCTCGCGCTCTCGCTCTTCTGCACGTTAATCGGCGCTGTGGTATTCCAACCGGTATTGATGGGCAAACCGCGCGTGCGCCGCGCCGTAACAAAGAAAAAGCAAAGGATAGATGCATGAAGATGCGAAACGCCGCGCTGGCGCTGGTCGCCACGGGCTTGATCAGCGGATGCGCAACCGGCCCCGATCGCAAGGCGGGAGATCCGCTCGAGCCGATGAACCGCGTGATCTTCACGGTCAACGACAAGGTCGACCAGGCCGTGGCCGTGCCGATTGCGAAGGGCTACCAGAAGGTGACGCCGCAACCGGTCCGGCAGGCCGTCAGCAACTTCTTCTCGAATATCGGCGACCTCGACAACTTCGCCAACAGCATGTTGCAGCTGCACATCACCGAAGCGATGGAAACGCTGATGCGCTTCACGATGAACTCGATATTCGGCGTTGGCGGCCTGTTCGACATCGCGACGCAGGCTGGTTTGCCGAAGCATCGGCAGGACTTCGGGCTGACGCTTGGCCGCTGGGGTATGCCGTCCGGCCCGTATCTGGTGCTGCCGCTGTTCGGGCCTAGCTCGTTCCGCGACAGCGTCGGCTTTGCCGTGGATTTCCGCTTCAATCCGATTCACTACATGGAATGGCAGCCGCGCACGGTGCTGTACGGCGTGCAGTTTGTCAGCGTGCGGTCCGATCTGCTGGGCGCGACAAGCCTGCTGGAGCAGGCGGCGCTCGACAAGTATTCGTTTGTCCGCGACGCGTATACGCAGCAGCGCCGCGCGCTGTTGCGCGGCACCGGCGCGCCCGCGCAAGCGCTGCCCGACTATGGCGACGAAGAGTCCGGCGCGACGCCGGCAGAACCGGCATCGGGCACGCCCGGCGCGCCGGGCGGCGTGCCGATGTACACCGATCCGGGCGATGCCACGGCGCCGGGTGGTGCGGGTGGTGCAAGCGGCAACGGTCCGGCAGTGCCGGACTACACCGATCCGGGCGACTCGTCGGCTGCGCCGGCCGCCCCGGCATCCGGCGGCGCAGCGCCCGCAACGACGCCGAAATAGGTGCGAAGCCGGGCGGCGGGCGGCTGGTATCGGCCGGCTGTGCCCCGCGAGCTTCGCCCAGCAACAAAAAAGCCGGCGGATTCCTGCAATCCGTCGGCTTTTCGCTTTATGGGCGCACCACCATGCGCCACCTCGCGCGCTATCCCAACCGCAGCGCGCCCGCCTGCTCAAGAGCGCGGCGCGCGGCGACCAGCGACTGACGTGCCGCGCGGGCATCGCCGGCCAGCTGGATCAGCGGACGGATCTGCGCCGGGTCCTTCAACAGCTCGCGCAGGATCGGCAGGATCGCGGTGCTGCCATCATCGCGCAGACCCGCCGTGGCGGCAGATGGCAGCGTCCGGTGCGCCGGGTCGACAATCGCGCGACACACCGCGAACGGCAGGCCGTTGGCCTTTGCAATAGCGCCAGCCACATGCGACTCCATATCGACAGCCAGCGCGCCGGTGGCTCGGTGCCGCGCTGCCTTATCGGCCGCGCCGATCAGCGGCGCTGACACCGAAGCCTCTCGGCCGCGCCGCAATCTGGCCGCAAGCGGCGTCGCCGCGAGCGCCGCGGCAATTCGCCCGGACCACGCGACATCAGTGATGATCGAACCCGACGGTCCATCCACCGCATCGGCAACGATCAGCGCGCCGGGCTCCAGATCGGGCGCCAGCCCGCCCGCCGTGCCGAAACTGATAATGCCGGCACAGCCGCGCGCTACCGCCGCCTTCAGCGCAGGCACCAGCAGCTCCGCGCGTGCCGCGAACACCGCTTCGACACCGTCGCCGCGCGCGATGCGCGCTTCGAACGCCATCCCGGTCACCGCGATGACCGGCAACGCGTGGCCACGCGCGGCGGCAGCCGGGACGCGCGCGCTCACATGCCGACCTTGACGCGCGGATCACCGCCGCGCTTCAGATCCCGGTAACGAGCGAGTGCCCACAGCGGGAAGAACTTGCGATACCCGTGGTAGCGCAGATAGAAAACCCGCGGAAAACCAGTCGCGGTGAAGCGCGTTTCATCCCACAGGCCGTGGTCTCGCTGCTCGCGCATCAGATACTCCATACCGCGCGCCACCGCCGGATGGGCGACCTGGCCCGCCGCCATCAGCCCGAGCAGGGCCCACGCGGTTTGCGACGCGGTGCTCGTCGCGCGCTCGTAGCCGCGGTATTCGAGCTTGTAGCTGGTGCCGTCTTCGCCCCAGCCGCCGTCCGGATTCTGGATCGACACGAGCCATTGCGCGGCGCGCTTCATGCACGGATCGTCGAACGGCATGCCGACTGCGTTCAACGCGCCCAGCACGCTCCACGTGCCGTAGATGAAGTTCATGCCCCAGCGGCCGTACCAGCTGCCGTCGGCTTCCTGCTCTTTCAGCAGATAGTCGTACGCGCGGCGCGCCGGTTCGCTATTGGCCGGCAGTTCGCCCATTTGCGCGAGCATCGACAGGCAACGCGCCGAGACGTCCGCGGTCGGTGGATCCAGCAGCGCGCCGTGATCGGAGAACGGGATGCTGTTCAGGTGATAGTGGGTGTTTTCCGGCTCGAACGCACCCCAGCCGCCGTCGCTGCTCTGCATGCCGATTACCCATTCGCGCGCCCGCGCGATCGCGGCGTCGTAGGCGTCGGTCTGCTGTTCCTGCGCCGCGCGATGCATGGCCATCACGACCACCGCGGTATCGTCGACGTCGGGATAGTGGGCATTCGCATACTGGAACGGCCAACCGCCCGGCCGCACGTTCGGCCGGCGCGAAATCCAGTCGCCGCGCACGTCCAGCACCTGCAGCGGCACCAGCCAGTCGAGCCCGCGTGCGGCGGCCGCGGCGGCGGTCTGGTCGCCGGTTTCGAGCAGCGCATGCGCGACCAGCGAGGTATCCCACACCGGTGACAGGCACGGCTGGCAGTACGCTTCGTCTTCGTACACAGCCAGCAGCTTGTCGATCGAACGGCGTGCGATCGCGCGATGCGGATGGTCGGCCGGATAGCCGAGCACGTCGTACATCATCACCGAGTTGGCCATCGCCGGGAAAATCGCGCCGAGGCCATCTTCGCCGTTCAGGCGTTCATCGACGAAAGCCAGCGCGGCCTGAACCGCGCGTTCGCGCGTGCGCTTCGGAAACAACCCATCGACCGCGCGCAGCGCGACGTCGACACAACGGAAAAAGCCGAACCAGCCTTTGCTTTGATGCGCCGCGCGCGGCAGCATCCCGGTGTTGACCGGCGCGGCGACGAACAGCTCGTCGATGCGCACGCCACGCGGATTGCGCGCCACCGGCTGCTTCGCGTTCAGCACGAGCAGCGGCACGATCACCGTGCGCGCCCAGTACGACACCTTCGACAGATGGAACGGGAACCACTGCGGCAGCAGCATCATCTCGACCGGCATCATCGGCACGGCGCGCCACGAGATCACACCGAACAGCGCCAGCATCACGCGCGTGAACACGTTGACCGCTTCTGCGCCGCCATGTGCAAGCACCGCGTCGCGAGCGCGACGCATGTGCTCCGCGTCTTCCGGGTCGCCGATCATCTTCAGCGCGAAGTACGCCTTGACGGTGGCGGAGACGTCCATCGCGCCGTCGGTGAACAGCGGCCAGCCGCCGTCCGGCAGCTGGATGCGGCGCAGGTAGCGCCCGATTTTCTGCTCGAGTTCGGGGTTCGCCGTTTCGCCCAGATAGTGGACCAGCAGCACGTATTCAGCCGGAATCGTCGCGTCTGCCTCGAGTTCGTAGACCCAGTGGCCATCGGTTTGCTGGTCGGCGAGAATCGCGTGCGACGCGCGCGTCACCGCGGCGTCGAGTGTGTCGGCGCGGACCGGCAAGTCCGCCATGCCGGCATCGAGGTTGGCTGCTGCACCCAGCTGCTGGGCGAGGGATAAATCGTTCATCGGCGTTCCATCGGTTCATTCAGGAGCAGATCGGCAGCCTTCTGGCCTGAACGGATCGCTCCTTCTATCGTCGCGGGCAGACCGGTAGCCGTCCAGTCACCTGCGATCATCAGATTATTCCAGCGCGTGCGCGCGGCCGGACGGTTCATTTCCTCGTCCGGCAGCGCGGCGAACGTCGCCCGTTTTTCCACGACGATCTGCCACGGCGGCAGCGCCTCTTGCGGGAGGCCGGCTGCCTGCGCGACGTCGTTCCAGATCGTCTGCGCGAGCGTTTCGTGCGGCATATCGACGAGGCGCGCCGCATTGTAAGCCGATGCGGACAAACGGCCACTCGATGCCGCGAGCCAGTCCGCCGTGCCGTTGATCAGCGCCAGCACCGGCGGATGCCCGGCCGGCGGTTCGATCGCGAAATGCGCGGTGACCACCGACGAGAAGCGCTGCGGCGCCGGCAAGCCCGGCACCAGTGCCTGCGCAACCTGCGGCGGCACTGCCAGCAGCACGGCTTCGTCCGCTTCGAGCATGATCCGTTCGGCGCCGATCTGCAGCGCGGCGGCACGGCCGTCGGCGAATTCGATTTCCTTCAGGCGCGCATCGAGCCGGATCGACGCGCCGCCATGCTGCAGCAGACGCAGTGCCGGGTCGACGAACGCACTGCTCAGGCCGTTGCGCGCAACCAACGGCCGACACGAATCGCCGCCGTCGATCAGCGTCTCGCGCAGCACCGTCGCGGCCAGTTCGGCCGTGCCGTCGCGCGGCTCGAGATTGAACATCGTCAGCAACAGCGGGCGCAGCATCCGGTCCCACAGCACGCCGTTGCAGCGCATCGTTTGCGCCAGCGTTCGGCCCGGTTTGGCGAACAGCAACGGCACCAGCGTCAGATAATCGGCGAACTTCGTATGCGGCACACGGGCGGCGGTATCGAAGACCCACCACGGCACGCGTCCTGCCGACGGCCGCACGCTCCAGCGTGCGCGCGTCGCCAGATCGGCGAAGGCGAATTCGGGTTGAGTCGGCCCGACCAGTTCGTCACCCGCGCCGATCGCGCGCAGGTAGTTCAAGGTGGCATGGTTGCCCGACACCACCACATGATTGCCGTTGTCCACGGTCGCGCCAAGCGCCCGGTCGTAATACGAGCGACAGCGCCCGCCAGCCTGCTCCGCCGCCTCGTACAGCATCACCTGGGCGCCGCGCCGCTGCAATTGGACCGCCGCGGCGAGACCTGCAAGGCCTGCGCCGATCACGTGAACAAGCTTGCGCATCAAAAAATGGCGTACCGCGCGAGAATCCACAAGAGCCGCGCACGCGGCTTGCGGACCTTGGTGCGCGGAATGTCGAACCCGCGATCGACGGTGCGCTCGAGCAGGCAGCGGTACACGCCGGACATGATGCGCGGCGCGCGAACCTGGGCGCGGGCGCAGTGGTCCATGATCGCGTCCGACGCGGCGAAATGCTGTTTCGCACGTTCCGCGAGCGTCGCGCATACACGCGGCAGCGAAGGATCGTCGGCGATCATCGCCGGGCTCGTCACGGCAATGCCTTCGCGCGCAAGCAACTCGCGCGGCAGATAACAGCGGTTCAGTTCCGCGTCTTCGTCGATGTCGCGCAGGATGTTGGTCAGCTGCAACGCGCGGCCCAGATGATGGGACAGATCGCGCCCGGGCTGCTCTTCCATCCCGAATATCCTCACCGATAGCCGGCCCGCCGCGCTCGCGACCCGGTCGCAGTACAGGTCGAGCGTGGCTTCATCGGGTGCGCAGATGTCGGCTTCGGCATCCATCGCCATACCGTCGATCATCGCGTGAAAGTCTTCGCGCTGCAGATGGTACGTATGGATGTGCCGCGTCAGCTCGCGCAGCGACGCACGCGGCGCGCCGGCGTAGCACGCGTCGATGTCGGCGCGCCAGCGCTCGAGCGCGGCGGCCCGTTCGGCAGGCGGCTGGTTGCCGTCGGCGATATCGTCGACAGCGCGGCAAAACGCATAGACCTGGTACATCGCATCGCGCTGCGAAGCCGGCAAAATGCGCATCGCCAGATAAAACGAGCTGCCCGAGGACATGGCAGCGGCGTCGGTTTGTGTATCGTCCACGACTAGATTGGAAACGGCCAAGACAATCTCCGCTGAGGCGCCCGTGGCAAGGCGATCAAGAAGTCATGCCTACCCGCAGGGCAAGCCGCCCGCGCGCGCGGACACGCGCGAAAAAATATATGCCAGCAGGGTTGCCGGAACGGGCGCAAGTATACCAGCCCTCAAGGCCCGTCGCTGGCAGGCTGACATGTAGCTTTCCAGGCGGGCCAAAGCGTGCGGCCCGCGACTGGCGCGGCAGAGCAACTAGATGAAGGCAACCGAGCGGTTGCGACCTTGCCGCTTCGCGGCATAGAGCGCGGCGTCGGCTTCGTTGATCAGCGCTTCGTACGCCGGCACGCCGGTGCGGGCAGCCGCGCCACCGACGCTTGCCGTGACCGGCACGCTGTTGCTCTGCACTTCGACCGGCGTATTGCCGATCGTATTGCGGATCTTTTCGGCGACCAGCATCGCATCTTCCAGCGTCGTGCACGGCAGCAGCAGCGCGAATTCCTCGCCGCCGAAGCGTCCGAAGGTATCCTGCGCCCGCACCACGCCGGCCACGCGCTGCGCCATCTCGCGCAACACCGAATCGCCGACCGAATGGCCGAACTGGTCGTTGATTTTCTTGAAGTGATCGAGATCGAACAGCAGGATCGACAGATCGCCGCCGTAGCGCTGCCAGCGCGTGTATTCGTCGCGCAGGCGCGCTTCGAAATAACGGCGGTTCGCGATGCCGGTGAGGCCGTCGCGGTCTGCGTATTCCTTCAGTTTCGCGACCGCTTCCTCGCGCTCGCGCTGCACGATGCTGACATGCGTGACGTCCGACACGGTCACGCACACGGCTTCGACCTCGCGCTCACGCATCAGCGGCATGAACGTGCAGTCCTGCTGCATGAAATCGACGCCGCCGGTAATCGGCCGGTCGTGATCGAACTTGAACAGATACGGGCGCTGCTCCCACGAGCTGAACGCAAAGCTGCCGAGCTGGAACACGCTTTCAAGCTTGCGCGTCAGCCATACGCGGGGCAATTCGGGAAAGCTGGTGAAAATCGACTTGCCGACCACCTGCTCGGCCGCGAGGCCGCTGTGGTCCTGCATAAAGCGGTTCCACATCAACACGTTCATTTGCCGGTCCAGCACGAAGATGCCGAAACCGACGCGTTCCACTACCAGATCGCTAAGAGAAGATGAGTTCGATGGTGCATTCATATACTGGACAACAACGCGTCAAGCGCGTGACTAATGTGCCGGATCGAGTCTTCGGCCATCAGCATCACGAGGTGAGCGCGAAAACTCTGGTCTTCCAGCGAAAAATTGACTTCGACGAGCAGCGCGACTTCCCATGCGAGCACCGTCGGCTGGAATACGTCGTCGAGCGTCATGGCCGCGCCGAGCATGCCCGGCGGCGAAAACACCGGCGTGCGGCCGAGCTGCTCGAAAATGCACGATACGCATGCGCCGGTCAGCACATTGGCGACGTCGAAAATCAGCTCTTCCTCGCTGGTCGCCTCGTACGCGGACTTTGCGTACGGATCGGACACCAGCATGCACAGCTGCTCGATGCAGTCGCTCTTGCAAATTACCAGCGCCTCGCCCTTGATGTCCGAGCGAAACCCCTGGCGCACCGCGCTTACCGTGTCGTTGATGCCGGTCATCTCGCGCAGCGCCTGCGCCGTCTCGCGTACCGCTACCACCCGTACGCGCGGCACCGACAGCTCGATGAAAGCATCCAGCAGCATCGCCAGCCGCTTGGCGGCCTGGCCCATCGCGAGATTCGCGACTTCCTGCAGCGCATCGCGCTGATCTTCGTTGAGAGCGTCACGCATACAGCCCGTACTCCTTGAGGATGGAAAGGACCGCCTCGGAAGTCACGGGTTTCGCGATAAAAGCCATCGCGCCCAGCGTACGCACGCGTTCGCGCGCCATCGGCTGGATATCCGCGGACACGACTATCACAAACGTGTTCAGATCCTCATGCTGCAAGGCCTCGAGTACCTGATAGCCGGTCATGTCGGGCATCGTCAGGTCCAGGAACATCACCGATGCCTTGCCTGCACGGTACAGTGCGAGTGCTTCGCGCCCATTGGTCGCGTAGCAGATCTCGACGTCCCAGTCAGGCGGCAGCGCCTTTGTGAGCACCTTACGGGCAAGCAGCGAATCGTCGGCGATCACAATGGGCAAAGGCATGGCGGCAGATCGGAAAACGGAGTTGTCTCGTGCGTGTTATCGGCGGTGAGCGACAGTTCTTTAATAACCGTCGGACGATTTCGTGCAGATGAAGCGCTCCGGCGTTGAAGGCAACGCAAAAAAACGGAGGTCAAGGTGGACGAGCGCAGCGCTCCGCTGTGCAGGACCGTCATACGTGCCAGATAGCCTGCACGCGACGAAAGACGATAATGTGACCGGCATTTTCGAACCCACCCCGTAGCAGAAATGTGCGTGACAGGACGGGTAGAGCCGTTCCGTGGTGCCCCGCTGACATCCGCGAACTGCACAGTCGCCACGTGGCTTGTTCGATGCCGGGCGCCCTCGCGTCAGCGCACCCGAACATGGCGGATGCATCGTTTTTGTGTGGCGCAATTCTCAAAGCAAACCGGCGAAAAGGCAACTCGCCAATATGGGTCTGATTGAGCAAACTGACTCGTTTTATCAGTAAATTAGGAATGGTTTTTACATTGGTTGGAAAAATTGCCGTTGATTATCCTTTTGTGTACGTTTGCGCTTCCGGATTTGTCACTGATTGTGCCGGTCAAAACATGCCGGATGGATGCAGCGCACGGTATGTCCCGGCACTGCCGCTATGATGAACACTTGAATGCTTGCTTTCCTCGACTCACGCCGCTGCACTCACAATGACCTCTGATCGGCCGCAACCGGCTCAAGAAGACCGCAGCGCAGGCAACCGGCCGGAAGAAACGGTGTTTCCGGCAGTCCCCGAGCACAATTTCGCGGTGCGCCGCGCGACGCTGATCGCGATGCTGGTGGCGGCCATCGTGCTGCCGTGCATGTTCGTCGTCGCGATGGCGATCAGCGATTTCCGCGCGCGCGAGGCCGAAGCGACCGATATGGCGCTGCGCACCGTGCGGGTCGCGGAAGAGCACGCGCTGAAAGTGTTCGACATGAACGAGGCGCTCGATGCGCGCGTCGTCGATCTGGTCGAAGGGCTCGACGACGCGGGTATCCGCGCGCGCGAGGCGGCGATCCACGACAAGCTGCTGTCAATCGGCGGCGGCTATCCGCAAGTGGCGTCGATGTCCATTTTCAGCAGCGACGGCACGCTGCTGGCGAGCAGCCGGCTGTATCCGGCGCCGCCGATGTCGATCGTCGAACGCGACGACTTCACCGGGATTCGCGACGGCAAGGTCATCGAACACGTATCGAAAGTAATGAGCGGCGCGACCACGTCCGGCGAACTGGTGTTCAACACCGGTGTCGCGCGGCGCGCCGACGGGCTGTTCGCCGGCGTGGTGTCGGTTGCGCTGCGGCCGAGCTATTTCAGCGAGTTTTATCGCGACCTGCTCGGCGGCAGCGGCGCACCGATGACGATGGGCCTCACCCGCACCGATGGCGCCGTGCTCGCGCACTATCCGCCGAGTCCCAAGGCCACCGTCGAAGCGCCGCATTCGCCGTTTACGGAGGCGCTCGCCAAAGGGCGCAAGGCTGGCGTGGTACGGGTGCATTCCGGCCTGTATGGCGACACGCAAATTGTCGCGTTCCGGCACGTCGGCTCGTACCCGGTGTACGTCGCGTGCGGCTACCGCACGTCGGCGATCTGGGCCGCGTGGTACCGCCATCTGAGTGTGCTGATCCTCGCGATGTTCGTGCCTTCGATTGTGCTGTGGTGCGTGATCTGGCTGTCGCTGAAGCGCCTCGCCGCAGAAGAAGAAGCGTGGGAGCGCTGGCAGGCCGAAGCGTCGATGCGCCGCTCGATCGAATCCGCGTATCGCCAGTCGCGCAAGATGGAAGCGCTCGGCAACCTGGTCGGCAGCGTCGCGCACGACTTCAACAATCTGCTGATGATCGTGTCGGCCAATATCCAGATTTTGCGACGTCGCAAGGCGAGCGCGTTCGACCGCGAGTTGACCGCGGTCGAACGTGCGCTGAAGAGCGGCCAGTCGCTGACGCGGCAGTTGCTCGGCGTGGCGCGCAAACAGCCGCTGCGCAACGAGACGCTCGCCATCGCGCACTGGTTGCCGGGTTGCCGCGAACTGCTACGCGCGTCGCTCGGCGCGAAGGTATCGCTGGTGATGAACATCGGCAACGATATCTGGCCGATTCGCGTCGATGTGGCCGAGCTGGAGCTCGCGTTGATCAACGTCGCGGTAAATGCGAGAGACGCGATGCCCAATGGCGGCCGCTTCATGATCCGCGCGGGCAACATCGCGTTTCGCCACGAGGACGGCTTCCCGCTGACCGGCGACTTCGTGCAGCTGTCGCTGGAAGACTCCGGCGTCGGGATGCCGCCCGAGGTGCTGGCACGCGCGTTCGAACCGCTGTTCACCACCAAGCCGAAAGGGATGGGCACCGGGCTTGGGCTGCCGCAGGTGTTCGCCTTCTGCGAGCGTTCCGGTGGGCTGGCAGCGATCGACAGCGCGACCGGTGCGGGCACTTCGGTGCGGCTCTATCTGCCGCGTGCGAGTGGGTTGCCGGCGCAGACTGAGGCACCGGTTGAGCCGACCGCTGACGAAGCCGGTGCGCGGCAGGGTTTGCGCATCCTGCTGGTCGAAGACAACGACGAAGTCGCGGCGGGCACCGAAGCGCTGCTGCAGATGATGGGGCACGAAGTCACCTGCGTGTTCAATGCGGACACCGCACTACGCCTGCTCGACGACGCACGCGCCAAACAGGCGAGGAGCGGCGAGCCGCTTCCGTTCGATCTGGTGATTTCGGATATTCATATGCCCGGCAAGCTGAACGGCATCGATCTCGCGGAAGCGATCCAGAAGTTCGAAACGAAGCTGCCGGTGGTGCTGGTGACCGGTTACGCGGAAGAACTCGAGCGGGCGCGACACGTCGATGCACACGTGCTGCCGAAGCCGTTCGATATCGCGCTGCTCGACAAGTATCTGCAGACCTTGCAGCAGGATCTGGCGCATTAGCGCGTAGTGTGCGTTTGCCGGCGTTACCGGTGCTTTTGTAAAAAGCGCTGCTACGCCGAGGCTGCTTCGTTCGCGACGGCGCATGTCGGGATGCTCGCTGTTACACCCGCTTTTACACCCGCTGTTACACCTTCTCGCAGGCCGGATCGATGCATGGGCGCAGGCGCCCTCTCGCCGCGCGTGCGTGGTGTGCCTTCGCCGCATCCACGACTTCATGGGCAATCGCTTGATCCATCCGGCACGATCGTTGCGCCCACCCGGTATGAGCGAGCAGAAGGCAGCGCGTGTTGCGCCGCCGGCTCCGCCAGATATCGGGAGGCAGCCATGCGACACACGGTCATCGGCCTGTTTAACACCTATGCGGAGGCGGATGGAGCGCGCCGCACGCTAGTGGAAGCCGGCTTTGCTTACAACGACGTCGAACTGCGCGCCAACCCGGAGACAGCTTCGGATGCGGCAGCAGACGAATCCCCCGGTGTACTCGCCAATATCGAGCGGTTTTTCTCGAGCCTGTTCGCGAGTTCGGGGCCGAGCGAAACCGATGCCGCGCACTACTCCGACGCAATTCGCAGCGGCGCCGTGCTGTTGTCGGTCGACGTTGCCAACCCGACGCGCGCGGAGATCGCGCATAACACGCTGACCCAGCTCGGTGCGCTCGACGTGAGCGAGCGCACGCGCGACGACCGCCTCGTTGCCGGCGCGGACACGCAGGCGCGGCGCGAACATTCGATGCTCGATGAGCTTGGTATCGGCGGGGCGGCAGCTGTGCCGACCGCGGCGCAGCCGTTGCGCGAGCCGCTGCGCGCCGCCGAAGATGAGCGTCGCTGGGAGCGCGTCGATGCGCCGCCGCATGACACACCGATCGACGACGACCCGGCGCGCACTGCGATCGCGGCTGGTAGCGCACCGGGCTCAGGCGCGGTGCTGCGGCCGGATCTGGCGGATCAGGCACAAGACAGCGGCCGCGAGTACGGCGCGGCGGGTGTCGGCCAGCACGAGCGCTCGCACAATACGCCCGCTGACGAGCTAGCCAGGCGGCAGGCTATGGCACAGTCAGATGCTGAAGTGGCGGATGGCGGGGCGGCGCCGATAACCGGCGGAACGGATGATTACCTGCGGGCCGCGCGGGACGCTTCGGCTGCTTCCGCCGCATTGGCGCGCGACAACATGGATACCGCGCACGGATATCAACAACCCGCACCGGCAATACGGCCGGACGAATCTATGGAGTTTCCGTCAACCACGGTACGCGGCGCCGCACAGTATCAATCGGATCCGCCCGATATCGGACGTGCTGCGGATTCGTCCGCATTTTCACAGGAGCAGCGCGGACAGTGGCCCGGACAATCTCAAGGGCAAGGACAGTGGCCGGGGCAGTCGCAGCGTCAAAGCATGAGCCGCCCAGGTTCAACGGGCGCATATGCTGCGCGTGAAGACGAACCGTATCCTCCAGTAGCGCCGTCAACCAGTCGGCGGGTGCCGGCGGCCGATGCGGATCGGGATACGGAAAGTACCTCCTCGTTCGCGGCCGAGCGGGCCGCGCATATGCCTGACGAGCATCAACCGCCGCAAACCTTCGCACCGGACGGCGACGATACGCGTCAGTCGGCCAAAACCCCTGGCGGCAATGCATATGCGAGCGACGACGCCGGTCGCAAGTCGCAACAATCGCCCAGCTACGCTCCCAATGTCGGTGCCACCGCATCGTCAGAAAGCCCTGTCGGAGCGGGCATGATGAACGAACTGGACGCGCGCCGTGCGATGGGCGCGCAGGCCGATCCGCCAGCGGACACCGGAAGCCTCGAGACGACGCGCGGCAATCTCTCCGCCGCTGCTTCGACGGCACCAGCAGCGCGCGATAACGAAGCTCGCGTGCTCCGTGACGCGCCGCTGCTCGACGACACGGTCCCGTCCGCGACATCGCGCGCGAATGAAAACCCGACGAGCGCGACGCGTGCGCAGCAGATTCCAGACGAATTCCTCGAGTACGAAGAAGACTTCCATACGCACTACGACGCGCAATTCGGCCGCGCCGCCGACGCTCGCTACGACGAATACGTGCCGGCCTACCGCTACGGTGCAACGATCGGGCGCGATTCGCGCTACCAGGATCGTCCATGGGACGACGACGTCGAACTCGAAGCACGGCACGACTGGGAGCGCGCGGAGCCGGAAGGCAGTTGGGATCGGTTCAAGGCAGCGGTGCGGCACGGATGGGAACGCGTCACTGGACACCCTCCCCACCACTAACCACGTCGCCGAATTCAGTGCGGTGGACCGGGTTGTGGATAACTCGGCCACTGCCCTGGTTATCCACAGATTTCCTGAATAACCTTGTGGATAAAACGTCTACTTTCCTTGTAAGGCAAGCATGCTATCGGCCTCATAGGGAGTGGCAAAAAGTACCGCTGCATGCACGCTTTTATCGTGAAAGCACGGAGAAACTGTTACGGCACGATCTTTTGAAACGGTAACGCTGGCGGTAGCTCGCGCACGACGCAATCCTCAGGCATGTATTCGCGCCTTACCGCATGGCGCATTTTGCAAGGAGGCGTACCTAAAATGACCCGCATTTACTCAGGCAAATCACATGACGAAGCCGTTGCTGTCCGCAAGGGCGAACGGCAAAAGGCTCAAGAACAGGCAGGCGGGAACATGGCCGTCGAAGATACGCAATCCGACCCGGCCAATAGCAGTGGACAATTGTCGGAAGAAGGCAAGAAGGTCTGGCGCACGGGCGCCGGACTCGACGGCGGCGGCAAAACTTGACGTTAACCGCCGGCTGGAGTGACTGCCGCAGTTTGTATTGGCATTAGTGCACCGCAGCAGTACAGGGAAAAAATTTCAGCATTCTTTCTGTCATAAACAAGCCATCCACGCGACTCACGGATGTCGACGTCGATGGCTTGCTGCGCACTTTTCAGCAAATCCCGCAAGCAGCGGTTCGTGCAGGACAATGGAAGGTCTGCCCGAAGCGGGCTCAATGACTTCCGCCCAACATGACAACAACCGATTTCGACAGGCTCCGGCAACGGCGCCTGCTTTCTGCCGTGCGGCTGTTTGCCGGTGCCGGACATTCACGGTTTCGTGTCCGGTGTTCGCGCATCGCATATGAGACCGTACGACGAGGTCGCCGAGGTCGCATATGAAGCGCGCGGCCGATACGCGCGCGTTCGAGGATCCCGTTTATCTGTCGCAGCTACGTCGCGACTTGCTGCGCTTTGCGCGGCTGCAGTTGCGCGATGCGGCGGCGGCGGAAGACGCCGTCCAGGAAGCGCTTGCCGCAGCGTGGACGCAAGCCGACCGGTTCGCCGGTCAGTCGGAGCATAAGACATGGGTGTTCGGCATTTTGCGTCACAAGCTGATCGATACGCTGCGCGTGAAGCAGCGGACCATCAACCTGTCCGCCCTCGAAGACGAACTGGACGGAGAATCGCTGCTCGACCGCGAGCTCTTCAAGGAGAACGGCCACTGGTCACGCGAAGCAAAGCCGCGCCGCTGGCCGACGCCGGAGACTGTGCTGCAGCAGCAGCAGTTCTGGACGCTGTTCGAGACGTGCCTCGATCATCTGCCGGAGAACATCGGCCGCGTATTCATGATGCGGGAATTTCTCGACCTCGAAACGGAAGAGATCTGCAATGAGCTGCAAATGACCGCGAACCACTGCAGCGTCATGATCTATCGCGCCCGGCTGCGGCTGCGCACGTGCCTGACCGAAAAGGGACTTTCGAGCGAGGACGTCCATGGGTAAATGTATAGACATCACGCGCCTGCTGTCGGACGCGCTCGAGCGCTCGCTTTCCGCGGGCGAGTGGCTGGCGGTCGGCGTGCATTTGCCGGCCTGCAGCGGCTGCCGCAACTTCCGCAAGCAGATCGGCCTGGTGCGGGCCGCTTCGCGTGCGCTCAGCGGCCTGGACGAGACCGGTGTCGATGGCGGTGCGCGAGAGTGAACCAGCGAGTGAGCATGGGCCGGCGGATTTGAACCGGTTTTCGTGCCGTGGGCGCAAGCGGCGTACGAATTCGACGTTCGCTCCCCGTGATTTGCTTATGCGAATTTATCGGTTCGTGAACCGATGCAGGCGACTTATCGTTGTGCGCAATCGGTCCACGTTGCGACCGTTCAAGTGTTCAGGTCGTCTGACTATCATGTCCCGCCATTTCGTATCGACGCGCCGTACGTTTCTTGCCGGCGCAGGCGCCGTCCTCGCGGCCGCTGCCCTGCCCTCGTTTGCCGCCGCGCGCGCCAAGGAAATCCGCATCGGTTATCAGAAGGCCGCGAGTACGCTGGTTCTGCTCAAAGCCGACGGCACGCTTGAAAAGCGTTTCGCGCCGCTTGGCGTCAGTGTCAAATGGACTGAGTTTCCAGCAGGGCCGCAGCTGCTCGAAGGGCTCAACGTCGGTTCGATCGATTTCGGCTATGTGGGCGAAGCACCTCCGGTGATTGCGCAGGCGGCGGGCGCGAATTTCGTCTACACCGCGTACGAGATTCCGACGCCGCACGCCGAGGGCATCCTCGTGCATCGCGATGCGCCGATCCACTCGGTAGCGGATCTGAAGGGAAAGAAGCTCGCGTTCAACAAAGGCTCGGACGTGCACTGGTTTGTCGTGGCTGCTTTGCAAAAAGCAGGCGTCGCTTATACGGATGTTCAGCTTGTGTTCCTGCCGCCTGCCGACGCGCGCGCTGCTTTCGAGCGCGGCGCGATCGATGCGTGGGCGATCTGGGATCCGTTCCTTGAAGCGGCGCGCCGGCAATCCAATGCGCGCTTGCTGCTCGATGGCGCGGGTGTGGTGAGTCACCATCAATTCTTTCTTAGCGCACGCGACTTTGCGCAGAATAACGGCGACATCATTAATGCGGTCGTGGACGAGGCTGGGCGTAAAGGCAGCTGGGTGCGCGACCACTATGCTGAAGCTGCCGCGCAGCTCGCGCCGATTCAGGGGCTTGATGCGAGCGTGATTGAAGCCGGCCTGCGACACTACGCACACACGTACAAGCCGGTTGATGCGCAAGTGCTCGCAGAACAGCAACGCATTGCCGATACGTTCGTCGAGTTGCGCATCATCCCAACCAAAATTGCGACCAAGGATGCCGTATTGTCGGTTGCGAAGTCCTGACGGTTAAGCTGCTTTCGAGTCGCTCTCTTTTTTTTAAGCGCTATTCGGTTTATTCGCCGAATAGCGCTTTTACGTTTTCCGGCGGCCGGCCAATCACTGCTCTACCGTTGCGCACGATGATAGGACGCTGCATCAGGATGGGGTGTTGTTCAATCGCCTGATACAGTTGCTCGTCCGTCAATTCAGGATCGGCTAGGCCTAGGTCCTTAAATTCGGCTTCGGTATCGCGCAGCATGTCGCGCACCGGGCATTCCAGCATGCGGTTCAGTTCCTTCAATTCGATGGCCGTTAGCGGCTCGCGAAGATACTCGACGATTTTCACTGGCTCGTTCTGAAGGTCAAAGGTGTTCGAGACAAGATCGCATGCGCCTCGCGATTTTGAGCAGCGGGGGTTGTGGTAGATGGTGATCATCGAAGGTGACTGAGAGGGTGGGTTGTTGGTCGATGGGAAGAAGGATTTTAGCGGGTGATGGGGTTAGCGTTTTGCGGCGGCGGGTTTATGCGCATAAAGGCTGCGATTCATTAGCGCGTTGACCTCACGCAAAGGGAGCCCAGCGCCTGTCGCTTGCGCGGCTGCCGACTTTCTTGATTGGATGTCTTGTTCGCGGCCTTGGCGCATGCCCACGCGGCACATCCAAGCCGCTAAGTTACCCGACTGCAGCAACGTGATGATCCGGGACCAGCCATCTACAACTGATCCTCACCGGCAAACTTCAACGGCTAGCCGCGTTAGCCCAGCTCAAGAAACACGCATCACGTCGTTGAGGGCGCGAGCTGGCGCTCCTGGCCGCTTGATCTTGTGATGCCATCTCTCTCCACGCCGCATGCATATCCGCACACTAAGGTTACGGATCACCACCTCTCGCGCGCACAGCTCCTGCCGTCACGAATCGCTGCCTCTTTATGCGCATAAAGCTAGGCCGAACGGCCAGTTTGTCGTCGCTGGACAACAAAATTCACTCAAATATAAATAACATCAAGGTAGAATTCAGCAGCGTCCAAAAAAGAGAGGGGTGAAGCTTGGCAGCTGAAATCATCGCAGTGACACAACAAAAAGGCGGCGTCGGAAAGAGCACGATTGCGATGCATCTCGGCGCCGCATTCCACGAAAAGGGCAAGCGGGTTCTCGTCGTCGATGCGGATGGACAAAACACCTTGATCCATTGGGCGAGCGCCTCGTCAGAAGGCGATGCGGGCATCCCGTTTCCTGTAGTCAATCTCTCTGAAGCCGGTGGGCAGATCCACCGCGAGATCAAGAAGTTCGTCGGGGACTACGACATCATCGTGGTGGATTGCCCACCGTCGATCACCGAAAAGGTTTCGGGCGTCGTGTTGCTCGCGGCCAGCGTTGCTGTCATCCCAACCTCGTCTTCCCCCGCCGACTATTGGTCGAGCGTCGGACTCGTCAAACTGATCCAGCAAGCGCAGGTAATGAACGAAGACCTGCGTGCGGTATTCCTGCTCAACAAGACCGAAGAAAAGCGCATGCTCACACGCGAACTCAAGCGTGCGCTGGAAGAGCTCGGCTTCCCGTTGCTCAAAACCCAGATTCCCACTCGCGAGGCGTACAAGCAGGCGATGGCGTTAGGACAGACGGTCTTGCAAATGAACGATCGCGGCGCCAAACTCGCCAGCCTCGAAATCCGCGCGGTAGCCGATGAACTTGCCGCCTTGCTCCCCTGAATTTATGCGCATAAAGGTCACTGAATGAAACCCTCTCAATTCGCCAAAGGCTTTCAAGCGCGCCCGGATACGACCAGCAGCGAAAAGCGGACAGCGTTGGACCGGCTTAATGCAATCGACGGCTTGGTGCAGAACGATCGTAAAGCCAACGAAATACCCGGCCGGTCAAGCCAGTCGATTTCCCAACCCGCATCCAATGAAGCGGAGCAGCCGGAGTCGATAAGCGAATCGGCGCAGTATCGCGCCTGGCGTACCGAGCACGGATATCGGCATGGGCAGGTTATCGAGCTTCCGTTGAAGACGATCAAGGCAAGCCCGTTTAATCCGCGTCATTTCTATCTGAAGTCGTCGATTGCCGAGCTTGCGGTAAACCTTGCGAAGCAGGGGCAACAGCAGGCCATCCACGTCATTCCCGACTACGACAACGCGGGAACGTACTTCGTCAGCGACGGCGGACGGCGCGTGCGTGCATTGAAAGAAGCCAACAAGGACACCGTGAAAGCGATCGTTATCGATCTGCCGATCGGCATCCAGAGCTACAAGCTCGGCTACGACCTCAACGTTCAGCGCGACTCACAGACAGTGTTCGACAACGCAGTCGTGTGGCGTCGTTTTCTGGAAGACAAACACTTCCAGAGTCAAAAGGAGCTGGCCGAGCATCTCGGTCTCGACGAATCGACGGTTGCGGTCGCGTTGTCGATTGCAAAACTGCCGGAAGTTGTGATGCAGGAGATGGTTACGCGTCCGGACCGCTTCGGCTCGAACATGGGTTATCAGGTTGGCCGCTACCATACCGCTCGCGGCACTGATGCGACGCTGCGCCTGATCAACAAGATCCTTTCCGACGATCTCAGCACGCGTCAGGTCGCCGACATCGTAAAGGGCAGGGTTAGCGCCCAGGAAACGGCGAAGCCTGCTGGACGGCAGCGCTACGCGCAGCGGCTCGAGATCAAGTTCGATGGCGTATCGGTAGGCGATCTGAAGTCATACGGCGACGACCGGATCGAACTCAAGTTACGGGGACTATCCCGCGACAAGCGCGACGCCATCCTGCATCAGATCGAGCAGATGCTGCAGCAGAAGGGCGAGTGACAAAGTTCGTGCAGAACCCCGTGTAGGGGCGACTTGCGGGTCCGAATCGAACCCGTGCCCGCAAGATCAAGCCGCGCGCGACTGACTCAGCGTGAAAGAGAGCAGATCGCCATCGGTTGGCTCGCCCCACGTCTTGCGAGCGAGCCAGTCGAAGAATGCCGTTTCGGCCAGCTTCGAATCGAGCCCGCGACGGCGCCAGTCGTCGCGCATGTGGCCGCCCAGGTCGGGCAACTCGTCTTCTTCAAACGACTGCCGCGCCAGTTCGCGTTCCGACTCACCCTGCTCGTCGTACAGCGCTTGCGCTTCCTTCCGGCGGTAAGCTGCATACTCGCTCAGCAAGCGCGCCTTCAGATCGTCTGCGGGAACTGCAGCCGCGGCCTTGCCTCCGCTTGCCGGCGGCAGCGCCTCGACCGGCGGCGCATAGCCCTTCTTCAGCGCATCCTTGAACAGCGCCGGCGCGCTGCGCACGGGCGGCAAGGTCGTGCTGCGCATGCGCTGCTCGGTCATCTGCAGCGCGGCGCGGATCCGGTTTTCTTCACTGTCCGCATAGAGCGTTTGCGCTTCTTTCAACGGAATGCCGATCTTGACCATCCGGTCGACCAGCGTGCTGTCGAACACGTTCGGGTGCTCATCGAGCGCGAGCATCGGCTGCTTGCGCTCCGACACGCGAAACTGGATCTCGGCAACACGCCGACCTTCCCGATGTTCGATCAGTTCGACAAAGATGTTGGTGACCGCGTTGACTTCCGCAATCGCCGGGCGCAGGTAGTCGCGTTTGAAGTACTTGTACTCGCGCTTCGCTTCGTCGCCGGCCTCAGTGTCCGGCGTGCCAGACAGAATCGGACGCCACCATTCCCAGGATTCGCGCATTGTCAGGTGGCTGGGATTGGTCAGATAGCGCACGCAGATCTCGTACAGCGCCAACCCCGCGCTGCTGCGCAACTGGCTCTGGAACTGCAGGCTCAAACGCGCGTACTGCACCGGGTCCAGCAGCTTCTTCTTGATCTTCGGTGCAAATGAAAATTCGACCCATACCCGCCGCGTGGCCGGATCTTCAAGAATTTCGGCATCGGCGATCAGCGTCGAGATACCCCATTTGCGGCCGGGCTTCTGGCTCGACGTGCCCGTGCTCCATTCGACCTGCACCGACACCATCCGCCGCAAATGCTCTTTGACGAGCGCCGTATCGTTCGAATCGAACGCGGAATTCGCGACGATGTCGGACAGCAGCGCGCGGTATGTGTCGCCGGATTCGTCCGCCTGCTGCGCAACGGCCAGAAGGACGTTGAACAGTTTGCGAGTAAGCAGCGTGATCTTGCCGTTCTTCGGCTGGATCGCGATGGCCTCGACGGCTTTGCGCAATTCGGCGGAGCTCGGGCTCACCACATCGGTTTTCTTCGCGCGCTTCGTGGCCATGCGGTCGGGTCGAGGAGGATTTTGCGCAAGGATACCGGCTGGGGTGATGGCCGTCTATAGGGCCGCGCTCACCATCTTGGGGTGAAGTGCGTTTACGAACCGCTCCTCACCTCGAGGGCTCCCGAAAACTCTCACCGGCCAAAATTCCTTGATTTAGCGGCATCCGTTGCATGTCGTGGGATCGGCTGGAACCGCCGTCGCGGAGGGTGAACGGAGCGTGATGAATCTGCTCCCGTATCGGCTCACCTAAGCTGGCGTCGTTAATTTACGACGTCGATATGGGCACTTTGATGTGCTCGTCGGCTAGGTCTGAATATCGAGACATCAGGCAGGCAGGATGACGCGATGCGACTGTTGCGCATCCTGAAATGACGCCATGTTCCCCAACCAGCATCGCCAGCTCCGCAGTCGCCACACGCACGCGGTATTGCAAGGGCCTCTGCTCGAGTATCGCCATTGCCCATGCAGTAGCGCGTGCCAATGGCGCGCGCCGCGCCTCACAGCCCGCACAGCCGTCGCCCACAGGGCAGCGCGAGGGGGGCCCGCTCAACAGCCGACGATCCCCACAACGCGCTCCACGCAACCCTCCGCATTCACCCCGGCCCTCGTCCCGCATCCGAGCCTCTGAGCTGCTAACGCGTGACGCGGGCCGATCACCCCGAGCGCCCAGCAGCACGACACCACACTAGCTCCCGAAAACCCTCACCTAACGCTACCGTGAGAACCAGAAAATACGGGAGCCTCACGCCACCGGCACGTCCGCACCGTTCCACGAGCCTCCCGGAAATCCTCACCTTAACCTCAGCGGCACGCCTCGAAACCCTAAAAGGACGGACCGCGAACCCACCTCCCGAAAACCCTCACCTATTGCGGCTCTGCGCAAATTTTTCAATCGATCCCGGTACTTACGATGCGTTCGTCAGGCGATGCATGACGTCGACGCGCTCCCGGATATTCTCACCATCGTCGGCCAGTGCTCGCCACCTTGAATCGCACGAGATGCATTCATCGCTCCCGCAAACTCTCACCTTTTGATTTTGCCGGTGCGTCAATTTCGTCTCACCGATCACCTTCCACGGTGCTTTTCCCGTAAGTGAACGCAAACCAGGTCCCGTATTTCCTCACCTGACGGTTTTTTAGTGCTCACAAAGGCTCCCGAAAAGCCTCACTTTCACGCCGATCTATTGCGATCGGGCATTTGCCGGGTGAGCGGTTTTCTCTCCCGAAAAACCTCACTTTTGCCGCGCAACGGCAGCCACAATCACTTGCGCGCATGCCAATCTGCCCAAACCGGGCCGCAGCCTCCCGAAAAACCTCACCTCAGCCCCTCGGACACGCCTTTGATGCGCGCAATGGGTGCTGTGCCCCCGAAAAACCTCACCTTTGATCGTCGCCGGCTCCTGCGATGGCTCACCGCAAGCATTTTCGAGGCCAAATCGACGCTCAAAATCCCCTCCGGAGGTAGTCCTGAATCCGCTCACCCGGCCAAAACCAGCGTTGACGCGCCTGGATGCGGCAGAATAGGGAAGTCCGGCCGTCCGGGCCCCGAAAACTCTCACCCTTGGCGGAGTGCTCTTTTTCAGCGTCTCCTGAATCCGCTCACGATCTGTCCCGCAGCCCCTCACCCCGTGCCCTGAAACCCATCACTCTGATATCCCGCGCAACCTCACCGGACCTCCCGTAAAGCTTCACCTCATGTTCCGGAGAGCCTTACCAGGTATAGGTTTGGCCTGGCGTTAACGTTTTTAACAAGGGTTCAAGGGTGTTTACTTTTATTACTCTCAAGACTTTTGCCCCGAGAGTGCCTTGCAGAAACCTCTCCACCAATCTCCGCTTCGGCATTTCATTTCGTGAAACATAGGGTCGAAGTCCGTAGACCCAGAAATTTCTTTTATATACAGAGATTTATAGGCTAATCTTCGCTTTGTTTCACGGAAGACCCTGCAAAACACACCGGTAAGTCGTTCTGACACAATCATGCAGGTCGCAAAAGCGCAGAAGCGCCAAGCAACGGCCAAAAGTGTATTGATTACTACGTAATTTGTTATTATTCATCCGGTCACCGTCCCTGAAGAGGCAGACATGAACCTCGATGAAGAACGCCAGGCCATCCGGCACGAACTGGATTCGATGCGCGAAAGTGGCGCACGGCGTCAGGAGCTGTCGCTACACGCGTGCAAGCGGCTTTTTTTTGATCTTGGCATTCGTCCTTCGATGGCGGCTGTACGCGATCTGACCCAAACAGGCAGCGCCAGCGATATTCCTAAAGATATCGACAGTTTCTGGGAACGGATTCGCGGCGCGTCGCGCGTGCGCATCGGCGCGGGCGTATTACCCAAAGAACTCGAAGAACGCGCCGGCGAGCTGCTCGGCGCACTGTACGAATCGGCACTGAACGAGGCACGCGCCGCGCTGGACAATGACCGCAAGGACATGCAGGCGCTAATCTCAGCAGCGCAACAGGCTACTCACGACGGCAAAATTCGTCACGAAGCATCCGCCGAAGCGGTCGCGCGCAGCGAAGCACGTGCTGATGCCGCCTGGGAACAGGTGCGTGCGCTCGAGGCACAACTGGCGGCGGCCATCACGCAAGGCGCAGCCCACCAGGAAAGCTTGCAGGCCGGTGTCCGCCGACTCGACGCGGAAAACGAAACGCTGCGCAAGCGACTCGATGCGGAACAGACCACCAACGCCGCACTGCGCGACCGCGTCGATGCATTGCACGTCGAAATGCGCCAGAGCACCGAGCACTACGCGCAGCAGATTAAAGACGCCATAGCTGAAGCGGAGCGCCGTGTGAAGCCAATGCTGGTCGAACTCGACTCACTGCGCAGCATGGCCTCGACCTATCAGTCGAGCGTGCGCGACGCAAGCCGCAAGGAATTCGACTTCATCCAGCAGATAGCCGCCGCCAAGGCAAGGGGCGACAGACTCGACACACAACTGCGTGAACAGTCCGATGAACTCGACGTTTTGACAAGACAGCTGGCGGCCCTCCGCGCACAGCAAGGCATCGACCCATCGATTGCCGACCTGCTCTGCACGCTGGCGACAGCAGGCAAGCTGGACGCCGCCGACCTCGCGTCGATCGGCACTGCAATCGATGGCCACGTACCATTGCCTTCACGTTGTCCCAAATGCGCAGAGGGTGAACCGGAGCTTTCGCAAGTCGATCACCGATACGAATTGCTGTGCCCGGAATGCGAGCATTCATCAGGGCCGGGCGCTTCGCGGCTTGAAGCGGTATCGCGCTTTTTGTCTGCCAGCGCGGTGTCTGCGTCGAGCTAACTATGCGTACGGTAAGAGCTTTCGCGCTACAGGTGAGTCGATACAGGACCGCTGAGGTGAGGTTTTTCGGGACCTGACGACCGGTGAGCGCCCGCCGCTGCGCGGATCACCGGTTCACTGTTCGCTACGCTTTGACTCACCGTCGGTGCTGGCCTGTTCGCCCACCCATGCCTTCCATGCGCGATGCAAGCGGCTGGCCGAAACAGACTGCGCGAAGCCAAGCCACTGGCCGACCAGTTCAGGCTCAACGCCTGCGTCGAAGAGTTCGGCGGCGAACGAGTTGCGCAAGGTCTGCGGACTCGCGCGCGCGTCGCGCGACGCACCGATGCCGCATGTCTCGATCAACGCATCGATGGCGCGCAGCATGGTTGCCTTATGCATCGGCCGGCCCAAGGGCGACGCAGGGAAAACGAGATCGCCTGCCAGCTGCGCGGCCGCGCGTTCGTCAAGCCACGCATCGAGCACTTCAACCGCGAACGGCAAAAGCCGGGTACGACGGACCAAGGTGGGATTGCCGGTATCGACGGTTACCCATGCGGAGCCCATCTCGACACATGGCAGCGCCAGCACCCTGGCTTCGCCGGTTTTCAGGCCGCCGCCAAGAAACACGGCCACCAATGCGCGGTCCCGGCGCTCGCGCCAGCGTTGCGCAGCCGAAAGCCCTGCAACCGGCGACGCGAGATGCGCGACCAGTTCGCCACGCTCATCGCGCGTCAGGAAGCCCGTTGGCTCGTTGTCGCGCGCATTGCGCCAGTCGGCCTCGCCATCTTGCGCGATGAAGCGGGCCGGATTGGTCGACGCCAGTTCGATATAGCGAACATGATCGAGCACACGCTCGATCAGTCGCAGATACCGTGCGCGCTGGGTCTTGCGGATTGACAGACCGGCGACGAAATCGGCGATCGAACGCTTGTCGACGGTGGCTAGCGTTTTGTGTTGCGCGCGCAGCCACTCGAGGAAAAGCCCCCACTGCGCGCGATAGACCAGCGCCGACGAATGACGGAACGGGTGCTTGGCGAGCCACGCGTCGAACGCGACGACAGGGTCATGCAGCCAGTCGTCACGCTCACGTTCGAACAGGTCGGGGTCGCCGCGCGGATGCGGCGGATGTACTCCGCCAGACGGAGGCAAAGGAGAGGCCATTCAGGATCTCACCGTAAGCGACACGAAATTGTAGACCGCTGCTACGCCCGGACGACAGCGTGCCGTGTGTGCGTTGTCTATCTACGCACTCGGTCTAGTCGCCCCAGGCCCGCGGCCGACGCGTGGAGCCGCCGCCATTTTGACGTGCCGCCTGCGCGGCATCTTCCCGCTGCGCCCGTTCATAAGCCTCGATTGCAAACGCGAAAACCGCTGGCAACGCATTTGATTTGCCGAAATCGACGAGATCGTCGGTTTCCGGATAGGGCAAACCGGTGGGCCGCTGAAACAGGCCCAGCAGCAGCGCATCATGCCGGCTGGCGAAACCCAGATCGGCGAGCGCTTCCGCCTCGATGGCATGCAGCAGCCGCCATGTGAGCGGCACCTGCTGTGCGATATAACGTGACGCGACATGCCGCACGATGTGCGCAAGGTCGCGTGCCGCATTTCGATAGCGCAGTGCGGCGAGCGTGACGTCGAGGTCGGTGCTAGGGCGGTTCATGTTCGGCTCCGATGCCGGCGATGAGGCGGGTATATACTGTACAAATATACAGTATCTCGCGCAACCTCTTCCGAACGGCCGACCCACGGTTTAACCGGCACGGGCACCGCGCGCACGTCAGGCTAAACTTCAGCCTCAGCCGTGAATCACCACCAGCAACGCCTTCGCGTCGTTTCTACCGGCGTTGTGGATCGCATGCGGTTCATCTCCCACATAGCGCGCGGTGTCCCCCGCTTTCAGCCGCTTCTTCGTGCCGGCTGCTTCGACATCGATGGTGCCTTGTAGCACGGTCAGATGTTCGCGCGTGCCCGGTTCATGTGCGTTCGACACCAGCGCGCCGCCGGCCGCAAGCGTAAGCTCATACCACTCGAATTTGCCGGCCAGATCAATCGGCCCCCAAACCCGCAACTGGTATTTCGCATCGTGACCGCTCAGCGTGGGAATTTCATGCGGACCCGCCACCGAGATTGCTTCCGGCGCCTTCGGCTGTGCAAACAGCGAATCGAGGCTCACGCCGAGCGCATGAGTCAGCCGCCACGCCACCGCGATAGTCGGATTGGCCTTGTCGCGCTCGATCTCCGACAGCATCGACTTCGACACACCCGCCGCACGCGACAGCTCGTCGAGCGTCATCTTGCGTTCGGCACGCAGCCGCTGGATCTGCTCGCCGACGCGCGGCGGCGCGGCGGTTGCCGCTGCGGTTGTGGAACCAGCAGATGTTGCACCCGGCGCCGCACGGCGCGAACCGGAACTTGCCATTCGCTGACCTATCGTTTAGAGTTGTTCGGTATATCGAACTTGAGTTCGAAAAATTGGAAAAATCCAGTAAAGCTGACAAGCGACTATAACAGGCTGCCGCCAAACCGCCCATGGTGCAGAGGGCGTACACGGTGCGCGCAAGCCGCTCTTCCATCCAGGAGCCCGATCCATGCGTGATTCCTTTTTCGACCATCTGCGCGGCACGCTTGAGCAGATCCGCGCCGACGGTTTCTACAAGACCGAGCGCGTTATCGCCAGCCCGCAGGCGGCAGATGTGCAACTGGCGAGCGGCGTCGGCGTGCTGAACTTCTGCGCGAACAACTACCTGGGCCTCGCCAACGACCCGCGCCTCGTCGCTGCGGCGCAAGAAGGCCTCAAGCGCGACGGCTTCGGCATGGCATCGGTGCGCTTCATTTGCGGCACGCAAACCGTACACAAGGAACTGGAACGCGCGCTGTCCGCGTTTCTGCAAACCGACGACTGCATTCTCTATTCGAGCTGTTTCGACGCGAACGGCGGCCTGTTCGAAACATTGCTCGACGAGTCGGACGCGATCATCAGCGACGAACTGAATCACGCGAGCATTATCGACGGCGTGCGTCTGTCGAAGGCAAAACGCTACCGCTACAAGAACAACGATCTCGCCGATCTCGAAGCGAAGCTGCGCGAAGCCGATGCTGCCGGTGCGCGCTTCAAGCTGATCGCGACGGACGGCGTATTTTCGATGGACGGCATCATCGCGAACCTTGCCGGGGTCTGCGATCTGGCCGACCGCTACGGCGCACTGGTGATGGTCGACGATTCGCACGCGGTGGGCTTTATCGGCGCGCACGGTCGCGGCACGCCCGAGCATTGCGGCGTGCTGTCGCGCGTCGACATCATTACGGGCACGCTCGGCAAGGCGCTCGGCGGAGCGTCGGGCGGCTATGTCGCGGCGCGCCAGGAAGTCGTCGATCTGCTGCGGCAGCGCTCACGTCCGTATCTGTTTTCGAACACGTTGACGCCGAGCATCGCGGCCGCATCGCTGAAGGTGCTCGAACTGCTGGCCGGCGACGAAGGCGCGCAACTACGCGAACGCGTGCGCGCAAACGGCGCCCATTTCCGCCGTTCGATGAGCGCACTCGGCTTCACGCTGGTGCCCGGCGAACACCCGATCATCCCGGTGATGCTGGGCGACGCACAGCTTGCGTCGCGTATGGCCGATGCGCTGCTGCAGGAAGGCGTCTATGTGATCGGCTTCTCGTTTCCGGTGGTGCCGCGCGGCCGCGCGCGCATCCGCACGCAGATGAGTGCTGCGCATACGCCTGAACAGATCGATTACGCGGTGGACGCGTTTGCGCGCGTGGGCCGCGCGCTCGGCGTCATCGCCGCCTGAGTCCCGCTTAAGCGGCGCGAGTCCGCAATCAGTCAGGAACCCACATGAAAGCATTGGCAAAACTCGAACGTGCCCCGGGCCTCACGCTGACCCGCGTGAAGAAACCCGAAGTGGGCCACAACGACGTGATGATCCGCATCACACGCACCGCGATCTGCGGCACCGACGTCCATATCTGGAAGTGGGACGACTGGGCGCAAAGAACGATTCCCGTGCCGATGCATGTTGGTCACGAATACGTCGGGGAAATCGTTGAAATGGGCCAGGAGGTACGCGGCTTTGCGATCGGCGATCGCGTGTCCGGCGAAGGACACATCACCTGCGGCTTCTGCCGCAATTGCCGCGCGGGACGACGCCATCTGTGCCGCAATACAGTTGGCGTCGGCGTGAACCGCGAGGGCGCCTTCGCCGAGTATCTGGTGATTCCGGCGTTCAACGCGTTCAAGATTCCGCCCGAGATTTCCGACGATCTCGCCGCGATCTTCGACCCGTTCGGCAATGCGACGCACACTGCACTGTCGTTCAATCTGGTCGGCGAAGACGTGCTGATTACCGGCGCCGGTCCGATCGGCATCATGGCGGTCGCGATTGCGAAGCACGTCGGCGCGCGCAACGTGGTGATCACCGACGTCAACGATTACCGGCTAGAGCTCGCGCGCAAGATGGGCGCAACGCGCGCGGTAAACGTTTCGCGCGAAACGCTGCGCGATGTGATGGCGGATCTCCACATGACCGAAGGCTTCGACGTGGGCCTCGAAATGTCCGGCGTGCCGAGCGCATTTACCAGCATGCTGGAAGCGATGAATCATGGCGGCAAGATTGCGCTGCTCGGCATTCCGCCCGCGCAGACGGCGATCGACTGGACCCAGGTGATCTTCAAAGGGCTGGAAATCAAGGGCATTTACGGTCGCGAGATGTTCGAGACCTGGTACAAGATGGTGGCGATGCTGCAAAGCGGACTCGATCTGTCGCCGATCCTCACGCACCGCTTTGCCGTGGACGATTACGAGCGCGCGTTCGCCACGATGATTTCCGGCGAGAGCGGCAAGGTCATTCTCGACTGGACGGTTTGATCATCCCGTCACCGGCCTCGCCACCCGCGCGAGGCCGACTTTAATCTCACCTTCAACCTCCCGCACTACCCGCCCGCGGCTTGTCGAACTCCGCCTGAATACGCACATGCACGTCATCGCCGACGGCCGGATACCACGTCGTCAGGCCGAACTTTGCGCGGCTAAAGCGACCTTCCGCTGAAAACCCCATCGTATCGAGCTTGGTCAGCGGATCGACGCCATAGCCGTTGAAGGTGACATCCAGCGTCACTGGCTGGGTCGCGCCGCGTATCGTCAGATCGCCGGTCAGCTTGCCCGTCGCTTCGCCGGTGCGTTCAAAGTGCGTGCTGACAAAGTGGATCTGCGGGTTGTTCGCGACGTCGAGCACGTCAGGGCCTTTCACCATCTTGTCGAGCAGCGGCACGTTGGTATCGAGGCTCGCGGCGTCGATGTCGATCGACACCGAGCTATTCGCCATTCCCCCTTCGCGCCAGTCGAGTTGTCCCTTCACGCGATCGAAGCGCATCGCAAATCGCGTGTACTTGAAGTGGTCGACGTCGAAGATCACGCTCCAATGATTCGCATCGAGCGTATAGAGGCCGACCGGCACTTTCGATTCCGTCGTACTGACCGTATGCGTGACCACCTGCAGCGGTGTGCAGGCAGTCAGGGCAGTGGCCACAACCGCGACGAGAAACAGCGCACGCACGGCGGCTGCACGAACAGCGGGATTCTTCATAGCTTCTCCGTTGAGCGACTCGCAACAAGATAGTGCATTCCCGTGATGTCTGCCAAAACTGTGCCCGAGCGCGTGTTCACGGCGGCCTGCAAACAATACTTGACGAGGTAGAATGAGCGTTCTACCATTCGCCGCATGGTTACCTCAACTGAATCGCCGACATCCAGCAGCGCCCGCGAACGGCTTCTCGCCGCGGCGGAAGCGCTGGTCTACGCCGGCGGAATCCATGCCACCGGTGTCGACGCGATCGTCAAGCAGTCTGGCACTGCGCGCAAAAGCTTTTACACGCACTTCGAATCGAAAGACGCGCTGATTGCCGCTGCACTTGAGCGGCGCGACGAGCGCTGGATGAACTGGTTCATACAAGGCACGTTGCGTCACGGAAAACGGCCGCATTCACGCCTGCTCGGCATGTTCGACGTGCTGCGCGAGTGGTTTGTATCTGAAGACTTTCACGGCTGCGCGTTCCTGAACGCAGCTGGAGAAATCGCATCGCCGGACGATCCGATCCGGGTTGTCGCGCGCGAGCACAAGGAGCGGTTGCTTGATTTCGTGCGTGCGCAGTGCGACGAATTTGTCGCATCGATCGGTGTCGATACGCGTCGCGCTGCGCGTCTGTCGCGTCAGTTACTGATTCTGATCGATGGCGCGATCGGCGTGGCGCTCGTCAGTGGCGACGCCGATGCGGCGCACGATGCACGCGGCGCCGCCGAAAAATTGCTGGAAGCGTGTTACCCACCTGCCCGTTCGCCGTCTGGCGGACATTCCCCTGTTGAGCAAGACTCTCACTGAGCTTAGGAGCCCATCATGGCTGAAGTCGAATCCCGTCCGCCGTTCCCGCCCTTCACGCGCGAAACGGCTATCCAGAAAGTGCGCGGCGCAGAAGATGGCTGGAACACGCGCGACCCCCAACGCGTGTCGCTGGCTTATACGCCCGATAGCGTATGGCGCAACCGCGTCGAGTTCGTCAAAGGCCGCGAGGAGATCGTCGGTTTGTTGACCCGCAAGTGGAAGCGCGAACTCGATTACCGCCTGATCAAGGAACTGTGGGCGTTTACCGAGAACCGCATTGCCGTGCGTTTCGCGTACGAATTCCACGACGATTCGGGTTCGTGGTTCCGCGCTTATGGCAACGAGAATTGGGAATTTGCCGAGAACGGCCTGATGGCACATCGTCACGCCAGCATCAACGAGATGCCGATCCGCGAAGCGGACCGCCTGTTCCACTGGCCGCTCGGCCGCCGCCCGGACGATCATCCGAGCCTGTCCGATCTAGGTCTGTAAGCCAGCGTCAAGTCTTCCTGCGGTGAACGTTTATGCCAAACGTTCACCGCTCTGTCATCAGCATTCCGCTATTGTCCTGCCTGCTGCGGTTTAGCCGCTTCGCGAGGCGGCCTGTTCCGAGGCAGTGCTCCATACGGCGCGTGCTGTTTGTGGGGTACAGTGCGCGTCGGGGCAGCAACTCCAAACAAAACCGCGGTTTTGATAACACCGGCGTCGCTCCGCCGGCGGAGAGGACATGCGTTTTCGGCAGATCAAGAACAAGATCGGGCGCGCCATCGCGGCGACGGCCCTGGGGCTTGCAGCGGCATCGTCTGCCCATGCGGCTGACTGGTGTTCGGGCGGCGTGTGGGTCGACGCGATGTTCGCCTCGTATCACATCGATCCGGATCCAGGCACACACTTCGAAGAATTCAATCCGGGTCTCGGCGTCGAGTGTTGGCTCAATGGCCAATGGGCGGTGACGGCCGGGGGCTTTCGCAATTCGCTGCGCCGGCCTTCGTACTACGGCGGCGGTGTGTGGGCACCGGAGTTCGCGCACTTTGGTTTCGTTCGCCTTGCAGTAATGGCCGGCATTATCTCGGGCTATAACTACGGCGACTGGGGTTTGGGCCGGAATCACTCGGTGGGGCCGGTCGCGGCGCCGATCATCATGACCGAGTACAAACGCGTGGGCATGAACTTCATTATCGTGCCGCCGATTCCTTCGGATAACTTGCCTTTCACGATTGGCTTTCAGCTGCGAGTGAAGTTCTGATCGTCAATGGTGAGGATTTCCAGGAGTATCGATCGAGGTGAAAGAGGTGAGGACGTAACGGAAGTGTCATAAACGCGTGTTGGCACGTCCCGAAAACGCTCACCCCACACTTCCCCTGCGATACGCTTCACGACCCCATCACCGCTACGCGCTGCACGTTCAACGCCAAAGGTGAGTCTTTTCGGGACCTGACGCGATCAATCCTTGATCCGTTGCAGTCCGTCAGCACGATGCACTGCATGTTTGCCAGACTTCTCGCTTGCGACTTCGTAATGCGGGTCGTCCTTCGAGGCGGCCACCGTATGACCTGCAATCGTCGTGCGGTGTGTGATTACGCGCACTACAACGCCTTGTGTCGCGCCTTGTGGGGTGTTCCAGCTTACGCGGTCGTGGGGTTTGAAGTGTTCGGTCATGGTTGCGCTCGGCGTTGAAAATGAGTGAACGGTGCCCAGGCGGCACCCGCTGGAACACGTGCAACGGCACACCAACTGTATGCGCAACCATCGTGCCGCGCGTCGATCTCCCGAAAACCCTCACCTTTGAGGAACTCACGGCGCCTTCCATCACGGCCACGAGAGGCGCGCCTCCATCAACGGGCCTGACCGCCAGAAAGCTAACTCTCCTTGGCAAACGGGCGGTGCCCATAAGGGGCGGACCACCTAGCCGATTGGATTGATAAATTCCACCGGAACAACATCTGTAAGCCAGACCTCGTTCTCCGCAAGAAAAAACCCGAAGCCGCGTTGATGCATCCTCTCTCAATGCCAGGAGAAGCCGTCGCAAGTCTCGCAGGTTGAAGCGCGTCGGTCAGCCGGCGTCCGCGACATCTGGGGCTGCTGCCCATCTTCAAAATGCGTTGCATCTGAGGTCGACCCAGCGTCGCGTTTCGGCCCACGGCCAAATATCAGCCACTCTCATTGACGTGAAACAGGCGGCAAATCTTCAACAGATTCTCGCCGGTGATATTCACCGCCGGCGCGACGCCGGGCGCGCCGACCCAGGCTTGAACTGTTGGCGCACTTACATTGAGTTCCGCGGCCGAGGCGCTCTTCTTCATCCCGCTCTCGGCGAGCACGCTGGCCAGTCGCTGGTTCCAGGTTTTCATAAGGTCAGCCTAAATCATTTGTCATTAGGCTGGCCTTGTTTTGGTATTTAGGTTGGCCTGATATTGAAGGTGGCGATCCAGGATTTAAGAGAAAAACCGATTCACCACATCGCGGCTTTTGTTGAGCGGGATGATGGACGGCGAGATCCAGAAGCGGTCCGTCCCACCAACGGACCAAAATGCGAAAGCTTGAGCATGTCAGCAACGCGAGTATGGCTATCGACTTCATCCAGCGCGCGCGGCGAACTCTTACATAAAGCATGCAATACGGCTTCCACGCATGACAGCGCATCAACCAAAGACCGCCGCTCCCATTAATCCCAAAACTCCTTTAACATCGCCGCGGACATTACCGAAAAAAAGCAATCCAATCACGACACAGGAGACACAATGAACAACCCCGAACACCCGCAGCAACCCGCTGAGCGACGCCGTTTCCTGCAAGGCGCGGCCATGGCGCTAGCAGCCGCCGCCATGCCGCTTTCCGCCAGCGCAAGTACGAACCCAGCCGCACCGCAAATCGTCGCCGAAGAATACTGGGCGCAAAAAGGCGCAGTAAAGCTATACATCTACCGCAAGCGCCTCGCAGACACTGCAAACACCAATGCCGCAACCAAACCCGTGCTCTTCCTCGTGCACGGTTCCTCCTTCTCCGGCCGCGGCGGCTTCGACCTGCAAGTCCCCGGCGCCGAAAACTACTCGATGATGGACGAGTTCGCGCGCAACGGTTTCGACGTCTGGACCATGGACCATGAAAACTACGGCCGCTCGTCGCAGACCGCAAGCAACTCCGATATCCGCTCCGGCGTCGAAGACCTGAAAGCAGCGATGCCGATTGTCGAAAAAGCAACCGGCCAAAAGACGTTCATGTTCTACGGACAATCTTCCGGTTCGCTGCGCCTCGGCGTGTTCGCAATGGAACAACCCGGCCGCGTCGACCGCATGGTGCTGGACGCATTCACGTACACCGGCGAGGGCGCACCGGAAATCATGCGACGCCGCGCGAACATTGCAAACCTGCAGGCCAGCAGCACCCGGCCGACGTCGCAAGCGAGCTTCGACGGCATCTTCTCGCGCGACGATCCATCGACGGTCGATCCGCGCATCCCCAAAGCGTTAGGCGATTACGAACTCAAACTAACCAACCGCACACCGAACGGCACCTACATCGACATGGCGATCCACATGCCGCTGGTCGATCCGAAACGGCTGCATTGCCCTGTGTGCATCACGCGAGCCGAACACGACGGCAATGCGACCGACGCAGAACTGCTCGAATTCTTCTCACAGCTGTCGAACAAGGACAAGCAGTTCAGCGAGATCAAGGGCGTGGCGCATATCGCTGTGCTGGGCATCAACCGCCATCGCATCTGGCACGTGATGAATTCGTTCTATACGATGCCCGCCGTGGCCTGAGCCTGAGTCCAAGGGGAAAACTGCAAAGATGTCGTAAGACATCAAGCGGTTTTCAACGCAAATGCAAACACACTGCCTTTGCCGTCATGCTCGACCAGCGCGATCTGGCTGCCATGAAGATGCAATATCTGTTGCACGATCAGCAACCCCAGCCCACCGACGCGCTGCGTATTCCCGCCCACGTTGACAGGCCGCTGAAACAGACTATCGCGCAACTCCACCGGAATACCCGGCCCCGTATCGCTGACCGTCACCACAATCTGTTCGCCACGCAACGCGAGCCCGACTTCAATCACACCGCGTTCCGGCGTATGGCGAATCGCATTGTCGAGCAGATTGGTCAACACACGTTCAATCATGCCGAGGTCCGCATACACCTCCGGCAAGCGCGGCGGAATATCCGCCCGCAACACGATACGGCGCGCCTCAGCCGCCAGTTCGAATTTCTCGAACACGTCCTGCAGCAAGTCAGCTAGCGAAAACGCTTCAGGCGCGATCTGGATCTGCCCATGCTCGAGGCGCGCCAGTTCGAATAGCGATTGCGCAAGGTGCCCCACCTTCGTGCTCTGCCCAAGCGCAATGCTCAGATATCGGCGCCGCTCCGGTTCCGCCAGCGTTTCGAATTTCAGCGAAAGCGCTTCGAGATACCCATGCAACGAAGTCAGCGGCGTGCGCAGATCGTGAGAAATATTCGCGATCAATTCGCGGCGTTCCTGGTCGCGGTACTTCAGTTCGCTCCACTGCTGCGCGATGCGATTCGACATCTGCAGAAAGGCTCGCTCCAGCATCGCGATCTCGCTGCTACCGCCGCCGCGCGCGTGCGTCGCGTTGAGCTGCGCCAGTTTCGTGGCTGCGCCGACTTCGTCGCCCGCATCGAAATCGCGCACGGCTTCAGTAAGACGCCCAAGCGGCCGCGTAATCAGGCGAAACGCCATCAACCCCGCAATCAGACCAAACAACGCGACCAGCCCCATCGACCATAGCGTCGTGCGCAATACCGAATTTCCTTCGATACGCGCGGCCCATTCGTCGTGCGCCTCGCCGAGCAGTACGACGTACACGTATCCATCCGTGGCGCCTTTGGGCCCGGTCAAAGCCGCCGCGCTGAACACCTTGCGGCCGTCGATACTGCGCGGATCGTCGCCGAGAATCGGCAGTGCATCGCCAGCCAGAAAACGTTGAATCGGACGCAGGCCCACCGCGTGCCGCTTCACATGTCCGGCCGGTGCATCGTCGCCTTTGATCTGCCCATGCGCGTCGAGCAGATAGACTTCGACGCTCGGATTCACGGCCATCAGCTGGTTGAACAGCGCCTTAAGCATGTCCTCGCGCGGGCCTTGTGCATCCATCAACGGCCCGTTCTGCGCGATATGCGACGCAAGGTCGTGCGACAAGCCTTGAATGACCTGCTGGTCGTGCTGATCGCTCGCGCGAATCTGCAGCCATGCAGACACGCCGCAGCTCACCAATAACAGTGCGGAAAACACTAACGACAGGCGCTGGGTAAGATTCACGTTGTTCCTTTCACCGGGCCGCTCAACCGGCTGAATCGCTTTTTGCGGGCGCTACCGGGTTTGCGTCGAAGCGATATCCGCGTCCCCACACGGTGACGATACGCACCGGTTCGGTCGGGTCGCCCTCGATCTTCGCGCGCAGCCGGTTGATATGCGTATTGACCGTATGCTCGTAGCCTTCATGCCGATAGCCCCACACGGTGTTCAGCAGATCCATCCGCGAGAACACTTTGCCCGGGTGGCTCGCGAAGTGATAAAGCAGGTCGAACTCGCGCGGCGTCAGTTCGACACGCTGACCGTCGATGCTGACGTCGCGCGTCACCGGGTCGATCGACAGGCCGAACGACGTCAGCGTGCCCGCCTGTGCGCGCAGGTCGCGCGACATTGCATCGACGCGCCGCAGCAGCGCCTTCAGACGTGCAATCAGTTCGAGTATCGAGAACGGCTTGGCGAGATAGTCGTCCGCGCCTAGTTCGAGCCCGATGATGCGGTGTACTTCGCTCGAACGCGCGCTGGTGATGATGATCGGCGTGTAGCTGGTCATCGCGCGAGCGCGCTTGCAGATTTCCAGGCCGTCGACGCCCGGCAGCATCAGATCGAGCACCAACGCGTCCCAGCCGCCTTGCGACAGCAACCGCAAGCCTTCGTCGCCGGTTGCGCTGTGCACCACTTCGTATTGCTCGTCGCGTAGATGCAGCGCGAGCACATTGGCGATATCGATGTCGTCTTCGACGATCAGCACACGCTTGGGTTGGGTCATTTTGACGGATGTAACGCGGTAGTTATACGCACATTGTGCAGAATTTCCCGCGATTCAGTTATCACGATAAATTTAACTTTCTGTGAGGACTTGGACACCGCAAGGGGGTTACTCTGCATACATGTTTGGTTCCGGCGCAAACGGACGAGGTCCGCAGCCGCGCCAACCTGTTCGGAGGCACACATGAAAAGCCGCAGACAGTTTTTCCTGACCGGTGGCGCCGCGCTGGCCGCGCTCGCGACGTTCCCGCAGTGGCGCGCATTCGCTGCGAGTCTGACGGGAGAGACGTCGGCCGCGGACGCCGCTGCCGCATTGAATGAACACTTCGACGTGACGCTGACCGAAGCACAGTGGCGCGAGCGGCTGAGCTCGTCGCAATTCGCGGTGCTGCGCGAGGCGGACACCGAACGCCCCTATTCGAGCCCGCTGAACGACGAGCACCGCGCGGGCCTGTTCGCCTGTGCCGGCTGCAGTCTAAACCTGTTTTCTTCGCGTACGAAGTTCAATAGCCACACCGGCTGGCCGAGCTTCTATGAGCCGCTCGACCACGCGATTGCGACGCATGTCGACCACTCGTTTCACACCACCCGCACTGAAGTGCATTGCAGCCGTTGCGGTGGCCATCTGGGCCACGTATTCGACGACGGCCCGCAGCCTACCGGCCTGCGTTACTGCATGAACGGGCTGGCCATGACGTTCAACCCGCAGGCCGTCTGAACCTGAGGCGCGCCGGCACTTCCGTGCCAAAGCCTTCCTGAGAAGTTTGCTGTAGCCCTGTCGGAAGCGAGTTCGAATCCATGCGCTGTGGAGGGATTCGTTCGCCCTCGAACTCGCTTCCGGTCGTGACCGGCGGCCGCAATCGTCGCGGTGCGCCAAATCAACTTAATGGAGAATTGCAATGTCGAAGAAGACCGCTGTTAGTTCCGCCGTGCTCGCCGGCGCATTGGCCGCTCTGCTGGCGTCGGCTGCCCACGCTGCACCGTTGACGGAAGCGGAAGGTAAAGCGGCTGTCGCTGCTCACAAGGAAAAGTGTTTTGGCGTCGCGCTGAAAGGCCAGAACGACTGCGCCGCCGGCCCCGGCACGACCTGCCAGGGTACGTCGACGATGGACTTCCAGGGCAATTCGTGGAAGTTCACGCAAGGCGGCACGTGCACCAGCATTGCGGTGCCGGGCGGTGGCCATGGCTCGCTGACGCCGATCAAGTCGTAATTCGCGGCTGAAGACGGGGACTGTCATGAGCGATCTGAACCGTACCGTGACGGTGGCCGCAGGTGATGGTCCCTGTCGCACGATGCAACAACGCACCTTGTTTGCCGGCACCAGTTTCAAGCATGAGCACCGCGCCGCGATTCTGGCCGACGGTGTCGAAGATGGCCTGTTTTTCGAAGTTCATGCGGAAAACTATATGGGCGCAGGTGGCCCACCGCATCGCGCCATCGCGGCCATCCGCGACGCGTATCCGATTTCGATTCACGGCGTCTGCATGTCGATCGGCGCAAACGAGCCGCTGAACGGCGCGCATCTCGCGCGCTTTCGCGAGCTGGTCGCGCGCTACGAACCGATGCTGGTTTCCGAGCACCTCGCATGGTCGACGCACGCCGGAACCTTCTATAACGACCTGCTGCCGCTGCCGTACACCGCCCAGACACTGGCCCGCGTGTGCGAGCACATCGACGAAGTGCAGGAGGCGATCCGGCGCCCGCTGCTGCTGGAAAATCCGTCCACCTACGTCGCATTCGATTCGTCGACGCTGAGCGAAACCGACTTTATCGCAGAGATCGTGCGCCACACGGGCTGCGGTCTGCTGCTGGATATCAACAACGTATTTGTGTCTGCCACCAATCACGGCTATTCGGCGCGGGCTTATCTCGAGCAGTTTCCGCTCGCCAGTGTCGGCGAGATTCATCTCGCGGGCCATACTGAGCAGCGCGACGATGAAGATGAACCGTTGCTGATCGACAGTCATGATTGCGCCGTTGCCGATCCGGTATGGGCGCTGTACGAAGATGTAATCGCACGCATCGGGCCCACTGCAACGCTGATCGAATGGGACAGCAGCCTGCCCGCATGGCCTGTACTACGCAGCCAGGCACGCGCTGCCATGCAGCGGATGGAAAGACATCGCCTGCCGGTCACAGCGGACATGAACGATGAAGCGTGAAGACCGCGGGCACCCGCGCACCGCTGAAGCCAACAACGACTTCGCCACGGCATTCGCGAGCGGCCTGACCGATCCGTCGGCGCCGCCACCCGCACAACTCGTCGCCGCCGCCGGAAAAGGCGTGATCAAGCGCTACAACGTCTATCGCAACAACGTCACGGTCAGTCTGATCGACTCGATTGCCGCGATCTATCCCGCAGTCCAGCGCATCACCGGCAACGAGTTTTTCCGCGCGATGGCGCGTTTCTACGTGCGTGCCGCGCCGCCGGTTTCGCCGCTGCTGTTCGACTATGGCCGCGGTTTCCCCAACTTCATCGAAGCCTACGAGTACGCGCAGCAGATGCCGTGGCTCGCGGACGTCGCGCGTATCGAGCGCGCGTGGCTGGATGCGTATCACGCAGCCGACCTGCCGGTGCTGCCCGCGCAGACCTTCGCGGAAATCGACCCCGCGCGACTCGGCGACCTGTGTTTCACGCGGCATCCGGCCGCGCGAATCGTGCGCTCCGCGTACCCGGCGGTAGCGATCTTCGCGATGAACCGGCAGGACGGCCCGGTCGAGCCGCTGTGTTCAAGCGAACGCGAGGACGCGCTGATTACCCGGCCCGAACAGGACGTGCTGGTGTCCCGCCTGCCCGAAGGCGCAGCGGTATTTCTGAACAGTCTCTTCGAGGGCGAGCCGTTGGGTGTCGCAGCCGCCGCGGCATTCGACGAAACGCCTTCCTTCGACCTCCCTGCAAATCTGGCGGGGATGATTACATCAGGCGTATTTAGCGCCATTTCACCTGGAGAATGATGACGATGTCGGACAGACAAAACGCACCGCCGGCGCTGGCCGGTACGCTTGCCGCCAGGATCGGC
>NZ_BAAGSQ010000026.1:0-279591 GCF_054782355.1 Paraburkholderia jirisanensis | reverse complement strand
TGGCTGACGCAACTGGTGTTACGGCTGGCGCTGGCCGTACCGTTCTACAGGTCGGGCATCCTGAAGTGGCACGGGTTTTTGCAGCTGAACGACACGGCGATCGACCTGTTCACGGACGAGTTCAAGCTGCATCTTCCGGGCGGCCCGTATTCGTTCCCCGAGCCGGCGGTCGTGGCGTTCCTGTCTGCGTGCGGCGAGGTGGGGTTTCCGGTGCTGCTGGTGCTGGGTTTCGGCACGCGCTTCGCAGCCGCAGGCCTGCTCCTGATGACATGCGTGATCGAACTCACCGTGCCGGACGGCTGGCCGATTCACATCACGTGGGCGGCCATGGCGCTGGGTATCGCGGCTTATGGCCCGGGCGCGATCTCGATCGATCATCTGCTGGCGCGCAGCACGTTAAAGCGCGCGTAACCTCACCTGGCCCGGGAGTGCGCGGCCCTGCGCAAATGCCTGCGGCCAGCTATAGGTGAGCGTTTTCGGGAGACGACGCGATCGCCTCGCGCACCGTCTCCAGCACGATGTCCGTCAAGCGCTTGACGGCCGGCCGCGACTCGGCTTCCGCGCGATGCAGCGCAAGCGGCATCGGCGGCAGTGCGGGCAAGCCGGTCGTAAGCGGGTTGAGTGCGGCGAGCGCGCGCGGCATCGAGATGGTGGTGCGCACGGTTACGCCGAGCCCCGCTTCTGCAGCGGCCCACAAGCCCGACAGGCTCGGGCTCGTGAACACCAGCCGCCATGGAATGCCGGCCTCATCGAGCGCCGCAATGCCCGCCGAGCGAAACGAGCAGGGCGGCTCGAATGCCACCAGCGGCAGCGGTTCGCCGCCGGGTTTGCGGACATCGACCCCATCCTGCCGACCGATCCACGCGATCGGAAGCTCCGCGATGCGCTCGCCATATGGCGCCGCGCTGCCATCGCCCCACACCAGCGCGACATCCAGTTCACCCTTGAGCGTTTTGTCGATCAGCGGCGCACTGCGATCTACCTGCACCTCGACGCGCACTTTCGGGTGCGCGCGTGCAAAGCGGCCAAGCACGGCGGGCAGAAAGGTATCGGCGAAATCCTGCGGCAAACCGAGCCGCACCCATCCTTCGAGGTCCGCGCCGCGAATCGTTTCTACCGCTTCGTCGTTCAGTTCGAGCAGACGCTTCGCGTAACTGAGCAGCGCCTCGCCGGCCGTGGTCAGCGCGAGGCCGCGGCCGGCTTTCTGCACGAGCGGCGTGCCGATCTGATCTTCCAGCTTGCGCAATTGGGTGCTGACGGCCGACTGCGAACGGCCTAGCCGGTCCGCCGCGCGCGCGAAGCTGCCGAGCTCGAAACCCATGACGAACGTGCGCAGCACGTCCATGTCGAGATTGGTACGGACCGCCATAATTCGAATATTCCGATGCAAGGGTTGGAAAATTCGCGATATTCAGAAATGCCATTGTCACCTATCTTTTGCAAAGGCAAACCTTTCTATTGATGGAGTGCCTATGACGACACGGCCCACAGTCACGACACAGCGCAGCGGGCCAACGTCGGTTGTCTGGACGCTGTCGATGCATATGCACTCGATTATGATGTGCTGAACGGCGCGCTCACGTCGGCCATCAACGGCGCCTGAGTGCCCGTACCTATTCACCTTTGAAGGAAACGCAGCCATGCCATTCGTTCGCATCGATATTTCCCAAGCCGCTCCTGCCGACACCGTGCACGCCGTGAGCGACGTCGTTTACGACGCGATGATCAGCGTCGCCAACGTGCCGAAGGACGACAGGTATCAGGTCGTCACGCGGCATTCAGCCGAAGAACTCGTCTACCCCGCGGACGGCTATCTCGGCATTACGTACACACCGGGCATCGTGTTCATTCAGGTCACGTGGAACAAGGGGCGAACGATCGAGGTAAAGAAAGCGTTCTACCAGGCGGTGGCCGAGGGCATTCACGCCAAAACGGGGATTCGCAAGCAGGACGTGTTCATCAATCTGGTTGAAGTGGACAAGGAAAACTGGTCGTTCGGCAACGGCGAGATGCAATACGGGCCGAAGTGATGCACGACCGTTGAAGCGCGCAGCGGCGTGCTACGCCGCGCCGTATCGTTGCGCCCGCATCATTCATGCTGATGTTGCGAAGCCGCTGTGCCGCCATGTTCGGGCGGCATGGCAGCAATCACGCTGCTGCCGACCGGAGAGCCCGCCATGCCTTTCGTCAATGTGAAGATTGCAGGACCGACGCTCGCGCCTGAACAGTTCAGCCGTTTGCAGCGTGGCATGACGGACATCATGGCCGACACGCTTGGCAAAGATCCGGCCATCACGTCGGTGCTGATCGAGCAGGTCGCCGTGCGCGGCTGGTCGATTGCCGGCGCCGAGGTGCACGTGTTCGCTCACGTCAACGCGCGTATTACCGGTGGCATCAACACCGCCGGTGAAAAAGCCCGCTTTATCGCCGAGACCGACACGCTGCTCAAGCGGATGCTCGGCGGCGGTTTGCCGGTCGCGACTTACGTGATCGTCGACGAAGTGGCAGCCGATGCATGGGGATATGACGGCGTCACCCTGCAACAGCGCGCTGCCGGTGCATCGCACGTCGCCCACCACGCGATCAAGGAGCCGTGATTATGTTCATCAAGCAATATCGAATCGCGCTGCCCGCCGACTACGACATGGCGGTGATCCGCGAGCGCGTCGCAACCAGGGGTCCGTCGTTCGACAGCTTTCCCGGCCTTGGCCTCAAATGCTTTCTGATTCGCGAGAAGGGCAAACACGGTGCCCACGGCAATCAGTACGCGCCCGTCTATCTATGGCCGCAAGTCGACGCGATGTGGGGATTTCTCGCCGGGCCCGCATTCGCCGGCATCAAGGACGCGTTCGGCGTGCCGCCGGTCGAGACGTGGGCCGGCTTCGCCTATGCGCGCTCGGCCCGGTTGATCGATCCGTCGTCGATTGCCAGCGTCACGCGTGCGGAGCGCCTGCTCGATCCGCACGTCGATCTGGTCAGTTACCGCCAGCAGGAAAGCGACGCGGCGGCCGCCGCGGTCGAGCGCACACCCGGTCTGCTGGCGCGCGCGGTAGGCGTCGATCCGCGCAGCTGGCGCATCGTGACGTTCGACTATTGGGCACAAGCACAAGTCGAGCTGCCGGCGGAATTGCACAGTTACGAGGTGCTGCACGTATCGTCGCCTGCGTTCGCCGACCTGCGCTGAACGCAGGGCAAGCAGCACCGCGCTGCGTTCTCAACCCAGCCGCATTCTTGACAGAGCTGACAGCTAACACACCTTCGAACGCGAGCTTCAACCCCCCTCGAACAGCGTCTTTCGTCACAAAGGTGAGGTTTTTCGGGAGGTGAGAATCCATACCTCGCGCGCATCACCCATCACTGCGCGAGCGTCCCGTTATCGCGTTTTCAGATCGCCCGATACGATTAAAGATTCGCGTCCGCCACGCCGTTAAACAGATGATTTGCGGACGCGCCCGGCGCCATCGACAACGACGCACCAAAAGCAGGCAGCACGCGTAACGCATGACTCTGTCGCGTCATGCGTTGCGCGTAATTCGAGCCATTGAGCGGCCGGCCCGTCCACACGAAGCGAGCAACGCAATGAGCCTCAATGCTCGGTGCATCCATGCTCGCGGCATACGTTGCGGTTCGCCTCAGCATTGATTCGAACTTCGCGTCCCGCCGCACGTTTGCCGCATCCCGCTTGCATCGAAAGCGCTGCGCGCACGCGCCATTACGCTGAAACTGACTGGATGGGAAAGAGCATGCCGGACTCCGGTGCAATCAGCCGAGCAACGACTGCGCTACGCGACCGGCCGTCCGCGAGCCCGGACCTATCCGCGCGTGGCTCGGCCGAACGCGAGAAGGCCGCCTTTATCGGCATTTCACCCGCGTTTCGCCAACTGGTCCGAACCATCGACCGCGTCGCGCCGACCGAACATGCGTTGCTGATCTTCGGCGCTACCGGCTCGGGCAAAGAACTGGTGGCGCGGCGTCTCCATGAGCGCGGCCTGAACCGCGATCAACCTTTCGTCGATCTGAACTGCGGCGCGATTCCCGAAGACCTCGTCGAAGCCGAGCTGTTCGGTCACGTAAGGGGAGCTTTTACGGGAGCGGTCGAAAATCGCCGTGGCCTGTTGCAGCAAGCCGGCAAGGGCACGCTGTTTCTCGACGAAATCGGCGAACTGCCGCTTGGCCTGCAGCCGAAGCTATTGCGTGCGCTGGAGACGCGCACGTATCGTCCGGTCGGTTCGTCGGTGAGCCTGCAGTTCGAAGGCCGCATTATCGCGGCCACCCACCGCAATCTGCGCGAGGCTGTGCGCGAAGGGCGCTTTCGCGAGGATCTGTTCTACCGGCTGGCGGTATTTATCCTGCATGTGCCCAACCTCGAGCAGCGTGGCGAAGACATTCCCGCTCTACTCGCGCATTTCGCCGCACAGCAGACGCGCAATATCGAGTTCACACCGGCCGCGATCAAGCGTCTTTCCGAACAGTCGTGGCCGGGCAATATCCGCCAGCTGCGCAATCTCGTCAGCCAGTTGTGCGTGCTGACCGAGCACGAACGCGTCGACGCCGATATGCTCGAGCCGTTTCTTGCGGTCGAGTCGAGCGATGCCGGCTCGCTGACGAAGCTGGCCGATCAACTGCTCGACCTGGCCGGCGACGACAAGCTGGCCGCCGCCGAAAACCTGCTGATCGATCGCGCGCTGGAACGAACCGCCTACAACAAGAGTGCCGCGGCCACGCTGCTCGGCGTGGGCCGCAAGGTGGTCGAACGCCGGCTCAAGGCGCGCGAGGAGCGCCACCGCGAAGCGCGCCAATGCCTCGAACGTGCCGATGCGTCGATCGGCGCTGCGCAGTTTCAGGAGGCCGTGCCGTTGCTGCGGCGCTGCCTCGATCTGTTGCAGCGAGGCAGCCCGGAAGAAGATAGCCGCCGTTTGCAGTTCGCTGCATACCGGTCGCTGGCGGTTGCGCTGCGCACGATTCACGGCTGGCTCCATGCCGAAGCGATGGCCTGCTATACGGCGGCTTTGACGGTGGGCGCGGGCGTGTGCGATGGCATTGAGCTTGCCACCGTGCAGTTCGGCCTGTGGACCACGCAACTGGTCACGCTGCACCTGACCCAGGCGCGCGCGACTGCGCAGGACCTGCTGCAGCGCGTGCACGGCATCAGCAGCCAGGCGGCGCTCGACGAAGCGCACGTCGCGCTCGCCAACACGCTGTTCTGGCTCGGCGACAGCGAAGAGGCGCTGGCGACGCTGGCGCGCGGCGGGCTGCGTCACATCGGCAGCGCCGACCGGCGCATCGGCGTGCAGGGGCTCGACCTCGCAGGTCTCGCGCTGACTTTCGAAGGTCTCGCGGCATTTCAGATCGGCGCAGTCGACGAAGCGCGCCGCGCGATGGATACGCTGATCACGCGCACCGAAGAAGGCCACTCACATCTGCTCGGCTATGCGATCGACCTGCAGGGGGCCGTGTGGCTCGCGATGCTGTTCAACGACATCGAGCGCCTCGGCGTACTGGCGAGCGAACTCGATTCGGTCTCGGCAGTGGGCGGCTTTGCGTTCTACCGCGGTGTGGGCCAGGTGTTTCGCGCGTGCTATCTGAGCGCCGCCGGTCTGCTCGACGAAGCGGAACAGCTGCTGATCGACGGCTACGAGAACTACATGGTCAAGCAAGGCGGCGCGCTGTTCTTCTCGTTCAAGACCTGGCAACACTGCGAAATCCTGCTGCGTTCGGACCGTGCGCGCGAATGCGAGGCGCTCGTCTCGGCCTCGCTCGACGAATTGATCCAGCGCCAGGAGCGCGTTTATCTGAGCGAACTGCTGATCGTCAAGGCGCGCGCGCAATGGGCGCTCGGCGACATCAACGCCGCCGAACAGGGCCTGCGCAGCGCGATCTCGACGGCACTCGCGCTCGGCTCGGTGCCGGCGCGCCTGTCGGCGGCCACTTATCTCGCCGATCTGCTGCGGCAGAGCGGCCGCAAAGCGCCGGCGGTCGAAGCGCTGGAACGGGCACTACGGATGCCCGCGGCGATCAACCTGAGTCCGGCGGCGCAGCGCGCGACCGGAATGCTGGCCGAGCTGCGGGCAGACGATTTCCTCAACCCGCAGCAAAAAGGATGAGCGCATGGCCTATGAACTGAAGCAGCAGGATCTCGCGGCGCTACTGATCGGCGGCGCATTTTTCGGCAGCGGCGGCGGCGGTACGATCGAATCCGCCCGTCACCTTGCCAGTCATTTTCAGAAGGGAGACTACTACCCGGCCGATACGGTGCGGGTGGTCAGCGTCGACGAGGCGGCCGCCGCGCAGGAAGGCGAGGCGGTGATGGTCGCATATCTCGGCGCGCCGGAAGCGATCAACACCGCGCAGTATCCGCTTGGGCCGGTCACGGCCGCGCAGAAGATTCAGGCGCGGCTCGTTGAGCAAGGGCGCAAGCTTGCGTATGTCGCGCCGCCGGAGAGCGGTGCGCTGGGTTTCGTCGTCGCATGTCTGGTGGCCGCGAAGCTCGGCATTGCGGTGCTCGATGCGGACGGCGCAGGCCGCGCCGTGCCGTCGCTGCCGATGCTCACGTATGCCGCGCAGAAAATCGATCCGCGCCCGGCGTTTCTGGTCAGCCAGAGCGGCTTGTGCGTCGAGCTCGACGTTACGCCGCGCGCGGGTAGCCACGGCGATGCGGGGCATCAACGCGACGTGTCGGCGATCGTCGAGCAGATGATGCGGCCGGTCGTCAGCGACCCGGACTTCGAGCAGTACGGCGGTCTCGCGATGTGGGTGATGCAGCCATCGCAACTGCAGCGCGCGCTGCCGGTGCGCGGTACCTTGACGCGCGCGCTGGAGCTCGGGCGTGCGGTCAATAGCGGCGACATCGCCAGTGCTGCACAGATGAGCCGCTATCTCGCGGATCGCTGCGGCATCACGGCGCACACGCTCGTCGCGCAGGGCGAGTTCAAGTCGGCTTCGGTCAATACGGCGGGTGGCTTCGACGTCGGGCAGATCGTGATTCACGCGGGCTCGGCCGATTTCACCGTGCTCTACCAGAACGAATCGCTGATGGTGTGGGATAGCCGCCGGCCCGCGCCGGTGCTGCTCGCGCCGGATAGCGTCGCGTATTTCGTCGAAGGCAGCGGCGAATCCGTGTTCACCAACGGCGACCTGGTGACGCAGAAGGGTACGCTGAACCCCGCCGTGACCGGCCGCAAAGTGACGCTGCTCGCATGGGAAGCGGAGCCCGCGTTGCGCGTCCCCGGCGGCCTGATCGTCACCAGCTTCCTCGAGGCGCTGGCGTCGCCGCTCGGTTATCTCGGGCCGTACGTGCCGGTCGGCGCACTGCAAAAGCTGACCGAAGGAGGTGTGGCGTGAGCGAATCGATTCGTATCTGTGTGCTGGTGCCGGTGGCGACCAGCCAGTTCAACGAAAGAATCATGCAGGCGGTGGCGCCGGTCGTGCCGCCGGATGTGAAGGTCGAAGTCCGCAACATCACCGAAGGCACGCCGAGTATCGAGAACCGCACGAACTGGCTGCAGAACGGCATGCCGGTGGTCCGGCTTGCGCAGGCGATCGAGAAAGACGGCTTCGACGGCATCTGGCTGACCGACTTCGACATGTGCGGCGTCGAGGCCGCACGCGAGGCGATCGATATTCCGATCATCGGCGGCTTTCCGACTTCGGCGTTCGCCGCGCTGATGCTGAGCCAGCGCTTTTCGATCATCACGATCCTGCCGAGCACGCTAGCGATGCAGCGCGCTCATCCGCAGACTTACGGCATCGAAGACGACTTCGTGTCGATTCGCTCGATCGACTGCCCGGTCGCGGACCTGTCCAAGGTCGACCTGGTGGTCAAAAAGACCTTCGAGCAGGCGATGCTGGCCATCAGGCAGGACGGCGCGCAATCGATCCTGCTCGGCTGTACGGGCTTCGTCGACGTCGCGCATCGGGTCAGCGTATTGCTCGAGGACGCACTCGGCACCTATGTGCCGGTGATCGACCCGAATCATGCGGGCTTCAGCTTCCTTGTTTCGCTGGTGCGCATGAAGCTGCGCCCAAGCCGTCTGACGTACAGCAAGCTTTCCGCCAGCAGCGCGGCATCCTCGTAGCCGCGTTTGCGCTTCCCGCGCCCGGCGAGTGGTTGTGCCGCGGCGTGGGAGGCGGTTTCTTTGCATCGAATGGACGGATTCGTCCATTTCCCGCCGAAATCATGGACGAATCCGTCCATTCCGATCTGCTCCATTTCGTGCGTTACCGCACACACGGGCCTTACAGTCTATGGCACGTGCCTTGCTCCTGACGGGCCTGCCGCAATAACGCACACCGCACCGCGGCCCATTCTTCGAGCGAGAACGAGCATGAGCAACCAGACTCAGCACGTGATGCCGCCTTACGGCGTGGCGATCCATCAAGCCATTGCAGTAGGCGATCTGACGCAGATGAAAGCTTTGCTGGCCCAAGCCCAAACGCTGCTGGCACAACAAGGTGAACTTGCCGCGGCGATCAGCCTGGTCAAACAGGAAATCGCAAAGCTCGAACGCACATGACGCAAGATCGGGCTCAACCCACGAGCCCATCCCGAATCCAGGAGATTCAGATGTCAGAAAATCTACGCACGGGGCTGTTTCCGGTCGGCTATGTCATCGGCAGCGGTATGCCGGGTGCGCCGACGCTTCATCTGGCGCTGCTTGTCGACACGCCCGCAAGCAGCGTGGTTGGCACGGCTTCGATCACGCAGGCGATCAACCCGCCGCTCGACTTCCACGTCGACGCGTGGGGCCGTTTCAGCTACATGGCGCTGATGCCGCCGTCGAAGACGCGCATCCTCGTCACGCTCGAAGGCAATCAAGGCGGCCCGAAGTCGAATTCGCCGGTGAGTTTCAAACTGTATCTGGTGCTGAACAGCGACTGGCAGACCGGCACCGCATCCTATAGCTACTTCAGCAACGGCACGTGGCACGACGTCGCCAGCGTACCGGTCAAGACCGAACGCGAATTCGCGCCGCTCGAAGCGGGCCCGGTGATCGTGAACCCGCGGCAGCCGGAGAGCGGCCCGATGCCGATGTACGCGGTGTCGATCCAGCAGGCGACGGCTTCGGGCGACCTCGCGCACATGAAGACGCTGGCCGCTGCGGCGAAGCATCAACTGGATAGCCAGACCGAGATCGCCGCCGCCCTTGCGACGCTGAAGGCGGAAATCGCGCGTGTCGAAGCCGGGCGCTAAGCCCCTCGCAAGCGTACCGCTACCCCTTGCTACAGGAGTTACCGCCATGACAGTCGGACTGTTTCCCGTCAATTTCCGCGTCGCCACGCCGGCAATCGGTGCGCCGGTGCTGACGTTGACGCTGCTCGTCAACACGCCGGGCAAACGCGTGAGCGGTGTTGCCCGCATCACGCAGACCACCTACCCGCCGCTGCAGTTTCAGGCGGATGTATGGGGCACCTTCAGCCCGGTGATCGTCGAATCCGCATCGGAAGCCGACATCGTGCTGAGCCTGGCCGGCAGCCCGTCGGGCCCGACCAGCGGCCTCGCCGAGACGTTCCAGTTTCACGGCATCGTGAAGAGCGACTGGAAGTCGGGCGCGGCCAGCTACCGCTACTTCGAGGGCGGTAACTGGCATGAAGTCGAGCACGCGATCATCACGCCCGAGGGCCTGCTGCAGCCGCTCAAGCCGCCGTACCAGCCGTACACGCCGCTGTATGGCGTGGGCATTCAACAAGCTGCCGCATCGGGTGATCTGAGCCGGATGAAAGCGCTGGCCCGCGAAGCCGAACAGCAACTGGCCAGCAGCGATCAGCTGAAGAGCGCGCTGGCTGGCCTGAATGCGGAGATCGCGCGCCTCGAAGGCACGCGATAGGTCAACCGCAAAGCGAAGGAAAGCGCCGCGCGCGGCTCTTGGGCATGCGCGCGGCGGGGGAGTGGAGAGGGGCCGTGCAGGAGTAAAAAGCAGCCGCAAAGGCGCATCGCAGCACAAACGGCAGCACACAGCAGTACACAAGCAGCAGCCCATAAGGACGATCATGTCAGAGACCAGTCCGCGCCCCGCCCGTTTTCTGAACGAGCAGGATTACCAGCGTTATGTCCCGGTTCACGTGGTATGGGAGATCACGCTGGCATGCGATCTGAAGTGCCTGCATTGCGGATCGCGCGCCGGCCGCCGGCGCACCAACGAGCTCTCGACGCAAGAGTGCCTGCAAGTGATCGACTCGCTTGCAAGACTCGGTACGCGCGAAGTCTCGCTGATCGGCGGCGAAGCGTATTTGCGCAAGGACTGGACCGAACTGATCAAGGCGATCCGCGCGCATGACATGTATTGCGCGGTGCAGACGGGCGGGCGCAATCTCACGCCCGCCCGGCTTGCACGAGCGGTAGAGGCCGGGCTGAACGGCATTGGCGTGTCGCTCGACGGGCTCGCGCCGCTGCACGACAAGGTACGCAACGTGAAGGGCTCGTTCGAGCGCGCAGTGGATACGCTGCGGCGCGCGCGCGAAGCCGGGCTTGCGACCAGTGTGAACACGCAGATCGGCGCCGCGACGATGCCGGACTTGCCGGCGCTGATGGACACCATCATCGAACTCGGCGCGACGCACTGGCAGATCCAGTTGACCGTCGCGATGGGCAATGCAGTGGATCACGACGAACTGCTGCTGCAGCCGTATCAGTTGAAGGAGCTGATGCCGTTGCTCGCGCAACTGTACCAGCGCGGCGCGAGCCGCGGCTTGCTGATGAACGTCGGCAACAACATCGGCTATTACGGTCCGTACGAGCATCTGTGGCGCGGCTTCGGCGACGAGCGCGTGCACTGGACCGGCTGCGCGGCCGGCCAGACTGTGATCGCGCTCGAAGCGGACGGCACGGTCAAAGGGTGCCCATCGCTTGCCACCGTGGGGTTCGCCGGCGGCAACGTGCGCGATCTGTCGCTGGAAGACATCTGGCACACCAGCGAGGGCATGCATTTCGGGCGGCTGCGCTCGGTGGACGATCTATGGGGCTTCTGCCGCAGCTGCTACTACGCGGACGTGTGCCGCGGCGGCTGCACATGGACCTCGCATTCGCTGCTCGGCAAGCCGGGCAATAACCCGTATTGCCACTATCGGGTGCTGGAACTGGAGAAACAGGGGCTGCGCGAGCGCATCGCGAAGATCGAGGATGCAGGTCCTGCGTCGTTCGCGGTGGGCCGCTTCGATCTGGTCACCGAGCGGATTGCGGACGGCACGCCGGTGTCGAGCATCGAGCGCTCTGGGCAGACCATCGAGCTGGTATGGAAGAACAAAGGCAAGCGCGTGCCCGATGAAGGCAGGGTGCCGCCGCGGCTCGAGCTATGCCGCAGCTGCGATGGTTATGTGCATGCCCACGAGCACACTTGCCCGCATTGCGGCGCAGACATTGCGGCGGCAGCGCAGGCGCATGAGCTTGAGGTGCAGCGCCGCCGGACCGTTATCGAGGAAATCGAGCGCTTGCTGCATTGGCCGAGCGCCGCAAGCGAAGCGGCGCCGCAGCCGGTGCATGGCGATACCGCTTGATAGGCATCGCTGCGGCAGAGGCATCGCTGCGGCAAAGGCATCGCTGCACGGGCGCCGCTTCACAGCGGCGCCGCGATACACCTAAAGGTGAGCGTTTTCGGGATGAGTGGCCGAGTCTCGACTAGTGCGAACTCGCCTCGCTCGCATCCGTGACCTGAGCGATCGGAATGACCGTCTTCGCAGTGGGTCCAGCGGCCGATTGCGCGCGTGCGATCGCGCCGCGCTCGCCGAGCTTCTGCATGAAGCCGTCGATCGTCTGCGTCTCGATGCCTTGCCTGCGATAAGCCTTCGGCTGGTGAAAGACGCTGCGGTAGTAATCGCACTGATCGCACACCGACTGAAACTTCCCTTCCATCTGTTCGCGGACAATGCGCCGGTACTCGGGATTGTCCGGGCTCAGAATATCGGCCAGCGAGTTTTTCGCGATATCGCCGATGCGCAGCACCGCGTTGACGTCGCGGCACGCACACGCGTTGACGAGACCGGTTGCCGTGACCTGCGGCGAATCGAAGATGCGCGAACACGGACCCGAGCGGTGCTTGCTGTCGCCGGAGATGATCTTCACGTCGAGGCCCTTCACGTCCTCTTCGGTGATCATGCCGCCCCAGTTGTTGAACACGCCATGCGACGAATTGATGAACGCGCCTTTCCTTGCGAACTGCTTGAGGAGCTGCATCAGTTCACCGGTTGCCTCGGCCGGGACCGACGCGGTCGAACGGAAGCCGAAAGAGAGCTCGAACGGACGCTTCTCTTCGGCGAGCAGAATGCGCAGATTCGCAAGCAGCCGCTGATACACCTTCGAGGTGGATTTGGTGATTGCGATAAAGCTTTCTTCGTCGTGCCCGTAGATGCTCACCGTGAGATGCGTGAGTTTCTTGAAAGTCAGCAACTGGCGCACCTGATCTTCAGACGGTACGCTCAGATTAGTGAAAAAGTGATAACGGTCGACGTCGGCGTGATTGTCGAGATAATCGAGCTTGTCGTATAGCCGCTTATCCATGAACACGTCGCCGGTGCAAGGCGTCAACTCGAAATCCCGATAGCCGAGCGCGATGGCCTGGTTGACGCTGGTTGCGAACATGTCGTTGGACATGCTGACTTTCGGAATCTCTTTTTTCTCGTATGCGCAGAAGCGGCACTTCAGATTGCACGCGCCCGTTACTTCGATGGCCATGATGCCGGGCCGCGCGTCGACGAACTCGCGCCCGAGCAAACGGTTGACCGTGATCTCGAGCCCGGTGACGACCTTACGTACACGCTGTTCGAGATATTTGAGATTAGAACGGGACCGCGAATAGCCGTTCTTTTCGATATCAAATTGGCTCATATATGGCTTTTGCCGCCCTCGTTTGTCAGGACGCGGCGTGGCCCGGTTGAGCCACGCGCGTTGCCGGCCCGGTGCCACTTGTGAGATGTGGGGTATGTGGCACGTCGAGCCGCGACGGATCAAAAAACGATGTCGGCCATTATGACATTGAAAGGCGCGAATTCATGCGACCGAAAGTCGTGCAATACGGACAGGTTGACGCCTGCGCGATTTTCACCATAGGCACCCGATGGCTAGGTGATACGCCGTGGCTTGCGCTGTTCCGGCGCCGCGCCGGTGCCATCGGGCTGCGATGCCGCGCACACTCCCCGCAAGCGGTCCGCATGCACAAGCCACAGCGCCAGCGAGCCGATGGAAACCGCGCCCAGCACGACGAACGCGCTCGCGTAACCAACATGCTGCGCGAGCACGCCGCCTAGCACCGGACTCAATGCGGCTCCGACGCCCTGCGCGGTCGCCACTGCGCCTTGGCCCGCATTGACACGGCCCGTGCCCTGGAGCAGATGCACCACGAGGGCAGGCACCGCGACGCTTTGCAGGCCCGCGCCGATGCCATCCAGAATCTGCACCGGCCAGACGCCGGCGCTGTCCATCAGTGTGGCTGCCACTGCGCCACGCACCGGCAGCGCAAGCCACGAAGCCAGCAGGACCCACCAGTAGCCATGCGTGCGGATCAGACGTGGTGCGAGCCATGCGGCTCCCACCATGACCAGTTGCGCGATGACGATGGTCTGTGCGGTGAAGGCGCTGGGATTGCCGTGATGCGCCGTGACCACACCCATACCGTATAGCGGCAGCATGGCGGCATTGCCGAGGTGGAACAACGCGAGCGATGCGCCCAGTATCAGTAGCGGGCGGCTCTCGAGCAACGTGCGTAGCCCGCCCGGATGGGGCGATCCGTGTGGCCCGTGTGCGGTGCTGCTGGTTGGGTCCGGATGCGCGCTTTCTTTCCGGTGCGCGACGTCGTCGTGCTCGAGACCGCGTGCGCTGGCGTAATCGATCGCCCGTGCGGGAATCAGCAGCACACATGCAATCGCGAGCAACGCGAACAGCGCGGCCAGCACGAAGATCGCAGCGAATCCGAAGCGCCAGCCGAGCCAACCGGCGAGTGCTGCGCCAACCAGGTTGCCTGCATGGTTCGCCATCTGGTTACGCCCGAATTGCCGATCGAAGCCGCGCGCACGGACCATGCCGAGCGTCACGCCGGCCACTGCAGGAACGAGCACGGCACCGGTGATGGCAGCGACGACCTGCGCGGCGGCCACTGCGGCATAACTGCCTGCGGGCAGCAACGCCAGCGACGCGAGCGTGGTGACGACGGTCGCCGCGACGATCAGCGCGCGCTTGGCGCGAGCCGAATCCACCAGCGCGCCGGCGAACGGCGTCGCTGCCATCGCAGCGAGTCCGCCGAGCGTCATCACCGAGCCGATCGCGTCAGCGCCCCAGCCACGCGCTAGCAGAAACACGCCGATAAACGGACCGATGCCGGCCTGCACGTCGGCCATGAAGAAGTTGAGCGCTTCGAGCGCGCGGGCCGGTTTCATTTGTCTCCTGCTTTGGCCGTTGGCCGGTTCATGCAAGCAGGCCGTGTAGCCGATACCTAGCGCTGCGTTGCGTCCGTGATCCCGATTCCCAGTTCCTTCGCATAGCGATCCAGTTCACCGCCGACGTCGAGCTTCAGCGCATCGACAAAGCGCTTCACCTTCGCGTCGACGAATTGCCTGGACGAATAAACCGCGTACACGTTGCGTTGCCACGTGTGATATTGCGGCAGCACGCGCACCAGCGTTCCGTTGCGAAAGTCGTCGATTGCCGAGAACGCTGCCAGCAAGCCAATGCCAGCGCCGTCGCGCAACGCGACCGCCATCGCTTCGAGGTCGTTGACCGCGAAGTGTGGCCCCGCCGGCCGATACGCGACCTCGCCGGATGGACTGAGCAACTGCCACTCGTCCGGTGCGTAGTCGACGGTACTGAGCAAGATGCATGCATGGTCGGCGAGATCTTCGGGCCGCCGGGGTGCCGGGTGCTGCGCGAGATACTCGGGCGATGCCGCCAGCACGCAATGACTGACGCCGATTTTCTGGCTGACGTACGCCGAATCCGGAAGCGCGCGAGCAATCACGATCGCCACGTCGAGCTGCTCTTCCAGAAGGTTCGGCATGCGCTGCGACAGCAGCAGCTCGACGGATACCTCCGGATACGCGCGCCGATAGGCGAGGATCGCGCGCATCACCAGCGCTCGCCCAAGGCCGGGCACCGCGTGCACGCGCAACGTGCCGCGCGGCTCGAGCAATGCGTCGCGCGCCTCGTCTTCGGCGTTCGCGAGGTCGGCAAGGATCGCCACACTGCGCTCGTAGAAGCGGCGGCCCGCATCGGTAATCGCGAGCCGCCGCGTCGAGCGTTGCAGGAGCCGCGTGTTGAGCCCTTCTTCGAGGACCGACACGGCGCGCGACACGTTGCCGACCGTCGTGTCGAGATGATTCGCGACAGCTGTGAAGCTGCCCATCTCGACGACTTTGGCGAACACCGACATGTTGTAGAGCTTGTCCATCCGGCGCTCCTCAGTGAGCTTTCATTCGTCTTTCGGTGTGTGCGGAAGGCCGTCTGGACGCCATCCATACACACAGCAAGCATGATAAGCACGTCGCGGCCTGCGCGCGGCGCGCCGCACGGCTGTTCGATGCAGAGTGCGGCGATTTTCCCTCTGGCGACAAGATTCATTCCTTCCCGCACCCCTAAAACGGCACGCGCTGCGCACCTAGACTTCGTTGCGCAGTCACCCTTCGAGCCGCGCTTCTGCTGCAGCCGAACAGACAAGCAGACGCTTCGCGGGCCTGGACGAGGCCTCGACCTAGCTTTGCATTCCCGATCAAAGCATCTTCAGGAACAGGACATTCATCATGAACACGACTTACGACCCGCTTTTCCTCTTTATCGATGGCGAATGGATCGCTGCCAACGAACGCGAAACCGCCGCGGTGATCAATCCGGCCACACGGCGCGAACTCGGCCGCGTGCCGCTCGCCACCGTCGCCGACCTCGATCGGGCACTTGCCGTCGCGCAGCGCGCCTTCGAAGCCTGGCGCAATACGGTACCCGTCGAACGCTCCCGCATCCTGACGCGCGCCGCCGGCTTGATGCGCGAACGGGCACCACATATCGCCACGCTGATGACGCTCGAAGAAGGCAAACCGCTTGCGGAAAGCCGCGACGAAGTACTGCGCGCTGCCGATTACTTCGAATGGTTCGCGCAAGAGGCGCGCCGCATCGACGGCCGCGTGGTGCCAGCGAATCGTCCGGGCGTGCAACAGCTGGTGAAAAAGCAGGCGATCGGTCCGGTCGCCGCGTTCACGCCATGGAATTTCCCGGCCATCACGCCGGCGCGCAAGCTGTCGGCGGCGCTGGCGGCGGGCTGCAGCGTGATCATCAAGCCGGGCGAGGAAAGCCCCGCCACGGCGCTCGCACTGGCGCGCGCGCTCGACGATGCGGGTCTGCCCAAGGGCGTGCTGCAAGTGGTGTTCGGTGTGCCCGACGAGGTATCGAAGCAGCTGATCGCATCGCCGGTGATTCGCAAGGTCACGTTCACCGGCTCAGCGCCGATCGGCCGCCTGCTTTCGGCGCGGGCTGCGGAAGGTGTCAAGCCGATCACGCTCGAACTTGGCGGCCATGGCCCTGTGCTGGTATTCGACGATGCCGACGTCGAAAGGGCCGCTGTCGAAGGCGCCGCGAATCGCTTTCGCGGTACCGGACAGATCTGCATTTCATCGACACGCTTCCTGATTCAGCGCGACGTATATGACGTGTTCGTCGAGCACTTCGTGCGCGCGACGCAGGCGCTGAAAGCAGGCGACGGCATGGATCCTGCCACACAGGTCGGTCCGCTCGCCAATGCGCGGCAGCTCGCGAAGATGGAGGAACTGGTGGCCGACGCCGTTGCGCGCGGCGCGAAAGTGCTGGCAGGCGGCAAGCGGATCGAAGGCGACGGCTTCTTTTTCGAGCCGACCGTACTCGCCGACGTACCGATGGATGCGCGCGTGATGCATGAAGAGCCGTTTGGCCCGATTGCGGTGTTGATGCGCTTTGACGCGCTCGCCGATGGTCTGGCTGAAGCGAACCGACTGCCGTACGGCCTGTCAGCCTACGCGTTCACGCAAAGCGCGCGCACCGCGCTCGACGTAGCCGACGGGCTCGAGGCCGGCATGATCGGCATCAACCAATACCGGATCGTGGCGACGGAACTGCCGTTCGGCGGCATGAAGGAAAGCGGCCATGGCGCCGAAGGCGGCGCTGAAGGCATCGAGTACTACCTGACGCAGAAATTCATCAGCCAGGCATAAGCGGAGCACATCCATGAAGACCAACCCAACGATGAAAGCCATCACGTTCGACGAATTCGGTGCGGCCGACGTGCTTCAGCTTGCAGATGTGCCGGTGCCCGACGTGCGTCCCGACGACCTGCTGGTGCGGGTACACGCTGCCGGCGTGAATCGTGCCGACCTGACGCAGCGGCGCGGCGGCTACGGCCGTCCGGACTTCGGCGATTCAACCCTGATGGGCCTCGAAATAGCGGGCGAAGTGATTGCAACCGGGCACGCGGCGCAAGGCTTCAAGGCAGGCGACCGGGTGATGGGCGTGGTGGGCGGCGGTGCGTATGCGGAACTCGCGCGCATTGACTGGCGGATGGCCATGCCGATTCCCGCTGCGCTCGATTACGTTCACGCCGCTGCGATTCCCGAGGTGTTCGTCACGGCTCATGAGGCGTTGCTGTACCTAGGCGGCTTGCAGCGCGGCGACTCGGTGCTGATTCACGCGGCGGCGGGCGGCGTGGGATCGGCGGCGGTCCAGCTCGCGTATGCATCGGGCGCGCAGGTCTTCGCAACCGCCGACGCCGGCAAGCGAGAACGCGTGATCCAGCTAGGCGCGGAGGTGGTGATCGACTATCGCAGCGACGATTTCGCTGAAGTCATTGCAAAGGCGACCAACGGCCGCGGTGTCGACGTTGTGATCGACTTCGTCGGCGCGCCTTACTTCGCGCGCAATGTGGCGTCACTGGCGAACGGCGGCCGCCTGATCCAGGTCGGCATTCTTGGCGCAGGCGGCCAGGTATCGGTGGAACTCGAGCAGATTCTTTATCGCCATCTGCAGATCAAGGGCACCGTGATGAAGTCGCGCTCGCAGGTGGATAAGCACGCAATGGTGCGGCGGTTCCGCGATCATTGGCTCGAGCGCTTCGAAGGCGGAGCGGGCATCGAGCCGGTGGTCGACAGCACGTTCCCGCTGGCACGCGCTGCCGATGCGCATCGGCGCATGGAGGCGTCCGCAAATGTGGGGAAGATCATCCTGACGATGAGCGGAGCATAGCGCCGCGCGCAGTCGGGACTGAATCTGCGCGCCGGCCGGTGACTTCAGCGATCCGCTGGGTCACGAGCCGGACGACGAAAGGCTGTCGGTCAGATACGCGACAAATCGCCGAATCGTCTCTTCATTGCGAGAGATAAACGACCATTGTCCGACGCGATGAGCCTTTAAAAGCCCGGCGTCGGTCAACGCAGACAGATGGGCCGAAACAGTGGATTGCGACAGACCCGTGCGCGCCTGAATCATGCCGATCGGTACACCGCCCGAACAGACGATCTCGTTGCCTGGAAAATGGGCGGCCGGGTCTTTCAGCCACTTCAGAATATCTCGCCGGACCTGACTGGCCAGAACCCTGTGGATCTTGTCTGCGTCGATCATGTTGCATCACCCTGGGCGCGGTCAGAACATGTCCGCAGACGGTTGGCGTTCCGCGCCCGCGGCAGGCGCTGCCTGCTGCTGACGTGACGGTATGAACGGCCCGGTGATCATGTCTGCGTAGCTGCGGCCGGGCCCCACCATCGGAAACACGTCGGCTTGCTGATCGACCATCACTTCGAGGAAGGCCGGGCCGTCGAATGCCACGAAAGCGCGCAGCTTTTCCTCGAGTTCGTCTGGCACCGTTACGCTGTGCGCAAATTCAAAGCCGTCGGCCTGTGCGGCCATCACAAAGTTCTTGCGATGGAGCGCCTTGTCGCTCACGCACAGTCGGCCTTCGTAAAAGAGACGCTGCCATTGACGGATCATTCCGTCGCCGAGATTGTTGAGCAGCAGCACTTTGACAGGAACCCCATAAGTGCTTGCGGTTTCCAGTTCGCCGACGTTCATCCGGATACTGCCGTCGCCGTCGATGTCGATCACCAGCGCGTCCGGTCGCGCCAGTTGTGCACCAATCGCCGCCGGCAGGCCGAAGCCCATCGTGCCCATACTGCCCGACGTCAGCAGGCTGCGCGGTTCGGCAAACTGAAAATACTGCGCGGCCCACATCTGATGCTGGCCGACACCGGTGCAGATGATGGCTCGCCCGCCGGTAATTTCGCTTAACTTCTCGACCACGAACTGCGGCTGAATTGCAGGGCTATGGCGGTCGTAGTTCATGCCGTACGTGCGCTTGAGTTCTGCGATCCGCTCGAGCCAGTCCGCGGGCGATTCCACCGGAGGGCTTTGCTCCATCAGCGACAGCAACGTGTCTTTCGCATCGCCCACATGCGTCCAGTGCGCGCGCTTGACCTTGTTGATCTCCGCTTCGTCGATGTCGATATGCGCGACGCTGCTCGCGCGGGGCGCAAATGCGTCGGGACGCCCGCCCGCGACGCGATCGTCGAAGCGCGCGCCCACTGCGATCAGGAAATCGCAATCCTCGACCGCATAGTTTGCGCAGGCGGCACCATGCATGCCGAGCATACCGAGACACAGCGGATGTTGCGTGGGTATCGCGCCGACGCCCATCAACGTGGTCACGATGGGAATCTTGTAGCGCTCGGCGAACTGGCGCAGTTCGGCCGTGGCGCCGCCTGCGATCACACCACCGCCGACATACAGCAGAGGTCGTTTGCTCTGCTGCAGCATGCGGAAGAACTCCGTCCGCTTGTCCTTACCCAGCCGCGCGCCTCTTGCCACCATCCGCAGCCGGTCGGTGTAGCCGCGAAACTGCAACGTGCCTTCGCCTTTGTAGGGGCCCGTCCAGTTCTGGATGTCCTTGGGCACGTCGACGACCACCGGGCCAGGACGGCCCGTGCGAGCGATCTCGAATGCGGTGCGCAGCGTTTCTTCCAGCTTCGTCGGGTCGGTGACCAGAAACACCTGCTTCGCACACGCCGACATGATGTTGAACACCGGCGCTTCCTGAAACGCATCCGAGCCGATCGCGCCACGCGGCACCTGTCCGCAGATGAGCACGACCGGGATCGAATCGCCATTGCAATCGGCGATCGGCGTGACCGCGTTGGTCGCGCCCGGGCCCGACGTCACCATGAACACGCCGACTTTGCCGCTGGCACGCGCATAGCCCGCCGCCATAAAGCCGGCCGCCTGTTCATTGGCCGGCACGACCAGCCTGATCTGGCGTTCGGGGTGCTGCTCGTGTGTCTGGTTGAAACGGAATACAGCGTCGTAGGTCGGCAAGATCGCGCCGCCGCTGTAGCCGAACAGCGTATCGACGCCCTGTTCGCTGAGCACGCGCAAAATAATATCGGCGCCTGACATCGATTCGCCGGCAGGCGGTGCTGGCTGAGGGGCGGGTGCTGCAACTGGATGGATTGAGGGCATGGTGGGCTCGGGTGGACACGGGCGCTGACACTGTCAGCGGCAGGATCTAACGACGATTCCCTTCCAACTCGAGAACAACGTATGTTCAACACCAGGTTCCGGACATCGCTGTGGCGGGTTCTCCGCCTGGGGCTCAGTCCATCCCACACCTTTGTGACGTGCTTCTGGAGGAATTGCGAGGGTGACAGCAACGATTCTGCCCATGATCGATCCCGCGCAGTTTCCAATGAAGGTGTTTCGCGCGCCAAAATAGGCCGCATCCCGGCCATGGGCCGGTTTGCACCGCCACAGCAGCGCGCCGATCTGTTACACGCACGCACGAGTCAATTACCAGATACGGCATTCATCCCGCGTGGCCGTTCCAGTAAGCTGGGTCATCGCTCGCCACCACTGGATCGCACACCGTACTCAGGCGTCAAGCCGGTCCTCACGCGAGAATATTCATACTTGGTAAAGGTCACGCATGAAAGTCGCCATTGTCGTATTCGATGGTGTGCAGGCACTCGACGTTGCAGGCCCCATGGACGTATTTGCGGAAGCCAACGTGTCGCTTCCGGCACAGCATCAATATCAGGTCGTGCTCGTCGGGGCCCGGGCGGGCGCCGTGTCGTGCTCGAACGGCATGCAGCTTTCGGTACCGTTCAGCTATGAGGACTTCGACGCGCAAAGCGACCTGCTGCTGGTGGCAGGCGGCCCGGGCTTGCCCGATGCGCGCCCGACAGGCGAGTTTCTGCAATGGCTGCGCAGCCAGGCGCGCGGCGCGGGGCGCTATGGTTCGGTGTGCAACGGCGCGTTTGTGTTGGGACACGCGGGGTTGCTCGACGGCAAGCAGGCGACCACGCACTGGGCGAACGCCGAGCGCCTCGCGGACGAGTTTCCGCGGGCCCATGTGCAACCCGACCGGATTTTCACGCGCGACGGGCGCCTGTTTACGTCCGCCGGCGTGACGGCGGGCATCGATCTGTGTCTGTCGCTCGTCAGCGAAGACTGGGGGCACGAACTGGCGGTGCGGGTCGCCAAGCGTCTGGTGGTTTATATCCAGCGCGAAGGCGGACAGTCGCAGTACAGCCCCTACGTCGGTATTCGCAAGGATGACGATACGATCATCGGCAAGGTGCATCGTTACGTGATCGATCACATTGCCGATGCGCTGTCGATCGAACAGCTTGCGAAGGCAAGCGCGGTGAGCCGGCGCACCTTTTCGCGGTTGTTCGCGAAGCATGCGAAGGTGACGCCGTCCGCGTTCGTCGAACAGGTACGCGTCGATGCAGCGAGGAAACTGCTGGAGGAGACCGATGCGCCGCTGAAGACGGTGGCGTTCAATTGCGGCTTTCATAGCGCTACGCATATGCGGACTACTTTTTCCCGGCGGCTTAACATTACGCCGAAGGCGTATCGCGAGCGGTTCCGCGGTGTGCCAGGCGAAACGCATCGGGTTCTTGACGATGTCAGCGACGAAATCGAGCTGGCTGAGCTGGAAGCCGTCGCGTAGCGTTCACCTTGATGGGAATTGTGTGTCCGCATGACTTCTTCCGTGCTATCTGCGGGCCTTCCCGATGAAGGCCTTCCCGACATCCTCGAAGCAGGTTTGTCGGTGGTGTTTTGCGGCATCAATCCGGGGGTTCGTGCTGCTTCTACGGGGCGCCATTTTGAGGGCCGCGGCAACCGCTTCTGGCGCGTCGTTCATCTGGCGGCTTTACGCCCATACAGCTCGGCCCTGAGACCGACCGCACGATGTTGCAGTACGGCTACGGGCTGACCACCGCGGTCTCGCGTCCGACCGCTCGGGCAGACCAGTTGTCGCGCGACGAGATCAGTGCGGCAGCGTCGGAATTCGAGCGGAAGATTCGGCACTATGCGCCGCACACCATCGCGTTTCTCGGCAAGATGGCGCTTGCGGCGATGTCCGGCACGCGTGAAATCGAGTGGGGCCCGCAGCAAAAGCGGTTCGGCGACGCTCGGGCCTGGGTGTTGCCGAACCCCAGTGGCCTGAACCGGTCTTTCAGCCTCGACGCGCTGGTGCTTGCCTACCGCGAGCTTCACGTCGCGGTAGCGCAGACGTCCTGCTCGAAGTAGTGCTTCATTCAGCGCCCTGACGCCTCGGCCTCGGCCGCCATGCTGTTGCTGTGCGCGTAGTTGAGGTGCTCGTTCCCGCGCAAAGACTCGATGACGAATTCGATAAAGGTTCGAATCTTGCCGCTCGTGGCGCGCCGCTCCATGTGCAGCAGATTTACCGGTGTCGACTCGGGTTCGAATGCGCGCAGGATGGGCCGCAGCGCGCCATCCAGCACTTCGGGGGCAGCCTGGTAGGACAGCAGCTGCGTAATCCCGACACAGTCGACAGCGGCCATCACCGCCGCAGGCGCCAGATCGACGATCATCCGCGGCTGAATCCGCACCGGCAGTCTCGAGCCGTTTTCATAAAACGACCATTCGAACGGATGACTGACGCCGGTGAACGATATGCAGCGATGCTTGACCAGTTCCTTCGGATGAACCGGCTCCCCGTGCTCTGCGAGATAGTCAGGCGACGCGTAAGTACGGCGCCGCACCGAGCCCAACGGCACCGCGAATATCGACGAGTCACCCAGGTGACCTATACGGATTGCAATGTCCACGCCCTCGTCGAGAAGCCGCGTGGTTCGATCGATATAGATCGCGTTGATGTTGATGTCCGGATACCGCTTGGCGTACGCGTTGACGAGCGGCGCGATAAATCGCTGGCCGAACAACACAGGTGCCGTGACGGTCAGGCTGCCGACGGGATTATTCTGCTCGACTGCAATGTTCGCTTCCGCATCCGTGATGGTGTCTAGCACCTTGCGGCAGGTATCGAGATAGGCGACACCTACGCCGGTGGGCCGGATCGAACGGGTTGTGCGCGTCATCAGTTGCGCGCCCAGACGAGCCTCGAGCGAAGCCAGTGCACGCGAGACGGCGGGCGCCGACATGCCGAGCTTCTCAGACGCGCCCGTGACGCTGCCTCGATCAACGATGGCTATAAAAACCTCCATCTCGCGCAATCTGTCCATCGTGATTCTCTGCCTGAATTGTGTTCGCAAAGGAAAGGCCGCGAACCTGCCAATCACATCCGCGGCGCAGCGCGACGCGGGCGTTAACGGATTGTAAGTATCGAGCCGCCGATTGAAAGTGTCGGTGGCTTCGATTGGCCCAAAAGTCGACACATGTGGCCCGCTTTCGGCCATCGCCGATTCTTTCCGGGAATTCACCACGCGCGCTTTCCCGATGATGCCTCTCCACTTTGTTACCTCGACGGAAAAAGACTAATTCCGGATTCAGTGCGGAGTCGGATGCGCTAATGCTGGCTGGCAAGATATTCGCACTGCTTGGCCAGATAGTTAGCCTGACAAAGCTTAGGGAAAATCGCTCGCTCTCGGATAATAAATTCACCTTATCCGTGATCAAGCAAAAGGAGTCACCCATGTTTGCCGCAATGCTGGAAGTCAATCCGATCCTCGAGCAATTCAATGCCTATCTCGGCATGGCGAAGATGCTGCGGCCGGAACTCGAGACGATCGACGGCTTTATCGACAACACGCGTTATGCGAGCCTGACTCGCCCCAACTGGCTGCTGTCGCTGTCGAGCTGGCGCGACGAGAAAGCGCTGATTCGTTGGCGCGTCACGACCAACCACTACAAGATCCAGCAGGCCGCGCGCGATCGCGTATTTGCCGACTATCGCCTGCGCATCGGGCAGGTGGTGACGGATACGCATGTGCCGGAAGGCTACACGCTGGCCGAGCAACGCCTCGACGTCACCGAGACAGGCGACGGCAAGGCAGTGATGCTGCTCGAAGGGCAACGCGCGGCTGAGTGGGTCAAGGAGGCTGGCGCGGAAGCGGTTGCGGATTCACTTGGGCTCGACCGTCAGGCACCGGGCCTCGTCAAGTGGGACGCGTTCGATGCACTGCTCGCGCCTGGCGACGTGATCGTGGTGGTGACGTGGGTCGATCAGGCGGCAGCTGACGCGTTTGCAAGCAAGGCCGCGGCGCAGGACGGCGCACGTCAGCGCAGCGTGCGCATTATCCGCGAGTACGGCATGTTCGATCGCCGCGAGGCGCCGCAGTATTTCGCCGAGGCGCAGCCAAAGGCGTAACGCGAAGCGACGCACGGCAACGCGCCACAAGCGCACAGCATGCTGTGCGTGCCTCGCGGCCCAAACGGAAAAGCATTGCTTCCAGATAACGCATTGTTATAGCGGCAATACCAACGCTGGCCGGATTTTCAAATCGAATGGCCAATACATCGCGTAATGGTGCGTTGTAGAAGATCGGGCGCCTTCCTAGAATTCAATCAGTTTTCATATAGCGCCCGCAGTCGTTATTCGTCATGCGAAACGAGCGATACAAGAAAGCGAAAATCGATTGGCTTAACTTTTCTGGCGCACCTCTATGATCCCCGCACACCCTTCGACAAGCGTCACGGAGCAGCCGCCAGCGAGTGGATCTTCGCTGCCGGACCCCGTAGCGGAAGGGGCGGCCGCGGCGCGCGGGGCGCCCACGCCACCAGCGTCACCCGCGTTCTCGCTGCGCCTCGCAACGGGGCTGATCGGCATGCTGTGCGCGTCGCTGCTCGCGATCTTGAACGAGCAGGTCACCGCGCTGGCGCTGGCCGACATTCGCGGCGCGCTGTCGATCGGCCAGGACGATGGAACGTGGCTGACTGCATTATTCGAAGCTGCCAATGTGACGACGATGGTCTTTGCGCCATGGTTCGGTATCACCTTCACGCTGAAACGATTCACGATCGGCGCGGTGCTGGCCACGATGATCTTCGGGGTTCTGTGTCCGTTTGCGCCGAACCTGCACAGCCTCTATCTGTTGCGCGTGCTGCAGGGCATTGCCGGCGGCTGTCTGCCGCCGATGCTGATCATCGTGGCGCTGCGCTATCTGCCGCCGAAGATCAAGTTATACGGGCTCGCCGGCTATGCACTTACTGCAACCTTCGGCCCGGCAGTGGGCACACCCCTCGCCGCGTTATGGACCGAGTATGTCAATTGGCGCATGGCGTTCTGGCAAATCGTGCCGATGGGCGTGTTGACCTGTATCGCGATTCAATGGGGGCTGCCGCAGGATGCACCGAAGCTCGAACGGTTCCGTTCGTTCAACTGGGTTGGGTTCGTCACCGGATGCCCGGCCTTCGTGATGCTCGTCACTGGCCTGTTGCAGGGCGATCGGCTCGACTGGCTGAATTCCGGCTTTATCCGCGTGATGTTTTTCGGCGGCGTGCCGTTGCTCGTCGCGTTCCTCGTCAACGAGTGGTTTCATCCTGTGCCGTTTTTCAAGCTGCAACTGCTGGCCCGCAGAAACTTCGCGCATGGGCTCAGCACGCTGGTGGGTGCAGTGATGCTGCTGGTCGGCGTGGCCGCTATTCCTGGCCAGTACCTCGGCAGGATCCATGCATACCGGCCGCTGCAAACCGCACCGCTGTCATTGCTGGTGGCCATCCCTTTGCTGGTTGCGCTGCCTCTTACCGCGGCATTGCTGAACACGCGGCGCGCCGACCACCGCTGGGTGATGGCCATCGGACTCTCGCTGATGATCATCACCTGCGTGATGGGCAGCTACATGACCTCCGATTGGGTTCGCGAAAACTTCTACCTGCTGCAATCGCTGCAGATCGTCGCGCAGCCGATGGTGATTCTGGGGATCCTGACGGGCGTCACCACCGGCTTGCCGCCTACCGAAGGGCCGTTTGCGTCGGCGATGTTCAACACGGTCAAGACCTTTTCCGCCGCTGCCGCGACCGGTCTGCTCGACGGCCTGGGGACGGCTCGCGAACGGCTTCATTCGAACATGCTGGTCGACCAGCTCGGCAATCACGCACTGGTCGGCGATCAGGCCGTCGATGCGACGCACGGGCTCGGACAACTCGCGCACCGCATTCACGAACAGGCCGTGGTGCTGACGTCGGCAGATCTTTACCTTGTGATGGCGTGTATCGCGCTTGGCTTCCTTCTTCTGATTCCGGTTCTACCCGTGCGTATCTATCCGCCCTGGAGCACTACGCCGCCTTCTACCCGCTAAGCGACGAATATGTCATCTGCCACTCGATTCCCCAAAAAAATCGTTGTTCTGGTCTTGTGCGTGGTTGCACTCGGCATCATTGCATGGGCCCTTGCCGGGTTCCTTGGTGACTCGAACACGCAATCCACTAACGATGCCTATGTGACGGCAGATTTCACCCTCGTGGCACCGCGTGTAGCCGGGCAGATCTCGGACGTGCTGGTGCAGGACAACCAGCAGGTGAAGGCCGGCCAGCTGATGGTGCGCATCGACGATCGCGATTTCCGTGCGGCGCTGATGAGCGCGCAGGCCGATGTGGTGGCGGCCAAGGCGTCGGTGGCGAACTATGACGCGGAGATCGCGCGGCAGCCGTCGCTGGTCGATCAGGCGCGCGCCACGCTGAAATCCGACGATGCATCGATCGAATTCGCGCGTGCCAACGCGTCGCGCTATCGCAATCTGTCGGATGCCGGCGCGGGCACCACGCAGGAGCAGCAGCATGCGACCAGTACGCTGGCGGAACAACTCGCGCAGCAGGCTCACGACCGTGCCGCGCTGCTCACCACCGAGCAGAATCTCGACGTGCTGCGCACGCAGCGCGACAAGGCGGCCGGTGCCGTAGGCCACGCGGAGGCGGTGCTCGAACAGGCGCAGCTCAATCTTTCGTACACGGAGATTCATGCGCCGATCGACGGCAAGGTCGGCAGGCGCTCGGTGCGGGTAGGCGCATTCGTCACGCCTGGCGCGTCGTTGCTCGCCATCGTGCCGCTGTCCGACGCTTATATCGTCGCCAACTTCCAGGAAAACCAGCTCACCCATATGCGCCCAGGCGATAGCGTGCGCATCAAGGTCGATACGTTTCCGGGCGTGTTGATTCAAGGGAAGATCGACAGTCTTGCGCCTGCGACGGGCGTCAGTTTCGCGCCTATCGCGCCGGACAACGCCACCGGCAACTTCACGAAGGTGGTCCAGCGCGTGCCGGTCAAGATCACGATCGATCAGGGGCAGCCGGCTGCGGCTGCATTGAGCGTGGGGCTCTCGGTGGAAGCCGAGGTGACGATTGCGAGGCATGGCGGCAATGCGCCGATCGCCGGAACGGACAACAAATGAACGCGCGCAGATTCTCCTTTCGCACGCCGGCGGCGGCGGTGCTGCTGTGCCTGGCGCTCGCGGGTTGCATGGTCGGGCCAAATTTCGAACCGCCGGTTGCATCGACACCCGATGTGTTCGACCGCACCCAATCCGCGCAGGCATCGAGCAAGGCCGTCGCGGCGGAGTTCAATCCGGACTGGTGGACCTTGTTCAACGATGCCACGCTGAATTCGCTGCAACAGCAGCTGACCGATGCGAACCTCGACGTGGCGGCGGCGTCTGCGCGGCTGCGGCAAAGCAGGGCGCAGCAGCGCATTGCCGGCGCGGCGGAGTACCCGACGCTGGACGCCGCTGCATCGTATGACCGCGAGCGCGGCAGTCCGAACGGCATCCTGTCGTTGCTCGGCGTGTCGCCGACGGGCAGCCAGCCGCAATCCGCTTCGGGCGCTGCGCCGCTCGGTGTGGCGCCGTTGCCCGGGTCGAGCGGTTCGCCTGCTTATAACCTTTACCAGTTCGGCTTCGACGCATCGTGGGAAGTCGATATCTGGGGGCGCGCCCGACGCGGCGTCGAGGCCGCCACGGCTTTGAGCCAGGCATCTTACGAAGATCGCAACTCGGTGCTGCTGTCGGCCCGCGCGGAACTGGCGCGAGACTACATCGAGTTGCGCGACACGCAAGCTTTGCTCGATATCGCGCACCAGAATCTGAAGATCGCCAAAGATGCCACGAAGCTCACGGAGATTCGCGTGCGCGAAGGCGTCACCACGAATCTGGATGTGGCCAATGCGGCGGCCCAGCAGGAGACGATCGAAAGCCTGATTCCGACGCTCGAAGCGCATTCGACGACGCTGATCAATGCGATCGGCGTGTTGCTGGCCAAAGAGCCGGGTGCGCTGCGGCAGACGCTTGTCGAGCCGCACGATGTGCCTGCGTTGCCGGGGCAGGTGCCGATCGGCTTTCCATCGGAACTGGCGCGGCGCCGGCCCGACATCCGGCAAGCCGAAGCGCAATTGCATGCGGCGACCGCAGCGATCGGCATGGCGAAGGCCGACTTTTATCCGCGCATCTCGCTGAACGGCAGTGCGGGGTTCCAGAGCCTGCAGTTGTCGAATCTGGCTGACTGGGCGTCCGGACAGTTCGTGGTGGGTCCATCGATCACGCTGCCGATCTTCGAAGGCGGCCGTCTGAAAGGCACGCTGCATCTGCGCGAGGCACAGCAACAGGAAGCAGCGATTGTCTATAAGCGCACGGTGCTCGAGGCATGGCGCGAGGTGGACGATGCACTGGTTGTCTACGACGCCGAACAGCGCAGACGGGATCGCCTCAAGAAGGTGGTGAGCTTGAACCTGACCGCGCTGTCGATTGCGCAGCAAAGGTATAAGGCGGGCGCGGTCGATTTTCTCGAAGTGCTCAACGTGCAGAAGCAACTGCTTCAGGCGCAAAGCGATCTTGAGCGCAGCGAAGCGGATTCCGCTGTGAACCTCGTCACGCTGTGCAAGGCACTCGGTGGCGGATGGGAGTCGGCTTATGCAAGGCAGGACATGCCGCCTCGTTAGCCCCGCTCGTAGCGATTCCCGCGAAATCAATCTTAGGGCGACCCGATCCGCGGGTTACGCCTGTTGTTGTGCATCTTGTTCTTGTTGAACAATCGAACCAGGAAATATGAAATGAAGCGATTGGTGATTTCGGTGGTTGTTATGGCCGGTGCGCTCGCGCCGTGGACCGCGTTCGGCGAATCAGCCACGCATGGCAAAACGCGCGCACAAGTACAGGCGGAATTGATCCAGGCCCGCGACGCGGGAACCTTCGATGAACCCGATTCGACCTATCCCGCCGGGCAAATGCGCGCAGCCGCTGCGCAGGCGGTGGGCGGTGCAAGTAGCGGCGGCTCGGAAAGTGGACTCAGTCCTGCAGCTGCGCCGCAAGGGCGGGATAGCATCTTCTTCGGGCAATGACGATAGCGCTCGCGGCGCAGGCGTCTCGACCAGGCTGCCAGCCAGCCTGTTACGCCTGCCAGCCGAGCCCGAGACTCTTCTGCAACGCGATAAAGTCTTTAAGCAGCTCGGCTTGCCCCGCAACCACGTTTTGTTGCGACGTAAATTCCTGACGTTGCGTATCGAGCAGATCGATCAGCGTGGCGACACCTGCTGAATAGCGCTGCCGCATCAGCGTGGCCGAGTGCGTGGCGGACGCTTCCACCTTCTGCAAGGTCACCACATGATCGCGCTGATGTCCGTAGCGCGATAGCGATGAGTTCGCATCCTGCAGCGCTTCGAGCACGGTCTTCGTGTATTGCGCTTCTGCTTCGTCGCGCGACGCTTCGGCGGCGTGCACGGCACCGAGGGTGCGACCGAAGTCGAACGCATTCCATTGCAGATATGGCGCGCCGATCCAGCTGAAATTGCTCTTGCGGATCAGGTGGCCCGGATCGCTTGCACTAAAGCCGAGATCGCCGAGCAGCGTCACCTTCGGGAAGAAGTCGGCGACGTGCTCGCCGATCTGCGCGTTGCTCGATGCGAGCCGGCGTTCCGCTGCGCGGATGTCGGGGCGTTGCTGCAGCAATGCCGACGGATCGCCGATCGCGACCGTCTGCGGCAGCGCCGGTAGCGGTCGCGTGTCGGCGAGCTGTGTGTCCAGCGCACCGGGCTCGCGGCCGGTCAGCACCGCGAGGCGATCGAGCGAATCGGTCACCTGCGCGTCGAGAGGATTGAGCGTTGCGCGCGTGTTTTCGACCTGCGTGGTCAGGCGTTCGACGTCGATGTCCGCTGCTGTGCCGCGCTGACGGCGTTCCTCCGTGAGCGTCAGGATTTTCTGTTCGGTTTGCGCCTGACGTTGCGCCAGCTCGAGGCGCGTCTGCTCGTCGCGCAATTCGACGTAGGTTCGCGCGACTTCCGCTGCGAGCGATACCTGCGTATCGGACAGATCCGCATCGACGGCTTGCGCATTGGCCGATGCGGCTTCGATCGCGCGTCGCGTGCCGCCGAACAGATCGATTTCCCATGAGGCGTCGAAGCCTACCGTGTAGAACTGCAACGGGCCTCGGCCGGATGAACCCGATCCTGATGAACCCGATGAACCGAACGAGCCCAGATCGGGCTCGCGCGTGCGCAGCGCGGCGGCATTGCCCGACAGCTTCGGCAAAGCGTTTGCATGTTGCTGATCCAGCTGCGCGCGCGATTCTCGCAGCCGCGCTTGCGCGATATGCACGTCAGGACTATGTGCGAGGGCGGCGGCGATCAGGTCGTTCAGCTGCGGGTCGTTCAACGCCAGCCACCATTGATTCGGCGCGGCCGTTGCAGTCATGCCGACGTTCGGCGTGCGCACGAAGGTCGCGTTGTGGTCGGCATTCTGCGCAACGGTTGGTGCACCGTGATAATCCGGGCCGACTGTGCAGCCCGACAACACGGACAGCAACGCGACGGCAGCCAGTGCGAAACAGGTCGAACGATGAAACGTCATGGCGAGATCAAAAGAGATTAGTGTCCGGCGGAAGGCGGCGGTGCATTTCGGCGCGGCGTTTTCAGCAGCAGCGCCAGCGGAATGCACGCGATCAGCGCGATACCGAGCAGATAGAAGGTTTCCGAATAGGTCATCACGATCGCCTGCTGCCCGATCTGTGCGCCGAGTTGCGCGAAGGCGCGCATCTGCGAGTACGCCATGTCACCCGTATGCGCGAACCAGTTCGCGGCGTTCGCCGCAATGTGTTGCTGGCCGGTCAGCGAATTGGCGCTGACAGACTCGCGGATCATCGCGGTATGAAAGGTCGTGCGCCGATCGATCACCGTACCGATCACCGCAAGCCCGATCGACCCACCGAGATTGCGCGCCATGTTGTACAGGCCCGCTGCGTCGCCGGAATCTTCGCGCGATACCGCCGCCATCGACGCCTGATTCAACGGCATCATCGCCAGCATCTGCGCGGTGCCGCGGATCAGTTGCGACCAGACGAAATCGTGCCCGACGCTTTGCGCGGTCAGGTGAATATCGAGAATGCAGCTGATCGCGTATAGCAGCAGCCCGGTGATCACCAGCACGCGGAAGTCGACCCGGGCCAGCAGCCGCGGCAACACCGGCATGATCAGGAACGACGGCAGCCCGGACAGCAGCATGATCGCGCCGGCCTGCTCGGCGTTGTAGCCGGCCACTACGCCGAGAAACTGCGGCAGCAGATACGACACGCCATAAATCGCCGCGCCGACTGCGGATACGATGACGATCACGCTCGCGTAGTTGGGGTTGCGCATCAGGCTCAGGCGCAGGATCGGTTTCTTCGCGACCCATTGCGACGCGGCGATCAGCACCATGCCGAACATCGACACGCAGGTGAGCGACACGATCAGCGACGATTCGAACCAGCGTTCGCGCTGACCTTCTTCGAGCACCACGGTGAGCGAACTGAGGCCGATCGCGAGACCGACGATGCCGAGCCAGTCCGCCTTCAGGAACGCTTCCCAGTGTGGCCGGTCCGACGGCAGCCCGACGATCAGCAAGGTCATCAACGCCGCGCAGATCGGCAGATTCATGAAGAAACACCAGCTCCAGCTGATGTTCTCCGCCAGCCAGCCGCCGACCACTGGCCCCAGCAGCGGACCGAGCAACACGATCAGGCCGAACATCGTCATGCCGACCGGCAACTGCGATAACGGCAGACGCGTGCGGATGATGGTCTGCGCGGTCGGGATCAGCGCGCCGCCGGTGAAACCCTGGCCGATGCGGCCGGCGATCATCATGGGCAGCGTGTGCGACCAGCCGCACATCATCGAAAACGCAATGAACAGCGCCGAGTTGGTCAGCAGGAAATTGCGCAGACCGAACACACGCGTGAGCCACGCGGCGAGCGGAATCATCACGATTTCCGACATCAGGTAGCCTGTCGAGATCCATGTGCCCTCGGTGCCGGTGGCGCCGATTTCGCCCTGGATCTGTGGCAGCGCGGAGTTGGTGATCGAGATGTCGAGCGTGGCCATCAACGCGCCGAGTGCGCCCGCGGCGACGGCGATCCAGTCGCTCGCGCTGGCACGCGGCTCCGCGTGCGGCGCGGCCGGCGCCGCAGCGCCCGGAGCCGGTGCGGTCGGATCAGCCACGATGGTTCTCGGCATCGATACGCGCGTCACGGTCGCGCGCGGAACGCGTGTCGACGTCGACGGTGACCGACAGCCCCGGCATCAGCACGCTGCGCGTTTCAGGACCGGTGTCGATGCGAATCCGCACGGGCACACGCTGCACGATCTTCGTGAAGTTGCCGGTGGCGTTTTCCGGCGGCAGCAGCGCGAACTGCGAACCGGTGCCCGGCGAGAAACTGTCGATCACACCGTGCAGCGCATGGCCGGGCAATGCATCGATGTGCATTTCCACCGGTTGGCCGAGGCGCATGCTGCCCACCTGCGTTTCCTTGAAGTTGGCCACCAGATAGGTGCTTTGCACCGGCACCACGGTCAGCATGCGGGTGCCGGGTTGCACGTACTGGCCGACGCGCACCGTGCGATCGCCGACCTTGCCGCCGAGCGCGCTGCGCACCACGGTGTTGTCGAGATCGAGCTGCGATTGTTGTGCGCTTGCCTGAGCCGCTTCGAGCTGGGCGCGTGCTTGCCCGAGTTGCGCAGTGGCCGATGCGATCTGCGAGCGGGCGGCTTCGACGGCGGCTGCGTTGGCCGCGAGCGTTGCGTCGGCCTGATCGCGGCTGCTGGTGAGCTCGGCGAGCCGTTCGCTGGTTTCCGCGCCGGTTGCGATGAGCGGTGCGTAACGCCGAACTTCATCGCTGGCATGCCGCGCGCTCACGCGCGACACTTGCTGCTGCGCTTGTGCCTGCGCGATATTGGACTGCTGCTGCTTGATGTCGGCTTGCGCGCGCTCGATGTCCGCCTTGCGTGCATCGACCGTGGCTAGCGCCTGATTGAGCGCGACCTGATACGGACGAGCGTCGAGTTGCACCAGTTGATCGCCGGGTTTGACGATCTGGTTGTCCGCCACGAAAACCTGCGTGATATAACCGGCGATTTTTGGCGCGACCGTCACGCTATCGGCCTGCAGATAAGCATCGTCGGTACTTTCGATGAAGCGGCCCACGGTCCACCAGCGGGCCAGCCAGATCCCCGCTGCGATTAGCGCGACAATGCCGAAAGCGATCAGCAAGGTTCGCCGGGAAAGGCGCCGCGCGCCAGGCTGGCGCGAGCCTTCGGTAGGTACCGGGCGGGAAGGAGAGCCTGCGGTTGATGACATCGTATCGGTCCAATTATTTCCACTTGGCACAATTATTCCAGTCGATAAAATTGTGTCAAGTGATATATTTCTTGCGGTGCCATGGAGAGGAATGCATGAACCCCGTTAAAAGACTGCGCCGTTCGCCGGAGGGCGGCTATGCGCGCGGCGACGAGACGCGTCACCGGATCATCGAAGCGGCGGTCGAATTATTTGGCGAACACGGTTTCGAGGGCGCGTCGACACGCGACATCGCGACTCGCGCGGGCGTCAATGCGCCGGCGCTGCAGTACTACTTCGAGAACAAGGAAGGCGTGTATCGGGCCTGCGTCGAGGCGCTGGCCGATGAAGCGTGGAAGACGTTCGGGCCGGCTATCGAGCATGCGCAGCGGGTGCTGGAGGAGAAGGCCGAGGTGGCCGCGTTGATCGATGCATTCCTGCTCATTCAGGAAGCGATCGCCGACGGCGTGTTCGCTAAAGCGAGCAAGCCTGGCCGGCGGCTTTTCTTCGCGCGCGAACAGGCGGGTTATGAGCCCGAAAGCGCTTCGCAGATTCTGGCTTGCCGGATCCGTCAGCCGCTTAACGACGTGAGTGCCGCACTGGTGGCGCGTATTTCAGGGCGGCCCGCGGATGATGAAATCACAGCGATCCGCACGTTTAGCCTGCACGGGCAGCTGGTTATTTTCCACGTTGCGCACCGCTCGACGCTGTCGATGCTTGGGTGGAAGAGTATCGATGCGGAGAAGGCTGAACTGCTCAAGTCGACGGTGCGCGAGCAGACACGCACGTTGCTCGAGCATTGGAGCCGCGAACGGGATCAGGCGCGAAAGCCATCCAGCCAGGCGTCGGGCAAAGGAAAAACGCGCGCCTAGCAGCGAGCGGCTCGTTGCTGTTCAAAGCACTTGTTACAGCGTTTCTTCACACGTTCCCACCGCGCAGACTCGTAGTTGCTCTCACGCGCGAAGCCCGACCCCTCGGGCTTCGCGCGGGTTCGCCCAGGTCATGATGTCAATTCCGGTAGAGTAAGGTTCATTTCTACCGCCTTACGTGTAACTGCGTACGCTGTTTTCCCGAATTAAGTCATCTACCCATTGCCGAAGTGTGTCCGGTGCGGCCGCCGTGCGGATCGTCAAGACGCCGGTCAAGGCAATCATCGGCAATGCGCAAAAAGCGGTGCATACAGCAGGAGTGGTTATCGGGTCGTCTATGGATTGTCACGCTGGCTTGAGTGTTGGAGTTCTAGGGCAACTGATGGTCATGCAACGCGGGGAGCGCTGCGCGTTGCCGGCGTCGCGCAAGACGCGCGGTCTGCTTGCCTATCTGGCATTGGCACAGCGGCCCTGCCGGCGAGACGAGCTCTGCGACCTGTTGTGGGACGGCGCAAGCGATCCGCGAGGCGAACTGCGCTGGAGCCTTGCCAAGATCAAGCTTGCAATCGGCGCCTGGCTGGACGTTTCGCAGGATGGCGTGGCGCTTGTTTCCAAAAGCCTTTGCGTCGACGGCGTTTCATTTCGCGCGCTCGCGCGCGAGCCGCTTAGCCAGCAGAATATCGCCAAGGCTTTAGCGTTATGGCGAGGCACGCCGCTAGCAGATGTCGAGGTCGGCGGACAGCAGAGCTTTCAGGCATGGCTTGCCGCTGAGAGAGAGACGCTCGCGGGGCTACGCACGAACCTGCTAAAGGCAGCTGTCGATCTTGCCTGGACCCATCCCGAAGATGCGTTGTGCGCCGCGCGCCGACTCGTAGCGGCCGAGCCATGGAACGAGTGGGGGCATGCGCGCGTGGTGCAACTGCTTGAGCGATGCGGTCGCGTCTGCGAGGCGACTGATTACGCAGCCGCGACGCGTCGGCGGCTGGCTTGCGAGCTTGGCGTGGCCGACGCGCTGCTTCTGATGCCGCCACCTCCGCCTCCGCTTGCCGAGCGCGTGGAGTGTGGTCAACCGGCGCTTACGCTTGCGCTTGCGCGCAGCGAACATCGGCCTACCGTCAAGCTCGAACCGCTAAAGCTCGTCCCGCGAGGTGACGATGCGGCCGCATTGGGGCTGCGCGTGGCCGCCAATCTCAATACCGCGCTGTGGCGCTCGGGCGCCTGCATCGTGCTTGATGGCGAAACCACCGGCTTGCCCGCCATGAACGGCATGGCGGAGGCCGGATTCGCATTGCGCGGCGCAGTGGCGCGGGGAACAGATTCCGCACAGGTGTCACTGCGTTGTATCGACGTGCGTTGTGGCGCTGTGGTGTGGTCAGGGCAAGTCGAATTGGAAGAGGCGTGCGCATCCGCCGTGCAGGAATGGGTTGAACAGGCCGTCGAGGCAATTACAGTCGCGGTCCGGTCGGCCGGAACCGAAGCGGACCGCGCCGATAGCCTCGACGTGCGCATCGCGACAGCGAAGAGGTTTGCAGCTGCGCTTGAGCCGGCCGCCAACCGACGCGCACTTACCTTGCTGAACGACATCCTGGCCGAAGATGCGGATGCCCCCTGCGCGCTCGCGTTAGCGGCCTGGTGCCACGCGCAACGCGTCGTCTATAACTGGTCGGACGACCTCGGCCGGGACAAGGCAGAAGCCCGATATTTTGCGGCATCGGCTACCCGGGCCGGCATGAACAACCCTGCTTGCCTCACTGCGATCGCCACGGCGCGGACCCTGGTGGGAGATAGAAACGAAGCCGAAGTGCTGCTCGAGCGGTCGCTCCAGTTAGATGGACGATTGCCCGAAGCGCGCGTGCGGAGCGGCTGGCTGGCGAATTACGCTGAACAGCCCCGCGAGGCCGCGCGCCACTTCCGTGCGGCTATCAGGCTGGCACCTATCGACCCGTCCCTGTTCAATGCGCTGGCAGGACTCGGCGTCGCGCATTTCATCGAAGGCAACCATGTGCAGGCGATACGACGCATGGAGCAGGCGCTGGCGCTCAATCCAAAGGCCGTGTGGATTTATCGGAACCTGGTACCGGCTTATGCGGCTGCCGGAGAGCGGCAAAAAGCGGAAAGCGGTGTGTGCGCGCTGCTCGAAAACTATCCCCGCTTGAGCGTTGGCGATGTGACCGATGCGATGGTGTTCTCGGCGCCTGTGATGGCGAAGATTGCGAGCGGCCTGCGCGGAGCAGGTCTTTCTGGATAGCAGCGCGACTTCCACGGCCACTCCAACGCTTTTTCCCACGCCGGCTTCTTAGTCTTCCTGTCTGGTCATAACAGGAGGTGAGAAATGATTTCCGCAGCGTTTCCTTTCCGGAAACAGAAAAAGCAGGTGCTGGGCCGCCAGATGGCTTATGTGGAAGTGGGCCAAGGCGATCCGATCGTTTTCCTGCACGGCAACCCGACCTCTTCGTACCTGTGGCGCAATGTGATCCCGCATGTTCAGTCGCTCGGACGATGCATTGCGCCCGACCTGATCGGGATGGGCGACTCGGAGAAGCTGCCTGACAGCGGTCCTGACGCGTACCGTTTCGTCGAGCATCGCCGCTACCTCGATGCGTTGCTCGAAGCGCTCGACGTACGCGAGCGTGTGACGCTCGTCGTACACGACTGGGGCTCAGCGCTCGGGTTGGATTGGGCGAATCGTCACCGCGATGCCGTGAAGGCCATCGCTCATATGGAGGCGATTGTCGGCCCGCAGGACTGGGACCACTGGGACAACATCAACATGCGCCCAGCTCTGCAGGGATTGCGCTCCGAGGCCGGCGAAGCCATGGTGCTGCAGGACAACTTTTTTATCGAGAAGATTCTGCCCGGCGCTATCTTGCGCCCGCTGTCGGTTGAAGAAATGAACGAATACCGGCGACCGTTCGCGCAGCCCGGCGAGGGACGGCGGCCGACGCTGAGCTGGCCGCGGCAGATCCCGGTTGATGGCACGCCGGCGGACGTGGTCGAGATCACAGCGAGCTACTCGCGCTGGTTGGCGACGAGCCAGATACCCAAACTGTTTATCAAGGCGGAGCCCGGCGCGCTTGTCTCGGGCGGCGTGAATCTGGCGACGGCGCGCTCCTGGCCGGCGCAAAAAGAGGTGACGGTGAAGGGGCTGCACTTTATCCAGGAGGATTCGCCGGAGGAAATCGGACAGGCGATTGCGGAGTGGATGCGGGCGAGGGGGTGAGGTTAGGCGGGCGCTGTGGTCTTGAGGGGGAAGCATTCGCCTGAGTAGCAGCGCTCGCGCCGGTAGGGGAGACTAGCCACTGGCAGATTTAGTGTGGTCCATTGCGGGTAAGGCACGCACATTTAAGGTTTCAACGTGTGAGCTGCACGGCTGCTTTGCAGCGCGTGCAGCCGCCTCCACCGGTTACACCGCTCCCGGCCGCAACCGTAGGCTATTCAGCAACGTATCCCACACTTGTAGTGCTGCCGCCTCATCAACTGGCGAGGTCGCCAGATCAGGCGTCAGATTGGGATTGAAACTGGTTGTGCCAAGCAGCAGCTGGATGGACGTATGCGGCTTAGCAAGCGTGCTTGGATCGCCCGGCGCAAGCAGATAGAACTGGTACGAGGTGATGGCACCTTCTTTGAGTTCGAACAGCACCTCCTCAGCATTCATTCCGGCAATTGTGCGCTTGCCCTCGCGCAGAATGCGATAGTGGCCCGGCAGCCGGTTCAGTTGGGCGCGCAGATCAGGGAGCGTTCCGGTCAGCGTCTCATGTCGATCTGAGGCCCTAGAATCACGCATTTGTATCACTAGCAGCGCTGGTCGACCTGGCATAAGCATAAATGACTGGCTGACCTCCTCGGTGTAAGTCGATGAGCCCGTCACGATGCCACCATCAAAGCAAAAGCCAGATTCACTCGGCACCGTCCAGTTATCGCGTTGCCTGATACGCTGAGCTATATCACCATAAATAATCTCTGCCCGACCAACGGCCGCCGAACCAATTCCCCCAACCATATGGAACAGTGTGTTGTTATCGTAAATATAACCATCCGATTCAAACGGCAACGAAACTCCACTGATTTCCGCATCAAGATAAACGAATACCGTTGAGCTTTTTGTCGGTGAGAATGCTTTTTCCAACCATGATCGGCTCAATTCCTTATTATTGCTTCCGGCATCCACGCGCTTCTTCGTGCGCAGTTCCCTGTCTCGAGCATCGACTCTCGCTTGGTAGGTTGCATGCGATACGTTGTGTTGGGTCTCAAGCTTCTCTCCTGCGAACTCGTAACGTTGATTCGATATCTCGCTAGAGGCTGGCCGGTCAAACACGAAACGACCGACGCACCACGAGCGCGGCTTGAACAGCAAGGAATTGGTCATGATCGGCTCTTCAGAGAATGCAATAGTGCAGGCACTCGCACTTGCAACGAGTAACAGAATTTTCCGGATAAGCTTCAGCATGAAAGCTCTCGTGCGTCTTGAGCGATCTGTACGATGCTGTAGAGTAACGCCCAACGTGTCCAAGGATGATCGTAGCTCTCTTGGTGGCCGTAGCCACCCTGCGCGAATGCCATTCGCACACCCGTGGCCGTATCGCCCTTCACCTTCGGATCGAGCCCTCGCGCCTGTGCTTGCGCGGACCACACGGGAACCGTGCCATCGCCCGCAACAATGCCGTAGCTGTTTTCGCGTCTTGACGGGTCAGGATCGCTGACACCAAAAGGCAATATGGCGACCTTTTTGACCTCAAACTCGACAGTCTGCTTGTACGATTCCAGGTGCACCCTCACGTTGCCGGATTCGGAATCAGAGAGCGCAGTCGCCGAGCGCAGTTCTGCTTCAGTCACACTTGACGGTAAGACGCCCCTCCAGATCACCTTGCCCCACGTCAATAACTTCTCGAGTTTTTGCCCTTTTTCAAGAAGCGGCTTATGCCGGTCAACGACATCGATCGTCGCAGATGTCCTAGGCTGTTCTTTGAGTGCGCCATTCCCGTATGAAGCGTAAGTCACTCGATGATATAGGTTCTGTATATCGCTTTGTTTGACAGCGACACTCTTCATCGTCTGATGAAAATTCTGCAGCATAGTCTTGCGCATTGGATTTATATCAAGTTTCTCTTTTACAAGTCCGGCCGGATCTAAAAGCTTTTCGTTCGGCACCAGCCCATACCACGCAGAATTAGTGTAAATCTCCTCAAGCGCCTTACCAGGCTTCTTCGGCAACTCAATCACCGGCTCTCCATTCAACTGCGCAAACACCCACCAAGGCTTCCCATCGTTGTAATCCGGCATCGGCAGCAACTCGAGTGGCCCTGGCGCATTCGCCGCCACCGCAACAAACTCCGGCGCCTTGCGCCCAACCAGCGCGCCGTTCACAAAACCATTAAACCCACCCTCACTCCCACCTCCAGTGCGAAACCGCTTCGCCGTCACCGGCGCACCCGTCGCCGGCTGCACGTTGTGAAACACCCCGTGCATCAAATCCGCCGCGCCATGCATTGCAATCGCCATCCGCGCCACCAGCCCGCCCATCGAATGCGTGACGATGATCGCCTTGCCGCTATCGTTCTCAGCGCAGATCTCCTTGATCCCCATCAGCCGCGTCGTCTTCTTCGACTTGGGATCGTAAAAGTCCGAACCATCAATCACCTGCCGCGCAGAGTCGGCATTCGACTGCAGCCAGTTGTAGCCGATCGCGTACACCCGGTACTGATACCTGGCAAAGTGCTTGAACGCCGGTGAATCTAGCGTAAGCGTGTCGCCCTTGCCCATCCCGCCGTACTCAGCCGGCGCGGTGCCCAACACCGGTTTAAGCGCCCACCTCTCCCCCTGAGGATCCGGGTTCACCCAAGCACCGTGCGGCTTACCCAGAAACATCGGCTGATTAAGCTCCTCTTCAAGCCACGCAAGCACCGGGTGATAGCTCGTGCGATGCACCGATCCCCATCCGCGTCGGCGCGCTTCCTCTTCATCCACCCCAAGCACATGCTTGCCGACGTTAATCGGCCCCAGCGGCGTCACCACAGCCCGCGTCGGGTCAAAGCTCTTCTGTCGCGATTCCGCGCTCTGAAACCACATCCGGATCAAATCCGCCAATGCCAGCACAGATTGCAGCGCGCCGTCCGTGTTCGGCGCGAAGAACAATTCGCCGCCCGTGTCCTTGTCTGCCAGCAACGAGCCCATCACACCAGGCAGGAAAATCACTGGAATGATTGGCCTGACATCGCACAGGAATTCCTTGACGCGTGTATCGCTTGCGGGCGTCAACGTCGCATAGGCATATGAGTGGCCGTCCTTGTCGGTGCGCCCTATTATTCGCACGACTTCCTGCTGGATATCGTCGTCGAATGGCGAGTCGCCCGGATTGGCTTTCTGGGTATCGGTCATGTCAAGTCTTGCAGTCAAAAAGATCTACGCTGAAGTCCCGCCTGATTTCGAGCCACGCTTCAAGGCAAGCAGCTTGACCGTCTCGATATCCTCACTTTTCTGCTCCGGCATGTGCCCGATATCGCTTGTCATCCCGGTCAAATGCGTACCTTCAGCTCGCCCTACCGCGTATTGATGGCTTTTCATCAATTCCCCCGTGACCCGATCGCGAATCACATATGGATCGTTGAAGTTGGCCTTTTGCTGCGCGTTCATGTGCTCGGCGACCGACCCCGGGCCCTTCTTACTTAATGACGCCGCCTTGACCGTTCGCGCGCCGCGCGTGCCATCTTCGATTCCATCGGGCGTGATGCGGATATATGAGCCGCCGCACTTGAGCATCAGCTCTTGACTAGCCTCAATGACGACGCGCCCCTGGTTGCTGGTCAGCGTCATGTTGCGATCGGCGTACAGCCGCATGTCGTCGCTTTGCGCCGCCAGTTCCACTTTCCCCTTCGCAGCAAGCAGCTTCATTCCAGCCTTGTGCACGAACATGCTGAGCTTTTCGGCGGCGGCCACGACAAACGATTTACCGGTCGCGACATATGAGCTTTCGCCACTCACCAGGCTGATCTGCTGGTCCGCCGTAACCTGCACAGACTGCTGCGTAGACAACCCGATACCCGCGGGGCTCGCCATGACGATCAACGGCGCACCGAAAGCGTTGGTCTCGCCCATGCCCCCACCGCCAGTTCGCCCTCCCAGCCTTGGGGCTGACACCTCCCGACGCGTGCCGCTCGTCACCGCTTTCAACACCGCCTCGCTCGCCTGCAACGATTCCGCCTGCGCGAGCGCGCTCGCATTCGACAATGCGCCGACCAGCGTCCCCGCGCGATCCAGCTGCTCATGCAGTTCGTCGATATCGAGCTGCGCGCCGTCGTGCGCCTTGGCATGCGTGCTGACATACAACCCGCCATTGGCGCGCATCGCACCATAGTCGTCGGTATGCAACAGGAAGCCGTTACCGAGATAAGCCCCGCGCGAGTTACCGGCGTGACGGATCAGGTAGCCCTGATGAAAAGCGCTATAGCTTTTCCCCGTGAAACTCGTCAGCCGCGTACCACCCTGATTGGCAGCATCGTCGTGAACGAGCTCATTGAATGCACCGGTCTCACCGAAGCCGCGCGACCGAAAACCCGACAGCATGACGTCTGTGTGCCAGGGCGGCGGCGTCGCCCCGTTGATCCGTCCCAGCACGAACGGGCGATCGCAGTCTCCGCCCCAATGATCGATCGCCACCTGTTCGCCGGCGCGTGGCACATGCACGGCGCCGTAACCGCTTCCGGTGTCGGCCTGCAGCGACAACAACAACGGCGACGAACAGTACGCATCGTCCGGTGTCTGTCGATCCCAGGCGAAACGCACGTAGACCCGGTTGAGCTCGTCGGACCATGCCTCCTCGCCTCGCGGCGCGACCACCTTCGCATGCTCGATATGCATCGCAGGCTTGCCGTGCTCAAACGGGCTGCAGTATTCAACCGTCGTCTTTTGAGCCTCCAGTTGAACCACAAAGTAGCCAACCTCGCCATCCACCGCATGCGGACGCGATTGAAATGCCGTGCCATGCGCTGCCTTGACGTCGGCAACCGCGCGCTGGAGACTGTGCGGTAGCTCGGCGGCGGGCTGCCCGATCGGCACATTGTTTTCGATGGTCCAGCGCAACTCGACCGCGACAAACTCGCGCTGTCGGGTGTCGTGTTCGTCATGCCGTGGATGATGGTCGAGCACGAAGCGCGAGCCTGCGTCGATCCAACGCAAGCCGCCTGTACCCATATAGCGGCTTGCTTGCGCATCCCAGGCCTGCGTGCGCAAGTGCGCACGGTCATTGCCCGCTTGCCAGTCGGGATACCCGTACGACAGCGACTCGAACACCTCCATCGGCACTGTGGGAATGTAGGCCCTCTCGTCGGAACGCGAATCTCGAACCGCGTAGCTTGTGGACTGCAGTGTGCTCGTGGTCTTGAAATTGACCCACGGGTACCTGTAATCGAATGAACATGCCGTGTATGCCGTGCTCTGGAGTGTCTGCACCGCCGCCCATTGCGTGAGGTCCGCTGTGTCGTCGCCGCCCTTGCCTCGCCTGTAGCTAACCCGTTTGGGCTCCGGTAGAAAAAAGAGGCGATCGACAATGACCAGCGTCGTCTTGCGCGAACCGTCGGTCTTGTCTTCGGCCGGCTGCCAGTAGTAGTACCAACCCTCATCCTCGAGCAATCGATGCACGAAATTCAGGTCGGACTCGGCCTGACGGCAGTATGAGCGTGCGTGCGGCTTGGACAGAATCCGTACGCGTACACAGCCTTGCAACTGCGGATATCGATCGAGTACCTCATACAGGATATCGCTCGCGTTTGTGTCCAGCCAGTAGCGGTCATTGCGGGTGTGACCGAGGAAATACAGCGCCGATGAAAATTCGATCTGGTAAGCAGTGAGATCCCCGTCCGTTCCCAGCATGCTCATGCGGTGAACGAAGCCATCAATCTCCCGATAGGCGGACAGCCCGGACCCCGAGCCTGTTTGCTGAATCCGCAGGCTTACCGGTTGATGCATCAGCGACAGCAGCGGGATGTCCACACGGATTGAAACCACGTCGACAGTCCAGCGATAGTCGCGACCGATCTTGGCCCAACCCTGCGCACGCAGCGGCACGAGTACATCCGCGCCGAGCGGGGTAGTCAATTGCAGCAAACGCTCCTTCTGCAAAAGGCCCCGGTGAAATGCATCGTAGAGGTCGCGCCGCGACACCTCTGCGCGTGCCTTGGGTGTGGTTGCCATCGATCTTCCCGCCGGGTAGTGCCGAGCTTCTCTGGACGAATGCCTTCCGCATCAAGCCGCGTTGACTGAATACACGCAGATATGGGCTGCGCTAGAGTCAACGGGAAACGATCTTAGCAAGGCGAATTAATTTGAAACCCCAAATTTCTTATCTTTTTATTAAGTTGGGAATTTTCGCTCTTAAAGATCAGATTTAAATTTAAGAAAATTACAGAAAAATGGCCACCAAAATCAGCGTCCACAGGACGCGGAATCAACGTCGCAAGTGCGGCCCGTCAATTCCGCGAGATACCGCTCGTTATTTACTCGCGCAGTTATAGCGCATTCGCGTTGACCAGTTCCGGACACATCTGCTTGATGCGCTGCTCGATGATGCCATTCGCAACGTGCGTTTCAGTACCGGAAGTCGTTTCATCCCAGGACGTGCGGCGGCGCCGTTCAGGCGGCGTGTCGAAAAAGTCCTGAATGTCGGCCGCGTGTTGATGCACGCTCCAGCACGCGGCAACGCGTACCAGTTGCGCTGAGCATCCATCCAGGTGATAACTCGTCGGAATGTCGCGAGCCGCGGCGTGCACGCTTTTCGCGTCGTCGAAATGCGCGTGGCAGTCGGGCGTATCGATCTTCAGCGATGAGATGTTCAGGTCGTCCGGCTTCATCTGCACGATGTCGAGCCGCGTGACGGCGTCGTTCGATCCCTTCGAGCGTGCGGTGAAAACAGTCAGTTCCCACAGACGCTCACGGTATAGCGACGCACGCACCTCTTGAATATCGGAAGGGCGTGTCGGGTCTGCGATGAAGGCGGTCAGCGGCGAGGAGTCTTTAGCAATGTCGGTGCCGCGTGCATTGAACGGCAAGCTCGCATCGAGCGAGACAACGAGGTCGCGATGCGTTTCGTTTTTGGTCAGATCGCGTAGAAACAGCTGCATCATCGATTCGAGCCCGCTGTTGTCGGCCACACCGCCGTCGATCAGATGCAGCAGCGTGTCGTCGCCTTTTACGTTGAAGGCGACCGGACCTACGGCCAGGGGAAATGCACCCGAAATGGCCACTGCACGCGCCAGTGGCAGCGATGCGCTCGGCACTGCGCGCAGCCGCGGGTTCCAGAAGCTATCGAAGCCTTCCGGCGTGAGCGCGTCGTTGCGATCACATTGGTTGAGCTTTGCGGCGTGCATCTGTTCGCCTTGGCCCGCTGGTGCGTAGACGGCGTCCATCAGGAATTGCGTGGTGTTCAGGCAGAACGCGTTGCTCGGGATCGTGGTCATCACGAAGCGGCGGCCGCTGTCGTAGTGGGTTGCGTTGAGGATCAGGTATGGGCTTGCGCCGGAGGCCTCGCGGCGATCGAGATCGGCGAAAGTCGCGTCATGCAGGAACGTCTTGTCGATTGCGTGGGCGAGGCGCTGGGCGTTTGAGCCGAACGTTGGGTACTTCAGGCCGAATAGCGCCGCTTCCCAGTTGAAGTTCATCTGTTGATGAAAATCGTCGAAGAAGCTTGCGTACTGCTCGGGCAATTGTTGGCCTGAAAGCATCGGTGTGTAATGGCCGATGCCGTTCATGCTGAAGTAGGACGCTGCAAAGCTGCCGCCGGAGACGCTGGAGATGTAGCTGACGGTATCGAGGAAGCTGATCGGTTGTTCTGCGGATGTTGCGGCGGGTTGCGGTTGGGTCGACGTTGGGGAGACCGGCACGCTGCCAAGCAACTCGAGCACGTACGACGCGAATAGCGCTGAGCGGTTGCCGCCGCCTGAAATCGCGACACCGACGAGGGAGTGCGCATCGCTCGTTGGTGGCTTGGGAGCGTTGCTTTGATATGTGCTGGGCTCGCCGGGCGTTAGCGAGTAGTTCGAGCATCCTGCGAGCAGGGTTGCGGCCAGAGCGACGAGCGATGCGCAGATGCGGCCGCGACGGTTGCGGACAAAGGCGTCTTCGTTCATTGTGTGCTTCTCCTTTCCTTTGCATTGCGCCGCATGGCTGTCAGCGTGTGTGACGGCGGAGCGGCTGCTTTATGCAAAACAACTGGAGAGGAGGGTTATTCCTGCGGGTGGGGCCCGACCATTTTGCTAACGGGTCTGTGCCTACATCGCAAAAGCCCGGCTTGCGCCGGGCCTTTCCGTAACACGATCAACTGAATACGCAGCCACCTGACGAAGACGATACGTCAGCAGCGAAGTGGGCACGCCCGTGCCGCAGTCTACAGGCGAAATACGAATTGAATATAAACGCTTGCTGGCGGCGGCGATGCACGTTCTATTAGGAATTCCACCGTTTCAATTGTCGAGGCCAAGGTAAACGGAAAGTCAGCGTTGTTCGCTGCGGGCAGTGGACGACGGCTGAGCCCAGCCCAACGCCAGGCCCTCGTCAAACTCGGTGTGCCAGAGAATCGCTGAATCGACTCTTCTTCATGACGCGCTCCACGTGGATGCGCCGTTATCCTGGATCAATCTGGCCTCAGATTCCCAAGGCAGGTCAGGAGCAGATTGAGAAAATCTCAGAGCGAGCGTGAAGCATCCGAATTATTCGACATATCCGACAGAATTTATCGGATACCAAATCGAACACCCATGCGATGCGCATCGATAGCTCCCCATTTTAGGAATTCGCTGATTTCTCCACCATGTATTTCCGCCGAGGATTTTTAGCTTGCGCGGGACAAATGCGCATACGCCCGGTCTGCATCGCGATCGGTCCTTTCCGGCATTCCATGGAGAATTCGAATTGAAGAACTGGCAGGCGTACGACGCGGGCATCGTAATGAGACGAGCGCTGTTGAGGCTGAGAGACAAATTCACTAGTAGAGGGAAGTCATCGAAGGTATCGATAGCTGCACAGTCGACGACATTCCACTCACGTTCATTGGCGCAGAGGTATGGCGCTACGGTTGCAAAACCGAAGGCGTCATTGGCGAACATGGGCCGCACCCAGGCCACCAGCAGCCGCCGCATTAATTGGTAAATCGGCGGGGCCGACCAAACATCATCAGGGATCTCCGGCAGGAGGCCCGGCTTATGTCGCGCAGATGCTGTCGCCGCATATGCGCGACCATGGAGGAATAAAGCGTGGAACTGCAAACCCGATATATCGCTCCCATGTCGCTATGGCTTGTCGTGCAAAAGCGTTACGGCCGCACCAGTATATTGATCGAGCCTGTCACGGTCGGTAGTGAACACGCCAAAGGTCCGGCTATCTTCCTGTCCCGCATCGTTGCGAACGTATACGCGACCTTGCGCAACAGATATGACCTAAAAGACAACGGCGGCTACTGGCAGGTCATGCCTTTAGAGGAATTTGACCTGCTGAAACATATCCGTGATTGCAACGGTAAGCTCTGGTGCATGATGACTCACGGTGTCGCAGTGGATGGCACGAGTTCAATCATCGTCGCGGAAGGTGCACCACGCATTCGCTATGTACCGCTGCATTTCCATCCGCCCACCGACACAGACGAGATGACTTTCCTGTTCAATGAATGGGTGTTCGACTTCATCCGTACCGAGTTGAACTCGATCGGCCTGTCGAACTATGAGGAGCAGCTAGAAGCACTCGACGAACTGGACGATGAAGCCTTTGCGGATACCATGATGGACGCCATCGAACAGATCAAAGTCTGCCTTACGCCAACAAGGCAAGAAAAAATCCTATGGAGCGTGTACAGCACAACCCATAGAACCTGGATAACGGGTGAAGAAACACCCTGTACGAATCCCGAAGCCGCTGTTGCGCACGCGGCACACTAGCAAACGCGCATCGTGAGCGAAGGGCCCCGTACTAACGGGGCCTCGGCGCAACAACTCAATACGTCTTATACGGCAGGAACTTCCCGGACAACACCACCTTAACCCGGTCCCCCTTAGGATCGCTTTCCCGCTGGATATCCATCGAAAAGTCGATAGCGCTCATGATGCCGTCGCCGAACTCTTCATGAATGAGTTCCTTGATGGTGGTGCCATACACACTCACCACCTCATACCAGCGATAGATCGCGGGATCAGTCGGAACCGCTGTCGGCAGCGAGCCCTTATAAGGCACGATCTGCAGCCAGGCCACGGCCTCATCCGGCAGATCGAACAGCTTGCCGACAATCTCCGCCTGCCTTTTGTCGAAGGTCATCTGTCCAAGACAAGCCGCGGTGGTCCACTCCTTCGACTGCCCCACTTCTTTAGCAATCTGCGCCCACTTGAGTCCTTTACGGACCTTTGCTGCAACGATCAATTCGGTAACTTGCGCACGGCCTGAAATCATGACTTGTCTCCGGAAAAGTAGGCACCGGCATGTGCCGGCCACTCGCCACATCTTATCGGGAAAAAAACAGACAGGTGCATGTTGTGCACGGCGTGCAAATCCGAAAGACGCCATAAAAACAAAGGCTTATTAAAGCTAAAGCGAACAACGGTGCCTTTAAAGCCACCGTCCCGGCCGCGCTACTACCGCGAACCGGGACGGTTCACCGCTACCTACATATCGCTTACTCCGTAGCGCTGCTGCTACGCTGCTTCAGCTTGCCCTGGAAGTGCAGCACCGGACGTTCCGGCTGCGCTTGCGGCGTCGCGAGCATCTGACGGCGTGCCGTTGCGCTCGGCGGCGTCAACGAACCAATCGTCGTCGCCCGTGAAGCATTGGCGAGGCCCGAAGCAACCAGCATCTTCGCTTCCATCTGCAGATTGGTCAGCAGTACCGGATCGCTGACGATCGTGCTGCTTTGCGCAAGCAGCTGGCTCCACGCGTTATCGCCATAGTTGATCACGTAGTAGTCCAGGCCGGTCGGATCTGCCACCACGCTCGTGCACCCATTCAACCGCACCTGCATCTGCGTATCCTTCAACGCAACCGTCTTGCGGCGGATCAATCCATCGCCATAAGCCAGCGTCAACGGCACCGCCCACTGGATGCCCGGATACGTGTTCTGGCTCGGATACGGCTGCTGCTTGAGCGTCACGATCGTCTGGTTCGTCGTCAGATCGCATTGCGTGTCGAGTGAAACAAGCGGCACGCCGGTTTGACGCACGTAGCTGTCGCCAATCGCTTCCATCGGCTCGCCGCTCGCCTTCGAAAGCTCTTTCCACAACCGCTGCGGCGTCACGTTACCGAACGAGTAGTCGGCCAGATACGATTGCAGGCCCTTGCGCATCACGCCTTCGCCGAGATAATTCTCGATCGTCTTCAGCACGATGCCGCCCTTGTCGTACGTGAACGCGCTGGCACGAATCACAAAGTCGTTAGACGCCCAATCGTTGAAGTTCGGCTGGATCGGGAACGCGGTGTTACGCAAATCGCGTTGCATCACCGCGTACTTGGTCTTGACCTCGTCGACCCAGTTGAAGCGGGTGGGGAAGAACTGGATCTTCGTCTTGTTCTCGAAGAACGTCGCGAACGACTCGTTCATCCACACGTCGTCCCACCAGTCGAGCGTCACGAGGTCGCCGAACCACTGGTGCGCGGCTTCGTGCGTCAGCACGGTCACGCCATAGTCGGACATCGCGGTGCCCGGCGCCGGCAGAATGTCGTCGGCGAATTCGAGAATGGCGCCCCAGTTCTCCATCCCGCCGAAGTTCAGGTCTTTCTGCGCCTTGAATGCGTCATTCGCGGCAACCGTGTCGAACTTGCTCAACGGCAGCGGAATGCCCGTATAGCGATAGTAGTAATCGAGCGCCTGCTTGGTTTGCTGCATCGCCGGCACGGCCCAGTCGCGCATGCCCGGCGGCGTGAAGATGCGCAGGTGCAGGTTCTTGTGGTCCGGCAGCGGGCTCACGAAGTCGTCTTCGAGCGTATCGAACAGGCCGCCGCCGAAGAACAGCAGGTACGATGGCATCGGCGGCGTCTTTTCGAACGACACGCGCTTGTAGCCGCTATCGACGCTCACCGGCGGCAGCTCGGCGGCATTCGATACGACGCGCCAGTTCTGCGGCACTTCTGCTGACACTTCGTAAGTCGGCCGGAACGCCGGTTCGTCCCAACCTGGGAACCATTGCCGGGCAAGGTTGCTTTCGCCTTGCGTCAGGATCGCGCCGCTCGTCGCGCCATCCGTCGATTTCAGATCGACGCGGAAGACGCCCTCCGCCGCGGAGCAGCCAGGGTATTGGTCGTCGCCGCAACTGCCGCCGGTGTGCGTGGCCGGATCGTCGTAGGACTTGAAGTTGATGATGCCCGACCACTCCATATGCAACGAGTAGTTGCCGGCGGGAATGTGCCCGCTCGATGGCCGCAGCTGATAGAAGTCGCCGTCGTCCTGCGGCGTGGCGATCAGCGGGATATTGCCCGGCTGCAGCATGATCTTGCCGCTGGTGAACTTGATCCGGTGCCCGGCGATCACGATCTGGTTGACGTTCTTCGTCACCTCGAGCTCGACGTCCGCGCGGCCGTCGAACGACGACAGGTCGGGGTTCGGCCGGAACCATAGCTTGTAGTTGATCGGCTTGACCGTGTTCGGCAATTCAACCGGCTTGACAGTCTTGTTGATCGTCTTGTCGGCGACGACCGGTTGTGTCGGCACGGCAGGAACGCTGGCCGGTTGCGATGCTGCGCCGGCCGCGGCAGCGCCGCCCTGGCTTGCCTTGTTAGAGGCCAGGCCGACGTCGTCTGCACCGCCTCCGCATGCGCTCAATGCCATCGTGCCGGCTAGCAGCATCGACACCATCTTTAACTGGAAATGGTCACGCATTGTTAGTCCTCGATTGGATATAACTTCTATGAAATGTGCGGAACGTTAATAATCAATATCTGGGAATGCGGAAAAAAGACTCCCCTCATTCGCGCAAAGGCGAACGAAAATTCGTCAATAAACAGGCGAAAGCGGGCCTCAGCTAATTACGCCGATATCTATGCCTTTAAAGTGCGAACTGGAGAATTGCAGTAATGCTGAAACGCAACGCGCGGCAGGCGCCGCGCGCAGGCAGAACACGCTTGCCGGCTTTATCGAACCTGAATGAAGGCGTTCGTTTTGATGACTACTGGCTTACGATGAGCGACAGATTAATTGGGCAAACGTTGGCGTGTCAACTCTATTGCAAAATATTTCAAACGACGGCCGGAATATGCGAAACAATTAAATGCGGAATTAACGTAAATCACGCACTACATTGAAATTGCATAATCAGAATAATTTACGGTTGATGCACTGCATCGGGTAAATTTTGACCGGATCAAAAGAGCGGTCGACTGGACGTACCGGACGCGCGCAGCTTCGCGAAGTTGTGGTCTAAAAGTGCCATGGCGTAAAATGACCTTTAACACCCTTGCAGCCAAACCGCCGAACTCTTGAGCGACCGTCACTAAAGCCTTGCGATCGAGGCCTTAGGCGCTTAAGCAGCCTTGTCAGCATGCGAACTTTAGGCGCGTAACCCGAACGCCCATCACGCTGCTTAGACAGTGTTTAGCAAGAACTACTTCGTCCCTTAGCACGCCAGGCAACAAAGCTACGAAAGAGTTACCGCGTAACCACAGTCACTGCTCCGTCACAATTCCTCGCTCGACCAAGCCCAGTAATCGTTTTGGCTCAAGCAATCGTTTGCGGCCCGAAGCGCACTTCGCATTTCCGTACATCGCTACGCATTCTGGACATTCCGTCAACATTACTGAGACCCGATAATCCCCCGCCGGATGTCAGAGAGCCGTTAGCGCTTAGGCATCGCATCGACAGAGGAGTTCGCCATCGACAGCCTGGCCAGGCGCAGTCGAGGCGAAGCCACGCGTACTAAAACCATGTATCAAAACCTGAAGAAGGGATACTCATAATGCGCGATCGCGCCAGGCATCTTACGGGGCAGCTCACGGGCTGGTTTGTATTGCTAGGGGTGTTGCTAGGCTTCGCTGCTGCTGCCCAAGCTGCTACAAGCGAAGCCTTACCGCCGTCCAACCGGATCGATATCGATCTTGGACAAACGCCCTGGAAATACATCAAGGACACGGACAACGACGCCTTTGCCACGCCGCAATTCGACGACTCCAGTTGGGCGTCGAAGGGCGTGCCGCAATCGCCGTCGGATAACGATACCTTCCTGAACATGGAGTCTGGCGGCGGCGAAGGCCAGCTGACGGGCAACATCATCTGGTATCGCAAGCACTTCAAGATGGACCCGACGTACTCGAACCGCAAGATCCTGGTCGAGTTCGAAGGGGCTCATACCGGTGCGCGCGTGTTCATCAACGGTACCTTCCTGAAGGGCAACAGCGCGGTCAACCCAAACGCGACGCACGTGGTGGGTTTCGTGCCGTTCGAAGTGGACATCACGAACTACGTGCACTTCGACGGCACCGATAACGTGATCGCCGTCGAAACCGCACGTAACGCAAACTTCTTCGAGGCGCCGAGCTTCAGCGGTGCGTTCCGCTTTGGCCAGGACGACTCGGGTTTGTTCCGCCACGTGTGGATGCACATCACCGACAAGGTGCACATTCCGGAGAACGTCTATTCGGTGCTGCAAACGTGGGGTACCTACGTTGCCACCACCGGCGTGAGTTCGTCCTCGGCAACGGTGCGCGTGCAGACCAACGTTCTGAACGAGAACGCGGTTGGTCAAGCTGACCAGAGCGTGACGCTAACCACGCAGATCGTCGATGCACAGGGCAACGTCGTCGCGACGGCTCAAAACACCAAGACGATTCCGCCCAACGCCGGCCCTGCGCTGACGCCGACGCCGTTCGACCAGACGATGACGGTGCAGAACCCGATCTTCTGGTACCCGAACAACAGCCCGGTGCTAAACGGCGGCCCGTACCTGTATCACGTGATCCACACGGTCAGCGTGAACGGCAGCGTGGTCGACGTGAAAGAGACGCCGCTCGGGATCCGCGTGATCACGTGGGACAACAACTTCCCGTACTTTAACGGTGTGCCGCACTACCTGTGGGGCGCATCGGGCCGCTATGACTATCCGGCGCTCGGCTCGGCTGTGCCGGACAACCTGAAGTGGAACGACCTGTATCTGCTCGCGCAAGCCGGCGGCAGCATCTGGCGTCCGGGCCATTCGTCGGAAGGCCCGGTATTCCTCGATGCGGCAGACGCGTTCGGCATTATGGTGATGCAGCCGAGCGGCGACGGTGAGAACGGTTTTGCTAGCTTCTGTACCGATACCGTTACGCAGAATTGCGCATCGCCGACCAACTGGACCCTGAAGCAGGAACTGCATCGGGACATGATCGTCAACGGGCGTAATCACCCGTCGGTGCTTGCATGGGAAGCTGACAACGGCGCGACCGCCACGCCGATCGCGCAAGCGTTGAAGCAGATTTCGATTCAGTGGGACCCGATCAATACGCGCGCCCAGGCAGACCGCACGCCGAATCCGGCTAACGGCGATCTGCTCGGTTGTAGCGGTGACGGCTGCGACATCGGTGTCAAGAATCAGTTTCCGAATTCGCCGTCGGTGGGTTCCGAATACTGGGGCAATGGCGTGGGCCGTGCGAAGTACGACTTCGAACTCGCGTTTGCCGCGCCGTATGTGAACAACTGGGTGCACAGCGTGCTCATCAAGTCGATGGGTATTGCGCATTGGTATCTGGCTGACACGCCGGGTGAAATCGTCGACCAGGTCGACGGTACGTTGAACAGCAGCGTGCGCAGCAACGGCGCGTCGATGATGGACGAGCATCGTCTGCCGCGTCTGCTTTACTACATCTACGAAGCAATCTGGACGTCGTTCGACCGTAAGCCGGTGGTCAAACTGGCTTATAACTGGAACCGTTCGGGCACCGTGACGGTGAACGCGTTCAGTAACTGTCCGTCGGTGCGTCTGCTGGTCAACGATCAGCCCGCTGGCGCTGACCAGACGCCGAACCCGACGACCTCGGACTCGAGCTCGAACCTGACGCAGAGCACCACGCAGTTGCCGGGCCAGGTGCACTGGGACAACATCACGTGGGTGCCGGGCACGCTGAAGGCGGTCTGTCTGAACAGCTCCGGCCAGGCCGTGGCGCAAGACGTGCAGGTGACCGCAGGCGCCGCCGATCACATCGTGCTGAATGTGGAACCGTCGACGCCGAAGCCCGATGGCTCGCAATTCGATCTGCGCGCTAACGGCACGGATGTAGCCGTTATTACGGCACGCGTGGTGGATGCGAACGGCAACCTCGTGCCGGACGCGACGCCGGAACTCACGTTCAACGTGCCGTCGTCGGATGTCGCCGGTGAGTACCGCGGTGGCTCCGATCACTACGTTGCGCAGCAAAACGGTGTGCCGTTGGCGCAAGGCTTCCACGCACCGGGCGATCCGAAGGTGTTCGCGGAAGGCGGCATCACGCGGGTTGCGGTCAAGACGACCTTCACGCCGGGCACCGTGCATGTGACGGCCACGGCAAACGGCCTTGGCGCAGGCAGCACGTCGTTCGTGGTGTTGCCGGTGGTTAGCCAGCAAACGTTTGATGGTACGGATCTGGTTATCGGCGCGCAGCAGGCAACGGGCTTGCAGATCGTGACGCAGCCGACCGACCAGACGGTGACGCGCGGCCAGATGGCCACCTTTACGGTGCTTGCGGCGGGCGCTTCTCCGCTGAAGTTCCAGTGGTTCAAGAACGGCCAGCAGATCGACAACGCGACCAGCTTCAGCTACACGACGCCGGCTACGCAATCGGGCGACAACAACGCCACGATTAGCGTGACGGTGAGTAATGCCAGTGGCAGCGTGCCGTCGCAAACCGCGACGCTGCACGTGGTCGAACCGGCTGTGCCGCAGATCAACACGCAGCCTGCGCCGCAAACCGTGACGGCCGGCAATTCCACCAGCTTCACGGTGGGTGCACAGGGTTCGCCGACGCTGACGTATCAGTGGCGCAAGAACGGTGTGGCGATTGCCGATCCGTCCGCGCAACAGCAGACGTACATCACGCCGGCTGCGTCGATTCAGGATGACGGCTCGCTGTTCAGCGTAGTGGTGACCAATACTGCCGGTTCGGCAACCTCGCAGGACGCGAAGATGACGGTCGGCACCGCAACGCCGCCGACCATCGTGTCGCAGCCGCATGGCCTGAGCGTGCCGGTTGGCCAGAGCGTGAGCCTGAGCGTGGTCGCGACCGGTTCGGATCCGCTGACGTATACGTGGACCAAGAACGGCGCCACGGTGCTGCAAGGTGTCGACAAGAAGGTGCTGTCGATCGTCTCGGCTTCGAGCACCGACTCGGGCGAGTATGTGGTGACGGTGAGCAACGCCGGCGGTACGGCAAGCACGACGCCGTTCACGCTGTCGGTCAGCGGTGGTGATAACTCCAACCTCGCAATCGGCGCATTCGCATCGTCGAGCCAGACCGAAGGCGACAACCTGGCTGCCCGCTTCGTCAACGATGGCAACACCACCACGCGCTGGGGTTCCGCAATCGGCGACGACAACGGCTGGGTCGAGCTCGATTTCGGCACGCCGAAGACCTTCGACGAAGTGGTGTTCGTGTGGGAAAACGCGTTCGCGAGCCAGTACAACATCGAAGTCTCCGACGACGACAAGAACTGGACCGTCATCAAACCGGTAACCAACGGCACGGGCGGTACCGACCCGCAGTCGTTCCCGAGCACGACGCACCGCTACCTGCGCATGCAGGGCGTGCATCGCGCGACGGATTTCGGTTATTCGCTGTTCGAGTTCGAAGTGTTCGACACGCCGCAGTGCGGCATGGCAACCGAGCGTTTCACGCCGATCCCGGCTCAATCGGGTACGTGGCAGTCGCCGTTCCCGCAAATCCCGTCGGGTCCGTTTGGCCCGACCGTGAAGGACAACGTCAGCGGTTTGACGTGGCAGCAACTGGCAACGACGTTCCCGGGTCAGGGTGACCAGTTCACGCAGCCGGTCGCGCAACAGTACTGCGCGTCGGTCGGCATGCGCGTGCCGACGCAGAACGAAGCGTTGACGGTAGCGGGTCCGAACTTCACGCAGTGTGCGTTCCCGGGTCCGTGGACCACGTGGACCACGACGCCTGATACGACCCAGCAGGGCCGTGCCTTTACCGTGAGCTCGGCGGGTCAGTCGGTGTCGCAGATCATCGATAACACCCCGGTCGCGGCACTGTGCGTGTCGGGTCCGACTTCCGGTGCGCCGGTGATCAAGACGCAACCGGCTAGCCAGACGGTGCCGGCTGGGCAGAGCGCGACGTTCACGGTGCTGCTCGACGACACGGTGAAGGGTCCGAATCGCTTCGAATGGAGCGAGAACGGCAAGGTGGTGGGCATCACGACCACCAACAGCTTCACGACGCCGGCTGTCACGTCGGACGACAACAATGCGCAGTTCACGGTGCGCGTCAGCAACGCGGGCGGCACCACGCCGAGCCAGGCAGCCACGCTGACGGTGAGCGCGGGTGGCGGCAATGGTGGTGACGGCGGTAATGGTGGTAACGGTGGCAATGGCGGTGATGGTGGTAATGGCGGCAATGGTGGTAACGGCGGAAACGGTGGCACGCCGCCCCCGCCGCAGACCCCGAGCGCCGATCTTGCGATCGGTGCGACGGTAACGGCCAGCGGTTCGGAAAACGATGGCCTGCTGCCGCAGAACGCTGTAGACGGCGACATCAACAGCCGCTGGTCGTCGGCCTTCACCGATCCGCAGTGGTTGCTGGTGGATCTCGGTACGGCGCAGACGGTCGATCGCGTTGTGATCGACTGGCAGGATTCGTTCGGCGTCGCTTATACGGTCGACACGTCGCCGGATGGGCAGAGCTGGCAGAACGCAGTGACGCAGAACAACGGCGCGGGTGCCGAAGAAGACTGGCGCTTTGCAGCACGCACGGCTCGCTATGTCCGCTTTACCGGTACCAAGCGTTCGACGCAGTTCGGCTATTCGATGTTCGAGTTCGGTGTGTACAACACCGCGAATACCCCGCAGTTCGGTATTGCAGCGAACGTCACCGGTAGCGGTACGGTGTCGCCGGCAGGCACTACGCAGGTGTATCAGGGCGGCACGCAGACCTACACGTTCACGCCGGCTGACGGCTTTGCAGTCACGAACGTACAGGTGGATGGCGTGGACGTTGGTCTCGTGAACAGCTACACGTTCAACGACGTGCGGGTTGGCCACACGATCAGCGTGACGTATGGGCCGAACTCGGCCTCGGTGAACCTCGCGCTCGGCGCGACGGCCACTTCGGGTGATCTGGAAAGCCCCGCTTATCCGGCGTCGAATGCAGTGGACGGCAGTATGGATACGCGCTGGTCGTCGGCTTTCGCGGATCCGCAAACGCTGCAACTGGACTTTGGCACGGTGCGTACGTTCAATCGCGTGGTGCTGTTCTGGCAGAACGCGCGTGCAACGGACTATACGATTCAGACGTCCAGCGACCTGCAGCAATGGAACACGGTCGTGACGAAGACGGGTCAGCAGGGTGCGGTTGACGATCTGACCTTCGATACGGTCAATGCGCGTTATGTGCGGATGGTCGGTACCAAGCGCAACACGGGCTATGGCTACTCGCTGTATGAGGTCCAGGTGTACAACATGCCGGTATTGCCGGCGATCACCACGCCGCTTGCACCGGTCACGGTGAATCAGGGTGATGCCGCGACGTTCTCGGTAGTGGCAAGCGGCACCGGCCCGCTGACTTACAAGTGGTTCAAGAACGGCGCGCTGGTGGCAACCACCACGGTGCCGTCGTACACGACGCCGGCAACGGTGGCGAGCGACAGCGGCGCGACGTTCAGCGTGATCGTCAGCAATGTGGCGGGCGATTCGCCGCAGAGCGCGGGCGTGACGCTGACCGTCAACCCGCCGCCGGGCAGCAGCAATGGCAACACCGGTGGCGACACCGGCAGCGACAACGGCGGTAACGGCAACACCGGTACCGGCAACGACGGCAGCACCGGCAACACCGGCGGCTCGACCGCGCCGCGTAGCGCGAACCTGGCGCTGAACGCAGTGGTGCAGTCGAGCGGTGCGCAGGACGACGGCGACACGGCAGTCAACGCGGTGGACGGCAATCTCGGCTCGCGCTGGTCGTCGAACTTTGCCGACGATGCATGGATGACGGTCGACCTGGGTGCGCCGGCGTTGTTCGACCGCGTGGTACTGCGTTGGGAAAACGCATTCGGCAAGGCCTATGTGCTGGAGTCGTCCAACGACAACAAGACGTGGGCGCCGCTCGTGACGCAAAACGCAGGCACCGGTGGTACCGAAGACATTCCGGTACCGGCCACGACCGCACGCTATGTGCGTATGCAAGGCGTGCAGCGCGCGACGCAGTACGGTTACTCGCTGTTCGAGTTCGAGATTTACAACTCGGCGGCGACGCCGAAGGTCGTGATCAACGCGACCAGCAGCGCTAACGGTTCGATCAGCCCGTCGGGTGCAATCAATGTGAACCAGGCCGGTTCGCAGACTTTCACGGCAGTGCCGGCAGCGGGCTTCGGTGTTGGCTCGCTGACGGTGGATGGCCAGGAAGTGCCCGCGCAGACCAGCTACACCTTCACCAACGTGACGGCGGCGCACAGCATCAACGTGACCTTCGTTCCGCTGGCGGCAAGCGTGAACCTGGCGCTGCATCAGGTGACGACGGCTAGTGGCATTGAAAACGACGGTACGCCGGCATCGGCGGCAACGGATGGCGACCTGACTACGCGCTGGTCGTCCGCCTATGTCGACGATTCGTGGCTCGCGGTCGATCTCGGCACGGCACAGACGTTCGACCGTGTGGTGCTGACGTGGGAAAACGCACACGCAACGAACTACGTGATCGAGACGTCGAACGACAACAACAACTGGAGCACGGCGTTCACCAACTCGAACAGCAACGGTGGCGTGGAAGACGACAAGTTCACGTCGCCGGTCACGGCGCGCTATGTGCGGATGCACGGCATCAAGCGCAGCACGGGCTACGGTTACTCGCTGTTCGAGATGGCGGTGTACAACAGCGGCACGTCGTCTTCGACGCCGCCGCCGCAGCAGAGCGTGAGCCTGATCGAGCAGCCCGCCACGCAGAGCGTGCCGGTGGGCCAGAACGGCCACTTCGCGGTGCTGCCGTCGGGCAGCGGTCCGTTCACGTACCAGTGGCGCCGCAACGGCACGCCGATCAGCGGCGCGACGACGCGGACCTACGATACGGCGGCCACCACGAAGGCTGACGATGGCGCGGTGTTCAGCGTCATCGTGACCGGCCCGAATGGTCCGTCGACGTCGAACGACGCAACGCTGAGCGTGGATAGCACGATGCCGAACTATCCGATCACGCCAGGCTTTATCAACGTCGATCTCGGGAATAACACGAAGGGTGCGTTCACGGACGACAAGGTGTTTGTGGAAATCATCGGGCGTGATCCGCAGAGCGGCAACTTCGTGTGGCTGAAGCCGGACGGCACGATCATGCCGATGCTGGTGTCGGACAACGATGCGCCGAATCACCTGACGTCGGGTACGAATGCTGACGGCTCGAGTAACAACTATTCGAACTACGCGTTCACGCTGGCACAGGCGAAGTCGATCAAGATCCCGCATATCTCGTCGGCCCGTATGTATGTGTCGCTTGGCAGCCCGGTGTTTATCAAGGTGCTGACCGACGTGAACAACAACATCGGTTTTGCCGGGCCGAACCCGCAGAACGGCACGGATGCGAACGTCAACGTGGTGTTCGACTGGATCGAGTTCGATAACGGCGGCAACACGCTGTTCATCAACACGACCCAGGTGGACGAGTTCAGCATTCCGCTGGTCGAGGATGTGTACGGCAACAACCGTACGACGCACATGCAGACGGGTATCACGATGGGCAAGGCTGACATCTTCGCGGCCTACGCGAAGGAAGTGTCGGCTCCGTTCCAGAGCGAACTGTCGGGGAACATCCGCATCATGGCGCCGGCGAAGAGCACCTTCGACGCCGGCCAGGTGAACGGTCATTACTTCGACGCCTACATCGACCAGATGTGGCAGCAGTACGCGAATCAGGACCTGGTGTTGAACCTGTTCGGCAACCGCCGCTTCATCGGGCGTGTGACGGGCAACCAGTTCGTGTTCACGGAAGTGAATCTGAACAACGGCGGGTTTGTGGGCGGTACGTACACGGTCAACAAGCCGACTACCCAGGACGTCTTGCTCGGTGCGGGTAACTTCGCGACCGGCGATTCGACCACGCTGCAGATCGAAGCGCAGATGTGTGCGGCGTTCAACCGCCATGTGATGGAAGACGTCAGCAAGTGGCCGACTCCGACTGCATGGTGGGGCACGTCACCGACCAACGAGTACGCGCGGTTCTTCCACGACCACAGTGTCAGCGGACTCGCGTACGGCTTTGCGTATGACGACGTGTCGAACGGCAGTTCGTCGATCGTCGCGCCGCAGCCGGAGTACATCAAGTTCGGGATCGGCTGGTAATGCGATGACGGGTAGTGCCAACTAAAGCCGGTTAAAGGCAATGAACGGCCAGCATTTGATGCTGGCCGTTAGCGGTTTACAACGCAGTACACGGGTTCGTTAGGCAAGCAAAACGAGGAGAGCATCACATGCAGTTCGAAACACATGGTTCTGCAGTTGTCGGCGTTGCAGCGCCGATGCGCACGCGTATCAGGAAACAACGAGGCTTTACGCTGCTCGAATTGCTGGTGGTGCTGGTGATCATCGGCATGCTCGCGGCGCTGGTCGGGCCGCGTTACTTCGCGCAGCTCGGCAAGTCGCAGGTGACGGTTGCGCATGCGCAGATCGACGTGTTCACCAAGGCAATCGACAACTTCCGGCTGGATGTCGGGCGTTATCCGACCGCCGAAGAAGGCTTGAACGCGTTGTTCGTGAAACCGGCCAATGCGGACAAGTGGGGTGGTCCGTATCTGAAACGGGAAGTGCCGCTCGATCCGTGGGGCCATCCGTACGTGTACAAGATCCCCGGCGCGAAGAGCGACTACGCGGTGATCTCGAACGGACCGGATAACAAGCAAGCCGGTGGCAACGGCGAAGAAGCGGCCATCAGCAGCGAGTGATCGGGTAAGCAGCGGGGATAGTCGTTGAGGCAGGCCACGATGCGCCGCTAATCCCGACCGGGCATAGCGGCCTCGCAGCACAAAGAGTTGGCAAAACACCATGCAATACGAAGTCAGGGCACTCTCGGCGGACAATCGCATCGTTGCGATGACCATCGATGCACAGGACGAACACGATGCGCGCCGCCAGGTCGAGGCGCAAGGACTGCACGCGACGCATCTTGCGCCGTTGCGCTCGCTGCGGCGGCCGGCGGCCTCGCGCGGCAGCCTTTCGCTGGTCCTGTTCAGCGAAGAATTGCTGGCGCTGCTGACAGCCGGCCTGTCGATCGTCGAAGGGCTGGAGGCGTTGCTCGAGCGCGCGGGCGGCGGGCGCCTGCGCAACGTGCTGGAGCGGATCCTGTCGGGCTTGCGCGAAGGCAAGCGCTTTTCGAGCCTGTTGGCCGAGCAGCCCGATGTGTTCCCGCCGCTTTACGTGGGCATCGTGCGCGCGGCGGAAGGCACCAGCGATTTGCCGCGCTCGCTGCAGCGCTATGTCGACTATCAATCGCGCATCGACACGGTGCGCAACAAGCTGGTCAGCGCGGCGATTTATCCGTGCATTTTGCTGTTCGTCGGCGGCGGCGTAGCGGCGTTTCTGATTGCCTATGTGGTGCCGCGTTTCGCGACCATTTATGAAGGCACCGGGCGTTCGCTGCCGTGGATGTCGCAGGTGCTGCTCGACTGGGGCAAGTTCGCGTCGGGCCACGGTCTGATGCTGGCGGGCGGCGCGCTTGCCGTGATTCTCGGCGGCGGCACGCTGCTGCGCGCGGCGATCGCGAAAGCCGGCCTCGTCACATTGCTCGGACGGCTGCCGGTGCTCGGCCCGCATTTGCGCATCTATCAACTTTCGCGTTTGTACCTGACGCTCGGCATGCTGCTGGAAGGCGGCATTCCGATCGTGCCGGCCATGGAAACGGCCGGCGGCACGATCTCGCCCGCATTGCGCGAACGCCTCGGGCAAGCGCGCGCGGCCGTGCAGTCGGGCACCAATCTGTCCAGCGCATTCGAGTCGCAAGGGCTGACCACGCCGATCTCGCTGCGCATGTTGCGCGTGGGTGAGCGCTCCGGAGAACTGGGCACCATGCTGACCAAATCGGCGGCGTTCTACGACGGCGAGATCAGCCGCTGGATCGACCGCTTCACGCGGATGTTCGAACCGCTGTTGATGTCTGCGATCGGCCTTGTAGTCGGCACGATCGTGATTTTGCTGTACATGCCGATCTTCGATCTGGCGGAGAGCCTGTCATGAATGCCCCGGAATTCATCGAACCGCAGATCGACGCAGACGTGCTCGCGCGGGCGCGCGCTGCCGCGCAGGCGACGCAGCGCCATCTGCTGGTGGAACTGGAAGCGCTGACTGGTATCGAGCCGCGCGAACTGCTGCATGCGCTCGCGCGCAAGCTCGCGATGCGCGTGATCGAAACCGCCGACATGCTCGCGTTGCAGCCGGCGTTCGACCGCATCCCGCTGTCGCGCGCGATGCAGCGCCGCTGCGCGTTGCTGCGCGAGGCCGATGGCGCGCTGGTCGGCGTGCTGACCAATCCGTTCGATCTCGACCTGCAGACATGGCTCACTGCACAAGCTCGCGTGGCGATCGACGTGCGCCTGACGTTGCCGTCCGATCTGCAGGCATACCACACGCGCATGGAAGAATCGGCGCGCGCGGTGGATAGCCTCGAGACCGGCGAGATCGGCGCGCAGGCGGATGGGCGCGCCACCCAGGTGTTGTCGTTCGAGTCGGTCAGCGAGGCCGCGAGCCCCGCTGTGAAACTGGTCAATTCGACGCTGTACGACGCATTGAAAGCGGGTGCCTCCGATATTCACATGGAGAGCACCGCGAATGGCCTCGCATTGAAATACCGCGTGGATGGCGTACTCGATGCGGCCGCAACGATCAACGGCATCGAGAATGCGGAGCAGGTGATCTCGCGCCTGAAGGTGCTGGCGGAACTGGACATCGCCGAGCGGCGCGTGCCGCAGGACGGCAGCTTCCGCGTGGCGGCAGGCGGCCGCGACATCGACTTGCGCGTGTCGATCATGCCGAGCATTCACGGTGAAGACGCGGTGATCCGGATTCTCGACAAGCGCGCGATGATCGAAGCGTACGGCTCGCTGACGCTCGAAGCACTCGGCTACGACGGCGAATCGCTGGCAGCGCTGCGCAACCTCGCGGAAGAGCCGTACGGCATGCTGCTGGTGACCGGGCCGACGGGTTCGGGCAAGACCACCACGCTCTATGCGGCGCTGACCGAAATCCATAACGGACGCGACAAGATCATCACGATCGAAGACCCGGTCGAATACCAGTTGCCGGGCATTCTGCAGATTCCGGTCAACGAGAAGAAGGGCCTCACCTTTGCGCGCGGCTTGCGTTCGATTCTGCGGCACGATCCGGACAAGATCATGGTGGGTGAGATCCGCGACCGCGAAACCGCTGAAATCGCGGTGCAATCTGCGTTGACGGGCCACCTTGTGTTGACCACGGTGCACGCGAACAACGTATTCGACGTGTTCGGCCGTTTCAGCCATATGGGTATCGATCCGTATGCGTTCGTGTCGGCGTTGAACGGCATCTGGGCGCAACGGCTATTGCGCAAGACCTGTTCGCACTGCGCGGCGCCTTATGAGCCGAGCGAGGCCGAGTTGTCGCGACTTGGGCTCACGCGTGCCGACGTGGCGGACTTCGATTTCCGTCAGGGCACCGGCTGCGGCGATTGCCGCGGCACAGGCTACCGTGGTCGCCGTGCAATCGCTGAAATCCTGATTCTCGACGATGAAATTCGCGACATGGTTGTCGAAAAACAGCCGATCCGCGCGATCAAGGAAAAGGCGCGCAAGAACGGCACGCGGCATTTGCGCGACGTGGCGCTCGAACAGGTGAAGCGCGGCGAAACGACGCTGGCCGAAGTGAAGCGGGTGACCTTGAATGCGTAAGCGCCTGATGCCCGCCGTCCCTTCGTGGCGGCGCGGACATTGCCGGCTCGCGTTGTCGCACGGTGCGGTGGCGGCGTTGCGAGTCGAAGAGCGGTGGTTTGGCGCGGCACGCAAAGCGGCGCCGCATGTCGCGCAGCGGCTGCTGCCCGATTTCGCCACGGCAGCGGCCGATGAACTGGCCGCGCATCTTGCCGCTACGCTGGATGAAGTAGGCGGCAAGGGCCTGCCGGTTTATGCAACCTTCGACGATGAGCTGGTGCGCTATTTCATCGTCACGCCGCCGCAGAACGGCGCCCGCATGCAGGATTTGCGCGCCGCGGCCGGCGTACGTTTTCAGATGCTGTACGGGGAGCCTGCTTCCGCATGGCATATCGCCGCCGACTGGCAAGCCGGCGGTCCATTTGTGGCATGTGCGATTGCGCCGCGTTTGCATACGGCTTTGCAGCTGGCTGTGAAGACACAGCGCGGCTGTCTCGTTGCGGTCGCACCGAACTTTGTTGCCGCGTGGAATCGCTGGCATCGCCGCCTGGGTAGCGATGCGTGGCTGGCCACGCTGCAATGTCGCACGTTGACGGTCGGTCTCGTTACCGGCGCGGCGAGGCGCGCGCGTATCGGGGCGGTCCGCACGCTGGCGCTGCCGGATGAGAGGCCACCGCTCGTGTGGCTGCGCGAACAGCTCGAACGCGCCGCATTGCTCGATAACGTGGCGCCGCCCGCCGTGCTGCACGTGCATGGGCCGCAGATAGCCGCATGGCAGCAAGCAGCGACCGACGAAGCGGGTATAGCAGTGCGCTGGTGTACGACAGGCAACGCGGCAGCGCCTGCGCTTGCGTTGTCGTCGAAGGTGTCCAGCGCTTCATCGACATCGACGCCGGGCACCGTGGATGCGGCATCGTCCGCCAGCGCGATGGTTTCGCCCTTCGCGCAGACCACGCCGTTGTCCGCGCTCGCGCAACTCGCGTGGAGCGGCGCCGCACCATGAGACGTCTGCACATCGACCTCGCGCCGTTCAGCGCGCGGCGGCTGCTGTATCGCACCCATCCGGTGGTGCGCTGGCTGGTGGTGGTGGCGCTGGTGTTGTGCTTCGTTGCAGGCCTGCGTGCGCAAAAACTGTTGGCGCGCCTCGACTCGCTCGAACGCGAGACCGTGAACCTCGCCGAGCGCACCGCGCAAGCGGCGCGCGTGCGCGTTTCGGTTGCGCGCGCACCGATCGACGCAAAGCAGGCCATTGTGGTGAACGCTGCGATCGCGCGTCTGAACCTGCCGTGGGACGACATCCTCAATGCGCTGGAAGCCGCCACGCCGCATCAGGTCGCGTTGTTGTCGATCACGCCGGATGCGAGCCGTGCACTGCTCAGAATCGAAGCGGAAAGCAGCAGCAGCCAGGAGATGATCAATTATCTGACTGCACTGCAGCAGCAGCCGTTGTTCGGGCGCGTCGATCTGGTGCGCAACGAACTGGCCAAGGATCGCACGGACGGCGTGCTGCGCTTTCAGATCGAAGCGCAGTGGCGGAGGGCCGCGCCTTGAAAATGACGAATTTCACGCGCGTGTTGCTGCGGCTGCATCTGACGCTCAGGCGTTCTAGCGTCGGCTTGCTAGTGGCGGGGGCGTTCGCGCTGGGCGCTGCTTCGATGTGGTTCGCGCTGCTGCCGGGTATGGCGACGCGCATCGTCGACGAGGCGCGCGCTGTTGCGCGTGCGCGCTCCGCGCCGTTGCCGAAGCCGGTTGTGTCGCCTGCCACGCTCGCGGCCGAGCGGCTCAATGCGTTCTACGCGGTGCTTGGCGATGCGGGCCATACCGAGCAGGTCGTGATGCGCCTGTTCGATGCGGCAGCGGAGGCAGGCGTCAAGCTGGACAAGACTGAATACAAACCGGCCGCCGACCGCGTCGGCCGCTTCGAGACCTACACGATCGTGCTGCCGGTGAAGGGTGATTATGCGAGCCTGCGGCGTTTCTGCGAAAAGGTGCTGCTGAAAGTGCCGTATGCCGCGCTCGACGATATGCGCTTCAAGCGTAGTTCGGCCAACGATCAGACGGTTGAGGCGAGTTTGCGCTTTACGGTGTTTCTGCGTCCGGTGGCGGCTGGGGGTTTTGCTACGGTGGCTGGTGCCACTAGTGCTGCGACTGCTGCGACTGCTGCAAGTGCTGCAAGTGCTGCAAGTGCTGCAAGTGCTGCAAGTGCTGCAAGTGCTGCAAGTGCTGCTAGTGCTGCTAGTGCGACCACTGTGGCTGCTTCCAGTGCTGTGACTGCGACTGCTGCGAGTGCGCCAGCTGTCAGCGCGCCCGCTGTCAGCGCGACCAACGCGATCCGTCCGACGCGTCCTGCCAGTGCACCCACTGTAGCCACCGCTGTGCCCCTCCCCACAGCAGGCGAGGGGCGCCGATGAAAACGAAACACGCAGTAATGGCCGTGGCGTTCGTCGTATGCGCGGGGCTGCTGATCTTCGCGGACCACACACCCCCCGATCAGGTAGTCGAAGCCGCATCGCGCGCGGTGCGCGGCGACGCATCGCCGGCCGGCAGCGCGAACAGCACGAACAGCGCAAACGGAACCAACTCCGCATCGGCGGCCGGCATTCTCGCACTGCGCTCGCGTACCGAGCTGTTCGGTGCCGACGCTAGCGGCGCTCATCACGAACTGTTCGGCAGCATGCCGTGGGCGCCGCCATTACCGTCGATGGCCGCCTCCGATGCGCAGATTCCACCGTTGCCGCCATTGCCCGGAGCCATGTTGATGCCGTTTACGTATCTCGGCAAAAAGTCATCGGATGGCATCTGGGAAGTGTATCTGGCGCGCGGCGACGAAACCCTGATCGTGCACGACCAGACGGTGATCGATTCGACGTACCGCGTCGAATCGATCAAACCGCCGGTGCTCACACTGGTTTATTTGCCGCAGAAAACGGTTCAGACCATCGACATAGGCAGCGCCGACTAGCAGGCGCAACAAAAAAAGCCCCCGAAAAAAGGCCTTTCAAGGAAGCAACCGTTGCGTACGCAATCTTCAACACCTAACAAACTTCGCGCCGCCTGCGGCTTTGCCAGACGCAACTGGCGCGTGCTGGTGCTCAGCGTCGCCGTGCCGGTGGTTCTGGTCGGCTGTGCCCAGGATAAGGCCTTTCGCGACGGTCAGAATCTGCTTGCGCAAGGCAAGACCGATGAGGGTCTCGCGAAGCTGCAGGAAGCAGCCGCGCAGAATCCCAAGGATGCGGAGTACCGCCAGGCGATGCTGGCGGCGCGCGAGCACACCATAGCGGGCTACGACGAGCAGGGCGATCGGCTGGCGGCGAACGGGGCACAGGCCGCGGCGCGCCAGTCGTATCAGAAGGCGCTGGCGCTGGATCCGGTCGACGAACGTGCGCTGGGCGGCATCGCTGCACTGGAAAATGCCGCGCGGCTCAATGCGCTGGTCGATCGCGCGCAGGCGCTGGCCGGCAAGCACGATATCGACGGCGCGCGCCGCCTGCTGGTGCAGGTGCTGACTGAAGCGCCCAAGCATCCGCGCGCACTCGCGCTGCAGCGTAGCCTCGGCATCGATTCCGGCGCGGCACGGGTCGAGTCGGCGCTCGCAAGCGCGTACCGCAAGCCAATTCACATCGACTTCAAGGATGCGTCGCTCAAGCAGGTGTTCGACGTGATTTCGCGCAGCGCGGGGCTGAACTTCGTATTCGACAAGGACGTGCGCACCGATCAGCGCACTTCGATCTATCTGCGCAACAGTACGATCGAGGCGGCGGTGCGCTATGTGCTCGCCACAAACCAGCTCGCGCAGCAGGTGCTCGACGAAAACACCGTACTGATCTATCCGAATGCACCGGCCAAGCTGAAGGATTACCAGGAACTCGCGGTACGCACCTTCTTCCTGTCGACAGCTGAAGCGAAGACGGTGGCCAATACGCTGAAGACGATCGTCAAGACGCACGACATCGTGGTCGACGAGAAGCTCAACATGGTGATCGTGCGCGATACGCCCGAAGCGATCAAGCTCGCCGAGAAACTCGTCGCGCTCGAAGATGTGGCCGAGCCCGAAGTGATGCTCGAAGTGGAAGTGCTCGAAGTGCAGCGTAACTCGACCCTGGATCTCGGCGTCGCGTGGCCGGCTTCGGTGGCGTTGACGCCGTTGCCGGTGGGCAGCGTGATCAGCCCGGTCAGCGGCTCGAGCAGTTCGTCGAGCGGCTCGTTCGGCAACCCGTTCGGCTCCTCATCGTTCGGGTCGACGTCGACAGGCAACGGTTCGTCGCCGTCGCTGTCGCTCAACGACCTGTTTCACCAGACTTCACGCACGATCGGCGTGTCGTCGATCCAGGCAACCGCCAACGCGAACCTGAGCGATTCGAGTGCGAAGCTGCTGACCAATCCGCGCATTCGCGTGCGCAATCACGAGAAGGCGAAGATCCTGATCGGCGAACGGGTGCCGAACATCACGTCCACCGCGACGTCGACAGGCTTCGTCTCGCAATCGGTCAACTATCTGGACGTCGGCCTGACGCTGAATGTCGAGCCGACCATCTATCTGGATGACTCGGTCGGCATCAAGGTGCAGCTCGAAGTGAGCAGCTTGCTGAACCAGATCACCGGTAATTCCGGCACCACCGCGTATGAAATCGGCACGCGCACCGCGAGCACGGTACTGCAGCTGAAGAACGGCGAAACCGACGTGCTGGCCGGCCTGATCGACAGCGAAGAGCGTACCTCCGGCAACAAGATTCCGGGCTTCGGACAGATTCCGATTCTGGGCCGGCTGTTCGGCGCCACCACTAACGACGATAAAGATACCGAAATCGTGCTGGCGATCACGCCGCACCTAATTCGGAATATCCAGCGGCCGGAAGCGGGCGCGGCGTATTTCACGGCTGGCACCGAGAGCAACATGCAGAGCATGATCCAGTCGAACGGCGGTGGCAGCGTGTCGGTTAGCAACGCGGCGCCGTCGAGCAGCTCGAGCAGTGGATCGAGCCGGGCGTCGGGTACGGGCTCGTCGAACGCGGCCGGCAGCAACGGCGCATACGGTAGCAACGGCAGTAACGGGTCGTATGGCAGCAATGGGTCGTCGTTTGGCAATGGGTCATCGTTTGGCAACGGCGTGAGCGGCGACCCCGGTGCGGTGGGATCCAACGGCTTCGATCCGTCGGTCGGCGCCCCGGGAGGCGGGGGGCTGGGCGGCACCGCGCAGATGTCGCTGCAAGGGCCGCAGCAGGCGAAGGTTGGCGATACGGTGACGGTCACGCTGATGATGCAGTCGGACCAGCCGGTGACCGCGGTGCCCGCTACCGTGACATTCGACAACACCAAGCTGCAGTTCACCGGCGTGACCGAAGGCGACTTCATGAAGCAGGGCGGCGCGCAGACCAGCTTCTCGAGCCGCGTCAACAACGGCCAGCTGACCATGGCCGATTCGGTGTCGGGCGGTACGGGCGCCGCGACGCAGGGCACGTTTGCGGTGTTGAGTTTCCGCACGCTGGCGCCGGTGTCGCAAACAGCCATTCAGGTGCAGGCGGGTTCGATGATTGGTGTGGGCGGCGTACCGGTGACGGCGACGCCCGCTTCGCCGTACGACCTTGCGGTGATTCCGCGATGATGGGTGCGGTCGCATTTCGTGCCGGTGCGGGCTGTGCTCATCGCGCACGTGACGCTGCCGCATGTCGCGCTGAGGTTGCGTGCCACGCGCATCGTGCAGACAGTGCGCGCGATGCCGCACACCATCGCACGCAGCGCGGCTTCACGCTGATCGAATTGCTCGTCACGCTGGCGATTCTCGGCGTGCTCGCCTGCATGACCGTTCCGGTCGCACAGGTGATGCGCCAGCGCGAACGCGAGCAGGAGCTGCGTGCAGCACTGCACGAAATCCGCAACGGCATCGACGCGTACCAGGCGGCGAGCAAAGACGGCCGCATCCAGAAGGATGCGGGCGCAACCGACTATCCGCCGACTCTGGACCTGCTGGTGGTCGGTGTGCCGGACCAGACCGACCCGAAGGGGCACAAGATGTATTTTCTGCGCCGCATTCCGCGCGACCCGATGAATAACGATGCCGAACTCGCCGATGCGGCCACATGGGGCAAACGCAGTTATGCAAGCGAAGCGGACGACCCGCAGGAAGGCGACGACGTGTACGACGTTTATTCGCTATCGAAAGGCGTCGGGCTCAACGGCGTGCCCTACCGGAGATGGTGATGCGGAAGACAGGACGCTTGCGCCATGCGGCAGGCTTCACGCTGATCGAACTGCTGATCGTGCTGGCGATCATCGCCACGATGCTGACGCTGGCGCTGCCGGAGTATTTTCATTCGATCGATGCGTCGAAAGAGAAGGTGCTTGCGCAGAACCTGCATGTGACGCGTATGGCGATCGACCAGTTCTATGGCGACCTGGGGCGGTATCCGGATTCGCTGCAGGAAATGGTGGATAAGCATTATCTGCGGACCTTGCCGTTCGATCCGGTGGCCGATAGCGACACCACATGGCATGTCGTACCGCCGCCTGATGAACAGTTTCCGGGCAACGTGTACGACCTGAAGAGCGGCGCCGAAGGCACGGACCGCGATGGCAAGGCTTATGAGAGCTTTTAGGCGTGAGTGACCTTCGTCGAATCGGCACAAGCGGGCGCGGTGCGAACTGCGTATGCCGCGGTCGTGATCGCGCTTGCGCGAGCCGCCGAGTTGCCGCACAGGGTGGCTTCGCCTATCTCGCGCTGCTGATCCTGCTTGCGATCATCAGCGTGACGGCTGCGGCTGAAGCAGAGCTTGGCGCGGTGTACCAGCGGCGTATGGCCGAGCGCGAATTGCTTGCGGTCGGCAATGAGTATCAGCGCGCGTTGCTCAGTTATGGCAATGCCACGCCGCTCGGTCAGCCGACGCAACCGCGCACGCTCGACGACCTTGTGCGCGATCCGCGCTATCCGAATGTGGTGCGCCACCTGCGCAAGCTCTATCCGGACCCGATGACGGGCAAAAACGACTGGGTGCTGGTGATGGCGCCGGATGGGCAGACTATCGTCGGGTTGCATAGCGCGTCGACGGGGCATCCGATTCAGATTGCGCGGTTTCCAGCGCAATTTCAGGGCTTTGAGGATAAGAAGAGCTACACCGAGTGGGTGTTCTTCGCGCGCACGCCTGTGCTGACGCAAGGGGCGCGGCCGACTTCTGCTGGCGATGGGTCGGGCAATGCGCTGCCGGCTGGTGGCGCGCCGACGGGTGGCTTGCCGATGGGCGGTTCGTCGTCCAATGGTTCGCCGTTCAATAGCGCACCCACGGGCAATGGGTCGTCGAATAGTTCGCCGTTCGGCAGTTCGCCATTCGGCGGGTCATCGACAGGCAGTGGCGCAGCGAACGGATCGCCATTCGGCGGCTCATCATTCGGTGGGTCGACATTCAACAACTCACCTGGCGGTGGTTTCGGCAGTGGCAATGGCAATAGCAACGGCAGTCAGTAAACCTGCGATATCGCGAGTCATGCAGCCGATGACCTTGAAGGGCAAACGACACGTCCGCGATCCGGTTGGCACAGGAAAAGACAACAATCATTTGTTTTGACGGGGCTTAGTGAAAGCGAGCTCTGGCCCTAGACTGCATTCACTGAAACGCAAACGGGTGTTTGCGGAAAAACAAAGTCTGGAGGTAGTTATCATGAAACTCGTTCAATCGCTCGTCGTTGCTGCTGCTCTTGCCATCCCCGCTGTATCGTCCTTTGCTCAATCGAACCAGCCTGTCACCCGCGCAGAAGTGAAGGCGCAGCTGGTGCAGCTCGAAAAGGCAGGCTATCAGCCCACGAGCAACGACACACAATATCCGCGCGATATCCAGGCAGCTGAAGCGCGTGTGAACGCTGAAAACAGCGCGGCAGCAGATGTGGGTGGCGTCAGCGATGGCACCTCGGCGTCGGGCACTCACCACCCGCTGCGTTCGTTCGACCGCGCAGTCGCTAGCCTGGGCCACAAGGTGAAGGCATCGATCCGCCCGGATGCAAACGATGGAATGAAACCTGTGTACTTCGGTTCGTAAAATGGCCATGGCAGCCTGAGTAGTCAGGCTGGCAGTTTCGAGGCGCGCACTGGTCTGCGCGCCTTTTGCTTTCAAACAAAACCTCCTCCAGCGGCCCAATGAACCTCTGGATTGCCCAGGGCAATACCTGGGCTTTTTTTCGTCTATACGCCTTCATCGGCTCTCGGCTCAACCGACATCCTCAGCAAAAAAGCGGCAACGTGCCGTTTCGTCGCTTGGGGTATCGGGACCAAGTCCAGGCAAATCCGGCACGCGGTTCGGCTCATTTGCCCAATGCGGCAACACGCGCGCGCGGCGGGCGTCCGCTATTGGTCCGGTCTCGTACAGCAGCTGGGTGAGCCAGTCTTCGACGCGGTGCAGCGCCAGGTAATAGCGGTCGTGCTGTTGCGCGTACGAATGTGCGGCGGCCTGCCAATCGTCGGTGCCGAGCAGGCAGTCGCGTAGCACCCGGACGTCTCGCAGCGTCAACGACAACCCGCATCCCCACGACGGATCGCTGGCAGCGGCTGCATCGCCGATCAATGCCACACCGTCACGATACGGATGATCGACCCAACAGTCAGCACCCGGATAAGCCGCCAACGGGCCAGCGACGCTTGCACCTGCGTACCAATCGCGAGGCACACCGGTCGTGGTGCAGGCATCGACGATGTCCGCGATGTGCCGGCTGCCGCTAAGAGTGCGCTGCTGTGAGACTCCAGATATTGCATAGGACCGGAATCGTTGCTGGCCAATCGGAAAGATCAACGCGCCCTGCCCACGCGACGGATTCTGGAAGTATTGGACCGCATCTTCCGGGGCACGGAGCCCTTCGTGCAATACGCCGGCAATGACTAGACGTGGTGGGTCCTGGTTCACGATGAAGCCCGCCCAATTGCGTACCATCGACCGGCGACCGTCTGCGCCGACCACCAGGCGAGCCCGCACATGCTCTTCGCCGTGAGCCGTCCGGATCCGCACGGCGGGCACGTCCCCAGGCATGACGCCGACGACGGCGGTATCCCGGCGTACGATCGCGCCGGCTGCTTCTGCCGCGTCGAGCAATGTGCGTTGCATCGAAGGATGGTAAAAGTTGAGGCAGCCGTTGTGCGCCGATGTTGTTTCGACCAGGTCGCGGCAATCGCGCGGCACGGGTCCGAAGTAACGCTTCCACCAGCGCACCTCATGAGCACCGCTATCGCGCATCAGATCATCAATGCACAGCGCACGTGCCTCCGTGACGCCCCACGGGTGCATTCCTTCTCCGCGTACGCGGTCCTTGAATACGGCCTCGCACTCTATCACCAGTGTGCGGATTCCCTGGCTCGCCAATGAGCGCCCGAGTGTCGCTCCACCCAGACCGCCACCTACGATGACGACGTCGTAGTTGCTTTGTGCCATTTCGACGATCCTCCGAAGCGTTGGAGTCGGGCTGCTAACTATCACCTGTTCGAATATAGTCGGTAGACGACTCTCCGATTGACGAATTGAAGTCTCATCGAACGCGAATGACTTCCAGCGCGCATCTTTCCGCAGTTCAACCCATGAGGGCCGCAAAAAAGATCGGTGGTACATATACTCCGGGTAGCAGTTCCCCGACGCACGAGATTCTCTCTCGCTCCGCGAGAAGGAGACAGTCATGGCGTTTCTGAACGACCCCGACGGCAAGCGGCTTCCCATCAAGCTCGACTCCGCCACCAACGGCGAATTCATACCGATTCCGCTGGATCCCGTTCACCATGAAGCGCGCCACTGTGCGCTCGACAGCGCAGGCGACAACGCAAAACGCCTCTCACTCGACCGGCGCAGCTTCCTCGTAACTGCCTGCGGTGCCGCGACCACGTTGCTCGGCATGAACGACGCTTACGCGAGAAACGGCCTGACCGGCGGGTTCTTCGACGTGCCATCCGAAGCGGCGCGCGATCTGCAGCTCGCGCGCTCGACGCTCGACGGATCCGAGTTCATCTTCGACGTGCAGGGGCATTTCGTGAATCCGACTGGCGCGTGGACCCAACGCCTGCCGCCCGGCGCGAGGCCGATGCGGTTTCCCAACACGGAGCATTGCGCGCGCGCGCCGGGTGCTGGGCGACTGGGCTATCTGCAATGCATCGGGTCAGACGAGTTCGTCAAAGACGTATTTCTCGACTCCGACACCGACCTGATGGTGCTGTCTTTCGTGCCATCAACGCGCGAGGACGAACCCCTCACGATCGAGGAGGCGCAAGCGACGGCACGTATCGTCGAGCGGCTCGACGGCACGCATCGCATCTATATTCACGGTCGCGTCAATCCGAATCAGCCGGGCGATCTCGAAGGGATGGACGAACTCGCCAAACGCTACAAAATCTCGGCGTGGAAGACCTATACGCAATGGGGACCCAATGGTGTGGGATTTTTCATGGACGACGACCCGGGTATCGCGATGATCGAGAAAGCGCGCAAGCTCGGCGTGAAGAACATTGCGATCCACAAAGGCATTCCGTTTGGCGAAAGGTCGTATGAACACTCGACTTGCGTGGATATCGGGCGGGTCGCCAGGCGTTATCCGGACGTCAATTTTCTGATCTACCACTCGGGCTTCATACCGGGCGCGGGCGAGGGACCATACGATCCGCGTCGCCCCGACGGCGTCGACGCGCTCGTTACCAGCCTGCGCGAAAACGACGTGAAGCCCGGCACGAACGTCTATGCGGAACTCGGATCGACATGGCGTTTCGCGATGCGCGACCCCAACACCGCCGCGCACACGCTAGGCAAACTGCTGAAGTCCTGCGGCGAGACCAACGTGCTTTGGGGTACGGATTCGATCTGGTACGGCTCACCGCAGGATCAGATTCAGGCTTTCCGTACGTTTCAGATTTCAAGCCAGTTGCGCGACAAACACGGCTACCCTGAAATCACACCGGCAATGCGCGCGAATATTTTTGGGCTCAACGCGCTCAGGATCTATCCCGTTCCCGACGACGTGCTGCGCAAGTATGTGAAGCGCGACCGGATCGCTGTCGAACGCGATGAATATCGCGCGGAGCGGCACGACCCGAGTTTTGTGACACATGGACCGAAGACGCGTCGGCAATTTCTGAATCTGAAAGTATGGGAAGCGTGAGAGCGGAACGCTTTCTGTGTCGCACGAGCAGCTACAAAAAGGGGCCAGCCAAAGGGCAGCGCCCCTGCGATCCTCACTTTCACTCGCAATATCAACGTCACAAAGTTCTCGTGCAACCTGCGGTAGTCTGTCGGGAACGGTTCGGCAGCGGCAGGTCAACTAATCGACTCCGCTATACCACGACGGTAATACTGATCTGATGGAGGTTGCTGTGGCTACGAAGAATGGCGGCACGCTGTATGTCCTGCAGGCACGTCCACCGGCGATCATCGCTTTGTCACCGGATGGTTCACACGAGGTCGTTATCGCGAACCTTACGCGCACGCCCGACGGCATCAAGGTCGATGCTGAAAACCAGGTGGTCTACTGGACCAACATGGGAACCGGCATCCATCTGGTCGACGGCGATCCGGCTTCCGGCGCCATTCCCCCGAACGACGGCACGATCGAAAGCGCGAAGCTCGACGGAAGCGAGCATCGAGTGCTGGTGCCTTCCGGTATGGCCGGAACGCCCAAGGAACTCGTGCTGGACAAGGAGGGCGGTCATCTTTATTGGTGCGATCGCGAAGGCATGCGAGTCATGCGCGCACGGCTGGACGGCACGGAGGTGACGGAACTCGTTCGCACCGGGAATTTCCCCGAGGATACCGGCGACGCGACGCGCCATTGCGTAGGCATCGTATTGAATAAGGCAAACGGGCATGTCTACTGGACGCAGAAGGGGGCACCGGATGCTGGACAGGGTCGCATCTTCAGGGCGGGCATTGAGCTGCCGCCCGGTGCGACACCCGAGCGGCGCCCGGATGTCGAATGTTTGCTGGCCGATCTGCCCGAGCCGATCGACCTCGATATCGATCACCGCGAGTCCATGCTTTACTGGACCGATCGTGGCGACGATGCGCATGACGGAAATACACTGAACCGCGCCAGAATCACGGCATCCGGACTGGTCGATCGCGAAGTTCTCGCCCGGGAGCTCAAAGAGGGGATCGGCGTGTCTCTCGACTCAGCGGGGCGCCGCGCGTTTGTGACCGATCTGGGTGGCAACGTGCGTGAGTTGAGCATCGATACGAAGCACGAGTCGCATTTCACCACCGTTGCTCATCTGGGTGTGCTGACCGGAATCGACTACGCCGACATTTGAGTCGGATCCCTAAGGACTGCCCGGGGGTGTATCCGGGCAGTCTTACCCCGCGGTTATCAGCTTTCGAAATTCTCAAGAATCGTTGATGGTTGTATAGCTGTTCATTAACATCTAATATCGGTGGCTTAGTCCTGATTCGAGTGCATCCTCGTCAGCTCAACTCTGCGGCGCGGCTATCCGCACGACGCCGCGGCCACATCGGAATTGTCGCTTCATGCCCTTGCAAACCTCACTTGGATTTGCCGGCGCGTTCGCGCTGTTGAACCTATGGCTCGCCTATCGTTGTGTGCGGGTTCGTCTGAATGGACCTGGGGGAGTAGGCGACCTCGGTATCCCACAGTTGCAGGCTCGCATGCGCGCTCATGCAAACTTCGTTGAATACACGCCGTTTGTATTGATTCTGATCGCGCTACTTGAATACTCCGGCGGCTCGCGCGTGTTGCTACAAGAACTTGGGGCCGTTTATATAGTGGGCCGCATTCTTCACGCGTTCGGTATCGAGCGACCGAAATTCGCCATGCAATTCATCGGCGCACTGGTCACCTGGCTGGTTCTGCTCGCACTAGCCATTTGGGCGATCTGGCGAGCCTCGCACAGCGCGTTAACTGGACCTTTGTTTTAAACCAGCAACCCTCACGGAATACTCGCGCAACCACGGTCGACGTAATCCGGCTTGCATTTGGGCAGAAACCTGTATAAATTCACAGTACTGGGTTTATATACAGGGTCGGCCATGAATCAGCTTATCCGTATTTTGAACGACAGCGATCGCGAGACGGTCGCCTGGCTGTGTACTCACGTCGGAGATGTACGCGTCGCTGCTGCTGCACGATGTCTTGGCCGCAACGGCAAGCCCTATGTATCGGCAGTATGCCGATACTTGGGCGTGCGTCCGCCGGCTGTACATCAGCGTCGTCTTCGCATGGAAGATTGCACGGTGGGAGATCAGCATCTCGCCGTGATTCGCCAGTTGCTGGCACAACGGGGTAGCGTTCTTTCGTCCTTTTGAACGACCATTCACACGTGTTGACCGCACAATCATGATCAATGCAGCAGCCTTCGATGCAGATGTCCAGGGTGCCGATCCTGTCGCCCTCGAGCGCGCACTTCGCAGCGCCTCGCTAGACCTACAACAGATCATCGTCACGGTCGCTCGACGCCACATGGATAGTGGACGTCGCGTCAGTTCGTATGGCGCGCGATCGCCGACCTGGCGAACGCTGCAGACTATCGACGAACAAGCATTTGAAAATTCCGGATTCGTCGCACGGCACGACGAAAATGTCCGTGCAATGTTCATCCGATTTGGCGACTCCCGTCTCTCCAACGCAGATCTCGACTCTCCCGTCGACTGGCGGCGTGACGACGACAATCTGCCGGCCGTGTATCTGCTCGTGCGCGCGTTGGCGGAAGAGGGCGTAACTACGTCCGATTGATGAAGGCGCTGCGTAGCTTAACGCTCGCTGAAGCATAGGCCCGCAGCAGGACGGCTTTCAAAAGCAAACGCGCGCAGATCAATCTGCGCGCGTCATTTGCTATTTCACCTACAGAATAGCCACTGTCTGCTGCCAGGACGCCAACAATGTCCTGTCGCAATCAACCCGGTTAATTTACGAACCGAAATAAATCGGCTTCATTCCATCGTTTGCATCCGGGCGAATTGAGCCCTGGATCTTATGGCCAATGCGCGAAACCTCGTTGCGGAACGCGTGCAGATGCGGATGATTTCCCGAGGCTGACGTGCCATCTGCAACGCCACCAACATCTGCTGCAGCCGCATTCGTCTGTACGACCTGAGAGTTGACCGGCGCTGCCGTATCGTTCGATTGAGCAAAAGACGACACAGCGGGAATAGCGAGAGCAGCGGCAACGATGAGCGATTGAACGAGTTTCATGATTCCTACCTCCAGGCTTGATTTTCCGCAAACACCCGTTTGCGTTTCAGTGCTTGCAGTGTAGGCGGCAGGCGGCCTGTGATTAAGCGCCTGAGGAACAATTGAAAGTTGTCGAGATAGGTACAAACCCTTGCATTTCAGTTTGAAAGACTTCATCGAGTCGCGAGCCCGACGTTTCAACTTCTCCCGGAATTTGCCGATATTGCAGTGAGCACTCAATGTTGACAGCCGCAAATCGCGGCGCCCCGAACACGCCAAGTGATCCATGCATTCGACCGACGAACTCCTTCGAAACCTCTATGTAAGAACCGACCGGCTCATGCTTGCGGTCGTCTGGGCTTTGTTTCTGATCTCGTGCGCGCTCGCCCCGCAGAACTTCACCTGGGATGTCGTGTTGTGGATCGGCCTGCCGCTGGCGCTTCTCGCCACCATCATGGTCCGCTTTTGTTCCGGCGCGCTGCTCACGCGACTGTCGTTTGCTGCTTGCCTGATGACCTTCGCATCGCTGCAGATTCAGCAGGAACGGGGCATTCCGGAACTGCATTTCGGCGTCTTCGTGTTGATGTCGTTTCTCCTCGCGTATCGCGATTGGCGGCCCATCGTCTGCGCCGCGACGGTGATTGCGGTCGAGCACGTGCTGATGAACTACCTGCAACTCGCAGGCCTCGGTGTTTACTGTTTTACCGCACCCGCATGGCCCACCGTGGTGATCCATGCTGCGTATGTTGTCATCCAGGCTGGCCTGCTGATCTTCATCGCGGTCCATATGAAGACAGATGCGCAAAGCGGTCAGGAACTCGCGTTGCTTGGCGAAGCACTGTCCCGCGAGACGGGCAAATTCGACTTGCGCCTGCCTGACATGAATCTCGCAGGGGCAAGCAGCCGGACCTTCAAGAGCACACTCGACGCGATCCACGTGTCGATGCGCGACATCACGTTGAGCATCGAAAAGATGGCTGCGGCCTCCGAACATATCTCGACCGGCAACCGCGATCTGTCACAGCAGATCGGCACCCAGGCGAAAACGCTGGACGCCACCACGGCGGCGATGGAGCAGATTGCCGATAGGGTCAAGCAAAGCGCTGACATGACTGCGTCGGCCGATGTGCTGGCACGCGAGACTTCGGAATGCGCGCGGCATAGCGGCCAGGTTGTACGGCAGGTCGTCGACAACATGGACGGCATAGAAGCAGCAGTCAGGCGGATGGGGGACACGATCGCCGTCATCGAAGGCATTGCCTTTCAGACCAATATCCTTGCGTTGAATGCTTCCGTCGAGGCCGCACGCGCCGGCATCCACGGACGCGGCTTCGCTGTCGTCGCGGAAGAAGTTCGCATGCTCGCGCAGCGTTGCGCCACTGCGGCGCGCGAAACGAAGACGATGATCGTCGATTCGCTGGCGCAGGTTGAGCGAGGCGCCTCGCTGGTGGCAAGTGCGGGCGACACCATGCAGCAGGTCATCGATCGCGTCGAACGGGTCGCCCAGCTCGTCGAAGAGGTCAGTTCGTCCAGTGTCGCGCAAAGCCGGGATCTCGACAGCTTCAATCAGGCCATTCACGAAATGGACACGCTCCTGCAACGCGACGCGGTACATGTGCAGGGCGTGGCATCGGCGTCGAGCGAGCTCAACGAGGAAGCCAAGGGTCTACGCCAGACGATGTCGATATTTTTAGTGGGGCAACGCTAGTTGTCCGCGCTGCTCGCACGTAGCGCCACTAGCGATCAGCGCGTCATACCATCGGTGAGCCGATGGATGAATGGGGCCGCAAATACGACGACAGGCAGCATCACCAGCCACGAGAAAAGGTACGCATGCAGCCAGTGCGACGCGAACGATCCGTCCGTGACGAAGTGCGCGTTTGCGATGGCGGACGCTACGGCACACGTTATTCCGGACTGAATTGCTCCAAATACGAAGTGGCCATAGCGCCTGGGAATTCTGCGCATGAGCCGCACCTAGAGCGTCCTTGCATCGAATGTTCCGCTACGTCGGGGCGGTTCCACTCGCTCGACGACCCTGAGCAATGGCTTCGGCGCACCCGGTTTTGAGGATGTCTGCGCGTGAGCCGCGGTCATATCGTCAAGATCCCGCTGCATATTCGCCAGCGCATCCGGAATGGTCATACGCAGATAGTCGATCAACGTACGAACCTTGGCATCCGGATAACGGCCCGGCGCATGCATCGCGTACACGTTGAACGCACGCATCCGATAGTGCGGTAACACCCTGACGAGCGCGCCGCTGCGCAGGTCGTCGATAGCGTTATAAATCGCGAGGGCGCCTATACCCACGCCGGAACGCAGCGCCTGGGCGAGGGCATCGGGTGTGTTCACCTGGAAGGGCGAGGCGTCGACCGGCACCACCACTGCACCGTCGGCACTTTCGAGGTGCCATTCGTTTGCGGGCGCAACGGGACTCACGAATCGCAGCGATACATGGTTCACCAGATCCGCGGGTAGGGTAGGCACACCATTCGCCGCCAGGTACGCCGGCGATGCGACGAGCACCGAGCGGGTCGTCCCGAGTGTGCTCGCGACATAGCCGGAATCGGGCAGTTGCGACGCACACATCAGCGATACATCGAAACCGTCTTCAACGAGGTTAGGCACGTTCTGATCGATGCTGAGTTCGACTGATACCTCTGGGTGACTGGCCTGGTATGCGATAAGCGCCGCAGTGACAAACCGTTGAGCCAGCCCCGGCGACGAATGCACGCGAACGTGCCCGCTGGCAGTGGTGACCGCGCTGCGGGCTTCCGCATGCGCGTGATCGACGTCGGCAAGGATTGCCTTGGCACGCCTGTAGTAGCGCGCGCCGGCCTCTGTCGACGAAATGTGGCGGGTGGTCCGACGAAGGAGCGTAGCCTGAAGTTGCTTCTCCAGCGCCGACACCGCCCGCGAGATCTGGGCCGTGGTCACGTCGTTTTCTTGCGCGACTGCCGTGAACGTGCCGGCTTCAACCACGCGAACGAACATGCGCATATTCTGAATGGTGTCCATGATAGACGTTCCTGCTAAACACCGGGAATCGTCCGGCATGCTCAGATACTGTCTATCTTTGACGTTTGTGTCAAATTAAAATAATGAATACCTGCTACGCGCGACGCATCTCGATCCCTGATTACCTGTGCCGGATGAAAGACTGAATGTCTGTCGCATTCCTGAAATGTCGGTGCATGGATACCTAAACTGAAGGTCATGACGAAGGACAATCTGATTGCCCGATGTCATCGATCAACTTTTACACTGGTGTCCATCATGAAAAGCAAACTCGTTGTCTCCCTTTTTGCACTTGCGCTGGTTCCGGCCATCACGTTTGCCCAATCACATAGCACGATAACGCGCGACCAGGTTCGCGCCGAACTGATCGAGCTCCAGCAGGCGGGATATCGAGGCGATACGGAAACGTCCTATCCGGCTAAAATCGAAGAAGCCGAAAGGCGTGTCGCCGACCGCGACGCGCAGGCATCGAAGGTGAGCGGTGAAGGGGACAGTGCCGCAGGTTCGTCCGCATCCGGCCAGCCTGCACACGCAACGTACTGACCATAAGCCCGCGGTACATTTTGGAGAGGACGGATGGACTTTTTGGAGCAAGTGCAAACGGCACCGGCAATCCTGACGGAAGGCGCAATCGTCACGCGCCTTGTCTATGAGTTCGGGTTGTCTGTGCCGGATTCGGCGAGCTTTGTGCAGCTGTTTCAAGACGATGGCCGTCGTGCACTGACAGCCGTGTATAAAAGCTACATGGCGATCGCGGCGCAATACAACCTGCCGATGCAGGTCGGCACTGCAACGTGGCGAGCGCATCCCGATGGCCTGGTAAAGCAGGGCTTCGTAGCGCCCACCGACTTGAAGACGGTGAATGAGGAAGCGGTTGTCTTTCTGCAGGACTTGCGCCGCTCGCTTCAGCTAGAGGGGATTGTTTATATCGCCGGCGTGATCGGCCCGCGAGTCGACGGCTATGATGCCGCAGGAGCGCCCGCTGCAGACGATGCCTATGCGTACCATGCGGCACAGACCGAGGTCCTCGCCGAGAGCGGCGTCGACGTTCTGTACGCGCCAACCTTCGCCAGCACCGAGGAGCTAGTCGGCCTTTCCCGGGCCTGCGCCGCGACGGGGCTGCCCTACGTTCTTGCCCCGGTCATCAACGCCGACGGCTATTTGCCGGATGGCGTCTCGTTCGCGGATGCGGTCGCGCGGATCGATGCCAGCGTTGCGCGGCCGCCGATGCATTTTCAGGTCGGCTGTGTCCATCCAGATCATTACCTCGATGCTTCGACCCATACAACGTGGCCAGGCTCTTCGAGAGTTCTGGGTTTGCAGGCCAACGCGTCGGCCTTGCCGCCCGAGGAGCTGGAGAAACTGTCGCACGCCGCGGGCGACGATCCTGAGGCTTTCGCGCAGCACATGACAACCCTCCACCGGCGCGGCGCAAAAATTCTGGGTGGTTGCTGCGGGACGAGCGAAGCCCATATCCGCGCGTTGGCCCATCGGCTTGCGACGGAAACCGTACAAGGTGAATAGCGATTGCGCACACGCGTTGAACGCCTGGCCTGCACTCGGTCAGGCGTTCAACTCACGTTTGCTCAGAGCCGCGTAACGCCCGAACGCCGTAACGCAGGCACGAATCCGATCAGGCCCAAAATGGGGCCCGGCAACAGCAGCCAGGCGGCGTCGAGCCCGACGTGCTCGTACAGATGGGTCATCGCCGAGATCGACACAACCGTGACGGCAAAGCCGATGGAATTCTGGATCGCCAATGCACTGCCGACCAGTTCCCGCGGACACGCTTGCGCCGACAACGCCGAAAACTGCGGCGAATCGGCGATTACCGATGCGCCCCACGCAATCAGAAGAGCGAGCAACGCAACGGGCGGCAAGTGACGCCAGCCAAGTGCAAAGATCAAACAGCATGTACCCGACATCGCGAGCGCGCCGGCCGCCACCTTCGCGCTGCCGATCCGGCGCGACAGCGAGCCACCGAACCAGCACGCCGGCGCACCGATAGCAATGACGCAGAACGATAACCCCGGGACGCCTCCGGCATGAATGTAGGTGGCAAGCGAAGCGCCCGAGACGAAAAGCGGAACCACCGTCCAGAACGCGTACAACTCCCACATGTGGCCAAAGTAACCGAGCGCTGCGCCGCGAAATCCGCGATTGCGAAACGCATCGAATACGTGGGGCGGCTTGACGGTGGACGCGGGCGACCTGTCCGCCGGACGAGATTCGACAGGCAAATGCGGACCGTCGCGAAGCACGTAGATCATCAACGCGCCTACCAGCGCCAGCACTGAAGATGCGTCAATGACCCACTGCCACGGCAGGTCCGCGCCGGCCACTTTCAACGCATGAGGCAACGCAGTGCCGAGCGTCAGCATCGCGACGAGTTGCGCGAGTGCAGGCCCGGTTCTTTCGGGTGCCCAGCCAACGATCAGCTTCATGCCCACCGGATAGACGCCCGCGAGGCACACGCCTACCAGGAACCTGAATGCCATTCCGCTCGCCACGTCACTTGCGAACCATGCGAAGCATGCATTGAATAGCGCCCCCAGGATGGCACAGCATACGAAGATCGAGCTCGCGCGAAAACGGTCCGCGAGGCCGCTAATCGATATGCCAAGCGCGCCGACGATGAAGCCGGCCTGCACGGCGCTTGTTAGCCAGCCGATGTCGGCAGTACTGGCATGCCACGCGTGCATCAGGTCATCGGCTGCGCTATTCGCGCTGAACCACAGGGACGTGCCGAACAGCTGCGCGAGCGAAATCGTCGCGACAGGTCCGATCCGGTCGACGAGCAACGCACGTGCGTGCGTTACCCATCCAGGCATGTGATGTCGACGTGTCTTCACAATCGAAGCCTAGTGCACGCGCTCCAGCGCCTGGGCCAGATCGTCGATCAGGTCGTCGGCATGTTCGAGGCCGATCGACGCGCGCAACAGTCCTTGCGGTGTCTTGCTATCTGGCCCTTCGATCGACGCACGATGCTCGATCAGGCTTTCGGTGCCGCCCAGGCTCGTCGCGCGCGTGAAGATCTCGACATGGCCTGCAACCGTCATCGCCGCGTCCTTGCCGCCAGCCACTTCGAACGACAGCATGCCGCCGAAGTCGCTCATCTGCCGGGCTGCCAGCGCATGGAACGGATTGCCCGGCAGGCCGGGATAGTGAACCACCGACACCTTCGGATGTTCATGCAAAAAGGCCGCGACCTTGCGCGCGTTCGCGCAATGCGCCTGCATCCGGTACGGCAAGGTCGGCAAGCTGCGCATCACGAGCCAGCAGTCGAACGGTGACGGCACGCCTCCGCCGAACAGTTGTGCCTGCCGAACCTGGGCAAACGCGTCATCGTCGTTCAATGCGATGACGGCACCGCCGAGCACGTCGCTGCGGCCACCGAGGTACTTGGTGGTGGCGTGCATCACCATGTCGCAGCCGAGCGTCAGCGGGCGCTGCAGCACGGGCGACGCAAAGGTATTGTCGGCAATGACGCGCGCGCCGGCACGATGCCCGAGCTCGGCCAGTGCGGCAATATCCACGCATTGCAGCAGCGGATTCGATGGCGTTTCGATCCACACGATGCGCGTGTTCGGACGAAGCGCTTGCGCGACGTCATCGAGGCGCGTCATATCGACGAAACTGGTTGAGACCTGCCACTTCGCGAATAAATGCTTCAGCACGTTCGCCGTGCCGTGATAGATGTCAGCGGGCGCGATCACATGGTCGCCCGGCTGCAGCCCCTGCATGATCGCCGTGACGGCTGCGAGCCCTGAACCGAACGCCGCGCTGGCCGCGCCGCCTTCGAGCGCGGCCAGCGCTGTTTCGAGGCCGTTGCGATTCGGGTTGTGGTTGCGCGAATAGATAAAGCCATGCGGATAGCTGCCGTCCGCATCGCGTTCGAACGTGGTCGACAGATGAATCGGCGCGGTTACCGCGCCGGTGCCGGGATCGACTTCGTGGCCGGCGTGAACCGCCAGCGTTTCGAAGCGATAGCGTCTGGATGCTTTCACGGCAAGGATCTCCTGATGAGTGGATGGCACGCAACGCGCGTCCCGGTTTAAATCTACTATAGTGGACGATTGGACACAAATGAAGTTAATCTTTCATTTGTGGCGTCCCTGCGAAGCCAGCCGGACGCCCGGCAAATCGGGCATCATCGCCGTGTCGAAGCGGGCTCGAGTCACAAAGGGCGACGCTTTCATATTGTCTGACGCACCAGGGAGTTCGAGTGACAAGCGATCCGAGCGATGCCATCGCGGCACGCATCAAGACCGAACGCATCGCGCGCAACTGGTCTCTTGCTGAACTTGCGGAGCGATCCGGTGTTTCGAAGGCCATGATCAGCAAGATCGAGCGCAACGAAGCCAGTCCGACGGCCAGCGTACTGGGCAGGCTGTCCGGGGCCTTCGGCCTGCAGCTTTCGACCTTGCTCGCACTGGCGGAGCAGTCCGGCGAGCGGATCAGCCGGGCGCAGACACAGCCTGTCTGGCAGGATCCGGAAACAGGCTATACGCGGCGCGTGTTGTCGCCGTTGAACGGTTCGATACTCGAACTGGTGGAAGTGACCTTACCCGCGGGCGCGCGGGTCGCTTATCCACCGTCGGCTTTCACGTTCCAGCATCAGCAGATCTGGGTGACGTCGGGAACGTTGGCGTTTGAAGAGGGCGATGTCGCCCATGTATTGAAGAAAGGGGATTGCCTGCAACTGGGGCCGCCCGTGCCATGCGTATTCGCCAACCAGACTAAGGCGAATTGCGTTTATGTGTTGGGTCTGGTGAAACGATAAGTCATCGGCAAGAACTGCTGTTTGCAGCGCGTCCGTTATCGGCCTGCACCCAGTTCCTGCTGTCGCCGCACTCTCGCGTCTTCTTCGAGGCGCGCATCTTCGACTACCTGCAGCACGCCGTCGAGGTCGACAGGTTCGGTGGGGGCCTCCACGCGGCCGGTCAGTTCGACATCGGCATGCAGACTGCCTGCTTCGAAATGCGCCCAGATTTCCGTTCCGTAATCGGCGCTGAGCAGTTGCGGTGCGAACCGGCCGAAGTACGCGGCCAGATTATCCACATCGCGCTTGAGCATCGAGGCGGCTTCGTTGTGGCCCGCTGCGTCGATGGCTTGAGGCAAATCGATGATCACCGGCCCCTCGGCCGCCAGCAGGATGTTGTATTCGGACAGATCACCGTGAATCACACTCGCGCAGAGCATCCGGACAACCTGTTTGAGCAGCAGCGCGTGCATTTCAAGCGCGCGCGCTTCGGTCAGATCGACGTCGTTCAGGCGGGGCGCGACGTTGCCCGCTCCGTCCACGACGAGTTCCATCAGCAACACGCCATCGGTGCAGATATAGGGTTGTGGCACGCGTACGCCGGCGTTGGCGAGCCGGAACAGTGCGTCGACTTCGGCGTTTTGCCACGATTCTTCTTGCATCTGGCGGCCATAGCGCGTTCCTTTTTCCATCGCGCGCGCCTGCCGGCTGTTTTTCACCTTGCGGCCGTCCAGATACGACGCGGCTTGCCGAAAGCTGCGTTGCTTCGCATCCTTGTAGACCTTGGCGCAGCGCGTCGAGTCGCCACAGCGCACGACGTAGACGGTTGCCTCCTTGCCGCTCATCAACTGGCCGATCACCTCGTCGATGAGTCCTTCGTCGAGAAGCGGTTGGAGTCGTTTGGGTATTTTCACGCGGGCGCCGCCTGTAGCGTCGCCGCAAAGGAGAATGAGAGAGTCATGCCGGATTATAAGGGGGCGGCGCAAAGACGGCTCAAATCTGCTCGTGAACGCGTCGGCACGCGCTGCATGGCGGTCTTGCGTCAGTCTCGCGCAGCCAGGGCCAGATACTGATGCAGCGACTGAATAGCCGCCGCACCTTCGCCGACAGCAGCCGCCACACGCTTCACCGAGCCGCTCCGTACGTCGCCCACCGCAAAGATTCCGGGCTGGCTCGTCTCCAGCGAATGCGGTGGCCGCTCGGACGTCCATTTCGTGCCGACATCGGGACCCGTCAGCACGAATCCGTGCTTGTCGAGCGCAACGCAGTCGCCCAGCCAGGCAGTGTTGGGCTGCGCGCCAAGAAACAGGAACAGATGGCGGATGGCTTTCTGTTCGATCTCGCCTTGCCGGTTCCACGTGATGCCCTCAAGCCTGGTTTCGCCTTGCAGTCCGACGATCTGTGTGCGCAGATGCAACGTGATGTTGGCCGCTGCGTCGATGCGCCTGATCAGATAGTTCGACATGCTTGCGTTGAGGCTTTCGCCGCGAATGATGACGTGCACATGCCGGGCAAAACCCGATAGAAAGACGGCGGCTTGTCCGGCCGAATTGCCGCCGCCTACCACGATCACGTCTTCGTTGCCGCACAGCGCCGCTTCCATGTAGCTCGCGCTGTAGTAGACGCCGCGCCCCTCGAAATTCTCGAGATTGTGCAGCGGCGGCTTGCGATAGCGCGCGCCCGTCGCGACGACGACCGCCCGGGCGTAAACGTGCTCGTCATGGTTGAGGCTGATGTGAAAGGACGGCGCGTCTTCGCACTCGATTGCTAGCGCTTCGATCGGCACACCGACCTCGGCGCCGAACTTGCGGCATTGCGACAGACCCCGGCCCGCGAGTGCCTGGCCAGAAATTCCCGTCGGAAAACCAAAGTAATTCTCGATCTTCGAACTGGTGCCCGCCTGGCCGCCGGGCGCTTTGGTGTCGAGCACTGCGACGCGCAATCCTTCCGACGCGGCGTATACCGCAGCCGCGAGTCCCGCCGGCCCCGCACCGACCACGACGACGTCGAAGCGCTCGCCATTCAACCGGTCCGGGCTCAGGCCGATCGCGTCGGCGACGGCGCGGTGCGTCGGCCGCCTGAGCACGTTGCCCTGCAGCGTGACCACAACCGGCATATCGGCTTCCGTCGCGCCGTGGCGCTCGAGCAGCTCCTTTGCTTCGGGATGCTCGTCGACGTTGAAGTAGGCGAACGGTTGGCCATTGCGGCTCAGAAAATGACGCAGGCGATGCGTTTCTCCCGATACGGAACTACCGATCAGAAGCACGCCGCCATGCTGGTCCTGGATGAACGCGACGCGCCGCAAGATATAGGCGCGCATGATCGTTTCACCCAGTTCGGCCTCTGCGATCACCAGCGCGCGCAACGACTCCTCGTCGATCACGATCACTTCGCAATCCGTTTGAGCGCGCGCCGTCGCGACGGCCGCCCGGCCGGCCAGCGTGCCCACTTCCCCGGTGAAACTACCGGGACCGTGCACGCCGATGGGATGTGAGCCGTCCACCGAGTCGCGCGTCGCCTCGATCGTTCCGGAAACAATCGCGAACATCGGAATATGCCGGTCGCCCTGGGAAAACAGAAAGTCGCCTGTTTTAAGCGTGCGGCGCTCGCCATATCGCTCGAGAAGCGTCACCTGCTGCTCGCTCAACGTGGGGAAAATCTGATGATGGCGGCTGCCGCCTGCGAGCAGATCGCCAGCCCTGCCAGTGGAGTGGTTACCCATGATGCCGTTCCTGTTGAGCGGACGGGGGACGCTTCTGTGCCGTATTGGTGAGGGTAGCTTACCGCAGTATGGGTGCATCGCGATGCATTGCGGCATCAACGACGCGTCATATCACGCTTGTCGGTATGCACGTCCTTGGTCGCGCGGAGACAACGTGTGCCATTTTCTTCGACGAGCCACGCGAGTCAATTCACCTTGACATCGCTGAGCATGCGCCAGTCGCGTTCGAGCACGCGTGACGTTTCGCCGGTGACATCGAGCGTCGCAGTCAGATGGATATCGCGGCTCGAACTGCCGATCATCAGGTCGAACTCGCCCGGCTCGACGATGCGCTCGCCGCGTACGTCGGTGAAATTGAGCATGTCGACTGGCAGTCGTACGCGTAACCGCGCTTTATCGTGAGGTTCGATCGTGACGCGCGCGAATGCTTTCAGTTCCTTGACCGGACGCGACGTCGATGCGAGACGGTCGCGCACATAGATTTGCACGACCTCGTCGCCGCGACGCGTCCCGACATTTTCGACGCTGAAGCTGAATTCGAATGTGCCATTTGCAATCGGTGCTTCTGCTGCGGCGAGGTGCAGATCGCCATACAGGAACTGCGTATACGTCAGTCCGAAACCAAACGGATAGCGCGACCCGAAATGCCGGGCGACGGGCGTTCCCGCGCTTTTCAGCCGATGGTTATAGACGTATGGCACCGCGCCCGCGCTCATTGGTATCGACAACGGCAGACGGCCGCTGAAGCTGGCCTCGCCGGTCAGCAACCGGGCGAGCGCGACGCCGCCCTGTTCGCCGGGCGCAAAGGTCATGATGTGCGCAGCAACGTGTTCTTCCCGCCCGCCGAGGGTGTACGGGCGGCCGCCCGTCATCACGACGACCGTGGGCGTGCCGGTGGCGAGCACCGCGTCTATCAGCGCCTGCTGCACGCCTGGGAGCACAAGGCTGTCGGTGTCCGAACCTTCGCCGACCGTTCCCGACTGGAACAGGCCGGATAAGTCGCCGACGAAAACGAGCGCCACGTCCGCGCTGCGCGCGGCCTGTGCCGCGTCAGCAATGCGGGACGTGTCGGTGCTGATCAGTTCGTCGCGGGCATTCAGCTCACGCGTGTCGAGTGACACGTCGCCCGGAAACACCGGCGCCCCGGCACGCCGGGTTTCGATGATCGCGCAACCTTTTTCATAGACAACCTGTGCGTGGCCCAGTTTGTCGCGCAAGGCCTGCAACGGCGTCGTGACCGGAGAATCCGACGTCTCGCCGCTATTGATCAGGTGCACGGGAAAACTGTAGCCCGCGAGCAGCGCGAGCGGGTCATCGGCGGTCGGCCCGATAACCGCAATCCTCTGCTTGCCGTCGCATGCGAGCGGCAGCACACCATCGTTGCGCAACAGGATCGCCGATTGCAAGGCGACTTCATGTGCAAGATCGAGCGCGGCGCGACTGCGAAGGTCCACGCGTTCGGGATCGACGTAAGGATGCTCGAAAAGGCCGATGTCGAATTTCTTGCGCAACACGCGCGCGACGGCCTCATCGAGGGTCGCCTCGCTGATGTCGCCGCGTGCGAGCGCTTCCTTCAGGTGCAACGCGCATTCGTGGCCCGGCAGCTCGATATCGAGCCCTGCGTTGAATGCCTGCGCGGCGGCCTCGGCCGCGTCGCGCGCGACCCCGTGATGCGTGTACAGCAGGTTGACGGCCGCGTAATCGGCCACGATCAGTCCATCGAAGCCCCATTTTTCGCGCAGCACATGCTGTAGCAATTCGCGGTTCGAATGGCAGGGCACGCCATCGATATCGTGATACGCCGGCATCACCGAGCCCGCGTGCGCGAGCTTCACGGCCATCTCGAACGGCAGCAGGTAGGTATCGTTGAGCTCGCGCGGTCCGACATGCACGGGCGCGTGGTTGCGCGCGCCTTCGCTCGCCGAGTGTGCGACAAAATGCTTGAGCGTCGCGAGCACGTCGCGGCGCTCGCCTTGCAAGCCCAGTACGTAGTGGCAAGCCATCACGCCGACCAGATAGGGGTCTTCGCCGAATGTCTCCTCCGTGCGGCCCCAACGAGGATCGCGCGATACATCGAGCACGGGCGCGAGACCCTGGTGACAGCCGATCGAGCGCGCCTGCTTTCCGATCATTTCGCCCACTCGCCCGATCAGCGTAGGGTTCCACGTCGCCGCGTAATTGAGCGGCGATGGAAACAGCGTGGCGTCCTTGATCATCAAGCCCACCAGACATTCTTCGTGTGACATCACAGGAATGCCGAGCCGTGTGTGTTCCATCATCTGGCGTTGCAGCGCGTTGAGCGCCTTCACCCCTTCTTTCGGGTCCACGGTGTGCGTACCGAGTGGACGCGTGACCTGTCCGAGCCCATGGCGCAGCAACGCATCGAGCGGAATGCCGGTATCGCGCTGCGCAAAGTCTTCGCTGCGCCACGCATGATTTCCGTCCGCCGAGAGTTTCAGCCAGACCGCATGGAGCTGCGCGATCTTTTCGTCGATCGTCATGCGCGCGAGCAAGTCGGCGACGCGTGCCTGCGTCGGGGCATCGACACGGCGATAGAGTGGCAGGTCGCGGCTGTCTTCGAGCGCCATTTTTTTACTCCTGAAGAGGCGGTGTATCGGCGGACATGGTTGCGCCGTACCGCGTGGTGACGCGTCTGGCGACAGAACGCGTGAGCAGTTCGGCCCCTGGCTCTTCAGCCCTTGAGCGAACCGGCCATCATCCCTTTGATCACGCGTTCCTGGCCAAATGCGTAGGCAACGATCAGCGGCAGCGACGTGAGCGTGACGACCGCGAGCATCGCGGGCACGTTCGACGAGTATTGCCCCTGAAAGTCCCATATCGCGAGCGGCAGCGTGCGATGTTCGGGCGTCGACGTCAGCATGTACGCGAAGATGAACTCGTTCCACAGACCGATGCCGTTGTAGATGGCGACCGTTGCCAAACCTGGGCTTGAGAGCGGAAAAAAGATGCGCCAGAAGGTTCGGAACGGCCCCGCGCCGTCCAGTTGCGCGGCTTCTTCGAGTTCGCGCGGAATCTGGCGCATGAATTCGGTGAGAATGAAGATCGAGATCGGCAGGCTCATGGCCACATACGGGCCGAGCAACGCGAACGGAGTGTCGTAAATGCCGAGGTTGCGTGTGAGCAGATAGATCGGCACCAGCGTTGCGTGTAATGGCACGATCATGCCCGCGACGATCATCGCGAACAGCGTCTTGTTCAAAGAGAAGCGCAGGCGAGCAAACGCATACGCGGCCATTGCGCTGACCAGTACGATCAGCAGTACCGAGACGCCCACCACGAATACGCTGTTGCGAAAGTATTGGAAATACGGTCCTTCAAGCACCGCCACATAGTTGCCGAAAAATACGCGCTGAGGCAGCGCCCACACGGGCGACGAATAGGTTTCTTCCGGTGTTTTCAGACTCGTGGCGACCACGAACAAAAACGGCAGCGTCGTGACGATCAACCAGATCAAGGCAAGCAGCGGCAGGCCGATGCGCAGCTTTCTCAGTGACAGTTTCATCATTCAGACCTCGGTTTCGAAACGGCGTGTCATGCGCAACGACACCGCCGCGACCGCGCAGATGATGATGAACATCGCGGAGCCGATCGTGCTGCCATAGCCAAGCTGGAATGAGCTGAACACCGTGCGATACATGTAGGTCGCCATCAACTCCGACGAGCCCTCGGGGCCGCCGCCGGTCATCACGTAGATCAGGTCGAAATAGCGCAGCGAGCCGAGCACTGCGAGCAGCACGGCGGTGCGCATCGTGCCCCGCAGATGGGGCAGTTTGATGCGCCAGAAGATGACCCACCCGGATGCGCCATCCAGGCGCGCGGCCTCGACGACTTCAACCGACATCGACGAGAGTCCAGCGAGAAACAGGACCATGTAAAACGGGACGTTCTGCCAGCAGATCACCGCGATCGTCGCTGCGAGCGAAAGATGCGGATTGCCGAGCCAGTCCTGCGCGAGGGCGTTGAGGCCGATTGCATGCAGCGCGGCGTTCAGCGGACCGAAATTCGGATCGTAGACATTCTTGAACAGCACGCCGATCGCGACGCTCGACATCAGAAGCGGCAGGAAATAGAGGATTTTCAGCACACGCGAACCGCGGCCCGCTTTTTCGAGCAGCGCCGCAAGCGCAAGCGCGATCGGCAACTCGATCACGACAGAGGTGACCGCGAGGATCACGTTGTTCAGCAGCGCCTGCCAGAACAACGCATCGCCAGCGAGATGAACCCAGTTCGCGAGGCCGATGAATCTTGCATTGCTGCCAAGGCCATTCCAGTCGAGCAGCGAAAGCTGCAGGCTCGATACAAGCGGATAGAGCAGGAACACGGCAAGCAGCAACACGGCGGGCGCGAGGAATGCGGCGGCGACGAGTGTCTGAGACGGTAAGCGTATCCGGCGTCGACGTGCGGATACGGAGGGAAGCACGATATTCACGAGCGTATCTGCCGGCCGGCGCGCGGCGGCGCCGGCCGGACTGTCCGGTTAGTCGCGTTCAGCCGCCGGCTTTCGCGGCGGTTTGCATGTGCTGCGCCGCCGCCTCGGGCGTCACCGACAGGCCGAACAGCGCCTGCGTGGTGTCCTTGTGCGCTTCGCCAAGACGCGGCGGCAGCGCCTGGTCGTACCAGAGCTGCACGTTCGGCGCATCGACGATCAGCGTCTGCAGCCGCTTGAGGAACGGGTCGTCGAGCGCGATGTTCTTGACCGGCGGAATCTTGCGGTCGCCTACGCGTGCCTGCATCGCGGTATCGTCGGTGAGGGACTGGATCAGCTTGAACGCAGCACCGGGATACTTGCACTCGCTCGAAATGCTCAGGAAGCCGTCGCCGACCGTGCCGATCACATCGCGCGGGTCGCCTTTACCGCCCGGTACGGCCGGAAACGGAAAGAAATCGAGCTTGCGCGAGAACGATGGGTTTTCGCTTTGAATCGTCGACGCTTCCCAGCCGCCCATCAGTTCCATCGCGGCGCGGCCTGCGTAGAGCAGGCGCCGCGATGCGCCGACGTCGTAGTCGAGACCGTTGAAGCCTTGCGCAAATGCACCGGTTTTCACCAACTGCTGAATGTACTTGCCGGCTTCGACGAATGCCGGATCGTTAAAGCCCTGACCGCTGCCATCGAGCGCGGCGCGGACGACGTCCGGGCCGCCGATGCGGTCGACGAGGTACATGTAATACATTGAACCGGTCCACTTGTTCTTGTTCGCAAGCGCGAATGGCGCGATACCGTGCGACGTGAGCACCTGCACGACGTGCATCAGCTCGGGCCAGGTGGCGGGCGGTTTGAGGCCGTATTGCTGAAAAATATCCTTGTTGTAGAAGATCACCGCGGCGGACGCGTTTTCCGCGGCCACGCCGTAAGTCTTGCCGTCGAATGTCACGGGCTTCCACGACGCAGGCAGAAAGCGATCGCGGTAGGCGGGGTCTTTTTGCAAGTACGGCGTGAGATCGAGGATCTGGCCAGCCTTCACATATTCGTGCAACGGGCCGCCGCCCCACGATTCGAACACGCATGGCGGCTGATTCGCACCGAACGCAACTTTCAGCTTGGTCTTGTACGCATCGTTGAGCACATGCGAGTTTTCAACCTTGTATCCGTTGTTCTGCTTCTCGAAACGATCGGACGCATCGCGCAAGATTTTGCTCGACGTAGCGTTGGTCTGCTGGTCCCATGCGGTGATGACCTTCGCTTCCTGCGCGTAGGCCGCATGGGGGATTGCGCCCAGTGCGACGAGCGAGCTCAACGCAACTACGCCCAACGCCTTCGATATTGCTGCATGCGCCATCTCGAAGTCTCCCGTCGTTAGAATTGATGCGAGGCAACGTTAGCCTTAACGTTGGCGATGTTAGTAACGACGCCGGCATGTCGCCAGATGAGGTTAACCCTCAAGCACAAGGCGGAATTACGCATCATGCATATTGGCGGTTTTGAAGCCTGAATTGTGGGTTGCATTGAACCTTCTGCGCGCCAGGCAAGTTTGCATTGCGGCCCGTGATCATTCGTTTAGAATGACTGCAAAGCGGACGTTACCGCTAACGAAATATGCGTATTACGCATGGACTTCGACCAGAATCCCGGCACCGCATGACCAAGGAAAACCCCACGCTGGAAGACGTCGCGCGACTCGCCGGCGTCTCGCAGATGACCGCATCGCGCGCGCTCAATGGCCGGCCCGGCGTGTCGCGCGAGACACGCGACGAGATACTGCGCATCGCGTCCGACATCGGCTATGTCGTCAATCGCACGGCGCAGAAGCTCTCGGGCGGGCGTAACGGCATCATCGGCATCATCACGCCGACGCTCGACACGCAATTCTCGAGCGAACTGATACTCGGCGCGGGCCGCGCAGCACGCGCTGCGGGTTGCGAAGTTCTGGTCTACACGATGTCGGACGAAGAGCGCCGCACGCATCACGATGTGCTCGGTCTAGTGCGGCAATTCTCCGATGCCGTACTGGCCATCCTGCCGCGCGAATCGCTGTGGGTCGATCTACTCGCTAAAGCGAATCTGCCAGTCGTGGTGATCGATCAGCGTGGGACGATGAACCGTTTGCCGTCGGTATCCGTCGACAACTACGGCGGAGCGCAGCTCGCGGTGGAACATCTGATCGAACTGGGCCATACGCGTATCGCGTTTCTCGGCGGCGGTGAGTCGATCGAAGGGGTGCGCGACCGGCAGCGCGGCTATCTCGATACATTGTCGAGGCATGGGTTGCCGCATACGCCAGAATGGATCGTGCCAGGCGACCTATCGCAGATGACGGCATTCGAGGTGGCGTCGGGCCTGCTCGCATTGCCCGATGCGCCCACAGCTATTTTCACGGCCAACGATCAAAGCGCGTTCGGCGCGATTGCGGCCGCGCGCGAGGCCCGGCTGCGCGTTCCGGACGACATCTCCGTGATCGGCTTCGACGATATTCCGATGGCCGAGCAGTTTCATCCGGCACTCACGACCGTGCGTCAGCCGTTTCAGCAAATGGCGAGTTCGGCGGTCAACACGTTGCTTGCGCAGGTCGCGGGACACAACGCAGCGCCGCAGCGCATCACGTTTGCGGCCGAACTGGTAGTACGCAAGTCGACCGGGCCCGCGCCCGCGCCCGCGGCGCGCCGCGGAGCGCGAAAGTCAGGCAAGCGGATGATGTAGAGGCGATCGGCCGTTCATCGCATGCGCTCGCTTCAGCGTCTGGCAGTCCGGTGCTCGAACGGCAGCGGCGCAAAGCGCCTGGCTCGTCGCTGCTTGCGGTCTACGGCGTGTGACGGCGCCAACATGCGATGCGGCATGGCGGCAACGGCGTCCTGATGTGGAAGCCGACCCGGGCGCGGGGATCGCCGGCCATCCAATGGTCCTGAAACTCACCCGGCGGGTCGCCAGGACGACCCGCCCTGAATCACTTCATCAAAAGTCCGCGTGCAGCGTAACGTAGGCGGCCAACGGCGGCCCAACGTAAGCGCCGACGACATTGGTGGCGATGAAGTAACGCTGATCAGTGACGTTGTTGATGTTCAGATCGATTCCCCAGTGCCGCTGCGAGTAACCAAACTGCACATTCTCGATCAGAGAGGCTGGCGCCCAATCGTAGCCGTTCGCAAAACCGTTCGTCATCCGGCTGATGTAATTGATGCCGGCCCCCGCATGAAAGCCCGCCATGCCGAAAAGGCTAAAGCGGTACGTCGTCCACAGATTCGCCATATAGGTGGGTACGCCCTGCGGGATCGTGCCGACCGCGCCCGGCGTGTCCTGGCTGTCAGTGATGCGCGCATGCTCGGCGGTGAAATTCGCATACACATGCCAGTTTGGTGTGAGATCCGCGTCGAGCGAAACTTCAGCGCCGCGCGTGCGCTGCGCATCGAACGTAATCTGATCGTCGCCAAACGGCGTCGCTACATGATCCCGCTTCACGTCGAACAGCGCGGTATTGAGCACGTAGCGCCCATCGTCGAATGCCCATTTCACACCGAGCTCGTATTGCAGCGCCGATTCTGGCGGCCCAATGGAAAACGCCGTGTTTTCGGAGTTAAAGTTCGCGAGGTAGCTGCGCGACACGCCGAAATACGGCGTCATCCACGGCGTGACCTTGTATAGCACCCCGGCGTTCCAGCTGGTCGGAGCATCGTTGCGCGTATACGTATTGCCTGGAACCAGCGTGATGCCGTCGTTGGCTGTGCGGTTCGGCTCGCCAGCGACCGGGTTCAGGGTCAGCGATGTGCCAAACCAGTCTTTGCGCACGCCTGCACGCACCTTGAACTGATCTGTCACGTCCACCTGATCCGTTGCGTAGAGGCTATAAAAGTTCGCACGCACGTGGTCGTTCTGACACGAGTGGGATGGCGCACACTGAAAGTTAAGGCTTGCGATGGAAGTCTCTGGAGGCGCCGGCGCAAAGATGTTGTCGATGTCCGGAAGATCCGCAGTGGTCTTCGCGCTATTGAGATCCTGGTCCAGATATTCAAAACCCGTCAGCAGCGTATGGTGGACGCTACCCGTCGAAAATTTCCAGACGGGCTCTAACTGGTAATCGAATGTGTTGAGCGAATCATCCTGATCGCGTAGCTGCCGGCCAGTGAATGTATTGCCTTTGATCTTCGCATGCGTGCTGTCGCCGTTGCTGAAAAAATCCAGCGTGTGGTGCAGGTAGGACAGACGATTGTTGACCGTCAGGTAGTCGCTGATGCGCCATTCGTCTGAAAGCGTGGCGCGCACGTAGTTGCCGTGTGCATTGGCGAAGGGTGTTGAATATTTAGCATCGAACGGAACGTTGCGGATAGGCGCGCCCTTGTTGTAAATCAGCCCATATGAATCGGGCGTGGCCATATAGTCTTGCGCGTCGAGGGAGAATTCGATCTTGTGATCGCCAATCTTCCATTGCAGATCGGGCCGAATTTCCTTGTTCCACGAGGCCAGATCGCGATAGCCGTCTGAGCGGCCGCCTCCGACGTCCAACCTGTAGTTCAGTCCGTCGATGCCAGTGGGGCCCGTGACGTAGCCAGTGGCGTTGACTGTGCCGAACGAGCCGGCCTGAACACTGCCGCCCCAGTGAAATTGCGCGGATGGCGTGTAGTGAATCAGGTTGATGGAGCCACCCGGAGGGCCGCTGCCGAGCAATGCTGAGCCCGGTCCTTCAAGCACTTCGATGCGTTCGACGCCCAGCAATGAGTGCGTCGGGCCATTGACCTGATCGCCATCCGAGAAACCGTCATCGTAGGTCTGCGCCTGCAGGCCGCGGATCATAAAGTGATCGGTAAATCCTTTTGAATCGGTGCCGCCGTAATTCACACCTGAGAAGTTGCCGTTGCGGATTGCCTGCTGCAACGATGTGGCACCTTGCTCGTCGAGAATTTTGCGCGGCACTTCCTGCACGCTCATCGGCAGCTCGCCGAGTGGAGTGCCGGTTTTGCTTACGTTGACGATCTGATCGGGATCGTTGACGTTGTTGGAAGTCGTGGTCAATTTCGATGCGTCGACAACGATCGGTTTTAATGTGGCTGGTGCTGACGGTTGTTGGGTGGTTGACGGTTGACTCTGTTGAGCTTGCACCGTTTTGCCAGGCACAAGGGTTACAAAGGCAACGGATGCTGCAATAGCGATTTTCGATGGGAGGGGATGCATATGTTTTATATCCATTTGGCAATGGAATGTCTTATGCGACGCGAAACTGACGATCGCGCGCATGGCTAGCCGGGGGATTGGAAAGGGTGGTTGCGCAACAAGGCAACCACCCGTGGCGACGCTTTACTCCAGATTGCGTGTATCAGGACAATCTGGTTTCATCCGATGCGTGGACGAAGCAACGTTACTGCTGGTTTAATCGTCGTCGCCGTCGTCGTCTGCCGTTGCTACCTTCGAGCTGTCGGCGGCAACCTTCGTGTAGATCGAGTGCGGTTCCGGATAAGGCCTGTTACCCATCACACCCTTCCACAGAACGTGGTTGAACAGCTCGGGCGGAATCCGGTCTTCTTTCGAGAAATCGAAGTCCTTCGTCGCATTCGCCCAGTACGTCGCATCATGTAGCGGATGGATGTCCGTACCTTCAGCAAACTGATTGCCGTCGTTTCCGCTCTTCGTTGCGCCCGTGGCCACGTTGCCGACGTTCGTGCCCTTCAGGATCGTCGATGCGACTGCCGTGTACGTCCACGCCCCGTTCCCCTTCGCTTCGAAAAGGTCGGCCATCGGTTTGGCATACGCAGTGTTCAGGTCGATGTGCTGTGTACCGAGCACGTCTTCCATGGTGCGGATCGCATTGACCTGCGTATAGTTGGTGCTGACGACGGCGTGCTTTTTCACGTACGCGCCAACCACATAGGCAGTCGAGCGGTGCGAATCGACGTGATCGGAACCGGCCTGGGAGTCGTCTTCCACCACTACGATCAGCGTGTCTTTTGCGTACGGGCTGTTCGCAACCGTTTCGACCAGCTTGCCAACCGCGAAGTCGTTATCCGCTTCTTCCTGCTCAGCGGAACCCATCTGGCCGACGTTCTGCGCAAAGCTGCCGGTGTGGTCTGCGCCCATGCGAACGAGCTCGAACGACGGCAACCCGCCATGTGCGACGTACTGCTGGAACTCGCGGTTCCATTCGAGTTCGCGGAAGGTGTCCGGATACGCCTGATCGAAACCGCGGTAGTACTCGTCCGTCCGGTTCACGAGCGTCGGCTTGACCGGGTGAGCCTGGACGATGTTCGCAGCGAACGGGTTGAGCAGAGGGCTGGCGATCGTGCCGATCGAGCCGACGTTGTTGACCATGCCGCCATAGTTGCGCACCGTGCCGCCGGCAGCCAGCACCGCGTCATAGATGTTGGCCCGCTGATAGCCGAACGGCGCATCGGGCACCGAGATATCGGCGATGCCCGGTAGCGCGTTGGCCGTACCGCCCGGCAGCGACGACGTGGCGGTGGTGTAGGCGCCATTCGACGCGGCGTCGCGCATCGCGGTGGTGGCCAGTCCAACCGGCAGGCCGCGATTGGCACCTTCGGATTCATACGACATGCCGCGCGTGACGCCGGCGTAGTTTTCCTGCTGCGAAACTTCCTCGGTCGGCGTGACGTGTGCGTGCTGCACCCACGACCAGCCATCCATCGAACCGTCGCCCGGATCCATGAAATTGTCGACCGTGACGAAGTTGTTGGCGATGTTGTGGAAGTTCGGCGTGGTGGCCTTGCCGTACATCGTCAACGTCGGATCGGCATTCGCGCCATTGCCGAGGTCGCCGAGGATCTGGTCGAACGTGCGGTTTTCCTTCACGACGTAGATCACGTGCCGGATGTGATCGCGCATGAACTGCATGGTCTTGCGATCGTTTTCCGACTCTTTCACCGAGTAGTGGTTGTTCTCGTCCACCTGGCTGGTGAGGCGGTCAAGCTCGTTGCCGCGCGGAACCGGCGCGCTAACCAGCGTGCTCTGCTCAAGACCGAACTGATACTGAGCCTGCGTGCCCGACGTGTAGAGCGGGTTCGGGCCGGTGACCGACTTGCCGTTGATGATGTACATGCGCGAACCATCGGCGCTCATCGTGATGTCTTTCGGCGCGTAGGCGGTCGGCATGAAGCCTTCGACGTGATAGCCGTTGTTGCCATCGTGCGAAATCACGGCGATCGAGTTGTCGCCGTTGTTGACCGCGTACAGCGTTCTGCCATCTCTGGAAACGGTCACGTTGACGGTGTCGCGGCCGCTGTACTTGCCGTCGTTGCCCTTGCCATGGTCATCGCCTCTGGTGCGGTCATCGCCCCAGCCGTGACCGTGATCGTGATCGTCGCCATCGCCACCGCCTGCATCGATCGCGAGGTCGATCGTCTTGTCGACCTTGTGATGCACCGTATCGATGACGGCGATCTGGTCAGCATTCGAGACCGCAACGTAGAGCTTCGACTCGTCGGGGGAAAAGGACATGCCGTAGGCATTGCCTTGCACCGGAATGCGTTTGATGAACTGGGGCAAGGCAGGATTCGACAGGTTCAACACCACGACTTCACGGTCACGCACCGACGAAATGAACGCGGTGCCATCGGACTTCAACGAAACGGCCCACGGGTACTCGCCGCCGGCGGCGCCCTGCTGGCCCGACGTGTTGAACGGACGCAGATCGTACTCCGACGTAAGCGTGTTCGAGCCTGTGTCGATGATGGAAATCGAATCGTTGTAGTTGTTGGCAACCACGAGCATCCGGCCGTCCGCGGAGAGCGCCAGGCCGCCGGCATTGGGCTTCACGCCCGAACCGATACCACTGCTGTGGCCCAGCGCGATGGACGCAGTCTGCGCCCATTGAGCCGCCGGAGCATTGGACGCACGGCTGTACACATAGACCTTGTCGTCAGCGCCGCCCGTACCGTACAGCGTTTGGTTCCCGTTCCAGACGAGTCCATCGAACGCGTTGTTCTGGTGAATCGCTTGCACCAGTTTCGGGGAGGCCCGGTTCGCGCCGGACACGTCATAGATGAAGATGTACTGGGTCGAATCGGTTTTATCCAGCGTACCGTTCTCGGAACCCGTGTAGACCGTGTTATAGCCAGCGGTGATCACGGCCAGCGTGTTGCCATCGGGGCTCAACTGCGACTTGATGGCGCCGCTCACGACCTGCGTCGGTTTGGCCGACAGTTGCGGGTTCAGCAACTGCGCTACAGCACCGGGAATGGCCATTGGGGAAATGAACTGGCCAGTGGGCAAAAGCTCCATGTTGCCTTGCGGAGCCGCCGTTGCCAGACCCAGACTACTCGCAAGCAAGCTGGCGGCAAGGCCAACCTGAATAACGCTGCGATCCATTGTGATTCTCCAGAGTGTCAAATCAGGAATTTAGATTTAAGCTATGCGTAATATTTTTGTTGGTTCATTGACTCTGAACCATCAAAAATACGTGCCGGCAGCGTAGTCGGTTGGGCGGGGTGATGTAGTTTGAGCTGCCAGCCCGGGCATTTACGCAGTGCGGAATGTCGGCGAAATGACATGAAGAATTAAAAATATTCCCCGGCTTAAGAAATTCTTAAGAATCGGTATTAATTTTCTTTCAATTTCCAGGGCGGAAAAATATACAATCGTCACATCGCTCATTTAGGAAGGCGATGTGGTTTGCGTATCGGGAAGTGCAAACCTTTTGGGTAAGGTTCTTTTATCGAGAGCGGAGCGTGCCCAAGGACAGAACCAGGCAGATCGAACAACTGGAGAGAGTAGGATTCGCAACCCGCGCAGCAGCGGATGTGCTCAATGAATAACGGACAGGCCAAAAACCGCCAGCGTCACGTTGACGCTGGCGGCATTGTGCGGGTTGCTCGCGCCACCCGCTCGTGAACCGCAACGACCAGATCCAGAGTGCGCTACTCCGCCGCGCTGCGGCGCTCCAACACCGCCTTCGGAATACACGTCAACAGCACAACGGCGCCAATCACAAGCAGCCCCGCCATTGCATAAAGCCCGCTAGCGAGACTGCCAGTCGTCGTCTTGAACCATCCAACAATGATGGGACTCACAAAGCCGCCTATCAGGCCGATACTGTTCGTCAACGCAAGACTGCCTGCCATCGCATCGGTCCCTGCAAAATAGGTCGAGCAGATTACCCAATACAGCGGCAGCGTCACATAAATCACCGTCGTACCGATGCTGAGTACCACGAGCGAAAGCGCAAGACTATGCTCGACAAAAGGAATCAGGCTCAGCATTGCCGCGCCCACCACCGAGCAGATAGCCAGATGCCACCGTCCTTCCAGACGTTTGTCTGCATGGCGGCAGATGAGCACCATGCCGATCGCACTTGCGCCGAACGGGATCATCGAATAGAGGCCGATAGAGAATACGTCATGGATGCCGGTACTTTTCAGCACGGTAGGCAACCAGAATCCGACCACATACACGCCACAGATGCAGGTGAAATAGGCCGCAGTCAAAATGTACAAGTTCGGGTCGCGCACCGCCTGCAGGAAGTTGTGAGACTTCGCATGGACCGCGCTTTCCAGCTCGGGGCGCAGGCCTTCGGTGATCACGTCGCGCTCATCCTTCGAGAGCCATTTCGCCTTGGCCGGAGAGTCGGTGAGCAACAGCGTGCACACAATGCCCAGCACAACCGCAGGGATGCCTTCGACCACGAAGAGCCACTGCCATCCGGCGAGGCCGAACACGCCTTGCAAGCTTTCCATCGCCCAGCCCGCGAGCGGGCCGCCGAGCAGGCCCGAGATCGGCATGCCCAGCATGAACAGCGCGATGACCCCGCCACGCCGCTTCTGCGGAAACCATTGGGTCAGCAGGAACAGTGCGCCGGGAACGAGTCCGGCTTCGAATGCGCCCAGAAGAAAGCGCATCACATAAAAGATCGCGGGACTGGATACATAAACCATCGCAATCGACACGAGGCCCCACGGAATCAAGATCCGCGTCAGCGTCGCGCGCGCGCCGATGCGCGTCAGAATCAGGTTCGAAGGAACCTCGAACAGCGAATAGCCGAGAAAGAACACGCCGGCGCCCAGACCGTAGACGGCATCGCTAAAGCCAAGCGCCTGTTTCATCTGCAACTGGGCGAAGCCAATGTTCGTCCGGTCCAGATAGGCGACGACATAGCACAGGAACAGAAACGGAATGAGACGCCACGCAACCTTTCGATAGGTCCTCGCCGCTTCGTCCGATTCAACGCCATCCAGACGAGGCAAGTCTTGTGTCGCGGAAGAAAATAGATTCATTCGCTGATTCCAATCAGAGTGCTTTGAATTTCAAGGGGGGCTTGAGACCGATGTCGAACTGCGTGTGCCGCCGCATGCCATGCCCGATCATCGGCTTGGTGGCGCGAACTGCTCAGCACATCGGACGAACACAGCGTTTGCATGCTGCATCTGCCGCGGCAGATTAGCAGCTTAGTCGGCTACGCGCACGAGCGCAGCCAATTAGCACGGCAATCAATAGATATTGAAAGCGTGTGTGAAAGCGCGTGTGAAAACACTCGAAGGCGAATTATCAGGGTTGCTTTAGGATTTCTTTGCTGTCCTCGACTCTCCAGCGTCGTTCGTGCCCAATTCCTTTCTGCTCGGGCCCGCTCGCGCTCGCTGAGTGACACCTGGATGCTAGATCGCGATTCAATCGACGTCAGACGTTGGTAAGGGAAACCCCAGCACGCTTGAGAATATGTTGATTGCGTGTTGAAAGGTTCGCGAATCGCAAACGCCTGCCGGCCTTTTGATAGCGGTCCCTCAGCGTTTCTAAAGCAACCACCGCAGAATGATCGGCCACATGCACATGCTGACAATCGACGACCACTTCGTCTGCATCGTTTTGGGGCAGAAACAGGTCCTGGAAATTCGCGGTTGATGCGAAGAACAAGGTGCCGTGCAGCACATAGGTTCGCGCGCCTTTACTGCTGTTTTTTACTTCGGCGCGAATTTCGCGTGCGTGCTGCCAGGCGAAGTTCAATGCGGCTATGACGATGCCGCACAGTACGGCAATCGCCAGGTCGGTGAAGACGGTGATGACCGTCACGGCGATGACCACCAGCGCGTCGTTCCGCGGAACCTTACCCAGAACCCGAAGCGATCCCCATGCAAATGTCTGCTGTGCGACGACAAACATCACTCCGACCAGCGCGGCCACCGGGATCCGCTCGATAAGCGGGGACAGGAAGAGGATAAACAGAAGGATCATGATGCCGCTCGTCGCGCCCGATACGCGGCTGCGCCCGCCGGAACTGAGGTTGATCATCGTTTGACCGATCATCGCGCAACCCGCCATGCCGCCGAACAGGCCCGAAACGACATTTGCCACGCCGAGTGCAAGACATTCGCGATTCGGTCGCCCACGGGTCTCGGTAATCTCATCGGTAAGATTGAACGTCAGCAGTGTCTCCAGCAAACCGACAATGGCCATCAGCAGCGCATAGGGGCAGACAATCCGGAAAGTCTCGAGGTCAAACGGTATCTGCGGCAGATGAAAACCCGGCAAGGCCCCCGCGATATGAGCCATGTCGCCCAGTGTCCGCGTGGGCAAATGCATCAGCTGGCTAAGCACTCCGACGCTGACAATCGCGACGAGGGCCGGCGGTACAGCTCTGGTGATTCGAGGCAGGAGGTAGACGATCAGCATTGTCAGCGCAACCAGCGCGCACATGATCGCCAACGGCATTCCTTGCAGCCATACATCCCCTTGGGGCGTCGCTCGCTTGAAATGCTCCAGTTGCGCCATGGCGATAATAATGGCCAGGCCATTCACAAATCCGATCATCACCGGATGCGGCACCATTCGAATCAGCTTACCCAGACGCAATAGCCCGAACAGCATCATCAGCACGCCGCTCAGGACGACGGCGGCAAGAAGATACTGGGCGCCGTGCTCGACCACGAGGGCGACGATAACGACCGCCATCGAACCCGCCGCGCCCGAGATCATGCCGGGCCTGCCACCGAAGATGGCGGTCAACGCGCAAATGATGAACGCGCCGTAAAGCCCCATAAGGGGATTCACTTGCGCGACCAGCGCAAAGGCGATGCATTCGGGGACGAGGGCAAACGACGACGTGAGGCCTGCAAGCACGTTACCGGGAAGGTTCGATAGCCACTGCTCCCGGAGCGATTGAATCATCATTACTTCTGTTCCGCCTTCAGATAAAAAGTAGCCGCTCGCGCCTATCAATCGCGCGAGGGGCTGAATGTGCCTGAAATTCCTCAGAATGTGAACGAATAATCCGGACACGGATGACGGCATCCACGCGGCATCCACGCGACATCCTCGCGAGGCAAAGCTCGCAGCAGCAAGGACTTTGCAGATGCCCTATCATAGGCGCCGCGCTGGTCACCTTGATGCGATCCTCGCCGCATAAGCGAGCAGCGCGTCCGATTCACCTGCACCCCCACATGTCCTCGCTTCCTTCTCGCTCCAGGCAGATCTCGATTCTGCTCACCGTCTCGTGCGGTTTCATCATGGCGATGCTTGACGTGACTGTCGTCAACGTCGCGCTCTCCAATATTCAACATGACTTCTCGGTGAAGCTGGCTTCGCTCGTCTGGGTCGTCGACAGCTATACGCTGACATTCGCCGCGCTGCTGCTGCTCGGTGGTGCGCTTGCTGACCGGCTCGGCGCGCGACGCGTCTACGTGATCGGTCTGGCGCTCTTCATCTGCGCGTCAGCGCTTTGCGGCGCGGCCGGCTCGGTCGCCATGCTGATCGGCGCGCGCCTCGCGCAAGGGATGGCCGCCGCGCTGTTCGTGCCAAGTTCGCTGAGCCTCTTGACCGAGTCGTTCGAAGACCGCCATGTGCGCGCGAAGATCGTCGGGATATGGAGCGCAATTGTCAGTGTCGCGTTCGCGTCGGGGCCTCTCGTCGGTGGCGTGCTGGTGCATCGCTTCGGCTGGCGCAGTATTTTTTATCTGAATCTGCCAGTCGGGTTGATCGGCATCGCGCTGGCCTTTGCGTTTCTGCGCCCGTCGCGCCGCAAGTCGCACGCGCTCGATATGCCTAGCCATGCGCTGGTGATGATCGCGCTTGCCGCACTGAGCTTCGTGTTGATCGAAGGGCCCGGATTCGGGTGGTCCAGCCCGGCGATCGTCGGCGCCGCCGTGCTGGTGCCGCTGGTGCTGCTGTTCGCGATCGTTCGTGAGCGGCGCAGCTCGACACCGGTCATTCCGGCGGGCCTTGCGCGCAATGCCACCTTCTGGGCGCTCAATGGGATCGGTTCCTGCATGAACGTGGTGGTGTTCGGCGAGATCTTCGTGCTGAGCCTGTTTTTGCAGAAGGTCGACGGCGAGACCGCGCTCGGCGCCGGCGTCCGGATGCTTCCGGTGATGGTGGTGTTTGCCGTCGCCAATTTCTGTTCCGGGCATCTGTCCGCGCGTCTCGGCGCCCGCAGGCTGCTGCTCGGTGGTATCGGGTTCGCGGCCATCGCGTCGCTCGCCGCCACCGTGCTCGGCACCCGGCTTCCGTATGGCTGGTTGATCGTACCCATCGCGATGGTGAACCTCGGGATCGGGTTTGCTGTGCCTGCGATGACGGCAGCGGTCATGCACGAGGCCGGTCAGCGCAATGCGAATATCGGCGCTGCGGTGCTGAACGCGAACCGGCAGATCGGCGCGCTTGCCGGCGTCGCCGGGCTTGGCATCGTCCAGCATCTGACCGGCGACTGGGCGCAGTCGCTGCGCATCGGCTTCGCGATCTTCGTCGCGTGTCTCGCGATCGCTTTCACGCTCGCGTGGTGGCGTGTGCATGCCGCGCCGAGAGAAGTGGGTCCGGGCGAAGTGTCGGCGGCACATTGAGCGCGTGCCACCTTACGATCCTTAATATTGCATCGATGGCCGTAAGAGTTATTTCGCTTTCATGTAGATGATATTTTGTCGAGAACAACGCATATTGGCGCTCACTCGGCACACTTACGTTTGCACGGAACGGCACTCAAAGGAGACAGGCTATGCACATCGGGCTGATCGGCGGCATCGGACCCGCGGCGACCGAAGTCTATTATCGAAGGCTGGTACGCCTGCACGCAGAAGCCAGGCGACGGCTTTCCCTGACTATCGCTCACGGCGACTCCACTGAGCTGATCGCGAATCTGGAAGCAGGTCGTGCTGCCGCGCAAGCGGTGATTTTCGCGAGGTATATCGATCAGCTGCGCGCAGGGGGCTGTGAAGCTGTGGCGCTTACATCAATGGGGGCGCACTTCTGCATCAAGGATCTGGCCGCCATCTCCAGCCTGCCGCTCATCAACGCCATCCCGGTTCTAGACGCCTATTTTGCCGGGAAAGGATGGGCTCGGGTCGGCGTTCTTGGAACGCGGGCCGTGATGGAGTCGGGCCTCTACGGCGTATCGTCGGCCGAGGTCGTGACTGTCGACCCCGACGAGATCGACCGTATCCATGCTTGCTACGTCGCGATAGCGGTTGCAGGATTCGCGACGCCCGAACAGCGCGACTATTTGTACGAGGCTGGTCGAAAGCTGTGTGGGGATAAGGGGGCGGAAGTGATTGTCCTTGGCGGTACGGACTTGTCGCTCGCATTTGACGGTCAGGATCCGGGCTATCCGACGGTCGACAGCGCGATCATCCACGCGGACGCAATTGCGCGCGTCGCGATGGACCTGCAGCCGCCTCGATAGGGTGCGGATCGGCGCCCGATGATGCTTGAAAATAGCTTACGGGAAGGAAAGAACGGCGCGATGGCGTGCTGCCTTGAACCGGCGCTGCGGGGAATCGACAAGATTTAATGTTGACACGAATGTCAAACTAACTTGTTTCCACGATAATACATGACACGTTTGTCAAACATCTCGTGGCGACCGCAGTGCGGCAGCTTTCCTTCACGTAAGAGGACCTATGTCCGGCTATTCATCCGATATTAAAGGTTTGCATCACAACGCTTACCGATGCAGGGATTCCGAAGAAACCCGGCGATTCTATGAGGGGCTGCTCGGGCTGCGACTGGCGGCCGCATTGGAGCTCAGTGCCACCAAGACCGGTCGTCCAATCAAGGCATTGCATACTTTTTTCGAAATGGACGATCATTCCTATCTCGCGTTTTTCGAAGTCATGGGGGATGAGCGCGACGGTATGTTTGAACCCAAGTCGGATTTCGATCTGCACATCGCGCTGGAAGTACCTGATGTGCTGACCCTGATGACCTACAAGGAGAAAGCGGTGGTTGCCGGCGTCGAGGTGCGCGGACCATCGGATCATAGGACTATCCAGTCAATCTACCTGCGCGATCCTAACGGTTACGTGATCGAGTTGACGGTCCGGGTGAAAGGAGGCCAGGAGAGCATTGAGCGTGGCTTGCTTGAAGCTCGTGGAATACTCGATCGGTGGCAACGTACCAAGTACGAATCGCCGGCGCCAGGCGCGCTCAAGCACTGACCCGACGTGGGCCGCAGCGGACGATCAAAGCTTGGGCTGACCGGTGTTCGTGGGCTTTCGTAACGAGGCACTCATGACCGCCATTGCAATCAGCGCGTCAATGCAAAGCCTCATCATGCGAAGTATTCAACAACTCCCGCACGAGCTCACTCGACACATAGTGCGGCCCGTCGAACAAATAGACTTTATATCCGCGATACGCAATCAGTTGCGGCCGCAACTCCTGTGCCGTTGCGGCGCGCATGCCGCCGCCCGGCATCGGCCGGAATGCTTCCGCGATGATGCGAACGCGGTCCTTCCCCAGCTTCGCCGCTAACTGGTCCGCGTACTGTCGTGCGATACGCGGCTCGCGTGCGTATTCGCCACAGCCATCCTGCAGCAACACACCGACGCCCGCGGGCAGCCACGCCGCAAGCCACGTCGCCAGCGCGTCGCCGCCGACATTCTGACGGTCGTACACGCTGATCCAGAGTGGCTTGGGCAATGCTTCGAGTATGGGGCGCAGCGTGTTGGCCGCGGTTTTCCAGCTCGGGTCGAGTTCCGCCGGGTAATACCAGCCGGTTACGTGAAGCGGCAGCTTCGCCGCGGCCAGTTGAGCGGATTCGCGCAGCAGCGCCGCCGTGTCGCTGCGCGCGGAATTTTCGCTAAAGCGACCCGCCAGCCCGACGATCACATCGCGCGCCCACGGCTCGCGTGCAATGCGGCTCCAGTCCGGCATCTGCGCGGCCTCGCGCAGGTCGGTGCCTTTGACGAATGCGTTGCCGTCTACCGCAGTCCACTGGACGATCAATTCATGTGCGCCGAGGCGGTCCCAGTCGCCGCGCGGATTCGCATGCGCATTATCGGGCTGCCAGACGATGCCCTGCACGGGCGGCGCGCCGGGTTCCTTTGCGCACGACACGAAGCTGATCGATGCGATCGCGCAGGCAAGCGCAGTTGCCGCGAGCCGTTTGGCCCAGGGCCAGCGGCTGCACGAGGCATATGCAGTATGTGCGGGTGCGGCATGCGCGATCGGATTCATGTCAGAGCATCTCGCGGCAAAGAACACGGACGAAGCGCGTCACTTTCAGGTAACGCACCGGGCGACACCATCACCACGCGAACACCGTTCCGAAGAATACGCCGCGCGCCCGCCCATCGCCAGCCACGCGCACGCGGTACTGCAGCGACACATCGACATACGAACGCGGCGCATCGTACGGGCCGCCCCGGAACCAGAAACGTGCCGCCACGCCCGCACCGACACCTACCGGCACGCTATGATCGATCGCCGAATCGTAATCGGCGCCCGCGACCAGATGCGGAAACACCGTCAAGCGCGGATCGAGCGCGTCGACGCGAAACGTGCGGCCGAAGCGGGCGTTTGCAGTCGCGTAAGTCGACGGGTGCTGCACGTAGTGGCCGGTTTCGCCATACACGAGCCCGGTCCACCAGCTCGGCACATCGAGCCGCCGCTCGTCGCCGAAACCACCCGACCATGCAGCGCGCGCAAGCCAGTCGCCGCGCACGCTCGAGCCGATCGGAAAGACCCGCTCGAATGCGAATAGTGCGTTGGTGGAGGCGAACGGCTTCACGCGTGCACCGAGCGCCGCCTGCAAGGTGGCCGCTCCCGATGGCGAGCCGCCCTGCACGCCGAAATTCTCGTAGCTGCGTGCATAGACCTCGAACGCGCGCTCGCCAAGACTGCCGAACGGACGCCAGTACGTTTCCACGCCTGCTTGCCAGTTGTTCGCGACACCGGGCGTCGGGTTGGCCGTGAAGCCGTTTTGAATGCCGGTGCGATAGTTCAGCGATGCAGTGAAGCCCCAGTTGCGCGTGGCGTCGGCGTGCGCCATCTGCGCGTCGAGCAAGGCTTGCGGCGACATCGGCTCGGCACCGTCGGTGGGATGCGTGCCGGAGTCGATTGCGCGTTCGAGCCACGCGGCGCCTTGTGCGTTGTGGTGCGTTTGCAGCGCGGTGTAGCCGGCGTCTCCGGTTGCTGCGGCGGGCAGTGCGTGTTGACGGTCAGCCTGCGCGAAATTCTCGTAGGCAAGTTTGCTGTCGCCGGCGCGCTGTGCGAGATAGGCGATCTGCAATGGCTCCATGCCATCGGCAAGTCCGGCGGCCAGCAACGCGTGCGCTTGCTGGCGTGCTTCTGCTGCATCGCCATTCGCGACGAGCGCGTCGATCAGCGCAAGGCGATGCTGCGGATCGTCAGGTACCGCGGCGACAGCGTTGCGAAGCGCGGCGACCGCTGCGCGATGGTCGCCGCGTTGCGTGGCGTCCTGCGCTGCGCGCATCGCTGCGAAGCCAGGGTCGGACGCATACAGGTCGCACGATGCGCCGAATTCGTCTTCATGACAGTCGAAGATCGGCCGCGCGTCTGGGTCGATTTTGTGCGAGGTCGCATGCGTGGCGGTTTGCACAACGTAGGTCGCCGACATCATTTTCTTTGCGCGCCGAACGCGCAATGCAAGTACGGCGTCGGTATCGTCGTGCGCCGGTTCGAGCGGCGTCAGCAGTTCCAGCACCGCTTGCGGGCGATGCTGTGCAAGCCATACGTCGGCGATCATCGTGCGGACCGTGCGGGCGTCGCGTGTGCTCCTGCGCTGCGCACTTTGCGCGTTGTCATCGTCGGCCGAATCGGGCGGTGTGGCTCGCGTGAGGTTCAGCGCATGCGCGAAATCGTCGTCGGCGCCAGCCTCACGTTGTGCCGCGCGCGCGTAGCCACGCAAGGTCCATGCGAACAGGTCGGTGTCGTCTGCAGCGATTGCATCCGATGCGGCCCGCTCGACGCCAGGTATATCGTCGCGCGCGAACAGCACGTCGAACAGCTGCAAACGGAAGTTTGGGCGATCCGGCGCATACGTCACCGCGCGGCGGGCAAGCCGCTCAGCCTCGGCCAGATCGTTGCGCTGCCGTGCATCGAATGACGCCGCCGATGCATCCGGCGCGAGACGCGCGCCAATAAAGCGGCGGCGCGTGCGCCAACCGTCGGTGTCACCGAAGCGTCGTGCCGCGTCTTCGGCTGCGGCGTAGGCATCGCTATCGCGACCCGCGGCGGACAGCGCATCCACCAGCAGATAACGTAGACGTTCGACCTCCGGCGCGAGCGCAACGGCGCGCTGTGCATTGGCAATCGCGTTGTCGTAGTCTTTGCGCTGATACGCGCCATACGCCGCACGCGCAGCGATGCCTGCCGCACCGGGAAGGTCGCTCGCCTCATCGCCCATTGCGATCACCGCTACGATCTGCGCACGCCGCTCGACAAGCGGCCTGACGGGGCCGAGCTCGCGGATCGCCGCAGTCAGTTCGCGGATCGCTTCGCCGCGATGCCCGCCGTCGGCCAACGCATTGGCCAGCAGCACACGTAGATCGACTACGTCCGGCCGTTGCCGGATCGCTTCGCGCGCTAACGTCACGCTGTTTGCGTAGTGATGCGCGTCGTATTCGGCGTTCGCCTCGCGCGCGACGCGATAGGCCGCGCCCGAAAGCGGCAACGGCAGCGTTTCGTCGGCGTGCGTACTGGGCGTTTGCAGCGCGATCATCAAACTGGCGGTCAGGCATGCAGCATGCCGCGGTCGTGCGCCGATGCGGGACCAGGCCGGCAGCGGTGCGGTCAAAAGAGATCGTTGACCCTTCATCCGCGGCTCGCGTGCGCGTCGCGCAAGCGCCGTTGCGCGGCAACCGCGCGCTGCAATGCGTCACGGGAAATCACATTGCGCGCCACCATAAACTCGCCGATCCGGCCATCGCGCTCCGGCCGATACTGCTGCAAAGCCGCTTCGAATGGTTCGCGCGCCACCAGCCCCATTTCGATCAACATGTCGCCGAGCAGCGGTACCCCGCGCGCCGCACCGCGTTCACCCGGCGTGCGCACGTTGGTTGCATCCGCAACCAGCGGTTCGTCGACGTGGCGCATGATGCGCAAACCCGCGGTGATCTCGCTCTCGCGCACGATGCGCAGCGCCACCGCACGGCCGCTCAACTCACGTAGCGTGTCGAGCCCTTCGTCAGGCAACAGATTCGCCGCGAGAAATACCGCATGCCCGCTCGCATCGATGCCTTGCGGCAAGGTGCGCAATCGCACCAGCACGTCGAGCGGCACCTGGTTTGCCGGATCGTCGAGCTGCTCGGGCATCAAGCGCCCGCGTGGCAAATCGGTCTGAAACGCGACTGCCTCGGCAAGCGTCTCTTCGTCGAGCCAGCCGTTTGCCATCAACACGCGGCCCAGCGGCGCTTCACGCGCGTGTTCACCCTGCAGCGCGCGTTCGAGCTTGTCTGCGTCGATCGCCTGCCACGACACCAGTAATTCACCGAGCGTCTGCCGCGTATTGCGCAACCCGCTGGCGCTCGGGAAGTCGTGCGCGGTCTTGTCCCACGCGAGACGCTTGCCGGTCACCACATGCACCAGAAACAGCCGCCACGCGCGCGTCACCGCGAGAAAGTTGATGAAGTTCGTGACCACGAGCCGAGGGATCGACAACACGCCGTGTTCCCAGCCATACAGCTTCGTCGTGAAGATCACGCGCTGCACTACGCGCAGCGCAAGCGCGACGAAATTCGCGGAAAGCAGCACATGCATCAGCGTCGAATCGATAAACGGCGACGGAAACAGGTCGGGCGTCAGATCGAGCAGCGAGCCGAGCGCGAACAGCACGAACTGGATCACCAGCAAATAACCGATCATGCCGACGAACGACGTCACCACGCCTTTGCGGTCGCGCAGCAGCAGATAGCGGTTCGCCAGCGAGCCGCTCCAGCCGGTCAGCGTCCAGCCTTGCAGGCCGATGCCGAGCGTCCAGCGCGCACGCTGCCGGTACGCGGTGCGCAACGTATCGGGGAAATATTCGCGCACGCACAGCGGCATCGTGATTGTCACATCGCGCTCGCGGCCGAGGCCGAACCACGCGGTGCGACGCATCGTGAATTGCACCGGAAAGCGCGCAAAAATCGCCTGCATTCCCATGCGGCCGATGCGTTCGCCGACATCGTAGTCTTCAGTGAGGCTTTCGGTATTGAACGGCTGCGCGCCGGTATCTTCGACCAGCGCGAGCAGTGCGCGCCGCGAGAAGCAGGTGCCGGTGCCGGCGGACGGCACGGTGCCCACGAGGCTTTCGCGTACGACCAGATCCTTCGTGTGCCATTCCGCGAATTCGTCCATATAGGTGCCCGCAACCAGCTCGTACCATTCGCGCTCCAGCGAAGCTACCGGCAGCTGGATCATGTCCTTGCGCGGCAGCAGATAGTTGAAGAACTTCAACTCCAGCGGATGCAGCACGTCCTCGCTGTCGTGCATCACCACGCCGGCGAACTCCGCGCCCGCCTCGAACTCGTAGCGCAGCAGCGCCTGCACGATCCAGTTCAGGCAATCGGCCTTGCAGGTAGGGCCGTCGTGCGGCACTTCTACCCGATGCAGATGCTTGTAGCGATGCCGCATGCGCTCGACTTCGGCGATCGTGCCCGGATCGTTCTGATAGGTGCCGACGAACACGCGGTACGCGCGGTAGTCGAGCACGCGCACGAGGTCTTCGAGCATCGATGCGATCACGTCCTGCTCGTGCCACGCGGGCACCATGATCGCGAGCAGCTGCTCGTCGCGCTGCTGTAGTTGCGCGACCGTCAGAGGCTGGTGGTGCCGCCTCACCGTCAGATAGCGCACGGCTTCGCGCACCCAGTACCACAGGTCGATGAACAGGTCGTCGAGGCTCGATAGCAGGATCAGCGCGGCAATCACCGCCGCGGCGTGCTCGAGCAACTGGTAATACTGCGCAAGCAGTACGCTGCCGTAGAAGCGGAGCGTCGCGACGATCATCGCGGCTGATCCTTGTTTTGCCCATCGTGCGCGCCGTTGCCTTGTGTTTCGCGCTGCGCGGCGGCGCGGCGTTCGGCGGCGCTCTTCGTCTGCTTGCGCTTGCGCACGCCCTGCGCGACGAGGATCAGCAGCAGCAACAGCATCATCAGCACGAACGGAATGCCCCAGCGCGCCCAATGATGCGTGACCCATTCGCTGCTGGAGCCGCCGGTGCCGGCCAGATCGTCGTCGGATTCCAGCGTGTCGAAGTGCTGCAGCACGCCAGTCGAATCGACTACCACGATGTTGCCGCGCGATAGCTGCAGCTTGTCGGTCAGCACCGGCGAATCGTGCGTCGAACGATAGACGATACCGGTTGCCTGGCCGGCGTCCGCTACGCTTAGCACCGCCAGATGCGTGAGGCCGGAGACGTCGATCAGCTTGTCGCCTTGCGCCGAATCGAGTACGAGGTGATCCGCCGTGAACGTGACCGGGCTCTGTTCAGCGGTGAGCGGCACGTCGGCGGCGAGGAACGGGCCCGTAGGCTGCGCGCGCGCGCCGTTCGCGATCACGCTGAACTGCGCCGGCAACGGCGCGATGCCGGCCGCGCCGGTTAGCACCGCGAGACGCGGCACGCTGTCGAGCGCGTCGTCCAGATACGCCTGCGGAACGATGACGGTGGCCGACGACGCATAGCGCGCCGCCATGCCGACGAAGTCTTTGCCGGGCGTGCCGTCCGCGAGCTTCAGGTAGCTGCTCGGCAGCACCGATACCGGGTAGGACTGGCGCGCCTGGCAGCCGGCGTCGGGCTGGCGGCGCAGCGATACGCGCAAGTCGTTGGTGCGCGCGAGCGCGTAGCGCGGAATTTTCAGCGTCATTCGTTCGCGCAGGCCATCCACGTTGAGCAGCTTCGCGCCGATCATCACGTCGTTGAAGTAGACGGTGGCGGTAGCCGCGCCGTTCGAAAGAGTCGGCGATGCGGCCAGGTCGAGCACCACTTCATCCGGCAGCTTGCCGTTGCCAGACGCAGCCGCGAGGTCGAAGCTCGCTTCCCATACGGCGGTCGAATGCACGTCGACGCTGCGCGGTTCGCCGCCGAGATCGGACAGCAGGACCCGGTCGCCGTGCGTGCGCTCGCCGGCGTCGATTTCGTGCACCACTACGCGCCGTGCGACGTCGATCGGCCGCCAGCTGTTTGCAAGCACGGCGGCGCCAGCGTTGTCTCCGACTACCAGCACCGCGCGTCCGCCGTAGTGCGCGACGCGCGCTTCCCCGGCAGCGAGTGGTCCGACCAGCTGGTTCACCGTGTTCGAGCGCCATGTATCGAACGATGCGGTCAGGTTCGGCGCGCTTTGCGCAACTTGCGCACGTAGTGCGTTCAACGCGCCTTCAAAGGTCGCGCGCAGTTTTGCATCGGCCACCAGCACGTCCGGGCCGAACACATGGCGTGGCGCGAGCGCGAGCAGGGCGCCGAGTTCCGCGGCGTTCGCGACCGTATGGTGTTGCGCGTCGGGCGCGCTTGCTGCGGTGGCGAGCGTATCGAATGCCGGCACGCCGCGCAGCGCTGCGGGCACTTCGAGGCTGCGCAGATCGACTGGCATGCCGGGTGCGGGCAGCGCCTGAAGCAATGGCCGCTTGCCGTCACGCTGCAGCAGGGCATCAGTGCGCCATGCAGTATCGAGCGCCGCCGCACTGAGGCTGCGTGCCGCGACGCCCAGCACCGGCGTATAGGGCAGCGCACTCCATGCGGTGCGCAGGTCGCGCACATCGGCGGGATCGAAGCGGTACGTGAGGCGGGTCGACGGATCGACGCGCAGCACGTTGCCGATCGCCGTCTGATCGGTGCAGACGTTGTCGTTGATCACCGATGCGTAGCCGAGCCCGAGCCGCACGAAGCCGACCGGGCGCGGCGCGCCGTCGACGCCGAGGTTCACGGCGACGCTGCCTTCCGCCTTGTCGAGCCCCCGGGCGGCTACCGGCGAACCATCCAGCGACACCAGCAGGGTCGTGCGCCCGCCGTCGCCACGCACGTAGCCGCCGTCGAACTGCAAGGTTGCACTGCTGATCGGCACATCGGCGGGCACCGGCAGGAAAAACTCGCGACGCGTATCGGGCGCGGTGAGCGTGACCGAGGTGAGCAGGCCGAGCTGCTGCAGCGTGACGGTACGCGTTTCGACGATGCTTTGGCTCAATACGGCGAAGCCTTCCGGCGTGGGAGTTTGAGCTTGCGTTTGTGTTTGCGTTGACGCTTGCGCGGCGCGCCAGGCAGGCGGTGCAGCCTGGGCCGGCGCATGCAGCGCCATGGCAAGCGTGATGACAGAAACGAAGACAGCGCATCGTGCGCGATGGCGTAGCGGGGCGGAGGTCAAGTGCGATTCCGATGGATGTTTGACAGTAATGCAAAGCGAAGCGATGCCCGCGTCCGCTCCAAAAGGAGAGGCGCGAAGCGAGGGCTCGTCGCCCCGCGACGCGAACGGCCGTGACAGCTGCGCTCAGGCGAACGCGACAGCCATGCTGGCGGGACTGAACTCTTCGAAGGGTCGTCCGGCGAGCGCGGCGGCGATGCGCTGCGCCGCGTGTCCGTCGCCATAGGGGTTGATGCGCCGCTCGAACGCACGGCGCGCGGCTGGGTCGTCGAGCAGCCGCGTGACGGCCGCAACGATGGTGCGGCGATCGGTGCCGACCAGTTGTACCGTGCCGGCTTCGAGTGCTTCGGGCCGTTCCGTGACGTCGCGCATCACCAGCACCGGCTTGCCGAGCGCGGGTGCTTCCTCCTGCACGCCGCCTGAATCGGTCAGCACCAGCGCGCAACGTTGCAGCAGGCGGGTAAAGCTCGCGTAGTCGAGCGGATCGACCAGCTGCACGTTGCGCACTTCGCGCAGCGCGTCGAGCACCGGCTCGCGCACATTCGGATTCAAATGGACTGGATAGACAATCTGCACATCGTCGCGCGTGGCGATTTCGGCAAGCGCCGCGCATACGTTGGCGAAACCGGCGCCAAAGTTTTCACGCCGGTGCCCGGTCACCAGCACCAGTTGCTTCGCCGGGTCCACATAGTGAAGACGCTCGTCCAGCTGGGTGCGCAACGCCGCGTCGCCATCGATCCGGCGGGTGACGCTCAGCAGCGCGTCGATCACCGTGTTACCGGTAACGTAGACGCGCCCCGCCAGTGCCTCCGAGGCAAGATTGAACTTCGATTGCGGCGTCGGTGCGAACAGCAGGTCGGCGACTACGTCGACCACGCGCCGGTTCGCCTCTTCCGGCCAAGGATGCTGTAAATCGCGGGTTCTCAGGCCGGCTTCGATGTGCGCGACCGGTATGTGCCGGTTGAATGCGGCGAGGGCTGCGGCCGAAGCGGTGGTCGTGTCGCCGTGTACGAGCACCCGGTCCGGCCGCTCCTGAACGATCACGTCGTCGAGCGACGCGATGATTTTCGATGCCACGCCGTTGAGCGTCTGGTTGCCGGTCATCAGCGCCAGATCGTGGTGCGGCGTGATGTCGAAGAGCGTGAGCACCTGGTCGAGCATCGAGCGGTGCTGTCCGCTCAGGCAGACGATCGACTCGATGCTGTCGTCGGCCTGTAACGCGTGAACCAGCGGCGCCATCTTGATTGCTTCGGGCCGCGTACCAAACACCGACATGATCTTTTTCTTCATCTTTCCGTGCTTTCTTATTCGTGTTGCATCGGATGTTAAGCGTGGGCAGAAGAAAATAAATCGGCGATTTGTGTAAGAAAATTTTTCTAATAGATATGCAATGCGGCCGTTAATACCGGATTCAAAGATGGCTTCGGAAATTTTTAAAGACGCTTTAAAGGTGTGCCTTTAAAGTGGCTTGATATTACCCGCACGGGGCATGTGGAAAAGCAAAAGCGAGCGATTGGCGCACGGAACTATTCATCGTATAAAACTAGCATTGCAGTAATCGACAAGAAAGGCGAGCCAAATAAATCTGTATAAAATCGCGTATGGCCGAACCATTCCATATATGGTCCTTGATTCGGTAAAAAGGCGTTCAATCGGCGCTTTCCCGTTCCCTGCGTTGCTTGCACAAATCGATAAACTGCTGCACCGGTTGGGTCAGTGTCGCGCCGCGCCGCGTGGCGATGCCATACGGCGGCCCGCGACGCTCGATCGCAATCGGCAGCACGGCAACCAGTTCGTGCTCCGCAAAGTACTGCGCCACCTTTAGCGGCATCAGCGCGATCGTGCCGGCCCCCGAGCGCAGCAGCGAAAGCGTCGCGAAGGTCGACGAGGTTTCGATCGCATAGCGCGGAAACGGCAATTGCGCGTCGTCGAAGAGTTGTTCGAGCAACGAGCGCATCGGCAGCGTTGCTTGCGGCACGATCCACGGGTTGCCGGCGAGTTCGGCGAGTTCGACACTGCGCGCCCGCGCGAGCGCATCCGCACCGTCCACCACGAGGCAGACCTGTTCCACTTCGAGTGGTACGAATTCGTAAGCTTCGGGGTGCACGCTGACATTCGGTCGCCCGATCACCAGGTCTAGCAGCCGCTGGTCGAGCATCGACAGCAGCCGCGCGCTGTTGTCCTCCCATACTTCTACCGAGATATCCGGCTGCACCTCGCGCAGCGCCTTCAGGATCGGCGTGAGCCATACCGGCACCGAGCCCATCACCGCGCCGATCGCCAGCGTGCCGCCGCCGCCGCGCATGATGGCCGCGAGTTCGTCGCGCAGTGCCGCAATCTCTGAGCGCAGCGCGCGCGCATGCCGGATCACGCAGCGCCCCAGTTCGTTCGCGACGATGCCGCGCGGCGAGCGCGCAAATAGCTCGGCGCCGAATAGCGCTTCGATTTCGCGCAGCGATTTGGTCATCGCCGGCTGCGATAGCGATACCTGTTGTGCTGCCTTGCGCAGCGAACCGTGGTCGTCGAGCGCGATCAGCAACGCCACGTGGCTGCCGCGCAGTCTCCTCAAGATCGCATCGATACTGGTTATCACCGATATAACTCCAAGGTCTCACCTGATCGGAAGGTTTCATTATCTGTGCGCGCCGGCCGGCTCCTACACTCGTGCTGTCGGTGGTGCTCGCCATCGACCTGATCTGACTGACCGAGCTGACCGGCCGGCCGGCCGCGCCGCGCTGCGTGAGCGAACGCCCGGCCGATCATAGCTGGAAGCGGCACGGCGCGAATACCGCGCTGCACAAGCGGCGCGACAAGCCGCCATACATTCCGATCGTTGAGCCGCACGCTTGCGTCGGCAACGCAGGCGCTCAAGCCTTCTCGCAGCCGCGCCTGCCCATGGAGAGAGGCAACTTTGAAAAGAATCGGCATCGACGTCGGCGGCACTTTCACCGACGTTGTCATGGTGGATGACGAAACAGGGCGCATCTGGTCGACCAAGGTGCCGACGACACCGAAAGACCGCGTGCTTGGCACGATCGACGGCTTTCGCAAGATTCTCGAACTATCGGGTACTGCAAGCGGGGACGTGTCGTTCCTCGGGCACGGTACGACGATGGCCACCAATATGGTGGTTGAAGGCACCGGCGCGAAGACGGCGCTCGTCACCACGCGCGGCTTTCGCGACATTCTGGAATTGCGGCGCGTGTCGCGTCACGACCGCGCCGATCTTTACGATTTGCTGTTCGACAACCCGCGTGCGCTGGTCGAGCGCCGTTGGCGGCTCGAAGTGACTGAGCGTCTGCGTCATGACGGGCAAATCATCACGGCGTTGGACCACGCGGAGCTCGAACAGATCGCCGAACGGATTCGCGAGTCGGATATCGAGGCGGTCGCGGTGTGCCTGCTGCATGCGCACGTGAATCCGCAGCACGAGCGCGAGGCGCTCGACGTGCTGCGCCGGTTGCTGCCGGACCGCTTCGTTTGTGCATCGCATCAGGTCAACCCCGAAGCGATGGAATACGAGCGCGCCAGCTCGACGGTGATCAACGCGATGCTGGGGCCCGTGTGCGGCCGGTATATTGGCCGCCTCGTCGATGCGCTCGCAGGGCTCGGCTTTGCCGGCAAATTTCTGTTCATGCAATCGAATGGTGGCTTGGCCAGCGCCCCGATGGTGGCGGACCGGCCGATCGTGTTGCTTGAATCCGGCCCGGCCGGCGGCGTCAGCGCGGCGATCCGCAATTGCGAAAAGAGCGAGCTGCGCAACGCGATTCTCGGCGACATGGGCGGCACCACCTTCGACGTATCGCTGATTCGCGAATTCCGTCCTGAGCTGCGCAACAAGAGCTTGTTGCATACGTATACGGTGCGCTCGCCGAGCATCGATATCGATTCGGTCGGCGCGGGCGGCGGCTCGATCGTGTGGATCGATGCGGGCGGCGGTGTGCGTATCGGGCCGGAAAGCGCGGGCGCCGATCCGGGCCCTGCATGCTACGGGCGCGGCGGCACGCGGCCTACCGTCACCGATTGCAACCTCGTGCTTGGCTATATCGACCCGGACCACTTCCTCGGCGGTGAATTCAAGCTTGATGCAAAGGCCGCGTGGCGCGTGGTTGAAGAGGCGGTTGCGAAGCCGCTCGGCATCGGTGTGCCGGAAGCGGCGCAGGTGGTGCGTTCGGTTGCCAATGCGCTGATGGCGCAGGCGATCCGCATCATGACGGTCGAGCGCGGCTATGACCCGCGCGAGTTTTCGTACATCTGCTACGGCGGCGCGGGCCCGGTGCACGCAGTCGATCTGGCGCAGGAGATGGGCATTCGGCGCGTCGTGATTCCGCCGCTGCCGGGCCTGTTCAGCGCGTTTGGCATGACGGTGGCCGACCAGCAGTACGACTATCAGAGCCCGCTCGAAAGCGATCTCGCGAAACTCGACGACGCGACGCTGAACGGTGCGCTCGATGCGCTGCTCGCGCAAGGCACCGACGAGTTGCGTCGTCACGGCGTCGACCCGCAAAGCGTAAAAGTAGTGCGGCTCGCCGATTGCCGCTATGCCGGCCAGCCGGACGTGATGACGGTGCCGGTGCCGGACGGTGCGCACGGGCTGTGCGCGGCGCTTGCGCAGAGCTTCGAGGCCGCGCATCTGCGGCAATGGAATTTCATCAGCAAGGACAAGCCGATCGTGGTCGCCAATGTGCGGCTGCAACTGGTTACGTCGACCGGCTGGCGCGGCGGCGTCGCGCAGCCCGAGAGCCGCGCGGCGCTGAAACCGACGCGCACCCGCGACGTCTACTTCGACGGCGGCGTGCGCACGCTGCCGGTATTCACCCGCGCCGAGATTCCGGTGGGCGCAGCGATCGAAGGGCCGGCGGTGATCGAAGAGCACAGCAGTTGCGCGGTGCTGAAGGACACGCACGTCGCGCGCGTCGATCCGGATCTCAACCTCGTCATCGAACTGGCAGCCTGACCTATGGATATCGTCACTTACGAAATCATCCGCAGCAGCCTGTTTGCGGTCGCGCGCGAAATGAAGATCGCGATGATGCGCACCGCCGGCAGCCCGTTGATGCACGCCAGCGGCGACTCGTCCGCGGCGATCTTCGATGCGGACATGCAACTGGTTGCGCAAGGCAACGACATTCCGACCATGCTTGGATCCGCGGTGATGTCCACGCGCGTATCGGTCGAAGCAGTGGGCCGCGACAATTTGCGGCCCGGCGATGTGATCGTCAGCAACGATGCGTATGTCGGCGGCGGCAATCACCAGCCGGACGTGCAGTTCACGCGGCCGGTTTTCGCGGACGGCAAGATTGTCGCGTTCGTGATGACGCGCGGGCACTGGACCGATATCGGCGGGCAATCGCCGGGCAGTTATACGGTTACCACGTGGGATGTGTTTGCCGAGGGCATCCGCATTCCGCCGGTGCTGCTGTATCGCAACGACGAGCCGGTGCGCGACATGCTCGAACTGTTGACGCGCAACAGCCGCAACGCGCATGAACTGCTGCTCGATATTCAGGCGCAGTATGCGGGCACCTTTGTCGGCGATCGACGCATCGCGGAACTGGTGGCGCGTTACGGCGCGGATGCGCTGCGCGACGTGATGAGCCAGAGCCTCGACCATTCGGAAAAGCTGATTCGCGCGGAGATCGCGCGGATTCCCGATGGCGTGTACGAAGCGGAGGAGTATCTCGATCCGATCGAAGCGCCGGGCTGGAAACAGGAGCGGCCGTTGTTGAAGGTCAAGATCACCAAGACCGGCGATCACCTTACGTTCGATTACACCGGCACAGGTGCGCAGGTGCGCGGCGGCGTGAACTGCCCGCTGTCGGTGACCTGTAATAGCACGTGGTTTACCGTGAAGGCATTGACTGACCCGGCGATTCCGATCAACCAGGGCTGCTACCGGCCAGTGACGATCATCGCGCCGGCAGGCAGCGTGCTGAATTGCCGCTATCCAGCCTCGGTGGTGTCGGGCAATACCGAAACCTCGCCGCGCGTAATCGATCTGCTGTTGAAGGCGCTGGCGCCCGCGGTGCCCGAGCGCATCACGGGGCAAAGCAATTGCGCTTCGTGCGCCGGCATTTTCAGCGGCCGCGATACGGATGCCGTGCGCGTGCAGCAGACCGGCCAGGAGTTCGTCACGATGCACGACGTGCATGCGGGCGGCATGGGCGCGCGCGCCGACAAGGATGGCGTGAGCGGTATCCGCGTGTATGTCGGCAATGCGGGCAGCCAGTCGGTCGAGATGATCGAGCGCACTTCGCCGCTGGTGGTCGAGGAATGGTCGCTGGTTACCGATAGCGGCGGTGCGGGTCGGCGTCGCGGTGGGTTGACGTCGCGGCGCGTGTATCGCATCGAATACGACGAAGCGACCTTCACGGTCTCCGGCGAACGCGGCCGTACTGCGCCGGAAGGGCATTTCGGCGGCTTGCCGGGTACGCGCTTCCTGTGCACCGTGCAGCGCGAGGACGGCAGCGAGCAGAAGGTGCCGGCCAAGGGTGGCCAGACCGTCGTCTATCGCGGCGACCGTATTACCGTGCAGCCGGCCGGCAGCGGTGGCTACGGCGATCCGGCGTTGCGTGAACGCGAGCGCGTGGCAGCCGATCTCGCCGACGATTACATCAGCGAAGCGGCCGCGCGGCGCGACTACGGCTACGCTCACGGCGAACGCACGGAGTTGCATGAAGTGGAGGTTTCGCTGGCAGCCGCGGTGAGCGCCGAATGAGCGAGGCCGCTAACCCGAACCAACGCCCATTGCCGCTCGACGGCGTCTGCGTGGTCGAGATCGGTCACAGTCTCGCCGCGCCGTATGCGGGGATGATTCTCGGCTCACTGGGCGCGCAGGTGATCAAGATCGAAAGCGCCGACGGTGGCGACTACGCGCGCGATTGGGGCCCACCGTTTATCGACGGTGCGGCTGCGCTGTTTCATGCGGTCAATCACGGCAAGTCGAGCATTGCGTTGTCGCTGTCCAATCCCGACGAAGCGCAGGCGTTGCGCGACCTGATCCAGCGTCGCGCGGATGTCGTGCTGCAAAACCTGAAGGCGGGCGGCATCGACAAATACGGCCTCGGCGCGCAGCAGATGCTCGCGCTGAAGCCTTCGCTCGTTTACTGCAACCTCGGCGCGTTCGGCACCAGCGGGCCGTGGCGCGACAAGCCCGGCTACGATCCGCTCGCGCAGGCACTGGCGGGGCTGATGAGTTTTCTCGGCGGGCCGGGTGAGCCGTTGAGCCGCATTCCCGTTTCCGTGAACGACATGGGCACCGGGCTATGGGCCGCGATCGGCGTGCTGGCTGCGTTGTTTCGCCGTCAGGCAACGGGCGCGGGCGAGATCGTCGGCGTATCGCTGTACGAGACCGCGGTCAGCTGGGCCGGCATCCAGATCGCCGACTATCTGGCGTCGGGCGTGCTGCCCGGCCGCTGGGGCTCCGGCACGGCGGCAATCGTGCCGCATCAGGCGTTCGACTGCGCAGATGGCACCATCATGGTGGCGGCCGGCAACGACCGGTTGTTCCGGCGCCTGTGCGACGTGCTCGGCATCGCCGCGCTGGCCGATGATTCGCGCTTCGTGACGAATGGCGCACGCGTCGACAACCGCGTCGCGTTGATCGATGCGCTGCAGCAGGCCTTTGGCCGGCAAGGCAGCGCGCATTGGCTCGCCGCGCTCGACGCCGCGGGCATTCCGTGCGGCCCGATCCAGACCATCGACCAGGTGGTCGCGCACGAGCAGACCAAAGCACTCGACATCCTGCGCACCACCGACGACGGCGCCGCGACCTTCGTCGGCCTGCCGGTCTCGTTCGGCGGCGTGCGGCCCGCGCATGCCGGCTGCACGCCGAAGCTCGGCGAACATAACCATCTGCTGGCCAAGACGCCATTGGAGACACCTTGAAGATTGCCTCGCATCTCGGTTCGGAACTGCTCACCACGCTGCGGCTCGAAGAAATCGACCAGCAGATTCTGGTCGTCACGCTGAACCGGCCGGAAGTGTCGAATGCGATCAGCACGACCATGGGCCAGGAGCTGATACGCGTATTTGGCGTGCTCGAAGCGGATCCTGCGGCGTACCGCTGCGTGATTCTGACGGGCGCCGGCGAGCGCGCGTTCTGTGGCGGCGCGGACCTGAAGCAGCGCGAAGGGATGAGCGACGAGCAGTTCGGCGTGCAGCATTACTTGTTCGAGCGGATGAATCGTGCGTTGACGTATTGCCCGCTGCCGTTGATCTGCGCGGCAAATGGTTCGGCGGTGGCCGGCGGCCTCGAATTGCTGCTTGCCTGCGATTTTGCTTACGCGTCGAATCGAGCGGTATTCGGCTTTACCGAAGTGAAGCGCGGCATCATGCCGGGCGGCGGCGGCACACAGCAGTTGCCGCGCACGATTGGGTCGCGCCGTGCGAAGGAGCTGATTTTCCGCGGTGCGAACTTTACCGCCGAAGAAGCGCTCGCTTGGGGCGTCGTGAATAAACTGTGTGCGCCGGGTCGCGTGCTGGTCGAAGCGATCGAAGCTGCACGCGACATATGCAGCAGCGCGCCGCTGTCGGTCGCACAGGCCAAGAAGGCCATCGACCTCGGCATGCAGGGCGATCTGCGCACAGGGCTTTATCTGGAGATCGAGGCGTATAACCGGCTGATTCCGACTTCGGACCGGCTGGAAGGCATTAGCGCTTATAACGAAAAGCGGCAGCCCGTATTCAAGGGCAAATAGCCGCCTGCAGCACGTAGCGAGCAGCACGCAACACAATGAGCGGCCGGCTCGGACCGGCCGACGAGAGACGAGACACGACCGGTAAACCGGAGGAGACATCGATGACCCCGAGCACTGGCAGCTTCGACGTGCCGCAGGCGGAGAGGACATACGGCAAGATCACGCGCCGGCTGATTCCGTTTCTGTTTCTGTGCTACGTGTTCGCTTTTCTGGATCGCATCAATATCGGCATCGCGCAGCTCGATATGAAGCATGACGTCGGCTTTAGCGATCTGACCTATAGCGTTGGCGCGGGTATTTTCTTTCTCGGCTATGTGTTGATGGAGGTGCCGAGTAACCTGCTGCTCGCGCGTATTGGTGTGAAGCGGACTTTCTCGCGGATCATGATTCTGTGGGGCATTATCGCGGCGGGCACGGCGTTCGTTACGATGCCGGCGCATCTGTACACGGTGCGGTTTCTGCTGGGCCTTGCTGAAGCGGGGCTTTATCCGGGCGTGATTTTTTATCTGACGCGCTGGTATCCGGTCGAGCGGCGCGCGAAGGTGATCGCGATCTTTACCTGTGCGACCGGCATTGCAGGGTTGTTCGGCGGCCCGCTGTCGGGCGCGCTGATGACGTATTGCAACGGTCTTTACGGTTTACACGGCTGGCAGTGGATGTTCATCGTGCAAGGCTTGCCGGCTAGTGTGCTTGGCGTGATCGCGTTCTTCTATCTCGACGACACGCCGCAGAAGGCAGCGTGGCTGAGCGACGCTGACAAAGAAATCGTGCTGCGCGATCTGCGCCGTAGTTCAGGCGTGAGTGCGACGCATGCGGAACATACGTTTGGCCGTGCGGCGACCGATTTCCGTGTGTATGTGATGGGCTTTGTGTGGTTCACGCAGATCGCCGGTGTGTTTGCGATTGGGTTCTGGTTGCCGAGTTTGATCAAGGGTTCCGGCGTGGCCAGTTCGCTGGCGGTGGGCTGTTATTCGGCGATTCCGTATTTCGTCAGCTGGGTGGCGCTGGTGATGCTCAATCGGCACTCGGACCGCACGATGGAGCGACGCTGGCATTGCGCGATTGCGATGCTGTGTGGGGCGGCGGGGCTGGTCGCGGCGGGCTTTACCGGCGGCAATCTGCCGCTTTCAATAATTGCGCTGTCGGTGGCGACCGCGGGCATTCTCGCGCCGAATCCGCTGATCTGGGCGATTTCAACCGACTACGTGCGCGGCAGCGGCGTGGCGGGTGGCGTGGCCATTATCAATTGCGTTGGGCTGCTTGGTGGTTTTGTGAGCCCGATCATTATCGGTTCGGTCAAGACCTGGACTAACAGCATGGCGGGCGGCCTTGGTGCGATTGCGGTGCTGATGGTGCTCGGTGCGATTGCGGCGATCGTCCTTGCGCCGGCTACTTCGACGGTTGTGGCCTCGGGTGACGTGCAAGGCGCGGGCGATGGCGGCGGCAGGACGGTGGCGGCGGACGCAGCGCTTTAGCTAGCGGGTAGCGAGTTGCCGCGCGTATCGAAGCGAAGGCGCGTGGCGCAAACGAAAGGACTCTTCAGATGGCAACGAGCAATGCCGTGCAAATTCGCGAAGTCGGGCTGCGCGATGGGCTGCAGATGGTGCAGACGATTCTGACCAGTGCGCAGAAGCTTGAATGGTGCAGGCGTATGGTCGATGCGGGTGTGATGGATATCGAGGTGACGTCGTTCGTTCCGCCTAAGGTAGTACCGCAATTTGCTGATGCGGCCGAAGTGGCGCAGGGCGCGTTGGCAATAGCAGGACTGCATGCGGCGGCGCTGGTGCCGAATCTGAAGGGTGCGCAGCGCGCGTTCGATGTGGGGCTGCGCAAGGTGCATTACGTGCTGTCGGCGAGCAACGAGCACAACTTGAAGAATGTGCGGCGTAGTACTGCTGAGTCGGTTGAGGATTTTGTCCGGATCGTCGCGGCGCGTGACGAGAGCGAACAGCCGGGTGTGCGCAGTGTTGCGCTTGGCGCCGGCATTGCAACTGCATTCGGCTGCACGATTGCGGGCAGGGTGGACGAGGGGATCGTGCTAGATCTCGTAGAAACGCTGCTGCAGGCGGGTGCGGATGAGATCACGATTGCCGATACGGTTGGCTATGCGAACCCCGGCCAGGTGCGCGCGCTGATGCGCGAAGTGTGCGCGCTGGCGGGGGATGTGCCGGTGGCGTGCCACTTTCACGATACGCGTGGGCTCGGGCTGGCCAATGTGGTCGCAGCGCTCGATGCCGGTGTGCGGAGTTTCGATGCTTCGCTGGGCGGCTTGGGCGGTTGTCCGTTTGCACCGAACGCTACCGGCAACATCAATACCGAGGACACGGTGTTTCTGCTCGAAGCGGAAGGGCTGCATACGGGCGTCGATATCGGCAAGCTGTTGGCCATGCGCGAACAACTGGCGTCGTGGCTGCCGGGTGAACCGTTTACCGGCGCAATTGCGCGTGCAGGGTTGCCTAAGACTTTTGCGCTGCAGGCACAGGCGATTGCAGCGTGACGCGTGACGTAACGTTCACCGCCGGGCACCTTCAAGGATGACATCCGCCGCTTTCTCGCCGATCATATAGACCGCACTCGCGATGTAAAAGCCTGGAATCCGCGGAAATGCCGACGCATCGACAACCCGCAGATTGCGCGTGCCGTGCACGACAAACGCGCTGTTCAACACGCCGCCGGTGTCCCGCTCGCCAATCGCGCAGGTACACGACGCGTGATGTCCCCACGCGTTGTCGCGCACGAACGTTGCCACTTCTTCGTCGCTTTGCACGTGTGGCCCCGGCAATTCCTCACCGGCGATCAAACCTTGCTCGATTAGCAGCGCCGCCAGCTTCCGCGCGAATCGAATGCCGTCGACTACCGCCCGCAGATCGTCGCCGGCCGTGTCGCTGCCTTCCTCAAAGTAGCGGAAATTGATCAGCGGCGTATCGCGCGGGTTCGCGGAGCGCAGCGTCACCGAACCCGCACGGTTTTGCGTATGCGCCTTCAGCACGACCCATGTCAACGCCGCATGATCGTTCATGACGAGTTTCGAATAGCCGGGAAAGTAACCGGAAAAGCGCGTGAAGAACGCACTGCAGAACAGATCGGGAACCTCGCGAGCCGCCACCGAGCGGCGCACGACCGCCGTGGCAACGCCGTTCGACGTATAGACGCCTGCCCGACGCTGGGTCCATTCAACCCCGTGCGGATCGTCGATCTTGAACGTTGCGCCTTCGAGAACCTTCCACGGGCGCGCCATTTTATTCACCACGCCGACCTCGTACCGGTCTTGCAGATTGCGCCCGACGCCCGGCAGATCCACCTTGACCTCGATGCCATGGGCGCGCAGTGCGTCCGCGGGCCCGATACCCGACAGCATCAGCAGTTGCGGCGTATTGAACGCACCGCCGCATAGAATCACTTCGCGGCGCGCGCGCACTTCCGCGCGCGTGCCGCCGGCCGGATTCGGCACCGGATGCGCCGCGTAAAGCTTTGAGCCCTTCAGATATTCGACACCTACCGCCGTGCCGTGCTCATCGAGTATGACGCGCGTCGCGAGCGCATCCAGCTCGATATGCAAGTTGCCCGGATAACGCCGCGCGACGTCGAGCAAGCGTTCACGTGCGCCGCTGCGCACGTGCCCCGAGGTGGTGAGCGGGGCATAGCCGACGCCATCGAATTCGGCGCCGCCGCGCCGCTTGCCGTTCGGGTCGCCGCGCCACCGCAAGCGTCTTCTGAGCGCCCGCCAGTGTCGCGACGTGCCGCGCGTCGACACCTCCAGCGAAAGCAGCACGACCCGCAGCACTGCATCGTCGCTCAGTGCATCGAGCGGGATCGCGAGCTCGGTCGGCAACCAGCCGCGCCAGCCATGCGCGGTCGGATCGATGCCGAGGTGCGCCGCGATTTTGCCGAGGGGCTGGTACGTGCAACGCTCGAGACGCTTTGCGTAGCGGCGCATATTCGTCGCCCGCCATGACGGATCGCCGGTCAATTGCGCGATGCCATCCCAATCCGCGTCATGCGGATAGACAAAGATCATCGCGTTATGGGCCGTGCAGCCACCGAGCGCTGCCGTACGCGGATAGAGCACCCCTTGTGAGGTGCATTTCGGATCGCGCCGCTGCTGACGTTCGTCCGTGTAGTGGCGGACGAAAAAGTCCCAGCTCAGCGCCGGATTTTCCGTCGCGAACGGATGAAAGGCCGGCACGTCGTAGTCGTCGGGCATGCGGGCGGCGCCGCTGCTGCGCGCATCGCTACCCGCCTCGAGCAGGAACACGCGCATACCTTGTTCGGCAAGGCGCGCGGCCAGGGTTCCGCCGCCTGCCCCCGAGCCGACGACGACATAGTCCCAGTGGGAATCGGGTTCGATTTGAGCCACCATCGTCAGCGTCAGAACATCTTGAGAAAATCGATCAGCGCACGCTTGTCGCTATCGCTCAGTACGGGCTCCTGGCCGAATGCCTGCTCGTCGGCGGTGAGGCCGGCCTGCTGGTTGAATTGCGCGGTGCCGAAGTAGTGGCCGCGATTGACGACGAAGTCCGGGCACTTGCTGAGATCGAGCAGCGGCTTGGCGACATTCGCATAGGTCTTGCGCAACTGGTCGTCAGATGCATTGGCAGGCAGCGATTTCAGATCGCTGCCGAGTTCCAGCAACGTATGCGCGACCTTGACCGTATGCACCGCGTTGTCGATCGTACTGTCGGTCTCGCCGAGTGGCTGCAGATTCGCAAGCAGATCCACCGGCGTGCCCTGCGGAATCGCACCGACTGTCAGATCGCCGTTGTCCGCCACCAGCCAGCGTGCAAACGGACGCAGCATCGGTTCCAGCGTCTGGACCGGGCCGGGCAGGAACCCGGAGGGGATTCTGATCTGGCTGCGTTCGGTGGTGCGATCGATCGTGCCGGGCACCTTGGTGCCGAGCAGCGCGTCGTGATCGCGTTTTTCAGGCCACAGCATCTGCTCGATCGACGCGTTGAAGGCCGTTACGCGCGCCGCTACCGAAGGATCCGGATTGAATGGCCCGACCGTATTGTTCAACAGGTACGGCGCGGTCGACCACAAGCCGATCAGCGAAGGCACCCGCGTGTAGCCGCGGCCGCCGCCCGGCATCGCATACGTCAGCGGATTGCCATTGAACGGATCGTAGTAGGTCACCTTGCCTACCGACGGCAAGGTCTTGTACGACTCCGACGAGAAGTTGTCCCAGATGTTGTCGCGTATCGCGTTGGTCGCAAGCGGGCTGCAGATGTTGGTGCGCAACAGCGTCACCGGCACGCGCGCATCGTTGGACAGATAGTTGTTGTCGAGAAAATCCGGCGCGTTGACGATCTTGCGCATTTCCGTCTTGAACGTATCGGTCTGCGTGTAGTGCCAGTAACGCTTGAAGCAGTCGAGATACTGCGGCCCCGTGCAGTTCTGCAGATCGAGATTGGCCGGCAAGGTGGGCAGCTTGCTCGAATGGCAGCGCGCGCAGGTATCGGCGAATATGTCCTTGCCGTGTGCGAGCTGTTGCGCGCCGTCGGGCGTCGACACATCGGCCAGATAGTCCGTGCCGTGCGGCGCTTCGCCGAGGTGGTCCGGCGGCGTCGATTTGATGAAGAAGCTCGCCATGTCCGGCGTGCCTTGCTGGGTTGCTTGCCAGTAAGCCGAGTTGCGGTTCAGCGTGGAGATTTCCATCGGCGTGACCTGCTTGCCGCCGACGATCGGGTTGAAATGCAGCAGCCACTCTTCGCTAAAGAGACCAATGTTCAGGTACACGCGATTCAACGCGCCGAGCGAATCCGATCCGTCCTTTAGCACATGCGGCGTAAAGACGGTATCCGGCGGCGTGAAGAACTCTGTCAGCGGGCCGGTTTTGACGAAGTCGTTTAGCTGCTTGTTGTTCAACCCGCCACCCGCGAGTCGCTCTTTGCCGAATGTCTTTGCGTTGTCGAGGCGCGTTGCGAAGTCGTACAGCGCGTTCATGGTGCGGGCATTGTTGATGTTGTCCGTCGATACCAGCGACGTATCGAGGGTTCCCGGCCGCCACGAATGCACGACCTGATAGAGGAAGTTCGCACGTCCCTCCGGATGAGCCGCATTGTTGACGAACACCCGGTCGACCCACAGATACTGCGCACCGACCGTCGAACTCAAGTCCTCCCAATGCGGATGCTCCGCGTCTTGCGGCGGATGCACCGGGGTCGGCCCCACATGGCAGAACGCGCAGGACATGCCGACGCGATACGGCCGCACGAGATCGGCACGATTGTAGTAAGACGGGTCCGTGTAATAGCGCTTTGGGTCCCATGCCTTGGCCGCTTTTTCGTCGAACTCCGGATTCGGAAACAGCCGCAAACCGAGCACCCCGGTTGCGTAGCCGAAGTACGAACCCACCGGCAAAGTCTCGCCATTCGAAAATGTCGTGCCGCGTGCACCGATCTTTACGCCGGGGTATTTCTGTTCGTTCTCGAACGGGTCGGGCGCGCAGCCCTGCTGACGATGGTCGAGCCATAGGCCGAAGCGTTGCGGATCAGGGCCGGTGGCCTTTTCGAAGCATGGCTCGTTGACCACGCCGAGAAAGTTCCAGCGGTTGTCGCGTGAATAGCCCTGGTTTGGATAGGAGCTTAGTGTCTTGAGCAGGTCGAATGAGCCGAAGGTGTTCTTCGTCATCAGATCCCAGAAGCGGTCGTTGCCTCCGGTCCAGATGAGCCACATGTTGCGGCCTTTGATCTCGTCGGGTGTTAAGGCTACGCCACGGTCCATCGCATGGAAGTAGTCTTCGGACGCTTGCGGAAACGAATCGGCGGTGCGGCCTGCTTGCTGCGCTTCGTCGAGTACTTCGCCTGGCTTCGCTTTTGAACAGCCGCCTAAGGCGATCGCTGTAGCGATCAGACTGGTTAGCATGAGTCCAGCTACGATTGATCGGCTCAAACGCTTCAAAGGGGCTCTCCAGTCTGGTATCGCGGGGGCGACTTGACTGATCTTCGCGACGCATCGCTGAATGGTCAGTAAATGACTTAGGATAGCCCCGGCACGCCAGCGGTTTGCGATGGGCGCGAAGGCGGCGACAGTTGGACGTATCGTGGGTTTAGGCGCTGCTGGTGAGCTGTATCTGTTGTGGTGAGTGGTTGGTGAGTATTGTGTGGACACGCATCTGGATAGGCGGTGCAGCAGGGGGGTGTTAAGGCGGTAGACAAGCGGTTCTTAGGGCGTGTGCTTTGCGCTCGGGCGTCTGTTTCATAGCAGCATTCCTAGTGCATGCTAAAGGAGTCGTTCGACTAGCAAGGTCTATTCATTCTTTTCCAAAGAATCGCTTGAATAGGTTTTGCCGAGCGGGGCGAGATTGCTCCGCTTCAACGCGAGCAGCGGGTGCACCGTCCGTATGTGTGGTCGGACCATCTGGGCGGAGCAAGTCACCGGGGTAGTGTGAAAGTCCCAGGCAAAGACGGTCATCCAGGTTAAACGCTTTGACTGCCGCCACCGCTTCGACGCACCAAAAGCCAAAGTACGCGCCGCCTTCAATGTACTCATCAAATCCATACCAGTAAGGCCGATCATATATCGCCGTTACACCTCCTTTCTTCGGAGGGCGATCGAGTTCCGCGTACCAGTTTTCTACAAACAGTTGAAGCAGGCGTGGTTGATGTTCCGCCGACGCATTGATGGCATCAAGTAGGCGTTGGTACGGTTTCGGATGACGTAGCTCGGTGCCAATGCGCCGGTCTTGGTCACGAGTGGCAATGATGCGGTCGAGCAAGGTGTCTTCGCCCTCGTTGCCCATCAACGCAACCAGGCGTCGCCACTGGTCATTGGGGATGTCAAGCGCAAGTGCGAACCCCGTCAGCCAGAAGCAGACGATGTATTTGTCGAGATTGGTGGTCCAACTGTGACGGGAGACTTGTTGTTCTGGCGTGAACACTCCCGCACCCAACCTCTCCGACTCCTCCCATGCATCAAGAAGTCCAGGAAAATACTGCGCCAGCTCGCCGACTGCGTCGCCACGCGAATATCGCTCAAGCATGAGCTGCCAGTATTCTCGGGATATTTCAAAGACATACTGTGGCTGATAGCGAAGATTGCCAGAAGGCTCCTTGCACTTTTCCCACATGCTCTCAATCCGCTTGTGTGAGTGATCAATCCAGTGATCCCAAAAGGCACTGGTTGTGAGGGAGTCTCTTGTCACTTTTTCGTCTCTCTGTGCACGACGGGTTTAAAGCGTATTCCCGTTACGCCTGCTTTTTCGAGGCATTGCTTGATTTTATCGGAGCAGATGAGAGCGATTTCCCAGCCCTTAATGCGAAATAAGTCGTGACCTTTTGCGCGCTCAGGATCGATTCGAAGGAGAGATACTTTGTAGTCACCTATGCGTTCGGGGCGCCCGTCGTCGGCTGTCCATCGACGAAATTCAGAGTGTTGTTCGTCCAGGCAGTCAACTCTGTCCAGTACGTTTAGTATTTCGTAGTGTTCTGAATTTCCAATGATTGAAACCGGAATTCTCTGTAAAAATCCCGGGTTGGTAATCGTCTGAATCAGTGCTAGTGTTTTTGCTTCAACTATATATATGGAAAATCCGCTGTAATTGAACGTCGCTGGCATGCCATCTTTCCTTATTTCGACGCTCAACGGATTCTCTTCAACCCACGGTAAGCAATTCCAAAACGTACCGGGCAAGACTTTTCCTGATGATGTCATAGGCTGCCCAAGGTACCAGCGAGTGGGGTCGTTATAATAAAATCCGATTTCAAAAAAGTCTTCGATCATTTTTTCGTTATGAGGCGCCGTTTAATTGTGTTCCAGACGTCGCAATGCTTTGGCAATCTGCCTACTTCATCCTTCAGTGCTTTTTCATACTCTGGAGTATTCGGAGTCAAGCCTCTCGCAGTTTACTCTCCAGGTTCAAAGCGCAACGCCCATGATGACTCGGTCTTCGCCGTTATTATTAACATCATTATCCTTGAGCATCGTCTCCATTACTCACGTCTATGTTACCGCTCAAAACGAAAGTTCTATAAACGTTGTCGATAGAGCTGAGTGACCATTGCGACTCGTGATCTCCCACGTTGTCATTCGGCGACAACCGGAGCTCAGCCCCCAGGTCGAACGTCAACGTGGTGGATTTACTGAGAGAGTCATAGCGAACCGACTGAAGGTACTGTCCATCAAGGGATTCGAACGGAAGCGACATGTCTAGCGGTGTCGATTCGCTGCTCGCTGAGAGCTCCCATGTCTGCAGCGACCAGTTGCAGGCGTAGATTAGTAGAGACCAGTCACCACGGAATGACATCCTTCTTCGCCTGCGGCTGACTGCTTGTTCTGGCGATATCCCCTCTCTAACGGGAAGCGGCTCCCTCACCACAAGATGCGGATTCCCAAACTCCATGAAAAAACAACTACCGTGTGTATGCCGCACTGACCACGCTGCTCGGCCGAGCAAAGCATCAAATAATTTCTCAACGCTTGTTTTCATTTTCTGTTACCGAACATGTCAATCGCTCTGATCTCACGATATCTCATCTGGTGTCTTGCCTGTGATTTCGCTGTGAAACATTCGTGCTTGTGCCTTTGAGAGGTTTAGGTTAGAGAGGAAACGATCAAGCTCCGTCCTTGTGAGCGTTCAAATTGCCAGTTCTCAGTGCATTCATTAAGCCATTACTCCCTATGCACAACCGGTTTAAAGCGTATTCCAGTCACTCCTGCCTTTTCGAGGCATTGCTTGATTTTCTTGGAGCAGATGAGCGCGATTTCCCAACCCTTTACACGAAATAAATCATGACCTCTTGCACGCTCAGGATCAATCCGAAGCAAAGACATTCTGTAACCACCTATCTGCTCAGGTCGTCCATCTTCGGCGGTCCACCGACTGAATTCAGAATTTTCCTCATCAACACAGTCGACGCTATCCAGCACGTTCAAAACCGCATAATTGCCCGGGTGACTGATGACTGAAATTGGGATTCCCTGAAGAAGATCGGGGCCAAGTGTGCTTTGCAGTTCCTTCACAATCTCTTTTGTCACGATGTATACGGAATGCCCGCTGTGGTTGAATGTCGCCGGCGTACCGGCTTGCAAGATTTCAACGCTTAGTGGATCGAGCCCACTCCACGGCATGCAATTCCGAAATGTACCTGGCAGGACCTTCCCTACTGAGGTCGCCGGTTGGCCGAGATACCAACGAGTTAGATCATCGTAGTCCAACCCGATTTCGAAAAAATCTATGGTCATTTCTTTGGTCTTGTCGTCGCTCGCCGTTTCGGCGAGGCTTGCATAGTTGGTAGCGATTTCTCGCCGGGTCTGCTTTTTTATATGTTTTTTCGACCTGATGCCGCAGCACCGTTCGAACCGTCCTGCGCCGCGTTGTCGTTGCCCGGATCGTACCGGCTCTATGGTCCTTTCTTTTCCGCACCAATTGTCGATGCCGCGGCAAGTCCGGCCAAGGAGAATCTTTAGTCGAAGGTGCGGTCCGTGATATGTAGATCGTTGCCGGCACTTTGTGATCCCCAAGGCTCTTGGTAGCGAACGAAGCTCTGCTGTCCATATCCCGAGTTACTGAGCGTCAAGATGGAAGACCGGAAAATCATCAGGAAAGAATTTTTTCTCCGGAACAATGTGCAGAATCATTAGTTTGGCTATCTCCGCTTCTTCTTCACGGGTTATTCCGATCAGGCGGACAATGCAATTTGTGCCTCCAACCGATTTATTCGTCGCTAAGGTAACGAAAATATCTTCATTGCCACGCCACCACTGAATCCCTATTGGCAATTTTTCGTCCAAAATGATCTGTAGCGAATTGACGTCAACTTTAAAACATTCGGCGCGCTCATTCCAAACGTGACACATTCCAGATTGAGGATTTTTCAAGGAAAAATCTCTCTGATTGAACAGATGTTTGAGCGTTTCAAGTAGCGATATTGCAGACCCGTTTGTCCAAGCTGTATATGTAAAGGAAGCCATGTTGTTCAGTTGAGGAGTTGGTCTATTAAAATTTAAACCGAGTTTTTCTGCACAGTTGGATCGTGCAACGTCTGCGACAGCGTCACCGGCATCGATGGGTCTTGCTTATGGTATCTGCCCGCGCTGCCCCTTACTAGCTTTATACCAGTTGTGTCGTAGGCTGCACTCACGGCTTGTCATCTTTTATTTTCAGACTCGCCAGATGACGCGACAAAGACGCAAGCAACAACAAGCAGGCCGATGCCCGGTGGGACCAAAACTCCTACCGGCGTCGTTATCTTATCCATGAAAACACTGCATGCAATGCGCCACCCTTCAAGCCTCACAGAGTTTGCAAAGGCTACAAGATAAAGCCCTATTACAACAAATGCGAAAATCGTACGATATTTGAACTTCAACGCTAGTCGGGCAATCACAGGACCAAATATGCCACTTAAGATTCCATGGAAAATATCGTTTGTCATTGCTCATTTAATTATCTAGACCGAGCGCATGATGAATGTGAGGGGTGTAAATCGACACAATCATGCCGTGATTTGCCGTTTGTCGTGTCGACAAACGGCGTTAGGCCCCAATGCTTGGAGCGCCACGCAATAGCATTCGGGAGGTAGACAAGTCCAAGATAACCACAACCGGACTCCTTCGAAATTTCAGCGACCTGCCTATTACCATGCCAAATTTTGTATTGAGGTTTTCCCTGTCTGTCATACTCGCAATTTGCTCTCTTAGTGACTTCATTTGCTTTGCTCAGGTTCAGTAATGTCAGTTGCACTAGCAAAACGATTTTGCTCTTACGGGCACCGAGAGATCCGACCCCGGGGATTAGTGCAGCAGTGAAAAACTCACCTACATATTTTTGCTGTGATCGTGCTATAGGACATACTAATATAGACTGTATTCTGTCCTTTGTAGTCGCCTACGTCTTCTTGAATTTTTGTCAACATTTTCTCCTTACAGAAAGAACCTGCATCGTTCATCATCGGTTGCCACCCGAGTGCGACTAAGGTGTGCGTATCTTTGTATCTAAGCTGCTGCGTCCAGGTATCCTTGTTAATTAAGATGGACAGCAGTGCGCCTCCAAATTTTGCACTTTCATTGCGATAGAGGACGGTTCCTCCATTTTCAATAAGCTTGGATAAATTGCTTTTCATGATTATCAGCTTGCCAGTTGCATCTCCTGCAGACGGATTTTTAACCAGAGCATAGGAAATACATATCAACCACAATGCGATTGCCCCACCAATGGCATAGGTCTTAAGGGAACGCTTTACAGGAAATTTGGCCGTCATACTTTTATAGTGTCGATATTTTGAGGGCTGGAAAAGAGACGCCAGAGCCGCGGGTTACGCCAGGACAGGGCGTCTTAAGACAGTCGCCAACCCCACACAAGCCCAAAGAGCCTCCTACGAGCGAGTGATCCTTGAACGCTGTTAGGCAATGCATATTCGACGGTATCCAGCCAATGACGAGATTAACACCTGGGTTCACAGAGACAGCGTCACTACCGCCCAGATAAAATTGTCCGTTGTGAAAGTTCATCGATACAGTTCCCAGTAGCTCGGGACCATTACCACTGATTTGCCCATGCTAGGAATAATTTTATTTGCAATGGAATTGTAATAAACGCGGCCGCTGGCCCAATACAAACCCAGTATCCAGTTTTTTGGGCACACGTCATCTTTGCCCACTGCTCTGATTCTACGATGCATCCACCGTAGGTCGCCTCGCTTTCTCCCGATCGCACTAAAACCCGAGGCTCATCTTTTTTTCTCGTTTCGAGTGCCGATCGATGAAACAAAAACGACACCGACGGCAAGCAGCCCAATGCCAATCGTGGCAAGAATCAAAGTTGGGCTGAACATTCTCTTAAAAAATAATTCCATTCCTAAATGCCAGCCGTGTGTCTTTATAACACCATAGAAAGTGCAAACATAAACGCAAGTCACTGCTAGAAGAAATATGACTCTGTACTTAAATCGCTCGGCCCATCGTGCAATGACAGGCCCGATTATTCCACTTAAAATTCCATGATATATATCATTGCTCACCACAGCTCCGTAATTTTGATTGATTTATATTCATAGTTACTCAGTTTCATTCTCTAGGGGGCGAAGAATGTCAATTTCAATTACCTGTATCAGAACTTCTTCTGCGTGATAGAAGCGAGCACACCAACTGTATTCGATATTGAACTAGATTGCTTTTCGGGACCCTAAAACAAGAGGGCTTGGATAACAATTTATCAAAATTTCAATTATATTTCATACGGTTAAAAAATGTTAATCTCAGTCGCTCTGATTACGATTTCTTCCACACAACGCAGATCGATGTCTAGCGAAGCTTGCGACTCGTCAACCGTTTTTGAGTAATTCTAGACTGATCTCTAGCTTTTGCCGAATGTCACGCGAATGGCGCCTCTGCTGATAAGCGCCTATGTCTATCAGTTTTAGCGACGGAAGGCTTTCTAGTGCGTAGTCACCACGGGGGACCTCAATTTCTGCTATCTCAGTTGGGCTGACTAGAACCCAGTAAATATCCTCTGCTTGTTCGGGAATCCAATGCAACACAAAGGCATGTCTTAGCTTCGGGAAGAAACGGTGCAGAGCTAGGCTCAAAGAGTCTGTTTCGTTACGCGTGACCAAGCTCGCGGAGCGCTGAAGCAAATATTGGCGACTTGCTTCTATTGCGCTTTTTTTGCCTGTACTCATTGCAATTCTTCCGGGAAGGCGTTCACAAAATTTGCGCACTTGTCGTTACTATCACTGCGAATGTGGGTTGACCCACCATCAGAGAGCATCGCATTCCACGGCACATACCTCGACGTTGCGATGTCTCCTTGCGTCCATCATAACGAATTCATGCCTTCCATTGCGAGCGTAATGCCACAAACAGCAAGCCCGTGATTGCTTCATTTCGATGGTAGTATCCTGCTGGCTCGCGATTCAGATTGCTCCCGCATTGACCGCCCGCCCGCGATTAATTTTCTCGCTCAATCACCGACGATTGTTTGCTAGCTCCGCGATTCCGTCTTCCAATATTGCTTTGAACTTGTTCAAATCGAATTGCCATGAACTGTTGTCGACGGCGGGATATATCTCGATTTCATAACCACGACCGGGCTCCTTCGATATTTCAGCGACCTGCGTGTTCTCGTGCCAAATTTCGTAAATAAGGTTTTCCCTGTCTGTTACACTCGCAATCTGCGCTCTTTAGTGATTTCATTCGCTTTCTCGAACCATTGGGCGAAATATGTGAACAACGAACTCGGCACGCATCGAGTTCGCTCGTCAGCTACTGAGCTCTTTGATGTACGTGACAAATTTGTTTCGGCCAGCCTCCTCCAAATGCAAACGGCCACACGAGGGACAGCGATACACTGTGATTTCGTCTCCTTGGAGCATTTCGTAAAAATACTCACCGTCGCGCATTTTGCTCTCATCGATAGCAACAACTATGTCCTCAACCACTCGCTGTGAAATGAATGTCCATTCATTCTCGTTTGGCGAAACGATCAAGTTGATGATGTAACCACATCTGCATGCAAATTTTGCCATTATCATTTCCTCCCGGTTGGTCGGTCAAAGCGGAACAGTTGGCCACTGGAATTCTGAAAAATATTGTATTGAATCAGCGGTGGCTCCCTACCTCCCGCGACCGTAACCGCGGTTACCCCGTTCGCAACGCCTTGGGCAATCGGGCTCAATGGAGCTTCCCCATCTTGGCCTGTGTACCCGCTTTCATCATTGCTGTCAGTTGATCCGCATGCTCGTCGCACCACGCACCGCCATACTCACCTGACTGCTAGCACCATCCAGCCACCGCTGCGGTAGCGTGTAGGCAAAACAGCCCAGCGGATCCATTCTGGCTTAGCACCCACTGCATTTCAGGTCCGAGCAGCGCAGCCTGTTGGGACTTACATAGTTTGCCGCCCAATCGTCGCTGTTCGGCGAATACTGCGCCCAGCATTGCATTGCATTGCATTGCATTGCATTGCATTGCATTGCATTGCACTGCATAGCAGGCAGCCTGTGTCAGCTTCTTCTCCTCGACTGAATCGCCATTCGCCCCCTTGTGAATCGCCGCCTTCTCATCGGGGTGTAGCTGGCGAATATCTGCATTCATCGCACCCGCCGTTCGACCAAGCAACAACATCGACGGGTCTTGCACGAGATAATTTGCCCGTGCCATCCGTCACCAGCTTCATACCCGTTGTATCGTAGATTGCACTTGCCGGCGTATTTTTCATCGACGTCTGCGTCGAAAACGGTTTTTATCGGCAGCCAGTACTTGCAATCACACCGCCATCCAGCATCGACAATTTGATCATCTCAATATTCGACCGGGGAACTGAAAGACAAGACTCCTTTCGCAATTCCGATACGATCGAAATCAGTTTTATTCTTGCAACATTCGCACCCAAAAAACTGCTGTACGAGCGTTCCACGCCGTAGAAAAAACTGGCATCGAAGATGCTTAAAAAATCTTATACCCGGAAACATTATTCCCGCTCGCAAGTGTAGATGGAAAATTTTATTCAAGATTTCTCCAGATGCCCGAACGTCAAGGATGGCTAAGGACGAACGCTATCTGTCAGACTGTCGTGGGCCATTGTGTGTCACGCGCCGGATTGGTACTATTCGCTTGCAATATGTCGATCCGGCGGTATCAGTGGTTCTTGGCTTACACAAGGCTATGAGTTCCCATTACGCGTCGTTCCCCGCTTACTTCTTCGAAGTCGGCCGAAACGTTCCCCAAGCGATGCTGCGAAGACGGCCAATCCAAAGCCTGGAGCGAACACAGTCAAATCAGGTTGTCCTTTTCCGAATACGCTAAATATAATGACAACCCCATACATGACCAAGACTGATGGGCGCAGAAACAATTTCAGTAATACGTGTGGAATAGCGGTTCGACTAACAGCGCACGCACAGAGCACAAAGAATGAAGAGAGTCCGGCTAGAAATTGGGCATGAGGCTGATTTACGAAATAAACCATCACGAACGCCAATCCGTAGAAAGCCGACAGCTCAAAAATAAAAATGGCTGATGACACGATAATATCTTTGAATTTTAAAGTCATTTTTTGTTCCCAAATAAATCCGCCCACGAAGGAAAGACTACGGTCGTCGTATACGAGAGCCCGGCACCAATCCCCGCTCCGAAACCAACCCCGGGGAATGCTTTTACCGGGCCTGATCCACCGATTCCACCAATAGTACCGTTGTCGCTAATAGAAAAGTTGGCGCCACCTGCGTCTACAAATCCGGCATCGATCTCCGCATATCCTCCCTTCCCAGTGCCCGACGTAAGCGGACCATTGGTATGGCTGACACCGAAGCTACCCCCAAGCCCTGCGTAGACCCCGGCACTTACCATCCCATTTCCCTGAAACTGAATGTACGGAGAGGTTCCAGCGAGCGTTTGGTCGGTCGATATTCCGAAGTTTATGCCTAAGCCGGCGCCGACAAACGGCAACATAATTGTTCCTGAACCACTGATTGAGTATTGCGTGTACTGCGTTGTCGTAGGTTGATAAGTTATGCCGGTGGATCCACTTAGCGCATTCGCACCCTGAGCAATGAAGCTTTGAATGTCGACATCACCCGACGGGAGGTTTTGAGCCCAGACTTGCTGTCCAGCTTGATTAATGCCATATGGCACCCATGTCGATCCGTCACTCGGCATGCTGCCAACAGCGACGCGAACGCCACCATCGTAGGTTTGCCCGTTTTGGGTCATGTTCATTGCGGCCATCTGGTCTTCGATCTGCTGTACGGTATATTTGCCACCGCTCGCGGTCGCAAGCTTCTGTGCAAGTGTCTTCTCTTCCGGATGCAACTGCCGGTTATAAAGATCCGCACTCAACGCCCCATTGGCACCACTCATCGCCCCCGACGCCCCGCCCAACGCCCCACCCGCCGCGGCCCCAGCAAGCCCCGACGCTACATTCGATAGCAGCGTGCCCCCGAGCGTGTCACCCAGCGCACCACCAGCCGCGTTACCCGCCAGGTCGCCAGCAACTGTCCCACCAACCGCCCCCGCAACACTACCGCCTCCCATCGCAGCCCCCACGCCTGCGACTACCGCATGCGAAGCGATCCGCGCCGCACCATCGTTACTCCACAACGCATACTGCTGACTCGCAGCCATGTAATCAGCCTGCGCCTGCGCCATCCCTGCGGTGTCGCCTCTCGCTTGCGCATCCCCATAATCCTTCACAGCCTTCTTCGCCGAGTCGACCGCTTTCTGTTGCATGTGGTCACCAATATCCCCCACCACCTGCATCCCCACCTGACCAGCCATCTGCTGAACCGCCATATCGTTCTGCACGCTCTGCGCATCGAACGTGTTCTGCACCGAACCATTAGCGTTCGCCGTATCCCGGCTCAGTCCCGCAGTACTGTCATGCCCCGTCCCAGCATCGCCACGCACCGTGATCGTCCCCGGGCTCACCGCCGCGTAAGTCGTACCAGACGCGCTGCTGCTCACTCCGCCCGCAGAAAACCCACTCGGCCCAAACCCTTGCGAATTCAGCGGCCCCGGCGTGTTGCTCCCTGCCTGCTTCACGGGAGTATTCAGATTCACTCCATCCGCAGTACTCTGCCCAAAACTTCCACTCACCCCAAAGCCCATCGACGAGCCCGAGTAGCTCGCCGTGTTCTGCAGATCCGTATACCCAAGCGTCTGCGTCGAAAGGCTGTTCTTATCGGCAGTCGCGGTACTCGCAATCACACCGCCGTCCAGCTGCGTGTGATTGCCGACATTGATGTTGTACCCACCACTACCCGCGTAGAACCCGCTCTGCTGATTCACCGACTGGAAATTGTCCTTGATAGTCTGATCGCTCGCACTTGCCGACCCGCTGACCGTCGTGCCGTAACAGATCGGTGGCACGCAGATGCTTACGTTGAACCCGGCGCTCGTCTGCTTGCTGTCATACGTATTCGTATCCTGCTGGCTTGCGATATTCAGGTCGCGCCCAACGTTCGCATCAACTGTATTTCCCGCCACTTCCGCACCACGCAGATTCGTATCGCGCCCGCTTGTCAGCGTCACGGTATCGGCGGCATTGATCTGCGTATCTTGATGGGTCGTCCCATTGCCATTGGCATGTCCATTCGCGGTACTGGCCGCGAGTTCGACCGTAAAGCCGTTCTGTTGCCCGCCCAGCGCAAGCCCAACCCCAATGCTTCCACCGCTGCTGCTGTTCTGGCTCGACTGCTGGCTGGCGTCCTGAGCGCTCTGCAGATTGATGTCGCGTGCCGCGTTCAGCACGACGTCCTGCCCGGAAATCTGCGTGCCGCGCGCGTTGATATCGCCGTCGGTCGCAAACCCGTTCGCATCCTTTGCGCCGCTTCCGGTTGCGATCACACTGACGGTGCCGCCCGCATGCAGCGTGCTGCCGTCATTCACCGTTTCGCTGCTCTGCGAGCTGCTTTGGCTCGAACCGCCGCCAACACTCACCGTCGCCTTGATCAGCGGTTGCCCCGTCGGCCCTGTCGCGCTCGCAACCTGATACGCGTTATAAACCGCTAGCCCCGCCTGCGCTGTATCGAGCGCGGCCAGACGCGAATCTCCCGCGTGGCTCGCGTTGTTCATGCTCTGGTTGACGGTCGCAATCGCATTGCCCACCGCGCCGCCCAGCGCGAGGCTCACACCAAACTGGCTCGAGCTTTGACTCGCGCTGGTCTGCATCGCATCGGTGCCCGGATCGAGATTCACGTTCTTGCCGATCAGCGTCAGATCCTTGCCCGCGCTCAAATCGGAACCGGCCACCGTCACGTCCTGGTTCGCGTCCAGTGTCACATTCCCGTTGCCGCTCACGATCTGGCTGCGCATCGTGCTTTGCGTCTGCGAAGCCGCATCCTGCGTACTGTGGTTATTCGCCACACCCACGCTAAAGCCCGTAGCCGTGCCATTGCTACCGAGGCTACCAATCTGGTGACCACTCGAATCCTGATGGCTCATGCTCGTATCGAGCCCAGCCAGCACGTTGATTGCCCCTTGGCTCGCGATCAGATCGACACCCTGTGTGCCGCTAATGCCTGAGCCCACCACGTTGATGTCGCCGGTCCTGCTCTTCACCACTACGCTGTTGCCGGATACCACCGTCGCCGTCTGCGCGGTCTGCGCCTGCGTTCCGTTCGAGGCGCTGTTGCTCGCGTTGTACGGTGAAGGACTGGTGCCGCCGTTATTGGCCGAGCCGCTCACCCAGCGGCCGAGATCCCCGAGACCCGGCGACGCAAGCGAGATGCCCATGCTGGAACTGCTCGATTGCATGCTCTGCAGTAGCTGATCGGTCGATGCCTGTAGCGTGACGTCTCGATTGGCGCTTAGTGAGACCGTGCCGCCCGCGCTGATCGTCGAGCCGATAACCGACAGGTCGCCGTCGATCGGCAGGCCGTTGGCATCTCTTACGGCGCCGCCCGTGGCAGTCACCGACACGTTGCCACCACCGCGAATCGTGCTGCCTGCATTGGTCAGGGTCGATATTTCGGTTGTGCTCGAACTATGGCTGCTGCCGTACGACACGGAAATCGACGGCGTATCGGCCACACTCGCGCCATCTATCTATCGACAAACAGCCCGGAATGCGAAGTCAAGCCGCCTGATTGAATGCCGGAAATCCGAAGCAGTGCGACTAGCAAGGTCAGTTCACCATTTTCCAAAGAGGCGTTTGAACAAGCTTTGCCGAGCAGGGCGAGATCGCTCCGTTTCAATAGGGTTGGCGGGTCCATCGTCCGTATGCGTGGTAGGGCCATCTGGACGGAGCAAATCACCCGGGTAGTGAGAAAGTCCTAGGAAAAGACTGTCATCGAGATTGAACGCTCTTACTGCTGCGACCGCTTCAACACACCAAAAGCCAAAGTACGCACCGCCGTCAATGTACTGATCAAAACCATACCAATAAGGTCGATCATATATCGCTGTCACGCCACCTTTCTTGGGCGGGCGATCAAGTTCCGCATACCAGTTTTCGACAAACAATCGAAGCATGCGGGGTTGATCTTCCCTCGATGCGTTGACGGTATCAAGAAGGCGTTGGTACGGTTTCGGATGACGTAGCTTGGTCCCAATTTGTCGGTCGTGGTCACGAGTGGCGATAATTCGGTCTAGCAATGCGTCTTCACCCTCGTTGCCCATCAAGGCAACCAAGCGTCGCCACTCGTTGTCGTGAACGTTCAGAGACAGAGCAAGACCGGTCAACCAAAAGCAAAAGATGTAAAAATCCAGATTGGTCGACCAGCTATGCCGAGTCACCTGTTGTTCCGAGGTGAAAACGCTCTTGCCTAATAACTCGGATTCTTCACGCGCGTCAAGCAGCGCGGAAAAGTACTCGGTGAAGTCTTCCAAAGAGTCGCCACGCGAGTACCGTTCTAGCATCAGATGCAGATATTCTTTGGCAAGGTTTGACAAATATTGAGGGTGATAGCTCGGATCGCCAAAAGGCTCCCGGCACCTTGCTTGCATTGCCGTGATGCGTTTTTGCGAATAGTCGATCCATCGATCCCAATAGGCTTGAGGTGCTAGCGCATCTCTCGTCACTTGATTGATGCCAGCACGTTGCAGCAGGGATCGGTACCCAAGTCGTCGTTCACCATATCAGTGGGCAGCGCTTTTAGCATCTGTCGTAGCGTATCGATATCCGGCGCGCTCTCGATCTGACCAATCGCCGGGCAGGCGGGGACTTCGTTGCTGCCAGATTGCGAGGCGCCTATAGCCCACGTGCCATGGCACGCCGTAGCAAACGCGATGGCTGCGGCGAGCGATCGGCCTAGTCTCATGAAAGGTGTCATTTTGAATCGAACTTCGAGGGGCATGTGTATTTCAGGTAAAAGAACCGCTTCCGGCAGGCTACCGTCGCACTTTGCACGAGACGGTCAATTGCACCGGGGTTTGCTGTTTAAGTTAAAAGAATACGTCCTTCAGGATCGCGTGCATCAGAGCTCGTGATGGCCGTGAAGAAAATTTACTAAAAAATTGTTCGCAGGCGTATCTTTGGCGTTAATGTAATATATTGGGTACTCCCACTCACTAATCTTCGCCTTTTATTCGTTTCAAAAATTCTGGATTTATCCATATTTTTTTGACTTTATTTTTATCTATTTCAATATCGTCGACGCTGAAAGGTCTAATTAAATCAAAAAACTCAGATAAGGAAGAGGCAAGTCGCGAATATGCCTCCTCTCCGGGAATCTCATGATCGCAGAAGTAGATTTCCCCGATGTCGAGCTTCCGAGTAGCCAAACATACGTAGTTTCCGCCCTCGGCGTATGCAATCGGAAGAAAGCCAAAATTGCCAGTTTGCTCGATGAGAGATTTTTCGTAGAGCAATTTTTCGAAAGGGATGAATTGATTGATTCCCGCATGGTTGCCGCCGGGAATGTCGAATTCGTTACTTGTAAAAATTACACCATTTTGTGTTTGCAAGAAATTCAAGTAGTCTGTGGGCAGTCGTGCTCCGATCGTCTTTTCAAGCGCGGTGATGTCGGCGAGAGACGGCTCCGGCATTGGACTGTGTGTTTCGATTTTCATGAAAGCCTGCCTATTTAAGGATAGCGGCACCACCGGTGTGGCGGACGGCATTGTGAATGTCTTGAGGAATTAGCAGCATCGTACTGGCGTCTTCCACGTGGTGCCACACGTACCCCACCGGCGTGCTGGATAGCCCTGCCTGTTTGTTAGCGAGCGCAGCATCGCGCGAGTAATCACCGGTAAGCCCTGAAACGTCAATCTTCACCTCTGCATATGGTGAAAAATCAGGAAACCCTTTCGCGGTGAAATTCACGCCATTAGGATACTTCGCCTGAAGCTCCGGTGAGAAATTCTCCGCTGAATAATTTTTCCCGGCGTACAGACTGTTAATCGGCGAGCGCCCGTTGACCAATGGTATGCCGTCATCGCGATATCCAGTTATCGCACTGGCTACGCCGCCGCCGATTCCTGAGGCAGCACCAATACCAATGTCCGCAAGGAGCTGTGAACCTTGCAGAGACGCCAGCGCGGCTTGGCCGCCATACTTCATCAGATTGCCCAACGCTTCGGTACGCAGAGCAATCAGATTGGTATCGGAGAACTTGAGGTTGGTAAGTTCATCCAATTCGGCACCGGTGATCGAGCCATTTGCAAATTTTGTCTGAAGCTCATTTTCGCGCGCAGCGTACTCGTACTGCTGTGTGCGCATATCCGTCAGCGCTGCTTTACAGGCATCCGCACTCGCGCAATCTTTGACTTCGGCCTCGTTGGCATCCCACAGCTTGGCGTATTGCTGTTGTACCTGCTGGCGGCAGGTGGCCGGATCGGCCGAAGTGCTGCAGTTAGTCTTAGCCAGCGAGCGAGCAGTCTGCTGTTTCTGCGTCAGAAAATTGTTGTCGGCCTCTGCCTGTGCCGCATTGGTTGCAGTGGCGGCATTCGTTCCCGTTGCTGCGGCGATACCAGCGACCAGTGATGAAATCAGGTCGCTCTTGGCCTTTCGCTCGGAGGCTGGCTCGTTCGGATCATCACTAAAAAGGTTAGTCAGCAGACTTGCAGTAGCCGCACCCAATGACCCGGCACCACAGCTTTCGCCGCTGGCAGCAGCACCCGCGCATGCCACAGCCGCATGTAACGCAGCATGCAGCGGGTCGCCTTCTTTGAGTTCACCTTTCTGGACCATCTCGCCGATCAGACTGGCGCCTTGCTGCTGCAGGTAGCTAGCGATTCCGGCCTGCACGAATCCGGCACCGCTGCCGGTGACATTGCCGCCAGCTGCTGCCGTGAGTGCATTCAATATCTGCCGTCCAGTTGCGCTTGGCCCCCAGGTTTGATCGATAGAGTTGGCCTCGGCGCGCATCGCTTCACGCTGTGCGTCCGAAAGCGGATTTCCATTCGAGTCGACAGCACTGGGATCATTTGCCGTTTTCCGTAGGCTGTCGCTCTTCTTCGTCTGATTGTTGACGAATGTTCCCACCTGATTCACGAACTGACTAGTAATGTCGAAGCCGGCCGCGATCTTGTCCTTATCAAAAATTGGAGCGATCGTTGCTTGTGTGCCGGTGGTATCGCGATTGATACTTGCCACGGCTTCTTCAGCCGTTTGTCCCGTCATCTGCTGTTGCTTTGTACCATCGTAGATGGTGATTGCGCCGCCGCTAATTGCACTCCTCGTTGTTGAATTCGCGTCGCCCGAGGCGCTCATAACGACAGGCGGCACCGCCGAGAAGCCACCGCTCTTTCCACCGCCCGTGCTCGGTAGTGTTGTACCCGGCACCGGATTGTCGTTCGTTGCCGTACCTGCCTGAGTCTTGCCAATGCTGCCGCCGTAACCCCCACTGATCCCAACCGACGATGCGTCGTACGCCGCGTGGTTTTCGATATCGCTATGCGTGAGTGTCGCGGTCGTCAAGCTGTTCACTCCGTCCTGAACCGCCTTGTCGCTGCTCGCGATCACCGCTCCCTTCAGGTCCGTGTTGCCATGCACGTTGATCTGAAATCCACCGTCGCCCGCTTTAATGCCAGACTGTTCCACAACGCTCGCGTAGTCGCTGTTCATCTTCTGCTGGTTGAAGTTGGCCGACACGCTGGACGCACCGTAGCAGATTGGCGGTACGCACACGCTTACCGACACACCACCGCTCGTTTGCTTTGAGTCGTAGTGGCTGATGTCTTGCAGGCTTTCGATGTTGAAATCGCCACCGACATTCGCTATGACCTGCTGACCATCTGCGACTGCACCTTTTAGATTGGTGTCGCCACCAGATTGCAATGTGAGCGTATTGCCTGCGGTGACATGTGTGTTGGTCCAACTCGTGTCAGTGCCGTTACCGTTGCCTTTGGTGCCCGACACGCCCAACTGAAACGAAAGGCCATTCTTTTCTCCGACGCCGAGAGTCGCGCCAACACTCGCACTCGATCCGCTGTTCGTACTCGTCTGGCTATCGGAGTTCTGCGCCGCCTGAAGGTTGATATTGCCATCGGCGATCAGCGTGACGTTGTTGCCTGCGGAGATCCCACTGCCTGTCACGTTGATATCACTGTTAAGTCCAGCACCGGCAGCGGCAATGGTCAGATTGTGGCCGGCGGAGACCGTGCTGCTCGCAGCAGTGCTTGATGATGCGGTCGAATTGCTGCTGCTGTGGCTTGTACCCAGTGACACGTTGATTCCGATGCCACCGACTGCCGTCGGGTCGCTTGCAACTGCATCCATCGCATTCTTTGCCGCCAGCCCAGTGGTAGCGGCAGCGAGTGCCTCAAGTCTCGCGTCGCCCTTAGCGTTCTTTGCGTCCTGCCGCATCTGGTTCGCAGTCTGCACTGCGGCAATCACGGGGTTGCTGATGCCACCGGTGATCGCCGTCTGGCTGAACGATTGCTGCTCGCTTTGCGTCAAGGTGTTCTGTGCCGCATCGATCGTGACGGTCTTGCCTGCAAGCCCGAGGTCGTTCGCGGCATACAGTATGCCGTCCGTCACATGCAGGTCGTTGCCGGCGCTAATGGTGAGATTACCGTTCAAAGAACCGACCATACTGCTATTGTTCGTCACCTGGGTAATCTGCTGTGCGTCAGTCGTCTTCCGAGCGCCGACGCTGTAGCCTTGCAGACCACCGTCAAGTTGGTTCACAACAGTCATGCCCGACAGGAAACCGTATTCGCTCTTCCTGTAGTCGGTTTGCGTTGCCTCCATATCTTGCGAGCTCTTGATACTGATGTTCTGCACGGCCGTTAGGGCAACGTTGTTTGTTCCGACGATGTTGCTGCCCGTGACGTTAATGTCTTTTCCACTAACAACGTTTACGCCATCCGCGGAAATCATGCTGCCTTGGCTCAGCGTCATGGTCTGATCGATGCTGCTCGACACCTTCGAGCCGCTCACAACCTCGCTATGGCTGTGTGTTTCGTGCGCATTCAACTCATGCGTTTCGCTCGCGGCAACGACATTCACATTGCCCGTGGCCAGAAGGTTCGCGCTACCCTTATCGAGGCTGATCGTGCTGCCGCTGATCGTGATGTCCTTGCCCGACACGATATTCAACGTGTTGCCGGCTTCAAGCGTTGTACCGGTCAGCGTCTGATCCGACGTGTGCAGTGTCTCCGCGTAGCTGCGGCTGCGGTCGTCACCCGAACTGTTGCTGTTCACTGTCGACGTCGCACTCGCCGTACCGAGCGACACATTGCCCTTTGCCGCAATCGTGCCGCCCTGACCAAGATCGATCTGCGCGCCGCTTGCCGTCAGATCTCCGCTGATAGCGACATTCGACTGTCCTCCGACCTTCACCGAACTGCCGACAGCCTGATTGATATCCGTATTCGACACGCCATTCGCGCGCTCGACTACCTTATGCTCCCCTGTTTGCTGTGCGCCGAGCGTCCAATCGCCGCCGATCTGCATTCCAAGGTTTCCACCAACACTCAAATTCCCCGCATTCTGCTCAAAATTCCCCCCCGTAATAATCGCCGCATCCCCCGCCACATTGATACTCGCCGTAGGCCCCAGCGTCGTCGTAACCCGCGTCGCCCCCGTATCGCTCACCTGGCCAAGCGTCTTCGCCGCCGTATCCAGAATCAGATTGCCGCCCGCCTGCAGCGCGAGGCTTCCCGCATTCACATTCGCCGACGTCAGATTGACATTGCCAGCCGTCACCAGCGTCATCTGCCCACCGGCCTGCAAGGTCCCAAACGAGCTATCGATACTCTGCGCGCCAATCGAAAAACCGTTCGTCGCGCTGATCGTGCCGCTATTGGTCACCGACTGCGCATTCTGCAAATCGATATTGGTTGCCGCGATAACCGGCCCATCGCCCATATTCTGTTGGCTCGCCTGCGCCAGATACACCACCGGCACCAGCACCGTCTGACCATCCACCACCTGCTCCTGCATGATCACGACATTGCTGGTCAGCTGCGCTACCTGTTCCGCCGATAGCCCCGTGCCCGGCGCGAGATCGAGCGCCTTCGCCAACTGCGCACCCGACGTCATCAGCGCCTGGAACTCGTCCTGCGTGCTGGCGTAGTTCGTCAGAACCGACTTGCCCGTCATCGACATGATCTGGTCCTGCACGAGCTTCTGCTCGTAGAACCCATCGCCGAGCCGCAGCTGGATCTGCCCGGGATTCATGCCCATCTGCTGGAAGTAGTAGTCGCTCGACAGCCACTGCTGCTGGTTCGTAAACGCCGGGTTCGTCTCGATGAGGTAGGGCGCGTTCGGCGCGCTATCGACGCTGAACAGCCCGCCCTTCGGCAACGTGATGTTGCCCAGCACATTGACTGCCGTGGCGCGCGCGATAGTCGGATCGCTGAATCCGGAAAGACTGCTGTTGCCGATCTGGCCGCCTCGCACCGCCACCGCGCCCGTATGCGCGCCACTGTCGGAGCCGATCGTCCCGCTCACGGCGCCTGCTCCCGTGCCCGAGATGCTCTGTCCCGGCAGCAGACCAAGCGGCGTGATCGACGCATTGCCAGCCGTGTTGTTGATCGTCACGCCCGTACCGCTGAGCGTGCCGCCCGCCGTAAAGCTCGATTCGTATGCCGGCAGTGCATACGTGCGAATGTCGGCCGGCGCCGCCTGCGAATAGCCGCCCGGACGCGAGCCGACGAACGGAGCATTGCCGAACGGCAACTGCCAGTCGTGCTCGCTGTTGTCGTAGTTGTTGTAGTGATATTCGCCTGAGTACGTGACCTGCACCTGTGGTGCCGTCTGCCCCTGCCAGCTGTTCTGGTCGAGCACCGCCGGCAACGCGAGGTTGCCTGCGGCTGCCACCTGGCTCCAGTAGTTCTGGAATGTCCCGACCGATGCCGCGTTCAGATTGCCGCCGGCAATGATCTGCGATTCCGGGCTGACGGACGTCACGGTATTGGCGGTAGCCACACCCGTGTAAGTCGTGAACTGGTAGGTGCTGTTCCACTGGCCGCCGTGCGGCGGGTCGGTGAACACGCCGCCGATGCTGTTGGGATCCATCACGCCCGCCACACCGGTACGTCCGGAAAGGCTGATGCCGAGGCTCTCAAGCAGGCCTGGATCGACCGATGACGTAAAGCCCGACGTGCTCATCGACCGGCGTGTATTCGTCACCTGATTCGCGGCAATCTGCATGTCGCCGCTCGACTGGATCAGCGCAGACTGATTGCGCACCAGGTTCGCGTTGACGTAATTTCCGTTCGCGTCTTTGCCGCCCGCGAGTACGATTTGCCCGAGCCCGTAGATGGCCGTCATCGCCTGCGCATCGGTCGCGGTCGTGTCGTCGCGATTCTCGATGTCCGCTGCCAGCAGCTCGAGCTTGCCGGCGCTATCGGTTGCGCCAATCAACGCGCTCGTGCCGAGGTTCGACAGGCTTTGCGCGGCGTTCAGCGATACGCTGCCGCCTACGATCGTGCCGGTGTTGGTCAGCGTGTTGGAATGCGTGGTGAGCAAGCCGCCGGCCGCCAGCGTGCCGGAATTGGTAATGTCGCTCGCATTGACGGTCAGACCGTTCACCGCTGCGAACGCACCGGCGTTGTTGAACGTGCCCGGCAACGTGAAGGTGAGGTTGTGGCCGGCATTGAAGCTGTAATTCGGCGCTGTCGTGAAGTTGCCTTGCAGATTCAGCGTCAGGTCGTTGACCGCGCTGTATCGACCGCCGCCAAGCAGCGTGCTTGCGCCCACCGAAAGATTGCGCGATGCATTGATCTGGCCGTTGGTAGCTGTCAGTGTCCCCGTCGAAATGCCGACGTCGCCCGTTTTGTTCGCGACGTTGCCGATTGCTCCGCCGGTGTTGTCCAGCACACCTGTGTTGATCTGCAGGTTCGCTCCGCTCAGCTGGCCGCCTTGCGTGTTCGAGACGGATGACGCCGTCAAGGTGACGTCGCCGTTGCCGCTGATCGAACCCATGCCGGTCACGGCGCCTGCATTCTGGTTCGTGATCTGGTTGCCGCCGCTGACCGTGGTTGCGCCCGTGCCGACATTGGTAATGGCGCCGCCGGAGTTGTCGATCGACGTTGCACTCAGGCTCAGTGTGCTGCCGGGCGCCGCGCCGCCGGCGCCGATCACGCCGCCCGTGTTGAGCAGTGCGCCGCCACTCGAAGCAGTCAATGCCGACCCGGACGACAGGCGGCCGTTCGTGTTGTTCAATACCGCCTGAACGCCGGCGGACAGCGCGCCCTGCGAAGCCAGCGTGCCGCCCGTGTTGTCGAGGCCGCCGACCTGAACCGATGCCTGGCCGTTGGTCACGATGTGACCGCCGACGTTGGTCAGCGATCCCGCGCCATTGCCGGGCTTGATCGTCAGTGTGCCGGTACCCGCGTGTGTGATCGTGCCGCTGTTGTTGTTCAACGACGCGGAGGCAAGCGTCAGGTCGGTGCTGTTGGTCTGGATAACGCCGCTGTTCGAGTTATCGAGCGTCCCGCTGACATCGAGACTCATCGCGCCGGAGCCGAGCTGGGTAAGCGATCCATGCCCGTTCACCAGGTTGGTCGCAGTCAGGGCGAGCTGGTTGGCAATGATCCGGCCGTTGCTGTTGTCGAACTGCGGCGACGTCATCGAAACGGTGTTGCCGCTGACCAGGCCATTTCCATTCGCGAACGAGCCGGATCGGGTCGTCACCGTCTGTGCGCTGATCGTCCCGTCGCCGTTATCGAGCAGACCCGCGACGGTGCTATCCAGATTCTGTGCCGCCGTGATGCTGCCGCCGTTCACGAGCGACGCGGCCTGTACCGAGCTGTTGCCGGTCGCCGCGATCGTGCCGCCGGTGTTGGTGAGCGCGCCGCCACTTGCGACGCCCAGATCGGCATTCGATGCCAGCTGACCACGGGCATTGTTCAGCGCGCCCGCAATGGTCGCGACGAGCCCAGTTTGTCCGCCGATGGTGCCACCGGTGTTGTCGACGCTTCCTGCGGATAGGGCAGTGCGGCCGTTGCTGACGATCGAGCCGCCGACGTTCGTGACGGCGCCCGCGCCATGGGCGGAATCGATCGTCAACGTGCCGGTGCCCGCATGGGTGATCGTGCCGGCGTTATTGTTCAGCGACGCCGGCGCGAGTGTCAGGTCTGTGCTGTTCGTCTGGATCAGCCCGCCGTTCGAATTGTCGAGTGTGCCGCTGACGTCCATACCCATCGCGCCCGATCCGAGCTGGGTGAGGGCGCCATGTTCGTTCGTCAGGTTCGACGCGCTCACGGTGAGCTGGTTTGCGGTGATCTGGCCACCGCTATTGTCGAGTTGCGGTGCGCTGACGAAAACGGTGTTGGCGCTGATCGCGCCATTTGCGTTTCTGAACGACGCGGCGCTGGCCGCGAGCGTCGCGCTAGTCAACGTTCCGTTGCTGTTGTCGAGTGTCCCCGAAGCCGTCACGCCAAGATTCTGTGCGGCCGTGATCGTTCCGGCATTAGTGAGCGACGCAGCGTGGATCGTCGCGTTGCCGTTACCGCCGATCACGCCACCCGTTGCGCCTTGCGCCGTCGTGCCGGACGCGTTCGTGATCTGGCCGCTTGCCGACAGCGTGAGGCCGTCGGCGTTTTCCGAAACGATGCGCCCGGCCGTGTTTTGCACGTTCGCCGCAGACACGTCCAGCGCGCCGCCTGCTTCGACACGGCCTGCGGTATTGGCAAGATCGCCGTCCGACGCGACGCGCATCGACTGTACCGACGTAATCGAGCCAGATGTGTTCGCGAGGCTGGCCACCGCGATGCTCGCCGCTCCGTTTGTGGCGATGCTGCCTTGGCCGTTGTCGAGCGCGCCGGTCTGGACGCTGAATATTCCCGTCCCGGCGTGGCTGATCTGGCCGCCTGCATTGGTCAGACTGCCTGAGCGGATCGTGGCGTTCTGCGCGTTTGTCGCGATCAGACCCGCGGTGTTGTCGAGCGCGCGCGCTGCGACGAGGCTCATGTCGCCCGCACCCGTTTGCGAGAGCGAGCCACTCCGGTTGGAGAGGCTGCCCGCGGTCACATTCAGTTGTGCGGCACTGACTTGCCCGTGATCGTTCGAGAAGGTGCCCGATGCGTTGGCGCTCAGGCTGCCGCCCGCCTGCAGCGCGGCACCTGTGCCGGTGATGTCGCCGGTGTCGCCACCCGCACCGGTTGCGGTCATCGACACATTGCCTTTTGCCAGCGTCTGAGCCCCGGTCATGTCGATGCTGCTGCCCGACAGCGCGAGATTGCTGCCCGCCATCTGCTGGCCGGTGGTGGACACGGCCCCCGTGCCCGTCACGGTCAGACTGCCACTTCCCGACACGTTAACGTTTGCGTCGATGCCCGCACCTAGCGCACCGGTCGAATTCACCCGCGCGCCTGCGATGCTGGTGTCGCCAAACGCCGCGACGGTGCCGCTGTTGCTCACCAGGCCCTGACTGCTCAAAGCGGTGTTTTGCGTTGCATAGATGGAGCCGGTGTTCGATATATCGCCCGCAGCAGCAATCGACACGTTGCCGCTCGCGCTCGTCGTACCCGACAACGTGATCTTGCCCTGGCTGCTAAGCTGAAGATCGCCCGCCTGCGATGCAATGGTGCCGGCGCTGTTGACGCCCACGCCGGTCTCGGTGCCGATCAGACGGATTTTGCCGGCATACATCCCGCCCAACTGCGCGACGTCGATCGCCACGCCGGGACTGTTGCCATCCGGCCCAAGCGATTGCGCGGCCAGGTCGTCGTGACGAACATCGTTGTTGCCCGCCACGACATTGAGCGACTGGCCTGCCCATACCTTTCCGTTGAGCGCGACGCTGCGCGCGATCAGATCGACCTGGTCGACGTTGCTGCCGTTCAACCCCGACGTGCCGATCTGGATCTGGCCGCCCGTCACGTGAAACGCATCGAGGCTGCCCGTTCCACCGAAAACCGGCGTGCCGGTCGTCAGAATGCCGCGGCTCGTATTGATAAAACCGCAACCGTTACAGAAGATGCCCGCGGGGTTCGCGATTACCACTTCCGCTCTCTGGCCCGCGACCTCGGTGTAGCCCAGCAACTGGCTCGGGCTGCCGCCGACCACCTGGTTCACGATCACCCGTGCGGTGCCCGATGCGAGATTCGGATTCCCGGCAACGTAACCTCCCTGCTGGGTCAGCACGTTACCCGTCGAGTTGTTCAGGATGAGGCCCTGCGCGCCTACGTTGTACTGCGTGTACCCGTTGTTCGACACGCCTGCGGAATTCGGCGTGGCGATCTGAACCACCGGTACACCATTGCCCGCCACACCGACGATCGGCTTGCTGCCAGCCGACGTCGGCGCCGCAACGACCTGAGCCTCGACGAACACCGGCTGCATGCCGAGTGCACACAGCGCAGCGAATGCGACATGCCGCATCGACAGCATGTCGATGCGTGCCCAACGCACGACGCGCACGGCGGCCTGACGCATCGTGCCGACCGTGCGACCGCGGCCGTTCCCGGTGGCCGTTTCCTGCACCACGGTCCACAGGCGACGAGCCGCATTGAAGATGACGCGATAGATGTTCTTGTTCATAGCAGGAAACTCACACTGAAGCCCGCCACCGGCCAGTGGTTGGGGAAACGGCTGGGCTGGTACAGAGGGCCGCCAATGAAGGCGTCGTAACTGACGTGCCCGAATGCGCTGCCGCGCACGCCGATGACCGCGCCGGCAAGGCGCCGGCCTAGCAGGTTGTTCGCTTCGGGACCGAACACCTCACCGCCATCGAGGCCGACGTACAGTGCCTGGCTGAAACGCGGAAACGGAATCTCGAGGTCGTTGCGGATAAACACGCCTTTTTCGGCGGCCAGCATCGTGTTGCCGTCGAAACCGCGCACCGTATAGCGGCTGCCGATCGAGAAGTACTCGGTGGGATACAACACGTTGGGCGTGTTCTGCGCGCGCACGGTGGCCGTATAGCGCAACGGAAAGCCGGCAATGGCAAATGGAATGCTCAACGTCGCGTCGAGCGTTTCCATGTGGTAGTAAGACGTCGGTGCGCCGTCGGGCACGCCCGGCAGGTCGGGTTGAGCGCCGAGCCACGGCACGCCCCAGCGGTACGCGAGCGTGCTGTCCAGTTGCGCGGCCCCGAAGTAATGCTTGTGCTGCCAGCCGATTTCCGCGTAGGTGTTGTCGCGGTGCTGGACGTCGATTTCCGTGCCGTCGATGAACGCTTCGCTATAGCGCTTGCCGACGCGGAATTCGAGCGTGTTCTTCTGCAGCTGGTTGCGATAGAACTGGTACTCGGTCTTGACGTCGAAGGTTTCGGATTTGCCGCTCGAAACCAGCGTGGTGAATGCGCCCGCGAACTGCTGGTGGTAGTCGTACTGGCTTGCGGTGCCGGTGAAGGTCCAGTTGCCCCACGGAATCGAGTAGTAGGCGCTGCTGCCGTGCGTGCCGTACTGGCTCTCATGGCCATTGATGTCGTGGTTGTAGCCGATGTTGAGCAGGTCCGACAGGCCAAGCGGATTGTCGATCGTCAGGCTCGCGCTGCCTTGATATTGGCCGGTCGACCTGAGCCCGCTGTCGTCGGCGCTCAAGGTCAACGACCATGGCTTCTGACGCTTGACCGAGATCACGATGTCGCTTTCGCCCGGCGCGGGTCCGGGCACGATCTCCATGTCGACGTCCTGATTCGGGACGCGCTTCATCTGTTCGAGTCCCTGCTCGAGATTGCGCAGATTCAGCAGATCGCCTGCGTGGGTGGGGAATGCATTGCGCGGCGTGCCGTACGTGGACGGATCGGCAAAGCGGATTGCGCTGATCACACCGGGAATCAGGTGAAGCCTCAGCTTGCCGGTGGACACGTCTTGCGCTGCGATCACGACGCGCGTGGTCGAGTAGCCCTGTTCGATGATCCGCGCCGTCACGCGATGCACGATCAGATTGAGACCGTCGCGCCCCACGCATTGGCCGATATAGCGCTGCAGATAGTCCCGGGCAAACGTCAATTCGCCGGGAAAGAGGGGGTTGGGCGATAGCGCACGGGCGCCGGCTGCCTCGACCGTTTCGCTCAGCCCAGGCGGCACGTCCAGCGACAGTGCTTCGATCTTGAAGCACGGCGTTTCAACCGGCAGCTTGCCGTCGTCGATCTCGGCATGTCCGGCCGGTTGAAGCTCCACGTTGGGCGCCTGCAACGTGCGTTCGCGTTCGATCGCCTGCTGTTGCGCACGCCGGCGCTGTTCCTGTTCGCCCTGCGTATCGGCTATCTGCGCATGGGCGACGTGCATCGCTGACGCAGCGACGAGCGCGCCGCAAAGACGGGCCAGCCGGTATGGTTTCAGCGAGGAAGCGATCCCTGCGTTTCTGAGGACGTGCGCGTGCCTGCCGGGCCGGTGGGGCCGGCCAGGATTGTTGGTCTTCATCGCGGAAATTACTGTGGCGCGTGCGCCTGTGATGCCGGCAGGTTCGTCGCGACGCCTGCCTCACCCCGATTCTGTTTGCCGATTGCCGATCTGTTTACGACAACGCGTGATCCCCGAACCCGGCTGCATGGCAGCGGGTGAATACTTTTGTTTTGCATTTATTTGTCTGCTTTTTGAAAAACAGACGTAAATTATCAGAAACGCTTTGGAATAAGTGTCAAAGTTTGCAATACCGATGTTGCCAGGCAACACTTGATGCATTACACATAAGTCGTCACGCTAAAGCATTGCGTTTAGCGTTCGGCTTCTCTAATTCATGGCATTGCCGCATAGCGCGCTGTATTCCTTTCTATTACGCCGCGCTATCCGCCAGCTCTTCCAGCAAATCAGTCAGCAAATCCGGATGCAGCACCATCGCATCATGACCGCTCGCAATCTCCGCCCATTGCCAGCCACTCGTCGCGCGGATCTTCTGGCGCACCGGCTCGAGCGTCGGGTACGACGGCTCCACGCAATGCACGTAGGTGCGCGGCAGCCCATTGCCCAGCGGATGCCGCAACTTCAGTGGCGTCTGATACGTGGCCAGCGGATGCGGCGTCAAACGGCGGCGCACCCAGCCGGCTAGCGGATGGTCTTCCGGAATGCCGGTGCCGCCGAGACCCGGTACCGGCATTGCGAGCGACTGGCCGCTTTCCCTTACCGAATTCAGGCGCTCTTCCTTCACATTGGCCGGCAATATGTCCATTGCCGATTGGCCGCTTTCGACCAGCAAACTGTCGAGAAAAATCAGCGAGCGCAGCCGGTGCGCATTGCGGTCCGCCACGCCCGATGCAACGAGGCCACCATAGCTGTGACCAACCAGCACGACGTTGTCGAGTTCTTCTGCTTCGAGCAGGTTCTCGATATCCGCAATTGCCACGTCGAGCGACGTGACCGCTTCAAGCAGGTGATGCCGTTCGCCCTGGCCGGTCAGCGTCGGCGCAAACACCCGGTGGCCGCGGGCAATCAGTCGTTCCATCACAAAGCGCCAACACCAGCCGCCATGCCATGCGCCATGCACCAGTACGAAGGTGTGGCCTTGCCGCGCGTGGGGGTTCGTCGTCTCCATTCTTCTTGTGCTCCTTTATAGCGGTTGTCGATCGGACCGGAATTTGCAGCGACCGTTCCCTTTATCTATACGTCTGCACGTTGCTGGCCGGCGCGCATCGGGTCATCATGCGGTACAAATTCGTATGCCGCATTACGCCTGTCATGCTTTTGAAAGAAAGCATCGCATTATCTGAAGAAAGAGGAGACTTCATGCCCGCAACACCCGCAACGGCGGCCCATGCTGCACAACCAATCGAACCTGCAGCGATCAGCGCCGCGCACATCAACGCGCGGCTCGACCGCCTGCCCGCCAGCGCTCCAGTCTGGATGCTGGTGCTGCTCGTCTCCATTGGCGGATGGTTCGAATTCTACGATCTGTTTCTGACCGCGTATGTCGGGCCTGCGCTGGTCAAGAGCGGCATGTATTCCGTTACCACCGCATCGTTCATCGGCTTTAGCGGGCTGGGCGCATTCGTCGCCGCGTCGTTCGCCGGGCTCTTTATCGGCACGTTCTTTCTGGCGACGCTCGCCGACCGCTTCGGCCGCCGCGCGATCTTCACCGCCTCGTTGCTGTGGTATTCGATCGCGACGCTGGTAATGGCGTTTCAGGATTCGGCGCAGGCGATCAACCTGTGGCGGCTGATTGCCGGTATCGGCGTCGGCGTCGAACTGGTGGTGATCGATACCTACGTCAGCGAACTGGTGCCTGCGCACTTTCGCGGTCGTGCGTTCGCGTTCATTCACGTCGTGCAGTTTTCCGCAGTGCCGGCCGCTGCGTTTTTTGCGTGGTGGTTCGAGGCGCATCCGTTATGGGGCTTCGATAGCTGGCGTGTGGTGGTCGTGATCGGCGCGCTCGGTGCGCTGGCCGTGTGGTGGATTCGCCGCCGCGTGCCGGAGAGTCCGCGTTGGCTCGCGCAGCGTGGGCATATCCAGCAGGCCGCACGCATTCTCGACGATCTGGAGGCGCGCATCGCCGCGCGCGGTATCGCACTCGATACGCCACGTGCGCAAGCCGAGGTCGCGACTACGCAGGCGCGTTTCCGCGAAATCTGGCAGCCGCCGTACCGGCGCCGCACAATCACGCTGCTGGTGTTTCACCTCGTTCAATCGGTCGGCTTTTATGGCTTTGCTTCGTGGGTGCCGACGCTGCTGGTGGCCAACGGCGTCACGATCACGCATAGCTTGCTGTACTCGTTCGTGATCGCGATTTCGAATCCGATCGGCCCGCTGATCGGCATCACGTTTGCCGATCGCATCGAACGCAAGACGCTGATCGTGTTGTGCGCACTCGGTGTCGCGGTGTTCGGCAGCCTGTTCGCATTGCAGCGCGCCGCAGTGCCGCTGATGACATTCGGCGTGCTGCTGACGCTCAGCAACGCGCTGCTGTCGGCTGCGTATCACGCGTATCAGGCGGAGCTGTTTCCGACTCGCGTGCGGGCTCGTGCAGTGGGCTTCGTTTATTCGATGTCGCGGCTTTCCGCGATGTTCTCCGGCTTTATGATCGCGTTCACGCTGCGCAACTTCGGTGTGAACGGGGTGTTTGCGTTGATTACCGCAGCGATGGTGGTGGTGATGGGCGCGATCGGTATCTTCGGTCCGAGGGTGACGGGGCAGAGTCTCGAGGACGTTTCGCATTAGACGAGCGCGCGACGTTGCGATCACGAAGCCCCGGGGTGCTATGCAAAACGAACCGTCGAATCTGCCTTCACGCCAGCCTGCACCGGATTCTCAACGGCTGTTCGTACAGCGCCTGAGCGTCGGTGTCGTGCAAGGCGTGCTGCTGTACGCGTTGCTCGAAGCGGCGCGCCATCACGCCGCGCTGGCCCATATGCCGCTGCTGTTCGTACCGCTGCTGCTGGTTTCGCTATACGTCGCTCCGGTAGTCGTAATCGGTCTTGGCCATCTGCGGGCGGCGCGTCTGGTCTTATGGGCGGTGCTGCTCGGCGCGCTGGTTGCCCTTATCGGATATCACGACGCGTGGCGCGCAGCCGGCTCCGTAACCCGCGATTTCTTTTTCGGCAACAAAGGGGTGCGCGAGCCGTCCGCGCCTGCGACATTCTTTATCGGGGTAGCTGTATTCATCGCCTACGCGCTGATCGTCGCGGGGGAAGCCGCGCGAGCCTGGGTCGCGCCGTACCAGTCGTACTTCGAGAATAGCTGGAAGCTCGCGTTGCAGATCGGTCTGTCGCTGATCTTCGTGGGCGCTTTGCATCTCGTGCTGTGGGCCGGCGCGGCGTTGTTCATGCTGATCAAGCTGAGCTTCCTGCAAGAGCTGCTGAAGCAGACGTGGTTCATCGTCCCGGTCAGCTCGATGGCATTTGCCGGTGCCCTGCACATCACCGACGTGCGTCCCGATCTGATCCGCGGCACACGTACGCTCGTGCATTCGTTGATGTCGTGGCTGCTGCTGGTGCTCGTGCTGATCACCGGCGGGTTTCTGCTGAGCCTGCCGTTCAAGGGCCTCGAAGCGCTATGGGCGACCCGTTCCGCCACGCAGATCCTGCTGAGCGTGGTCGCATTGACGATTCTGTTCGTCAATGCGGTATTCAAAGGCGGGAGCTCAGGCGAAACCGCGCCGCGCGTGCTGCGCATCTGCATGCGTGCAGCAAGCCTGATGCTGCCACTGCTGACTGCGCTGGCTGCCTATGCACTCGCGTTGCGTATCGGCCAGTATGGTTTGACCAAAGAGCGGGTGTTGGCCTGCGCGTGCGTGCTGGTCGCGGCGTGCCATGCACTAGGCTATGCATGGGCCGCGGTCGATCGGCGCGCGTCGCTCGACCGGCTGGCGCCCGTCAATGTGGCGACCGCGTGGGTTTCGCTGGCGGTGTTGATCGCGCTGTTCACACCGCTGGCCGATCCGGATCGTCTTTCGGTGAACAGTCAGGTCGAGCGGTTGCTGAGCGGGCGGGTGCGGCCCGATCAGTTCGACTTCGCATTTCTGCGTTTTCGTTCGGCGATCTACGGACGGCAAGCGCTAACACGATTGGCGGCTGGTACCGATGGCCCGGATGCCCCGCGCATCCGTGAATTGAGCGCAAAAGCTGAGCGTGCCGACGACGAGGATCGCAGGGTAACGTGGCCCGACGCCGCTGCGCTAGCGCATAACATCACGTCGCGTACGCCCGGCGTTGCAGTGCCTGCTTCGTTCATTTCGAACGACTGGCGACATGCGACGGAGTATCAGTGGAGCCTGCCCAACTGCCTGACGGTCGACCTGATGCGATGCGACGCTTACATGGTCGATCTGAATGGCAGCGGTCAAACCAACGTCGTGGTGATCGGAGACGGCGACAACACCGCTTCGATATTCGGACAAGACGCCGCGCAGCGGTGGCAAGCGTTGGGCCAGTTCGTGATCGCCCCCGATTGCACCGGCGTACGCAACGCCCTTGCCGACGGCACCTTCAAACGGGTACCGCCGGCTTTGCAGGACATCGAGGTCAATGGTCAGCGCATGCGGATCGAGGTGCAGCCGCGTCGCTCCACGTGCAACCGCAAGTAACCGCAAGTAACCGCATACGAGCTCGCGCCGCACACGTCGGTTAACGCATGCTCGCAATCGCGTTCAGATCGATTTAACTTCGCCGCCGTCCATGCGCAGCGTCGTACCCGTCATCCAGCGCGCCGCGGGCGAAACGAGAAACGCCATCAACTCGCCGATTTCCTCCGGCGTGCCGTAACGCGAGATCCCCGCATCACGCGGAAACTTTTCGGTTGCCTCTGCAACGGTCATGTTGTGCAGCGGCGCCCAATGTTCGAGATACGACTGACGCCGCCCAGTCATCACGGGGCCCGGCAATACGCTATTTACCTGCACGCCATCCGCAATGCCGCGATCGGAAAACGCTTTTGCCAGCGCAACGATCGCCGCATTGATGGTGCCGACCGCCGCATACGGCGCTTTCGGAAACACTGCCGAATTACCCGACATCAACACCACGGCACCCGACGTTTCCTTCAGCGCCGGCCACGCAGCAATCGTCAGACGCCGTGCGCCATGCAGCTTCAACGCAAGACCGCCTTCCCACTGATCGTCGGTCATATCGAACAGGTCGATTTGCGGCACCGCGCCGGCGATGTTCAATAGCGCGTCGATGCGCCCGAATGCGGCCAGCGTGCGCTCGACCACCTGCTGTGCCGCAGGCGGTTCCGCAAGATCCAGCTCGATAACCAGCGGTTCGGCGCCGGCCGCTTTCACGTCAGCGGCGGTTTGTTCCAGATTCTCGCGATTGCGCGCGACCAGCGCGACCGATGAAAAATCGCGCGCCAGCCGGATGGCCGTCGAGCGGCCGATACCCTGGCTCGCACCCGTGACAATCGCTACTTTTTTCGACATGACAAATCTCCTGACCTGGGTCTAAGCCCGTTCTAAAAAACTAAAAAAGCGCTGGACTAAAGCACCACAACCATCTTGCCGTTCGCCGCATTGGCTTCCATCACGCGATGCGCGTCGTGAATTTCGTTGAAGCCGAATACCCGCGAAGGTGTTGCACTCAGGCGACCGGCGGCCACGTCTTGTGCGATTTGCTGCAGCGGCACGTCCGACAGCGGGAAAGCCGGCGTGCCGAATACGAAGCTGCCGAAGAAAGTCAGATACACGCCGCTCGACATTTGCAGCAGCGGGTTGAAGTCCTTGATCGGATCGAGACCGCCGAGCCATCCGGCGAGACATGCGCGGCCGCCGCGCCGCAGCATCGCCAGCGAATCGAGGATCGTGCTGTTGCCGACCAGATCGAGCACGGCGTCGATCTGCTTCGCTTCGGCGATGCGCGTGGACAGATCCGGGCCTTCGAGTTCGACGCGTGCGGCGCCGAGTTCCTCGAGCATGCCGAAACGGGCGCGGTTGCGGCTCGTCGCAATGACGGTTGCGCCGGCGTTGACTGCCAGCTTCAACGCGGCCTGACCAAACGACGACGTCGCACCGCGAATCACCAGCGTTTCGCCCTTCTTGATGTCGAGATTGCGAAATATGCAGGTCCATGCAGTCGCATAGGTTTCGGGAATCGCCGCGAGTTCGGCCCATGGCAGATCCGCGTCGATCAGCGCCACGTTCGACACCGGTGCCCGCGTGTATTCCGCGTAGCTGCCGTTGATGGTGCGGCCTAGCCCGCCCATCAACGCCGCGACTTTCGCGCCCACCGGGAATTCACCACCCGGACACGACTTCACGATGCCGACGCATTCGATGCCGCTCACTTCCGCGGCTTCGGCCCAGGTGCCGTGACGCATGTGCATTTCCGCGTGGTTGATGCCGAACCCTTTGATCTCGATCACCACGAAACCCTCTTTCGGCTCAGGCTCCGGCAATTCCTTGTACACAAGGTTTTCCACTTCCGGACCGAACTTGGCGATGACGATGGCTTTCATGTGATGCTCCTGATGATTAGCGATGCTGCGAGATATCTTTCAAAGGGCACGGACGGGGCGTGCATTTTCGACAAGCCGTTACCGCCTTACGGCGGTGGTTCGTCAGCGGTTCGTTACCTGCGTGACCGCTTCGAGAATGATTTGCGCGACCAGCTCGGGCGCTGTGACGAGCGGCGTGTGATCCATCGCATGCGTACGGATCTCCGCATGCATACGCTGCGCCATGAAAACCTGCGTGTCGGCCACGATCATCCGGTCGTCTTGCGCCACCAGATACCAGCTCGGCACGTCTTGCCACAGTTGCCGCCCGACCGGAGCGCCGATACACGGCGCCGCAATCGGCCGTTGCGCGGCGGCCAGCACGGCCAGCTCTTCCGCGCTTGCGTTCTGCGCGAAAGCGGTGGCGAACGCACTATCCGGCAGCCAGATCAGGCCATGCGCATCCGGCGCCAGTTGCGGCGCTTGCGGATGCGGCGTATTGCGATAGAACACGTCCGCAACGGTCTCGCCTTCGGCCGGCGCCAACGCCGCGATATAGGCCAGCGCCCGCACTTTCGGGCTGTGCGTCGAGCCGATCACCGCGCCTGCATACGCATGGCCGGCCAGCACCACCGGGCCGTCGACCCGCTCGAGCGTGCGGTCCAGCGCGGCGACGTCGTCGGCCAGCGACGTGAGCGGCAACGGCGCCGCAACCACGTTCACACCTGCGGCTTTCAGCCGACCGACTACCTTGCTCCAGCTTGATCCATCGGCCCAGGCGCCATGTGCAAGCACTACGCTCGCGTCGACTTTTTGCGAAGACATCTGCGACTCCTTCGAAAACTGTGGGTTGAGTGTGTAACCGTTAAATCGATGTTAGAGAGGTTACATATGGCAGAGGTAACTTGTCAAGCTCGGTGGTGATGGTTACTATTCAAAACAATCAATCAGAAACGCGAGGTCGATTGAAATGAATTACCAACCGATGCCAGCGATCTTCATCGCGGACGCTCCCGGACTGGATTTCCTGAACTCGGTCGCGACGCCGGTGGACGTGCCGATCGACTGGATCAGCGACGGCGAAGGACTGTTGTCATGGCTTGCCCAGGCTGGGCTGGTGCCCGCGGCGGTACTGGATGAAATGCGGACCAGCGCGGCGCCCGCTGAACTGGACGCCGTTGCCGCGCAGGCGCGCGCGTTGCGCGAGTGGTTCCGCGGCTTCGTCAAACAGTATCGTGGGCAGCCATTGAGTGCTTCCGCGCTGCTGGAACTCGCGCCAGTGCAGGAACTGCTCGCGCGCGACGAGAGCTTCAACGAGGTCGTGACGCGCAACGACGGCGTCAGCCCGTTCTTCGAACTGCAGAAAAAGCGCCGCTGGCGCTCGGCGGAATCGCTGCTGCTACCGCTTGCCGAGATCCTTGCGAAGCTGGTGTGCGACGAAGACTTTACGCAAGTGAAAGCATGCGAAGGCCCGGCATGTACGTTGATGTTCGCTGACCATACGCGTGGTCATGCGCGCCGGTGGTGCAGCATGGCGATCTGTGGAAACCGCGCGAAGGTGGCTGCGCACCGTAAGCGTTTGAAAGAAGCGAAGTCGGGCAAAGCATGAACGCAGGCGTTAGCTTGCATTGCATGTCATAAAAGAATGATGGTGTGGTGTAGCGGCTTAGATCACGCTTTAACAGCCGCAAACGGTTGCGAGTCCAACCGGGCAGCAAAAAGGCTTTGAATTCAGGCCTTTTTGCGTTGCGCATCGCATCGACGCGAATGACGAAATCTTTATTGGCCAGTTCTCTACTGTCACGGAGATATATGATGATCGCGAGACTCGGCGCGATTAGAACGGCAAAAAACTTCCCGCACCGACACATAAGCAAAAACGGCAGTTTGGCCAACAGGTTGCGAGGGGAGTTTCATGGGTCGTTTAGCGACGATTTCGACGTCCATAGCGATCGCTTGCATGGCGACTTTGGCGCCGGTGCTCACGAGCGTTTATGTCGCAAATCGCGATGCGGTCCGACGCGAGCAGAACGATCTGAAGGCCTTCGCGGCGAAAGCGCTGATTCGCGCTGAGCTTGTCACGTATCAGGCGATCGGCGCGATCAGCGACATCGACCGTATTCCCGGCGAAGCTTGCACACCCGCCTACCTCGACGAACTGCGCCGCATCAGCTTCGATTACCGTTATATCCAGGATGCCGGCGTCTATGCCCAAGGCAAGTATGTGTGCTCCGCGTTGCTCGGCGACGCCCGCGTGCGACATCTCGCGTTGCCGCCAGCCGACTGGCGAAGCCAGGACGGCTATCAGTTCTGGTTTCACCAAAAGAATCCGCTCGATACGCCGCGCGACGACATCCTGATCGGTCGCGACGGCGAATACGTATCGGTCGATCCGCAGTCTTACGTCGACGTGATCGATCAGGAGGCGCGGCCAATCGCGGCGGTCAATACGGATACCGGCACGCTGCTGGCGATGTCGGCGGGTGCTGACGGCAATGAGCTGCTCGATGCGTGGAAGCACGCGGGCAAGGTCGACAACCGGCACTGGCTGTATTCGGTCGCGCATTCGACGACGCGGCCGCTAGGTGTGGTCGTGAGGGCGCCGCGGCGCAGCTTGCTGGCCGGCTGGAAGAAGCTGCTGGCGGGCTGGCTTTCGGTCGGCGTGCTGGCTGGCGGCGCAGCGGGGTGGTTTGCTTTCCGGCTGCTTTCGCGTCAGCTTTCACTGACTTCTCTGCTCGAGCGCGCGATTCGTCACGAGCAGCTCGAGGTGAACTACCAGCCGATCATCCGTCTTGAGGATGGCGAATGTATCGGCGTCGAGGCGCTGGTCAGGTGGAAGCTGGACGGCAAGAACATGTCGCCCGACGTGTTCGTGCCGATGGCCGAAGAGCAGGGCCTGATCCAGCCGTTGACCGATCTCGTGCTGCAGAAGGCGCTCGACGAACTGGGGCCGCTGTTGCGCGAGCGCCCAGGCTTCCATGTTTCGATCAATCTCGCGGCGGTGGATTTGCAAACGGACCGCTTTTTACAGGTGCTGACCGCACGCCTCGCGGATAGCGGCATTGCGGCGCGGCAGATTCACATCGAGGCAACCGAGCGCAGCTTCCTCGATGCGGATGCGACGCGGCAAACGATTGCGGCATTCAGAAGTGCGGGCCATCCGGTGTATATCGACGATTTCGGAACCGGGTACTCGAGCCTCGCGTATCTGCAGAATTCCAAGGTGGACGTATTGAAGATCGACAAGTCGTTCATCGATACGATCGACCAGCAGGCGGCTTCCAGTATCGTCGCGCCGCATATCATCGCGATGTCGCATGCATTGGGGCTCGAAATCGTCGCGGAGGGCGTCGAGCATGCAGGGCAGGCCGACTATCTGAAGCAGCGAGGCGTGCAATATGGCCAGGGGTGGCTGTTCGCGAAGGCGCTGCCGGCAGGCCCGCTTATCGAATATCTGCGTGGCAACGCAAAGCCGGTCAAGCCGGCCAAAGCGGTGGCAACGACGGTTTAAAGCGGTTTTAAAGGCATCGCAGGCGGTGTGCAATATCGTGCGCGCTGGCCAAATTTTCACCACTTTCATGCGCTGCGTGCAACGAGCCCGTGCGAGAATAGCGCGCCTTGTATTCAGTACGCTTTAACAGGCGCACCATGCAGATCGCCCGTTGGTCCCGCGTCATTCGATTGTCGATGCTGATTGCCGCCGTGCTTGTATCGGGCGCGGCAGCAGCGCATCCGCACGTGTGGATCAAATATTCGGCGCAACTGCACATGCGCGGCACGTCGGTGCTTGCCATCAAGCAAATGTGGCGTTTTACCGAGGGTTTCCCGGTACAGCTGGTAGGCATCGATGCGTTGCCCGATAACGGCACGCTGGATGCCAAACAAACCGCTATCTTTCGCGAGCAGGCGTTTGCATCGCTGGCGGGCGCGCAGTATTTCAGCCATCTGTTTGTCGATGGGCAGCCGCAGCCAGCGCTCGATCCGGACGATTTCCGCGTATCGGTCGAGCAGGGCAAGGTGGTCTACACGTTCACGTTGAAACTGGCGAAACCTGTCAACGTTACCGGCCATCAGGTTGCGCTCGGCATCTGGGACGACTCGTTTTTCGTCGACTACGAACCCGACGCGGCGCATGCGATCACCCTCGACGGCGCTGCCTCCACGTGCACGGCCAAGCCCTTTGCGGATCGTGCGCATCCGATTTTCAACGGCATCGTCGTGCCGCAAGCGACGGCAATCTCATGTTGAAGCGCATCCGTTTTTTCCTGTGTTTGTGCTGTCTGCCGGGGCTGGCAGCGCTGTGGTTCGCGTTTGCGATACCGGCGGCCCATGCGGCTGGGCCGGCGATCGACGTATTTGGGCGGCCGGTGCAGTCGGGTAGCGCCGGTGCATCCGCGGCGCATGCGGCGTCCGCAGTACCTGGCGTGTCCGCGGTGCCTGACATGCCGCAACCGAAGCCGCCTCCTTTTGTGTTGCCCGAGCCTGTACGCGCAGTGCTGGTCGCGGGCATCGTGTGGCAAGGCAAGCTGAATGCCCGCATCGAAGACGCCGCCGCGCAACTGCGCCGCGATTCGACGCCGCGCACGTGGCTTACCTTGCTGCTGATGTCGTTCGCGTACGGCGTGCTGCATGCGGTCGGCCCAGGACACGGCAAGCTCGTGATCAGCACCTACCTTGGCTCGCGCCGTGCACGCGTGAAGCATGCGATGCTGCTGAGCGGCTGGACCGCGCTCGTGCAAGCGTTGAGCGCGATCGTGCTGGTAGTCGGCGTGGCGTCGATTGCCAAAGCGGGCGTCGCGAATGTGCTGTCGCAGGCAGAAGCTCTGGAAGTGGTCAGCTATGCGCTGCTATGTATCGCGGGCGGCTGGACGCTGTGGACCGCGTTTTCGCGAGAGGACTGCTGCTTCGATCCGGCAGCGGTACAGCTCGTGCCGAAGCAGCGCCGCGCGCGGCTGTTGCCTACTGGGTCGACGCAGGACGAAGCCGCCTATCTCGGCGCCAGACTGATGGCACGCCCACGCGGACGCAGCGCCGGCTTCGCGCCTACGTCCGCGCGCATGCCGATGTTTTCGCAGATCTTCAGCACCGGCCTCGCCGCGGGCGTGCGGCCCTGCGTCGGCGCGATCTTCGTGCTGGTTGCCGCAGTGGCGGCGCGTATGCCGCTGGTTGGTGTCGCGGCAACGCTGGCGATGGCCGCGGGCGTTGCGGTAACCGTGACGCTGGTCGGCCTCGGCGCGCTGGGCGCGAACCGGCTCTTGCTGCGCGCGTCGCGTTACCGCTCGCGTGTGCAGACGCTGCAACGTGTGTTTGCGATCTCCGGCGCACTGCTGATCGTGCTGTTTGCCGCCGCGCAGATGGCGCTGCTGTTGAGCGGATACGTGCAGCCAACGCTCGCCTGACGCTGCTGCGTCAGGCGCCGTTGTGTGTTGCGGCAAGCCATTGCGCATATCGCAAATAGATTTTGTAATGCCGTTATTGGCTGCTTTAAAACTCCACTGCCGTGCATGAATAGTCGCGCTTTAATGCTGGATTTCGTGCATTGCGTTGCAATGGCAATGCGCACAGCATAGAGCGTTGCTTCGCTGACACGAGATTGCATTGTGCAAACGTTTGCCGTTCACCAAAGCGATTTAACGCTCCTATAATGGTCCGCCCTTTAGACGGAATACTTATTTTCAGTGCGGCTCGAGCATTCCGGACCGTGTATTTGCAGCAGCGGCTTGCGCATGACCAATCACGAAGCACCGTTAACTGAAGCAGCCTTCGTGCGTACGGGACGGTTTTGCATAACCAGCCTGTGGGCCAGCGGCGTGCTCGCATTCGTGCTGGCGAGCCCGGCGCATGCACAGGCCGCCGCGCCGCTCGAACACGAGGTTGCGGTGCGGCGCATCGTGCTTGGCATCATCAGCTATGCGCATTGGCCGCAACCGCGCGATAGCGTGCGGCTCTGCGTGACCGGCCGCACCCGCTTTACGCTCGTCGCGCCAGGTGAAACGCCAGGCGAAGCGCCACCGTCCGCCGCACCGCCGGTGGTGGCGCGCGACGTGCAGCCCGGCGACCTGAGCATCGGCAGCAGCTGCGACGCGCTGTATCTGGGCGAACTGACGGAGGCCGAACGTGTGCGGCTGAATACGCACATCGCCGGCGACCCGGTGCTGACGATCAGCGAGCACGACAGTAGCTGCACGCTCGGCGCGATGTTTTGCCTGAGCGACGATGCGGGGCGTGTGACGTTCGACATCAATCTGGACAGCGTGGCGCGCAGCGGTGTGCGCGTCAGTCCGAACGTACTCAGGCTCGCACACAAACGGGGAGCGTCATGACCACACGCGCGCCACGGGCACGCGGCGGCACCCAGGCCGCCGCGCCTTTTGCGCTGCGTCCGCACCGTCCTTCACTCGAACGGGCGCTGCGGCGCACGTATCTGCGCCTCGCATTCTCGGCGGTATCGCTGGCAGCGGTATCGTTGATTCTGGTCGCGTGGATCGTGTTGCGCTCGTATGCGGCGGATAACCTGATGCTGCTGGCGCGCTCGATGGCGTACACGGTCGAAGCGGCGGTGGTGTTCAACGACAACGTCGCGGCGCAGGAAGCGATTGCGATGATCGCCGGCAACGAAGACGTTGCGCAGGTGGTGGTGACCGACGCGCGCGGCACGGAGCTGGTGGTCTGGCAGCGCGCCGACGAAGGTCCGTTCGTTCGCATGTTGCATCGCGTGGCCGATCTCGCGCTGCGCAAGACCGTGACGGTGCCGGTGATGCACAACGGCGCGGTCTTCGGGCATCTGCAGGTGCGCGGGCGCGGGCATCAGTTCAGCCTGTTTATGCTCGGCGGTAGCGGCGGCGTGCTGGCGTGCCTCGTGATCATTCTCGGCGCCGGCACGCTGATCGCGCGGCATATGCATCGCGACATCGTGGCACCGCTGCGTGCGCTGGCCGACGTTGCGCGCGCAGTGCGCCGCGACCGCGTGTTCGGCCGCCGCGTCGAGCCTACGCCGATCGCGGAATTGCACGAACTGGGCGAAGATTTCAACGCGCTGCTCGACGAATTCGAAAGCTGGCAACATTCGCTGCATGAACAGAACGCGAGCCTCACCCACCAGGCGAATCACGATGGGCTGACTGGCTTGCCGAACCGTGCTTATTTCGATGCGCGGCTCGAACAGGCGATTGCGGATGCACAGCTGTCGGGCACGTCGGTTGGCGTGCTGTTTATCGACGGCGACCGCTTCAAGGAAATCAACGATACGCTCGGGCACGACGCCGGCGATGCGGTGCTGGTGGCGATTGCCGCGCGGCTGCGTGCGCCGCTGCGCAAGAGCGATCTGGTGGCGCGCCTCGGCGGCGACGAATTCGTCGTGATGCTGCCCGGGATGCGCGAAGTGTCGGACGCGGCGCGCATCGCGCAGACGCTGATCGACGCGATGCATATGCCAATTGCACTGCCGGATGGGCGCGAAGTCAGCACGACGGTGAGTGTCGGCATTGCGTTCTATCCGCAGCATGCGCGGGGCCGCTCGAGCGTGTTGCGCAGCGCCGACGCGGCGATGTATGAGGCCAAGCGCGCGGGACCGGGTGCGTGGCGCGTAGCGCAAGCCGAACGCAGCGCGCGCGCCGCGGAGGATGCGCCGGAACAGAACATGCCGTGACTGCGGCAGCAGAACCAGCGGCGATAACGAACACGCTCTGACGAATACGAATGGGGAACCAAGGTGAAAGGCGTTACGAAGCAAGGATTCGGAGGTTCGACGAGAAACTGGTGTCTGCGTTTTCTGATGCTCGGCTGTCTGTTGGGGCTGGGTTTACTGGCCGGATGCCAGAGCGCGCCGCCGCAGCATGGTTTGAGCGAAAAGCAGATTGCCGTGCTGAAGGATGCCGGCTTCAAGCACACCGACGAAGGCTGGGAATTCGGCCTGAACGACCGCGTGCTGTTCGATACGGACCGCTTCGAGATGAAGCCGGAGGCGCTGCAGGTGGTGGCGCGCGTGGCACACACGCTGACTGGCATCGGCATTTCTAACGTGCGGGTGTACGGCTATACCGATTCGACCGGCTCCGGCGAGTACAACGAACGCCTGTCGCTGCAGCGGGCCAATGCGGTGGCCGATGCGCTGGTTGGCGCGGGCTTGCCGCGTGGCGGCATCCAGACAACCGGCGCGGGCGCGCGCGAGCCTGTTGCGGACAACGCGACCGCGGAAGGGCGTGCGCAGAACCGGCGGGTGGCGATCGTTATTTCGACGCGGTAGGGGTGGGGCGTTTGAAGGCCTTCGTGGGGCTTTAGCGTCCGCACGTGTCGCTGTATCGGGCAACGGCGGATGGTTCCGTTGCCCGATTTTCTCTAGCTCTGCTGGCTACATTTGTGCGTCAACGTCAAAACCCGTGATGCGAGCCGTGATCATCATCGTCATGATCGTGGCCACCATGCCCGTGGTCGTCGTTGTCGTCGTCGCGCACGAAACGGCACTGGCCGCCGTTGTCGTGCGAGTTGTCGCGGTTCAAATGCGCTGCCAGCTTTTGCGGCTCATAGCCCGGCACATCGCTCGGGTCCACCGCGAACACGAAGAACTGGTTCGGATTGGCAATCCCGTTCGGATGATTCGTATCCGTCACGACGCCGATGAAGTCGTTGTCATTCGCGATCAGGAACGTATGCTTGCGCTTGCCGCCGATCTTGATGTCCGGGCCGAAGGTCAGGCTTTCCAGCTTCGCCGGAATGTCTTTCGGGTCGAGGCCGTGTGCGCTCAGTGTCGCGACCACATCGAGAAACAGCGTCTTTTGCAACGCGTACGGCTGAAGGCCCGTGGCGCCGCTTGCCTGGCTCACGTCCTGCGCGCCGTCCAGGTCGATACGAAACACTTTCTTGAACTTGGCCGTCGAATCGTCGCCGAGACCCTTGCCGTCGCGCTCGTCCATCAGCAGCACGTGGTCGTTGACGGCCACCACGTCGCTGATGGTCGTGAAGTTCGGCTTCGCATCCGTGCCGATGTTGGTCAGCTGATACGCGAACTGTTGCGTCTTGCCGGTGCGCAGATCGATGCGCAAAATGCGCGTGAACGCGGCATTGGTGCCGCCGTCCTGAAGCAGCGGGCTTTGCATCGCGCCGAACAAGGTCCTGCCGTCCGGCGAAATCGCAAGGCCTTCCATGCCCTTGTTCGCGACGCGGCCCACCGTGTTGGCGCTGATTTCCGTGGCGCCGACCGGGCTGAGCGTGGTCACCGCAAAGCTGTCCGGCACCTTGATCACGTCGATGCGGCGGCCGGTCTGGCGATCGAACTGATAGATGTACGGGCCGTACTCGTCGGAGATGTACACGCTGTCGCCGTCGTTGCTGATCCGTACGCTCTCCGGGTCGAGGCGCGCATCGAGCGGATTGGTCGAGCGGCGCGTCGGATCGAAGTTATCCGAGCGGCCCGTGAAGTAGCTCGTGTGGTGGGTCTTGTTCAGCTTCGGTGCGCCGTTCGGCACGCCTGCGGCCGCGCCGTTGCCGTACACCAGTTGATCGGACGTGTGCAGCAGCGTGGTGGCGGTCAGCTTCGGCGTGAGCACGTACGGCAGGTCGGCGCCGGATGGTGCGCGCGACAGTTGCAGGTTCAGCGTCTGGAAGCGGTTGATGTACGAAGCGGTGTCGTCGATGGCCGGGTTGAACGGAATCGCATTCGGGCCACGGTCGGGCACCGCGATAAAGTTCGTGCAGCCGGCATAGGTCATCGCCGAGCCGATGCCGCCGAACAGGTTGCCCGGTGCGCCGTTTTCGAGGGGCGCCGCGGTTTCGCGCGATAGATCGCCGGTCGTGCCGGGCAGTTGGCCTTTGGCGATCAGATCGACGGTAGCATGAGCGGACGACACGACAAACAGCGACGCGATCAGCGTCAACGCAAACGAGCTTGATTTAGGCACCGATATCTCCTGGGGGGAAGTAGATTGGCGTGAAGACATCGTGCTGCAAGCGTTCACGCCATGCTGCAAACGAAAGGGCCAACGTAATGCAGGAGAAATACTCGGTAATCTGTGTGTCATCGCGGTGACATTGGGCGAGCACGCGAAGCGAATGCCTCACAACATCACTGGAGGGTTGTATGAGCGAACCGCAGCACAGGCTGACCACGATTCTGCCGTGCAACGATCTCGATGCATCGGAGGCGTTCTACAGGCGGCTCGGGTTTCGACGGCCGGGTGGCGACCCGGCCGTGGTCGCCGAATGGGACGACGTGTACCGGATCCTCGCCGATGAAAAGGGCGCTCATCTGCATCTGACGCGCGCTGTCGATGGATGGCTGGTGGCGGGACGCAACCCGTTTGGTGTTTATCTCTACACCGAAGAAGTCGATCGGCTCGCGCAAGCGTTTGCCGACGAGATCATCGAAAAGAATGGTCCCGAAGACAAGCCTTGGGGCATGTATGAATTTGCGTTGTCGGATCCGGACGGCACGCTGGTGCGCATCGGCTGGCCGACGAGCTTGCGGGGCGACTGACACGGGTTGGCCGCGAGCGCGCGACGGTGGCTTGATTCCGTCGCGCTCGCGGTGTGCGGTGCGTTGCGCGTTACCTTGCCGCTGGCGGCGCGCTATTCCACCGGCGGATCACACGGTCTTCACGATCGAAACCGAGAATGCTGACCGACGCCGTGTCGAGATACAGATGCGCGCCGATCGCTGCCGAGCCGACCCAGCTGCCTGCCAGCACGCGCAGAAAGTGCGCATGCGAAAACAGCGCGACACGGCCTTGCAGTGAAAGCAGCCGTTCGATCAGCGCGCCGGCGCGCGCTTCGATTTGCGCGAGGTTTTCTCCTTCCGGTATCGGCGACGTCCACACCGACCAGTCAGGTTCGCTTTCGCGAATCTCTTTGGTCTTGCGCCCCTCGTAGATGCCGTAGTCCCATTCGCGCAGCCGCGGTTCGACTTCCATGTGTTCGCCAAGGCCAGCCAGCCGGCATGTTTCCATTGCACGCGACAGTGGGCTCGACAATACCGTGTCGAACTGCTGTGCGCCGAGCACCGGAACCAGCGCGCGCGCCTGTTCGCGGCCGTGTTCGGTCAGCGGGATATCGGTGCGGCCGGTGTGCTGGCCACTCAAGCTCCATTCGGTTTCGCCATGGCGAATCAGCCAGATTTCGTGCGGGCCGGCATGGGGTTGTGCGGCGGCAGTGTTCATCGATCGGCTCCATCAACGGCATCGCAGCGGCGAGGCGGTGCAATGCGAACGGGTTGGTCGGGCAATCTGTTGCGGTTCATTTTATGACAGCGGCGGTGCTGTCGCAGCCTGAGGGGTTGATGCGCCTCCAGTCAAGGCCCGGAGATTCGCTGCGGGCTAGTGCGACGCGACATACTCGGCGCCGGGCAGTGGGTCCGGCAGCGCGAAATGGCGGCGCATGCGTTCGACTTCATCCACCGGGCTGAGGCCGAACAGGCGCTTGAACTCGCGGCTGAACTGCGAGGTGCTTTCGTAGCCGACCTGCGCGGACGCAACCGCAGCCGTGACGTGCTGACGCAGCATCAGCAGACGTGCCTGGTGCAGACGCGTCGATTTCAGGTACTGCATCGGCGATGTGTTCGTCACTGCCTTGAAGTGCGCATGAAACGACGGCACGCTCATGCTCGCTTCGGCGGCCAGTTGCGTGACGTCGAGCGGTTCGCTGAAGCATTGGTGGATCTTGCGCAGCGCCCGCGCGATCTTGCCGAACTGGCCTTGTCGGGTCAGCGCGGCGCGCATCGATGGGCCCTGTTCGCCGGTCAGCACTCGGAAATAGATTTCGCGCACGAGTGCCGGGCCGAGTACCCGGGCCGCGACGGGTTCACTGATCGCTTCGAGAAAGCGCAGCACCGACAGGCTCAGGCTTTCGTCGAGCGGCGTCGACAGCATGCCTTTAGGTTCGGCGTCGGCATGCACGCCGAGTTCGTCGAGCTGTAACAGCAGTTCAGCCACTACGCTGAAATCCAGCCGCAGGTAGATGGCGAGCAAGGGCTTGTCTGCGCTTGCGTCGGTTTCCATCGTGAAGGGCACGGGTACGCTGACTGCGAGGTAGTGTTGCTCGTCGTAGAGATAGATTTGTTTGCCGAGCACGCCGCGCTTGCGCCCCTGGCACACGATCACGATGCCGGGGTCGTACAGCACCGGCGTGCGGGTGAGCGGGCGGTTCGAACGCAGCAGCCGCACGTCGGGCAGCGCGGTGAGGTTATAGCCCTCGAGCGGTGCGAGCGCGGCAAGCAGGTCCACCATGCGGCGGCGCATGGGCGTCGGGTGGTCTGGCGGGTGGGTCACAGCGGTTCCGTTGGCAAGGTGTTCCGGCATCAATGTGCCACCGATGCGCGTGAGAATCTACGCGTTCATAGGATCAGGCAATCAAAACATACGAACCCGCATTTGCAGGGCTCAACGCTATCCTTAAGATCTGCTCCATTCACACCGCAGGGTTGCGGCGGAAAATGTCTGACGGAAAGGAGAGATTCGATGCAACAGTCTACGCACAAGACGTTTTTGATCACCGGTGTTAGCTCTGGCTTTGGCAGGGCGTTTGCGCAGGCCGCGCTCGATGCGGGGCATAGGGTGATCGGCACGGTGCGTAAGCCGGACGCTAGTGCCGAATTCGAACGGCTTGCGCCGGGTCGTGCATATGCAGTCGAACTCGACGTGGCGGATTTCGAGCGCGTCGAACCGGTAATCGCACAGGTGCTGCAGCAGTATGGTCCGGTGGACGTGCTGATCAATAACGCGGGCTATGGCCATGAAGGCACGCTCGAAGAATCGCCGCTCGCCGAGATGCGCCGGCAATTCGATGTGAACGTGTTCGGTGCGGTGGCGGTGACCAAGGCGGTGTTGCCGTCGATGCGCATGCGGCGCGAAGGGCACATTATCAATATCACTTCGATGGGCGGCTTTATTACGCTGCCGGGCATTTCGTACTATTGCGGCAGCAAGTTCGCGCTGGAAGGTATTTCGGAGGTGCTCGCGAAGGAAGTCGCGCAATTCAATGTGCATGTGACGGCGGTGGCGCCGGGGTCGTTTCGGACCGACTGGGCAGGACGTTCGATGGTGCGCAGCGCGCGCAGCGTGGCGGACTATGACGCGCTATTCGATCCGGTGCGCGCTGCGCGTGAAGCTAAGAGCGGGCAACAGGCGGGGGACCCGGTTAAGGCCGCTCAGGTGCTGCTGAAGCTGGTGGAGATGGAGCATCCGCCAGTGCACCTGGTGCTTGGATCGGATGCGCTCAAGCTCGTGAGTGAAAAGCTGGTTGCGATGCAGGAGGAAGTTGCGGCGTGGCAGGAGGTGTCGCGGTCGACGGATTTTAGCGCTTGATGGCAGCTGAATCGGCGGGCGTGGGCGCGATACCCTACGCCCCACCGCGATGAAATTCAGCCTTCACCCACTCACAACACCGATATCAACCGCCGCGCCACCTGCAATCCATCATCCACGTCGAGCGCCGCGGCCGGCAGCGGCACGACGTTTTCAAGCGGCAGGCTGTTCGACCTGAAGCGGTCGCGGTAATCCGCCGGATTGATCTGCAAACGCCGGTTGAACGCACGCCGGAAGCCATCGGTATCGTCGAACCCGCAGCGTTGCGCGATCTCGCGCAGCGACAGATCCGTGCCTTCAAGGTAGCGCCGCGCCGCATCGATGCGCGCGTTATTCAGGAACGTCATCGGCGTCGTGCTGCATTCCTTCATGAATGTGCGCGACAGGTTGCGCGCACTCATATGCACGCGCGTCGCGAGCGAAGCGACCGTGTGATCCGCGTGCAGATTGTCCAGCATGTACTGCTGCAGCGTGACCATCTGAGAGCCCGGCGACGCGAGCGCATCCAGCAGCGGGCTGAATTGCGATTGACCGCCGGCCCGACGCAGATACACCACCAGATACTTCGCGACGTCGAGCGCCATGTGTCTACCGAAGTCGTCTTCGATCATCGCCAGCGCGAGGTCGATGCCCGCGGTGACGCCGGCGGTCGTGAAGATGTTGCCGTCGCGCACGAAGATATGATCCGCTTCGATTTTCGCCTTCGGGAAGGTTGCCGACAGACGCGGCACGTCCATCCAGTGCGTGGTGACGATGCGGCCGTCGAGCAGGCCGGCCGCGCCCAGCGCAAACACGCCGTTGCAGATGGCCGACACGCGCCGGCAGCGCTTTTGCTGGTCTTTGAGCCAACCGCTCAACGCCGGGTCGTCGTAGGCATCGAAAATGCCCAGGCCACCCGGCACGATCACCGTGTCGAAGTCAGGGCACACGTCGAAAATAGTGCGGTCCGGCAACGTCGCGAGCCCGCTCGACGACTGCACGCTGCCGCGCGTCGTGCCGATCGTCATGATTTCGTAGTCGGATTCTCCGTTGCTGAGAATCTTGACTTCGGCGAAGGCGTCTCGCGGCCCAGCGATATCGAGCAGCTGAAAACCCGGGAAGACCACCATGCCGATCTTGATGCGTTTCATTGCGAGCCTCCAAATACGTGGCGGGGCATGCTTCTCGGTACGATCACCCCAGCCGAAGACAGTTTATACGGCAACATCGGAAGCTCGCCAATGAGGGGGGCTTGCCATCGTTGCAATGCGGCTGGCATTCGTCACGCGTGATGACACGGCCGCAGCAGCTCGGCCCCAAGGCACCACATCAGTGGCATGGAAAGCCCAGCAGATGCCGGCCGTCATGCACGAATTCATGTACGAACATACCCGGCACCAGCGACGTTGCGCCTTGCTCCGCGCCGACGAAGTACAGCACGAACAGCATCAGCAGGCCGGCAAATAGCACCCATGGCAACAGTTCGCGCAGCGGTATCGGTGCGAGTTCGGGTACAGGGTGGATCACAGTATCGTTCATCGGAACCTCTCTTCGTCAGTGAATCAGTGGGCGGAGGCATCGTCTGCAGCGGGAACGCGAGCCTTGATGATGCGAGTCAGTTCGCTACGCGACAGCACGCCGTGCGCTTCGATCACGTCGAGCAGGGCTTCGAGGAAGCGCTCGTAGTAGTCCCAGCGCGGCTGATCAACGCAATCGGCCGTCTCCCAACGCGCGATCGACGCGATCAGGCTCTGGCGGAAATCCTCCCACTCGAAGCATCCAGCCTTGGCAAGCGACAACGCAAGCCCGAACACGTCGCGCTCCCAGCGATTGGTGAACAGCAATTTGCCATCGACGCGCGGCGGCGAATCCGGCGCGCCGAGCATCGATGCGGCCGCGTATTCCTCGAAACGGGTAAACATCGCGCGCTCCTTCAGACGGCAGGCGCGGCGACCAGCGCGACGCCCATCATCGATTCGGGCGTGACCAGTGCCGCGAGTTCGGCTTCGCTCAGGTGCCCAGTATTCGCGGGTTGTTCGGGAATCACGAACCAGCGGATCTGCGCGCTGCTGTCCCACACTTTCACCTGTTTGGACGGCGGCACCGTCACGCCGAATTCCTGCAGTACCGCACGCGGTTCGCGCACGCCGCGCGCACGGAATACGGGGTCCTTGTACCAATACGGCGGCAAGCCGAGCACCGGCCACGGGTAGCACGAGCACAGCGTGCAGATGATCAGGTTGTGCACGTCGCTGTCGTTGGCGACCGCGGCCATATGCTCGCCTTCGGCGCCGGCCATGCCGAGCGGCAGCGACAGTTCCGCGATCGCCTTCGGCGTGTCTTCGAGTAGACGCTGCTTGTAGGCCGGATCGACCCACGCGTGCGCAACGATTTTCGCGCCGTTGAAGGGGCCGGCCATCGTCTCGAAGTGCTTGAGCACCGCATCGACCGAATCGCTGCCGAGCACACCTTTTTCGATCAGCAGCGCTTCGAGCGCGCGCACTTTGGCTGCGCTCGACGCTTCGCGGTCGTCGGGAAATTCGAACAGGTTGCTCATCGCGCGTTTCTCTCGTGGTCTTGTTGATCGGTGACGGGCTGCACGTACGCTTCGAACAGGTCGGCGTAAATCGTCGTGTTCGGCTCGCTTTTTCCGGGGCCCCAGATGTCGGCGGCATCGAACGCGATGCGGTACACGGGCATCGGGGTACCGATACCGTCGACGCCTGTCGAAACGAAATAGGCAAATCTGCCGCCATATACGCAATCGACCACGCCGCGCCGGTTGCGCAGATAGCCGGGCAGGCGCGTATGGTCGACGGCCTGCGGGTCGGCGACCCACACGGCATCGCCGGTGGCAAAGCGTGGCGCGGCGCCCGCTTCGTGGAATCCAGAGTCGCCGTTTAGCAGGTACGCGTCCACCTGTTTGCTCAACTCGGGGTTCGGTTGCTCGGGCAGTGCCGCATCCGGATGCGCGCGAAAGTGCGCGGTCTTTTGCGCGAGTTCTTCGGCCGTGATGTAGCCCTGATCGACGAAGAACTGCGAGATGCCGCCGAGCCACTTCTCGTAGTAGCGAAACTTGAAGTATTCGAACGGGTTCATGTCTTCTGCGCCGGTGCGCAGCGACGCCCATGTCCAATCGTTCTTGAACGTGGTGGGCAATGTGTCGACCGGGTACGCGTGACGCGCATTCGTTAGATGCGCGCTTTCGGCCATCATCACCGTATGAATGCCGAAGATGCGCTGCTCCCAGGGCTCGGCGAACACACGTGTATCGGTGCTGACCGGGCCGAGGTTTTCGATGCCGCCAAGGTGATGCGCTAGTTTCACGGTTCGCTCCGTAGAAAGAAGGCTGATTTCAGTGCATGCAGCTGAGCAGGCCGGCGCGCATCTGCGCGGCATCGAGGTTGCGGCCGATCATCACGAAGCGGTTTTCGCGCGCCTCGGCGCGGCTCCACGCCTTGCCGAATTTCGTATCGAGCAGCATGTGCACGCTGTGGAAATACAGGCGGCGCGCTTCGTCGTGCAGGTTAAGCACGCCCTTCATGCGCAGCAGCTGCTGTCCATGCGTCTGCACCAGCTGGTTCACCCATTGGTTGAAGCGCTGCGCATCGAGCGCACCGGGCAGCACGAACGCGCACGAGGCGATCGTGTCGTCGTGCTCGTGATCGTGGCCGGCTTCGTCGAGTAGATCGGGTTCGATTGCGAGCAGGTTGTCTAGTGAGAAACTGCGCACGCCAAGCAGCGCATCGACGGCAACCGCCGAATGATCGGTGAAGTCGATCAGCGCGGTGGGGTTCAGCTGGCGGATCCGATCGACCAGCGCATTGACGGTATCCGTGGCCGCGACGTCGGTCTTGTTGATCACGATCCGGTCGGCAAATACCACCTGTTCGCGTGCGATGTCGTCGTCGAGCTGGGCGTTCGCGTGTAGCGCATCGACTACCGCGATTACCGATTCCAGTTCGACACGCGCGCGCACGTCCGGGTCTGCAAGGAAGGTTTGCAGCACCGGTGCGGGATCGGCCAGCCCGGATGTTTCGACGATCAGGCGCTCGAGCCGGTCGCCGAAGCGCTCGAGCAGATCGCGCACGCTCGCGACCAGATCGGTGCGCACGGTACAGCAGACGCAGCCGTTATTGATCTCGATTACGGCTTCTTCTTCGGCGGCGATCAGTTCGCCGTCGATACCCACTTCACCGAACTCGTTGACCACGATACCGATCTGCATCGGCCGTGTCGCGTCGAGGATGTGATTGACGAGGGTCGTCTTGCCGGCGCCGAGAAAGCCGGTGACTACCGTGGTCGGAATCTTCCGTAATTGCATGTTTGCTGCCTCCGCGCAGGTGCTGAAAACGCCCATTTATTGCTCGTTGTATGCCAAGTTTGGACCTTGTTTGAGCGAGTTCCGAGCTGAAATCGGCTTCTGGCCGTACTCCATCACTAGTTGGCGCGAATCGCAGCCGCGGAATGCCGTTTTTGACGGAAACGGATGAAAAGGACGCATGGCGCAGCGGTGTCAAACCCGCCGATCTGGCCCATGCGTGCCGCGTTAGCGTGCAAGCCGCTCGTAAACGGTGCTGTGTTGCACCGCAAGGTGTCGCGGATCTAATAAGGGATGCCTGGAAAACTTTCGAACCGTAATACCTATGGTTCTATATTTTTTAAAAAATCTTTGAATCCGCCGGAATAAATTCAGCAGACGCTGCGTTCACACCCGCGTGCACCGCGATTGCATTTTTCGTCGCCGTGCATGAAGAACCGCAGCCACCGACGTAGTGGCTGCATTCGACTGATATCCCCACAACGAGCTTGCAACAGCTGCTCGCGCACCGCGCGTGTGGCTGCCGCATTCCTTCGCCTGGGCGATGGGTGCCGCGTCAGCATGAGCGCGCACGCCTTCATTACGCACAAGCGAAGAAAACCGTCAGCGAGATTCCATTGCCGTCGCATTTAACCGGCCGTGGCATTCCGGTGCTTTAAGCGGTTCACATTGAAGTACGTTTGAAAGGGGATACGCAATGAACGTAAGGAAAGCACGCAAAACGGCGCCAGCCGTCTTTGCGCAGAGGCGGATGGGTATCGAGGTCCGCGTGGCGGCAATCTGCATGGGCATGGCCATCGCGCAAGCGGCTTGGGCGCAGGCACAAAGCCAGCCCGCGGCCGCGGCGGATGCGCCGTCCGCACCCGCAGGCGCCGACGCCACGTTGCCCGCGATTCACATCGAAAGCAGCGCATCGACCGGTTATGGACCGCTCGTCGAAACGAACCGCGTCAACGATCCGCAACAGCGCACGTCGATCAGCAAGACCGGCACGAAGGTCGAAGATCTACCGGCCAACGTGCAGGTGATTCCGCGCAACCTGATCACCGAGCAGGGCGGCACGATGCTGCGCGATGCGATCTCCAATGCGAGTGGCGTCAACTATGGCGGCCAGGATTCGAAGGGTTACTTCGATCACTTCCTGATTCGCGGGCTCAATGCGCAAATCTACGAAGACGGCTTCTCCGATGGCGAAGAGTTGGGCGGCATTTCGCATTCGCTAAACGGTGTGGAGCGGGTCGAGATTCTCGAAGGCCCGGGCTCGGAGCTGTTCGGCAGCGGGCCGCCGGGAGGCACGATCAACATCGTCCATTACGCGCCTTCGCAGGACTTGCATTACGGCGGCAGCGTTCAGGCAGGCTCGTATGGCACGGTCACCAACACGGATTACATCACCGGTCCGACCGGCATTGCCGGACTGAACTATCGGGTCGACGCGACCTTCTCGCGCTCTGACGGCTTTCGCGATCTGGCGAGCCGCGACTATGAAGTGCGCCCCGAACTGGAATGGGATCTCGGCCGTCACAAGATCCAGTTCTCGCTGGACCTGCGCGACACGCACGAAACGCCGGATTCATACGGCATCATCTATTCGAATGGCTCGCCGCTAGAAGGGGTGTCGCGTGACGCGAAGTACTCGACGCCGTTCGCATTCGCCCATCAAACCTACGTGCGTCCGACGATTTCGGATGAGTGGCGCGTCAACGATTATTTGACGATCAACAACCGCTTCTCGTATCTACATCGTTCGGTCGACGTGCTCGGCAACGGCGACAGTTCCAGCACCAAGATCGTCAATGGGCAGGTGGTATCGCGGCAGCTGCGGCAACAGGACGATAGCGACAATACGTTCGACTATCAGCTCGAACCGGTGTGGAAGTTCTCGACCGGCAGCATCGGGCATACGCTGTTGACGGGCTTCGAGTATCAGCACCAGCTGATCGATACCGAGCGCTCCACCGCCGACTTGCCGAACATCCCCGACGCGTTCAACCCGGTGCCGCCCGAAACGACGGCCGATGCGCTGAACTTCCTGTGTGACGCCAAGCATTCTTGCGATAACGATCACATGGTCGCGGATTACTACAGCGTCTATGCAACCGATCAGATCGACGTGACCGACAAATTCAAGGTGCGCGCCGGCGTTCGCCAGGACTGGTGGGATACGTCGCTCACGCCGAATATCTCGGTGCCGGGCCGTTTCGGCTCGAACGGTCTGCCGCTGCTAGCTGGCGTCAGGGATACCCGCAACGATGCGCCGGTCAGCTGGAACATCGGCGCGCTGTACAAGGTGTTGCCGTGGATGACGCCGTACTTCGGCATTTCGAAGAGCCACTTCGCGAATTTCGATTCGGAGAATACGCAGAACGGTATCGGCGCGCCGGAATCCGCGATGCAGTATGAAGTGGGCGTCAAGTTCTCGCTGCTCAACGATCGCTTTATCATCAACACCGCGTTGTTCGATGTGAAGCGCGATAACGTCGCAGCGGCGGTCACCATCAACGGTATCGAGTCGGTGGTGTTCGACAGCCAGAAAACCAAGGGTGCCGAAGCGTCGATCGATGCGGCTCTGACGCCGCATTGGCACGTGATCGCGAACTTCACCGCGCAGGATGCGAAGATTACCGACAACCCGCAAGGCATCACGTCGGTGGGCAATGCTCCGCAAGGTGCGCCGTCGTACATCGCGAACCTGTGGACCACCTACGAGTTTTCGATCGACGGTATTCCGGGCTTCCATGTCGGCGCGGGCGCGAACTACCTGTCGCGGACGTATAGCGATATCACGAACGTGAACTCGATCCCGGCGTATGTGATTTTCAATGCGGCCGCGGGCTATGAAACGCCGCACTGGGGCGTTGATCTGAACGTGCATAACCTGACCGACCGTCGCTACTTCGTCGCGGCCAACGGGGCGGGCGCGTTCGTTGGGCAATCGCTGAGCGCATTTGTGAATCTACACGCGAACTTCTGATCGGGGCCTGCGACACACGCGTGACGGCTGCTGCTTACACGACGGCAGCCGTCAGCCCCTGTTCGCAGGTTTTCGTCAGCGCATCCATGAATTGCAGGCAGCGCGCCAACTGCGTGAACTCGACGTACTCGTCGGCTTTGTGGCCTTGTTCGATCGAACCGGGCCCGCATACGACAGTCGGAATGCCGATTGCCTGGAACAGGCCGCCTTCGGTGCCGAACGCGAGCGTACGCACCGCGTCGTTGCCGGCCGCGGTACACGCGAGTTGTTTGAGCCACGCTGCAGCAGGCTCATCTGAAAGCGCCGGATATTCGACCAGCTGCTGCCACTCGATATCGCTTTGCGCAGCCGTCTCGCGCATTTCGCGCACGAGTTCATGGTCTGCGTAAGTGCGCACCGAGTTTACGATCGGCGTGGGGCTCTCGCTTGGCAGATTGCGGATCTCGAACTCCACTTCCGCGTGATCGGGAATCACGTTCAGCGCGATACCGCCGTTCAGCTTGCCGGTATGCACAGTCGTGTACGGCGGATCGAATTGCGTATCGATCTTGCCGTAAGTGCGCAGGTCGCGCCCGGTACGGCGCAAAAACGTCACGAGCTCAGCCGCGAAGTCCGCCGCATTGACGCCCAGATGCGTGAGCGCGGAATGGCCAGCCAGGCCTTTTACGCAGCAACGGTAAGCGCGCTTGCCCTTATGCGCGACCGCAACCTGCATGCTGGTCGGCTCGCCGATGATGCACGCAAGCGGCTTGACCGGTGCATCGGCAAGCTTCGACAGCAGCCCGCGCACGCCAACACAGCCGATTTCTTCGTCATAGCTGAAGGCAAGGTGAATCGGCGTTTGCAGCGATGCACCGACGAAGCCCGGGACACTCGCGAGTACGGCTGCGAGATAGCCCTTCATGTCGGCGGTGCCGCGGCCGTATGCGCGATCGGCGGCGAGCGTCAGTTCGAACGCAGGCTTGGTCCACGGCTGGCCCGCGACCGGTACCACGTCCGTGTGACCCGACAGGCAAATGCCTGGACGGTCCGACGCGCCGATGGTGGCGAACAGGTTCGCCTTGGTGCGCGTTTCGTCGTAGACCAGTGTGGTCGCAATGCCGTGGCGATGCAGATAGTCCTGCACGAATTCGATCAGCGGCAGGTTCGATTGCGAACTGCGCGTGTCGAACGCGACCAGCTTCGCGAGCAGCGCGAGTGTCGAGTCGAGCAGCGGATGGCTCATCATGCTTCCCTTGGCGTGGCGGCCGGCTTCATTCGTTTCATCGGTCAAAGGTCGCCGGGTACACCGTACGATGGCGCGGCGGCCGGGTTGCGCGCGCGCGTCGCGTAGTCTTTCATTTGCGGCTGATAGCGGGTCCATAACGCGCGCAAATCGGCGATCGGCGAGTCGGACCAGTCCACGCGCAGCTCGGCGACAGGCCACACATCATGCACGTAAACACAAAAACCTGCTGAATGTACGGGGCCGGCTTCGCCGCCAGCTGCTGCGCCTGCTTCGAGCGCGGCGACGAGACGCTCTGCGAGAAATGCTTCGGGCTGCGCTTCGAACGCGGCCACCATCGCGGCAGGCACGCTTTCGCCTGCGAGCAGGTTGCCTGCCGCGACGCAATCGCGGCTTTTCACGGTCGCGGTGATGCCAAGACCTTTCGCGCCGGTTACCACGTCGCTGCAGCCGTCGCTATCGAGCACCGCAAGCTGACGGTAAGCGGCAAATTCGCGCGCGCCGGTGAGTTGCTGCAACACGTGGGTAGCGCCGAAGCCTTGCGCAAGCAGATTCAGGCCGAGCACGCCGAGCCGTGGATCGGTGATGTTCTGGCTCAGCACCACGCCATGCGCGCTGGCCCACAGGCAACGGCTTGGTACAGCGATGCTCGAACTGCAGACGATGCCGCCGAGCGCACCCGTGCGTGCGCAACGTCCTGCGAGCGAGAAGGTCATGGTGCGACCCCCGCGCCCGAACCGTTCGGAATGACGGCGGTCACATCGATTTCGACCAGCCATTCGGGGCGCGCAAGCGCGGTGACGACGATCCCCGTCGACACCGGGTACACACCCTTCAGCCATCTTCCGACTACGCCATAGACTGCTTCACGGTAACGGATGTCGATCAGGTAGATGGTGATCTTGCAGATATCTTCGAGTTTGCTGCCGGCTTCATCGAGCAGCATCGCGACGTTCGCCATCGCTTTCTCGGCCTGTGCGGCGACGTCGCCGACGCCGACCGATTCGCGCGTGTCGAGATCCTGGCCGATCTGCCCGCGCAGAAACACGATGCCGTTTGCGACCACCGCCTGACATAAGTCGTTGTCGAGCTTTTGCTCGGGATACGTGTCACGCGTGTTGAACTTGCGGATCCGGGTGTGGCTCATGGAGTTCTTTTCCTCGGGTTCTCGGTTCGGGTTGAGTTGGGCGACTGCGTTAGCCGACACGTTTGAGCCGCGGCTCCACGTTGGTTTGCAACACACGGTCAGACAGATTCGCGGCTTTTTGCACATAGCCGAGCGTGCTGTCGAAATCGAAGTTGCGGAACACCGCGGCCAGGTGCGCGAACGGTGGCGACTGCGCAAACAGCTGGAACGTGAGCCGGTGGCCCGCGTAGTCGGAGTTCAGCAGATCGCGTGCGAAAGCCAGCAGTTTGCGGCGGTCGTCGGCTACCCAGTTGTCGTTGATCGTGTAGAACTTGTCGAGCCACGCGCTGATTTCCGGGTTCGCGAACGAGGCCGCATCCGGTGTCACGCAGATCTGGCCGCCGCATAGCTCACGCGCAATGTGCATCATTTCGTGCAGACGCGAGCATGCCTGGACGCGGCCCGTGTACAGCAGCGACTGGTTCGGCATCAGCAGGCCGGCGGGGCTGCGCTCGGCGGTCGTGATCGACGCGGTAAGGTGCGCGTTGATCGTTTCGCGGTACACCGCAAGCGTCGACAGTTTTTCCTGCACGGCCTGCTGCTTTTCGAGGCCGGTTTGCCGCGCGTTGAATAGCGCCGCGCCGATCATCAGGTCGGCAAGGCGCAGGTTGCGCTGCACGAATGCAAAGGCGCTGTAGCGGTGCAGCGTTGCGCGAATGAACGAAGCAGCCTTCGTGTGCTGATAGAACAGCACGTCTTCCCACGGAATCAGCACGTTGTCGAACACCAGCAGCGTGTCCACTTCGTCGCAGCGATTCGACAGCGGATAGTCGTCGGCATTTGCGCGGCCGGCAAAGCCGGTGCGACAGATGAACTTCAAGCCTGGCGCCGACATGTTGACGATAAAACCCACCGCATAGTCGGACAGCTTCGCATCGCCCCAGTTGGCAATGGTCGGCTTGACGAACGCCTGATTCGCGTACGGTGCGGCAGTTTCGTATTTCGCGCCGCGTACCACGATGCCTGCGTCGGTTTCCTTCACGACGTGCAGCAGCATGTCTGGGTCCTGCTCCTGCGGCGGCTTCGAGCGGTCGCCCTTCGGGTCTGTGTTGGCCGACACGTGGAACGGGTCCTCGTGCAGCGCGCGGCGGATGTGACGCTCGATGTTGTCCGCAAAGCGCGGGTCGACTTCGTTTAGCATGTCCTTGCCGTCGAACAGCGACCACATCTCGCCGATCGTTTCGTCGCCGACGCGCGTTGCAATGCCGCCGATATCGTCGAGCACGGCATCGACCGCGGTGCGCTTGTCGTGCCAGTCCTGCTGCGTATACGGCAGCTTCAGGCCGATCGCATTGCGCTCGCCGGTGGCCTCGTCGACATAACTCATGGTTTCCTGAGTCGCCTTGTCGTGCGCCATGTCGTAGATGCGCGCGCGAATGTCGACGATCGGCTTGAACATCGGGTGCGTCGTCACGTCGTTGACGCGCTCGCCGTTGATCCAGATCTGCCGCCCGTCTCGAATCGATGCGCGGTACTGTTCGCCTGTTCTGATCATAAGGTTGCCTCGGGCGGTAAGAAATGTTGATGACGCTACAGCGCCTCGAAGCGCCCGTAGTCGCGTTGACAGTAAAGCAGCGGCTTGTGCGAGCCGAGCCGGATAGCCGCGACTTCGCCGAAGAAAACGGTGTGGGTGCCGACATCGTGCTGGCCGATCACACGGCATTCGAGTGCGGCCACGGCGCCGTCGATCAGCGGTGCGCCGAGCGTGCCATCCGTCGTGGCGCAGCACGAGAAATCGAATGGCTTGTTCTCTTTCGAGCGCCCGGCAAAGGTGTCCGCAATGCAACGCTGCGCGACGTTCAGCAGATTCACCGCGAATACGCCGTTGGTCGCGACCGCAGCATTAGCAGGGCTGCGGCGATTGATGCACACCAGCAATGTAGGCGGGTCCGCACAGACGGACGTGCACGCGCTGATCGTCACGCCGACGTGCCGGGCGCCGTCGCTGGTCGTCACGACGCTGACTGAAGTCGAGTTCGACGCCATCGATTCGAGGAACACGTTGCGCAGCATGCTGCGTTCGACTTCGGTGTCGTGCGCAACGGCCGGCGTGTCCGGCTCATCCGTGCATACAGTGGCTTGGCACATCGGGCGCTCCCTGTCGATGAAGACGTTATGGAAAATCTACGCCGCGGCTGCGCATCCGAAAAACATATTTCAAAAATGCAAATCATCGGATTTGCCTATGCAAACTTTTTCTGACCAAGCACAATCGCCAGCGACAGCCCCTTTCATCGATCCGGGTACCCGCCTCGCGGAGCATTCATGGAAGCCACCCCGCTGCGCTATTCGCTGCGTCAGTTGCGTTATTTCGTCGTGACGGCGGAGGTGTTGTCGTTCACGGCGGCAGCCAAACGTCTGCACATTTCGCAGCCTTCGATTTCAACGGCGCTGGCCGAACTCGAGGCTTCGTTCGGTGTGCAGCTGTTTATCCGCCATCACGCAAGCGGCCTGTCGCTGACTCAAGCTGGCCGCGAAATGCTCGGCCAGGCGCGCAATCTGCTTAAAAACGCCGAGGAATTGCAACTGGCGGCGCGCGAAATGGACGGCGGCATGTCCGGCGCGATTGCGCTCGGCTGCCTCACGTCGCTTGCACCGCCGCTGATGCCGGCACTGATGAGCCGCTTCGGCGCCGCGCATGCGGGCATCAGCTTCCGCACGCTCGAGGCGCATCAGGACGATCTGCTGCGCGGGCTGCACGACGGCACGCTCGATATCGTGCTGACCTATAGCCTCGATCTGACCGACGACATCGCGTTCACGCCGCTCGTCACGTTGCCGCCCTACGTGATCCTGCCCAAGCGCCACCGGCTCGCGCGCGCCCGTGCGGTATCGCTCGACGACCTGCGCGACGAACCCTATGTGATGCTCGATCTGCCGCACAGCCGCGAATATTTCGCCGCGCTGTTCGACGCAATCGGCACGCGGCCGGTACCGGCGTTTCGCTCATCGCAGCCTGAAGTGGTGCGTGGCATGGTGGCCAACGGCCTTGGCTACAGCATCCTGAACTTCCCGCTGCGCTCGACCCATACAGTGGATGGCGCCAACTTCGTGATCAAGCCGTTCAAGGACGACGTCACGGCCACCACGCTCGGCATTGCGCAATCGCGCAACCTCAAGCCACGCCTTGTCGTGCAGCGCTTCGCATCGTTTTGCGAAACCCACATCACGCGCTTGCACGGCGACCTTGCGTCTATGGGATGAACCCTGATTGCATAGGAAAAACCTAGCTTCTATATCTGAAAACAATATTCGGGCTGGTAATTTGACTTGATAGATTGATGTGCAATGCAAGGCCAACGATAAAACGGAGGCGCCGATGGCATCCACTTCGACGAACGCTGGTCTCGAGATCGTCCGCGAGATGCGGACGAATTGCGAGCGGCCGTTCAACGACGCGCATTCGATGCCGCCTCGTGTCTATACGTCTGCCGATTTTCTTGCACTGGAAGAGTGCGAGATTTTTCGCAAGGAATGGCTGTGTGTGGGTCGCGAGAGTGCATTGAAGCAGCCGGGCGATTACGTCACCGCCGATATCGCCGGCCAGCCGGTGGTGGTGCTGCGCGGCGACGATGGTCAGCTGCGGGCTTTTTCAAACGTATGTTTGCACCGCATGTCGATTCTGCTCGAAGGGCGCGGCAACGTGCGTCGTATCGTGTGCCCGTATCACGCGTGGAATTACTCGCTCGACGGCGCCTTGCGCGGCGCGCCGCTGATGGAGCAGCAACAAGGCTTTTGCAAAGAACACTATGCGCTGCCGCAGGTGCGCTGCGATACCTGGCAGGGCTGGGTATACGTGACGCTCGATCCGCACGTGCCACCGGTTGCGGAGCGGCTCGCGGACCTGACCGCGCTGATCGACGTGTACGGCATGTCGTCGTACGTCGAAACGTTCTACGAAGAACATGTGTGGAACACCAACTGGAAGCTGCTCGCCGAGAACTTCATGGAGAGCTACCACTTGCCGATGTTGCATCGCGCGACGGTGGGCCCGCATTCGCGGCTTGAAGAAATGGAATGCCCACCGGGTTTTCCCGCATTCAACTATCACTGGATCACCAAAGAGGCTTCGCTACCGATCGGCAATGCGCACCCGGACAACCGTCGCCTCGAAGGGCACTGGCGCAAGACCACTGCGCTGCTGGCGGTTTATCCGACGCATCTGATCACGCTGACGCCCGGTTACTTCTGGTACCTGGTACTGCAGCCGCAGGGTGTCGGGCAAGTACAGATCCGCTTTGGCGGCGGCCTCGCACCGGAGTTCGTCGCAGACCCGAAGGGCGCTGAATATATGGCGACGCTGAAACATCTGCTCGACGAAGTGAACGCCGAAGACCGCCGCGGCGTGGAGGCGGTGTTCCGCGGCGTGCATGCGCCGCTCGCGAAGCCCGGTCATCTGAGCCACCTGGAGCGGCCGAATTACGACTTTGCGCGCTATATCGCACAGCGGCTTGCGCAATGAGCGGCGCAGAATGACTGAAGGTAGCTCGCAGCGCGGGCCGGACGCAACCGATTGAACGCACGGGATTCACAGGTCACGATGTCAAGCCAACCATTCATTTCGTTTGCGGGCGTGAGCAAGTCGTACGACGGCGTGCATGCCGTCGTCGAAGGGCTCGATCTCGACGTGGCCAAAGGCGAATTCGTTTCGCTGCTGGGGCCGTCCGGCTCCGGCAAGACCACGACCTTGATGATGCTTGCCGGTTTCGAATCTCCAACCCAAGGCGAGATTCGCCTCGGCGGCAAGCGTCTTGACGACAAGCCGCCGCATCAGCGCGACATCGGCATGGTGTTCCAGAACTACGCGCTGTTCCCGCATATGACGATTGCGGAGAACGTGGCCTTTCCGCTGTCGGTGCGCAAGGTGAGCCGCAGCGAGCAGAAGGCGCGCGTGCAGCGCGCGCTGGAAATGGTGGAGTTGCCGCAACTCGCGGCACGGCGGCCCGCGCAATTGTCCGGTGGCCAGCAGCAGCGCGTGGCATTGGCGCGTGCGCTGGTATTCGAGCCGAGCGTGGTGCTGATGGACGAACCGCTTGGCGCGCTCGACAAGCGGCTGCGCGAAAGCATGCAATACGAAATCATGCGGCTGCATCGTGAGCTGTCGCTGACCATCGTTTATGTCACGCATGACCAGAATGAAGCGCTGACGATGTCGAACCGCGTCGCGGTGTTTTCCGATGGACGCATCCAGCAGGCTGCGACGCCAACGGAACTCTATGAGAACGCACAGAACGCGTTTGTGGCGAACTTCGTCGGCGAGAACAACGGCTTGACTGGACGCGTCAGCGCAATCGACGACGCATGGGCAACGCTCGTGCTCGCGAGCGGCGCGACGATTCGCGGCCGCTGCGGCAGCGGCTTGCGTGCCGGCGACACGGCGATGCTGGCGTTGCGGCCCGAGCGAGCGCACCTCGCGCAGGCAACCGATGTGGCCACGGCTGACGACGCCAATGCGCTCGACGCGAGCGTCGAAGAACTCGTGTATTGCGGCGACCATCACCGCGTGCACCTGAAGCTTCGCCACGGCGAAAGCGTGGTGGTCAAGGTACCTAACACGCAGCATCACAATTTGCCGGCGCTCGGCCAGACCACCACGGTCACCTGGCGCTGCGACGACTGCAAGGTGCTCGCGATGCCCGTTACACGCGGCGTCCCCGTGGCACCCGATTCCGCTGTTCCTTCCTCGTTGTCGTCCGCTTCGCCTCTTATCGCAGGAGTCAATTAGTCATGAAATCCAATCGCTCCGTTACGGGTGGCTCCGGCATGCTGCCGGGCCGTGCATTGCGCCGCGCAAGCGGCATCGCAGCCGTGTTCGCGACGCTGTCGCTGGTGTGTGCCGCGACGTATGCGGCCGAAACGCTTTCGGTGGTGACGTTCGGCGGCGCATACGAAAACGCCGCAAAAAAAGCCTATTTCGAGCCGTTCACCGCCAAGACCGGCGTGCAATTCTCGACTGAAGCGTACGACGGCGGACTCGCCAAGCTGCAGGCGATGGAGCAGGCGAAGAACACCACGTGGGATCTGATCGACCTGGAAACCAACGATGCGATCACCGCTTGCGACGAAGGCCTGCTGAAGAAATTCGACCGCAAATCGCTCGGCAACACCGGCGATTTCCTGCCGGGTTCGATCAGCGATTGCGCAGTGGCGGCGATGGTGTGGTCCACCGTGTTCGCATACGACACGTCGAAGCTGAAAGACGCGCCAACCACGATCTCCGATTTCTTCGATCTGAAAAAGTATCCCGGCAAGCGTGGGCTGCGCAAGTCGCCGAAGGTGGCGATGGAGTGGGCGCTGATTGCCGACGGCGTTGCGCCGAAGGACGTGTACAAGGTGCTCGGCACGCCGGCCGGCGTCGACCGCGCGTTCAAGAAGCTCGATACGATCAAGCCGAACATCGTCTGGTGGGAAGCGGGTTCGCAGGCGCCGCAGCTGCTCGCCGACGGCGCGGTGGTGATGACGCAGGCCTATAACGGCCGTATCGACGACGCCGTGCACAAGGACAAGAAGCCGTTCAAGGTGGTGTGGGACGCGCAGGTCTACGACTACGAATGGTGGGGCATTCCGACCGGCGCGAAGAACGCGGATACCGCCGCGAAGTTCATCGTGTCCGCATCGCAGCCGCAGAGCTACGCGGATCTGACGAAGTACATCGCGTATGCGCCGCCGCGCAAGGACTCGATTCCGTTGATCGACAAAGGTCGTCTTGCCGACCTGCCGACGGCGCCGGCCAACTTCAAGCGCCCGGTGCAGATCGACGCGCAGTTCTGGGCCGACAACGCCGATTCGATCAACAAGCGCTTCCAGGCTTGGCTCGCGCAATAAGCAGCGCATCGAACCCACGGGACCTGACACGGTGAGCTTGCACGCACCTTCGATGTCGCCGCCGCCCGCCGCGCCGTTCGGCGGGCGCGCGCAATTCCAGCGTACGCGCCGCAAGGCGGCGCTGCAGGCCTTGCTGCTTGCGCTGCCGTTGCTGGTGTTTCTGCTGGCAACCTTCGTCGCGCCGATTGCGCAATTGCTCGCGCGCAGCGTCGAGAACCCGGAAGTGTCGGGTGCGATGCCGCAGCTAGCGCAAACGCTGCAAGGCTGGAACGGCGCGGGCCTGCCCGACGAGCAAGCCTTTGCCGCGCTGGCAGGCGGGCTCAAGCAAGCGGCGGACAGCGGGCAACTCGGCAACGTGGCGCGACGGCTTAACTTCTATAAGCCTGAATTCCGCAGCCTGATGATGAAAACCTCGCGCGCGGTGCGTTCGCAAACGCCGCCCGCGTGGAAACCTGTTCTGCTCGATCTCGATCCGCGCTGGGGCGACGCGAATACGTGGCGGCTGCTCAAGCGCGCGGCCACGTCGCCGACGCCCGACTATCTGCTCAATGCTGTCGATGCGAAGGTCGCGCAGGATGGCTCGGTTGTGTCGGTTGCGGCCGATAGTGCCGTATTTCGCAGTGCGTTTTCGCGCACCATCTGGATCAGCGCGACCGTCACGCTGCTGTGTCTCGTACTCGGTTACCCGGTCGCGTATCTGCTGGCGAATCTGCCGCCCAAACAGAGCAACCGGCTGATGCTGCTCGTAATCGTGCCGTTCTGGACCTCGCTGCTGGTGCGCACCACTGCGTGGTACGTGTTGCTGCAGCCCGCCGGCGTGGTGAACAGCACGCTGCTGCATTTCGGCTTGATCAGCCATCCGTTGCCGCTGATTTTCAACCGCACCGGTGTGCTGATCGGCATGACGCACATCCTGCTGCCGTACATGATTCTCGCCATCTACTCTGTGATGAAGGGCGTTTCACCAACCTATATGCGTGCGGCGCTGTCGCTCGGCGCGCATCCCGCCACTGCGTTCATGCGCGTGTACGTGCCGCAAACGCTACCGGGTGTCGGTGCGGGCGTATTCCTCGTGTTCGTGCTTGCGCTTGGCTACTACATCACGCCGGCATTGCTCGGCGGCGCAGGCGATGAAATGATCAGCCAGCTGATCGCAATGCAGACCAACGAGCAGTTGAACTGGGGGCTCGCCGGTGCGTTGTCGCTGTATCTGGTGGTGTTCACCGCGGTGTTCTATTTCATCTTCAACCGTCTCGTCGGCATCGACCGGCTGCGGTTCGGCTAACCACGGCGACGGAGACTGTCCATGCAAGGTTCACGCAAACGGATGCTGTCCGAGCGGCTCGCGGCGGCGGGGCTGCGCGTGCACTGCACGGTTATTTTCTTTTTTCTGGTCGCGCCGATTCTGGCGATCGTGCCGCTGTCGTTCAATTCGGGTTCGTATTTCTCGTACCCAATCGATCATTTCTCGCTGCGCTGGTACGCGCAGGCGTTCGGCGGCGCGGACTGGCAGCGCGCGTTCGTCAATAGCATCGGCATCGGTGCGGTTGCCACCTTGATCGCTACCGCGCTCGGTACACTGGCGGCGCTTGGGCTTTCGCGACCCAGCTTTCCGCTGCGCTCGCTCATCATGCCATTGCTGATCTCGCCGATGATCATTCCGATCGTCGTGGTTGCGGCGGGTTTCTATCTGATCTTCGCGCCGCTGGGGCTCGTCAATTCATATGCCGGCGTGGTGCTCGCGCATGCAGCGCTCGGTACGCCGTTCGTCGTGATCACCGTAACTGCGTCGCTGCTATCGTTCGATCAGAGCTTGCTGCGCGCTTCTGCGGGGCTCGGCGCGCCACCGTGGGCCACTTTCCGTCGCGTTACGCTGCCGCTGATTACGCCCGCGGTGGCAACCGGCGCGGTGTTCGCGTTTGCGACGTCGTTCGATGAAGTGATCGTCATTCTGTTTATCGGCGGCCCGGAGCAAAAGACCGTGCCGCGCCAGATGTGGAGCGGCATTCGCGATCAGATCGATCCTTCGATTCTGGCGGTGGCGACTGTGCTGATCGTGTTCGCGATTGCGTTGTTCAGCGCGATGAACTGGCTGCGCGGGCGCAACGCGGCGAAGGTGGCGCATTCGTAGTGCGGTACGGCTTCGCTCAGCTTAGCCCGTTCCGCGCAGGCCCGAGCATATCGTGAACGCCGAAGGTCATCATCGCGAGAAACGCGAGCAGCGCCAGGTAGTAGAACGCGTACGTCATTTTCACTTGCAGCGGCACGCCGTAGTAGCGTGCATTTTCCGGCAGAGCCGGGTTGTAACGCCATGCGCGTTGCAGCTGCGGCAGCGCGAGGATCGCCATCACGATCAGCAACGGGCTCGGATGCCACGCGAATAGCGCAACCAGTACCGGCACGCCGGCAAACCAGATGCGTGGCGACAGCACCGCGGTGATCCGCCCGCCGTCGAACGGCGACAGCGGAATCATGTTGAACAGATTCAGAAAGAAGCCTGAATACGACAGCGCTAGCAGCAAGGAGCTGTCGAAGCGGCGCGCGGCAAAGTAGCACGCGAGTGCGCCCAAGGTACCGGCGAATGGCCCGGCAAGCCCGACATAGGCTTCGGTTTCCGCATCGTGCGGCAGCTGCTTTAGCTGGATCCACGCGCCGACGAACGGCACGAAGGTCGGCGCCCCGACATCGAGGCCGCGTCGTCGCGCGGCCAGATAGTGGCCGCCCTCGTGGACGAACAGCAGCAACACGAACCCTGCCGCAAAGCGCCAGCCGTAGAACAACGCATAGGCAGCCATCGACAACAACATCGTGCCGGTAGTCGTCAGCACCTTGCCGAGCTTCAGGCCGCCCAGCAGCAGAATCAGCAGTTTGGTCATGTGCGAAGAAGCTTAGCGGGGGTGTTCGCTGTGGTCGGTGGACGCAGGAGTCGAGTCGTCTTGTGCTGACGGTGCGGGCAGTGTCGTTGGCTCGGATTCTACTGCTTGCTGATACACCGCCGGCGTGGGCGCCACCGTCGCTTTCGGCTTGCGCTTGAAAAATCGCTTGAATGCAGCGCCAAATCCAATCACCGCGACCAGCCCGATCTTGAAGAATTTCACCGCGAACGCAGCGATGATCGCCAGCAAGCCGAGCTTTTTCACTGCGACGCCCGCTACCAGCGCAGCCAGCCCGTATTCGGCTACATGGTCGGTGGAAGAGTTGAAATCGGCGTAACGCTTGCCGTCTCCGTAGCCGATGTCGGCTAGCAACGCATTCGCAGCCGGCTTGTCGGCCGCCAGCGCCGAGCGTTGCGTCACCATCGTTAGCGAAACGTAACCATTGCGTCCGAGTGCGATGGTCCGATAGTTGACCGCGTCTTCCTGATCTGCGTCGGTGCCTTTCCTGCGGACAATCGCCGACCACACCAGGCGATGCGTGTTCGCATCGTAAGCCGGCGGCTCCGCCCAGCCGGTGACCTCGAGTTCGGGCAGTTGACGCTCCCTGCGTCCTGCGTTGGCTTCCTCGGTGCCTTCACGCAGCGACTTCAGGATGTCGTCGGCATTCCAGTTGCGTGCGTCGTCGTCGCGTACGTAGCCGGCCTTTTCGAAACTCAGGATGGCAAGCCATTGCGCATGCTCGGAATGCGGCACGATCACACCGATCAGCGAGCTCTCGTCGACCCGGTTGCCGAGCGCGCGCATATAACGCGTGGCTGCCGCGGCGGGCACGAACGCGGCATCGGCGGGCAGCGCGAAGCTGGCCTCGTCGAAGATCGCTATTTTTTTAGGGCCGTTGATCAGCGAAGCGTTCGCTTCCTGAACGGCGGCTTGCAGTTCGGTCCTGGCCGCCTCGGTCTGCGCGTGGCTGGAAGTGGTGAAGGCGACGGCGCATAGCGCGAGCAGCAATCGGATTAGCGGTCTCATCGTTTTCTTTGGTTGTGTTTGCAGGGCACTGCCACCCCTGGGCAGTTTGACGAGCTACGAAGGTGTAACGGCATTTCGAGCCGATTTTTTAAATCTATGCCGAATAGGTGCGAAAGCGTTCCTGTGGACGTTCGCGGTGCAAGTCCACTATGCTTTTTGCAGGATTCATCCACTTGACGAGGAGACACGCGATGCCCAGCACCATGAAGGAAAAGCGCGCCGCATTTCGCGCACTGCACGCGACAGGCTGTTTCATGCTGCCCAATCCATGGGATGCTGGCAGCGCACGCTATTTGCAAAGTCTCGGTTTCAAGGCGGTTGCCAGCACCAGCTCGGGTTTCGCATGGTCGACCGCGCGCGCGGATAACGCGGTGACTCGCGAAGCCGTGCTCGAGCATTTGCGGCTGATCGTCGAAACAACCGATCTGCCCGTCAACGCGGATTTCGAAAGCGGCTTTGGCGACGATCCCGAAACGGTTGCGCAAAGCGTTGCGCTTGCGGTTGAAACAGGCGTGGCTGGCCTGTCGATCGAAGATTCAACAGGGAACCCCGCAGCACCGCTGTTTCCGGTCGAAATCGCAGTCGAGCGGCTCAAGGCTGCGCGACGTGCGATCGATCAGAATGGCGGCGACACGCTGTTGGTGGGTCGTGCGGAAAATTTCTTTGCCGGTGTGCCGGATCTCGACGATGCGATCGCGCGCCTGAAGGCTTATGCCGCAGCCGGTGCGGATTGCCTGTATGCACCGGGTATTCGCACGCGCGAACAGATCGAAGCGGTGGTGGCGGCGGTGGCGCCCAAGCCGGTGAACGTGCTGATCGGCTGGAATTCCGAATTTACGCTGCAGGACATGGCCGCGCTCGGTGTGCGGCGCGTCAGCGTGGGCGGCGCGCTGGCGCGGGCGGCGTGGGGTGGCTTTATGCGTGCGGCGCAGGGGCTGGCGGAAGGCCGCTTCGATGGTTTCGCCGACGCGGCACCCGGCGCGCAGCTCAATGAGCTGTTCCGGGGCCGCGATTAGCGAAGCGGGCATCTCACCCATCGGGGCGCGCTAGAACTTCTCGCGCATCCCGATGCGGATCACGGCCTGCTTGTTCGACTTCGACGGCGTGACGGTATTGATCGCCGCAACCGCGGGGGTGCCGAGCGAGCTCGTACCGGCAGCGACCTCGTATGCGCCGCTCAGATAGACGTCGAAGCGCTTCGACAGAAAGTAATCGACGATTCCGCTTAGCTGGCCGTAGTGCTGGTTGCCGTGACCGCCTACCGAAGCGCCGTCGGTGTACTGATACGCGAGCCCAAACATCAGGTCCGGGCGGAACATGTAATGTCCGTTCACTTCGATCGTATTGAATGCAGCGGTACCGTCCTTGAAACGCAGCGGGTTCGGACCGCCATTCGATCCGAGGTCCAGGAAGCGATAGTTGGTGTACACGACATTCATGCCGAACGAGCCGTTGTCGTAGCCGGCGCCCACGCCTGCAATTTTCAGCGACGCTGCCGATGCGTAGCCGGAAAACACCGGTGCCGAGAATAGCAGCACGCCAGTGGTGGTCGCCGTGCCGTCCCACATCGTCGTGTTCGGGCGGTTGTAGCTGCCATATGCCGCACCCGCCTTGAATGGCCCATTCGCATACCCGACTCCGATGCTATACGTGCTGTTGGTGGCTACCGATCCGGGCTGTCCACCGAAGCTGCCCATCACGCTCGCGGAAAAGCCACCGATAATCGGCGTCGTATACGAAGCCGAATTGTTGATCCGATACGAGCCGACCAGATCGTCGACATCGCCCGGGTGACCCGTGAACGAGCCGATCGTCGATTGTGCGCTGCCGAACTGGCCTACATAATTCGTCATCGAGTCGTACATGCGGCCCAGCTTGATCGAACCGTATTGATCGCTGGATAGCCCTACAAAAGCTTGTCGGCCGAATAGCCGGTTGTTCTGCGAAAGTGTGCCGTTAGCCGGATTGAAGCCGTTTTCCAGCGTAAAGATCGCCTTGAGGCCGCCGCCCAGATCCTCGGCACCGCGCAGGCCCCAGCGGCTTAGCGATGGGCCGCCGTCGAGCAACTGGATGTTGTGCGGGCCACCCTGATTCGTCGTATAGCTAAGCGTTGCATCGATGATGCCGTACAGCGTGATCGAACTTTGGGCGTGGCATACCGCGGGCAGCAGGCAAGCCGTCAGGCCGAACAGGGTCAGTTTTTTCATGCGAGTCGTCTCCGTATGTATTTTTGTAGTGAACCGGTATACGCATTCCGATTCTTTGTGATTTGGAATGCAAAGTAATGGATTGAAACGAGCATTCATTCGTGTAAAGAAAACTCGTTGCTAGTGTCAGGCGATCCCTTTGCCGAACTTGCCGTACAGCTGTTGCGGGTTATCGACCAGAATCGTGCGAAGCGTCGCTTCGTCGTCGATCCACTCCGAGATCAGATCGACCAGGTCGCCGTCGTTCGGCATCGCGCGTCCGTTCATGTTGACGTGCGGCCAGTCCGAGCCCCACAGCAGCCGTTCCGGTGCATGCGCGACCAGCGCACGGGCCAGCGGCGTGACCGGCGCGTACGGAAAGTCGCCCGGTGTGCAGCGCATCGGGCCGGATAGCTTCACCCACACACGGCCGGTATCGAGCATTTTCAGCAGACCTTTGAACGCCGGCTGATTGATGCCGCCTTCTGCAGGCACGCAGGCAAAGTGGTCGAGCACGATCGGTGTTGGCAGGTCGAGCAAGGCGGCAGATTTCTCCAGCAGATCTTCCGGGCCCGGATAAAACTGCACGTGCCAGCCGAATTCCGCAATCACCGCGGCGATCCGCGTATTCAGGCGAGGCAACGCGCCGCGGTGGCTTTCACCGACAAAGCGCACGCCTCGCACGCCCAGCGCATCGAGCCGGTCGATGTCAGCGAGCGTCGCGTCGTCAGGCAGCAGCGCTACGCCGCGAAAACGCTCACCGAAGCTGGCCAGCACGTCTTCCAGATGACGCGTGCTCTGGCCATAACCACCACCGCTGATCACCACGGCACCTGCTAGCCCAAGCGTGTCCTGCTGCTGGATCTGCGTTTCCGGTAACGCATCCTCCGAGATGTATTTGCTGCCCGGATGGAACGGGTATTGCGCGGCGGGGCCGAACAGATGAATGTGTGTATCGATCGAGCCGGGCGGCAAAGCAAGTTGGGGCTTCTTCGGATGGCGATCGGGCGGTTGCGTCAGCACGGATGGCATGGAGGTCTCCTTCGTTTCGATCCGGTTTAGTTGGCTTTGATGCCGGCACGCTTGACCACGTCCGCCCACTGCTTTAGTTCGGACGAAATCTGTGCCTGCAGCGCGGCAGGTGTGCTGCCTACCGGCTCGACGCCATACACGGAAAAGCTCTGCAGCAGCTTCGGGTCGTGCACGGATCGCACGACGGCCTGATTTATGGTATCGATAACAGGTTGCGACGTGCCACGTGGTGCGAGGATCGCCATCCACAGCATGCCGTCGTAACCCTTTACGCCCAGTTCGCTGAGCGTGGGCACATCAGGCAGTTGCGCCGAGCGCTTTTCGCCGGCCAATGCGAGCGGACGCAGGCGTCCCGCCTTGATCTGCGGCAGCGATGTGACCACGGTATCCATCTTCATCGCCACCTGGCCGCCAAGCAGATCGTTCATTGCAGGAGCCGCACCTTTGTACGGAATGTGCACCACATGCAAGCCGAGTTTTTGTAGAAGCAGTTCCATCGTCACGTGAGGCAACGTTCCGATGCCGGCCGAGCCGTAGTTGAGCTGCCCAGGATGCGCCTTGGCGTAAGCGACGAAGCCGTTGAAATCGGTGAACGGCTCTTTCGAGTTGGCGATCAGCAGCTCGGGAATCTGCGCCACCATCGATACCGGTGCAAAGTCGTGCTCAGTATCGAACGGCACATTGCGCAGCACGGCCGGGTTGATCGTGTGATTCGGCGTGGTGAACAGCAGCGTCAGACCATCCGGTTTACTGCGCGCCACGCGTTCAGTCGCGATGGTGCCGCCGGCGCCGGGAATGTTCTCGACGATGATCTTGGTGTTCAGCTGCTGACCGAGCTGGACAGCGACGAGGCGTGCCACCGAATCCACCGTGCCGCCCGACGAGAACGGCACGAGCAGCGTAATCGGCCGGTCCGGGTAGGCCGCATTCGAAGCAGACGATGCACAGAACGATGCGGCTACAACGAGCAAACGGGCACTGTGTGCGAGAAGGCGGGTGAGCCGCATTGATTTGTCTCCGGTCGGATCGTCGCGATCCTGTTTTTCAGGTTAGCGAGACGATACGGTTTGACGGAGCACGCGGCAAATGATTGATTTTCACCCTTGTATGAATGTAATGAAGCTTGCTGCGCCGCTTCGGCGAAGGTGAAAAAAACGAATCACGTAAGCAAAACAATTCATTTGATGCGGCACTAATCCCTTATTTAGACTTGCTTCCAGCCGCGCTTGCAGATGGCCTTCCGCAAGAAAAAGAAGCGGTCGTACATGGAGACGAATACATGAAACATTCCCGCATCAAGCCGTATGCACGCGTTGCGCGTCGTTTGGCCACCGTGCTGGCAGTCACTGCGGGCCTGACCGGCGCGATCGTGCCGCACGCCGAAGCCGAGAGCCACTACCCGTCGCAGCCGATTCGCGTGGTGGTGCCGTTTGGCGTTGGCGGACTTGCGGATATCACGATGCGCATCGTCGCCAAAGAGATGAGCACGCGTTTCGGTGACAACATCATTATTGATAACCGGCCCGGCGCGGGCGGTATAGCCGCGGCTAACGCGGTGCTTAGCGCAGCGCACGACGGCTATACGATTGCGCTGTTCGCAAACGGCACTGCGATTGCGAAGTCGCTGTTCAAGCTGCCGTTCGACGCGGAGAAGGACTTCAAACCGATTTCGCGCGTCGCGTATTTCGATTTGCTGATTCTCGCGAAGAACGGCGGCGCGATTCACAACCTGCACGATCTGCTGGATCTTGCGCATAAGCGGCAAGCGACGCTCGGTGCGATCAATCCGGGCAGTACGCAGAATCTGTCGACCCAGCTGTTCAATTCCACCGCCAAGCTGAACGCGGTCGTCGTGCCGTACCGGAACACCGGCGATGTGATTTCAGGCCTCGTACGCGGCGATATCGACGTCGGCTTCGAATCGTATGCAGCGGTGAAGGGCTCGATTGCCGGTGGCCAGATTCGCCCGCTCGCGGCGACCGGCTCGAAACGCTCCGCATGGTTGCCTGATGTGCCGACCGTACAGGAAGCCGGTGTGCCGAACTACGAGGTGACCGGGTGGAATGCGCTCTATGCGCCGGCCGGCACGCCGCAGCAAGCGATCGATACGCTGAACCGGCAGTTGAGGGAAGTGTTGACCTCCCCCGCCGTCATCACCCAATTGCGCGCTCTCGGCACCGAGCCGATGGCGAGCACCCCCGACGAAATGGCCAAGATATTCCATGACGACCAGGTCAAATGGAACGCGGTCATCGTCCGCAGTGGCATCAAGCCCCAATGACATAAGGATCACTGTGCAAGCCAACCTTGCTTCGAATGACATCATGCTGATCGACACACACGTCCACGTATTCAAGCGCGATATGCCGCTGGTCGACAATCCGCGCCATCGTCCGACTTACGATTTCACTGCGGCGCAGTTGCTCGACGTGATGGATCGCAACGGCGTGAGCCGCGCGGTAATCGCCGCCGCGAGCCCATGGGGCGACTACAACGACTACGTGATCCGCTCGGTGCGCAACGAGCCGCGTTTGCGCGGTACCGTGATCATCGATACCGACATCGAGCGCATCGTCCTCGAAGAAATGGACGAGGCAGGTGTGGTGGGTGTGCGGCTGCCGTTCATCAGCATGCAGACGTTGCCGGATCTGACTTCGTGGGGCTATCGCAAGCTGCTGCGCCGCCTGTGCGATCTGGACTGGCACGTGCATCTACATCTGGACGGTCCGCGTTTGCCGCAGGTGCTGCCGTTGCTCGAGGAGTCGGGTGTCAAGCTCGTGATCGATCATATCGGCCGGCCCGATCCGCAGACCGGTATCGAAAGCGAAGGGTTCAAGGCCATGGTGCGTTCGGTCGAGAAGGGCCGTACGTGGGTGAAGATGTCCGGTGCGTATCGGCTTGGCGCGAATGCGCGTGCATGTGCGCAGGAACTGTATCGACGTGTGGGCGCGGAACGGCTGATGTGGGCGAGCGATTGCCCGTTCGTTGGCGGTGAGAACGACATTACGTACGAGAACACGATCGAGTGGCTGCGCGATACGATCGCGGATCCTGTCGACCAGCGCCGCATCTATGGTGAGAATGCGCAGGCGTTTTACTTTTTATAAGCCGTCGCGCAGAGATAGACGTGCAAAACGAGGCAGGTGATGCGAAGACTACTTGAAGGAATCAGCAAGGACACGCTGGCAGGCGGCTTGATGCTGCTGGTGGGGCTGGGTGCCGCGCTGCAAGGCATGAGCTATTCGATGGGCACGCTTGCCGCGCCGGGGCCGGGTCTGTTTCCCGCGGCGCTCGGCGTGCTGCTGATGCCGATCGGCATCGCGATTGCGCTGTTCGGCAAGCGCGCGGGGTCTCAGGCGGGCGCCGCGCAGCAGCGCGTGCGGCCGCGGGCCGAGTGGCGCGGCTGGTTCTGCATCGTCGCGAGCATCGTCGCGTTCATCGTGATCGGCAATCACGGTGGCCTCGTACCTGCCAGCTTCGCGGTCGCGTTTATTGCGGCACTGGGTGACCGCGACAATCGCCTGATCGATGCGCTGGTGCTCGGCGTAGCGATGGCGATCGTCGCGGTGGTGGTTTTCTGGTGGCTGCTGCAGTTGCAGTTTCCGCTGTTTCAATGGGGCTGAACGGTGGAACAATCTATTCTCGATCTGTTGCAAGGGTTCGGCGTTGCATTGCAGCCGCATAACCTGATGTGGTCGTTCGTCGGCGTGCTGATCGGCAATCTGATCGGCGTGCTGCCCGGTATGGGCGCGCTCTCCGCAATTTCGATGCTGTTGCCGCTCACTTATACGATGCATGCGGTACCGGCCATCCTGATGCTCGCGGGCATTTTTTATGGCTCGCAGTATGGCGGCGCGATCGGCGCGATCCTGCTGAATTTGCCGTGCCATCCGCCGCATGCGGTGACCTGTCTCGACGGTTATCCGCTCACGCGCAAAGGCAAGGGCGGTACCGCGCTTGGTGTGACGATGATCGCGTCGTTCTTTGCCGCATCGGTGGGCATTATCGTGATGATCTTCGCGTCGCCGCTACTGGTGAAGATCGCATTCAAGTTCGGGCCGCCGGAGATCTTCGCGATCATGCTGCTGGGTTTGCTGGCCGGCGGCACGATGTCGCGCGGCTCGGCGCTCAAGGGCGTGGCGATGACGATCTTCGGCCTGTTGCTCGGCGGCGTGGGCACCGATGTGAATAGCGGCGTGATGCGCTTTACGTTCGGCTCGCCCGATCTGTCCGACGGTGTCGAACTGGTTGCGCTCGCATTGGGTTTTTACGGTGTCACGGAGTTTCTGCGCAACGTGAATCGTATCGACAAGGTAGGCGACGACACGAAATTGCGTATGCGCGACATGCGGCCGTCGTGGGCCGAGCTCAAGCAGTCGTTCTGGCCGATGGTGCGCGGCACCACGGTCGGTACGCTGTTTGGCGCGATGCCCGGCACGGGCCCGACGATCACGACCTTCATTGCTTACGCACTCGAGCGGCGTATCGCGAAAGATCCGGAGCGTTTCGGGCAGGGCGCACTTGAAGGTGTCGCAAGCCCGGAAGCCGCCTCGCATTCGAAAACCCAGGTGGACTTCATTCCGACCATGAGCCTGGGCATTCCAGGCGACGCGGTGATGGCGCTGATTCTCGGTGCACTGCTGATTCATGGCATTCAGCCGGGGCCGCAGCTGATCACCGAGCATGAAGATCTGTTCTGGGGTTTGATCGCCAGCTTCTGGATCGGCAACGTGCTGCTCGTGCTGCTGAATGTGCCGATGATCGGCGTCTGGGTGAAGCTGTTACGCGTGCCGTACCGCTATCTGTTTCCGGCTGCGCTGTTCTTTATCGCGGTGGGTGTGTACAGCACGAACAACAGCCTGTTTCAGGTTGGCGAAGTAGTCGTGTTCGGTTTGATCGGGGCGCTGTTGGTGGCGCTGGATTTTCCGGTGTCGCCGATTCTGCTCGGCTACGTGCTTGGGCCGATGGTCGAAGAGAACTTCCGGCGCGCGATGCTGTTGTCGCGTGGCAGCCTGTCGATCTTTGTCGATCGGCCGATCGCGCTAGGCTTTCTGATTGTCGGTGCATTGCTGGTGGTGTTGCAGGTGGTGTTTGCGTTGCGCGCGAGTTCGACGCGACGGCGCGTAGCGAAACAGACACGGCTCGCGACACCGGAAATTGCCACAGCTACCGATGATTGATCGTGCCTGGAGAAGAGCACTGCAATGCACGCGCATTCGCGCACATTCCCGCACCTGCCGCTGCGCTCAGACCGCAGCGACAGGTGTCGCCGCGCGAAAAGCCGCGAGGCGTTCCTCGATGTCGCGCTCGATCATCAAGCGCAGCATGTCCGCCGGCGGCTGCAACACCGTTTCGGGCCGCGTAACGGAGGCGAGGCAGCGCGTGATTTCCGGCTCGATCAACGGCAGTGCAACCACGCCCGGGAAGCTGGCCGCAGCAAGATACGGCACGATCGTCAGCCCCAGGCCCGCACGCACGAAATCGATGGCCGCGCCGGTGTGCTGCGTTTCGTAACCCCAGCGAAAGCGCGACACCTGATTGCCGAGCGCTTCGTCGATGGTCGTGCTGTTACCCGCATGCAGGCTGATGCGGACCAGGGTTTCGTCGATCAGGTCGGCCCAGCGCGCGACGCGCTTCTCGATCAGCCGGTGTCCGAGTGGGCACACCAGCGCAAATGGTTCGCGCGCAAACTTGTTGATGGTCAGATTGAGGCGGCTCGGCATATTGACCGAAATGCCGAATGCAGCCGATTCGGCTTCCACCAGCTCGGCAATTTCGCTGATGCCGGTGTCGAACATGCGCACCGACATCTGCGGGTACGACTCGCCGAAGCGCTTAAGAATGGCGGGCACGTGCGACAGCGCAAGCGTCGGCAGGCAGGCAAACGCGAGCCATTGCGGCGCGGTGACGCGATGCTGCCGCAGCGTTTCGTACGAGGCTTCGAGTTCGTGGATCGCCACGCGTACGCGCGGCAATAGCGCGCGGCCCGCATCGGTCAGCGACAATTCGCGGCTGGTGCGCGCGATGAGCCGCACGCCGAGGCTCTCCTCCAGCTTGCGGATGCGATGGCTAATGGCCGTTTGCGACAGGTTCAGGCGCAGTGCGGCCGGCTGGAAGCCGCCGCATTCCACGATGGTCAGGAAGGCCTGCATGCCGAGAAAGTCGATTTGCATGCGGGCGATGGTATCGGCATTGAAACGGCCAGGCAATCGGGCCTTTCCCGCTGTGAAAACGCATCGCACTGCGGCAAGGGTGAGGTTTTCCAGGAGGCAGTGCGCAAGCGCGCGACACGTGCGCGCTTGCCTCGCGCAGCGGCGGTTACAACAAACAGCCGCAGCACAGCCGCATTAGAAGTCCGTCGTCACCGACATCAACAACGTACGCGGTTTGCCTTGCGTCAGATAAGCGCCCGTCGTCGACGACCAGTACGCCTTGTTCGTGACGTTCTCGACCGTCGCACGGAAAGTCGTGGGGTGCTTGTACACGGCGGTCGTATAGCGCAGGCCGAGATCGAAGCGGTCCCACGCCGGAATCGACAGCTTGTTTTGCGTGTCGATGAACTGGTTGCTTGTGTGAATCCACGCCGCGTCGAACGTCAGGCCCGGCACCCATGGCAGATCGTATTCACCGCTGATGTTGAACAGATAGCTTGGCACGCCGATCGGACGGAAGCCATCGGTTGCGCCGCCGTTCGTCTCGAGTTGCTTGGCGTTGAGCAGCGTCGCACCGGCGAGCAGACGCACGCCCTTGATCGGCTCGCCATACACCGACAACTCGACGCCGCGATGGCGCTGCGTGCCGTTGGTGCCGAAGATCAGCGTCGAGCTATCCGTGAAGGCGGTCGGCTGTTCGATCTGGAACAGCGACAGCGTGCCGCCGAAATGATTCGAGTCGTACTTAGCGCCCACTTCGTATTGCCTGGTGCGATTCGGCGCGAGCGTCTGGCCGACGTTCGCTGCGCCGATCGGTGCCGTCTGACCCGCCGCCAATGATTCCGCGCGGTTCGCGAACAGTGAGATCTCGTTGGTTGCCTTGACGACGAGGCCGAAGATCGGTGTGTTGATCGACTGGTCGAAGCTGTTGGTCACACCATCGCTGCCGACCGTGTAGTTGTTTTGATGCAATTGCTGATGGCGCGCGCCGATCGTGAACAGCACACGGTCATGCAGGAAGCCGAGCGTATCGGATACTGCGACGCTGCGCGTCAGGACTTCGTCGGCGAGGCCCGGATCGGCAAAATTGCCTGCGACGAAGCTGTTGAACGGCGGTTGCGGGACGTTGCCGCCACCGTACAGGCTGGTCGGGAATGCGCTGCTGAAAGCGAACGCTTCCCTGTCTTGCAGGCTCGTGATCGCAAATCCGGCGCTCACCAGGTGTGACACAGGTCCGGTCGTGAAGCGGCCGCGTACGCCGGCTTCTGCAGACAATGCGTCGGTGGTGCGCAGGATGTCGCTGCCGGTGGCGGTTGTGCCCGTCACCGAATTGAAGGTCGGCGACGAGTAGGTGCCGTTTTCGTGCGCGTGATGCACGCCGCCGGCCACATAAGCGGTCCACGCCGGCATGAAATCGTACTCGGCGCGCAGCATGCCGACGGTGTCTTCGAGCGTGCTCTGCGTCCACGGTTGCGCCCAGTTGTGCGTGGCCGACGGCGGCTCTGGAATTTCAGTGCCTGTTACCGATATCGTCGAGCGGCCCTGGTCGATGTTGCGACGCTGATAGAGGAAATCTCCATACAGACGCAGCTTGTCGCCGCGATAGTCGAGCGACACCGCGGTAGACGTGTCGTGCCGGAATTCATCGTCGATGCTGGTTTCGCCGCCGCGAATTGCGCCATTCACGCGAATGCCGAATTGCCCTTCGCTACCGAAGCGACGGCCGACATCGACATGCGTGCCGAGCTGGCCCGAGCCGCTGCCTTCGACGGTGACTTGCGTGAGGGGCTTATCTCCCGCGCGCTTCAGTTCGAGATTGATGCCGCCGCCGATGGCCGAGCCGGTAGGCGACGCGCCGTTCAGAAACGCATTGGCGCCTTTGAAAACATCGACACGTTCGAGCACTTCAGGCGCCACCAGCTGACGCGGCGTGACACCGAACAGACCGTTCAGCGAGATGTCGTCGCCATTCAACTGGAAGCCGCGGATCACGAACACTTCGGAGAAGTTGCCGAAGCCGGACGCCGGACGCACGCCCGGGTCATACGCGAGCAGATCGCCAACCGATTGCGCCTGCTTGTCCTGGATCGCCTTCGACGTGTAGCTCGTCATGCTGAAGGGCACGTCGCTCAACTTTTGATTGCCAAGGATACCGAACTGGGCGCCGCGCGCGATTTCGCCGCCGGAATAGGTCGGTGCGAAGTCGCCCGGCAGTGTATCGGCCGTGCCTTGCACCTTCACCGTGGGCAGCGTGCTGTCTGCTGGGGTGACCGGAGCGGCGGGCGCCGCCGGGGCTGCCGGCGTATCGGATTGAGCATGCGCGGCCAGCGGCGCGCCGAGCGCGAGCGGCAACGCCGCGAGAACGAACGCATGGCGGACTGCGACGTGCAAAGGCCGAACGCGGGGCCTGGAAGAACCGGTGCTGAGCATGACTATGGCGAAACCCGTGATGTTGTTGTCGAGCGCGCGTGAACTGCCGCGGCAATGAAGCTGTATGCCGGATGAATGGTTTCAGGCGGGACCCGATTCTACCGAAATAAGAATGATTCGCATATACGAATTTTGCTGACGCGCCGAGCATTTGTGCAAAAAGCGACACTTTTTGCAGTTATCGTTGTTTTGTATGGGGAATATTCGAACGAATGGTTCGGAAAAAGATGACAGCCGGGATCGAGCGAAAGCTTTTGTTAAGCATTGCGCCGCTGGAAGCGGAGCTTTCGGTTTCATGCAGCCGTGAGGTTGGCACGACGCCTGGCGTCGAAAAGGTACCTGCAACCCGACATGCGCTGTCTACGACGATCGCAACGTGCAGTCGGTGTTCGACGTCGACCCGGCCATCGCGACGTCGTGGTGTCGCGGCATGCGTTGCCTATTTCTTGTCGGCTATCGGCGGCAAGGATTGCGCGTCCGCGCTCGCTTCGGCGCGCGCGGCGTGCCATGCCGCGTCGAGTGGATCGTCCGCGGGCTCATAGGGCTTCAGCAAGAATGGAAAGCGGTTGGCCAGCGGTGCGCTGCTTCGCAGCGTCAGCAGGTGTTCGATCATCCAGCGCAGCAGTTCGCCGCCTTCGTGGATCTGGGGAGGGGTCCACGGGGGCATCGTGGCGAACAGGCCGGCAAGCGCGCTCCAGCGCGACGCGCGGCCGTTGAGCGCGGGCCGCAAATAGGTGTTCAGATGGAAGTCGCCGTTTTCGATCACGTCGCCGACGAACAGGCCCTGCGGAGTCGGCACCACCGCCTGCTTCCAGCGCTCGACTTGCGCAAGCGCGCGCAACGCGCGCGCGAACACGAAGGCGATGCGGGTCTCGTTCTCGATGCCGGCCAGCGAAAGTACGCCGTTGCGTTGCATGCAGCGCGCCACCGCATGCGGCTTGATGGTGTTCGACGCGAAGCTGGTCAGCACGAGGTCGGGCACCGTTACCTGCAGCTGGAATTCGCGCAGCCCGTGTTCGGCGCTCATTGTCGCGAAGTTGACGAACAGGCCTTCAGCATGGCCCAAAGCGCCGACGTACGGCTCGAGGCCAAGCCGTTCGAGCTTCGGTGCGACATCGCGCGCAAGCATGCGCAGCAGCGGGCGGCGGGTGCGCTCGCCGGTGAAATCGTCGAGGCCCTTCACGATGGTTTCGATCAGCTTGCCGCGCCGCTCGTCGGCAAACAGGCGCGGCGAACGGTTGAGTTCGAATTTCGCGCGGCCATGGGCCACGCGCGGATCGACGAACATGCTGGCTCCAGTCGGGGCAGGCAAAGCGCAATGTGCAATGCGTGACGCATGTGGAGCGTAAAGCGGCGCAATTGCGTCATGCGGTCAGGGACGATGCCGAGGTGCGGAAAATGATACGTCAATCAGACTTGCCTCCGCACCATGCAGCAAACGCGCAGGAAGACCATGAAAAAGCAGCCTGCCCCGTAAGCCGCGCGCAAGCGTGGGGCTCAACGCACGAGCGCCAACGGGCTGCCGTCGATCCTGACGCGAAACAGCGTATAAGGCTTCTTGCGCAAATCGTGGCCGCGGTTATAGCGCGCTTGCCGGTTCAGCTGGTTCGCGGTGAAGTACAGATACCCATCCGCGCCAACCGATAACGAATCGGGCCACAGAATGCGCGGGTCGTGCGCGATGGTGATCCATGTGCCGTCGGGCAGCATCTTGCGGATGCTGTTGTTCTCATAGTCGCCGGCGTAGACTGCGCCGCTGGCATCCGACGCAATTCCATCCGACGCGCCTTTTTCGCCGAGGTCTCGCACCGACGCTTCGACTTCATCGTCGCCGGCATCGCGGTTGCGCAGGAAGCGCGTGGCGACCGAATATAGATGCCGGCTCGACTGCGGCGAGAAATAAAGCAGATTGCCATCGGCGGATAGCGCGAGACCATCCGATGCGACGTGCAGCGGCTCCGGATTGCCGTCGGGGCCGTCCACGCGCATCGCCATGCCTTCCACCACGCCGACGAACGATGGATCGCCCTGCGCAGCAGGATGCGCGCTCAACGTGCGCCATGCATCGCCACTTGCCAGATCGACGACGATGATGCCGCCCGGACCACGTTCCGACGCATCGGTCAGATACGCGAAGCCTTCCTGGCCGTAGCGAAAATCGAAGCGCACGTCGCCGATGTACGACTGCGATAGCAGCACCTTGGGGCCGAACACGATGGTCTTCACCACCTTGTTGGTCGACAGATCGACGGCGACGAGTTTTGCGCCACCCTGCAGCGGCGGCGCGAATTTCGGTGCGGCCGTATCGAGAATCCACAGCCGGTTGCGGCAATCGGCCACTACACTCTGCACGCTGATGAAGCCGGCAGCCGGACGGGCCGGATCGGCCCGATTGATCTGTGCGTCCGGATACGGCACGACGCGACCGCCGACGATTTCGCCGACCGTGAACGGCACATCATCGCCCCAGCGCGGGTAATTGACGAACAGGCGGCCGTTGGGCGCTTTGGCTACACCAGCTGGCATCGCGTCGTAGAACTCGAAAACGGCTTCGATATGGCCGATCGAGCGCTCGGCGGGTAGCGGAGCCGCGCTGTCTTCGCGTGAGGGCTCGGCATAAGCACAGACGTTCGCAGCGGCAAGGACCATTGCTGTTGCCGCTGCCGCAAGCATGGTGCGCCGGTTGGATCGCATGGTGAACTCCCTGGCGCAGATAAATCGCACGCAAGCAGCCGCGCGTCGTGGCGCATGCGTTGCCCAGGCCGCACGTTCGCGGCCTGCAGGGTTCCATTGAAACAGGTCGGCGCGCGCCGATGTATCGCAGATGCACGATGTCTGGTGCGTGTGCCCGAAGGTGCTGAACTGAACAGAAGCGCAGCGCCGCGCACGCTAGCATCGCGTGTTAGTCGTGTGCGCCACGTCCCAACAGCTCGCTGCAAAGTGTTGTGTTCCGCAAGACGATTTGCCGCTGCCCGTTTGTCTGCAGAATCCGTCGCCCGGCCCGCTCAGGGCCGCCGCGCAAGGCCATGCGGGAATAGATCTGCGCCTCGCCCGGTTCTTGCAATTAGAGGCCAACAGGCAAATCGCCTGTAGCTCAATGGCGACGGAGTGGATCATGTTGATCGATAGTTCGAGCCCGGTTTTCCGGCAGAAATGCAAACTGTGCGTGCAGCGATCGATTGCGTATTGCGCGGCAGGTATCGTAATGATGACGCTGGTGACGATTGGGGCGCTGTTGCATGACGAACATGCGGCGTTCGTGGATGTGGCCGCTGTGACGACGTCGGCGCGCGAGCAAACTACCGGAGTCATCGGGCCCGCGCAGCCATCGGGCCGCATCTACGCGGTGGTGAGCGCGTTCAGCGGCAGCGAGGAAGCCATTGTGGGTGTGATCCGTGAACGCAGCGACGATACGCGGAAATTGCCGGGGTAAGGGCAAGCGTGCTGAGCGGAGAAGCTTGCATGCTGGAGGGCCGCGCGCAGCACACAGATACCAAACCCGGTGAGCCGGCTGTCTGGGTGTGCGAGTACCGTTAGTGTCGGCACTCGCACCGCGCTACCTGTCAAACCGATTCCGCAACCAGCTCCTGCACGGCGCCAACAGCTTCATCCTCCGGCGCCGATTGCCGGATCAGATAATCGAACGCGCCGAGCGAAGCCTTCGCTCCTTCACCCACCGCAATCACAATCTGCTTGTAAGGCACCGTCGTCACATCGCCGGCAGCGAACACGCCCGGCACCGAAGTTTGCCCCTTCGCATCGACGACAATCTCGCCGTGCGCGGACAATTCGACCACGCCCTTCAGCCATTCGGTATTCGGCACCAGCCCGATCTGCACGAACACGCCTTCCAGATCGAGCTGCCGCGTTACATCGGCAATCATGTCCTTGTAGACAATACCGCTGACCTTGCTGCCATCGCCGCTAATTTCCAGCGTCTGCGCCTGCGTCAGCACGGTCACGTTGGCGAGGCTGCGCAGCTTGCGTTGCAGCACTTCGTCGGCGCGCAGCTGCTTGCCGAATTCGATCAGCGTCACGTGCTTCACGATGCCAGCCAGATCGATCGCCGCCTCGACGCCCGAATTGCCGCCGCCGATCACCGCCACGCGCTTGCCCTTGAACAGCGGGCCATCGCAATGCGGGCAGTACGCGACGCCGCGATTGCGATACTCGCGTTCGCCAGGCACGTTGATTTCACGCCAGCGTGCGCCGGTCGCAAGAATCACCGTCTTCGCGCGCAGTACCGCGCCGTTTTCCAGATGAATCTCGTGCACGCGGCCCGGAATCAGCGCAGCGGCTTGTTGCCCATCCATGATGTCGACGTCGTACGCCGTGACGTGCTGCTCGAGCGCTTTCGCGAAGTGCGGGCCGTCGGTTTCCTTCACCGAAACGAAGTTCTCGATCGCCATTGTGTCCAGCACCTGGCCGCCGAAGCGTTCCGCCACGACGCCGGTCACGATGCCCTTGCGCGCCGAATAGATCGCCGCCGCTGCACCGGCAGGGCCGCCGCCTACCATCAGCGCATCGAATACCGGTTTATTCTTCAATGCCTGTGCGGCGCGCGCACCCGCATTGCTGTCGAGCTTCGCGAGAATGTCTTTAACGCCACTACGGCCCTGGCCGAATACCGCGCCGTTCAGGAACATCGTCGGCACCGCCATGATCTGGCGTTCTTCCACTTCCTTCTGAAACAGCGCGCCGTCGATTGCCGTATGGCGAATGCGCGGGTTGATCAGCGCCATCACGTTCAGCGCCTGCACCACTTCCGGGCAATTCTGGCAGCTCAGCGAGAAGTACGTCTCGAACTGGTAGTCGCCGTCCAGTGCGCGAATCTGTTCGATCGTCGCTTCGTCGAGCTTGATCGGATGGCCGCCGGTTTGCAGCAGCGCCAGCACCAGCGACGTGAATTCATGTCCCATCGGAATGCCCGCGAAGCGGATCTTCGCCGCTTCGCCGGGCCGGCCGATTGCGAACGACGGCGTGCGCTCGGCGCCGCTGCCGTTTTGCTCCACCACCGTAATGTGGTCCGACAAGCCGGCGATCTCGCGCAACAGCTGCTGCAGTTCTTTCGACTTGTCGCTATCGTCGGTGGCCGCGACGATTTCGATCGGGTGCTTCACATTCTGCAAGTACGTCTTGAGCTGGTTCTTCAGATTATCGTCGAGCATGGCGGTAGGATCGAAGCGGCACGACAGAAAGGGCGTGTGCCGGAAAGCGGAAGAGGCGGGTTCGATGCAACGGCAGCATGGCCGCTGCATCGAACCGCGTGAAAGAGAGCGGGCGACGGCCCAGGGGAGAAGTCGCCGCCCGCGTACTGCAACTGCTGCGCCTAGATCTTGCCGATCAGATCCAGCGACGGCGTCAGCGACTCGGCGCCCGGCGTCCATTTGGCAGGGCACACTTCGCCCGGATGCGACGCGACATATTGCGCGGCTTGCACCTTGCGCAGCAGTTCGCTGGCGTCGCGGCCGATGCCGTTGTCGTGCACTTCGCACAGCTTGATCTCGCCTTCCGGGTTGATCACGAAGGTGCCGCGCAGTGCCATGCCTTCTTCTTCGATCAATACGTCGAAGTTGCGCGAGATCACTTGCGTCGGGTCGCCGATCATCGGGTAGCGGATCTTGCTGATCGTGTCCGACGTGTCGTGCCACGCCTTATGCGTGAAATGCGTGTCGGTCGAAACACCGTAGATTTCTACGCCCAGTTTCTGGAACTCCGCATAACGGTCAGCCAGGTCGCCGAGTTCCGTCGGGCAGACAAACGTGAAGTCGGCCGGATAGAACACTACGACAGACCACTTGCCCTTGAACGTCTCTTCGCTCACTTGCACGAAGTCGCCGTTGTGATAAGCGGTGGCCTTGAAGGGTTTGACTTGGCTGTTGATGATCGGCATTTCGATGGGTTCCTTGCGTTCTTTGTTCAGGGGAGACGCAAGTATCGGGGACCGTTCGTGTTTTTGGGAAATTGCAAGTTCCAATCGCGGGAATCGCGAATTCCTATGATTGCTTCATGCCGCTTGCGAGCCCAGTTTCCGCGAGCTTGAACACGCCCACCGTGGTGAGCAGGTTTTCCGCCTGTTCGAGCAGTGCGTCGGCTGCTGCGCCCGATTGCTCGACCAGCGCGACGTTCTGCCGCGTGCTGTTTTCGAGGTGATCGATCATCGCGCGCACTTCGCCGAGCTGCTGGGTCTGCTGGCGGCACGCGTCGTTGATCTCGCCCATGATCGTCGTCACGCTGCCCGACGACGACACCATATCGGCGATGGTCGAGCCCGCCGCATCGACGAGGCGCGTGCCCTGGTTCACGCGCGAGCTGCTGTCTTCGACCAGCGTCTTGATTTCGCGCGCGGCCTCCGCGCTGCGCTGGGCGAGAATGCGCACTTCGCCCGCCACCACCGCGAAGCCGCGGCCCTGGGTGCCGGCACGCGCCGCTTCGACGGCCGCGTTCAGCGCGAGGATGTTGGTCTGGAACGCAATCGAATCGATCACGGAAATGATTTCGCCGATGCGGCTCGACGATGCATTGATGCCGCGCATCGTATCGACGACGCGCCCCACTGCGCTGCCGCCTTCGCTAGCCGTGGTGGATGCGCGCTTGGCCAGTTCGTCGGCGTGGCCCGCGTTGTCCGCATTCGATTGCACGCTGACGTCGAACTTGCCGAGCGCATGCGTGGCCTGTTCGAGCGCGCTCGCCTGGCTGCTGGTGCGCGTGCCGAGGTCGCCGTTGCCTTGAGCGATTTCACGGCTGGCTTCGGCCACGCCGTGCGCGGCCTGCCGCACCTGGCGCACGATATCGGCGAGATTGTTGCGCATCCGTGCGACGGTCGCCATCACGCTCGATGCGTCGCCGTCGCGTACCGGCGCCGTGCGCGACAGGTCGCCGGCTTCGATCGATTCGGCAAATGCGATCATTTGGTGCGGATCGGCGCCGAGCGTGCGCGTGATATTGCGCACCACGACGAACGCTACACCGATGCCGAACAGGCAGGCCAACGCCGTCAGCGAGGCCATCAGCACGCGGAATTCGGCACTGATCTCGCGTGCCCGCGCGCCTTCCTGTTCGCTGCGCGCTTCCTGATAATCGATCATCTGGTTGATCGACGCGAGCCATTCGACGAATGCGGGCCGTGCATCGGACAGCAGCAGCTTGCGCGCGCCATCGGTGTCGGCATCGGTTTGCAGCTTGATGATGCGGCTGACCAGCGGCAGTGTGCGTTCGCGCGCCGCATTGATGCGCGCGTAAATGCGCTGTTCATCGGGCGTAATGTCGACACCCTTCGCGAAGATGGCGTCCATCGGCTGCGCCGAGCGCGCGTAGTCGGCTTCGAGGCTGTTGATGTGATCGATCACCGCCGGCAGCTCGTCGGGCGTCACCAGCGTGACGTCGCGCAGCGCGATCGAGCGGTCGTGCACGCTGCCGCGAAAGTTGATCGCATAGCGTTCCTTGACGCCGTTGACATCGATGATGTCGTCCAGTTGCATCCGCACGTTGCGAACCTGGTAAATCGCAATCGCCGCCAGCGCGATCATTGCAACAAGCACCGTGCCGAAACCGGCGATCAGGCGCCGGCGCACGGTCCACCCCGTGTTGGTCTTCATTTGTTGTACTACCCCGTGTGTTCTTTGTCGTTTTGCCACGGCCTGACAAAGGCTGGCGGCGGTAGTATGCAAAGTTTTCGGGAATGCTGCTGGCAACACGGCAAACGTGTGCGTTTGCACGCCTCGCGTGCGCGTTTCATCCGGTGCGGCCGCTTTTCACGTGTCGCACTGGCAAAGGTGAGGAGATTCGGGAGTCAAGCGCAACGCTTCGCCGCGTCGATGTGCGCATGCGCCGCGTCGAACCATAAATGCGCGGTGACGCGCTCGCGGTGCGTTGCTGCGAACCTCGCCGGCAACACACCGCGCAGGCACAAGGTGAATCCAAACCGCTTCACCCGAAAATGGGCATCGTGCCCAGCAGCGCGAAACCAAGCACAGCACCTGCCACGGCTCCCACCACACGCGCCTGATAGTTTTGCACATGCAGCGCGCTGCGCACCACGGCGCCAATTCCGAACATACCCGTCACTGCGAACACTGCGAAGATGGCAAACAGGCTTACCCAGTAAGCGATCGCGAAAGTTTGTGCCATGATGAACCTCCATTGTCGAAGACGTTGTGCTGCCAATGTTTAGTGGTGGCGATACAGGTTGCCGAGATTCGGCTGCGCATCGGCGCCAGTCGAGATCCGCACGACCCGTGAGCCTGAGTCAGCAATGCCGTTGACTGCCGGTCCATACGACGTATCGACATTGCCGACCGTGCTGCCGTTGCGGTCCCCGCCATTTGCCGCCGTTTGCGCCACATCGCGTGCTTCCGCGTTGCGCGCCGCGTAGCTCACGGCGGCATCGGGCGCCGCATCCGGATAGTGCGTATGGCTTTGCGGGTACTGGCCGGTGCGCGCTGCGGCGAACAGTTCTGCGCGTACCTGTGCACGGGTAACGGGCTTCGTATCCGCCGCATGGCTGGCGAGCGGCAGAACGATGAGCGATGCGATAACAAGAGCTTGGTTCAGGCGCTTCATGATGATCAACCTTCTGAGTGGTTACCGTTCGTGACGGCATGGGTTGAACTTTAGAGTCCGCCACTCGCCGCGTGAATTGCCGCGCGGATCATCAAAATGCTCGTTCGACTCAGCGCAAAAGCCGTTTGCGTTTGTTGCGCGAGCAACCACACAGCATGAAGCCGTACCTGCCCGCGACGGGTCAGGCACCAGCGTGGGGCAAATAAATCGCAATCCGTATCGTGCGCGCACTGGAATAGACGGTGTGCGTGGGTGTTTTGTAGGTATCCGATACGCATCGCGATCGATCCTTCCATATCGACATGAGACGCTACTTCTATCTATCCACGCGGCGTTGCCCGCATTTCCTCTGGTTCTAATGGACGCCGCGGCTGAGAGCCGTGCGGTTCGATTTGACGCTATGCACAGGAACATGAGCCTCGTTACTGCGACCATTCCCGCGTTCGTGCTGAACGCACTGCGCGACGAGCTTGTCGCGCTCGGCATCAAAGGGATGACGGTCAGTCAAGCTGCCACCGCCGACGAAGAAGACATCGATGTTTCGCGCACCGCTACGCGCTCGAGCCGATTTAAAAGTCCGCCCCAGATCGTGATCGAAACCGTCGTCAGCCAGGCGCTCGCCCCAGCGGTAATAGAAGCGATCGGCGCTGCCTGCAACGGTACACAGGCAGGCCGCGTTGCGATTCATGTTTCAGACGTTCTGTTCGGCGTTCGCGTGCGAAACGGAGACGTCGTTCACGAAGGTTAAAGAGGAGCAGTCGATCCATCTCGTCAAGCAATCGTCGTTATCAGCAATCCTGATGGCAACGCGACATGGTGAGCAGATCGTTTAAAGGAGTGGAAACCCATATGAACAAACCCGTGATCAAAGCTGTTCAGCCGGTGTCGCGGCCCAATGCCGGGCAGGCCATCGACACGACGCGGCCAGCACATGCCGTCGCGCAGGAAGACGCGCTGTACAAGCTGTTCCTTGAGCCCGGTCAGACGGAGCTCACTTGCAGGCAGATTGCGGCGCGCTTTCGGGCCGCAGGCATTCTCGCCGACGACCCGCGCGCGAAAGAAGTATTCGTCCGGCTCAACGACGGGCGATACGCGCGCGAGGCAGTGTCGGTCGAAGAATTCAGCGCACTGTTTGCGATCAATCCCAGCCTGTTTCGCCACATCGCGGAAGATTCGCTGGTCGTGCCCGACTGGGACGAATTCTCGCGCTCGATCGGCGACATCTTCGCGCAGGCGGGCAAGGCGAGCGGCGGCAAGGTCGCAGCGTACATCCCCGAACTCGCGCGTGTGCCCGCACATAAATTCGGCCTGAGCGTATGCAGCGTCGACGGTCAGCGCGCGCACTTCGGCGATGCCGGAGAGCCGTTCAGCATTCAGTCGATCTCAAAGACAGTCAGCTATTGTCTCGCCTCCGAAGAGGTCGGCACGCAGGCGATTCATGAACGCATCGGCCGTGAGCCGAGCGGCCATTCGTTCAACGCGATTACGCTCGACGCGCAGCGGCGCCCGCACAATCCGATGATCAACGCGGGCGCGATTGCCAGCTGCTCGCTGATCAAGAGCGACGAGTCGGCGTCGGCGCGCTTTGCCCATGTATTTGATGCGTGGAAGCGCTTGACGGCTGGCGGTCATGTGTCATTCAACAATACCGTGTTCCTGTCCGAACGCGATTCGGCCGATCGCAACTTCGCGCTTGCTTACTTTCTGCGGGAAAACGCGGCACTGTCGAAAGACACCAGCATTCCGGCCACGCTGGATTTTTACTTCCAGTGCTGCTCGGTGGAACTGACCTGCGATTCGATGGCGATTGCCGCCGCGACGCTGGCTAACGGCGGCGTCAATCCATTGACCAACGAACGCGTGCTGTCGATCGATACGGTCAAGAACTGCCTTTCGTTGATGCACTCGTGCGGCATGTACGACTTCTCGGGCGAATTCGCATTTCTGATCGGCTTGCCGGCGAAATCGGGCGTCGGCGGCGGGATCATGGTGGTGGTGCCGGAGGTGGGGGGATTTTGCGTGTGGTCGCCGCCGCTGGACGAACACGGCAACAGCGTGCGAGGCATCGAGTTCTGCAAGCTGCTGACCTCGACCTACTCGTTCCACAACTTCGACATCGTCACCGGCTCCGCCGGCGAGAAGACCGATCCGACGCGCCGCAAGGTTGCCACCGCCAATGCGCGCGTGGTGGATCTGTGCTGGGCCGCGGCGAAAGGGGATATCAAGGAGATACAAAGACTCGTCGCATCGGGGGCCGAGCTGAACGCCGCCGATTACGACGGGCGCACCGCATTGCACGTCGCGGCTTCGGAGGGCCAGACGGTCACGGTGCAGTACCTGTTGCAGAACGGTGGAAACCGCAACGCAAAAGACCGGTGGGGCAATACACCAGTCGAAGACGCGCGGCGCCACGGCAACGTTGCGGTCGCGCAGTTGTTTGAACATTGAAAGGACACATATGAACAAGAGCAAGATAGCCGCAGTCAAGCAGCGGATCGTCGACGAAAAAGTGAAGATGGTCGACTTCCGTTTCACGGATACGCGCGGCAAGGAGCAACACGTTTCGGTTCCGGTGTCGGCATTCGACGACGACAAGTTCGAAAGCGGCCATGCGTTTGACGGTTCTTCGATCGCTGGCTGGAAGGGCATCGAGGCGTCGGACATGCTGCTGATGCCCGATCCGGATACCGCTTTCATCGACCCGTTCTACGAACAGTCGACGCTGGTGTTGACCTGCGACGTGGTCGAGCCGTCGGATGGCAACGGTTACGAGCGCGACCCGCGCTCGCTGGCCAAGCGCGCCGAAGCGTATCTGAAGAGCACCGGTCTGGGCGACACGGCGTTCTTCGGTCCGGAGCCGGAGTTCTTTATTTTCGACTCGGTGCAGTGGAACACGGACATGTCGGGCTGCTTCGTCAAGATCGGCTCGGAAGAGGCACCGTGGTCGTCGGGCAAAGAGTTCGAAGGCGGCAACAGCGGCCATCGTCCGGGCCCGAAAGGCGGCTACTTCCCGGTCGCACCGGTCGACACGTTCCAGGACATGCGCTCGGAAATGTGTCTGCTGCTCGAGCAGATCGGCATCCCGGTCGAAGTGCACCACCACGAAGTGGCGGGTCAAGGCCAGAATGAAATCGGCACGAAGTTCTCGACGCTGGTGCAACGCGCGGACTGGACGCAGAAACTCAAATACATCGTGCACAACGTCGCCCATAGTCACGGCAAGACGGCGACCTTCATGCCGAAGCCGGTGGTCGGCGATAACGGCTCGGGCATGCACGTGCACCAGTCGATCTGGAAGGATGGCGAGAACCTGTTCGCGGGCGACGGCTATGCCGGCCTGTCGGAGTTCGCGCTGTACTACATTGGTGGCGTGATCAGGCATGCGCGCGCGCTGAACGCGATCTCGAACCCGACCACCAACTCGTACAAGCGTCTGGTGCCGCACTTCGAAGCACCGGTGAAGCTGGCTTACTCGGCACGCAACCGTTCGGCATCGATCCGTATTCCGCACGTGAGCAACCCGAAGGGCCGCCGCATCGAAACGCGCTTCCCGGATCCGATGGCGAACCCGTACCTGCTGTTCTCGGCGCTGATGATGGCGGGTCTCGACGGCGTGCAGAACAAGATTCACCCGGGCGAAGCGGCCGACAAGAACCTGTACGACCTGCCGCCGGAAGAGGATGCAAAGATCCCGACCGTGTGTGCCGGCCTCGACCAGGCACTGGAAGCGCTGAATAAAGACCGCGAATTCCTGACGCGCGGCGGCGTGTTCACCGATGGGATGCTCGACGCCTACCTCGCGCTGAAAGAGCAGGAACTGCAGCGCGTGCGTATGACCACGCATCCGGTGGAATTCGAACTGTACTACTCGCTGTAATTTCGGCGAAAAAGCCGGGACCGGTCAGCGCGCCGGTTTCCGCAAGCGGCGCCGCGCCCCGCAAGGTGAGAACTTTCGGGAGCGCGCACCGCATCCCCATCGCGCAGCGTTTTCCGCCTGATCGGGCGCGTTGCGGCAACGATTGCTGCCGCGCTCATGCTCCCGTTTTCCCTCACCTTTGCATGCCGCCCACCACGGGCCGGCCGCCGGTTCGCGCGCCGTGCTTCACCTCAGTGCAAGCATTTGTTCGCGCCGAGACAAGTCCCCTCAATTTCCTCCACCTACGCTTGCGCATCGTGCGATGCAAGAGGCGTACATGGGGTGTGCCATTGACATCTGCCGCTACGGAGTCTTCCGATGCATACCGGACTGATCGATCATCGAAACGGCTGGCGTCGCGCCGGCATGTTTCCCATGGCCCTGCGCTGGCGCGAACTGATCGCGTGCATGGTGGGCCTACTGGTGCTGCTGCTGGGTTCGGGCCATGCAATGGCGGCGGGCGCCGCGACGCCTGCCGAATGCAAGGCGCTGCAAGCGAAATATCCGCAATGGAAGGGCAAGACGCTGACCAATGCAATCAACCCGCACACGCCGGGTTATGAAGCGCTCGATCCGAACGATCCGAGCAAGTACATCGGCTTCGACATCGATCTCGGCGAAGCGATCGGCGATTGCCTCGGCTTCAAGATGGCCTACAAGCCGGTCACGTTCGCCGCGCTGCTGACCACGCTGCAAAGCGGCCAGGCGGACATCGTGATCTCCGACATCTACGCGACCGAAGAGCGCGCGAAGGCTGCGGATTTCATCACGTATTCGAAGGTGTTTGACGGCGTGCTGGTGGCCAAGGGCAATCCGAAGAAGATCACCGGCATCAATACGACGATGTGCGGCGCGACCGCCGCGGAAAACACCGGTTACGTCGAGATTCCGCTGATCAACGCGCTGGCGCCTGCATGCAAGTCGGCCGGCAAGACGGAAGCCGCGATCCAGCTGTACGACAACAACGCGAATTGCATCCAGGCGATTCTCGCGGGCCGTGCGGACACGTACGTGAACGACGTGAACACCGTCGAGCAGGCCGTCAAGGCCTATCCGGACAAGCTCGAGAAGGCGACCGCGGTGACGCTGCCGTACTCGGTGGGGATTGGCGTACCGAAGGACAAGCCGGAATTCCGTGCGGCGGTGATGGCTGCGCTGCTGGCGATCCAGAAGTCCGGGCAGCAGAACGACATGCTGAAGAAGTGGTCGCTGCCGTCGGAAAACCTTGAAACACCCAAGCTGATCGTGTCGAACTGATGGATCTGTTTCTGCACTATCTGAGCCTGCCGTATCTGCTGAAAGGCATTGGCTTCACGATCGCGGTGACCGCGCTGGGCCTCGCCGGCGGCCTGGTGGTGGGCCTTGTGCTCGCCAGCATGCAGCTGAGCAAGGTCGGGCCGCTCGCGGTGTTTGCGCGCGGCTATACAGTGATTTTTCGCGGCACACCGCTGATCCTGCAACTGGTGTTTGCGTACGACGCGCTGCCGCACATCGGCCTGAAACTCAGCGCGATCGGCGCGGCGGGTCTTGCGCTGGCGCTGAACGAAGGGCCGTTTATCGCGGAGATCCTGCGTGCGGGCGTGCTTGGCGTCGACCGCGGGCAGTTGCTCGCAGGGCAGGCGCTCGGTATGACGCCGGCGGTGATGATGCGTCGCGTGATCGCGCCGCAGGCGATTCGCACCATGGTGCCCGCGCTCGGCAACGAGTCGGTCAGCGCGTTGAAGAACTCGTCGCTGGCTTCGGTGATCGCGGTCGACGAACTGACGTTGCGCAGCACGCAGCTGGCTTCGTCGACTTTCGATTTCTTCTCGATCTTCTTTGCGTCCGGTTTGATCTATCTGGTGCTGACCGGTGCGATCGCATTGATCCAGCTGGTTGCGGAAGCCGGGCTCGATCTGGACCGTCCGGCGGGCGAACGCTTCGCGCGGCTGCTGCCGTGGCGTCGTGCAAAGTTGGTCGACGACGTAGCGCCCGTGCAGCCGGTGCCAGCCGATGGGGTTGCGGACGCAACTGCAAAGACGGCAGCGCTTGCTTCTTCGAGCGCCGACCCGCTCGCTGCGCGCGCACCGTTGCGTCTGGTCGGCACGTCGCGTGTGGACCGTGCGAAGCGCTACGAGGAACTGGCGAAGCGCCCGGCCGCGGTGCGCGTCACGGGCCTGCATAAGCGCTACGGCAAGCAGACCGTGCTCGACCGCTTCGACCTGACCGTGCAAACCGGTGAGGTGATCGCGCTGCTCGGCCCGAGCGGTTCGGGCAAGAGCACGCTGCTGCGCTGTATCAACCATCTCGAGCAGTGGGATGCGGGGCAGATTCACGTCGGCGGCCGGCGCCTCGGCTATCGCGAAGACGGACGGCCGATGAACCAGCGCGACGTTGCCAACGAACGCGCTAGCGTCGGCGTCGGCATGGTGTTCCAGCAGTTCAATCTGTTTAGCCACCTTACCGCGCGCGAAAACATCGCGGGCCCGCTGCGCTGGGTGCACGGCGTCAACGCGATCGAAGCAGACCGCCGCGCGTTCGAGCTGCTCGAGCGCGTTGGCCTGAGCCATCGCGCCGACGCGCTGCCGCGTCATCTGTCCGGCGGCCAGCAGCAGCGCGTTGCGATCGCGCGGGCGCTGGCGCCGAATCCGCGCGTGCTGTTGCTCGACGAGCCGACTTCCGCGCTCGACCCGGAACTGGTCGGCGAAGTGCTCGAAGTGATCCAGCGGCTCGCCGTAGAAGACGGTCTGACGATGATCATTTCGACGCACCAGTTGCGCTTTGCCGATCAGGTGGCTGACCGCGTGGTGTTTATGAGCGGCGGCAACGTCGTCGAAGAAGGACCGGCACACGAGCTCCTGACGCATCCGCAGCATCCGTTGACGACGCGCTTCCTGAATGTAATGGGCGCCGATCACCGGCTGGAGGCGGCGCCGTAAGAGGCGCCGCAAGCAGCGCCATAAGTGACGCCATAAGCGGCATGCGCCATTTGATTTCGATCCCGTCACACCCCGGCGCCGCGCCGGACTCCTCGCGAGGCACGAACGAAACATGAAGCATCACATTCTTCCCGTATCGCCGCAGACGGTTCATTGGGGCTATTTCAGCAAGGCCGTCGCGCCTACGCTGACCGTGCGTTCCGGCGACCGCGTGACGATCGAGACGCTGACTCACCACGCGAACGACGACCATGAGCGGATGGTGGCGGGCGACCCCGGCGCCGAAAGCGTGTTCCACTGGACCCGCGAGCACAAGGCGATGCCGCGGCGCGGCGCGGGCCCGACCGAAGGGCCGTTCAAGCTCGGTTCCGGCGAAGGCGTCGGCGTGCATCTGCTGACCGGGCCGGTGGCGATCGAAGGCGCCGAAGCGGGCGACGTGCTCGAAGTGCGGATTCTCGACGTGCGGCCGCGGCCTAGCTGCAACGCGTGCTACGCGGGGCGCTGTTTCGGTTCGAACGTCGCGGCTTCGTGGGGCTTTCAGTATCGCGATCTGATCGAAGAGCCGAAGCCGCGCGAAGTGGTGACGATTTTCGAACTCGATGCATCGGGCGAGCCGTACGCGCGCGCGGTGTACAACTATGTGTGGACGCCGCAGACCGATCCGGACGGCGTGGTGCACTCGATGATCGACTACCCGGGTGTGCGCGTCGACCATTCGCTGGTGAAGAAGCGCGAAAACATTCTGCCGAACGTAAAAGTGCCGGCGCGCCTGCATTTCGGCACGATGGGGCTCGCGCCCGCCGAAGCCGATTATGTGAGCTCGATTCCGCCTGGCTACACCGGCGGCAATATGGACGACTGGCGTATCGGCAAGGGCGCGAAGATGTACTACCCGGTTGCGGTGGATGGCGCGTTTTTCTCGGTTGGCGACCCACATGCGGCGCAAGGCGACAGCGAACTGGGCGGCACCGCGATCGAATGCTCGCTGACCGGCGACTTCGAATTCGTGTTGCACAAAAAGAACGACCTGTACGGCACGACGCTCGAAGGGCTCACGCATCCGCTGCTGGAAACGGATGAGATCTGGTCGGTGTATGGCTTTACGTTTGCGAATTACCTCGCTGAGCTCGGGCCGGATGCGCAAACCGATGTGGCCAATCACGCGAGCCTCGACAAGGCGATGCGCGACGCGTTCCGCAAGCTGCGCCGTTTCTTGATGACGGTGCACAAGATGAGCGAGGACGAAGCGATTGCCTTGATGTCGGTAGCCGCGGACTTCGGCGTGACGCAGGTGGTCGACGGCAACTGGGGCGTGCACGGGTCGATTCGCAGGAACATGTTCGAATCGAAGTGAGCGTGGCTGCGGCTGGCGCCAGTTCGCGCTAACCGTAGTCATGCGCCACTGCGGTGCATATGCGCGACAGTGGCGCAGGCGTATGCACGCCTCTATTCATCACATCGGTTGCGCTGCATGCGCAGCCTACCTGTCTTTTACTTTTCCATCCGTGCTGAAGGCGGTAAACACAGCGTTGCACCTCCAGGTGGCGCAAAGGTTGCTTTGCATTGCCCCATTGCATAGATGCGTCCGGCATGGCGGGCCGCACTGACCCGATCCCGGGCGGTGCGCGACGCGCGTGCGTCGCTCGCCACGACCCGGAGTATGACGTTGGATTCGCCGCTACGCTTCACCACCGAGTCCTATCCGCAAGCTGAACGGCTACGCGCGTGGCGCGACGCGCTCGATCGGCTCGGCCTGCGTTGCGGCGCGCTGCCGCCCACACGCGTCCTGCACGGCATGATCCAGGCGCAGACGTCGATCGGCGGCTTCGCGCTAAGCGTGCTGACATCGGTTGCGCAAACCCTCGAATTGCAGACTTCGGCTGCCGACAGCCTGCTGCTTGCGCTCGTCATCGAGGGCACGGCGACGCTGATTTCGGACGGTCAACGCCAGTCCGTCGCACTGCACGACATCGTCTACCTGCCGCCGCGCGGGCAGGCTTCGCTCGCGTTCGATTCCGCGTTTCGCGTGTTCGTGGTGCGGGTGCCGCGTGCGGCGATGAGCGCACGGCTATTCGCGCAGTCGTCGTTGCGTGCCGGCCGGATTGCCGCGGATGTGGGGATCGGCCACGTGTTTTCGGGCTTTCTTGCGACCATTGCGGAAAGTGTCGATACCTTGTCGGTCAGCGAATTGCGTCCGCTTGAACTCGCACTGGCTGAGTTTCTCGTGGCAAGTCTGGCCGGTCATCAGCATGAGGCGAGCATCAGCGGGCTGACCGCTTCGCAGGCTGCGATTTTTGCGCGCGTGTGCCGCACCATCGATGCGGGGCTCAACGATTCGAACATCAGCCTCGCGGCGATTGCGCAGCAGGAGCGTGTGTCGTCGCGCTATCTGCAGAAGCTGTTCGAGACCGTCGGGCAAAGCTTTTCGACCTATCTGCGGTTGCGCAGGCTGGAGCGCTGCCGCGCCGAACTGGTCGATCCGCTGTATGAAAAGATGTCGATTTCGGATATCTGCTTTCGCTGGGGCTTCAACGATCCCGCGCATTTCAGCCGCGTGTTTCGCGAGCAATATCAGATGTCGCCGCGCGCGTTCCGTCATGAAGCGAGCCTCGAACTGGCGCGGCATCTGGTGCGGCGTATGTCGCGCGGCGTGCCGCTCAACGCGGAAGCGCTGCTCGCACACGTGCCGCCGGCGGCGCGCGCGCCGGTGGGCGATGCATCGGATGATGCGCTGCTGGGCGACGAGGTAGACACGCTTGTCGAAAATCCGCCGCGCAAAGAACGTGCGGGCCATGGCGATGGCAGCGCGATCATCGACGCAAGCCATGACACGACCGTCGGCAAACGAGCCAGCACCAAAGGCAGCAAGCCGGTTTCACGCTCTCCCAGCCGTCCGCGTCATCATCTGCTGCGGGCCACCGCCAATACGGTTCATTGGGGCTATTTCTCGCACGACCTGAAAGCGGTGCTCGAAGTGGACAGCGGCGACACCGTGACGATCGAGACGCTCACGCAGCATGCGTCCGACGACTGGGCGCGCATGGTGGCCGGCGACCCCGGCGCCGAGAGCGTGTTCCACTGGACCGCCGAGCGCAAGAACGTCAACCGGCGCGGCGCCGGCCCGATCGATGCGTCGATCTACGGGCGCGGCGCCGGCGAAGGGTTTGGCGTGCATATCTGCACCGGGCCCGTCGCGGTTCGCGGCGCTGAGCCGGGCGACGTGCTCGAAGTGAAGATTCTCGACGTGCACCCGCGCCGCTGCGCGAACCCGAACTTCGCGGGCCGCGCGTTCGGCAGCAACGCGGCCGCATGGTGGGGCTTTCACTACCGCGAACTGTTGACCGAACCGAAGCCGCGCGAAGTGGTGACGATTTACGAGCTCGATGCCGAATTACCCGAGGATGGCGCCGCTTATGCGCGCGCGGTCTACAACTACCGCTGGACGCCGCAACGCGATCCGTTCGGCGTGATGCACCCGACCATCGACTATCCGGGCGTGCCGGTCGACCATTCGACGGTGGTCGAAAACCACAACGTGCTGAAGAACGTGCGGATTCCGGTGCGCCCGCATTTCGGCCTGATTGCGGTCGCGCCGCAGCATAACGGCCTGATCGATTCGATTCCGCCTTCGGCGTTTGGCGGCAACCTCGACAACTGGCGCGTCGCGCGCGGCGCGAGTGTGTATTTGCCGGTGGGCGTGCCGGGCGCGCTGCTGTCGATCGGCGACCCGCACGCATCGCAGGGCGATTCGGAACTGTGCGGCACCGCGATCGAATGCTCGCTGACCGGCGATTTCCAGCTGATCCTGCACAAGAAGGCGACGCTGGCCGGTCAGGCGTATGCCGACCTCACGTATCCGCTGGTCGAAACCGCCGACGAGTGGGTGCTGCATGGCTTCAGTCATCCGAACTATCTGGCGGAGTTTGGCGCGAACGCGCAAAGCAAGGTCTATGAAAAATCGACGCTCGACCTCGCGATGCGCGACGCGTTCATCAAAACGCGCCGCTTCCTGATGACCACCAAAGGGCTCACCGAAGACGAAGCGATTTCGCTGATCTCCGTCGCGGTGGATTTTGGTGTGACGCAGGTGGTGGACGGCAACTGGGGCGTGCATGCGATCATCCGTAAGTCGATGTTCACCGACACGGCCTGATACACGCTGTTCGACAGATTTGTCATCGACGCATCATCGTTGCGCACCGTCTGTTGCGCAAACTGAAGACTATCCGCTGACCGGCGGAGTTTCTTCAAGGAGATGAACGATGACTGCCGCAAAACTTTCGCTGACCGTGGCTGTTGCTGCCGCCACGCTGCTTGCCGGGTTCGCCACACCACACGCGCTCGCGCAGGGCAAGTCGCGCGCCGAAGTGCAGCAGGAACTGGCGCAGGCGCGCCACGATGGCGTCATTCCGGTGAGCAAGACCAACTATCCGCCCACCGACGAGCAGATGGCGCGCAACAAGCAGTTGCATGCGATCGCGAAGCATCCGGGCGAAGCGAGCCCGAACTTCGACCAGCACGACAGTGTGGCGAAGCGTTAATGCGGCTCTTGCCGGGCTGCCGCCGGGACCGGTGCAGGCCCGGCGGTGTCCGCCGGGTTCGTCGCGGCCGGGTGCAATGGAAAGCGCAGCCAGAACGTCGTGCGCACCTGCGGTTCGCTGCGCACGCCGCAGGTGCCGCCGTGCAGCTGCATGATCGACTGGACGATCGCAAGGCCAAGCCCGCTGCCACCCGTGCCTGACGCCGACAGCGTATGCCGCGCCGGATCCACGCGATAGAAGCGATCGAAAATGTGCTGCTGATGCTCGGCACCGATGCCCGGCCCGGTGTCGGAGACGGCAAGCAGTACGCCGCTATCCGTCGCGCTGCAGTCGATCGAAACGGTCGAGCCACGCGGTGCATGCGCGAGCGCGTTCGCCAGCAGATTGCTCAGCGCGCGCTGGAACAGCAGTTGATTGGCGCGCAGCGGCGCAAGCCCGTTGCCGCGCACTACCACGTCGACGTGCGCGTCTTCGGCCATCGGCTCATAGAAGCCGGCGACCCGTGCCGCTTCTGCGCCGGCATCGAAGCTGCGTAACGTCAGCTCGCGTTGCGCGCTGTCGGCACGCGCGAGGAACAACATATCGTCGATCATGCGCGACAAACGCTGGTATTCGTCGACGCTCGTTTCGATCACGTCGCGATATTCGTCGACACTGCGCGGCCGCGATAACGCAACCTGCGCATGCGTGAGCAGATTGGTAAGCGGCGTACGGAGATCGTGCGCCAGGTTCGACGAAAACTGGCTGAGCCGCGTGAACGAATCGTTGAGACGTGCGAGCATGCCGTTGAACGCGAGCCCGAGGTCTTTCAGTTCGCCGGCCGCCTGCAGCTCCGGCAGCGGCTGTGCGAGGCCGCTGGTCGACATGTGCTCGGCGCGCGCCACGAGATTGCGCAGGGGGCTCAGGCCGAGATGCGCGATGCCGTATGCGAGTGCTGCGGCGATCAACACGCCGAGCACATGGATCAGCGCAATCGACCACGCGTATTCGCGCAACAGCGCGAGGTCGGCGCGGGTGTCGTATTGCACGACCACGCGTACGGCGGTGTTCGCGCGCTTATCGGCCGCAAGCGACACGGTCTCGATGCGCGAGCGCAGCCACGCAGGGTGCGTGCCAGGCGTCGTGGGCTTCGCTGCGCCAGCTGCAGGCGACGAGCTCAGCGCGTCGCTGCACGCGTCGTGTATAAAACCCGGCGTGCTCAGGATGCGCGTACCGTTCGCGTCGTCGATCGCGAGGCTCAGGTTCGCGTGGCCGTGCAGCAAATCGCCCCACATGTCTGCCAGATAGCGAACGTCTTCGACCGTGCGTACCTGTTGCAGATGCGCATCGAGTGCCGACAGCGTCGCGTTGATTTCGGCCGCGGCGCTCGCCTCGATGCGGCTGCGCAGCGCTTCGTACACCATGAACCCGCTCAACGCGAGCACCGCGGTGCTCGAGGCGACGATCAGCGCGGCGAGGCGTGCACGCAACGTGCGCGGCCACAGCTCGCGCATCATCGGCTGCTGCCTTCGCGAACTTCGAGCACGTAGCCCATGCCGCGCACCGTGTGGACCAGTTTCGGCTCGAACTCGTCGTCGATTTTCGCGCGCAGACGCCGGATCGCGGCGTCCACCACGTTGGTATCGCTGTTGAAGTTCATGTCCCATACCTGCGAGGCGATCGTCGCGCGCGGCAGGATCTCGCCGGTGCGGCGCATCAGCAGCCACAACAGCGCAAATTCCTTGGCGGTCAGCAGGATCGTCGCGCCCTGGCGTAGCGCTTTTCTGCGCGTCAGATCGAGTTCGAGGTCGGCGATTTTCAGCAGCGTCGCTTCGCGCGGCTGGCCGCGGCGCAGGATCGAGCGCACGCGGGCCAGCAGTTCGACGAAGTCGAATGGTTTGGCCAGATAGTCGTCCGCGCCGAGTTCGAGGCCTTTCACGCGGTCTGCGACGTCGTCGCGCGCGCTCAGGAACAGCACGGGGGTTGCCTGGGTGCGCCGCAGTTGATGCAGCACGGTCCAGCCGTCCTGGCCCGGCAGCATCACGTCGAGCACGAGCAGGTCGTAGTGTTCCGATTCGGCCTGATGCAACCCCGAGATGCCGTCGCCGACCCAGTCGACCACGAAACCCGCTTCGGTCAGGCCTTTTTGCAGGTAGCGGCCGGTTTTCGGCTCGTCTTCGACGATCAGGATTCGCATGGCAGATCTCCGCGCCCGGCGCGTGGGACAGAAGTGCTGGCGCTCTGCGCGTACACGATGCGGTACAGCACCGGCAGGACCAGCAGCGTCAGTGCGGTCGACGAAAGAATGCCGCCGATCACGACGGTTGCGAGCGGCCGCTGCACTTCGGCGCCGGTGCCGGTGGCGAGCGCCATCGGCACGAAACCGAGCGCCGCGACCAGCGCGGTCATCAGCACCGGGCGCAAACGGGTGAGCGCGCCTTCATGCACGGCGGCGTCGAGTTCGGCGCCGTCTTCGCGCAGCTTGCGGATAAACGACAGCATCACGAGCCCGTTGAGCACTGCGACCCCCGACAGCGCGATAAAGCCGACGGCCGCCGTGATCGACAGCGGCAGGCCGCGCAGCCACAACGCAGCGATGCCGCCACTCAACGCAAATGGAATGCCGGTGAAGACAAGCAGACCATCTTTGACGTTGTTGAACATCATGAACAGCAGCACGAACACCATCAGCAGCGCTGCGGGCACGACGATGCGCAGACGCGCGGCTGCGCTTTGCATCTGCTCGAACTGGCCGCCCCATGCGAGCCAGTAGCCGGGCGGCACCGGCACGGCGCGCCCGATTTGCGCTTTGGCTGCGGCGACGAACGAGCCGACGTCGCGCCCGCGCACGTTCGCGGTGACGACGATGCGCCGCTTGCCGTTTTCGCGGCTGATCTGGTTTGGGCCCGGTGCCACTTCGAGTGTGGCGAGTTCGGAGAGCGGCACATAAGCAGGACGCGTGAGCCCAGCCGCCGCAGATGTGCCGGCCACGGTGCTGGTCGCAGTGAATGCCGCAGCCGACGCTGCGCCCGGCGGCAGCGCGATCGGCAGGCGTGCGATCGCATCGGGATCGGCGCGCAATGCTTCGGGCAATCGCACCACGACATCGAAGCGCCGGTCGCCCTGAAACAGCATGCCCGCCTTGCGCCCGCCGATCGCGGCGGCCAGCGTGTCCTGCGCGTCGCCGAGGCTCACGCCATAGCGCGCCAGTTTGTCGCGGTCGAACGCGACGGTCAGCACCGGCAGGCCGGACGTCTGTTCGAGCTTCACTTCGGTGGCGCCTGGCACCGCGCCGAGTGCGGCCGCGAGCCGGCTGCCGGTTTCGTTGAGTACCGCCATGTCGTCGCCGAACAGCTTCAGCGCGATGTCACTGCGTACGCCCGAGATCAGTTCATTGAAGCGCAACTGAATGGGTTGAGAAAATTCGTAGGCGTTTCCTGGTAATTCCGAAAGGGTGGCTTCGATTTCCGAACGCAACTGTTCGCGTGTTTTGCGTGGGTCGGGCCATGCGTCGGCTGGCTTCAGCATGATGTAGCCATCCGACAGATTGGGCGGCATCGGGTCGGCTGCGATCTCGGCGGTGCCGGTGCGCGCGAACACGCGATCGATTTCGGCAAAGCGTTGCTTCAGCGTGGTTTCGATGGTCTGTTGCATGGTGACGGATTGTGAAAGACTGGTGCCCGGCACGCGTAGCGCGGCGACCGCGAGATCGCCTTCGTTCAGGTTCGGAACAAACTCGCTGCCAAGGCGCGTGGCCAGCAGCAGTGCTGCGCCGACGGTCGCCGCGGCACCCGCCAGCACGCGCCTGGGATGCCTGATGAAAAAGCTTAACAGCGGTTCGTAGCGGCGTCGTGCCCAGCTCATCAGGCGGTTTTCCCGTTCTTCGATGCGCGAACCGACAAACAGCGCGAGCGCAGCGGGAATAAACGTGACGGTCAGCGCCATTGCGGCGGCCAGCGCGATCACGACCGTCAACGCCATCGGGTGAAACATCTTGCCTTCGACGCCTGTCAGCGCAAAGATCGGCACGTACACGACCATGATGATCAACTGCCCGAACACCAGCGGGCGGCGCGCTTCCTGCGCCGCGGCGAACACCTCCGCAAAACGTTCGCTGCGCGTGAGCGGCCTGCCGGCGAGCGCCTGTGCATGCGCGAGCCGGCGGATGCAGTTCTCGACGATCACCACCGCGCCGTCGACGATGATGCCGAAGTCCAGCGCGCCGAGGCTCATCAGGTTCGCGCTGATTTTCGCGCTGGCCATGCCCGTGAAGGTGATCAGCATCGACAGTGGAATCACCAACGCGGTGATCAGCGCGGCACGCGCGTTACCGAGGAACAGAAACAAGACAGCGATCACCAGCGCAGCGCCTTCGATAAGATTTTTCTTAACGGTTCTCACGGCTTTGTCGACCAGCACCGTGCGGTCGTAGACCGGCACGGCGCGCACGCCCGGCGGCAGCGTACGGTTCACGTCCGCCATCTTCGCCGCCACCGCGCGCGCGACGGTGCGACTGTTTTCGCCGATCAGCATGAACACGGTGCCGAGCACCACTTCGTTGCCGTTGGCGGTCGCGGCACCGGTGCGCAGTTCGCGGCCCACATCGACCTGCGCGACGTCTTTCACCCGCACGGGGATGCCGCGCGCACTGCTCAGCACGATGTCGGCGAGATCGGCAGCCGAGCGTGCCTGGCCGGGCGCGCGCACCAGATACTGCTCGCCGCGCTTTTCGATGTAACCCGCGCCGAGATTCTGATTGTCGCGTTCGAGCGCGCGCACCACGTCGGCGATCGTCAGGCCGTGCGCCATCAGCCGCGCCGGGTCTGCCGCGACGATGAACTCTTTGGCGTGGCCGCCGATCGTGTTCACTTCGGCGACGCCCGCCACGTTGCGCAGTTGCGGTTTGATGACCCAGTCCTGCAGTTCGCGCAGATCGGTCGCGGTGTAGCGCGTGCCGTCCGCTTTGCGGGCACCGGTGTCGGCTTCGACGGTCCATAGATAGATTTCGCCGAGACCGGTCGAGGCGGGGCCCAGTTCCGGTGTGATGCCCGATGGCAGGCGTTCGCGGGTCTGCTGGATGCGCTCGTTGACCAGTTGGCGCGCGAAGTAGATGTCGGTGCCATCCTTGAAAATCACCGTGACTTGCGACAACCCGTAGCGCGAAATCGAACGGGTTTCCTGCAGATGCGGCAAGCCGGCCATCGCGGTCTCGAGTGCAAACGTGATGCGCTGTTCTGCCTCCAGCGGCGAGTAACCGGGCGCCTCGCTGTTGATCTGCACCTGCACGTTGGTGATGTCGGGTACCGCGTCGATCGGCAGCTTGCCGTAGCTGTAGAGGCCAACAGCGGCAAGCGCGGCAGTGGCTAGCAGTACCAGCCAGCGCCGCTCGATCGCAACGCGGATCAGACGCTCGAACATGGCAGAGATCCCGTGAAAAAGAAGAGAGGAGCGTGCGGCTGCGCGTCAGTGTTCATCGGCGCTGCCTTTCTGGAGTTCGGCCTTCAGCACGTAGGCGTTTTGCGCCGCGTAGCGCTGGCCCGCCCGTAAGCCGGCGACGATTTCGACGGACTGCGCGTCGCGTCTGCCGGTTTGTACCGGCTGTGCGACGAAGCCCTGTTGCGCCAGCACGAATACCGCGGACGCGCCGTCGATGTCGTAAAGCGCCTCGGTACTCACAGCCACGGGCACATCCCGTGCGCCGGCTACGACGCTTACTTCGACGAACAGGCCCGGCCGCCATGTGCCGCCGGGATTGGGCAGCACGACGCGGGCCGGGGCGGTGCGTGTCTGCTCGCCCAGCAGCGCGCCGACGAAGGAGATGGCGCCGTGTGCGGTCGATTCGAAAGCGCTGGTCGAAACCGTCGCGTTGCGTCCGACGCGTACATCGTTCAGGTGTTGCGCCGGCACGGCCATTTCGGCCCAGACCGTCGAGAGGTCCGACAGCGTGAAGAGATTCGCATCGGCGGCGACCGACTCGCCGGGTGCGACATGTTTTGCGACGATGGTGCCCGCGAACGGCGCGCGCAGCTCGTAGCGGTTCAGTGCGCCTGAAGCGGCGGGTGCATTCAGCGCGGCGAGTTTTTGTCCGGCGTTTTGCGCGGCGATTTCAGCCTCGCGCAGCTGGGTTTGCGCTTGCAGATAGTCCTGCTCCGCTGAGATGCGCTCTTGCCATAAGGACTTTTCGCGTCGATAGGCGGTGCGCGCGGCCTCTAACCGTCGCTGCGCCGCGAGCCATTCGCTACGTCGATCGGCGAGCTCCGGGCTGGCGACGATCGCCAGCCGCTGCCCCTGCGCGACGTTTTGCCCGATCGATACATCGACGCGCTCGATCACGCCTGCCACTCGCGGCACCACATGCGCAGTGCGGTCCTCATTGAGTCTGATTTCGCCCGGCAGGCGCACTGTCTTGACGATTTGTGTCGGCCCGGCGCGCGCGACTTCGATGCCCGAGGCCTGCATCTGCGCGACGCTCAGCGGGATCGCGCCGTCCGCGCGCGAAAACTTGAACGATGCGGAACGGCCTTCGACCGCGACGTCGATTACTGCATCGAACACGTGGGGTTGGGCGATCGGCTGCGCGCTTGTGAAACCCGGTGCCGACGCGATGAAGCGCAACGCTTCGCGCGTGCCGTCATGGCGCTGCAGCGAACCCGTGATGCTGACGTTTTGCGTCGCAAGTTTGCCTTCGAGGAATGGGTAAACGACGAGGCGCGCGTTGCCGGCTTTCCCGGACAGCAGGATCTCGGCTGCGAACGGCCCGCTGGTCAGTACGACGCCGCCGTTTTGACCCGCTGCGGTATCGATTGTGCGTGCAACGGGCCTGACGCTGCGTGTCGTCTCGCGTGTTTGCATGCCGTCGACGCGCATCCATGCAAACACGGCAGCGGCGAGCAAGACGATGACGAGCAGCGCGGCGCCGGCCATGTATCTACCGCGGCGTGTGACTGGAAGTTTCATGGCGCAAGCGCTGAAGAAGTGATGTCCGACGGCGTACGGGCAGGCGCCGAGCCTGTGATCCGGTTGAGCTCCGCGTACGCGCGATGCGCGTTGGCGAGTGCAGCAACGTATTGCGAGCGGCTCTGAAACAGCGTGCGCTGTGCGTCGAGCACGTCGAGTAAAGCGAACCTGCCGAGTTCGTAGCCGCGCGAGGTCGTCTCCAACGCGTCGCGCGCTGCAGGCAGCACGTCTGTTCTCAAGCGCCTGGCTTCGTCCGCGGCATTCTCGTAGTTCGCGTAGGTCTGCGCGAGATCGAGCCGCACGCGTGCGCGTTCGCTGTCCTCGTCGGCGCTAGCCTTTGCCGCCTGATGTGTCGCTTCGAGCAGCGCGCCGCGATTGGTATCGAACAACGGCAATGGAATCGATATGCCGATCACCGCCTGATTCAGCGGTGAGCCTGCGGTTGCAATTCGTTTCATGCCGGCACTGACGGTGAGGTCCGGAATGCGCTTGGCCCGTTCGACTGCGATCAACGCTTGTGCGCGCGATGTTTGCGCATGCGCGGCGCGCAATGCCGGCCCGCTGTCTGCGCGCTGCAGCAGTTGCGGCAGCGGCCCGACCGGTGGCACGCGATCCAGATCGCCGCCGGCGATGCGCTCGCGCGGCACGGCGCCGCCCATCGCATTGGCGAGGGTTTCCTGTGCAATCGAGACCTGTCTGCGTGCGCTGGCCTCTTCGATCTGCGCGGCGCTGACGGCCACCTGCGCTTTGGTCGCTTCGACCGGTGGCACCTTGCCGGCCTGCACACGTTTGTGCGCGATGCGCGCGGAGCGCTCGGCAAGGCCGGTGGCTTCTTCGGCGAATTGCCGTTGACGTTGCGCGGCAAGCAGGCCGTAGAACGCGGCTATCACGTCCGCTTGCAAGCCGGCGGCGCGCGCGTCGAGCGCGGCAATCGATGCCGCGCGGCGATACGATGCGGCATCGACGCGCGCCGCGCGCTTGCCGCCCAGTTCGATGGTCTGATTGAGCAACGCGGTCGACGTGCGCTCGGCGCCGCTCAAGCCTTCCTGCAGCAGCGACAGCTGCGGGTTCGGACGCGCGCCTGCCTGTACCAGCGCGCCGCTCGAGGCGTCCGTGTCGGCGCGGGCGCTGCGCAGTAGCGGATTGTTGAGTTCGGCGAGTGCGAGGGCTTCGTCGAGCGTGAGCGGCGGTGCGTTCGACTGCGCCACAGTTGCGATGGCGTTCGGATCCTCGCGCTGCGCGATGGCCTGCTGCGCGTACGCGGAGGTTGCGGCCGCAACCAGATAGAAGGTCGCGATAAATGGCTTGGTCATGAGACGAACGCTTCGCTGACGGAATGCGCTCGATGCTACGTACGCGCTACAGTGCGAAGATGAGACGAACATGACATTTCCGTCATCAATACCGTGCTGTACGGTGTTTCGCGGAACGCTGCGTCAGTCGGTCTAGAATGGTGGACCAGACAGACGGACGGAATATGTGATGAAAGATGCATTTGAACGCCGGGCACTGTTGTTGCACCTCGGTACGGTTCTCGACACGATGAACACGCTGCTGACGCTTTCCGCCAGCGATTCCAGCCATACCGTACGCGAGCTCGCAGCCGCGCATCGTGCGCTCGCGAAGCACCCGTTGCTGCAACAGATGCCCGCCGCGCTGACGCCGCAGGCATTTGCGCAGCGCGCGAGCGCGGCATTTGCCACGTGGCCGCAAGTGCTGCTCGAAGCAGAGCTGGATCGCGAGCGGCTCGCACTCGTCGTACGCGACGCGCTTTTTACTGCAAACGAAGCGGGCTGGCACGCGTACGTCGACAGCCTGAAAGCGGAGGTATCGTGGTTCGGCGAAGGCTTGCCGCCGATGCCAACCGAACCGGCCGCAGTCGAGCCCGCGCGGCCCCGCAAAGCCGCGGCCGCCGCCTCGGCCGATCACCCGCAGCCGGCGGCACCCGATGAAGCGCTGGCCGGCGCCGGCGTATACCCATCGTGGCCGTGGAAGCCGTAACCGCAAGCGGCGCGCGCTGACGCATGCTGCCCGATCCGGTCTTTCACGAAGCCTTGCTACGCATGGTGATTGCGATGCTGCTGGGCTGCGTCATTGGCGTCGATCGCAATATGCGCGGCAAACCGACCGGCGTAAAAACGCTCGGTCTGGTCGCGCTGGGCGCGTGTCTCGTCACCATGGCCGGCGGCGGCTTCATGATGCACGGCGTAATGGGCAGCGCGGAAGCGTCGCGCGCGATTCAGGGCATCGTCACCGGCATCGGTTTTCTAGGCGCGGGCGTGATCGTGCAGAACGCGGCGACCGACAAGATTCGCGGCCTGACCACCGCCGCATCGATCTGGGTGACGGCGGCGCTTGGTATTGTGTGCGGCGCCGGTGCGTGGTCGGTGGCGCTGGTCGCAACGCTGATGTTCATGGTGCTGCTGATCGGCGGGCGTATCGTCGAGCGCATGCTGCATCGGCATTGGCTGTCGAAGCCGCAAGAGCATCGCGACGCGCTGCTCGAAGAGGAGGAGTAGCGCAAGCGCGAGGCGGCCGCCCGGTATTGCGCGGCCACCTCGCGGTCAGTTCCGCGCTCAGTTCACGTCGCTTGCAAGCGCGACACGGGCCTTCGATTCCGGCGTGCCGTCGATGAAGTACTTCGCAGCCCAGCTGCTGTCCGGTTTCAGCACGAGCCGCTGATGCTGGCCGCCGCGCTGCTGTTCGGCAATCGCAATGGCCCGCGCGCGGTAATGCTCGTAAAGCCGCAGAAACTCGGCGAGATACGTACCGGCCACATGTTTATCGCGAATCTCCAGCAGGTTCTCGTCGTTGAAGTGCTCCGAGTTGTTGCTCATGTTCGCCGATCCGGTATAGACGATCGGATTGTCGCCTTCCGCATCGATCACGAGAAACTTGTGATGGATGATGACCGGCGCGTAAGACGGCGCGTGCTCGCCCGGAAACAGCTGCATCTCCGGCAAAAACCCTTCGGGTACGGTAGCCGGCGAGAAGTACGCGGCATCGATCACATCCTTCTGCGTGCTGCTGCGGTGGTACAGCTCCATGTTCGCCAGCGCCGTGGTACTGACCACCTTGCCGGCCTGCTGCGCCTCGTCGGCTTCCTGCGCCGATTTCTCGCTGATGTGATTGACGAGGCCGAACATCATCAGCCCCTTGTCGCCGGCAGCGAAGCACGCATCGCGCAGCGGCGCGTCGGTCGGCATGAACAGGCAGAACACCACCGAATGCTGCGCCGCGTTGATCGCCGCGACGATCGTGTCGATCTGCGTGCGCTTGTCCTTCGGCTCCGGCGAAAAGCACACGCGGACCTTCGCGTCGCCGATCGTCACCGGTTCGGACCAGCCGTTCGACAGCTTGGCCGTTTCGCCGATGGTCGGGTTTTGCGCGAGGCTCGCGGCGCGATTGTTGTACAACTGCGCAAGTTCCGCCGATTCGAACAGATGCAGCACGTTGGCCTGTTCGGTCAGCCCTTCGGTGGTGAAGTTGGCCGAGCCGGTCAGCACCTGGTCCGCGCGGATCTGGCCTTCGCCATCGTCGCTGACGATGAACTTGTTATGCATGATGTGCGTCTTGTCGCGTGGCGCGAGCGCGGCGAGCCCTTCCAGCGCGTCGACTGCCTGCTGGTTCGGCGACGGCTGCGGCGGCTTGCCTTTGCTGGTCACCTGATGCGAGTCGTACACCAGCGCGAGCGCGCCCTTGCCGTGCTGCTTGCCGAACGCCTTGAAGGCCGGAATCGCCCACAGCGGGTCGGTCAGGTGGTACACCGCCGAGGCCGCGTGGCGCGCGCCGGAGAACACGGTCGCGAAGGTCTGCTCGAGATCGTTGGCGAGCCACGTGCGCAGACGCAGTGCGTCGTCGGGTGACGGGGTCTCGTTCGGCTTGAGCTTGAGCGTCGCCACCATCCGCGAAAAAGCCTGCGAGCTGACCACCGCGCGGTTGAACCAGCTGCCGATGCCGCGCTCCATATGGTCCGGCAGCGTGAAGCTACAGGTACCTTTTTCGTTGTCGAGCAGTTGCGGCGCGGTTGGCTTGCCGACTACCGGGTACACGTCGTATTCGAAATGCTTGTTGCGGTCCGGCGGATCGATGCGCGCATCCCACCACATGAACTTCTGGATCGGCGCGACGTTGGTGGGTGCATCGCGTTGCGCGTCGGGCACCGGCCCGTTGAAGGTTACGCGGTTCGGCAGCCAGCTGCTCGCCTCGCGTTCGCGGCCGGACGGATCGAGAAATCCGGGGGTGCGCTTGATCGCGAAGCCGAGAAAATCGGCGCGGTCCTTGCCCTGCGGCCAGTCGAGCGCCAGCAGAACCAGTGTGGGGGACAGATAAGCGCGCACGGCAACCGTCATGGATGTCTCCTCGACCGATGGGTATCGAGGCAGTCTGGCGCACCTGTGTATTGAATCTGTGAAATTTGGATGTAGTTTTTGAGTCAGTGTGAAGTCGCGCGGAATGGCCGATGCAGGAAGCATGCGTGGCTTGTCCGGTGCAGGCGTGCGACGGTGACGGGCCGAACGAGCGACGCGCTGAGCATGCGTCGATACAGTGCAGCGGTCGCGAGCCGGCCGGTTACCGGATACATTGCATGCTGTGAGCCACATCGTGCCCCTATCGACATGACCTCCTTGCTGATTCGCGACGTACGTACGAGCACGGGCGACGCGCTCGATATTCTCATCGACCGCGGGCGTATTGCCGACGCTGCGCCGGCTATTGCCGGGCAAGCGGACTGCGTCGTCGAAGAAGGCGCGGGCGCGCTGGTGCTGCCCGGTCTCGTCGAAGGTCACACGCATCTCGACAAGACCCACTGGGGCATGCGCTGGTATCGCAACGAAGTTGCGCCGAGCCTTGTCGAGCGGATCGAAAACGAACGCCGCTGGCGCGCGACAAGCGGGCATGACGCGGGTGCGCAGTCGTTTGCATTGGCGCGCGCGTTTCTCGCCGCGGGCACGACGCGTTTGCGCACGCACGTGGACGTCGATACCGACGCCGGTTTGCGGCATCTGCACGGCGTCCTTGAGACACGTGAGGCGCTACGCGGGCAAATCGAAATCCAGATTGTCGCGTTTCCGCAATCGGGCATTTTGAAGCGCGCGGGCACTGATGCGCTGCTCGCCGATGCGCTGCGTGCCGGCGCCGATCTGCTCGGCGGCCTCGATCCATGCGCGATCGAAGGCGATGCGGTGGTCGCGCTCGACCTGCTGTTCGGGCTTGCAGACCGGCACGGATGTGGGCTGGACCTTCATCTGCACGAGCGCTCGACGATGGGCGCCGATTCGCTCGATCTGATCCTGCAGCGCACCGCTGCGCTCGGCATGCAAGGCAAGGTGGTGATCAGCCATGGCTTTTGTCTCGGCGATCTTGCGCCGCGCGAGCGCGACGCGTTGCTCGAGCGCATGGCGCGGCTCGGCGTCGCCATCGTAACGACGGCGCCAGCGTCGGTTGCGGTACCTCCGGTGATGGCTTGTCGCACGGCGGGCGTAACCGTGATCGGCGGCAACGACGGGATCCGCGATACGTGGACGCCATACGGCTCGCCCGACATGCTCGAGCGCGCGATGCTGATCGGCATGCGTAACGACTTCCGGCGCGACGACGAGCTGGAGGTCGCGCTCGATTGCGTGACGCACGGCGCGGCGCGCGGCTGCGGCTTTGCGGATTACGGGCTGCTGCCCGGCATGCGCGCGGATCTCGTGCTGGTCGACGCGCGAACGCCGGCCGAAGCGGTGGTGGCGCGGCCGGTGCGCAAGCTGGTGGTGTCGGCGGGGAAGATCGTCGCGCGTGACGGCGTGCTGGTCTAAAAGACTGGCCGCTGCGCAATGGTAAAAACTCAGTGGTAGAGATCGACCAGCAGATCGGCACGCGACAAGGGAAAGCTGCAGGACACGCGTTCTTTCCCTTTGCCAACGCTCTTTCTGCGTACCTCGACGTGCTGGACCGGTCCGGTCGACGCGATATGCGTGCCGCCACATGGAATCACCTGACCTTCGCAACGCCAATAGCGCGCATCCGCGTGTGCTTCATGCGCGTAAGTCTCCACGGCGCTGTTGCGGCCGATATACGCGTTGGCGAGTCTTGCAATCTCCCCGATTTCTTCGGGCGTGAAACGATCCGATATCCAGAAGTCGAAGCGTGCCGATTCGATCGCAATGTGGCAGCCGATGGTTTCCGCAATCGCGTCGGGGCGCACTGCGCCGATGCCCAGATAGAGCAGGTGCGACGCGGTGTGGCTCAACGACAGCTGAGCCCTGCGCAAGCGGTCGATGCGCACTAACACGTCCATGCCCGGCTGCAAGATGTGCAGGTGGGGCAAGTCGTCGGCGCATATGACGTGCTCGATCACGCCGTCTACCGAAATATCCGGGAAGCCGGGTAGCGGTGCGCGGTTGCCGTACATCTTGCGCACGTGGACGAACCGGATGACCCGACCGTCGGGCAGGACGAACTCTCCATGGTCCGGATCCTGGCCGCCGCCTTCGGGATACGCGACGGTTTGATCCAGTTCGACGAAATCGTGGCCGAGTTTTACGACCTTCGCCGTGTGCTGGAAAGCCAGTGGGTCTTCATAGAAGAGCTTGCGGGTTTTTCTGTCTAACGAAAACATAGCTGTACCACGGGTGTGAGGACCTGATGCGGCGCCAAAGGTATGATTGCCGAATCGCTGCGCGGCTGGCTATCAGAAAACTGACGTAATGATGTGACACGTACCGCGCGTCGCATCGTGTCAGCTGCGCAATGTCAGAGGATGCTTCCATGGAGAGTCTCATCGCCGGCGACTGGCAGGTCGAACTTCTGCCGGCCGAGAGGTACGAAGCCGCTTATGCGCCCGCGCGCGCGGTGCTCGGCGTTGCGTTCGATGCGCAAAGCGGCACGCATGCGTTCGGCAGCGATCGCATCAAGCCGTTTCGGGCCAAACCGAATGGCCTCGGCTTCGTGCCGCCGGGTTGCGACGTGTATTCGGCATCGCCGGCGGGCGGCGAATACCTGCGCATCGTCGAAGCGACGCCCGGCCGTCTCGCACACTTGCCTGCACGACAATTCAGCGATGTGATCGACGCGGCTGCAATTGAAGCGGCACACGCGATTCGCCGGCATCTTCTGGCCGATGGGTACACAGCTGCTGAATTGATCGAGGTGCAAGCCGAGATTCTGGTCGAGCGTGTGCGGGCGATTCTTTCCGTGGGTCAAACTTTTCCCAGCAATGGCGCATGGATCACACCCAATCGCCTGAAGCGAATCGATGAATATATCGACTGCCACATGGAGCAGAAAATCCGTGTCGGCGAAATCGCGGGAGCGTTGGGCTTATCAGAAGGTTTTTTCATTCGCGCGTTCAAGGCGGCCGTTGGCGTGAATCCGCACAGCTATCTGATCGACAGGCGTATCGCCAAAGCGCGGCATATGCTGGGCACGTCGCGTCAACCGCTTGCCGATATCGCGTTGGCGGTGGGCTTTTCATCGCATGCGCATATGAGCGCGTGCTTTCGCGAACGTCTGGGTGTTACGCCGAGCAAGCTGAGGAGCACACGGTCGCCGCAGCGCGAGGCTTGAGGCTTCAGCGCCGCGGCGCTATGCCGAGGCGATCGCGGCGTTTCGCATGTTCGGGATGCGCCAGCGTATGCGGCGCGTTACGAAATCGCAAAACGCTCGCGATAGACCTGCGGCGCGACGCGCAGCAGACGAATAAAACTGCAGCGCATCGTTTCTTCACTGCCGAACCCGCAACGGGTGGCGATCCGCTTGATCGACCACGAGGTTTCGCCCAGTAGCCGCTGCGCGGCCTCCACCCGCAGTTGCTCGACGGCGCGCGCGGGTGTGCGCCCCGTTTCCGCCTTGTAGTGCCGCATAAAGCTGCGCTCGCTCATATTCGCCCGCCGCGCCAGCATCGGCACCGACAGATCGGAGGTGAGGTGTGCCGTCATCCATGCATGCAATTCGTCGAAGCGGTCGTCGGCTTTTTGCATCGACAACATCGTGCTGAACTGCGACTGGCCGCCAGGCCGCTTCAGAAACACCACCAGTTCGCGTGCAACGTCGAGTGCCATCGCGCGGCCGTGGTCCTCTTCGACGAGCGCAAGCGCGAGATCGATTCCCGCCGTGACGCCGGCCGAGGTCCAGATCGCGCCGTCGCGGATGAAGATCGGGTCGGCTTCGACGCGCAATTGCGGATAACGCTGCGCGAGTTCGTTGCAGCGGGCCCAGTGTGTCGCGACGCGCCGCCCGTCCAGCAGGCCCGCCTCGGCCAGCACGAACGCGCCCGAGCAGACCGACGCGACGCGCACCGAGCGGGGCGCCTGGCGCTGCGCCCACAGGATCAGACGCGAGTCTTGCGCCGCGGCGATTACGCCGCTGCCGCCCGGAACGATGAAGGTGTCGACCGGGCCCTTCACCGAGCGCAGCGAATCGGCCTGCAGCGCAAGGCCGGACGACGAGGTGACGAGCCCCGCCTCGGCGGCAATGACGCGCGGCGCGTAGGGCTGCGGCTGCCCGCGTTTTGCTGCGAGTTCATTGGCGGACGCGAATACCTGCAACGGCCCGCATACGTCGAGCAATTGAACATTCGGGAAGGCTAGCAGCAGGATGGAGCGAGGATGTACGGGCATTTTCGGCGCTGGCGAAAAACAAGGGGCAAGCGAATATTCTGCCAGAAGCAGCGCGCATCGACGCGTTCGAAAGATGTCTTTGCGACGCCGCAAGTACGCTGCGACAGAGTCTCGGCGCCGTCACGCCGAATCTTCACAACAATCGGTCAACGCCTGAAGTCAAAACCGCCTCCCATGTATCAGGCGGCGTGCTTTCTTTCCAGGCATTCACAAGTGTTGTACTCGTGTCGGCATTTACGCTGCCTGCGGGTCTTTACATAATGGCTTCAACAACCGCGATTCATTGTTTGCGGTCGAAGCAGGGCCGACAATCCACACACTCAGGATTGCATATATCTGTGAGATGCATTGCGCTCTGTCCAAACGAAGGCATTGACGAATAGGAGCTTGTATGTCGAACGATATTCTTCCTGAGGCGCCGTCGCGCCGCCGCTTTATCGGCGCAGCCGCGGCAGCCGTGATGGCGGGTTCATTGAGCGGATTTGCGCTGGCCGATACCGGCAAGCAGCCGATCACCCAGGTCGCGCCGCCCAAGGGCGGCGACAAGGCCACGATTCGTCCGCTGCGCGTGCACGTGCCGGACGCGCAACTGGCCGATTTGCGTCGACGTATCAAGGCAACGAAATGGCCGGACCGCGAAACCGTGCCGGACGCGTCGCAAGGCGTGCAGCTCGCGACGATGCAAAAACTCGCCGCCTATTGGTCGACGGATTACAACTGGCGCAAGGTCGAAGCGCGACTGAACGCGTTGCCGCAGTTCGTCACCGAGATCGACGGCGTCGATATCCACTTCATTCATGTGCGTTCGAAACATGAAAACGCACTGCCGGTTATCGTTACGCACGGTTGGCCGGGGTCGATCATCGAGCAGCTGAAGATCATCGATCCGCTGACCAATCCGACTGCGCATGGCGGCAGCGCAGCCGATGCCTTCGACGTGGTGATTCCGTCGCTGCCCGGCTACGGGTTTTCAGGCAAGCCGACCACGACGGGCTGGGACCCGCAGCGTATCGCGCGCGCATGGGTGGTGCTGATGCAGCGGCTCGGCTATACACGTTACGTCGCGCAAGGCGGGGACTGGGGCAATGCCGTGACCGAACAGATGGCGTTGCTGACGCCGCCCGGGTTGCTCGGCATTCACACCAACATGCCGGCCACGGTACCCGACGACATCGCCAATGCGCTGAAGTATGGCCAGCCGGCGCCGGCGGGTCTTTCCCCCGACGAGCAGCACGCGTTCGACCAGCTCGACTTCTTCTACAAGCATGGCCTTGGCTACGCACAGGAGATGGCGGGCCGTCCGCAGACGCTGTATGGCATCGAAGATTCGCCGATCGGACTCGCCGCCTGGATGATCGATCACGATGCTGCCAGTGAAGCGCTGATCACCCGTGTGTTCGATGGGCAGCAGGAAGGGCTGTCGCGCGACGACATCCTCGACAATGCCACGCTCTACTGGGTGACCAACACCGGCATCTCGTCGGCACGGCTGTACTGGGAAAACAAGCTCAACTTCTTTGCGCCGAAGCACATCACGCTTCCGGTTGCGGTCAGCGTCTTTCCGGATGAGATCTACGCCGCGCCGCGCAGCTGGACCGAGAAGGCGTACCCGAAGCTGATTCATTACAACCGACTTCCTAAAGGCGGCCATTTTGCGGCATGGGAGCAGCCGCAATCGTTTTCCGACGAGCTGCGCGTGAGTTTCAGGCCGTTACGCCAGGCGTAACGCGATCGATGGTCTGCGTGAACGACGCCCGTGAATGGTGTCGTTCACGTTGTGATCGATAACGGTGTTCAAATGCACGGCTGTATTTAAAGCGGCTTCATTGATCTGCACGGCAAACGTTTGCTGCAGCCAATATGGCCGGATAGCAAAACACGCGCATTGCAGGCCAGTAATTTTTATATGTTTCGGCTTGGATTCGGCTAGCAAACAGCGTTACCATGCGAGGGTTTACCGAACACGCTTGCTGTCACGCACAGTACACGGAAAAATATTAGCGTGCTGGGTTTTATCCACGATTGGCCAGTGCCACCATGCATCCAGCGTTTTCGCGGTTTCGCCGTTCCAGCGCACAACGGGACCCACGCTCTGCCGGGGAATTATGCCAGGAGGCGCCGACCGTTAAATCGGACGACCCCAACTCGCTCGTGATGGAAATTTTTTCCTCACGTAGCGACATGGCAAGCCTCGCCGTGACCGAAAAGAATCGTCCGATCGGGCTCATCAATCGCGATATCTTTCTGTCGCAGATGAGCAAGCCTTTCCATCGCGAGTTGTACGGCAAGAAGAGCTGTATCGCGTTCATGGACAAGGAGCCGTTGATCGTCGATGCCGACATGAGCATCGAAGCGTTGACCTTCAAGACCGTCGAGGTGGGCGAAAAGGCCTTGATCGACGGCTTCATCGTCACGCGCGGTGGGCATTTCGCCGGCTTGGGCAGCGGTCTGCAACTGCTGGGCGCAGTGGCAGAAGCGCAGGCGGAAAAAAATCGCCAGATCATGCAGAGCATCGAGTACGCCAGTGTGATCCAGCGCGCGATGCTGCGTACGTCGCGCGAAACGCTCGAAGCGCGCCTGCAGGATGCCGCTCTGGTGTGGGAGCCGCGCGACGTGGTGGGCGGCGACTTCTATCATTTCGCGGCCTACCCGGAAGGCTGGTTCGGCGCGGTAGCCGATTGCACCGGGCACGGTGTGCCCGGCGCTTTCATGACGCTGCTCGCTTCGGCCTCGCTTTCACAGGCGCTGGAGCAGATCGGTCCGCGCGAGCCGGCGGCGTTGCTGGCGGCGGTCAACCGCAACGTCAAGGCGCTGCTGGGGCAGGTGAACAGCACGGCCGAAGTGGCGCAATCGAACGACGGTCTCGATGCGGCGTTTTTCTGGTTCGACGCCGCGCAAAGCCAGCTGCATTTTGCCGGGGCGAGAATCGCGCTGCATATCCTGTTGCCCGACGGCGAGCAGTTCGAGACGATTGCCGGCGACCGCATGGGCGTCGGCTACGTCGACAGCCTTGCTGATTATGCGTGGAAGTTGCGAACCATCCCGGTTCCGTCCGGCAGCCTGGTATTCGTTTGCACGGACGGTCTGACCGATCAGATCGGTGGATCGCGCAAGATTTCTTTCGGGCGGCGCCGTGCGCTCGGCCTGATCCTTGAGCAACGTGCCGAGACACCCTCGGCAATCTGCGAGAATGTGCGGCGGGCGCTGGCCGACTGGCAAGGCGTGCAACCCCGTCGCGACGACGTCACCTTATTTTGTGCCCGCGTTTAGCCATTAACAAGAATGTCTTTATTACTCGAACCGGACAACGCCTTTTTTGACCTCGCCCAAAGGCGCAACGTGCTCTTTTATCATAAGGGCTATTTTTCTCACAACATCGTCGCGGCCATGGGCGAGGTGGTGAGGTTGCAACTGGAAGTGGCGGGGATTAGCGGCCCGACGCGCCGTAAGCTGTTTTCGGCGTTCGTCGAACTGTCGCAGAACATCGTTCATTATTCAGCGGATGCGCTGCAGCCGGACGGTCAGGGCGGCGGTGCGATTCGCGAAGGTGCGGTATGCATCAGCAGGGAAGACGAGCGGCATCTGATGCTGTGCGTCAACCCGATAGCGACCGCCGACGTGGAGCACCTGCGCAACAAGCTGGAGCCGCTGCGCAACATGTCGCTTGAAGAGATCAAGCAGGCCTATAAGGTCTCGCTGCGAGCCGAGACCCCGGAGGAAAGCAAGGGCGCGGGATTGGGGTTCTTGACGATGGCGCGCGATGCCAGCGCGCCGCTTGAATTCGCTTTCTATCCGCGTACCGACGACCCTGAAACCACGCTGTTTTGCCTCAAGGCCATCATCTGAGTAAGGAGGCGCACGAGCCATGGATAATTTGCACATTGCCGCATCGGCAACGTCCCCGGAAGTCGATTTCAAATTCGATCAGCATACGTTGCTGCTGAGGGGCGAGTCTTACCCGGAAAACGCAGCGGCGTTCTATGCGCCGATCATCGAACAATTGCGGAAGTACCTCGCCGAGGCGGCGGGCGCCGTGATCACCATCGACGTGGTGCTGACCTACTTCAACAGCTCCAGCACGAAGATGCTGTTCAGCATGTTCGACGCGCTGGATCAGGCCGCGCAGTCCGGCAGCCGGGTGTTGATGAACTGGTTCCGCGACGAAGAAGACGAAACGATTTTCGAATTCGGTGAGGAGCTGAAGGCCGACTTCCACGCTATCGAATTCACCGATCGTCCGGTCTCACACCAAGGATAACAAGGTGCCGAGGATTTCTCCTGCGGATACATCGATGAGCGACGTGCCCGACCTGTTTCAGAACGAGACCGGGGCACTGGAGAAGGCGCGCGCGATCCATGCGAATGTCGATGCAGATGCAGCGGAGTACCACCAGTCGCTGGGGGAGCTGATCGGACACTTCGAGCGCCTGATGCGCGAGACGCGGCGGCTGATTGGCCGCAGCGACCGCGCGGAACGCGAGATGCAGGCGCTCGCCCAGCAACTGGCGCATCGCGCCACGCATGATGCGCTGACCGGTGTGCTGAACCGCAGCGCGGTGATCGAGCGAACCTCGAAAGTGCTGCGCACCAGCCAGGCGGTGATGATCGTGCTGGATATCGACGAGTTCAAACGCGTCAACGACGATTTTGGCCATCCGACCGGCGATTCGGTGATCCTGGGCGTGGTGGATTGCCTGCGGCGCATGGTTGGCGACAAGGGCTTTATCGGGCGCGTCGGCGGCGAGGAGTTCACCGTGATTCTGCCCGGCTGCGACGCGGCCAATGCGCGCTTGCTGGCAGATAGCTTACGCAATGCGATCGGCAGCTATGTGTTTGCGGCGCCGGTCGACCGGAGCATTACGGCCAGCTTTGGTGTCAGCACCAATCCGCGTGGAACCGATTTCGGCACCGCGTATGGGTTGGCGGATGCGGCGCTGTACCGCGCCAAGCGTAGCGGACGCAACCGCGTGGAATTCGCCGATCAGTGCGGCGGGTGACGGCGTCGAACCGCTGTTCATCTCGACGCAATGACGAACTGCCGGGCGGGGCCTCGTGCCATTCGAAGGCGCTGCCCGCCCGGGTCTCGCGAAACGAGATCGGCTTCAATCGATGCCGCCTGGCATCTCCCCACCTTTCCTTTGGTCCGACGCCAGCCTGTGGCGATCGGCAGGCTCTGCGAGGGCCGTATCGGGCTCTAACTGAATCGCGTCGAGCAGCGACGCGAGGATCATCGCGCCGGCATTCGCTGACGGTGGCCGCGCCGGCCATGGGCTGAACACGCTCTCGCCGCGCAAGATAAAGGCACCGCTGATTGCACATACGCCGTGGCTGCGCGCCCGAATGCGGCGCCATAACTGATCGCCATACGAACCGCGTGTCGCATCGCGCCACGCGATGGTGACGGTATTCGAACTCGGGCGGTCGATGATGTTCACGGTACTGCCGTGATTTTCGCAAGGCGCGGCCGGGCCCAGGCCGCTGCGGCGTTGGCATCCATCGCTTTCCGTCGGAACGCGCAGGGTGTCCGCTGACGGCGCGGAGCCTACCTGCAACAGGCTGACCATGCGGAGCCACGGGTCGTTGGTGTCGGTCGGTGAGCGCAATTCTTTAATCTCCTGGCGGCTAAGTCGCGAGGCGGAAACGTTATTGCGGCTCGAATCCTTCCTTCTTTTATAAAAATTAAGCAAGCCTTCAATCGCATTCCAGTTTGCTTCGTCTGGTGGATTGTTCGCGATGCTACGTTTCCCGTGTACGCATGCACCCGATGCAATCGATGCGCGACGCAACGGCATATGCGATGCTGGGGTGCCGAAGCATCTGCTTTGAACTGAACAATCGATGAACCCGGCCTTGACATGGATGGCCGCAGGAAAGGATGTGTGGGGTTCACGCCCGGCTTGCAGCAGGGCCCAAAGGAGATTCACGCATGAAGTTGTCATTCGACGTACTCGAAGCACTCGATGCCATCGACAGGACAGGTACCTTCACCGAAGCAGCGGAGCTGCTGCATCGGGTCCCATCCGCGCTGACCTATCTGGTGCAGAAGCTCGAAAGCGATCTCGCTGTGCAGCTGTTCGACCGCACCGGGCGCCGCGTCAAGCTCACGCACGCGGGCCGGGTCGTCGTGGAAGACGGGCGCCGGCTGCTGTTCGCAGCGGAGCAGCTCGAGCGCAAGGCGCGGCGCGTGCAGGACGGCTGGGAGTCCGAATTGCGTATCTGCGTGGACGAAATCCTGCCTTTAGACTCGATCTGGCCATACGTGCATCGCTTTTACGACGAAGGCATCGATACGCACCTGCGGCTGTCGCGCGAAGTGCTCGGCGGTACATGGGATGCGCTGATCTATCGGCGCGCAGACCTGGTGGTCGGCGCCGCCGGCGAATTGCCTGAGATCGCGCATCTGGTCACGCGTCCGATCGGCATCTTGCAGCACGTGTTTGCCGTTGCCCCGCATCACCCGATTGCCGGGCTGGGGGAACCGATTCCGCTTAAGGTGATTGCCGAACATCGCGGCGCGGTGATCAGCGATACGTCGCGTGAACTGGACCCGCGCACCGTCGCCAGCGAACCCGGGCAATCGAATATTGCGGTGCCGACGCTGCAAGCGAAACTGGAGGCGCAGTGCGAGGGCCTGGCGGTCGGCACGCTGCCCGCCTGCGTCGCGGCCGGTCCGATCGCCGAGGGCCGGCTGATCGCCAAACGCGTGACCGGTATGCGCGAAGAAACGCAGTGCTACCTCGCATGGCGCGATGACGAAATGGGCCGTGCGCTGCAATGGTGGGTCGATCAGCTCGATCATCCGGACATGATCGACCGGTTGCTCGGCGTGATGTGAGGGCAAAGCGAGTCGAGCGGGTTCAAAGTGTGTAATTCAATTGCTGCCGCCGGGTTCTGCCAATCGATTGCCTTATTCGAACACCCGGCAAGCCGCCATTCAGAATAACGAGCCATAAAAAGTATTCACGATTGTCGCGCGGTATTTATTAATTTTTCTGAAAAATTATCGACCGTCATTGCATTGTGCAAACGGAAAATGCAAAGTCGCGGCATGTCTATCTGGAACCCTGAAGCTTGCCGGACATGCGAACGCGCGACGCATGGGCGCGCGACGTTTCAACTTTTTTGTACTGTTCGTTCAAAAACTTCCAATGCTTGCCGGTTTGTCGTGGCGTACCATTCGCCGTCTGAACAAACGCTTCGCTGCAACACGGGTGGTCCATCAACCGAATCAGCCTGGATACCCACGCAATGGTACAGATTGGAAATATCCAGGTGAGGTTGGACACCCGGGAAATCGAAGTTGACGGTGAATTGATTTCCATCGGCAGCCGCGCATTCAGTATTCTCGAATTGCTGATTCGCGCAGAGGGTACGCTCGTATCGAAGGACGACATCATTCGCGAGGTGTGGCCCGACACGATCGTTCAGGAAAACAACCTGCAGGTGCACATCGCTACCCTGAGGCGTGTGTTCGGCAAGCATCGTGATCTGATTCGCACCGTGTCGGGACGCGGCTACGTGCTGGTGCGGCCGGCGCTAGAGGTGTCTGCGCCGCGGGCTGCGCCGGCGACGCTGCCGGCATCTGTGGCGGCGGGACAGACACCGTTGTTCGGCCGGCAGGCGCTGGTTGCCGAAATCGGCGCATTGCTCGAACGCCATCGCACCGTTACGCTCGTTGGCCCCGGCGGCATCGGCAAAACCAGCGTGGCACTCGCGGTCGCCGCACAAGCTGCGAGCCGTTTCGAGGGCGGTGTGCATTTCATTGCGCTCGCGGACGTGTCGGAGCAATGGTTCGTGCCCGATGCGGTTGCCTCGGCCCTGGGTATCAACGCACCCACGAAGGCACCGACGAGGGGACCCACGAAGGCACCCGCGGGACAACTGGCCATCGAGCAGATGGTCAATGGCTTTGCCGGCAGGCGTACGCTGATCGTGCTCGACAACTGCGAGCACGTCATCGAGGCTGCTGCCGAACTGGCCGAGCGGTTTGCGTCCAGCGGCGCGGATACGGTGGTGCTCGCAACCAGCCGCGAAGCATTGCGCGCGCGAGGCGAGACATTGTTCAGCATCGCTCCGCTCGACACGCCGCAAGAGGGGGACCCCGCATCCGCGATACTCGAAGCGAGCGCGGTGCAGCTTTTTCTCGCGCGGATTCACGCGGCCAATCAGCACTTTCCGACCGATGCGCGCACGCTCGATCATATCGCTCAGGTTTGCCGGCGGCTGGACGGCATTCCGCTTGCCATCGAACTCGCGGCGGCGCGTGCCGCCACGCTCGGCATCGAACCGCTTGCCGAGCATCTCGACGACCGCTTTCGCATTCTCGCCGGCGGTCCACGAACCGCATTGCCGCGCCACCAGACGCTTAAGGCGGCGTTCGACTGGAGCTACAGGCTGCTGAACGATGTCGAGCGCACGCTGTTCCGCCGCCTTGGTGTGTTCGTCAGCGGATTCACGTTCGATGCGGCAGCGCATGTGATGGCGCCGCAGAGGTCGCACGCGGAAACGCTGCATGCGTTGAGCGGGCTGGTGTCGAAGTCGCTGGTGGTACTTGAGAACAGCGATGTGCCACGCTACCGGATGCTCGAGTCGACCCGCGCCTACGCGCTGCAGCAGTTGCAGGACAACGGCGAGGCGCGTTCTGCGGCACAGACGCATGCGCTCTATTTCATGCAGCTATTTCAGCAACGACCGGCAGGTCACGGCGCGCCGCCGGCGCCACACGATTGCGCGCTCGCTCGCCACGAACTCGGCAATTTGCGGGCTGCGCTGGATTGGGCATTCGGCGCTGCGGGCGACCCATGCGTCGGCAGTGAACTGGCCGCCGCCGCGGTTCCGCTGCTATTCGACATGGCGCTGATCGACGAATGCGCGAAGCGTGCCGCTCAGGCACTGCAGGTGATCGAACAACTCGAACAATGTGAACAACTCAAACAGCTCGAGCAACCCGGGCGGCTGGTTGAATTCAGGTCTGCCGTGCTGCGTTTAAATGCGGCGTATGCAGCGGCGCTAGCCTATTCGGAGGGACCGGCAGACGCGGTTTTGCAGCAGTGGACCCAGGTATTGGCCGACGCGTTGGCGCTCAGCGACCTCGAAATCGAGGCACGCGCAATCTGGGGCCTATGGGAAATGCGGCAATGTCGCGGCGATGCGCGCGGCGCGCTGGTCCACGCATACCGGTTCGCCGCCTGTGCACGGCGGTCGGGGCGCGAATCCCATCAGATCATGGCGCGCCGCGTACTCGGCATCGCGCTGCACTACATCGGCAACCAGCACTCGGCGCGCGAGCACCTCGAATCGGTGATCGACGCGTCCAGCCATGCCGTGCACCGCTGGCACACGGCCGGCGCGCGGATCGACCACGGCATCTGCGCGCGCGCCACACTGGCGCGCGTGCGCTGGGCGCAAGGCGACCATGCCGATGCGCTGACGCACGCGAGGACGGCACTTGGCGCAGCGATCGATCACGCTGACGAAATGACGACCTGCTATGTGCTCTGCGAGGCAAGCGTGCCATTGGCGCTGCTGATGCAGGATGCCACGCTTGCCCGCGACGCCAACGAAGCGTTGCGCACACGTGCGCAGCGCGCCGGCTTTTCGGGCTGGCTGCTTTGCAGCGAAGCCTACGATGCGTGCGTTGCCTGCATGACCGATCGTGAAGAGCCGCAGATGCTGCGCTTCAGCGAGGCGATCGACCAGTTGCAGGCCGCCGGCTGCCTCGCGCCTGTGCCATTTTTGCTCGGGCAACTTGCCACCGCGTGGCTATCACGCGATAACCATGCTGAAGCGCTGCTTGCGCTCGACGATGCCCTGCGGCTGTCGAAGGAAACCGGAAACAAGTGGTACTACGCCGCGCTGTGCCGGATTCGCGCAGATATCGCGCTAGCGATGCAGAGCGAACACGAAGCGCAGACGTGGCTCCTTGCCGCGCTGGAACATGCGGCGCGGCAAGGCGCATTTGGCTTCGGCCTGACGGCGGTGGAACTTGCAGGCGACGCCGGCTGACTATCTGCTTACGAATCTGAATTCAGGACATTTAAGGCGCGCAACAGAACTTTAAAGGACCTTAAAGGACTTCAAGGCTCGGCAGACCTACACTGCTCGTGCATCTCGTTGGCGAACGACGGGCGGTGACCGGGCAGGGAGAGGCGATGGAGGCGCATGTCGCAGGAATTACGATGCCGGACAGTGAAATGGCGCAGCAGGCGATCGCCATTGCGCAGCAGGACATGCCCGAGGTGCTGATCCGTCACGCGTTCCGGGTGTTCCTGTTCGCGTCGCTGATCGGCCGGCAGCGAATGCTCGCGTTTTCCGGGCCACTGCTGTTCGTTGCCGCGGTCTTTCATCATCATGGGCTCGCATCGCGCTACCGGGACTCGCGCCGCAGGTTCGAGCTGGACGGCGCGGATGCGGCGCTCGCACTGCTGGCAAGACATGGCGTGCCGGAGCCCGACGCGCGCAAGGTGTGGAATGCGATTGCACTGCACACCACGTTCGGGTTGGCCGGCTTCGAGGCGCCGCTTGTCGAGCTGCTGCATGCCGGCATCGAAACCGACCTGATGGCCCTGCATTTCGATGAAATTCCTTATGACGACCGTGCCGAAGTGGTTCGGGCCTATCCGCGCGGCCGCGCATTCAAGTCGCTGATTCTCGACGCGTTGGCCGACGGCATGGCATGGCGGCCCGCGACGACATTCGGCACCGTCAATGCCGATGTGCTCGATCGATGCAAGCCTGACTTCTGCCGCATCAATTATTGTGGGCTGATTCTCGGTTCCGAATGGGACGACTGAGAGGCGGCCCGGTTTCTATCGTACTGGTATCGAAGGCGATCACGTCGCTGCAACCCGGATCATCGTAAATGGTAATGTCGGTAGGAGAGGACAATGCGGCACCCGTCGTTTATGTGGTGGACGACGATGCGGCAATCTGCTTGTCTCTTGACTTGCTGCTTCGATCGGTCGGCTGGCAAGTGAAAACCTTTGCCAGCACCGCGGAGTTTCGAGCCAATCATTTCGATCAGCGGCCCGGCTGCCTTGTGCTCGACGTGCGCCTGCGTGGCGAAAGCGGACTCGTGTTTCAGCAGCAGAGCTACGACCGGCCCACCGTACCGATCATCTTCATGACGGGTTTTGCGGACGTCGAAATCTGCAAGCGGGCCATGAAAGGCGGTGCGATCGATTTTCTGGTGAAGCCGTTTGCAGACCAGGAATTGATCGATGCGGTCAGCGCCGCACTGTTGATCGACGAGAAGCGACGTGCCGCGGATAAGGTACGTCGCGAATTGCGCAGCGCGTATGAATTGCTGACACCGCGCGAGCGCCAGGTGTTGTCGCATGTGATCAGCGGCGCGCAGAACAAGCACATTGCATTGCATCTCGGCTTGAGCCTGATCACGGTGAAGCTGCATCGTGCCGCGGTGATGCGCAAGATGAATGTTTCGTCGCTGGCGGAGCTGGTTCGTAAGGCGACGACACTCGAGCTGTCCGCGGCGCCGTCACTCAGGGTGGTGAACGGCTAAGGACAGCTCGTTTCTATTCGCGCGCGGCGAGCGCGCGTTCTCCAGAGCCTAAAGAAAGAGCGCAAAGCGTTGCGGCTTCGCGCGTCTAGTCACGTCTGTCATGTTCAGCTGCGTCATGCAAATTTGCGTGGCAAAAAAGAAGCTACCGCTTAGTCAATCTAGACCGAGGTATAGCAAGTTGTGGCCAACGGCATGATAGAGCGGATGGCCAAGCTGCCCTAGACTGGTCTGCATTCCTCAAGCGTCTCGACGATCATCCCGTTCACATTCCTTTAGCACGCAATCGCCGCGCGCATGGCTAGACGTTGCCTTGTGCATCGCGCATTGCAAACCCGCGCAATTCACAAGACTTTGCGTGTCTTCAATCGACTGGAGTAATCGAAATGGCCCAAGCCCAAGCGAAACCTGGAAAAGCCCTGTTGTCGCCCAACGACCACACGCTGATCATGATCGACCATCAATCGCAGATGGCTTTTGCGACGAAGTCGATCGACGCCGTCTTGCTGCGCAACAACGTCGCACTGGTCGCGAAGGCCGCTCGCGAGTTCGGGGTATCGACGATCCTCACGACAGTTGCGGAAAAGACCTTCTCCGGTCCGATCTTCGAAGAAATCAGCTCGACCTTCCCGGGTCAGCAAACCATCGACCGCACGTCGATGAACACGTGGGAAGACGCGCGTATCACGGCGCGCGTCAACGAGATCGGCAAGTCGCGTCTCGTGCTGGCGGGCTTGTGGACCAGCGTGTGCATCGTCGGGCCGGCGCTGTCGGCGATCGAGCAGGGCTTCGAGGTCTACGTGATTGCCGATGCATGCGGCGACGTCTCCGACGAGGCTCACGAGCGCGCGCTAGATCGCATGGTTCAGATGGGCGCACGGCCGATGACGTCGCTGCAGTACCTGCTCGAACTGCAGCGCGACTGGGCACGCACCGATACCTACGACGAAACGGTCAAGACTTCGATTGCGCATGGTGGCGGTTACGGCCTCGGTCTGATCTACGCAAAGACGATGTTCGGCGGTTCGGAAGGGCACTGATTTTTCACGCCGGCTCGTTGTGCCGCCGGCTGGATCCGGTGGCGACGACCGGACCTATTCGACATCAGGGTACTCATGAAACTCTATCTGTTGTCGCTCGGAGCCGGCGTGCTGGTCGGCATCATCTACAGCCTGATCAATGTGCGCTCGCCAGCGCCGCCGCTCATCGCGCTGCTCGGGTTGCTCGGAATGCTCGGTGGCGAGCAGGTGATCCCGGTCGCGAAGAATCTGCTCGCCGGCACCACCTTCGCCGCTGCCTGGCGAAATAGTCAATGTTCGAGCCATATGTTTGGTCTGCTGCCCGGCCGTCACGGCAATGCGCGAACCGAAACCCGCATGGCCGACAACACGGATAAGACTCAGCTATGAATGCCTCTGTCAACGCACCGGATCTGGTGCTGCACAACGGCCGGTTCACCACGCTCGATCGTGCCAATCCCACGGCAACTGCGGTTGCGATCAAGGATGGCAAGTTCGTCGCAGTCGGCGGCGATGCCGAGGTAATGCGCGTCGCCGGTTCCGCCACGCGCGTGATCGACCTGAAGGGCCGCCCGGCATTGCCGGGTTTGATCGATAACCACACGCACATCATTCGCGGCGGGCTGAACTTCAACATGGAATTGCGCTGGGATGGCGTGCGCTCGCTTGCTGTCGCGATGGACATGCTGCGCGCGCAGGTTGCGATTACGCCAGCGCCGCAGTGGGTACGCGTGGTAGGCGGCTTCACCGAACATCAATTCGACGAGAAGCGTCTGCCGACCATCGACGAACTGAATGCAGTCGCACCCGATACGCCAGTGTTCATCCTGCATCTGTACGACCGGGCGCTGCTGAATGCGGCGGCATTGCGCGTGGTCGGCTATACGAAGGACACGCCGGCGCCGCCGGGCGGCCAGATCGTGCGCGACGGTGCTGGCAATCCGACCGGCCTGCTGCTGGCCAAACCGAATGCAGCGATCCTCTACGCGACGCTCGCAAAAGGCCCGAAGCTGCCGCTCGACTATCAGATCAATTCGACGCGCCACTTCATGCGCGAACTGAATCGATTGGGCGTGACCGGTGCGATCGATGCGGGCGGTGGCTTCCAGAACTATCCGGAAGACTATCAGGTGATCCAGAAGCTGTCGGACGCCGGGCAAATGACTATCCGTCTTGCGTACAACCTCTTTACGCAAAAGCCGAAGGCAGAGAAAGAAGACTTCATCAACTGGACGAAGTCGTCGACCTACAAGCAGGGCAACGATTATTTTCGCCATAACGGTGCCGGCGAAATGCTGGTGTTCTCGGCCGCGGACTTCGAGGATTTTCGCGTCGAGCGCCCGGACATGCCCGAGCAGATGGAAGACGATCTCGAGGGTGTAGTGCGTGTGCTTGCCGAGAATCGCTGGCCGTGGCGGATGCACGCGACTTACGACGAAACCATCTCTCGCGCGCTGGATGTGTTCGAGAAGGTGAACAGGGATGTGCCGCTCGCAGGCTTGCACTGGTTCTTCGATCATGCGGAGACGATCAGCGAGAAGTCGATGGACCGGATCGCGGCGCTAGGCGGCGGGGTTGCCGTGCAACACCGGATGGCCTATCAGGGCGAGTACTTCGTCGAGCGCTATGGCACGAAGGCCGCTGAAGCGACGCCGCCGGTGGCACGCATGCTTGAAAAAGGCGTGCGCACCTCCGCCGGGACCGACGCGACCCGAGTTGCATCGTACAACCCGTGGGTTGCGCTCGCGTGGCTCGTTACCGGCAAGACGGTCGGCGGTTTGCGGATGTATCCGCAGCGCAACTGCCTGAATCGCGAGACGGCGTTGCGCATGTGGACCGAGAAGGTCACGTGGTTTTCGAATGAGGAAGGCAGGAAAGGCCAGATTCAGGTTGGCCAGTTCGCCGATCTGATCGTGCCGGATCGCGATTTCTTTGCATGCGCGGAAGACGATATTGCCGATACGACGTCGCTGCTCACGGTCGTCGGCGGCAAGGTCGTGTACGGCGTGGATCAGTTCGCCTCGTTCGACGACTGTGCGGTGCCGCCGGCCATGCCGGACTGGTCGCCGGTGCGCCGCTTTGGCGGCTTTGGTGGATGGAAGAACGCCATCGGTGGAGAAGCTGCGCCGTTGCAGAAAGTTGCGGCGGCGGGATGCGGTTGTGCGTCCGGGTGTGGCGTGCATGGTCACGATCACCTGCGCGCGTGGTCGGGCAATGCGCCTACGTCGGACCTCAAAGGCTTCTGGGGTGCACTCGGTTGCGCCTGCTGGGCCGTTTGACGTGAAGGCTGGCATGCAAGACAACCCGTCGTGGGTTGCCGCGCTGCTCGGTCAGCGGTGGGTGTTGCCGCTGCTCCGGTTTGCGCTCGTATCGGCTTATCTGCTGGGCGGTGTGAACAAGCTGATGGATTTTCACGGCGCGCTGCTGGAGCAGCAGCATTTCGGTTTACGTCCGGCCGCGATATGGGCAGCCGCTGCGATCGCAGTGGAGATCGGCGGCTCGCTATGCGTGATTTTCAACCGGTTCGTGTGGCTCGGCGCGGGCGGCCTCGGCGCGCTGACGGCAGTGGCCATGCTGGTGGCGAACGACTTCTGGAATCGCACCGGCGTCGAGCGTTTCATCGCGCTGAACGGTTTTTTCGAGCATCTCGGGCTGTTGGGCGCGTTCGTGATGGTTGTGTGGATCGCAAATCTGAAGGAATTTTTTCACCATGCGTAATTTACGTTCTCTGGTTGCGGCGGTCATCGTCGCGAGTTCCATGGCTGCTGCGTTGCCGCTTGCGCACGCAAAGGCCGCGACGGCAGCCTCGCTTGCCGTCGGTCCGCAATACGACACGACGCACGTGTACGTCGAGCCGCAAGACTTCGATAAATTCACCGACAGCCTGGTGGCGACGTTCGGCGGCCACAAGTCCCGGCAAGGCGTGTTTCAGGTAACGCCGACACCTAGCCAGACGATGTCGCAGCTGGTGTTCACACCGGTCGGCACGCTATCGGTATTCGGCTTCAAGACGCCGGTGCCGTATCCGTTCGGCGGCGAACGTACCGGCTATCTGGTGACCGATATGGATGCCGCCGTGAAAGCGGCCAGGGCGCACGGCGCCGATGTGATCGTCGATACCTTCCCGGATCCGATCGGCCGCGATGCGATCGTGTCTTGGCCGGGCGGTGTGCATATGCAGCTTTACTGGCACACGCAGGCACCTCACTACGACGCGTTGCAGACGGTGCCGGAGAACCGCGTGTACGTCTCGCCCGAACGTGCCGATGCGCTAGTGCGCGATTTCACGATCTTTGCGCACGGCAAGGTGGTGTCGGACGTTCGCAATGCGCCGGGAGTCGAGATCGGCCGGTCTGGCGATACGTATCGACGTATTCGCGTGGAATCGGGCTTCGGCAAGATGACCGTGCTGGTCACCGACGGACACTTGCCTTACCCGTTCGGCCACGAAATGACCGGCTACGAGGTGAGCGACCTTGCGAGCACATTGCAGAAAGCACAAGCAGCGGGCGCGACCGTGCTGGTGCAGCCGTTTGCGTCGGATAAGCGCGACGCCGCGCTCGTGCAATTTCCTGGCGGCTATATCGCCGAGATTCACGCAGCAGCGAAGTAAGCCGGAAGCCGGCATGGCGCACAGCGAATGCAATCAATGCAGTGGAGCAGTGGGATGAAGTCGGAAGACAGTGTGCTTGCCGCGCTTGCCGGATATGTCGATACGCTGGGTTTTGTCGCGCTGTTCGGTCTTTTTACTGCGCACGTGACCGGCAACTTCGTGTTGATCGGAGCTGACATCGCAGGGTTCGGGCAGGGCGTGTTCCTCAAGCTGATGGCGTTTCCCGCATTTATCGGCGGCGTTGTTGTTTCCAGTCTGCTGGCGCGCCGGCAGCAGCTTGCGGGTCCGTTGCATGTGGCCTCGTTGCTGTATTCGCTGCAGGCGGTGTTGCTGCTCGCGTTTTGCATCGCCGGCATCGAAATTGGCCGCGCAGCGGATGCGAGTAGCTGGCCTACCGTCCTGTGCGGCATGGCGGGCGCAGCGGCAATGGGTGTGCAGAATGCGCACGGCCGGCTGGTTTCGCGCGCGTCCGTGCCGAACACCGTCATGACCGGCAATGTCACGCAGGTCATTCTCGACGCGGTCGATTTGCTGTCGCCGCATATCCAGGCCGACCTGAAAGCAGCAGCCCGTGCACGCCTCCAGAAGATGGTGCCTGCCGTCATCGCATTCGGTGTGGGCGCGGCGGGCGGCGCACTGGGCTATCGCGTCGCCGCGTTCTGGGCTTTGCTGCTGCCATTCGCTGTGCTGGCCGGACTGGCTGTGCTTGCGCGCCACGCGCATCGCGCCGCATTTGCGTCGCCCAGCGCTCACCGTTGATCGGGCCGGTCGCCGCTTCGTCCGCTACGCGCTCCGGCGCACCCGGTATTCCTGCAGGAGAGTAGATGTCTGAGCCCACACGGCCGCGTTCGTTTCCCGCTGTGGACGTGGCCGCTTATCTGATGATCGTGTTCGCGGGACTGCTGGCGCTGATCAGTTGCAAGGCGCGCGCGGACACCGAAGCTTATGCTGCACCGGGGACCGCCACAGCGTCCAGTTGCAACGCGAAACGGCCCGTCGTGATGTTCAACCGCTGGCAGGAAGACTGGTCGGTGCTGGCGAATTCCTGCGTACCGCGCGAACCGCTCGACGAATTGAAATACATTCCGCTTGGCGGCGACCCGGATTCGTATCTGTCGCTTGGAGCAAACCTGCGCGAACGGCTCGAAGTCAACGATGCGCCACTGTTCGGTCTCGGTGCGGCGCGCCCGGATACGTACGTGATCCAGCGCGCCGAGGTGAGTGCGGATGCACGCATCGGCAAGCACCTGCAATTCTTTGTGCAGCTGGAAGACGCGCGCGCATTCGACAAAGATCTGGTGTCGCCGGTCGATAAGAATCCGCTCGATCTCGAGCAAGGCTTCGTTGCGTGGTCCAGCGCGCTCGGACCGGGAACCGTCAAATTACGAATCGGCCGCCAGGAAATGGCGTTCGACTTGCAACGCTTCATTGCAGTGCGGGACGGCACGAACGTCAGACAGACCTTCGATGCAATCTGGGCCGACTATGAATTCAGCAAGTGGCGCGTGATCGGCTATGCAACGCAACCGGTGCAAAACCGGCCGGTCTCGGCATTCGACGACGTGTCGAACCGGCATCTGACCTTCAGCGGCGTGCGTTTCGAGCGCCAGGACGCGGGACCTGGGGATGTATCCGGCTACTACTCGCGCTACAACCGCAGCGGTGCGCATTTTCTCGACGCAACCGGCGACGAGCATCGCGATGTATTCGATTTGCGTTATACCGGCAAGGCCGGCCCCACGGACTGGGACATCGAGACGATGTATCAGTCCGGGCATGTCGGCAACAAGACGATTGCTGCGTGGGCACTTGGTTCGATTGCAGGCTATACGTTCGATACCGCGTGGGCGCCGCGCGTTGGCTTGCAGGTCGACGCGGCTTCGGGTGATCGTCATCCGGGTGATGGCCGCGTCGAGACCTTCAATCCGCTGTTTCCGAACGGCTACTACTTTGCGCTGGCAGGCTACACCGGGTACGCCAATTTGATTCACGTCAAACCGAGCCTGACCTTGAAGCCTTCCAGCAAGCTCACATTGCTTGCCGGCGTCGGCTTCCAGTGGCGGGTCACGACGGCTGATGCGGTGTATCAGCAAGGTAGCGCCGTGGTGCCGGGTACGGCCGGACGCGGTGCGTTATGGACCGGTGTGTACACGCAACTGCGTGCCGACTGGGAGGTCAAGGCGAATCTGATTGCTTCGGTAGAAGCCGTGCATTTTGCGGTAGGCGATTCGCTGCGCCGGCTCGGCGCAAGCAATGCGGACTATGTCGGCGTCGAGATGAAATATGGCTGGTAGACGGTAGAAGAGGAAGAGCGCCGCTCTTCCTCCATCATCACCGATTGCCAACGCCGTTCAATCGTAAAGCACGGCCGCGATCTTCGGATCGTTCATATTGCTCTTGTCGTACCAGTAAAAGCCGGTGTCGACTTTCTTCGGCAGTTTCTCGCCCTTCAAGGCCTTCACCGCGGATTCGACCACGCACTTGCCGATACCAACCGGATTCTGCGTGATGGCGCCGGCCATCAGGCCGGAGTTGATATCCTCTTTCTGTTCCTTGCCCGAGTCGTAGCCGATCAGCACGAGCTTCTTGCCCGACTCCTTCACGCCGATTGCCGCGCCTTCCGCCGAACCCTCGTTAGCGCCGAAGATTCCTTTGATATTCGGGTTCGCCTGGATCATCGCCTTGGCGATTTCAGCGGATTTCAGATGGTCGCCGCCGCCGTATTGCACGGAGACGATCTTGATGTTCGGGTGCTTCGCTTTCATCTCGTTCAGAAAGCCGTCGCGGCGGTCGATACCGGTGCGGCTGGTCTGATCGTGGACGATCACGCCGACGTCGCCGGCGTTGCCGATCAGCTCGGCCATCTTGTCGGCCGCGAGCGCGGCAGCGGCGAGATTGTCCGTCGCGCAGGTGGTGAGCGGAATGTCGCTGTCTACGCCGGAGTCGAATGCGATGACCGGAATCTTGCTGTTCTGCGCCCGCTTGAGCAGCGGAATTTCGGCCTTGCTATCGAGCGCCGCGATGCCGAGCGCCTGCGGTTTTTTCGCCAGCGCAGCCGACAGCATGTCGACCTGCTTGTCGACCATGGCCTCCGTTTCCGGGCCTTCGAATGTGATCCTGACTTTGTTTTCCTTCGCGGACTGTTCCGCGCCCGCTTTGACCGCCTGCCAGAACTGATGCTGGAAGCCCTTCGAGATCAGCGGGATGTACGGCTCATCCGCCTGCGCTACACCGATCGCGCCGAACAGGGCAGCGACGCCGACCGCAATTCCGATAAGTCTTGTTTTCGACATTCTGGTTCTCCTCCAAAGGTGGCTATTGATTCGCAGCTGTTGATGAAACCTCCAGGTAGTGCCGTTGCCATGGTTGCTGTGCTGCGTCAGCTTTTCTTGCGGCGCAGGATATCCGCATAGACCGCGAGAATGATGATCAGACCGGTCACCACGATCTGCCATTCCTGCGCCACCGACATGATGCGCAGGCCGTTGGTCAGCACGCTCATGATGAACGCGCCGATGATGGTGCCGAGAATGGTGCCCGAGCCGCCGCTAAGCGACGTGCCGCCGATCACGACCGCGGCGATCGCTTCAAGCTCGTAGCCTTGCCCAAGTGCCGGCTGCGCCGAATTCAGACGCGATGCCATCAGCAAGCCGGCGATGCCGCAAATCGCACCGCCTACGCCGTAAATGCAGATCTTCCATCGATCCACGTTCACGCCGGAAAGGCGTACTGCTTCTTCATTGCTGCCGAGCGCGAATGTATAGCGGCCCAGTGCGGTGCGGTTCAGCGTGATGGAACTCACGATAGCGAGAACGAACAGGATCAACACCGCGTTCGGGATCGGCACGCTCGGCAGAAAATAGCCGATCAGCGAATCCTGCGAGATCATGTAGAAGTTTTCCGTGTCGGTGAAGTAGATCGGCTTGTCGACCGAAACTACCAGCGAGAGCCCCTTGAGCAGCAACATCATGCCGAGCGTCGCGATGAACGGCGGGATCTTCATTTTCGCGGTCAAGGTGCCGGAGATCGTCCCGCACAGTGCGCCGGTGGCGATCGCCGCGACGATGCCGACCCACATCGGCAAATGCCAGTAGGTGAGAAATACCCCGCAAATCACGGCGGTAAACGTCATCAGCGTGCCGACCGACAGGTCGATGCCGCCGGTGATGATCACGAACGTGCTGGCGATTGCCAGCACGCCGTTCACTGCGGTCGCCTGCAGGATGCCGAGGATGTTGTCCATCTGCATGAAGGCGGGCGAAGCGAAGCTGAAAAAGATCAGCAGCAGGATCAGACTTGTGAACGCAAGCATCTTTTGCAGCGCCGTGGGCGCGAAGATGCGGGCCCTGAGGCTCGTCGTGCGCCGTTCGTCAGCCGGTGCCGCCATATCCGATTGCAGTGTCATGTAAGGGACCTTTGGGTGCTGATACGGTACTGATGCGCTGCTGCTGGAATACTCACGCCGCTTGCAGGCTTTCGCGCAGGGTCGCGAGGTGCATGATGCGTTCCTGCGTTGCGTCGCCGGCGGACAGTTCGCCGGTAATACGGCCCTCGCACATCACGACGATGCGGTCGCTCATGCGCAAAATCTCCGGTAGCTCCGACGAGATCATCACAATGGCTTTGCCTTGCGCCGCGAGCGCGCGCAGCAGCTTGTAGATTTCGCTTTTCGCGCCGACGTCGATGCCGCGTGTGGGCTCGTCGAAGAACAGCACGTCGCAGTCGCGCTCGAGCCACTTGGCAATGACGATCTTTTGCTGGTTGCCGCCCGATAGCAGCCGCACCGGCTGTGTCGCCGACGGCGTGCGGATCGCCAGCAGGTTGATGAAGTGCAACGCGCGCTTGCGCATTTGCGTGCGGCGCAGGAACGTATTGAACGACAGGAATTCGCGGAGATTCGACATGACGATGTTCGCTTCGACGTCCATGCCGGTGGCGAGCCCGAAGCGCTTGCGGTCTTCGGACAGGTAGCCGATGCCGCGCTTCACCGCGTCGCACGGCTTTTTGATCGACGCGCTGGCGCCGTTCACCAGAATTTCGCCGGATTCGATCGGGTCTGCACCGAACACCGCGCGCGCCACTTCTGTGCGGCCCGCGCCCATCAGGCCAGCGAAGCCGAGAATTTCGCCTTTGCGCAGCACGAAGCTGACGTCCCTGACCAATGGGCCGGCGTTCAGATGCCGCACTTCGAGCGCGACGTCGCCTGCCTGCGCAGTGTTTTCGACACGGGCGGCGTCGTTTAGCGTGCGACCGACCATCATGCCGATGATCGTCTCTACGCTGGTTTCGTGCGCGGAAACCGTCGCGACATATTCGCCGTCGCGCAGCACGGTGACGCGATCGGCGATCTGCTTGAGCTCGTCCATCTTGTGCGAGATGTAGACGATGCCGACGCCGCGTTCCTTCAATTGCCGGATGATGCGGAACAGCTCGGCGATCTCGGTGTCGTTGAGCGCCGAAGTGGGCTCGTCCATGATCAGCACGCGCGAATCGAACGACAAGGCCTTGGCGATCTCGACCATCTGCTGGCTGGCAACCGTCAACGTGCCGACCACCGTGCGCGGATTCAGATTCACATGCATGCGGCCGAGAATCTCGCGTGCCTGTGCGTTGAGCTTGTTCTCATCGAGGAACAGGCCGAGACCCATGCGCGGTTCGCGGCCGATGAAAATGTTCTGCGCGACGCTCAGATGATTCATCAGATGCAGTTCCTGATGAATGATGCCGACGCCGACCGCTTGCGCATCGCGCGGGCTCGAGAAATCGACGGGCCGGCCGTCGTAGACGATCTCGCCCGAATCTCGCGTATAGACGCCCGCGAGAATTTTCATCAGCGTCGATTTGCCCGCGCCGTTCTCGCCCATCAACGCATGCACTTCGCCGGGCATCAGTTCGAAGCGGACTTCGTGCAGTGCCCTCACGCCGGGAAAGCTTTTACTGAGCCTGCTGACCGAGATTAAAGGGTTCATGGTGCCGATCGCGCTGCACACTATGTGGGTTGGAGTTGACGTATTGCCTGCATGTTTAAGGCTCGAAAAGGCCCGGCCGCGCTTTTGCGGACCGGCGCAATTCAGCGACGACCTGATCGAGATGGTCATGCATGGCCTTGCCTGCCGCATCTGCGTCGCCGTCACGAATCGCCGCAAAGATGCGTTCATGCTCATCGAATGTATGCGCAAGCCGTTTGGGGCTTGCCAGCAGTTGCCTCGCGCGATCCAGCGCATTGCGCGATACCGCGACGATTTCTTTCACTCGCGGCAGCTTCACCGCATCCAGCAGGATTTCGTGAAACGCCAGATCGAGACCATGAAACGTAAGACGCTGACCCTTGCCGGCCAGATCGCGTTGCTGCTCGAGATTGGCGGCCAGCGCGTCGAGTGTGGCCTGATCGCGCAGCAGCGCAACGGCGCGCACGGTCTCCACTTCGAGCGCACTACGAATGAACAGGTGCTGACGGATGTCGTCGAGCGCGATCGGTTTGACGCGCGTGCCGCGCTGCGGCAATACCTCGACAAGACCGGCGTGCGCAAGCCTTGCCAGTGCCGCCGAGACCGGAAAGCGCGACACGCCCATCCGCTCGCAGACGGCTATCTTGTCGATCATCATTCCGGGTTCCAGCGCCAGCGTCACGATCGCATCTCTTAGCGCCTGTTCTACCGCGTCGGTCAAGCTGACGCGCTCACCGCCCTTGATCTTCTGCAGTGCAACGTACGGATCACTAACGGCACTCGCTGCATCGGATGAAGAGCTCACGGCGCGCTTGATTTCCTAAGGACATGCTAGCATGCTAGGAAGTGGATCCCGTGTTGTCAACGCGTGCAAATCCCTGGCGCGTCCTTAAGCTTGCATGCGCAACGATATGCATGCGAAGCGCTTCGTTTGTCTTCGCTGCATACGCAAGCCGACTCATTGCTCCCGGAGGATGCCCAGATGACCACGATCACGAAACTGTCTGTGCGCGACATCCGCTTTCCCACTTCGCGCTCGCTCGACGGTTCCGATGCAATGAATGCCGCGCCGGACTACTCGGCCACTTATGTGACGCTCGAGACCGATGCGCCGCAGCCGCTCACCGGCCATGGCCTGACGTTTACCATCGGCCGCGGCAATGAAATCTGCGTGACAGCGGTCAATGCGCTGTCGCCGCTCATCGTCGGCAAGAAGCTCGAAGATATTGCGGCGAATATGGGCGCGTTCTGGCGGGCCTTCACATCCGATAGTCAATTGCGCTGGATTGGCCCCGACAAGGGCGCAATTCATCTCGCAACGGCGGCGGTGGTCAATGCGGTGTGGGATTTATGGGCGAAGTCGGTCGGCAAGCCTGTGTGGAAGCTGCTGGTCGATATGAGCCCGGAAGAGTTGGTGCGCTGCCTCGACTTTCGCTACGTGACCGACGCCATCACGCCATATGAAGCACTTGCGATGCTGCATCGTCATGCAAGAACCAAAGGCGAGCGTGAGAAGGCGATGCTTGCTCAGGGTTATCCCGCGTATACGACGTCGGCCGGCTGGCTCGGCTACGACGACGACAAGATTCGCCGTCTTGCGCGCGAAGGTGTGGCGCAAGGCTGGACGCATTTCAAGCAGAAAGTAGGCGGCAATCTCGACGAAGACGTGCGGCGTGCCCGCATTCTGCGCGAAGAGATCGGTGCGGACCTGAAGCTGATGATGGACGCAAACCAGGTGTGGGATGTGGACGAAGCGGTCTCGAACATGCGGCGTCTTGCGGAGTTCGACCCGTGGTGGATCGAGGAGCCGACGAGCCCCGACGATATTCTGGGCCATGCGGCGATACGCGAGCGGCTTGGTACGATCGGCGTCGCAACCGGCGAGCATTGCCATAACCGCGTGATGTTCAAACAGTTGCTGCAGGCCAACGCGATCGACTTTTGCCAGATCGACAGTTGCCGTCTAGGCGGATTGAACGAAGTGATCGTCGTGCTGCTGATGGCGGCAAAATTCGGCGTGCCGGTGTGTCCGCATGCGGGCGGCGTCGGATTGTGCGAATACGTGCAGCATATTTCGCTGTTCGACTATATCTGCGTGTCGGGCTCGCTGGAAAACCGCGTGCTTGAGTACGTCGATCATTTGCACGAGCATTTCGTCGATCCGGTTGTGATTCGCAATGGCCGTTACATGCCGCCGCAACGGCCGGGTTATAGCATCGAAATGCACGCGGCGTCACTCGACAAGTACCACTTTCCCGCCGGCGAAGCCTGGCAGGGGTGACGCTTTTTGTGCAACCGGTGCGAAGAAGCCGGTTCAGCCGGCCACGCGTTATTTCGCGTCGTTATAAACCGTCGCGCGCGATACACCGAGATGCTGGGCAACGATCTCCATCGCGCGACGCACCTCCAGATAGCCCTCGTCTTTCAATTCCTGCATCAGTTCCTTGCGCTGCTCGGTCTTGAGCATGTGCGGCGTGGTGGCCAGCTTCGTCGCAAATACATCGATGCGTTCGCGGATCGCGTCCGCGTTGGCAGGATCCAGCGATTCTTTGACAGGCGTGCCTTCCGTGTTGCAAAACTGCCCGAGGATCGCCTGCATTCCGCGGAACAGCGTGACGTCGACGTTCAGACAAAGCGCCGCAATGTAGTTGCCGGTCGAGTCTTTGATGCCGATCGACGTGCTCTTCGCGGTGCGGCCATCCGAAAAGCGGTTTGCGTAATTCGCGAGTACCGGCGGATACGCGGCGTCTGCGATCCGCGCCAAACCGAGCTCGGTTGCCGGGTCGCCGACGGATCTTCCGGAAAGGTTGTTGTGGATGGCCAGAATGGCATGTTTCGGTGTGCGCAGATCGTGCACGACGACCTCGGTGAACGGCGCGAACATCTCGCCTAGCCCCTGTGCGATGCCTTGGACCTGCTCCAGCAGAGACTCTTGCTCTGATTTGACTTTGCGTTTTGCCATGTTCGACAGTTTATCCAGTGTTACGAAGAATGTGTAGGCGAGCGTCGTGCTCCACGACGGGTATCCGGTTATCTTGACTATTTGTCTAGTTATGGACAAAATATCCGTATCGAGTTCGCCATTTAACGGTCTCCGTCATGCCCACTGACGCAACACTCCTGCTTATCGACAAGGACACGGTAGAAGAAGCGCTGCGCACCGCGGACGTGCTGTCGGCGGTGCGGGAAGCCTTCGTGCTGCACAGCCGGCGCGTAGGCCGGGTGTTCCCGGTGGTCAGGGAGAAGCTCCATACCGGCGGCATCTTCGGCATCAAATCAGGCGATGTGGCGGATCAGAATCTGCTCGGTTTCAAGGCCGCGGGATTCTGGCCGAATAACCGGCAGCTTGGTGGCGAACCGCATCAGGCAACCATCATGTTGTGCGATCCTGCTACCGGCCGGCCGCTTTGTATGCTGGATGGCAATGCTATAACCACGGCTCGCACGGGTGCGGCCGGCGGCCTGGGTTTACAGCGGCTGGCGCGCGCGGATAGCACGCATCTGTCGATCTTCGGAACCGGTGTTCAGGCGCGTGTCCAGCTGACCTACGCGTTGCGGATTCTGCCTGGCCTGCGCGACGTGCGGTATGTCAGTGTGTCCGGCGAACCGGATGAAGGTTTCGAGTCCCTGTTTCGCAGCCGATGCGCGATTCAACTGGCCACCGATCGCGACGAGGCCGTCGCAAACAGCGACGTGGTGATCACCGCTACGCCGGGCGGCAGCGTTCTGTTCGACGCCGAGGAGGCGGTACAGCCCGGCACGCATCTGACCTGTGTAGGCGCCGATACGGCCGGCAAGCGCGAGTTACCGCAAGGGGTGCTTGAGCGCGCTCGCATCGTCGTCGACGATATCGAGCAGGCGCGATCGATTGGAGAGTGCCAGTGGGCACCGGCGCTTCCGTGCATCGAGATCGGCGCGTTGCTGACGGACGAAGCCGGTTTCGCGCGCGCCGCCGGCGATATCACCGTATTCGACATGACCGGGCTTGCGTTGCAGGATCTCACGGTCGCCCGGCTGCTTTACCAGAGCACACTGGCCGGTGCGAAAGGCATGCGCATCGCGTGGCCGTGGTGACAAGCGTATGGCGACAAACGTATGGTGACAAGCGGCACGATGGCAGGCGCACGATTGAACGTGCCTAGGGCTTCGTAACGATCGCCTGTATGAGCCCGGCCCGCCCTTCGCGCAGGTTGCGCGCGAGATTCTTCGTCATTTCAGCGAAGCCCGGCCCCATCACAACGTGCAGGCCGAGCGCATGCCTGGCCGGCTGGCTTGCGAAGGCTTTCTCCCGTTGCGTGAACCAGTCGATGCCCGCCTGCGTGCTATCCGACCACGCGGCAACGCGGAATTTCTGCTCGAGCAACAGATTGCGCATCTGTTCCGCGGTGACCAGGAAGCTGGTCTGCGCAGTGAGTGCCCACGGCACCGGATAGTGCAAAGGCGCGTCGGAAGCCGCCACGACGTCGTATATCGCAAGCTGGCCGCCCGGCCGCAATACGCGAAATGCCTCTTTATACAAGGTGGCGCGATCCGCGATGTTCATCGCGACATGCTGTGTCCACGCGAGATCGAACGAGTCCGCATCGAACGGAAGCGATAGCGCATTTGCGCAGTGGTAGCTGACCTGGTCCGCAAGCCCGGTTCGTTCCGCGAGGAATTTCGCCGCATCGACGTAGGGCTGATTGAGGTCGATGCCCGTTACCGTGCAGCCATAGTTCGCCGCCAGATAGCGGGAAGGTCCACCTAAACCCGAGCCAATATCGAGCACGCGGGCTTGCCGGTCGACTTGCAGCGCTTGCGCGAGTTCTACTGTGGCTTCGAGGCCGCGCGAATGAAATTGATCCAGTGGTGCGAGGTCTTGCACGCTCAACGCTTTTTCGCCGAGGCCGTCTGCGTTCAGTGCCTGTTGCAAGCGCTCGATCAAGCTGGCTTGCCCGTAATGCTGTTCGATCTTGTCCGTATCGTTCACGCTCTTCTCCTGTTCCGGTCTGACAGAGACAAGCGCTCATCGCGATGCTTGAGCCACGACGAGAGCTACAACGGAGCGCAGTCTATCCCGCACGACAAGCAGCGGGTATCGCCGTTCGCGACAACCTTGAGGGCATTTCCGCCAATGCGCCATGCTCGCCTTCGTGTGCGTCTTCACACACCACGCTCGTGCAGACCATCTATCGTACTCGCCAAAAAAAAGCGCACGGTGCTGGCCGTGCGCCGCGACAGAAGAAGGACAGGGTAGGAGGGAGCACTTCAACATGCCGCAAAAGAATGGACGCGTGTTACACGCTTGCGCCGGCATTCTGTCGATGTCATGTCTGGAAGATCATCGGCAGCGGCAGATTAGCGCAAGCCGTTATACGTATATATCGGTTGCCTGTGAACACAGATACCGGCAGGCACGAACAATCCGTCAAAGCCATGCAGGCAAAGGATTTGCCGAGGGAAGACCAGTATTGCTGCGCGGGTAGAAATATGAAAGCGCTTGACCAGATAGATTTCACATGTAATCTAACCCGTCTTGGAGTGTTATCAACATCTAATTGTTCGAAGGTCTTCGCCCAGGCGATGTCTTCAGTTCTCGAGGGTGATTGCAGGTGGATACTAAAACTCGACCGGACGACGTGCTCGTGCGCCGCGGCCAATCCGACAACGCGAAAGGCCGCGTCAGGGTAGCAGCGATCGTGGCGGCTATTGCGATCGCCGGCGGCGGTACCTGGTTCTATCACAGGCACGGGGCCAGTGACGACGCTGCACCAGCAAAAGCGGCGCCATTGCATGAAGTGACGGTTAGTCATCCGTTGGTCCGCGAACTCGATACGCGTCTGGGCTTTCTCGGCCAGTTCTCGGCGGTGGATCAAGTGGAAATGCGCGCGCAGGTGGGCGGCACGCTAACGGGCATTCACTTCAAGGATGGCGACATCGTGCACAAGGGCGATCTGCTGTTCACGATCGACCCGGTGCCGTACGAGATCCGGCTTGCACAGGCGCAGGCGCAGCAGCAGACCTCAGCTGCGCGTCTGGTGCTGGCGAAACAGGAACTGGCGCGGGCCGAGGAGCTTGAACGCAACGACGCAGGCACCAGGGAAACCGTCGAGCAGCGCACCTCCGAACTGCACACCGCGCAAGCGGCGCTCGACGACGCGCAGGCGCAGATTCGCGACGCCCGTTTCGACCTCGATCATTGCCGCATCAGTGCGCCGTTTACCGGTCGCATCGGCCGGCATCTTGTGTCGATCGGCAATCTGGTGGCAGGTAGCCGCGCGGCCACGAGCCCGACCACACTGCTGGCCACGCTCGTCTCGCTCGATCCGATCTATCTGGATTTCGACATGAGCGAAGCGGACTATCAAACGTTCCAGCACTTCCGCGGCGATGCGCGCAGCGCACTCGCGAATCGCGTCGAACTCGCGTCGGGCAACACCACCGACTACACCCGCAACGGCACGCTCGATTTCATCGACAACGCGATCGACCGTTCGAGCGGCACGATCCACGCTCGCGCGACGGTGCGCAATGCCGACCTGCTGTTGACGCCCGGCGAATTCTCACGCGTGCGGCTGGCCGTTGCGCGTCCCGCCGCAACCTTGCTGGTACCCGACGCAGCGGTGTTGCCCGACCAGTCCGAGCACCTCGTGTTGACGGTCGCGGCCGACGGCACGGTGGTGCCCAAGCGTGTCGAGACCGGCGACCTGCGCGGCGGCCTGCGCGTGATCAGTTCCGGCCTGTCCGGCAGCGACCGCGTGATCGTCGACGGCTTGCCGTATGCCGCACCGGGCGCGAAGGTGGCGACGCGCGATGGTGCGATTCGCTACCAGGCGGAACAGAACTAGCGGATACCCAAGCCATGCGGATTGCCCATTTCTTTATCGACCGGCCGCGGTTCGCGACGGTCGTCAGTGCGTTTTTGACCTTGATCGGCCTCGGTGCGATGTTCGTGCTGCCGGTCGCGCAGTATCCCGAGATCGTGCCGCCGACGGTGCAGATCACCACGTCCTATCCTGGTGCATCGGCGGAGACGATTGCACGCACCGTGGCGACGCCGCTCGAGCAGCAGATCAACGGCGTCGAGAATATGTTGTACATGAGCAGCCAGTCGACCGGCGACGGACGTCTTACTGTGACTGTGACGTTTCGCATCGGCACCGATCTGAACGTCGCGCAGATGCTCACGCAAAATCGCGTGCAGGATGCGTTGCCGCGGCTGCCTGAAGACGTGCAGCGCTTAGGTGTGCAAGTGCGCAAGTCGACGCCGAGCATCTTGCTGGCGGTGCACTTGTACTCGCCGGACAACACGCGCGACACGCTCTATCTGTCGAACTATGCAACGCTGCACGTGAAAGACACGCTGGCGCGCTTGCAGGGCGTTGGCGACGTGCAGTTCCAAGGCGCGCGCGAGTACGCGATGCGTATCTGGATCGATCCGGACAAGGTGGCCGCGAACAATCTGACCGCGAGCGAAGTGCTGAACGCATTGCGTGCGCAGAATCTGCAGGTATCGGCGGGTGTGTTGAATCAGCCGCCTGTCGCAACCAATGCCGCGTATCAGATCAACGTCGAGGCGCTTGGCCGGCTCAGCACGCCTGATCAGTTCGCCGACATCGTCGTGAAGTCGGATGGGCAAGGGCGCGTGACGCGCGTGCGCGACGTCGGCCGCGTCGAAGTCGGGGCCGCCGATTACGGCTCGACGGCATTCAAGGATCTCAAGGACGCCTCTTGTCTGCTGATCTATGCGGAGCCGGGTGCCAACTCGCTGGCCGTCGAGAAGGAAGTGCACGAATCCATGCGGGCGCTGCAGAAGGATTTCCCCGCTGGCCTCGACTACGAGATCATCTACGATCCGACCATCTTTATCGGCAAGTCGGTCCATGAGGTGGTGCTGACGATTTTCATCGCGATCCTGCTGGTGGTCGGCGTGGTGTTCGTGTTCCTGCAGAACTGGCGCGCGACGATTATTCCGGTGGTCGCGATTCCGGTGTCGCTGCTGGGCTCGTTTATCGTGCTCGCGATGTTCGGCATATCGCTGAACAATCTTTCGCTATTCGGGCTGGTGCTGGCGGTGGGGATTGTCGTCGACGATGCGATCGTCGTGGTCGAAAACGTCGAACGCAATATGCGCGCGGGTATGTCGCCGGTCGAAGCCGCGCACTACACGATGGACGAAGTGGGCGGCGCGCTGTTGTCGATCGCGCTGACGTTGTGCGCGGTGTTCGTGCCGTCGGCGTTCCTGAGCGGTATTTCAGGGCTGTTTTTCAGGCAGTTCGCGGTGACCATCGCTGCGTCGACCGTGATCTCGTGTTTCGTTTCGCTGACGCTGAGCCCGGCGCTGTGCGCGGTGCTGTTCAAGCCGCATGAAGCGCATGACGAGACTCATCGAGGCTGGGCGTCGCGCATGCTTCACGCGAGCTTCGACAGCTTCAACCGCGGTTTCGAAAAGCTGTCGTTCGGCTACGGCAATCTCACCCGCCGGCTGGTGGGTGGGTTGACCATCATGCTGGTTATCTACGTCGCGCTGATCGGTCTGACGGGGTTCCAGTTTTCGCGCACGCCGACGGGCTTTATTCCGGAACAGGATCAGGGCTATCTGATTACCGTGATCCAGCTGCCGCCGGGCGCGTCGCTAGAACGCACGGAAAAAGTGGTGCGTCAGGCCGCCGACATCGTTCTGCACACCAAGGGTATCGAACACGTTGCGCCGTTTGTCGGGCTCGACGCGACCACGCTGACGGTCGCGTCCAATGCGGGTACGGTGTTTTCGGGCTTGCCGTCGCTGTATAACCACGAGCTGCCCGGCGTGACGGCCAATACGGTGCTGGCCGATCTGCGCAAGCGCCTGTCGGTGATCAAGGACGCGTACGTGCTGACGATCCCGCCGCCGCCGGTGCAGGGCATCGGCAGTGCGGGCGGCTTCAAGATGATGCTGGAGGACCGCGGCGGCCTGGGTTCCGAAGCGCTGGTCAATGCAGCCAAAGCGCTGGTCGCGGCGGCCAACAAAGATCCGCATTTCGCGGGTGCATTTACGCTGTTCAATGCAGGCTCGCCTTCGGTGTTCGCCGATATCGACCGCGTGAAGGCGCAGAAAGTGGGCCTCACGCCCACCGACGTGTTCGCGACGCTACAGGTGTATCTGGGCTCGCAGTATGTGAACGACTTCAACTATCTGGGCCGTACCTATGAAGTGATCGTGCAGGCCGACGGCAGCTTCCGCCGCACGGCTAATGACATCACGCGGCTGAAGGCGCGCAATCAGGCTGGCGAGATGGTGCCGATCGGCACGGTCGCACAACTGCGGGACCGCACGATTCCGTACCGCGTGCCGCGCTACAACCTGTACCCGGCGGCCGAAGTGCAAGGTGTTGCGGCGCCTGGCGTGGCGACGGGTACCGCGTTGCACCAGATGGAGGTGCTCGCGCATCAGGTGCTGCCGCAAGGCATCAGCTTCGAATGGACCGAGCTCGCGTATCAGCAGCAGCAACGCGGCACGCCGACACTGGTGGTGTTTGGCGCAGCGGCATTGTTCGTGTTCCTCGTGCTGGTCGCGCAATACGAAAGCTGGAAGCTGCCGCTCGCGATCGTGCTGATCGTGCCGATGTGTATTCTCGCGTCGGTCACCGGCCTCTCGCTGCGCGGCATGCCGATCGATATCCTCGCGCAGATCGGCTTTGTGGTGCTGGTGGGGCTGGCGGCGAAGAACGCCATTCTGATCGTCGAATTCGCGCGGCAGAAGGAGAACGAGGGGTCGTCGGCCGTGTCTGCAGCCGTGCATGCGGCACGTACGCGTCTGCGGCCGATTCTGATGACGTCGTTCGCGTTCATTCTGGGTGTTGCCCCGCTCGCAGTCGCGACCGGCGCGGGCGCGGAAATGCGGCAGTCGCTTGGCACCGCGGTGCTGTTCGGCATGTTGGGTGTGACCGGCTTCGGCCTGTTGTTTACGCCGGCGTTTTATGTGTTTATTCGCCGGTTCGGCCGCAAGGAGCGTGCTGAATGATCAAGCTCATGGAGACGCGCGCGTTGCCGCGCGCAAACAGGCTCGCGCAGTGGATGGGATTGTCGCTCGCGTCGCTGGTGTCGCTGTTGGCCGGCTGCGCAGTCGGACCCGACTACGTGCCGCCCGCCACGCAACTTCAGCCGTTCCAGCACACGCCCAGCGCAGCAAGCGATGGTGCGCAGCGCACGGCGCCGCCGCTCGATACATGGTGGACGGGCTTCGACGATCCGATGTTGGTCACGATTGTCAATCGTGCGCTGGCGCAAAACCTCGATCTGGCCGCTGCGTTTGCACGCGTGCAGCAGGCGCGCGCAGTGGCGCAGTCGGCCGGTGCGCAGCTGTTACCGACGCTCGATCTCGATGCGTCGGCCACCGCCGAGCATCAAAGCTTGACGAGTCCGGTGGGTTCGCTTGCGCGGACTTTCCCCGGTTATAGCCGCGACCAGCGCGAATACACGGTAGGTGCTGCGGCGAGCTGGGAAATCGATCTGGCGGGCGGCTTGCGGCGCAATGCGGCCGCGGCGGCGGGCGAGTTGCAGGCCGCGCAGGCCGATCAACTGGGCACGCGGGTGACGGTGGCCGCGGATGCAGCCGATGCGTATCTACAGGTGCGCGGCTTCCAGGCGCGTCTTGCGGTCGCGCAGGATCAGATCGAAACCGACGCGAAGCTGCTCGAACTCGTGCGTGCGCGTCGCCATGCGGGCGCGGCCGATGAACGGGAGATCGCGCAGGCCGAGGCGTTGCTGAGGCAAGCGAGGACCGTGGTGCCGACGCTGCGTGCCAATCTGTCCGCGCAGTTGAACCGGCTCGACGTGCTGATGGGGGCGCAGCCAGGCACTTACGCAAGCGAGCTCACGCCAGCAAACGGACAGGCAAACGGGCAAGCGGGCGCCATTCCGGCGATACCGCCGATCACCGCGCAAGCGAGCCCGACCGACGTGTTACGCCGGCGCCCTGACGTGATCGCCGCCGAACGCCGTCTCGCGGCGTCGAACGAGCGGATCGGCGCGGCGCTGTCCGACTACTATCCGAAGCTGTCGCTATCGGGGTTGCTGGGCTTCGACAGTTTGAACACCAACGATCTGTTCACTGCACGTGCGTTCCAGCCGGCGATTACCGGCGGATTGCGCTGGCGTCTGTTCGACTTCGGCAAGGTGGACGCCGAAGTGCAGTCCGCGCGTGGCGCAAATGCGGAAGCGCTGGCCGTGTATCGGCAAACCGTGCTGAAGGCAGCCGAAGACGTCGAAAACGCGTTCGTGTCGCTGACCGAAACGCAGGCGCGCCGCGTGGAACTGGATGGCGAAGTGGCATCGTTGCAGCGCGCTCGCGACCTGTCCGAGCGGGCCTACCGGGCTGGCTCGATCACGCTCACAGACGTGCTGGATGCGGACCGGCAACTGCTGGTTGCACGCGACGATCTCGATGCCACGCGCGCAGATGCGGCGCGCGCTGCGGTCGCGGCATTCCGTGCGTTGGGCGGTGGCTGGTCGACGGGTATCGCGCAACAGGCACCGGCGCAACAAGCACCGGCAGTGTCCGCGGCGCCCGCGCAAGGCGGCCTATTGCAGCAGCGCCTTTCGAGCCTCGCGCAGGATCGAGGCTGACAACTTCTCGTCGTTGACCATGCGCGCCACGGTCAACGCGCCAATCATCGTCGACACGATGACGAGCGCTTTCTTTTTGGCCGCGGCAGGCGGCAGTTCGGTGAGGTGGCTGGCGATCAGGTCGATAAGACTGACCATGCCGGCCGTCGCCTTGTCGCGCATCTGATCGCTGCCGCGCGCCAGTTCACTTGCCAGTGCAACAAAAAAGCAGCCGCCGCTCTGGTCGTCGCGGTGTTCGGGCGACAGGTAGTCGGCAAACGCCGCAGTGAAGCTTTGATTGCCCGGCGCGTGCTCCATTTTCTTTGCCAGCGATTCGCGCATGTCGTCTAGCGCCAGTTGCAACGCCTCGATCGCCACCTGTTCCTTCGACTCGAAGTGCTTGTAGAACCCGCCATGCGTGAGGCCAGCCTCCGCCATCAGATCGGCGAGCGCGGTGTTGTCGATG